>CANMBD010000001.1 GCA_947495985.1 uncultured Sphingomonadaceae bacterium
CCAGGCCGTCCAGCCGGGCGACCACAACCGCCGGAACCCTAACTTATCCGGTGGACCACCCTGATGGGGCAGGTCAAACGCTCTCTTCTTTAGGATCGAAATCAGCGCTTCAGCTATTATAGGTGCCCTCCTCTTTATTGAATGAGACTATAGGACTGCTAGCATCCACTTTCGGGACTAAGTGGACATTTAACTTTCCAGCTTTCCCAGATCTTATAATGCGCTCCAACTGATCCAGCCTTCAACCTAATCAGTACGCTGAAAATGCACTGCATGGTATTTCCGATTGCCAGCGGACCCCATATTTGCCATGATTCAACTGCAGCTCGGTCAATCCCGATCTGTGAGGCGTACAAACCTCTGAACTCTCGTCCGGTCAGTTAATTCTGGCCGGGTGGCTGTCGCGTATGTCCAAGGTTCTGCCCAAAGGCGGCAGCGCCTGTGCGAGAGTCCAGGTTTGTAACACCCGGCTAACGGGCCCGCCTCTTTGTTTGCAACATGCAGGAGGCGATGATGACATTGGATGAATTAATACATAGCTTTCTCGGACCACGTGTTACCTCTCCGAGAGAAACTTTTCCGACATCGCAAAGTCGCAGCACTCTCGCTCAGATGTTGCAAGAATGCGAACCGCAGGCATTTGCAAATTACCTCGCCAGTCGCATTGCGGTGGCGGCGGTTTATGCGTTGAGTGACTTTAGCAGCGATGAGACCGATCATTTTGTTGATGGGAAATTTCTCAATTTCCCTATCTGGGCTGAGCGTCTGGAATATCATCTCTTGGAACAGGATGTTGTTGCCAGCATGTTCGACACGTATGCTGGAGCAGAAACTGCAACGCTACGCCGCGAATTTTTTGAACTGGTAAAAAATGACATTCACGCGCTGGAAGTAATGATTGCGCTTATCGGCGATTGGTGGACAAATTTCGATAATCCTGATCTGGAAGCCGGCGTGCTCATGCAGAACCGCTGGTTGCCAGCATTGGTATACGGACAAGACTTTGATCCAATGGTAGCGGTGCAGACGTTCCTGCTGCAAGAAATAGATCCGGATTTTCGGGAAAAACTGGTTTCGTCCGGCAGACCTGGACATCGCGAATTCTGGAGCCGCATCACTAAGCTCTACGCAAGTCCTGTGCATTTAGGTCTTTTTGAGTTGCTGCGCGCAGAGCAGGGAAGGGAGTTTAAAAAACGCCTCGCACGGGAAAATTTGGTGCGTGCAGGTTCCGACCATCCTGTTGCTCTGGCCCAGTGCCTTGGCGCGATGTGAGGCGGCCATGATCAAACATCGCTTTGGAGAAAGAATGCTGTCAGCAATGATTGCCGCTTCCGCGTTGTTACAGTTTCCAGCGTTTGCTGCCGATACTGATAAACAAGCGGAGTTGATCCAGTCTATGGACAAGCGCTTTGGCAAAACAACCGGCTTCCGGCACCCTACCAACTTTCAATATATAAAACCCGGCAAACTGGCTGACGATTCCTATATTGTGGAAACGCGGATTATAGATAACCGATCGATCAAACGGATAGGAAAAATCTGCAAAAGGCAAAAAGGAGCTTTCAAGCAGATTTTGGAGCCACGACGACTAAATTGGAAAGGTGATCGAGGAACCAAAATCGAAACCAGTGAGGGCAGGGGAGAGATAACCAGCAATATGCTGATCTATGCCTCGCAGCTGTCCAAAGACCAATCTGAAAGCTATTTTGAAGCGGCCTACTACGGACTATTCTCATGCTCCTTTGATGGGGCAGATAGCTGGTTTGTATCTATCATGCCTATGGTGAAGGGGCGTCATCCGGAAAAAGGTTGGCTGCTGTTCAGCCGGATCATCCAATGGACGCCTGAAGTTGTGCGTCAAATTGAAGGGCCATTTGCTCAGGCTTTTGAAGAAGATAAAAAGCGGCATTTGGAAGAAGAAAGACAACGGCGAGCAAAGGTTGATGCAGAACAAAGCAGAGCGGAGGCAGAAACTGCATCCTTTCAGGCTAATCTTGAAATAGGTGATCTGACGAGTTGCGGCAGGGTGATCAATAAGCGCGGGCCCTTGGCAGAAATCCAGTTGATCAAAGATGTCTTCACGGCTGACACGCGAGAGCGGGTCTGGACCAAAATCGAAAACCTCTCTCCCTATCGCGCGCCCAACGGGAACCGCTATTTCTGTGGTTCTCGAGCTTGGGATTGATCGTGGGCCAAGTGTTGAAATTGATCGGGCGCTTTGACCACCCGCACATCATTAGCAATGTCTTGATGAGCAGACACATCGACAATGATGCACTACCGGTCTGTCTTCCCGGTCCCTCCGAGTTGTTGGCGTATGGACAAAAGGAGAATGAGCAATGACACAAAGCTTGGGCGATAAGGTTCGGGAGCTGCCGGTGCTGGTCGACATCTATCATATTGAAGCTCCCATGATCTGTTGGAGTTTGCAGATGATATTTGCAGCCCTATGTTTTGTCGATGAGGCTTTTATCATTCCAGTGATTGCAATGACCGTAATCGGGACAGCGATGACGGCCTATGTCGTGCGCGCTGATCGTCTGGCATCTGAACGATATCTCGAAACCCTTCTTCGCTTGGCTGGTCCTGATCTTGAACAAAAACTAAATGGCGAATGGATTGTGTACCGGCTCATGATAGATGAGGAGCGGATCTCGCGAAGGCGGGCCGTTGAGATCTACCGCCATATTGTACATGGAAATAAATCGCACGTGATGATTGTCGAAGCCAAGCCTGGAGAAAAATGGCGCGGGAATAAAGATACGGTTTGAAATGACCGAGAAAGAGAAAGTCATTGCACGCATAGCCCAATGGGCGGGCAGTTCTGAATTGGCTTATGCGTGGTACCGGTCTTATCCCATTCCGGCTTTGGACGGGATGACGGCTGCGCAAGTGGTTGATGAAGGCAATCCAAAGATGGTACATGACTATCTCGATCATATGGCGATGGGCGGCTATGCATGACCATTAAGCCAGATAAATCATGTGAGCTTGGTCTGCTCGAACGGCTCATCCTTCGTGGTAGGGAAAACGCAAAGGCAGATTTGAAGGGCTCCGGCGGTGCATATAGTCTGGATCAACTGTGCTCCCTTCTCGGTGATGTATCGGGGCAGGCTGTTTCCAAACTTGTACAAGACAAAGCCATATTCGCTGTCACTGACGACGATGGCAACTTGCTATTTCCAGCCGCGCAATTTTCGGATGACGGACGACCTTTATCTGGACTGCAAACTGTCCTGGGAGCTCTTCCAAGTGATAATGGCTGGTATATTCTGAACTTCTTGGTGAATCACCACCATGATCTGGATGGAGCGAAACCGTTAAAAAGACTGCAAGCTAGAGAAGTAGATATCGTTGTGATGGCTGCTCGTCGGACAGGAGTGCAGGGAGGATGAACGATGAAAAAATTTATATGTGATCCTGTCGATCCGGATTTGATCCTCAAAGATTTGGCAATGGAGCATCCCTCCAATGAAATGCGCGCGATGGCCAATCTTACGATAGGGATGGGCATTGATGAGGCGTATTATTCTGTCCAGGAACTAAGAGAAGCGATTTCTCTACTGGATCAAAATCAGTTTCTGGGCAAAGCGCCGTTGTCAGAAATATTGTCTGCAGATTGCCGCGATTATCAGCGGGCTATATTTTTCTGTCTGGCTGGTAGGGGGCTCTCGAAGATGCTCAAGCTCCTGACTGAGTTTGAACAGGCTCTGGAAACACGGGGACGGGTTGATCGGAGCTTGGGAGTGCAGGGGATTGAGGCAAGGGCTCTGCGCGATCCCTACATAAGTGAGTTTGCCTTTGGTCCGGTTTGTGATCCCGGGTTTAAAATCGCCGACTGAATTGAGAATTCTATGTGTTGCGGCGGGCGCTACTGCGTTCGAGAATCTGTTTTAAAACAAAATATCAGAATTGCTTGCGGGTTAGGCTAGGGGTGTGGGGGGTAGTGGCACACCTTACGCATCCTTCTGGGTGCTGATTTTGGCTGTTTTCTGATGCTATTTAATGTGGTCGCTGGATGGAGATGTGTTGTCCCCTTGTGGGCGATCTCCATTCAAATGTGTGCTATTCAATTGAAATCAAGGTGTTTATCAGTATTCACAATGTGCTCAATATGGACGCCTATCGATGGCCAAATGTGTTGATAGGGGGCTTGTGGCAATTCAAAATATAGGTCGGATGACTGCGAGATACTTTAGCTCTTGAAGGCCGGTATTTGAAAATCAGAATGGTAGCATTATCCCGATGGCGGACTCTAATTTTGGCCTTGTTGGATGAAAACAACTGGATGAAAAGCAAGCACCCGAATAACCATATCCGGAAGGCTGCAATTGGGCCGATTGCGGACTGTCTGGTTATGTCCGCTTTGCACCACATTGTCGGACATTCCGGTGGACTGACGAGGGGACTGTGAGCAGGTTAAGTATAAATTTTGCTATTTCGACATAGCGAGATGCGCAGAAGCAATCACTGCAAGGAAAGCATATTGTTGCTAAATTATTCGAGCCAGCATCAACCGATCTTCAAAACTTTCGCCTTGCCAAACATAGTCGCGGAATCGCCCTTCAATCGAAAAGCCGAGCGACTGATGTAATCCGATAGATGCTGAGTTCCCCGGATGGACCAGCATCTGCATTCTATGAATACTAATCCGACTTGCGAGCTTGATTGCATGCTCTGTGATCCTGATCCCCAACCCCTGACGTCGAAAAGCTGGGACTATAGCGGTAGAAAATTGCGCTCGGCCTTTGGAGCCATATCCGCCCGCTTGCGCTATCCGCATGTAGCCAGCGCATATATCGCAACGGTAGCAGAACAGGTAAAGATGCGTGCCAGAGGCGCGGCCATTGCGCAATTGAACCCCAAGTTCATCTGGCTCTGGGATAGGGGTGCGAATCATTAATCTTTTGGTGTCGCTTTCAATTGCCTTAAATGCCGCATGTAGCGGGAGCGCATCGCTCTCTTTCGCCAGTCGGATACGAAAACGGTCACCACCATTATCGGCGGTGACCGTTCTGATTTGATGTCGGCCTTGCAAGTTAGTCCTGACAGTTTGTCGATGCACCACAAACACCATCTCCGCAGCTGCCTGGCATCTTCTTGAAGTTCCAATGCTCAGACAGGTCACCAAAAGAGCTGCGTGCAATTGCAAGAGTGTCATGAACCAACGTGCCGTCAGAGCCGGATTTCTCTGCCTCGCTCATCGGGCGGTGGTTGATGAAAATGCCAACGACATTCTCGCAGAAATCCGCGTAATCACGCGTGAACAGAATGAAGTTGTGCCAAATCTCATCCACCTCTTCGGGCGGTGCGAGCGACACCTCATTTGTCGCGCAGAGGAAGAGGAAGCGTTTCATTTCAAGGAAGAGCTCGCTCGTCTTCTCTTCAGTCCAACCGTACTTCACGTTCATTCGTTCGCGGAGTATCGGATGATCATAGCCCATGATTCTACCGAAAAGCTCATGATCCTTTGACAGCCAAGCCTTCCGGCTCAATTCAATGACATTCGTCGCAGTATTCATAGTTTTTTCCTTTCTCTAGGCACAAGGTCTTTTTCGACCGGACCAGTGATCGCCAGATTAGCGCCACCGACGGACCGAAACAGGATTTACTGGTAGCCCGCACCTTCCTCCTAGAGTCATGGCCGTGCCATCCTAGTGCAGAGAATGGTCAACTTCGCTTCAATATTGCTCGCTTCAGCTCAAGCTATCTGAAAGCTCAGCAGAGTACGCTCCTTGTTAAATCAAACTCGAACAAGCTTTAGGAAAACTAAAAGTTGACACTTACTTTGTTCCGATGAAACTAACGATCTTTATTTGGAGCAAGTGGGGCGGAATATGAGGGGCAATCAGGTAGACTATCAACGGCACAAAACCTTCTGGAAGGACGGCGATAGAAAAGTTCGGATCGCCGAAGTCGCCACAAGTATACTGAAGAAATCAAACCACTCCGTGGATGACATTGCAGCCCGAATGAAGATCAACACAAACGAGCGAAGAACTCTCAGGTCGTATCTCAAGCCTGCCCACTGGGAGGAGGAACGCCGCCCCCAACTTTTGGATCTATTGACTCAAGCCACGCAAACGCTTTTTGAACTGCTCGAAGAGGACACACAATCTGTCTGGGGCTGTGATACTGAAAAGCGCAAACTACAGTCATTGCTTGCCGAGATGCCGCCTGGGCTTGTTGATAAAGCGGGAGGAAGAGCGATTGGCCGATACGACCGCGAACACCTCGAGAAGATCATTAGAACAATCCCAAAACCATCCAAGGAAAAGAACGCCAGGGCACCTGAGTTCCCGCATCTATCGCCTAGATTTCCAGCCACAGGTGCAGCGGAGCTGGAACTAGGCACGTACAAGCTCATGATCAAAGATGAATCTAGGAATCCGACTGGTTCACACAAGGACCGGTGGGCTTGGGAAAAGTTGATTCGCTACAGAGAGCGAATTGAGGAAGAGCTAAATTCTGCATCCTCGGCAGCAGCGAAAATAGCCATACCGGTACTGGCTATTATCTCGGCTGGTAGCGCCGCGATGGCTTTGCAATCCCTGCTTCAGCTGTATGGCCTACCTTCACTGAGGGTCTTATTAGATAGTAATAGTGGCAGAGTTCCCGACGAGCTGGAGGAGAAATTGGAGGCAATCGGTGCGGAAGTAAGGCGGGCCAATCTAGACAAGGAGGAAATCTCAAGCGACGCCTTGTTCGAGTTGTTTGGCTGCCGTCCAGACTTTGATATAGATGTGACATCTCGCGACGCAGATAGCCCGTTTGAACAGAGTTATTATGATTGGCTAACATACGAAATCTTAGCTCTGCAGCCAGATTACATATTCGTGCCCGTTGGTTCGGGCGACTTATTCGCAAACATTATTCGTATCATTGAAAGTGAAACGAACAACAACAAGGTTCCACATGATCGGCTCAAAAATGCGCGCGACGACTTGACAGGCATTCATGTCATGGGTGCAAAGCCAAAAATCCAAAGAACGCGCATGACCAAACTTTGGGCTAAGTTCACCCCTTCTCATGAGGCGATTGAGAAGAAGGTTGATGAACTGGTCAAAAAGGAAACACTAGGTGCTCATTCTGGCATCTACGAATTAGAAGACATACACGCGATGGAAGCCTTGGACAAAGCTGCGGCCATCGAACTGAATACTGAACCATCGGGTATTGCTGGCGTTGGACTATTCCTCAAACTAAAAGACCAGCTCTCTATCTCCGCCAGTGACAACATTGTTGCCGTCAACACCGGCTGGTTGAATCTCGGGCGTTAGATCAGAGGTTTACTTTCTTTCGAGCCGATATGCGTCCTCATTCGAGGACGTCGTGCACAGCCGCTTTCTAAGCACTGGCGACGTGCGTTTGAGAAATGTCTGCTTTTCAAGGTCAATTATTTGGATGCTACTAGCTCTGACCGTCTTGGTCGTTAATTTCTGTCGAGCGGCTCTAACCAGCATCAAGGTTGTGGATCAGCCACTTCAGTCCGGGCTACCTTCTCCGCGTTGCACTGCTCTTTCGCGCCACAAGAAAAAAAGCTCACTGCTGGAGATTGCTCGCTGCTAGCGACCACAGCATTTTTTTAATTTGAGGCCGGACCCGCAAGGACATGGATCATTCCGTCCAATTTTTACACGCTTCTGGTTACGAGGCTTTCGGATCGAAGGTTTAGGAAACTCTGTAATCGTTTTCTTTGTCTTTTGCATTTGCGCTGTAGCAAAAAACCGAAGTTCTTTGTTTGCCTCTTCGTAATGCGCCCTCCGTTCAGCGCTCCAATCCTGAAACTCCATGAGAACCAAATCTTCCGAGTTACTTTTTCCAGAAAATTTGGGCGCGTCTGTCGCTATACCAATTACTCTTTCTATGTCGGGGAATTTCAGCTTAGCTGCAGCACACGCGATTTCGAGCATTGTCGACCGGACTTCCCGATGTTCTTGCGCACTTTGCGACATACATTGCACTTTGACTTGCAAAAAAACATAGACGGTTCCGCTGTAAAACGACGGCATAAGCGAAACGTTTCGAACGATTGGCGCATCTGTTGCAGGGAAATCTGCAATTGACTTCAATATATGGTCTGCCAATCCACGTCTTGAAAAACGCGGTTCTTTGGCCATAAAATGCAGTGCACTCTTGCCAAGAAAAGGTTCGCTGTTACCTTCTAACGTTCCCTTAAGCGCATTGTTGGAAGTGATCTGAAGTAAGCGATCCCAGAAGTAGGAACTCTTGTTAGCCTCTTTCCGCCGGACGTATAATTCGCTGTTGGCAAAGTCTTTCCACTCGCCTTCACCAATGTGGACAGAATCAAAATTATCAAAAGTTCCGATCATGTGTCGTTTTTTCTTGTTGTCGAAATTCAAGAAATAGTGGGCAACAACATCCTCTTCTCCGCAATAAGTTAGGAAGGTATGTCGTTGGATCGCTTCAACCTTTGCGTCCAAATAGGCGGTGAAATCAAATATGGTGTCGAGTTCGTTGAGCGCAATTTCCAAGTTTTCACTATCAAGGACATGAACAGGCTTCGAGCGATCAAGGTTTAGAAAAAACGGCTCCGATGGGCTTGTTGAGCTATCCGGCCCATAAGAAATTGCTAAGCTTCCAGAAACATTCATTGGGGAAGCATTCTTACAAGCTTCTCTAACCCCATGTGCAACGACGATTTTGTGAAAACAGGTATTTTCTAAATCTATCGGGATGGGGAATGCTTGAGTCTTTTTCGCATCCAAATAGATTGACCGCCCCATTCTGATGTAACGCTCTGCACCATGTGCTGTGCCAATCTGCTTGTCGATAACCGTTTTCTTCCAACGTTTCCAAGCTAGGTTCACATCTTGCGGATTGTTATCAAACCTCCGATTTTCTCTATCGAAAAAGATTAACACGTCGTTCCCAAAAACAACGAGGAGATCACATAATTCATCGCCGTCGTCACGAAAAGGGTTGGGATAGCTCCAGAGTTTCAGGAACGTGTCTTCGCAAAGTTTCGCAAGTAGTCGTTCAGTTGGCGTTACACCTACAGATTTGGATATTGCCATAACTTGCAAATTGTAGAGTAAATCCGAATACCTCGAAAGGTACTTTAGTGGAATTTTGCTTTCGACTAATCCCAGACGTTCGGATCAACCAATACTGACCTCAAAAGCTGACTTTCGTCTATGTACCGCCGGCCTCGGAAGAAAGTGCGCTCGTTACCAGTTCGGTTAAGGCAGAATAGGAATTGATCATCTGCTCAAGCAGCCGGTCATAAATGTCAGTCACCATGGCATCCTCGGCGAGGTTCAGCCGGTTTGTGACCGATTTCATTGTCTCTGTCGCGCCCTCGATCGAGCCGAGATGCGAATAGGAAACGCGAAAATCATAGAGCGCATAGAACGGCGTCATCAGCGCGTAAATTTGGCCGCCGTCAGCGATCTTCTCAAGCAGTGCCTGAAGGCGCTTTAGCTGGCGCGTTCCGTTGCAGACTATGCCTAGGTCGCCGATGAGCTTCCCGAGCGCGGCATTATCGAGCGATTCAATATGGACCTTGTTCAAATTGTCCGAGAGAGCGTGGCGCTGCGCGGACGTATCATGAACCGGGCGCGTCAGCTGCGCCGCGAGCTCAAGAACCACGTTGTCGAGATGAGCGAGCTTGGCACCCCAGAGTTTGAAAGCGGCCACGAGGAAATCGGACCGACCTGCGAACAGGAGTGTCTCGCGCGGTGGTTCGGTGAAGATGCACTCGATTTGGCCGTCGTAGAATTCGCTCCCGAGACAATGGTCTGATGGCTGGTTTTCACTCATCAGATAATACTGTTCTGACTTGGGAAGTTTCGCGATGTCGCCCAACCACATTATCAGATGGCCGTGCCGATTGATTCCGAACGCGATCGAGAAGCCGTCTCCGAATATGTCGCCATAGGTGGGCGAAGCGTAACGGACGTGATAGGACGGATCAGCGTCAAATTTGGCAATCACCTTTCGGTTAAAATATACGGGGGTCAAGAATCCCTTGTTCCACGGGCGTTCGAGACCAGGATAATAGTAAAAATCGTCTGGATCGTAATTAAACGGGACATCGATGAAGCCGAAATCCTCAATGATTTTGTTGCGCTTGCTTTTGAAAATCGGGACACCCTCGTTCGTAGCCTTCTCGTGCGCTTGCATGATTGAGAAGCGCGTCCGGTCGGGAAGTGTACGCCAGCCACACGGGGGACATTCGAGTGTCGGCAAGCCGTCCATGTCGATTTCAACACCAGACACAATTTCATGAAACGGCGTAAAGATGAGGTCGATTGGACCACTACAATTTTCGCAATAGGCTCGGATTGTACCGTCTTTCGGTGGAAGCTCGTTTAACTCCATTGCTTAAGCCCCCCTCGTTCGATGCACTTTATCAACGGAAAATCTTGGCGCATTGCAAGCGATATCTTAACAGAGAACAGACGGCATTGACCTGACCACCCGCTCCGAATTGTGCTCAAATCAGCGCTATGCCGGCTTCCGCGAACGTTCTGCCAAAAGCCGTCATTCTGCTAACGGCCCAGTTGATGACATTCGAGCACGAGAAAATATAAAGCGTAGAACGGCTGCTTTCAGGATCAAACTATGGGCGTGGTAATGACGACAATTAGGGCGCTTACCCGACCGGCAACTTCCGCATTCCTAATGTCCGCTTTTGCGCCCAAAGCAGCCGCTCCGTTTCCTGCAAGTTTGCAGTGCGGTTGACCGGATGCTAGGTTAAACGGACCAATGAAAATTCCCAACCTGATAGAACGCCTGAAAGTCATAGCGATTCTATTCGGAATATTTGTCGCGGTCCATATAGCCAATCTGTTATCCGGCGGCTATCTGAATAGTTACGGCATCGAACCGCGCGAAATTGACAGCATTTACACGATCTTCGCCGCGCCGTGGTTGCATGGTGATTTCACGCATCTGGGAAATAACATGCTTGCGATAGTGGTGTTCAGTTTCCTGTGTTTGCTCAATGGCAGGCGCTATTTTCTGGTCGCGAGCTTCCTGATCATCGCCATCACCGGCATCCTCGTTTGGCTATTTGCCCGCGATGCCCTGCATATTGGCGCAAGCGGCTGGATATTCGGATTATGGAGCCTGATCATCGCACTCGGATGGATAGAGCGCAGTTTTCGGAATATCGTTATCGCGCTTGGCGTTGTCTTTTTCTACGGCGGCATGGCGTTTGGTGTATTGCCCACCGCCGGCTTCGTTTCCTTTGAATCGCATCTGTTTGGCGCAATCGCAGGAATCATCACTGCAATTTTCCTCGAACGAAACCGTAAGCTGTTAACCGAAACCGCTACCCCGCGGCGTTCCCTGGAATTTGGTAAATCTCGCCGTCCTTGGAGATTTTCACTTCGCGGCCGTAAGCAGCGCTAGGCTTGGTGATATTATTAACGTCCGCTTTTGTGCCCATAGCGGATACGGAAAAGCGGCAACATGATATGACTTATGGTCAGATCCGAACATTGTCGCCACGGGAGCTGAAAATAATATAGGATATGTGAACAGTTGCCAGCCATACCTGGATGACATATTCATGTCGCATGAAAAAATATCAGGATATCTACCCTTCGGAAGCTATCTTGAGAAGCTATGATACCGTTCGCCTTAACGCACGCCATTTACTCAATCTGGAATTTTTTGAAGCAGAGCCGGCAGAAATGCCGACTATGGTGTTTGACCAGCATCACATATTGCTCAACCGCAATCCCAAAGATCACAGGGTGGAGAATTGGAGAGGCGGTAAACATAGGGATTTTACTTATCGTCAGAACGAAGTCGTAATCACGCCAGCGGGTATCGAAAGCGGTTGGCGCTGGCATGAACCCAGCAATGTCATTGTGGTGACCCTGGATCCAGATCAACTGGAAAGGTTTGCCCATTCAGAAATCGGCGTGATCTTGACTGATCGGCATTTGCGAGATGTTCCGCAACAGCTCGATGCCGATCTCGTGGGATCGGCTGAGATGGTGCTAACCGGCTTGCAGGCTGGTGGGCCTGGTTCTGATGTGATGTTTGATGCATTAAGCCGCGTCTTCTTAGTAAAACTGATTGACGGCTATGGTGAAAAGCGCAGCGAGGTTTTGGACTTTACCAGAGGCTTTACAGCCCAGCATTACAAGCGCGTGCTCAAGCATGTCCAACTCCATTTCGGGTCATCGTTGACGATCGAAGATCTGGCAAAAGAGGCAGGTTTGAGTACAGCGCATTTTGCTCGCCTGTTCCGTCAGGTTCTTGGCGAGACACCATACCAATTTCTAATGGACTATAGGATCGAGCAGGCAAAGCGGATGCTCCAGGACGCACAGCGGCCTTTGATCGACATTGCGCTGGCTTGCGGATTTTCCGATCAACCGCATTTCACCCGAATATTCAAGCGGCTCACCGGTCAGACACCGCGTGACTATCGCAAGAGTAACTGACCTACCCTTTATTCCAGTCCGGCAAGTTTTGGCATAAACGGCTCAGGGGCACAAATAGCAGGAATCTTCAAAAACTTTCATTGGCCTGTTCAATCCTGATTTCGGGTTGGGCGGCATAACCCTCTCATCAACTCGATGAAAGGAATGAAAAATGAAAAACACACTACTTACTACCGCAGCCGCTATCACGGCTCTTTCTCTCACCAATCCAGCAGAAGCTGCCTCGTCACAGCGAGTTATGTTCGAATCCAATGGTCAACGCCTCGTCGGTGACCTCTATCTCCCGGACGATCATCAGGCTGGAGAAAAGTTGCCAGCTGTTATTGTATCGGGTTCCTGGACATCGGTGAAAGAGCAGATGCCAGCAACTTATGCCGCAGAGATGGCGGATCGTGGATTTGCTGCACTGGCGTTTGACTTTACCGGTTGGGGTCAATCTGAAGGCTCAGAACGTCAGATTGAAGACCCAATAACGAAGACAGCTGATATTGTAGCCGCTGCCGAATTTCTCGCCAGCCACGTTTCAATTGATCCCGATCGTATAGCAGCTTTGGGTATCTGTGCGAGCGCCGGATATGCAGCAGGTGCCGCTGTGGACTCTCCTTATATCCGGTCTGTAGCTCTCGTGGCGCCTTGGCTCCACGATGCAGCAATAGTCGACGCGGTTTATGGTGGCAGTGAAGCTGTTGCTCAGTTGATTGCCGTAGGAGAGGAGGCAGAAGCTTCGGAAAATCCGATGATGATCACGGCGGCAAGTACGACCGATGATACCGCTCTAATGCAGCAAGCGCCTTACTATACGGACAGTTCTCGCGGTTTGATCCCTGAATATGTTAATCAATTCAATCTGGCTTCATGGAAGCCTTGGTTGACATATGATGCGATTGCGATTGCAGCTCAAATGGACGACCTGCCGGTTGCGATTATGCATTCCCAGGCTGCTGCCATACCACAAGGTGCGGAAGCTTTTTATACGGCTCTCAAAGGACCAAAAACCCAAAAGTGGCTCGATAATGTCGGTCAGTTAGACTTTTATGATCAGACTGATCCGGTCAGGCAGGCTGCTGACTTTGCCGCAGATCACTTCCATCAAACACTCCGCTAAAGCCATCTGGAACAAGGAATAAGACAATGAATAAAACTGCACTGAAATCAATTATCACCCTGGGGCTGGTATCTACCAGCCCCGCCTTCGCTCTCACGCCGGAAGAAGCAGCAATCCATACCGTGATTGAGAGTGTTGGTACCTTTGCCGACCGCGGAGAGTTTTTTGCTCTGGAAGCACTATATGCACCGGAGGTTGAGATCGACTATAATTCTCTATCCGGCGAACCGGCGACGATCAAAAGCAACACGGCCCTTATGACTGAATGGGCGAATGTGTTACCCGGATTTGATCGCACCCGCCATGATATCAACAATATCACCGTCACCATCAATGGCGGATCGGCTTTGGCAAGCGCCGATGTGATTGCTGATCATTGGTTCTCTGGACAGCATTGGCAGGTATCCGGCGAATATAAGTACCGTTTGCAGCGCGATCACGGTGACTGGAAGATCACCTTCCATCAACTTGTTCTGACCGGCGAGCAAGGAAGCCGAGATCTTGTCGGTCCGGCAATTAAACAGGCCAAGGCCAACCCAAATCCCTATATTGCAGAGCAACAAGCCCGCAGCACGGTTATGGATTTTCTCACCGGGCTTGAGGATAAGGACATGGAGCGCGTGAACAATGTCTGGGCTGAGGATGCCGTGCAAGATATGCCTTATTCGCCACCTGGACATCCCAAGCGTGTTGTTGGGCGTGAAGCTCTAATCGCTGTCTATGCGGGATGGCCAGAAGTTTCAGGCAAAGCCGAGTTTACCGATGGAATGGTCTTTTACCCTACTAAGGACGCAAATATTGTAGCGGTTGAGTATAAGGGTTCAGTCGAGGTCATCCCTACGGGCCGTCAATATAAGCAAAGTTATTTTGGGTTGTTTCATACCGAAAACGGCAAGATCACTTTGTTTAGGGAATATTACGAGCCCAATGCCTTTGCTTATGCCTTTGGATTAGACGGAAGTTGATTGCGATGGGTCAGTAATCTGCTCCCGACGCAAATGATGTCGGCGATAGTACGAAGTACAAGCACGAATTGGGAAAATCTGAATTGTAATTTCAATTTCCGCTTTTGCGCACATAGCTGACATTCGGAAATGTCCGTAATGGGTCATTTCCGAATGTCAGCTATTCTTGTTCACGTGCCCACAGCGGCCCGTCTCCAAACGGCCCAGTTCCAGACTTGACCGAAACTGGACTATAGAACGAATGTCCGCATCATCTCGAAAGCGGACATTAGATTTAGCGTCGTTTGATGGCGCCAATTGAATGGCTAGCTGCCTGTCCCTTTTGGAAAGCTAATTGGCAGAACCCGACATCCAGACGCGCTGATGGGCATGACAGCCGAGCGCTCTTTTGTGGTCGTACAGCTCTCCTTTCACTCGTTCCAATCGCCGAACCTGTTGTAACGCGGCGTCATTTCGGGGGAGGCCGTCCTCTGTCCCGCTTCTTGATGCCTGCCTCGGCGTTGCGAATTCGCTCGGCGATGTCCGGATGATCGGCTGCGCGGGGCAGGGCTTCGCGGCTGCGGACATGTACCACAGCTGGCATCTTCTCGATCATGAAGTTGTGCAGGAGATTTCGCGCCTCGCGGAGTTCGGCTAGCAACTGGCTGAGATGCGCAGCGGTGACCACACGCGCTGTATCCAGCATGCGGTCCTAATTGACGACAAGCTTCGGAGTATTTTCGGCCTCGGCACGTAGCGCCTCTTCAACCGCCCCGGTGTAAATCTCCGAGTTGGCAACGACCAGACCGTCTGGCAATTCTTTGCATATTGCCCAAATGCCGTGCGCGATGTCATGCCGCTTGTTTGCGGGCAGTGCGACATGGCGCAATATCGCCCGAACTTCGATAGCAAGAGCGTCTCCCTGCTGGCTCTTCACGTGGCCAATGAAGAACTTGCTGCGCTTGTCCCAGCCCTTGATTGCCTGCATCTCCGTAAGTGCGGCTCTATCATTCGCGCACAGGAGGAAGATCGCATCCAATCTGCCCTCAATATCGGCCCAAGTCGCAACGATCAGTCCGAAGAACATCCCGAGGTTTGGCCGTTCCAGCAGAACGTCAGGGTGGATATCGAGACTTGGTTCGTCTGGCAGGCGCTGATCGCTGATGTGCATACGAGCATGCATATGCTAAATGTCGACCGCATGCCCGCGAATTCCGCAATGTTCGCTTTGGGTGGGTGATTTCAACTGATCGCTGCAACACATGCGCCGAACCGCTCGGCAGGTGTTTCGTATTCGAGGGTCTTTCTGGGCCGCTCGTTCAGCTGTCTGGCTACAGCATTGAGCTTTGCCTGGCTATGGACCGATAGATCGGTGCCCTTTGGGAAGTACTGGCGTAGCAACCGATTGGTATTTTCATTTGAGCCCCGCTGCCAAGGGCTTTTGGGATCACAGAAGTAAACATCGATATTCGTTGCAATTTTGAAGCGCTCGTGATCGGACAGCTCCTTGCCTCTATCCCAGGTCAGAGATTTGTAGAGTTGGCCTGGTAATTTGCCAGCATGTTTGATGAGGGCAGAGACAACATTCTCGGTATCTCTGTTCTTCACTTTGATCAGCATGACATAACGCGAATGCCGTTCGACCAATGTAGCGATATAACTGTTTTTAGGCCCAGCTATCAGATCGCCTTCCCAATGGGCGGGAACAGCCCTGTCTTCGACTGATGCGGGTCTCTCGCGGATCGAGACCATGTTCTTGATCTGACCCAACTTCTTGCCTTTTAGTGTCGTGTGGCGCGACCGTCGCATGGAGCGTGGAGATCGTAGATAGGCCAGCAACTCTTTCTCGAGCACGCCACGTGTCTGAATGAACAGGCTGCGATAGATAGTCTCATGAGATATCTGATTGGACACTTGTCTGGGATATTGTCTTTTGAGCCATCCTGCAATCTGCTGCGGAGACCACAAGTGCTTTAGTTTGCTTGCAACCGTCCGCCGCAGCATCGGATTGCCAGCCAGCTTACATCGTTTGGGGCGGTGTGCCCGGTCCCAAGCCGCTTTGTCAGATGCCGCTGCCCGGTATCGCCTCAAACCGCCGTTACGCTTAATCTCACGACTGATCGTCGAAGGTGCACGGCATAGGCGCTTTGCAATAGAACGCACAGACATGCCGACCTTAAGGTCACGCGATATCTCTTCGCGTTCCGCCAATGTCAGAGCCAGCCTTGATCGCTTGCGCTCTGGTGGTCTTATACCGCCGGTTCGCGATATCAAGGGATGTATCGAAGATGAGTCCCTTTCAAAACTCCTCCCAATCGAGCTCATCGATTCCCCGCGCTGCCAACGGTCCCATATCTCCCGCTTCTGCTCCGCACTAAAATATATCCGCTTCCTATGCTTCATCTTCAACACTCCATCTTCTCTCAAAAGATTAAAGTGTTGCGACGATCAGTTGAAATCACCCGCCCAAAGCGGACGCTAGAGCGTAGGGCCATCCAAAGCTCGTTCGGGAGATTTGAATATAGGTTCTGTGGTCGGGAAAAGTGCTTCTTTACGTTTTTCCACCACTTTGATTGCTGGAGTATCTTCATTCGGATTGCTGCTGTTCAAAGGTTGTTTCAATTCCGGCGCAATATCCAAAGCGGAGAGCTTTCCTCCAATTTGCATCTCAATCCGAACCCGAAGCTTTTCGGAATTATCAACGTGCAGCGTAAAATTTTTCTGATGCCGGGATGACAACACATAAAGGAGGCTCTGATTGGACAGATATTTTTCGCCGCTATCCATAACAGTGATCGCATTCTCTACCGTTAAACCCTGCGCTCGATGCATGTTGAGCACAAGCGCATGCCCAAGCCGCTTGGCCATCGGATCATTCGCCTCCAGTTTAATCTTGTCGCCATTGTCTTTTTCAAATTGAAGGCGATCGTCTTTGATCTGTGTGAGTTTAATGCTCTCACCGTTCGAAAGGCCGCGCTTGTGATCGGTTCCGGTCCACATGAGCTTGTCACCTTCGCGTACGGATAGCTCCTGCGGAACCATGAGTGCAACGCCCTTGCCATTAGGATGGAGCTTGCTCGGGCGAAAACTGAAGCCGCGCTTGCCGTTGGTTAAATGCACCTTGCCTTTGGCTTGATCAACCTTTGCGACCTTATAGCTGCCACGACCCAAACCAGTCGCAATATCATCCTTAAATGCATCCAATGTCATTCCTGTTGCATAGCTCGATGTTTGCCTTAGCTGCGCTCGCGTTAGATTGAGGTTTTCCAACACGTCAAGTTTATGCTCTTTCGCGCCCAATTTGTCTTCTTTGACCAACTCTGATCGTACCACATCCAGAACCTGGGTTCGGAGCTTGTGGCCGGACGTAAAAAGCGCGGTCTTTTCACGCAATGCATCAGGTAGTGCCAACCATTTCTTTGCAGCTGCGCTGGCTGGATTAGCATTTTCCTGAACATGCGGTGTCAGCTTTTTAAAGGCAGCTTCAATTTGGCCAGATTGCAAATCCGCGATAGCACTGCGCATGGCGGGATCACTTTGCCTGACATTATTCGATAGCTGGGATGTAGCGGTCCCCGTCCGCTGCAGATCATAAAACGGTTGACCCGCTTCAATGGAGGGTATCTGCCGAACGTCTCCGGTCATCACGAGCTTATTGATTTTCAACCGCTCGGTAATTCTCATTAAACCTTGCATATGCCGGTTTGAGATCATGGATGCTTCGTCCAGCAACAATATGGACCCAGCATATTCTTTGCGGCCTTGATTGATAAGGTGACCTGCAGATTTGCCAATCACGCTTTCATATTGCGTGAGAAACCGAGCAACGGTCATGGCCTCAATGCCAGTATCTTCTTGAAGTTTGCTGGCCAGTTGGTTTTGAGAGGTAATTATTTTAATCGGCACACCTTGCTTGTCGGCAATGGATTTAACAGCTTTGAACAGCGTCGACTTACCGGTTCCAGCGCCTCCTTGAATAGCCATGAACCGGTCTGGACCGGATAAGATCTCCCGGGCTACATTCAATTGTTCCTTGTATAATGGAAAGCCTAACTCATTCCTGGCGAGCTGATCTAATTGTTGCTCTGCTCTTTCAGGCGGAAGGATAGGTTTAGCTTGACCATCGCCATCTTTGGAAATGGCGATGATGGATTTTTCAATGCGCTGCATCTCCGGTGTTGTGATCTGGCCCGACCGCTTACCTTTGCCTTCAATGAGGGCGCGGTTACTCGTCAGAGCTTCGATACGATGTTCGATTTGAGAGACATCTGCGCCTTTTTCGGCAAAGTTAAGCGCGCTGCGCAAAAGCTCTTTCTTGGCAAATGTCGCCTCTCTTTCTCCGAGATGGCGGACACCAGAAGCTACCGCATAGCTGGCTGCCAGTTGCGGTCCGCGGCGCAAGCCTGCCGTGTCTTTAAGAAGCGGATCAGGGGTAGAGCGCAGATGTGGAACCAACCTGTCCAACAAGGCTTCACCCCAGGTTCTGATCTTCGACAAAATCCCCCGCTCGCCAGTATTAGCAATCGAGCGGTCGATAAGCTTTTGGAAATTGTCGCCTCGTAGTGCCGCTTGTTCTTGCCAGTCGGCATGAAGAGCTTGCTGATCGACAGTGCCTTTGTCTTCCCGGGTCCGGGTTGCAATTTCTCCGCGCCCTTTTGCGGATTGGATACCGAGTTCAGCCGCCTTCTCATTTATATCGCGGTGTCGCGTGCTCCAGGATTCAATCGTATCCCGAGAAATACCGGCAATCTCGAACATGCCGTTCTTACCGGTAAGCTCTACTTGATAGCCTAGCTTTTCAGCGGCAGCGCGGAACTGTGCATGATAAACTGCGCCAAGAAGCATGTTTTCCTTAAACAGCTTGTCATTGTGCAATGCGCACCATTTGCCGTCAGCGCGCTGGGTCATGTTGGCCACGAGTGCATGCACATGAAGATTGGGATCAAGATTGCGGCTCGCATTATGCTGGAACAGGGCATAGGTCAGGCTGCCAGTTTTCTCTATGTTTTTGCCATTCTTACCCGAACGCCCTTCAGCAAGGTATTTCTCGGCCCAGGCCATGGTTTGCTTGACCGCTTCAAAATGGGCCTTCGTCAGGCGCTGATCGCCGCCAACCAACGCCAACAGAGAAACCGATTTTGGTGCGCTGAAAGCAAGGTCAAAGCCAGGGCGGTGCTTGCCCAGGCCATGGGAGATGGTTTCGCCATTGGGCAGTTTACCCGAAAGGATGGCCTCAAACGTTTTGGCATCCACATTCCCTTTTAGCTCGAGGGCCTCAGCCCCTTTGCCGGCCCATTCGGAATGTTCGGACAGCTCGCCTTGGGTATAATAGCTGTCAGCAGCATAATAGTCTGAAGCACCAGAGGCTGAACCTATGGAGCCGACACTCAGCATCAGGGTTTTGCCACTATTGGTCCGAATGTGACGATGCAATCAAACGGTGTTTCAGACTTTTTCGCTCTCTCCAGGCATTTGCTGTAGCTCACTCTGAAGAACTCATAACCTACCAAGGCGTGTGTTTCTGCAATTCGTCGTCCACTATAGATATTGCCTTTTCCAGCCAACAGGTTGGCGGCATCTTGATAGCTGTCGGCGCCCACAATTTCTCTGGCTATCGCTCGAGATAACGACCAGTTACCAGGTGTGAGTGCTAGCATCAGAATTGGAATCATTACGCCCACAATACATGCGAAGGAAAGCGACGTAATAGCGACGTTCCGGTCCAATGGCTGTGTTGAGACAGAACGCATCGCCTCTATCGCTTGTTTGGAAGTACCAATGTCTTTGGAGAGCGAAACCTTGGCTTCCGAAATATCCTCGCTGATTGCGTCATATAAGACGGCCAAACGATCCGCATTGTCCGGTTTTTCCTCGATGTTTCGATCTATCAACACGCGTTGTTTGTGCTCTATTCCTGTCACCGAAGTCTCCAGGTGACCGAGCGTTTCCATGATGGAATCAAACCGCTTTTGCGGAGGATCGGCTTTTGGTTTGGAAGGGGTTTTGTCCTGAGCCTTTATGACCACTCTTCCTACGATATCGGCTTCCACAAGCTCACGCGTCCGGGCCGCCATATCGGTCATCAGCTGTTTGCAATGATCTTTATATTGCTGTTTCAGCTTGGCGGACAGGCGTACTTTGAGTTCGGAAAGTCGGCCGCTCATTCGAGCAGTCTCTTGCGAGCGGCGGACATGAATTTTGCAACACGCTCCGAAATCTTCGCGCGTGCCGTCTGCCGTTGCTTTTCTGGCATCTGCTCAATCAATTGCTCCAGAGTGGCGCGGGACTTTATGAGCTGTTCAAGGATGATTTCTTCCATCGCTTCCATCGGGTTACCAAGCGTGCGTTCGATCAGCTTGGATATCCAGATGCTCTGAGAAATGCCCAAGCTTTCTGTGCGGGCTTTGACTTTTTTAATAGTGTCTGCTTCCAGATACACCGATATTGGGTGCTTGCTCATGTTGATGACTTTCATAATCGGGGTGTGGACTTGTCTGGATAGTGAGAGCCCTAATTTCGATTCTTCTTTTCGCCTAAAGCGGTGAGTTGAACGAATACCAGTAGGCTGCTCGTTAAAACAGCTGATTGTCGGCTAACCGTTGGTCTCTAGGTTCCTTACCCATGTCGCAATATCCCTTTGTCGCCAGCGAATACGTCCGAAGCCGATCTTGCAAGGCTGCGGCATCCTTTTTTGCTGAAGCCTCTTGTAGATGCTGGACCTACTCTTCAGGCCCAAGATCTTCATCACCTGAACCATCGTTAACAGTTTGATAGAATCATCGTCGTCCATGTCTTCCTCCTTTTGGTAAGGAGTTCGATTATGCATAAATCTGGATGTTAAGATGCACCATGTCCGACAAGTGTTGGGATTCTAGTCAACAAATCGTGGTATATTTTTGAATTTTTGAATTGTGGCGATCCGATTTTCAATCGGATTGACTATCGGTTCGTATCGGCCACTCATAAGGTGTAAAAACCAACTTTCTGGAGTTTTTCCTTTTCTACCCTCTACTTCGGCCGGATCTTCATTGGGGGGTAAGCCATCTAAACTCAGGCGGCACAATTTTATTTCTTCGTGCACCGTTATTTCGCCTTTGTTGAGCAACCTTGTGGCTTCTAACGCTAATTCCTTTTCAAATTTTCTTACAATCTGTTCTTTTTTTCCAAACTTTCCATTTGCCGATTTGGTTCTTTTTACCTGTTCTGAGATTGTTTTGAGCGCGATTCGCACTTTTATCCGTTTGATTCTTTCTCCATCATATAGTTCGGATAAATTATTAAATATCGAGATTAGTTCATCCGCGATTGGTGCGTTCCAAAGGTAAAAATTGTACCAATCGCCAGACGGAACGACGGTAACAACAATCATCTCCGACGTTTGACTCAGTCCTCGCGCAATTATCAATGGAAACCACTGCGTCTCGATAAGGGTTCCTGAAAAATAGGCCTTAATTGGTTGGCGCGTTTCGGGAGTTAAACTCTGACCTATCCTTTGTGGGTCTAGTTCAACCAGTTCATTTTTTTTGTTTGTCAATGGCGCAAATAAATGCTGCAATTCGTCGTGCAGCTCAAAATGTAAGCTCCTCCAACCATGTTTGAGAGAGAAGCTGCGGTTCCATTTTCTGTATTTGCATGCTCTATATATAAGTGCGCAACCCAAAGCGAGAAAACTGATGGCAATCAACGCTAGGTAAACGTTAAGGGACTCCCAGTTGGCCAGTGCCCAAGACCCGCATAGCAAAAGCAAAAGTCCAAAACTTGCCACAAAGATCGCACCGCGCTGAGTTGATTTCTCCAGTGAGCAAAAATCGTCAAGTTTAAGTTTGAAAGTTTCGAATGACACATTACTGTTTGTAATTTCTAGGCGTTCGATCAGAAATTCCTTCAGTGGCCTTTCTATAGTTTTTTTCAAACCCCGGTTCATAGCAAATGAACTAGATCAAGCAATGATACCGGGTCAACACTATTGCTTGTTAAAATTAGAACAGATGTCTTCGTCAGTCGCCAAAAAAGACTGCTGACGATCCCCCAAGGGGCATAGCTTTTCGTCGATCGATTTTTGGAGCCTATATGGAGCCTATGGAAAATACTAGGCTCCAAGTTAACATCTTTATCACCATAAGTTATTGAAAAATATGGTGAGCCCTGCTGGGTTCGAACCAGCGACCTACTGATTAAAAGTCAGTTGCTCTACCGACTGAGCTAAGGGCCCACAACTGCACGCGGCTATTGCGAAGCGCCTCCCTAGTGGTGCTTGGCCACCGGGTCAAGCGGCTTTGGGATGTTTTAGCTGGAATTTATCACAGGCCTTTGCGGGAAGCAATTTGTGCAATCGTCAGGCCGGTCACCGGGTCGCGCCACTTGGGCGCGATTTCGGCAGCTGGCTGCAGGACAAAGGCGCGCTCCCGCATCATCATGTGAGGGATTGTCAGTCTTGGATTGTCTCTGGAAAAAGCGCCTTCACTCCATAATATAATGTCGAGATCGAGCACCCTTCGTGACCATGGCTGCCCGCGTCTTGTGCCAAAGCGTGATTCGATGGTCTTCAAAAGCGTTAGCAATTCGTCCGGAGGAAGGCCCGTACTTATGATCGCAGCAGCATTGGCATAAGCACGGTTTGATGGGCCGACTGGTCTGGAAGAGAGAGTTGCCGAATATTTCAAGACGGCCAGGCCCTGTTGTTCAAGCGCGGTCAAAGCCGCTGAAATGACTCTGGCGGGAGGTCCATGCCGGACATGGCGCTGGTTGGAGCCCAAGGCTATCAGGAAGCGGGTCTCGGGCACTTTGCTCCTCGGTTCTTAATTGCAGATAGCGCTAAACTAACGGTTTAAACGTCAGAAAACCGCTGCTACCATGGAAAGACAATAAGGCAAATGCAGGAGCAATATTATGGGCGTTCGACATGTTGGCGGGGGTGGCGCCACATTGCTACTGGCCGGGTTGGCCCTTTCCCTAACTGCTTGCGGTGGTAACAGTGCCAGTTCTGAACTGGAACCCGCCGAAAGCATCGCACGGGCCGATCTGATCAGCGCAGATGATAGGCGATATGGTGAAGTCATAATTGGTGAGGGTGATGGCGGCCTGATTGTGCAAATTACTGCGGAAGGCCTGGCACCTGGGCCGCGCGGGGTTCATATTCACGAAGTAGGAAAATGCGAGGGACCTGACTTTAAATCAGCCGGCGGGCACTGGAATCCCACAGGAAGAGAGCATGGATTTGACAATCCTCAGGGCGCGCATATGGGCGATTTCTTTAACCTTGATATTGGTGAGGATGGCAGGGGTTCAGTAGAAGCGACGATAGATGGCGCTGCCCTGAAAGAAGGGGATAACGCCTTGATGGATGCGGATGGCGCGTCTTTTGTGGTACATGCCGGGCCGGATGATCTAAAAACCGACCCTTCGGGGGAAAGCGGCGGCCGGATCGCCTGCGGTGTTTTCGAGTTACAGAAATTTGAACCAACCAGATAGTGATTGGGCAATTGCTGTCACGCCGAATTTTTTGAATTCCAGAATATCTTTTTAGCTGTCGGGGGGTCGCATGGCTATTTCAGTTCTCTTTGTATGCATGGGTAATATTTGCAGGTCGCCGCTGGCTGAAGCAGCGCTGCGGCGGGAATGCGCGCGCATGGGCATCAACATGGTCATTGATTCTGCTGGAACGCATGATTGGCATACCGGGCGACCGCCGGACGAACGGGCGCAAGCCGTCGCTGTTCGCAACGGGGTGTCGATCGACCATTTGCGCGCCCGCCCGGTAAGAACCTCAGATTTTCGCGATTTTAATCATATTATCGCGCTTGATAGGGACAATCTGACCAATCTGAAGGCGATACAGCCGTCTGATGGTTCTGCGCGGATCGCGCTGCTGCTGGATTTTGTCGAGGGCCGCGCTGGCCAGAATGTTGATGATCCCTATTATGGCAATGATGAAGCGTTTGAACAAACCTGGGCTGATGTTGTTGCCGGAGCAAAAGCGCTGACCGCAAAATTCTCCTGAATGATTTCTTTTTGGGAATTGGCGAATAGCTCCGAGCGTTGAATGTTTGCGCCCCACCAGAGCCGGCCCTTCACTTGGGATGTGAATGCAAGTCCGGCCTCCAGCAAGGTCCAGCGACAACGCGCCGAACGAGAGGGAGCATATTCATAAAGAGTGATTTGCGGTATATTGCGTTCCTGATTGGACAATTTCTTGTTTTCGGTGATTATCGATTGATGTTATCTATGAGTTAACTTGTTGATTTTATCGACCCGACATTCGGTTTTTCTTGAAAAATTCACATAATCAACCGATATTGAAGGGGATAGCGTCGCCGTCATGTTTTTGCGGCGCAATAACTGAGGAGTTTGAATATCATGGCTTGGCCTGACCCACGAGCGACAATGTCGCGTACACCTGTTGGCACGACGCCACAATCCGATGTCGCATATGACGCCGGACTGCGCTCTTACATGCTTAAAGTCTATAACTACATGGCGAGCGGCGTGCTGCTCACCGGTATTGTCGCGATGCTTTTTGCAAGTTCCGGCATGGCCGCAGAAATCATGTTTGGCGGCGGACCGCTGAAGTGGCTTATTATCCTGTCTCCCTTGGCGATCGTTTTTGCGATGAGCTTTGGTCAGAATAAATTCTCTACATTTACGTTGCAGGCTATGTTCTGGGGCTTTGCGACCTTGATGGGTCTTTCTATGTCGACGATTTTCCTCGTCTATACGGGTGCTTCTATTGCCCAGACATTCTTTGCTACATCAGCAGCATTTCTAGGCCTTAGCCTGTTCGGATATACGACCAAGAAAGATCTGTCCGGTTGGGGCAGTTTCCTGATCATGGGCGTGATTGGTCTGTTGGTAGCGATGGTGATCAACATCTTCCTGCAATCCACGATGATGCATTTTGTTATCAGCGCTATAGGTGTTCTGGTTTTCGCAGGCCTGACGGCTTACGACACGCAGCGGATCAAGAGCATGTATTCCTATGTTGCCGGTACGGACATGGTTGGCAAAGTTATTATCATGAGTGCGCTCAACCTGTATCTGGACTTTATCAACATGTTCCAGTTCCTGCTAAGCTTCATGGGTAGCCAGGACTAAGCGTCTATTCATATGCTTTGACGTACGACAAAGCCCGGCAGGAAACTGCTGGGCTTTTTCTTTTGGCAGTTGGTCGTTTTTCGGTTGCTATTGCTGGACAAGCGAGGGCCTCCGGCATAAGAATTTTGCGCGATCCATAGGGGAAATATAGTGCTTCAGAGTATAAAAAAAGTTCGTTTGTTAGTCGTTGCTGCGGCCGTATCTGCGCTGGCTGCCTGCCAGACCGCACCGCCTCCGCCTCCGCCAGCACCGGTTGCCACTCCGCAATATACGCCTCGTGCGCCGACGACGCCATTTGGTGCGAGTATCAACACCATCGTGCCTCAACTGCGTCCTGACGGTTTGCGGCAGACAATCAATCGTGACATCGGGCCTTTGGAAACTTTGTGGCATGTAAGGGCCGCATTGAATGTCGCGGCGCTGAGCTGCACCGGGGCCCAATATTCGCGATTAGTGAGTGATTATAATGCCTTCATTGGCAACAATAAGAAGTTTTTGCGGAATGCCAATAATGCGATTATCAGGAAATATCGGAGCGATCATGGCAGCGGATACAAGCAAGCACATGATCGTCATCAGACCAGCCTGTATAACTACTGGTCATTTTCTCCGCTGCGGCGCCCCTTTTGCGACCGGGCGGTGCAAGTCAGTCAGCGAGCGATTATAACGAAATCGGAAGAATTAGAGGCCTTCGGCGCGCAGGCGCTGGCCGAACTGGAAAAACCGTTCACTGATTTTTATCTCGCCTATGAGGAATATGAGCGTGATCTGGATGCCTGGCGCCGGCAATATGCGCCGGAGCAGGCCCGCGATGCGGCGGATGAGACAATCAACACAACAGGCCTGACCAAAGGAGGTTAGGCTCTGGATGTTCCAGAATAAAACTGGAAAAAAGAAGGCCAGATGGTTGGAACCATCTGGCCTTTGTCTTTCAGCTTCCCAGAGATGGGGAGAGAGCGCTGAAAGAAGGAGGGATTGATTTAAAAGCCGAAGCGGACTCCGACTGAACTTTTGTCTTTCGCCGCTGGTCCTGCATCAGACAGATAATCTGAACGCACCGAGCTGGAAACGAAGCGACCGGGGCTAATAGCATCAACGCCGCTATCCTGCGCGTTGGAGCGATAAGAAAATTCTTGAGGAATGAACAAACTGGTCAGGCCCGCATCGGGTTGTGCTGCGACAGGTGCTATATCGTTCTGTATGCGGAAGCCGGGTGCAAATTCAGCAGCCATAGTGGCCATGAAACCATGATCCTTTTTGCTGGTAACACCAGCCAGATCAAAATTGCTTATAGGAAGATCGATGGCCTGATGCTTTTGGGGGGAAGCGGTTTCTGCCATGCTTTGGGTATCTATGGCAGAGTCGGCAAATGCTGGCGTTGCGGTAATGCTGATAAGGGCAGCGGCGGTAACGATAACTGCATTTTTCATGACTTCGACCTTCCTATATCTGCAGCTCGCACTTGCTTGCTGCTCTCACAGGTGGTTTCGGGCCGGAAACAGATTTGGTTACAACAGGCCCATTTTTTATTGAGCAAATCGATCAATAGCCGGATTTTGATAGGATTGAGCGGGATTGATTCCAGAATTTTAGCCTTCTGGCATGAGCGCTGCGTCTATGGCTTTGGCTTCCGAATATTTCGTTCGTTCCCGCAGTCGCTCTGCATAAAGCTTGAAGCTGTCACGCTCCGGAAAACTCTGAAACTGCAAGCCCCAATCGACTTGCGAGCCAACATAGACGTCCGCCATGGTGAAACGATCACCACATACATAAGCACGCGATTGCAGCATCTGATCCAGAACATCCATGGCGCGGTCATAACTACCGTAACCTGCAGTACGCTCTTGCTCTTCTGTAGGGGACAGGCCGAAATTACGATCCAATACTGCCTGTTCAATCGGCCCTGCCGCAAAAAATAGCCAGCGGTAATAGTCTGCGCGCTCTTCTGCTGTCGGCGCGAGACCGGCATCCGGAAAACTATCGGCCAGATATGCGCAAATCGCCGCGCATTCTGTCACTGTCCGGCCATTATGTACAATGGCAGGAACCTTGCCCATCGGATTGATGGCGAGATATTCATCCGATTTCATTTCGTCTTCATATGCAATGATCTTCTGATCATAGTCGGCCCCCGCTTCATGCAGGGCCCATCGCACGATTTGACCACGGGACATGGGGTTGGTGTAAAAGGTGAGCGGTGATGAAGTTGGGGACATTATCTACTCCTGTAGTGGCAAGGATTAAAATCATAGCAAATCTATAAATGTTTTACAGTTGGCACTTATTTAAACTGACGTCTTTCGCCGACGCTATTGCTTTCCATATTTTCCTTCGATCTGACGCAGAATTTCAGCCAGCGAGCGTTCCGGTGCGGGCGTGAAGGTCTTTCCGGTCTTGCCTAGTCTCTCCATGCGGTCGAGACGGAACATACGAAAATCATCGCGCAATTCGCACCAGGCCACCAGTGTCCATGTCTTGCCCCAGAACCATAGGCCCAGTGGTTGAACATTCCGGCTAGTCGCTGCGCCTTCCTCATCACGATAGTCAAAGGATAGGATATCGCGGGCATCAATGGCGGCCTCACACAGATCAATTACATTTCTGGTTTGTTCCGCGAGACCCATTTCGGGAGCGAATATCTTGGTGCCACCGACCCGGTCACGTTCCTTTTCCGGCAATACCGTTTCGATTTTCACCAACGACTCTTCTGCTGCTGTTCTCATCGCGGTGCCGCCCCAGGCGCGCACCATACGGGCGCCAGTGACAAGGGCGACAATTTCCTCGCGCGTGAACATTAACGGCGGCAAATCAAAGCCGCTGCGCATGATATAGCCGATACCGGCTTCACCATCGATAGGGACACCAGTGGACTGCAAATCGGCAATGTCGCGATAGATTGTGCGCTCGGATACTTCCAATCGCTCGGCCAGCATGGCCGCGGTGACAAGCCGACCGCCGCGCAGATATTGCACAATCTGAAAGAGGCGGTCGGCTCTGCGCATTTCTAGTTTTTGAAAATACCGAGCGAATTGCCCTCGGTATCCTTGGCATAGAAGAAGGAGCCGGCCGGGATCAGGATAACATCCGAAACGACTTCGCCGCCGCCTTTCTTCACGCGCTCCATGGCATCGTCAAGATAGCCATCGACCGCGAGATGTGCAGTAATTCCATCACCCTCGGTTGCCGGCTTTCCTTCGTACAGATGGCCAGATGAGGCATTTTCGCCTTCATAGGGCAGCATCATGATCGGTTGCGGGCCCGCTTCATTCTTTGTGAGCGGGGCTTCCAGCAGCGTTTCATAAAAGCTGGTAGCTCTTTCCAGATTGGTGACGGGAATCTCGGTCCAGACAAGGCGGTTATTTTTTGCTTTGGTCATTAACTTGCTCCTCTTCGTTGTTGGGGACAAGTTCGCTATGCCATAGCCCTCCTGACAGCATATTGTCAGGAGGGTTTATAAAGTCACGATTATTGAGAACCGGTGTCGAGCATGACCTCAAACCCACCATAGATCAGGCGCTTTCCATCCATCGGCATATCTGCACCCGGCGGCGGCATGCGTGCGTCTTCACGCATCTTTACAGAGCCCTGGTCAAAGGCGTCTTTGGAAGGCCATTCCGCATAACCGAAAGCGATGGCTTCTCCGGCTTTTGCCTTAACAGCCTGTTTGAAATCGGTAATCGTGCCACTTTTTATCCCGGCTGCCCAGCCATCGACGGCGTGTATTGCGCCATTGTCAATTGCTAAATCACGCATCGTCTTGCACATATCGGCAAAGGCTTCGCGCTTTTCTTTTGCGACCGGAGCGACATAGGCCTGAACATAGCCTGCCGGGCCGCTGGTCCCCCGCTCACCAACTGTTTCAAAGCCTGAATAGATCATCCGCATGCCGTCAAACGGCATTTCTGAGGGCTCCTCCATCCGTTCATCACTCCCCATGTCTTTGTGGGCCTTGTCAAACGCCTCTTTCGTTCCCCAATCGATCCAGGAGAAGACAATATTCTCGCCCTTTTCGGCCTTCACTGCTCCGTACATATCGGTAAGTTCCCCTCGCGGAACGTCGGATCCCCAGCATTCGACAATCCGCCGGGCCCCATAATCGGTAAAAAGTGGCACGGACTCTTGCGCCATTTTTAAATAGGCTCCCTTATTGGCTTCGGGAACCGGAATGATGAATCCTTGAAAATAACTCATTTTCTCTCTCCTCGACCCGAATATAGCAAATTTGAGCTTTCTAATCACGCGCGCACAAAAAAAGCGGCGTGAGACCAGTCACGCCGCTTTTTGTTTTTGGGCAGCAGACGGTGAGCCTGCTTTTCAGTGTAATTACTTGTTCTTGGTCGGCGTCTTTTTCTTTGGCGCCGGTTTTTTCTTTTTCTTTGCCGAGGGCGCAGATGGCGTCACCTCAAAGGTCAGCTCATTGTCCTTCAGATGCACCTTGACCTCGCCGCCATTGACCAATTTGCCGAACAGCAATTCTTCGGCCAGCGGTTGCTTGATCTTCTCTTGAATGAGGCGGCCCATCGGACGTGCGCCATAGAGTTTGTCATAGCCACGTTCGGTGAGCCATTTCTGGGCATCATCGTCCAGCGTGATATGAACATTCTGATCTGCCAGCTGCAGTTCCAGTTCAAGGATGAATTTCTCGACAACCCGCGCCACGACTTCTGGCGGCAGATAAGCAAAGGGCACAATCGCATCCAGGCGGTTGCGGAACTCAGGGGTGAACATTTTCTTCACCGCTTCATCGCCAGCGTCTTCCTTGGACACATTGCCAAAGCCGATGCCTTCTTTTGCCATGTCAGACGCACCGGCATTGGTGGTCATGATGAGAATGACATTGCGGAAATCGACTGTCTTGCCGTGATGGTCGGTCAGCTTGCCATTGTCCATGACCTGAAGCAGGATGTTGAACAGATCGGGGTGGGCTTTTTCAATCTCGTCGAGCAGCAACACGCAATGCGGGTTCTGATCGACCGCATCGGTCAGCAAGCCGCCCTGATCATAGCCGACATAGCCCGGAGGTGCACCGATCAGGCGAGAGACGCTGTGGCGCTCCATATATTCGGACATGTCAAAGCGCTTGAGCGGAATGCCCATGATCGACGACAACTGCCGGGCGACTTCGGTCTTACCAACGCCGGTAGGTCCGGAGAACAGATAATTGCCGATTGGTTTGTTTGGTTCACGCAGGCCGGCACGAGACAGTTTGATTGCGCTCGACAGCTTTTCAATCGCCGCATTCTGACCAAAGACAACACGCTTGAGGTCTTTGTCGAGATTTTCGAGCGTCTTCTTGTCATCTTTCGATACGGATTTGGGCGGGATGCGCGCCATCGTCGCGATAACCGCTTCAATATCCTTGGTCGTGATCATTTTCTTGCGACGCGAAGGCGGCAACAGCATTTGCATCGCGCCGACCTCGTCGATCACGTCGATCGCTTTGTCGGGCAACTTGCGGTCATTGATATAACGGGTTGATAGTTCCACCGCTGATTTCAGGGCGTCCGGTGCGTAACGCACCTTGTGATGCTCTTCAAAAGCACCGCGCAGCCCGGCGAGGATTTTTATTGTATCTTCAACGCTAGGTTCATTGACATCAATTTTCTGGAACCGGCGTAGCAGGGCGCGATCTTTTTCAAAATGATTTCGGAATTCTTTGTAGGTGGTTGATCCGATGCAACGGATAATACCGCCGGACAAAGCCGGCTTCAGCAAGTTGGATGCATCCATTGCGCCGCCACTGGTCGCGCCAGCGCCGATGACCGTGTGAATTTCATCGATGAAGAGGATTGCATCGGGCATTTTTTCCAACTCGGAAACAACCTGTTTCAGCCGTTCTTCAAAATCACCGCGATAGCGAGTACCTGCCAGTAAGGACCCCATATCAAGCGAATAGATAATCGCTGGCTTCAATACGTCAGGAACGCTTTCCTCGACGATCCGCAGGGCCAAACCCTCTGCGATGGCGGTTTTACCCACTCCGGGTTCGCCGACATAAAGCGGGTTGTTCTTGGACCGGCGGCAAAGAATTTGCACGGTACGATCAACCTCGGCCTGGCGTCCGATAAGCGGATCGATCCGGCCATCCTTGGCTTTCTGGTTCAGATTGACAGTAAACTGGTCAAGCGCGGTTTCTTTTTTGTTTTTCGCCTCTTTTTTCTCGTCACTCTCTTCGCTGCCGGACAGTTCGGCCGGATCAATGGATTGTCCGCCCTTGCCAACGCCGTGGCTGATAAAGCTGACGGCATCCAACCGGCTCATATCCTGTTGCTGGAGGAAATATACGGCATAGCTCTCTCGTTCAGAGAACAATGCGACAAGCACATTCGCGCCGGTCACTTCATCTTTGCCGGACGACTGCACATGCAGGATCGCACGCTGGACAACCCGCTGGAAACCGGATGTCGGAGAGGGGTCGATGGACTTCTCTACCTTCAGGGAATCCAGTTCGCTGTCGAGATACAGAACCACCGCGTCTTCAAGCTCGCCCAAATCCACACCGCAAGCATTCATCACTTGCGAGGCATCACCATCGTCAATCAATGCCAGCAGCAGATGTTCCAGTGTCGCATATTCATGAGACCGATCAGCAGCATTTTTCAGCGCCTGATGTAGGGTCTTTTCCAGTGATTCTGCGAATGAAGGCATATATATACTCCTAGAAGGGACGATTGAATGTCCCGTTAGCTGAAAGCCTATGCGGTCCGGTGTTGCCCTGACCTTAACCTTTTGGCTTCCTTCTTAATCTATGCGCAACCCAAAAAACATCAAGGGCATATCCTGAGAATGGCAAGCATGTGGCCAAGGTTGGACGTATTTCCTGATCTCTTCTCCTAAACGGTTCAAGCCGGATCAAATTAAATCTGAATATTAAGATATAGGGTTAACAAATCCTTACCAAGAACCGGTATTTACGTTTTTTTAAACAGGCTGTCGGCGCTCGCACGATGGGACACGGCAAAGCTTTTCTTGGCTTCACAGCGGCTTATTTCTGTTTTCAGCGTAGATATCCGCTTCTCAAGCTCATCCACAGAAAATGGGTCCAGGTCCTGTTTTATCAGCAGGCTGAGTGGATCATTTGCGCTGCGCGGCAGATCATCGTCATCATTCATATTAAAATATCCCATCTTTTTCGGCCATTTGCCTCGGCAATGTTGACCCGCACGGCTTTGCTGTCAATAAGGTCATCAGAGAAAAAGCGCCTGCCATTTACGCGTTTTTGGGGAGATTTGGGGCAGCCATGACAGTATCAGAAGTTTTGCAGACCGAAATGACAGCGGTAGCGATTAGCGAACCGGGCGGGCCGGATGTTCTGAAGCCGGAAACGATGGCCGTTCCACAGCCTGCCGCTGGCGAAGTTTTGATCAAAGTTGCAGCGGCCGGTGTCAATCGTCCCGATGTGGTTCAGCGTATGGGGCTCTATCCGGCTCCTCCAGGCGCATCTCCGCTGCCGGGTCTGGAAGTATCCGGTGTGGTTGTTGCGCTTGGCCAAGGCGTGGAACCGGAATGGATGGGGCGTAAGATATGCGCTTTGACCAATGGCGGCGGCTATGCAGAATTCTGCGTGGCTCCAATGGGACAGTGCCTTCCCGTTCCGGACAGCCTGACCATGGAAGAAGCGGCGGCCTTGCCGGAAACATTGTTCACTGTGTGGAGCAATCTGTTCAACCGGGGCTTTGCGCGTGAAGATGAAACGGTATTGGTCCACGGCGGCACCAGCGGGATCGGTACGATGGCGATCATGCTGGGCAAGCTGTTTGGGTTGAATGTGATTGTTACTTGTGGTTCCGATCAGAAATGTACGGCTGCAAAAACCATAGGTGCGGACCACGCCATCAACTATAAAAGCCAGGATTTTGTCGAAGAGATTAAGAAGATCACCGGCGGGCAGGGAGTTGAAGTGGTTCTGGATATGGTTGCCGGTGACTATGTACCGCTTAACCTCAACTGCCTGAAGGAAGACGGTCGGCATGTCACAATCGCTGTACAGGGCGGCATGACAGCCACCTTGAACATGGCGCAGGTCATGATGAAGCGATTGACCCTGACCGGATCAACATTGCGCCCGCAATCGGCTGATCGCAAGGCGCTTCTTGCCGACGAACTTTATCGTTATGTCTGGCCGGATATTGAGGCGGGCAAGTTGAAACCGGTAATGGATGAAACATTCGCGCTTGCCGATGCTGCCAAGGCGCATGCGCACATGGAAGCGGGTGATCATATCGGGAAGATTATTTTGAAAGTGGAATAACAGATGGACGAGAATATCGACTTTCACGGCGCAAAGGCGGCGCTATTTGTCGATGATAAACTGCTCGTCTATCGCCGTGATAATAATCCCGAAATTCCCTTTCCGGACATGTGGGATCTGCCCGGAGGCGGCCGCGAAAACGGGGAAAGTGGCGCAGAGTGCGTTGCCCGGGAAACCTTTGAAGAATTCGGCATAATGGTCGATATTGTGGCGCTTGACTATGTCCAGAATTACGAAAACTGGCGGGGTGGAAACAGCCGGAGAGCTCTCTTTTTTGCCGGTCAACTCTCTTCCAGCCAGGTGGATGCTATTGTCTTCGGTGATGAAGGGCAGCACTGGTGTCTCATGGCGGTTAGAGACTTTCTGGAAAGCAGTCAGGCCGTGCCGCATTTGCAGGATCGATTGCGTCACTATCTCGCGGTCTAGGCCAAAGAAACGGGCCGGTTTCTGTAAATAAAGGGTCACAAAACGGGAATCATCCTGTCATATTCGCGGGTTATAGGCCGGGTCTATGGATAGCTTCCATAGGAGTGCGAAGATGGCCAAACAATTTCCGCCGATTTCTACATCTGATATCCCGTTGCTGGACGCAGACCACTATGAGGCGCGGCTGACCCGGCAGCCACGCGTCAATCCGGCGGACAGGACACGATACCGGACCATTTGGATTTCCGACATTCACCTCGGCACCCGCGGCTGCAACGCCGATATGCTGATCGATTTTCTGGACCATGTCGACAGCAATACGCTTTACCTGGTTGGGGATATTATTGACGGCTGGCGGCTGAAGAAGAAATTTTACTGGCCGGACGGGCATAATGACATCATCTGGCGGATATTGAAACGCGCCAAACGGGACACTCGGATTGTCTATATACCCGGCAACCATGATGAAATGTTCCGGCAGTTCACCGGCCTGAATTTCGGCGGCGTGGAAATCCGGCGGCATGCCATTCATGAAACTGCCGATGGTCGCCGGCTGTTGGTCATGCATGGTGATGAGTTTGATACGGTAATGCTGGCGCACCGCTGGCTCGCCTTTGTCGGTGACGCCGCCTACACGACATTGATGCGACTCAACTGGCTCGTCAACAAGTTCCGCCAGCGCATGGGTTTGCCTTATTGGTCGCTGTCCAAAGTCGCCAAGCACAAGGTGAAAAATGCGGTTGAATTTATCGGGCGCTTTGAAGAGCTGGTCGCCAAAGCTGCTGGCAATCGCGGTGTTGATGGTGTGGTTTGCGGCCACATTCACACTGCCGAGATGCGCGAGATCAAAGGCATCGAATATTATAACGATGGCGACTGGGTCGAAGGGTGCACGGCTTTGGTTGAATGCGATGACGGAACCATGGAGATTCTCCACTGGGCTGATGAGATTAAGGCGCGTGAGGCAAGGCGCGGCCAACCGATGAATCTGAAAACTGTGAAGGGCAATCTGGAGCAGGCGGCATGAAAATCGCGCTGGTAACCGACGCTTGGCATCCTCAGGTTAACGGAGTCGTCCGCACATTGGATACGGTTATCGGGATATTGCGCCAATGGGGGCATGAGGTGCTGGTTATCTCGCCGGACCAATATCGTTCAGTTGCTGCTCCCAGCTATCCGGAAATCCGTCTGGCAATGACCCGCGCGCGTAGCGTTGGTCGGCGCATTGCTGCTTTTGAGGCTGACGCCGTGCACCTGGCAACAGAGGGTCCGCTATGCCTGTCTGCCCGGCGCTGGTGCCGGCGGAACAAGCGGCCGTTCACAACTGCCTATCATACACAGTTTCCCGAATATCTTGCCAAGCGCACGCATTTGTCACCGCGCATTTTCTGGCCGTATATCCGTTGGTTTCATGGCGCATCACAAGCAATCATGGTCTCGACCGACAGTGTGAGACAGCAACTGGTGAAGGAACGTTTGCCACAAGTGCATCATTGGAGCCGCGGCGTTGATCTTGGCAATTTCTCACCGGATGCGCCTGCTCCGAAAATGTTCGATGATCTGCTGCGCCCGATCCAGCTCTATGTCGGCCGCGTTGCAGTTGAAAAGAATATTGAGGCTTTTTTGCAAACAGATCAGCCGGGGAGCCGGGTAGTTGTTGGCGATGGCCCTGCGCTGGATGATTTGCGAGAGCGTTATCCCGACGCACATTTTCTGGGCCGGAAATCGGGTAGGGAGCTTGCCGGTTGTTATGCCGGAGCCGATGTTTTTGTGTTCCCGAGTAGAACGGACACATTCGGACTGGTTCTCATAGAGGCGCTGGCATGTGGTACGCCGGTCGCGGCCTTTCCTGTCACAGGGCCGGTCGATATACTGACTGAAAAAAGTGGCGTCATGGCCGAAAGGCTTGATAGGGCCATTGCCGATGCACAGCATTTGCGATCGGACGACTGTTTGAAGCGCGCCGCGCATTTTAGCTGGACGGCAAGCGCGCGACAGTTTCTGGAAGGCCTGGCACAAATCGAACCAGAGGAGACGGTTCGCCTGTCACGCCGTTTCATTGCCAAGGCCATTTTTGCCAGAGCTTGAGCCTTGAGCAGCTAAAAATGCATGGCTAGACCAAATATCTTGCCGACTCTTTCGATATCCCCTACATAGGGCTCAACAACAGGCCGCTCCCGAAAGGGGTGGCCCTTATTTTTTATAAAGGACGCCGCCGTGGCCCAAGATAACCCAACTCCGCTAATGCCGCATGCAACCGCAAGTTGGCTGGTTGACAATACCGGATTAAGCTTTGAGCAAATTGCTGAATTCTGCGGTATTCACATTCTCGAAGTGAATGCGATGGCCGATGATCTTGCTGGTTCCAAATATACCGGACGTGATCCTGTACAGGCGCATGAACTGACCAATGAGGAAATTGCGAAAGCCGAAGCTGATCCCGAATATCGGATGAAGCTTCAAAAAGGGCCTGAGCAGGTACGCCGAACCAAAGGGCCTCGCTATACGCCAGTGTCCAAGCGTCAGGATAAACCCGACGGCATTGCATGGCTGCTCCGCAATCATCCGGAAATTTCCGATGCGCAGGTTGGTAAACTGATCGGCACGACGCGCACTACCATCAACGCGATCCGCGACCGTGAGCACTGGAATATTGCCAATATTGTACCCAAAGATCCGGTTACGCTGGGCCTTTGTTCGCAACGTGAATTGGATGCAGTGGTCGCCAAAGCCGCGAAGAAAGCCGGCATTGAACCGGAAGTGCCCGAAGACAAGAAGCTGGGCGGCGACAAAGAAGCGCTTATCGCCGAACTGCATGAAGAGCGGGCACAGGCGGAGCGTGATGCCGAAGCTGCATTGGCCGCTGAATCCGGTGAAGAAGAAATTGCTTCAGAAGATCTGACTGCAGAAACGCTGTTTAAAGATAGCAAGGATAGCTAGGTGAAAGCAGTGTTTGAGATTTTGTGTTTCGCATGAAGGGTGGAAGACAGTCTCGGCAACGCTAGGCTAGTACCAAACTTAATCGATTGATTAAATTTGGTTGCACCTCTTTGCGGCGCCGGTCTATGATCTTGTCATGGATGTCCCCACAAAATCTCCCGCTTATGATGCAACGCTGGCCGATCATGGCTTTGAACCTATTGAAGCGGAGGGGCTGACCTATCCGCTAGGCGCGTTCGAGCCGAAATATGGCGAATATTTTGAATTGATGCCCGGCATCGGCTGGACCCGCACGCCGGTTCCCGGGCCGCTTGGGCATATAAACAATTGGGTGTTGGATGACGTGCACCCAGATGGAAGTCCGGGCTTTGCAATTGTCGATACCGGCCTGTTCATGCCCGCGGTCATTGAATCGTGGAAAACGCTTTTTAAAACCGGCCTCAATGGCAAGACGGCCACCAAGATTGTTGTCACCCATTTTCACCCGGACCATGTTGGCTGTGCGGGCTGGCTCGCCAACCGGTTCAAGGCTCCCGTACATATGAACCGTACCGAATGGCTGTTGGCGCGAATGCTGACCGCTGATGTCAGCGAAGATGTACCGCAAGAAGCGATTGATGAATGGCGGTTTGCGGGATGGGACGAAGCGCTTATCAAGGAGAAATGCGAAGGCGGCTGGGGACGGTTTGCAAGGGCCGTTTCACGTTTGCCCACCGGACATATCCGCATGGATGAGGGCGATAGCCTGACCATCGGCGACAATGACTGGCGGGTGATGATCGGGCGCGGCCATACACCGGAACATGCCTGCCTGATCGATGATGCCAGTCACGTCATGATTTCCGGTGACCAGATATTGCCGCGTATTACATCCAATATCTCGGTGATGCTCAGCGAACCGACGGCCGATCCCCTCGGCGAATGGTTGGCCAGCATAGACCGGTTTCGCACTGAAATTGATCCCAATCTGTTGGTGCTGCCCGCCCATGGCCGTCCGTTCAAGGGTGCACATCAACGGCTCGACACGCTGGCGCTGCGACATAATGAGGCGCTGGATGATCTTGCCGATGCACTGGCCCAGAAGCCGATGCGCGTGGTGGATAGTTTTCCGCTGCTGTTTTCCCGCCCGATTGGCAATGATGTGATCGGTATGGCGACAGGCGAGGCGATGGCGACGCTTCGCCATCTGGAATATACCGGCAGGGCAACGCATGACATGAAAGACGGAACCGCCTGGTACAGCGCGGTTTGATCTAGCGCAAAGACAGCTGGTTTTTGCACGCATAAGTAGGGCTTATGTGGAAATATTACCCCGAACTGCTCGAACGCCCGGTCCCGCGCTATACAAGCTATCCGACCGCTGCCGACTTTCACGATGAAATTGGCGCGGATGATCTGGAGCAGGCCTTGGCGGACGTCCGGCTATGTGACGATATCTCGCTATATGTGCACATTCCCTATTGCGAACAGATCTGCTGGTATTGCGGCTGTAACACCGGAAAGGCAAACCGTATGCAGCGGTTAGCCGCTTATATGGACGCACTATCTGCAGAAATTGATCTGGTGTCGCGTAAACTCGGTAAACGTGGCCGCGTGAAGCGCATCGCCTTTGGCGGCGGTAGTCCCAATGCTTTATGTGCTGATGATTTTTCTGATTTGCTGGGCCACCTGTTGACTGCCTTCCGATGCGATCAGCCGATATTATCGATCGAACTGGACCCAAGAGGCTTTACGCCAGAATGGCGTAATCTGATCCGTGCGACGGAGATCCGAAACGTCAGCCTGGGCGTGCAGAGCTTTGATCCTGCCGTGCAGGCCGCCATTGGCCGTGTACAGCCCCTGGAAATGGTGACGCAGATGGTCACCGACCTTCGTGACGCAGAGGTTTTGTCGCTGAATTTTGACCTGATGTACGGCCTGCCCGGCCAGACAAAGGACATATTGGAAGAAACTTTACAGCAGACCGTTTGCCTGTTGCCCGAACGGATTGCTCTATTTGGATATGCCCATATACCCACGCTCATCCCACGTCAGCGCCGGATTGATGATACATGCTTGCCGGATAGCAGGCAGCGGTTTGACATGGCCGCTTTCGGTTATGATTTTCTGACTAAAGCGGGTTATCAGCCCATCGGTTTCGATCATTTTGCGCTTCCCGGTGATCCTCTGGAGCGGGCAGGCGCTGACGCTATGGTTCGCCGTAACTTTCAGGGTTTCACCGATGATCAGAGCAACATATTAATCGGACTAGGTGCTTCGGCGATTAGCGAATTTCCGGACCGTATTATTCAGAACCAGAAAAATACGGGACGCTATCGCAATTTGCTAGCGAATGGCCAGCTGCCAGCGAGTGTCGGGATAAGGCGAAGCCATGATAACCAAATCCATGGTGCGATCATTGAGCAGATATTGGCCAATGGCGAAGCGGATCTTTCGCCTCTTGGCGATACGCAGAGTTATGCGGCCATGTTTGCGTCTTTCATAAATCGCGGGCTTGTTGAAATTGTCGGTCAAAAGTTGGTGCTTGATGCTTCGGCCAGACCCTATGCCCGAAGCATCGCGGCGGTATTTGATGAATTTAGAGGTCAAACCAGCGGGATGTTCAGTCAAGCAGTATAGATATCCGATGCCAGGACGCATCAGCGGCGTTTTCGCAAAATTGGCGATATTGCAGGCGGAAAATACCTGTTTTTCAGTGATAAGCCTTGGAACTTAAGCGTTAATCAGCTGATTAAATTGTTATTTGCAACCTTGTCGCGGGAATGGCATAGTGAGGCAAAGCTGGGAGAGACGGCAAATGGCTACGCAAACGTTGGAAAAAAGCGGCGGCGCTTCAGAAGCACCGGTAGAATCGGTGGATGTCCTGATTGTAGGGGCAGGCATTTCGGGTATCGGTATGGCCGTGCACCTGCGTGACAAATGTCCGGGCAAGAGCTTCGCTCTGGTTGAGCGCCGGGACGAAATTGGCGGAACATGGAACCTGTTCCAGTATCCCGGCATTCGCTCGGATAGCGACATGCATACTCTGGGCTTTAATTTTGAACCGTGGACCGAGCAAAAAGCCATAGCTGACGGTCCGTCAATCATGAACTATCTTCACCGGATCAAGGCCAAGCATGATCTGGAAAAGCATATCCATTTTGGTCACAAAGTCCTGTCTGCCAGTTGGTCGAGTGAAGATGCGCGCTGGACTGTAACCGCGGAGAAATCAGACGGTAGTCACGCGATTATGCATGCCAATTTCCTGTACATGGGTTCCGGCTATTATGATTATGATCAAGGCTATGATGCGCAAATAACCGGCATTGAAAATTTCAAGGGCGACGTTGTTCACCCGCAATTCTGGCCCAAGGATTTTGATTATAACGGCAAAAAGGTGGTTATCATTGGCAGTGGTGCGACGGCAGTGACCATCGTTCCTGTCATGGCAGAAAAAGCAGCCCATGTGACGATGCTCCAACGGACACCAACATGGTATTTTGCCCGGAATGCCAAAGATCATCTCGCCAATTTTCTGCGCAAGATCATGCCCGACCAATGGGCGTATAATATCATCCGTAAGAAAAACGTGTGGATGCAGGACCTGACCTTTAACATGGCCCGGAAAAAGCCTCAGAAAATCATCAAGAAGCTGGAAAAACCGCTCAAGAAAGAACTGGGCGATAAATATAACAAGGAAGATTACACGCCGCCTTATGGCCCCTGGGAGCAGCGCCTGTGCCTCGTTCCCGATAGCGACATGTTCAAAGCGATCAGTTCCGGTGCCGCAGACGTCAAGACGGGGCATATCGACACGGTCACAGCTGACGGTATCAAATTGCAATCCGGCGAAACACTGGATGCGGATGTGATTGTTACGGCCACCGGTTTGAAGCTGGCCGTCGCCGGTAAGGTTGCGTTTGAGGTGGATGGCAAGCCGATCAACTTCCACGACCATTTCTATTATAAAGGCTGTATGTTCTCTGACATTCCGAACATGGCCATTGTCTTTGGCTATCTGAACGCATCATGGACATTGAAAGCCGATATTGTGTCGGAGTATACCTGCCGCCTGCTCAACCATATGGATGCAACGAGTACACGGATTGCAAATCCGGTACTGTCAGAAACGGTTGAAGAGGAAGAGCTGTTTGACTTTTCTTCGGGCTATATACAGCGCTCCATCAACGAACTGCCGCGCAACAGTACGAAAATGCCGTGGAAGCTCAATCAGGATTATTTGTTCGATAAGAAGGTTCTGCTCAACGAAGCTGTGGATGATGGTGTCATCCAGTTCTACGGGCCGAACAGCCAGACAGTTGAGGATTCTGAACCTGCGCTCGAAGCGGCGGAGTAAATGCAGTTTCCATATCCAGACCTTGTAATTAACATCAATGTAAGTAAATAGGTCATATGGAAAATGAATTTCTCGACGTTCTGATTGTTGGTGCCGGCTTGTCCGGTATCGGCGCTGCTGTCCACTTGACCAAAAGATGTCCTGGCAAGAGTTTTGCCATTGTCGAAGGGCGAGAGCGTCTGGGCGGCACATGGGACCTGTTCCGCTACCCCGGCATTCGCTCAGACAGCGACATGTATACTTTGGGCTATAATTTCAAACCGTGGACAGCCCGCAAGGCGATCGCCGACGCGCCGATTATCCTCGATTATCTGCACGAGACGGTGGATGAACATGGTCTTGAAAAGCATATTCGCTATGAGCGCAAGGTCACCAATGCAAGCTGGTCAAGTGAAACGGCTAGATGGACCGTCAGCCTGACGCATGGCGATGGATCGACGAGCCAGATAGAGTGCAACTTCCTTTTCATGTGCTCCGGCTACTATAGCTATGAAGGCGGGCATAAGCCCGATTTCAAGGGCAATAGCGATTTTGCAGGGCCGATTGTCCATCCGCAGGAATGGCCGGAAGATCTGGACTATGCAGGCAAGAAAGTTGTGGTGATCGGCAGCGGCGCGACAGCGGTTACGCTGGTGCCATCGATGGCGGAAACCGCGGGGCATGTCACAATGCTGCAGCGCTCCCCGACCTATATTGTGTCCCGCCCCGCAGAGGATAAATTCGCGCTCGCACTTCGCAAATTCCTGCCGAATAAACTGGCTTACGGCATCACTCGCTGGCGTAACGTTCTCTATCAACTCTTCACCTTCAATCTGGCGCGCCGTCAGCCAGCTGGCTTTAAAAAGAAACTGCTTGAAATGGTCCGCGACGAAATGGGGCAGGGCGTGGACATGAAGCACTTTACACCAACTTATAATCCGTGGGATCAGCGGCTCTGTCTGGTGCCGGATAGCGACCTTTTTCAATCGCTCAAGTCTGGAAAGGCGTCTGTCGTCACCGATCATATCGAGCGTTTTGTGAAAGACGGCATATTACTGAAATCCGGCGAGAAGCTGGAAGCAGATATCATCGTCACAGCCACTGGTCTCAAGCTGGTTTCCGGTGGTCATGCCCAGTTTGAGATTGATGGCGAGCCGGTCCATTTTGGTTCGCGTTTCAATTATAAAGGCGTGATGTTCTCTGATGTACCGAATCTCGGGATGACCTTTGGCTACACCAATGCCAGCTGGACATTGAAGGCAGATCTGACCAGCGAGTATATTTGCCGGGTGATAAACACCATGGACCGTAAAGGCGCGCAGATAGCCTATCCCCATCCGGCCGATGGAGAAAAACTGATCCCTGAAACAATTGTCGATTTCTCGTCCGGTTATATCGAACGCGCCGCCGCCGACTTGCCAAAGCAGGGTCAGAAGAAGCCTTGGCGACTGAACCAGAATTACGCGAAGGATATAGTCAATCTGCGTTACAAGACTGTGGATGACGGCGTGATGGTTTTTGCCAAAGCCGGAAGCTTGTCGTTGGGAGCGACCAGCGAAGCCGGAAAGGCAGAGCCTTTGAACACGCAACCTGTCGCCGCCTGATTAGGCACTCGCGTTCCGACAATTGTGCGTCTATAGGGACGCGATGACTGACTTTAAGACATTGATAGAGGCCGACAAAGGCCAAGCCGCCAGAACCATCCAGATACTGGATAAGCATGTTTTTGAAGATTGGCTGAAAGACCAGCCGGATAGTATTCGCAGCATAGTGAAAGCCTATAAATTTGTCGCCAATCCAAAGTCCTATCTGATCCTTCCGATTACCGGGTCAACGGACAAAGACGACAAATCGGAACAAGGTGATTTCACCGTCGTGGCCGGCGTCCGTAATCGCAAAAAGCTGGACCCGTGGGCGCTTGCTAAACTTGGCGGCAGGTTGCCGGAGGGCAAATATCGGCTGGCCGGTGCCAGCGCCAAAGACGCCTTGTTCGGCTGGCTGATCCCGCAGCATGAATTTGACGAATATAAAGAGCTACCGGATCGTCAGGGCCCCAGCGTTTTGCTGGTCAAGGACGAAATTGCGCAAGTCGACGAAGCAGTCCGTCAAGCGGCAGCAACCGCTCTGGTGCGCGACATGGTCAATACACCGGCAGCTGACATGGGGCCAAACAAGCTTGAGGACATTGTTGAAAAATTGAGCGAAGCGCACGGCGCAGAATTGAAAGTCACTCGTGGAGATACGCTGGAAAAGGATTTCCCGATGATCCACGGCGTTGGCAAGGCAGCCATGCGGGATCATGCCCCGCGCCTGATTGAACTGAAATGGGGCAAGGCGGATGCACCCAAGATCGCCATTGTCGGCAAGGGCGTAACCTTTGATAGCGGAGGGCTGTCAATGAAGTCGCCCGCCGGTATGCTCATCATGAAAAAAGACATGGGCGGTGCGGCCCATGCCATTGCTTTGGCAAAGCTGATCATGGAAGCAAAATTACCGGTACAGCTTCACCTGCTGGTACCAGCGGTAGAAAATTCGGTCGATGGTCATGCGCTACGTCCCGGCGATGTGCTCCATAGTCGCAAGGGAATAACGGTAGAAATTGGTAATACCGATGCCGAAGGGCGCCTGGTACTGGGTGATGCGTTGACGCTGGCGGGAGAAGAAGAGCCCGAGCTTATCATTGATTTTGCGACACTCACTGGCGCAGCGCGCGTCGCTTTGGGTCCCGATTTGCCTGCTTTGTTTTGCAATGATGACGAAATGGCGGCTGGCCTGCTCGACAGCGGTGATCAGGAAGATGATCCGCTATGGCGCATGCCTCTCTGGTCCCGCTATGAATATCGTCTCAAGAGCCCTATTGCCGACACGAACAATGTAGCCACGGGGTCTTTTGCGGGGTGCATTACGGCTGCGCTGTTCCTGAAAAAATTCGTTCCGAGCGATATTTCGTGGGCTCATTTTGATACCTATGCATGGCGACCTTCCAGTAAAGCGGGCCGACCCAAAGGCGGAGAGGCATTGGGTCTGCGGGCGAGCTGGAACTACCTGAAAGCACGTTACGCTAAATAACCACGGTGCATCGCCGCTTGATCAATGGGCCGTTTCTCGGTTAAGGGCGGCCTATTGTCACAGCTTTGTCACAAACTGTGGGCGTCGCGTAGTTGCGGCAAAAGCCGTAAATGGGGTAATGAACAAAAATGAATATTATCGGGGACATGAAAGCCGGAGACATGACGGCGCGCGCGAAGTTTTCGCTGCACGGTCCCGAAGAAGATTTCGATCCGCGGATTACCGCGCATCGCGGGGATCTGGCGGATGTCGCTTTGGCAGGCAAATTATTTGCGCCGCACTATGCAGAGGCCATACCGATGCGCTGCGCTGCGCCCAAGGCGATGATCCGCAAACAGGGCCATAAAAGTCATGAAGCCGTTTCGGAGCTGTTGCATGGTGAAGACTTTCAACTGTTGGATGTGGTCGGCGATTGGGCCTGGGGCTTTTGTGATCATGATGGCTATGTCGGCTATCTACCGGTCCATGCTTTGCAACATCAGCGCAAGACCGCTGAGCCGACCCATTTGATTTCAGCCCGGGCGGCACTGATATTTATCGATCCCGATGTCAAAGCGGGAGTTATCAAGCGCCTGCCGATGGGTGCCAAACTCGCCTGCGGAGAACCAAGTGAGTGCGGTAAATTTCTAAAAACCGGCAAAGGCTATGTCCATGTTCGCCATGTTCAGGAGATCGGAGCCAAGCAGGTTTTCGACGGTATGAACAGCACGGCACGATTTGCAGAACAGCTAATTGGTGCACCCTATTTGTGGGGTGGTCGTAGCGGTGACGGTCTGGATTGTTCAGGCCTGATCCAGATGGTGCTGGGGCTAACGGGACAATCGGCACCGAGAGACGCGGATCAGCAGCTGCGGGCCATCGGATCGGAAATTCCGGCAGATGAAGAGCTAAAGCGCGGCGACATAGTATTTTTCCCGGACCATGTCGGAATAATGGCTGATAGTGATCGGATCATTCACGCCAATATCCACTGGATGCAGGTTGCTGAAGAACCTTTAAATGATGTGATTGCGCGTTTTGGCGATGATGTTGAGCAGCCGGTTCTGGCGCGCAAGCGTCTTGGGTGATCAGCGGTCATGACGCACAGTGTTTTCATAGATGGTGCAGCCGGAACCACCGGCCTTGAAATTGCCGACCGGCTGGGGTCACGGCAAGAATTTGATCTTGTGCGGCTGCCAGAGGACCGGCGCAAAGACACGGCCGCCCGGCGCGAAGCCATCAACGACAGCGATTTTGTAATCCTGTGTCTGCCTGATGAGGCTGCCAAAGAAGCTGTATCACTGATCGACAATGACCATACGCGGGTCATAGACGCTTCGTCAGCGCATCGTACGGCAACCGATTGGGTGTACGGTTTCGCCGAATTTCAGGATGGACAGCGGGACCGGATTGCAAACGCCCGGTTTGTCTCCAATCCTGGTTGTTATCCGACGGGTTTTCTGGGACTTGTCGCGCCGCTTGTTGCTCGCGGCCTGTTACCGGCGGACTGGCCCTATGCTGTTAATGCCGTGTCCGGCTATTCGGGCGGTGGTAAGGCGCTGATCGAGCGGTTCGCGCAAGAGCCGGATGTCGGTTTTCGCAGCTATGGCCTCACCCTTGAGCACAAGCATATGCCGGAAATGAAACGCCATGCCGGTCTCACTCATGACGTGATCTTTGCACCGGCTGTCGTGCGGGCCTATCGCGGTATGATTGTTGAAGTTCCGCTGAACTTAGCTGCCATCGGCGGCGGTGCGAAATCGGATGATTTGGTCGAAGCGTTGAAAAATCACTATCATGGATCAGCAATTGTCAGCGTGCATGATGGCAGCGGCACTGGCGAACTATTGCTGAACGAGAATGATCCTGCAACGGATCGGCTTGAACTTAGTGTTTTTGCAGATGATAGCGGCGATCATGTCCGTTTGGTGGCAAAGCTCGACAATCTTGGCAAAGGCGCAGCCGGTAGCGCCGTTCAGGACTTGAACATCATGGCAGGTCTGGACGAAACTCTGGGGCTACGACTGTAAAATTTACAGCCTTATTCGGCAGCACTTTCATCGCGGTCGGGCCGCAAACTTGTGCCCGCCCGTCCGCTGCGGAAAGATGTAAACCAGCTCAAAGGGTTGAGGCTAGTTGTGCCATCCAGCGAAAAGGTAATAAATTCGGCGCGGCCGCCAATATTTTCCCAAGGGATGGTACCATTAAGGCCAAGCGGGCTTGCGACCCGGCTGTCCGCAGACAGGTCCCGGTTATCTCCCATCAGATAAACATGACCTTCGGGGATGATGACAGGTGCAATATCATCAGTGAGCTGCGGCCCCAGGTCGATAATATCATAGCTTACGCCATTGGGCAGGGTCTCGCGGAGGATCGGGAGCGTGCAGACACTGTGGCCGGCGGCGTCTGTATTGCGCAGGCCAGGAAATTCGGAACCGCAGGGGGAATTGGCATCAATCGGCAGGTTTAGGTCCGGCTGAACTTCTTGTTTGACCGCAACTCCGTTCAGGAAAACCTGGCCGCCGCGCATCTCCAGCATATCGCCAGGAAGGCCGATCACCCTTTTGATATAGTCGCTGCTCTGATCCTTCGGAGTCAGGATCACGATGTCACCCCGTTCCGGTAAAGACCCGAAAAGCCGTCCTTCCATACGCGGTAATATATGGAATGTCGGTGATACCCATGACCAGCCATAGGCATATTTGCTGACAATCAGGCGATCCCCAACCAGGAGCCCAGGCATCATAGAGACCGAGGGAATGTAAAAAGGTTTGGCTACCAGACTGTGAAAGGCCAGAACCGCAAGTAGCAACAGGCCGATGCTTTTGGCCTCGCCGATCCAGTCGGTTTTCTCTTTTTTGGAATCATCCGCCTTGATTGTCGGTTCATCCGCCTTTTCTAAAGCCATATCCTGTTTTCTTCTTCTATTGTCATGCCGACCCATATCCAACCGGCTCACCGTCTAACGCGAAGGCATCGCTTCGATAATGACGAACGCTTGCGCCCATGGATGATCGTCAGTGAGTGTGAGATGAACGACAGCATCATATCCCGCTGGAGTCAGCGCGTCGAGCCGTTTCTTCGCACCGCCGGTCAGCGCTAATGTCGGTGCCCCGCTTTTGGCGTTGATGACGCCGATGTCTTTCATATAGACGCCTGCCTTGAAACCCGTTCCAACGGCTTTGGAGTAGGCTTCCTTGGCGGCGAAACGCTTCGCATAGGTTCCGGCCTTGGTATAAGGCCGGCGTGCGGCTTTGGCTCGCTCAACTTCAGTGAACACGCGCTTTTCAAAGCGCTCACCAAACCGGTCCAGCGAATTCTGAATGCGCTTTATGTTGCAGAGGTCCGAACCCAATCCTATGATCATGATCTGACCGTCATCGTGCGTCATCCATCAGTGCGCGCATTTGCTTTATGCTTCCCGCCAATCCACCAAAAATCGCCTCGCCGATCAGGAAATGGCCTATGTTGAGTTCGAACAGCTGCGGGATCGCGGCTATTGGCACGACATTATCAAAGGTCAGGCCATGGCCGGCGTGAGGCTCGATACCGTTTTTTGTGGCCAGCGCTGCGGCGTCGCTAATCCGCCGTAACTCCTTTTCCCGTTCCGCGCCGCTGACATGCGCATAATGACCGGTGTGAAATTCGACCACTGGCGCACCGAGATGAATGGCGGCTTCGATCTGGCGCGGGTCGGGCTCGATAAACAGGCTGACCCGGATATTGGCTTCCCGCAGTTGTCCGACAAAATCTGATAGCCGGTTGTGTTGGCTCGCCGCATCCAGACCGCCCTCAGTCGTTCGTTCCTCCCGTTTTTCGGGAACGATGCAGGCGGCATGTGGTTTATGCCGTAGCGCGATCTCCAGCATTTCGTCGGTTGCCGCCATCTCAAGGTTCAACGGAATGGACAATGTATCCATCAATTCCAAGAGGTCGTCATCACGGATGTGCCGCCGATCTTCCCGCAAGTGCGCGGTAATGCCATCAGCGCCAGCCTCTGCAGCTATCGCCGCAGCGCGAATGGGTTCAGGATGGTCACCTCCGCGCGCATTGCGAATGGTGGCAACATGGTCAATATTGACGCCCAGTCTCAATTTCGACGCCGCGTTCATTCTTTGCGGCTACCCGGTTTGGTGGTCGGGATGGCGGCGAGTTCTGCCGGTACTTCATCATCCGCGTAGGATGGCACTTCAAGAGCGATCAGCGGAAAGAATGGAACATCAAAACTGGCTGCACCGTTTGAGCGGTCGACCAATGCTCCTGCTGCGATAACGTCGCCGCCTGCATCGCCAATAGCCTTTATTGCCTCTCGTGATGATAGGCCTGTTGTTACGACATCCTCCATCATCAGCACTTTTTGACCCGGCTCCAGACGGAAACCCCGGCGCAGTTCAAATGTGCCTTCGGGGCGTTCCAGAAAGATCGCCTCTTTGCCCAGCGCTCTGCCCATTTCATGACCGACTATGACGCCGCCCATTGCCGGTGAGACCACAATATCGATAGCGGATCGAATATCAGATGGTATCTGGCCAACCAATGCTTCGGCCAATCTCGCGCCTCGGGCAGGGTCCATCAATACCCGGGCACATTGCAGATATTGGGCGCTGTGCCGACCGGATGACAATATGAAGTGCCCTTCCAAAAGCGCATCACTGGCGCGGAATTCATCCAATATTTCGGTTTCAGTCACGATTTTATTCTGCCCTGCTTGCTGTTGTATTTCAGAAATGGCTTCATCTTGGTTCTAATGAAAGGCCAAAAACTGAAAAAATATGCGTAGAGTAGCTTGAGGCTTGCGACAACCCTGCTTATAAGCCGCGTCAAACGGGACGTTTCAGGTTCAATGGCCGATTGCCCAAATGGGCATATTTACCAAAATATCTGGTGAGCCCATATGCTGAAAACGCCCGAAAATTGGGGTAAAAATAAGGTTGAGCAAGTAATGACTCATTATGTGAAAGCATGGATTCTGGCATTGGGCCTGATTCTCACGCCCGCGGTTGCAACGGCGCAAGATGCCTTGCCGGCGGCTCCAGGAGCCGAGGCAGCACCTGCTGAGGCGAGTGTTGATGCAGAGGCTCCTGTAGCCGAAGCTGCGCCAACTTCAGGGCTTGACCCCGCTCTCTACACGCCAATGAAACCCACCGAAGGTGTGGGTATGCCGGTCGATGGCGGTCTGGATTTTCAGCCGCAGGTCAGCGAAACTGGCAAACAAGCCAAATGGATCAACAACTCCATATTATTGCCGATCATGACCGTTATTTGTCTGTTCGTGCTCGGATTGCTGTTTTGGGTCATGATCCGTTTTCGTCGCGGAGCCAATCCGGAGCCTTCGAAAACAACACATAATACTTTTATCGAAGTTGTCTGGACGGTTGTTCCAGTCCTGATTCTGCTGGTTATCGCTGTTCCTTCCATCAGCCTGCTGGCTCAGCAATTTGAACCTGCGCCGGAAGACGCCTTGACCGTGAAAGTGACGGGTTATCAGTGGTATTGGGGTTACAATTACCCTGACAATGGTGACTTCGAGATTATTTCCAACATGCTGACCGAAGAAGAAGCAAACGAGAGCGGCGAGCCATTCCAGCTCGCAGTTGATAACCGGATGGTTATTCCGGTTGGAAAGCCTGTGAAAATGCTGATTACCGGTGCCGACGTTATCCACAGCTTCGCGATACCGGCGGCATGGTTCAAGCTGGATGCCGTTCCCGGACGGATTAACGAGAAAGTTCTGCAAATCGATGAAGTTGGCGTTTATTACGGCCAATGTTCTGAGCTTTGCGGCGCGCGGCATGGCTTCATGCCAATCGCTGTCGAGGTTTTGCCGGAAGACAAGTTTAACGACTGGGTACGCGCAAATGGCGGAACTGTAAAAGGGGACGAGACCGCCGCTGACGAAAGTGAAGATGGCGCGGCTGAAGAAACCGCATCTGATGAGACGACAACAGAAGGCGCGCCTGCGGATGCAGCCGCCGCTGCGAATTAAGGGATACGCAAGCGATGACAACTATTGCAGCAGACGGCCAGATTTTGGATGATCACGCACATGATGCGGATCACAAGCCAGCCTTTTTCCAACGTTGGTTCATGTCGACTAACCACAAGGATATCGGTACGCTTTACCTGATTTTCGCCATTATCGCGGGTATCATCGGTGGCGCGATTTCTGGGATGATGCGGATGGAGCTGGCTGAGCCAGGCATTCAATATCTGACAGGCTGGGTCGGTGCAGGTGCATCCATGGATGAAGCGCTTCATCTCTGGAATGTGCTTATCACGGCACATGGTCTGATCATGGTCTTTTTCATGGTTATGCCGGCAATGATTGGCGGCTTCGGCAACTGGTTCGTTCCTTTGATGATCGGCGCGCCGGATATGGCGTTTCCGCGAATGAACAATATTAGCTTCTGGCTACTTGTTCCCGCATTCCTGCTTCTTTTGGGATCGGCTTTCGTTCCTGGCGGAACCGGCAATGGTGCTGGCACTGGCTGGACAGTTTATGCGCCGCTCGCCACTACCGGATCGGTAGGTCCTGCTGTGGATATGGCAATATTGTCGCTTCACCTTGCAGGTGCGAGCTCCATCTTGGGCGCGATCAACTTTATCACGACCATTTTGAATATGCGGGCACCGGGCATGACGCTGCACAAAATGCCCCTATTTGTATGGTCGGTTCTGGTAACGGCTTTCTTGCTGCTTCTGGCACTACCTGTACTCGCTGCCGCTATTACGATGCTGCTGACAGATCGTAACTTTGGTACAACCTTCTTTGACGCCGCGGGCGGTGGTGATCCGGTACTTTACCAGCATCTGTTCTGGTTCTTCGGGCATCCTGAAGTCTACATCATGATCCTGCCCGGTTTCGGCATGATCAGTCACATTATCTCGACCTTCTCGCGCAAGCCGATATTCGGTTATCTCGGTATGGCCTATGCCATGGTCGCGATTGGTGTCGTTGGTTTTGTTGTTTGGGCGCACCACATGTTCACAACGGGCATGTCGGTTAATGTAAAAATGTACTTTACCGCAGCAACGATGGTGATCGCGGTGCCGACCGGCATCAAGATTTTCTCCTGGATTGCGACCATGTGGGGCGGGTCAATGACCTTCAAAACCCCTATGGTCTGGGCGCTGGGCTTCATCTTCATGTTCACCGTTGGTGGTGTGACAGGTGTGGTGCTGGCCAATGGTGGTATCGATGACAACTTGCATGATACCTATTATGTGGTCGCTCACTTCCACTATGTGTTGTCGCTTGGTGCTGTCTTCTCGATCTTTGCCGGCTTCTATTACTGGTTCCCGAAAATGTCGGGTCGCCATTATAGCGAGCTGCTCGGTCAATTGCATTTCTGGACCTTCTTCATCGGCGTGAACATTCTGTTCTTCCCCATGCACTTCCTGGGCAACCAGAGCATGCCGCGGCGCTATCCGGACTATCCGGAGCAGTTTGCCTATTGGAACGAGATCGCGTCTCTTGGATATGTGGTCATGGCCGTTGGCGTGTTGATTTTCTTTGTCAATATCGCCTGGGCTATGGTTGCTGGTCGTAAGGCTGAGGCGAATTACTGGGGTGAAGGTGCAACGACGCTGGAATGGACATTGTCCAGCCCGCCGCCGTTCCACCAGTTTGAAACGCTTCCCCAGATTAAGTAATCGGGGATTGCTGATTGCATCTATCCTGCCGGTGGCTGAGAGGCTGCCGGCACGATAGCGATAGTGACAACATGAGATACTGATAAAGACATGACAACCGCTTCTACATCACCTTACAAGCTTGCTAGCGCGCGGGATTTGTTCGCGCTGACCAAGCCGCGCGTGATGTCGCTGGTGATTTTTACGGCAATCTGCGGGTTGATGGCGGCTCCAGGTTCCATTCATCCGATTATCGGTTTCACGGCAATATTGGCGATTAGCCTGGGCGCCGGTGCATCCGCGGCGCTGAACCAGTGGTATGAGCATGATATTGATGCAGTGATGAAGCGGACCGCAGGTCGGCCTTTGCCGGCGGGGCGCATGGACCGCGAAACCGCACTGCATTTCGGGGTAGGGCTATCAGTTTTTTCTGTTCTGCTTATGGGAGTTGCGGTCAATTGGCTTAGCGCTGCGATATTGGCCTTCTCCATTTTCTTCTATGCCGTGATTTACACAATTTGGCTGAAGCGCAGTACGCCGCAGAATATTGTGATTGGCGGTGCGGCAGGCGCTTTCCCACCGGTCATAGGTTGGGCGGCCGTTACCGGTGACGTCACGTTGATGCCGGTACTGCTGTTCGCGATCATTTTCTTTTGGACGCCCCCACATTTCTGGACACTCGCGCTGTTTGTAAACAGTGATTATTCCAAAGCGGGTATCCCCATGATGCCGGTCGTTGCTGGTCGAAAATCTACGCGCAGACAGATCGCAGGTTACAGCCTGATACTTACCGCCTGCGCCGTTGCGCCCTTTGCCATGGGTATGACCGGAGCGGTTTATGGCGTAACCGCGATTGTGCTGAGTCTGGCCTTCACTCTGTTATCCTTTCGCGTGGGTGTCAGCAGAACAGAAAACCCCAGTGCAATGCAGGCAGAGAAGCATTTGTTTAAGTTCTCCATCGTCTATCTTTTCGCCTTGTTCGCCGCGCTGGTTGCAGACAGGATGATATTTGCATGAGCAAGATCGATAGCAAAAATGCAGCAATGACGCCGGAAGAGCAGAAAGCTTATCAGGCCAAGCAAAAGCAGCGCGCAGCGATTATGGCCGGCTTGCTCTTTTTCCTTGTCGTGTTATTTTACTTCATCACCTTCGTAAAAATAAATAGTTCGATATCATGAGCCACGCCCAGACCAGAGATATGTCGACTAAGAATCTGCGCATTGCGGCAATGGCGGGTGCGATGGGTATCGCTATGCTGGGTATGGGCTATGCCGCTGTGCCGCTCTATGAAATTTTCTGCCGGGTCACAGGATATGGCGGAACCACTCAGCGGGTAGATGCGGCCCAAGCTGCCACGGTTCAGGCCACGTCGCGGGTCATGTCGGTTCGGTTCGATTCTAACGTCAATTCTGCCCTGCCATGGGCCTTTAAACCGGAAAACCCCGTAGACCGGGTTAGTGTGGGCGCACGCGACATGGCGATCTACATTGCTACGAATAAATCAGATCAGCCGGTTGTGGGTACTGCGACCTTCAACGTGACACCGGTGCAAGCCGGAAAATATTTTCACAAAGTGCAGTGTTTCTGTTTCACGGAGCAGCTTTTGGAGCCAGGGCAAACGATGCGGATGCCCGTGCTTTACTATGTTGATCCGGCGATTATGGATGATCCGGAAACGCGGGATATCGAAGAAATCACATTAAGCTACACATTTTATCGCTCGAAAGACGGCATTGCGGTAGACCCCGCAACTGGCGAGAGCTAAGAACAGTAACGAATAAAATCTGGGGAATAAAAACATGGCTGGAGCCAAAAACCACGATTACCATATTTTGCCGCCAGACATTTGGCCTTTTTTTGGAGCCTTTTCTGCGCTTACCATGGCGTTTGGCGGTGTAATGTGGTTGCATCCTGATGTCTTTGGATCATTTGGTCCAATGGTATTTGCAATTGGCGTCGCCACTGTTGCCCTAACTTTTTATGCATGGTGGGCGAACGTGGTCAAAGAGGCACATGCCGGTGATCATACGCCCGTGGTGCAATTGCATCTCCGCTACGGAATGATCCTTTTCATTGCCTCAGAGGTGATGTTCTTTGTGGGCTGGTTCTGGGCTTGGTTTGATTATTCCCTGTTCCCGCAGCCGATTGATTTTGCTGATGGAATTGCCACCAACATGATCGGTCAGGAGGGCGCCGCAGCACTTGTACAATGGCCGCCAAAGGGCATTGAAGTTCTGAATGCTTTTGAGCTTCCGCTCCTCAACACTCTCATTCTGCTATGTTCCGGCACAACAGTGACATGGGCCCACCATTCTCTGATTCACGGTAATCGCAAAGGGCTTATTACAGGGCTTTGGCTGACCATTATCCTGGGCGCGGTGTTCAGTGGTATTCAAGCTTATGAATATAGCATCGCTCCGTTCCCGTTTGCCGGTTTGAACTACAGCAGCGCTTTCTACATGGCGACCGGTTTCCACGGCTTCCACGTCCTTGTCGGTACGATCTTCCTGATCGTCTGTTTGGCACGGGCTTACAAAGGCCATTTCACGCCCAAACAGCATTTTGGTTTCGAAGCGGCTGCCTGGTATTGGCATTTTGTCGATGTCGTGTGGTTGTTCCTGTTCATTGTTGTCTATGTATGGGGCGGCTGGGGCGCACCGGTTCACTAGGACATTTTTTGGGACAGTTTTTTGACGGATACCGAAAACTCAAAAGGGCAGCCGGATGTTTTTCCCGCTGCCCTTTTTGGACTCTGTCCCCATTGCGGTCAGAAAACCCTGTTTCGCAGTGTGACTGCGTTTGCGGACAAATGCCGCGCCTGTGGGCTGGATTACGACAAATATAATGTTGGCGATGGCCCGGCCGCCTTTTTGACATTGATCGTTGGCGGGGTGGTGCTGGCGCTGGCATTGATCGTGGAGCTCAATTATTATCCGCCGATGTGGCTTCATGTGTTGCTGTGGGTCCCGCTTACAATTGCTGCTGTTGTTGTTTCTCTCAGAATATCCAAGGGAGTATTACTGATTTTGGAACATCGCAATCAAGCTCTTGAGGGCAGTATCGATGACGGTGTTGAGAAATGAAAGGCTTACCAATCATAGGCACAATCCTGATGCTAGCCGCGGTGGCGACAATGGTGGGGCTAGGCATTTGGCAGTTGCAACGCGCTGACTGGAAAAACAGCTTGTTGGCGAGTTATGAATCGGCGCGTGATAAACCGGCCATTAGCTATCCCGCGGTTCCTGTTGAAGATGATCCATCCTATTTTCGCCGATCATCGGTAAACTGTCTGGAGGTCCTCGATTGGCGAGCGATTAGCGGCCGCAATGCCAATGGTCAGGCGGGCTGGGCCCATATTGCGCATTGCAAAACATCGGGAGGTGAGGGACCCGGGGTGCATATTGTCGCTGGCTGGTCCAAATCACCGGAGGATCCCGAATGGGCAGGCGGCCTGGTGGACGGCATTGTCGCGCCGGATAGCCAATATATGGTGCGTCTTGTTGCCAGTGAGCCGGTGGCTGGATTACAGAAAAGCCAGGAGCCTTCAACTGACGACGTTCCCAACAATCATATGGCCTATGCGGTTCAATGGTTTCTGTTCGCTGGAATAGCGCTGGTCATCTATTTTCTGGCTCTCAGAGGGCGCAACAAGGCCGCCAGCCAAGCTTAAAACTTGCCCTTGGCGAATGAGGCCGCTAACCCGCTGGCCATCATGGAATATATCTCAACCCGCGGCGGTGCACAGCCGCTGAATTTCGAACAAGTAACGCTTGCTGGTCTGGCTGGTGACGGCGGCCTTTATGTGCCGACCCATTGGCCCAAGCTGACCGAAGCGGAAATTGCCGACATGGCCGCGCAGCCTTATTCGGAAATTGCCGTTCGCGTGATGCGGCCGTTCATCGGCGATGTGCTGACCGAGGAGGAGCTGCGCGATCTGTGTGAAAAGGCATATGGCCGTTTCGCGCACAAAGCCGTGACACCTTTGGTACAACTGGATGGACAACATTGGCTGCTGGAACTGTTCCACGGGCCAACATTGGCATTCAAGGATGTGGCGCTGCAATTGCTCGGGCTGTTGTTCGAGACTTTCCTGGCCCGGCAGGACAGGCATCTGACAGTTGTGGGGGCAACATCGGGTGATACCGGATCGGCGGCTATTGATGCCCTGGCCGGACGGGAAAAGGTCGATATCTTCATGCTCCATCCTGATGGACGCATATCGGATGTGCAGCGGCGTCAAATGACGACCGTGCTGGCACCCAATGTTCACAATATCGCCATTGACGGCAGCTTCGATGATGCACAGGCAATGGTGAAGCGTATGTTTGCAGATACCGAGGTAACCGACCGGTTCGCCATTTCTGCGGTGAACTCGATTAACTGGGCGCGGCTGATGGCCCAGATTGTCTATTATTTCTATGCGGCCTCGCAATTGGGGGCACCGCACCGCAAAGTCGCATTCTCTGTACCGACGGGCAATTTTGGCGATGTATTTGCCGGTTATGTGGCCGCGCAAATGGGATTGCCGGTGGAGCGGCTGATTGTCGCCACCAACGTGAATGACATTCTTCACCGCGCCTTGAGTGCGGGTGACTATTCTGCCGGAACAGTAACGCCGACCGCTGCGCCATCAATGGATATTCAGATCAGCAGCAATTTTGAACGGCTATTGTTTGACCTTGAAGGTCGTGATGGTGCCAAAACAGCGGCCCGGATGAAAGCGTTTGAAGAGACGCGTGACATGCAGATTGACCCGGATATGCGGGCCAAGGCGGCATCGCTCTTCACCAGCCAAAGAGTAGATCCGGATAGCATGACCCTGGCGATGAGCAAGGCGCAGGAAGAGGCGGGGCAGGTGATTGATCCGCACACAGCAATTGGTCTGGCGGCAGCACGGGCGAGCGACATTGATCCATCGGTGCCGGTTGTCACATTGGCCACCGCTCATCCCGCAAAATTTCGCGAAGCGGTGGAGCGGGCCACCGGCACGCGCCCGATCTTGCCGCGCAGGATTGGCGATCTGTTTGATCGCGAAGAGGCATGCGACAAACTTCCGGGAGACTATGATGCGGTTAAGGCATTTGTAACCGGCAAAGCAACGCCTGCCGATGGTTGAGGCGGCGTCAAAGCCCGGCGTGATGATCAGCGATCCGCGCAGCGATTATGCGCTGATCGATAGCGGCCATGGCCGCAAGCTGGAACGCTATGGCGATTACCGGTTCATTCGCCCCGAACCGCAGGCGATGTGGTCGCCTGCGCAGGATGAATGGCAGGCGGATGGCGAGTTTATTCCGGCTTCGGATGATGACGGCGGCGGGCGCTGGCATTTCAATCGACCTGTTCCCAAAGAAGGATGGCCGCTGACTTGGGAAGAGGTTACTTTCACCGCCCAATGTACGCCGTTTCGCCACCTCGCCTATTTCCCGGATATGGATCCGGTGTGGCGCTGGATCCGTTCCAATCTGGAAGGCGTTGAGGAAGCGCAAGCGCTCAATCTCTTTGGCTATACCGGTGTCGGCACGCTGGCTCTGTCCGCCGCTGGTGCCAAGCTGGTTCATGTCGATGCGTCCAAGAAATCGGTGTCAGCGGCGCGGGACAATGCGGCTCTTTCTGGCATGTCGGAACGTCCGGTGCGCTGGATTATTGATGATGCGGCGAAATTTGCCGCAAGAGAGGTACGGCGTGAGCGGCGCTATGATGCGATCCTGCTCGACCCACCCAAATATGGCCGTGGGCCGGATGGTGAAGTCTGGCGGCTCGAGGAGGATTTAGCTCCGCTGATTGAGAGCTGCGGGCAGCTGCTGGATGAGAATAGCAAGTGCCTGTTCCTGACCGTCTACGCGGTACGTATGTCTGCTCTGGCGCTCGGCTCGCTCCTTGAAGAGAAGCTGGCTCATCTGGGCGGCACGATAGAGGTCGGCGACCTTGCGGTAAGGGAAGAAGCACGCGGTCTGCTGCTGCCAACAGCAATCTATGCGCGGTGGTCCAGATAGAAGCTCTCAGCAGCTAGTCAGATTAAACAAAGCGGCTGCATGGCTTGCCAATAGAGCCGCAACATGGTGAAGACATATTATGACAGATACACTTACATTAGAGGTCAATGATCTGGAGGTCGATGTCCTGACCGGCATCTATTCCGAAGAGACCCATTTGCCGCAACCTTTGCGTATTTCCATCGCGGCAGATTTGAAAATTCAGGAACGCTATGAAGCAGACACACCGCTAGAAAGCTCAAAAAACTATATGGACCTGAAGGACGCCGCCACGACCGCTTTGCCAGAAGGCGTGCATTTCAAGCTGATTGAAGCGGTGGCGGATCATATTATCGAAACTCTGTTTTTGCAGGATGAGAGCGTGTTGCGGGTTACCGTGAAAATCGTCAAATTGCTGATCTCTGAAAAGGGGGAAGCAATCGGGATCACTCTGTCCCGGGCGCGTAAATGAGTGACAGCGCGGTGAAGTTGGCACTGGTCACTGGCGGTGTTCGCCGTCTGGGCGCTCATATTGCGGCTGAACTGGCGGATGCGGGCTATGTGCTTGCGCTTCATGGCCATAGCGATGCAAAACCGGATGACGGGCTTAAGAAAGCGCTTGAGCGCAATGATACCCGCTGGGAAGGCTTTGTTGCGGATTTCAGCGATGATGGAGCTGCGGCCGGGTTGCTGAGCGCTGTCGGTGAGAAATTCGGGCGGATGCCGGACCTGCTGGTAAACAATGCATCCCTGTTTGAATATGACGATGCCAGCAGCCTGAACGGTCAATCTCTTGAAAGTCACATGAAGATCAACATGATGGCGCCAACCATGCTGACCACCTTGCTGGCACGCCAAGTGCCAGAGGGAGAGCGGGCGGCGGTTGTCAATATTGTCGATCAACGTGTCCGCAATCCCAATGGCGATCAGCTGAGCTATACATTGTCAAAACAGGCTTTGGCCGAATCTGTGCGAAGTCTGGCAGTCGCCTGTGCTGATAAATTGCGCGTAAATGGTGTGGCTCCCGGGTTGACGTTGGAGACCGAGGATTATAGCGACGACCAGATGGACCGCCTGGCGACCAATATGCCGCTGAACCGGCTTTCCTCGCCCGATGACATTGCTGCGGCAGTGCGTTATCTGGCCGGGGCGGGCAGTGTTACAGGTCAGATATTGTTTGTCGACGGCGGTGCGCATATGAAAAGTTTTGATCGCGATTTCATGTTCATGGAGCATCGTTAAGTCCCCAGTTAACACTCTACTCATCGATAAATACCTTACATGGCGGGGATCTGTCCCCACCCTGCTGTGCGGGCTTTCAACTAAAATGGGGGACTTATTAGTGAAAGGACCATTGTGCGTAATATTTCTAAATTCCTCCTGGCTAGTGCAGCCTCCATTTCTCTAGTTGCTTGCGGCGAGCAGGCTGCGGAGCCTGAAGAGGTCGCGGTGGCGGAACCTGCAGAGCCGACCGATATTGTTGGTGTTGCACAAAATAAATCAGACTTGTCGACCCTGGTTATGGCGATGACGGCCGCTGAATTGGGCAAAACCTTGTCCGGAGAAGGTCCCTATACGGTTTTCGCACCAACCAATGATGCGTTTAACAAGGTCGATCCGGCGGAGCTGAGCGCTTTGCTATCCCCGGAAAAGAAAGACGATTTGGCGGCCTTGCTGAACTATCATGTCATTTCCGGAAAAATGACGGCAGCCGACGTGACCCAGGCTATTGCAGACGGCGATGGTATCGCAACTTTGACAACGGTTCAGGGTGCGAAACTCAAAGCGTCTTTAGAAGGTCAGAAAGTCATTCTGGAAGACGCAACAGGCGCAAAATCAACCGTCACTCTGGCTGATGTTGATGCGACTAACGGCGTTATTCACGCCATCGATACGGTTGTGATGCCCGGTTAAAATCAAACCGAACAAATCTTGAAAGGCCTCGCCCTGCGGCGGGGCCTTTTTTGTTGGCTTTGACAGGATTATTGATAGGTTGGTTTTCGAACGAGGAGCCGATGCATGGCACAATATTGGTTGATGAAATCAGAGCCTGATGAATATGGTTGGGATGACCTGATCGCGGAAAAAGAAGGCACCTGGGACGGCGTTAAAAATGCGCAGGCCAGCAACAATATGAAAAAGATGAAGGTGGGCGATCAAGTCTTTTTCTATCACTCGCGCCAGGGGCTGGAAATTGTCGGTATTATGGAAGTCAGCGAAGAACAATTCCCCGATCCGTTCGACGATACCGGGCGCTGGATCGCGGTGAAGGTAAAGCCGGTTCGCAAGCTGGACAAAGCCGTGCCGTTGAAAGAAATGAAACAAAACCCGAAGCTGGCCAATTTGGCGATCATTCGTCAGACGCGCCTGTCGGTGGCACCCGTGACCGAGGCGGAATGGGATGCCATATTGGCGATGGCGACCTGAGTCATTGCGGGCAAGATAGCGCGGACGCAATTTGAAGCCGACGCCAAACTTTCGCCCAAAAATCCTAGTCCTTTGGTTTGATCCGGCTTGCTGGAACAATAAATTCCAGCCGCAACCCTGATGGTTCACGGATCATCATATGGGTTGTGGGGCCGTCGCCCAGAAATTCTGGCGCAAATTCAACGACGACATCTTCATGCGCAACAAATTTGCGATGCAGATCATTCAGGGTTGGCAAATCGCGCACAGTGATCGCCATATGATGCAGGCCGACATTATTCTTGCGGTCAAAAGAGACAGCTTTGGCCGGGTCAGTGACCTGCCACAGGGTCACAAACATTTTTCCGTTGGTGACAAATTTTGCGGGATATTCCGGACGCCCGCCCGCCGGTTTCCATCCCAGCGTGTCGACAAAGAAGGACGCCGTATCGTCGAGCTTCGTCACAGCAAAACCGATATGATTGAGGTCGAGTGTTGCGGCTTCTACCTGTGAAGCAGCTTCGGTCTGAGCCAGAGCAGGGGATGCCAGCAACATACCAGCGATCAGCAACGGCGAAAGAGATTTCATTTTATGAATTCCTTTGATCAAATATCAGAACGCTAACGGGCCATATTCGCTTTTGAAGCGACCAATGTTACAACCGGCGTCTATTTGTTTCGCAGTCCGCTGACGGTTGCTCCAGCCGCAGTCAGAAACTCCACATCAGTCTTCAGATGCAGCAGGCGCAGGCCTTTGTGCTGCATGGCCTGTTCCAGAGCCGGGGCAAATTCTTCCGTGCTCTCCACAGTCGCGCTCCATCCGCCATAGGCTTTTGCGAGCATCGCAAAATCCGGGTTTTGCAGCGAAGTGGCCGACAGACGCGCGGGATATTCGCGTTCCTGGTGTAGGCGGATGGTGCCAAAGCTGCCATTGTCGATGACCAGCACAAGCAGGTTGGCATCATATTGGACCGCTGTCGCCAGTTCCTGTCCGTTCATCATGAAATCACCGTCGCCTGCAATCACCACCGAGACGCGCTCGGGAAAGCGCAAGGCAGCGGCCACTGATGCTGGCACGCCATAGCCCATTGCGCCGGATGTCGGGGCAAGCTGGCTCGGAAAATCGCCATAGGTCCAGTAACGATGCCACCAGCCGGAAAAATTGCCGGCGCCATTGCAGATAATCGCATCGGCCGGCAGCATGTCCTGCATTGCCGCGACGCAGGGTCCGAGATCCAGTTTCGCGTCGGTTGGTTTGACCGTTGTCCATTGCTGATAGTCGGCATGGGCGGATTTGCCAGCGTCGAAACTCAGCAGGTCATCCTCCCAGAGCGCCGCCTGTTCGGCAAATTCGTGCATCTCCGCGCAGATTGGCAGATCGATGCGATAGACATGGTTGAGTTCGTCCGGATCGGGATGGATATGGACGAGTGTCTGATCGGGATGGTCCGGGGTGATGAGCGTATAGCCATCGGTGGTTGCCTCACCGAGCCGCGCACCGACTGCGATGACGAGATCGGCGGCCTTTACCCGCTCGACCAGTTTGGGATTGGGACCATAGCCGAGATTGCCGGCATAGACCGGGCTGGTATTGGGGAAATTATCCTGCCGCCGGAACGCGCAGGCTACCGGAAGGCCAATCCTTTCAGCATATTGGGCGAAATTTTCGCGCGCGCTGGCACACCAGCCGGCCCCGCCGATAATCGCGATCGGGTCGGTGGCATCGCGCAGCAAATCGGTGAGCGTCGTCATCGCATTGGCGCACATTGGTTGTACCGGTGCGACCACTTTCGGGCGGTCGAGTGTTTCGACAACATCGCGCAACATATCTTCGGGCAAGCTAAGTACCACCGGACCGGGGCGCCCAGAACAGGCCGTGTCAAAGGCTCGCGCAATATATTCGGGGATACGCGCGGCATTGTCGATCCGCGCCGCCCATTTGGCGAGTGGGGTGAACATGGCGGTGAAATCCACTTCCTGAAAGCCTTCGCGGTCACGGTTGTCGCGCGCTACATCGCCGATAAAAAGAATCATCGGTGTGCTGTCCTGCATCGCCGTATGGACACCGATACTGGCATTGGTCGCACCGGGACCGCGCGTCACAAAGGCGATGCCTGGGCTTCCGGTCAGCTTGCCGTCGGCTTCGGCCATGAATGCAGCGCTGCCATCCTGACGGGTCGAGACGGTTTCGATAGAACCGCAATCGTGCAGAGCGTCGAGCACGGACAGAAAGCTCTCGCCAGGTACGGTGAAAATGCGATCAGTCCCCTGGATCACCAGTTGATCGACCAAAACCTGCGCGCCGGTACGTTTTGTCATCTTGCTAGTCCTCAACTCTGGTGAATGGCTTTGGTCACCATATAGGCTTTTAGGCCATCCGGGCCATCTTCTGATCCATGGCCGGATTGTTTCACACCGCCAAAGGGCGCATCGCCGGGACTGACGGTCAGATTGTTAATCGCGACCATGCCCGCTTCGACCATGTCCCCAACAATATTGGCGGTGCGCAGGCTTTCCGTAAAGGCATAGGCGGCGAGACCCAGCGGCAAACGATTGGCCTGTTCGATCGCTTCATCCAAGGTATCAAACGGGCGCATCGCGGCCACGGGGCCAAAAGGTTCGTTGCTCATAATATCGGCCTGCAGCGGGACATCGGTGAGCACAGTTGGCCGGTAAAAATAACCGTCGCTGTCCATCGCTTCTCCGCCGAGGCGCACGGTTGCGCCTTTGGCTTTGGCATCGCCAATAAGCTGTTCCATCGCCTCCGGGCGGCGCGGATTGGCAAGCGGACCCATGTCGATATTATCGCCAAAGCCATCGCCGACCTGCACTTTTTCCGCGCGTTTGGTGAACTCCGTCGCGAATTTTTCATAGATGCCGGACTGAACATAGAAGCGGGTGGGGGACACGCAAACCTGTCCCGCATTGCGATATTTTTGCATCGCCAGCAGGTCGAGCGCCTTGTCCATATCGCAATCGTCAAAGACCAGCACCGGTGCGTGGCCACCCAGTTCCATGGTTGTGCGCTGCATATTTTCTGTCGCCAGTTTCATCAAATGCCTGCCGACCGGAACGGATCCGGTGAAGCTGATCTTGCGAATGATGTCGGAGGCGATCAGATACGACGACACTTCGGACGGATCACCGAACACGACTTGCGCGGTGCCGGCGGGCAAACCCGCGTCGAGCAGGCAGCGGATCATTTCGATCGGACTGGCCGGTGTTTCTTCCGCTGGCTTGAGAATGATCGAGCAACCGGCAGCCAGGGCAGGGGCCAATTTGCGGGCGGGTGTGTAGACCGGGAAATTCCATGGGCTAAATGCCGCCACGGGACCAACCGGCTGATATTTGACGAAGCTATTCTGTCCAGTCGGGCGGACCAGCACGCGGCCATAGCAGCGCTTGGCTTCTTCGGCCATGACATCGAACATCGCCGCCGATGCGGTGACTTCGCCGGTTGCCTGACCCACTGGCTTGCCTTGCTCAGCCGTCATCATCCGGCCGATTTCCGGTGCCCGTTCGCGCATCAGGTCGGCCGCTTTGTGCAATATCGCGGCACGCGCGGCGACGGGCGTATCGCGCCATATCGGAAAGGCCCGGTCCGCAGCACCCAGTGCGCGATCAAGGTCAGCCTTGCTAGCTTTGGGCAGGTCGGAAAAGGTTTTTCCGGTTGATGGATTGACGACATGATGGACATCACGATCCTCAACGTCGATCCATTCGCCATCAATATGGAGTTGCAGGGAAGGGGGGTAGCTGTTGGACATAGTTGCTCCTGTAACCGGTTGAGACAGCACTAGACTTGTCGCTGCTTTCCCGCAATGACTGTGACAGCATTTTGAGAGGAAAAAGATGGAACTTGTCGCCGATGGATTGCGTTTCCCCGAAGGCCCGATTGCGATGCCGGATGGCAGCGTCATATTGGTCGAGATCGCGGCCGGGCAGCTGACCCGCATTGCGCCGGATGGCACGAAGGATGTTATTGCAAAGCCGGGTGGCGGCCCCAATGGAGCGGCGCTGGGACCGGACGGCAAAATCTATGTCTGCAACAATGGCGGTTTTGAATATCAAGAAGCGAACGGCTTTCTGACCCCGCACGGGATTGCAAATGACTATTCCGGCGGTCGGATCGAACGGATTGATCCGCAAACCGGTGCGGTGGAAGTGCTTTACAAAAGCGGTGATTTTGACTGCGTCCTGCGCGGTCCCAATGATATTGTCTTTGATGAACATGGCGGCTTCTGGTTCACCGATCATGGCAAGATCGACTATGCCAAGCGCAGCCATGATATAGTCGGGATATTCTATGCAAAAGCAGATGGCAGTCATCTGGAGGAAGTCATCTTTCCGTCGCAAAACCCCAATGGCATTGGTCTGTCACCCGATGGCAAAACGCTTTATGCCGCGGAAACCTATACCTGCCGCCTGATGAAATTTAACATTACCGAACCGGGTAAAGTAGCGCCCGATGCAGGCCCTGGCGGCCCGGGCATCCCTGTTTACCGCCCCGCTGGCTATAAGTTTTTCGACAGCCTTGCGATTGAGGAAAGCGGCAATATCTGTGTTGCCACCATCGGCGAATGCGGGATCAGCGTGATCTCGCCAACTGGTGAGCTGGTCGAATTTGTCGGCACTGATGATATCTTCACCACCAATATCTGCTTTGGCGGCGATGACATGATGGATGCATGGCTCTGTCTGTCGGCATCAGGCCGCCTTGTCAAAACCCGCTGGAAACGCCCCGGCCTCAAACTGGAATATCTCAATAAATGAATGCTAATGTTATGAACTACGACACCGTAATTTTCGATTTCGGCGGGGTCATTACGTCCTCGCCCTTTGATGCGTTTAATCGGTTAGAGGCTGAACGCGGCGTACCGATTCATAGCGTGCGCAAAATCAACAGCACCAATCCACATGATAATGCCTGGGCGAAATTTGAACGTTCGGAAATTGACGCGGCAGGCTTTGATGAGCTGTTCGCTGAAGAAGCGCGGGCCATTGGTGTGGATCTGAAAGGCAGCGAGGTGTTGGCTTGCCTGGCTGGCGATATCCGCCCGGCGATGGTGACGATGCTGGATACGCTAAAGGCGAAGGATTTCACCATTGGCTGCATCACCAACAATGTTCCATCCGGCAAAGGTTCAGGCATGGCGCTGGATGATGAAAAGGCATCGGCCATCGCGGCGATCATGGCGCGATTTGATCATATTATTGAAAGCAGCAAGGCCGGCATCAGAAAACCCGACCCGCGCATCTATGAGATGATGTGCGAGGCTCTGGACGTTCAGCCCAGCCAGTGCATTTATCTCGATGATCTGGGTATCAACTGCAAGCCAGCCGCGACTCTCGGCATGGCAGCGATCAAGGTGACGGGCGAAGAGCAGGCGCTGAAAGACCTGCATGAACTGCTGGATATGCCGTTCGGATAGCAGCGGGTTTCGTCACAAGCTTAAAATTACCTACTGATTTTAACACACTGAAATCAATTGGTTTTCAGTGAAGATAGCGCTTGTCCGCCGTATTTGAGTGACTCTTAAATGACAAAATTATTACAGTTATGTTGCAGGTAGCGTCATAAAAGTGTAATAAAGGATCAAGGAAACAGGAGAGTGAGTATGAAAAACGCAAGGATTATTGCCGTTGCCATGGGCTTGACCATGGCGGCCGTGCCCGCACTGGCACAGGCGCAAGAGGGTGAAATTGGCTATGATAAAGGCGCATTGGCCTATGATGCCCTGATGGCCGGCGACAATGAGGCGGCTGTAGCAAAGCTGGAAAGCGGAAAGCTTACCGATCCTGCTGTCATGATCAATTTGGGGCAAGCTTATGCTCGTACCGGGCGTTCCGGTGATGCAGCGAAAATGTTCGTGGCCGCCATGAACAGCAATCGCAGTTTTGATCTGGTGCTTGCTGATGGCCAGGTGATCAACTCTCGCAAGGCGGCCGAGATTGCATTGAACAACCTGAATGGACGGTTGGCTTCCCGCTAAATCGAGACACCCTATCATTATTAGGAGGCGGCCATTCGCGTGGCCGCCTTTTTTGTTTATTAATATTTACACTGCAGCATTTTTGCACCGCAGCATAAAAAGCAGAGCGCTTTTGCGGCTTCCAAAGCAACTGCAACAATCCTGAAATATTATTGTCTCCAAAGAGTCATGCAAACGGCATCGGCGGGTCATTTGTCGCGCCTAGTGCCCAAGTCCGAAGGCGATGGGGGCATCTATGATTCGTTTCCACATCATCTGATCTGAAATCTTTGAAATCAGTAATCTGCGGAGACTTTTTCCATGTTAAATAAGCAAATTCGTTCAGTTCTTTTTGCTGGTGTAGCAGCAATGGCAGTAACGGCCTGTGGTGCCGATGATGTGGCTTCCCCAGGCGAAGGCACTATTGTCCTGCCAGCTCCGACGCCAACACCAACGCCTACTCCTACGCCAACACCTACCCCGCCAACCGGTGGTCCGGCAGCTGACTGTCCGACAGGTACTGCCAATGTTGGAACAATAACGACCGGTAACGGTGAAGAAGTTCGCAACTGCCAGATATCCGGTGTGATCACCGACAATCTGCTTATCCCTGACAATGATGGTACAATCTATTCGCTTAATGGCGCGGTCGAAATTGGTGTTGATGGTGGCGCGACCGGAATCATTACGATTGAGCCTGGTGTGGTCCTGTTCGGTTCCTCCGGCGGTGATTTTCTGCTGGTTAATCGAGGTTCCCAGATTTTTGCCGAAGGCACGGCGGCTGAGCCAATTATCATGACATCGCGTCAGAATATCGAAGGTTCGACTGGTGTTAACAGCATCGGTCAATGGGGTGGTGTGGTGATCCTGGGGCGCGCGCCGATTTCGGATTGTGCCACCGGCGGTGCGTCCAATCCGGGCGGGACACGTACTGACTGTCAGGCGATTGTCGAAGGGCCATCCAATGCGGTTTATGGCGGCACCTTGCCAGCCGACTCTAGCGGCCGCATGTCCTATGTGCAGGTTCGTTATCCTGGCTTTGAAGTTTCTCCAGGTAACGAATTGAATGGCATCACCCTGGCAGGCGTCGGCAGCGGTACTTTCTTCCAGAACATTCAGGTGCACAACAGCTCGGACGACGGTGTCGAATGGTTTGGTGGCCGCGTAAACGGCAAAAACCTGGTCATGACCGGCATTGATGATGACTCGGTTGATTCGGACTCTGGTTATAAAGGTAACAACCAGTTTGTTCTGGTCGTTCAGCGCGCCGGTGGCGGTGACCATGTCATGGAGGCAGACTCAAATGGCGACGAAGATGCGGAGCCACGTCAAGATCACAAGCTAGCCAACGTCACGTTCGTCTCAAGCGGTCAGGATCATGTTATCCTGCTGCGCGGTGGTGGTGATTATGCCTTTTATAACAGCGTCTTCAACAGCCCAGCGGCTTGTATCGACATTGATAGCGCGACTACCATTCAGGCTGCAGGTGCGGCCGCGGATGAAAATGGGCCCCCGGTATTTGAATCAGTATTCATGAGCTGCGCAACAGCATTTGTCGATGACAGCAATATCGCCGTCGCGCAGATCCAGACGCTATTCAATGCCGGCAGCAACAACACCGAATCAGGGACATCGACGCTGGTAAATTCCGCTGCGGCGTTCGCCTTTATCAATGGTGCAACCGAAAATGCGGTGACCCCGTTTGCGGTGAGCGCTGTGGACGCCTTCTTTGAAGATGTCTCTTACATCGGCGCCGTGCAGGACGCGAATGATACTCGCTTCCAGGGTTGGACCTGCGGTCTCTACGCGGATGATTGCGCGACCGCTCCCACAATTGGCTGATCTAAGAAATGACAAAGGGATGGCGGCTTTCATTGGTCGCCATCCCCTTTTTTGAGTTATAAGAAGGAAAAATTCCGATGACGAAGCGGGCATCTTTGGTCACCAGTCTATTTTTGAGCACGGCTTTGTTTTCGCCTGCTGCATTGGCACAAGCCACCTCAGAGGATGCGGCCGCTCAGCCGAGCTCTGCGGATGATGCTCCGGAAGAGGATGTCGATATTTCTGCGCCTGGTGGTGATTTCAGCGGAGAGATTATCGTTCGCGGCAAGTTTATTCCGAACCCGATCCGGGCGACGTCAGAGGTTGTTTCGGTTCTCGGCGAAGAAGAGATTGCCCGTGCTGCCGATGGCGATATTGCTGGCTCCCTGCAGCGCGTAACCGGTCTCAGTGTTGTTGGCGGGCGCTTCGTTTTTGTCCGCGGCCTGGGTGAACGTTATTCTCTGGCTTTGCTCAACGGTCTGCCGCTGCCTTCTCCCGAACCGTTGCGCCGGGTTGTGCCGCTCGATCTTTTTCCGACCAGCGTGATCGCTTCCACCGTTGTCCAGAAAAGCTACTCGGTAAATTATCCAGGTGAATTTGGCGGCGGTGTGATCAATCTGACCACCAAGGCGACGCCGGATGAACCATTTCTGAAATTCAGTTTTGGTTTGAGCGGTGACAGCGAAACCACAGGGAAACTGGGTTACACCTATGACGGTTCAGACCTCGATATCCTCGGTTATGACAGTGGGGTTCGTGATATCCCAAATGGCCTGGGACAGGCCATTGCGCAGAATGTGCCTATTTCAGTTGGTGATAATTTCACCAGTCTTGACCTGCAGAATTTTGCGGCCAGCCTGAACAATGCGGAAACTTCTCTGATCCAGCGGAATAATGATATTCCGGCCAATTTCTCGGCAGAAGTCACCGGTGGTACAACCATAGATGTCGGAGATGCCCTTGTCGGTATCATCGCGACTGCCGGTTTTGAGAATAGTTGGCGCACGCGCGGCGGTGTGCAGCAAACTTCGCAGGGTATCGTCAATATCGACGGCACACCCGGATTGCGTCCTGATCAGAACTTTAATTTCCTAACCACGGAAAACCGTATCATCGTCAATGGTTTACTGGCCTTATCTGCGGAAGTTGGCGAACATAAATTCCGGTTCACCAATCTATATATTCATGACACGGTCAAAGACGCTTCGATCAAACAGGGCATTGATGCGATCAACGTCGATGAAGAAACCCTGCTCAATCAAGGCCGTACGAGCTGGTTTGAACGACAGCTGTTTACAACGCAGTTCGTCGGTGAACTGAAATTTGACGAAATTTCTGTCGATCTGCGCGGTAGCTACGCGAACTCCAAACGCGATGCGCCTTATCAGCGGACATATAGCTATGCCTTTGATCGCCTTTTCGCCAATGATTTCGTCAATGATCTGACGTCCCCTGGCGAGTCAGCGCGTATCCGCTTCAGCGACTTGAACGATGACGTCTACGGTGCCGGGATCGACATTGGCTATGAGACCAATATCGGCGTGCCGGTCAATTTTACTGCGGGCTACAGCTATTACCTCAATGACCGTGATGCACAGCGCCGGGATTTCCGCTTCGTACCTTCCAATGGACTGCCCAGCCCATTTGACCAGCAGCGGATCGATTTCCTGCTTTCCGATTTCAATGTTTTCACGCAGGAAATTGAACTGCGCGAAGTGGCTGCGCAGACCTCTGTACCGGCCTATACCGCAGAGCTGGAAATCCATGGCGGTTATGGTCAGGTGGACGCGGAGCTGGCTGACGGCCTGCGTCTCAATCTCGGTGTGCGTTATGAAGATGCACGGCAAGAAGTTCTCCCCATCACGTTAACAGGAGGGCAGGCTTCTGTCGCGACGGGTCTGGACAATGATTATTGGTTGCCCGCCGGTACGTTGACCTGGAATTTTGCCGACGACATGCAATTTCGTCTCGCAGCTTCCAAAACCGTTGCCCGTCCGCAATTTCGTGAACTGGCACCGCAACAGTTTCTTGACCTTGATACCGACCGGACCTTCATCGGTAACCCGTTGCTTGAGGATAGCGAGCTGATCAATGTCGAGGGCCGTTTTGAATATTATATCGGCCGCGGCGAACGGATCACACTGGCCGGCTTTTACAAGGACATCGACAATCCGATTGAGAATGTTGCCTTTGTTCAGGGTGGCGGTACTCTATTCACCGGTTTCTCCAATGCTCCAAAGGCGCGACTTTATGGAGCAGAAGTGGAGCTTGTGAAATATTTCCCGCTTTATGACATATTCGGCGGCAACTTCTTTGAAGATCGGCGCTTGATGCTGGCGGCAAATTACACCTACACCAAGTCAGAAATCCAGGTTGCCGATGGTGACACGGCAATTAATCCGGTGACGTTGCAACCTACCTCGGCCTTGAACCTGTTTGATGATGGTGACCGTCTCACCGGCCAGTCGACTCATGTAGCAAACTTGCAATTCGGGATGGAAGCAGAAGAAGGCCTCTCGCAGCAGACGATTTTGCTGACCTATAACAGCCCGCGAGTTACGGCGCGTGGACCGCAGGATCAGCCTGATCTCATCGAACGGACCGGTTGGCAGATCGACTTTGTTATGCGGGAACAACTGGAGATTGCCGGACAGGAATTTGAGCTGAAATTTGAGGCGCGTAACCTGTTGGGCACTGATTACCGCGAATCCCAGACACTGAATGATACTCGGATCATCAACAATGGTTATGATGTGGGTACGCGCCTGTCGATGAGCATCGGGATTAATTTCTGACCGGCTGCTTTGAGGTTCTTGGCCGCGAACGGTTTGCTGTAATTTTTCTGTCATCAATGAGTCGCAGGTTGGTCACCAAACCGTTATAGCCACTCTGGGAAGCAGAGTGCGGGGATTCGTGGATATTCAATCTTCTAACCAGTTTTTGGCAAAGGGCCGAAAGGTACCCGTGCCGGGCCTTTATTCGGTCCTGCTGGGCTTACTGGCGGTTTTTTTGGTGGTTCAGGCGATACGGCTGATCTGGGTTGTCGTAACGCCACTGGGACCGATGGGAGATTGGCAGGCACGGGAAGTGCAGGTTTTATCGTCACAATCCCGGTTGGCGCTGTTCAGCAGTTTCGATCCATTTTATCGTACTGGCCCGGCCGCAACAGCCAATGTCGTCACGTCGTTGCAGCTCACCCTATATGGCATCAGAATGAATGAGGGCTCCGGCCTCGGATCGGCGATATTGGCCGGGCCGGACGGTGTGCAGGAAAGCTATGCCGTGGGTGAGGAAATCATGTCTGGTGTCAAACTGGATGTGGTCAATTTCGATCATGTTGTGATTGATCGCGGCGGCACGAAGGAAAGCCTGTATCTGGATCAGTCTGTCCCGGCAGAAACCGTGGGCGGCGAGTTTGATACGGACCAGGCTGCGACCTCTGGCTCTTCATCAGGCGCTGCAGGCACTACGCCAGCAGCTGAGGCGATCGCCAACGCGGTTGATTTGGCGCCGCGCAGTGCAGATGGCAAAGTGACGGGTATCGTTGTGTCGCCACGCGGTGATGGCGCCCTGTTCCGTGCAGCCGGTTTCCGGGACGGTGATATCATCGTCTCGGTCAATGGTCAGCAGGTCTCCTCGACCAGCGATATTGCGGCACTGAAACGCCGTATTGTGCCGGGTGCGCGACTCTCTGTAGAAGTAGAGCGCGGCGCTGATACTGTTCCCCTGGCAATTAACATGGGGACACAATGATGAAGCATGCACTTACAAAAATGGCGGCCAAATGGGCGGTGTCCGTTGCAGTATTGGGACCTGTCGCGCTGGCCCCCGCTTTTGCCCAGCATAGCCTGAACGTTCGTGATGCTGACATCAGAGCCTTCGTGCAGGATGCGGCGCGGGTTACTGGCCGCACATTCATTGTTGATAGCCGGGTACAGGGCAAAGTATCCGTGGTTACGGACCGGCCATTGTCGCGTTCCGAATATTTTGAGATTTTTCTTTCGACATTACGGGCAAATAACCTGGTCGCTATCCCGACCACGGGCGGTGCCTATCGTATCCAGCCGGCCGACGGAGCTGCGACCCAGCCAACCCGGATTGGCACGCGCCAATCGGCGGCGAACCAGTTTGTCACCGAAGTCGTCCGCCTGAAATCCATTGAAGCAACGGCAGCTTTGGAAACTCTGCGCCCGTTGATCAGCAAGCAGGGCGCGATTACCGCCAACCGCAACGCCAACAGCCTGGTGATTGTCGACTATGCCGACAATATCCGCCGGGTGCGGGCACTGGTCAGCCGGATTGACAAAGACAGTGCGGCTTCCACCATCGTAAACCTCAGAAATGCGGGTGCGCGGGAAATTGCGACATCGCTGCAAACGCTGGCTCAACAAGGCGGAAATGGCACCGCTGCGCCGGTTACGGTTGTCGCGATTGACAGTAGTAACAGCATTGCGCTGCGCGGTGATCCCAGTGCGGTGGCCAAATTTGTGTCGATGGCGCGGGAGCTTGACCAGCGCGCTGAATCAGGAACCGAAATCCGTGTCCATCAACTGGACTATGCCAATGCAGAACAATTGCTGCCGGTGATTGAGCAGTTAATGGGGCAGGGTAGCGCAGGCTCAACCGCCGCGACCCCGTCATCTGTCGCACCAGCGTCCGGGAGTAATGGAGGCGGTAACGGTGGTTCTGCGCCTGCCGTAATGCCGGTATCAACAGGCGGCAGTTCCGGCGGCGGGATTGCCCGTCATGGTCCGGCGGTGGTCACACGCTATGAAGGCACGAACGCCATCATCGTTGCGGCCAATCCCGATGTGCAGCGGATGATAGGAGAATTGATCCGGCAGCTGGATACGCGTCAGGAACAGGTCTCGGTTGAGGCGATTATCGTCGAGATTTCTGACTCACTAGCACGCGAACTGGGTATCCAGTTTTTGATCGGCGGCAAAGACACACCTTTTGCAGTAACCAATTTCTCCAACGCTGGTCCCAACATTGTCGATATCGCCGGCGGTTTGCTCGCAGATCAGTTTGACACGACGACGACCACCACCACCGATACGGCCACGACAACGACGACAAACAGCGCGGTTGGCGATCAGCTATTGGAGAACGCAGCCGATGCGATTTTGGGCGCGCGCGGCTCCTTCACCGGTTTTGCAACGACACTGGGCGGCGATACGATTCTGGGTACGATCATTAACGCGGTGCAACGGGATTCCGATTCCAACCTGCTTTCCACACCATCTTTGACGGTGAACAACAACCTCAAAGGCAGCATCTTGTTCGGGCAGGAAATCCCCGTTTCTACGGGCGAGGCCTTGTCCAACAATTTCGACAACGCATTTCGGACGATACAACGGCAAAATGTCGGTATCGAGCTCGAGGTCACTCCGCAGATCAATGCCGGGGATGAAGTGCGGCTGGAACTGCGTCAGGAAGTCAGCTCGATTGCCGGACCGGTTTCGAATGACTTTAACGAGCTGATCATCAACAAGCGTGAGATAAAAACCACGGTCACGGTGGGCGACGGAGAAATCATCGCATTGGGCGGCTTGCTGGACGATAATGAACGCCGTACGATTGAGAAAATCCCGTTTCTGGGAGATATCCCGCTAATCGGCGAGCTATTTAAATCGCGTGGCAAAGAACGGATAAAAACCAATTTGATGGTGTTTATCCGACCGAAAATTCTACGCGACCGTGCCGATGCCCGGGCGTTTTCGGCTCGCCGCTATGGCTATATCAGGGGGCGCCAATTGCGCCGCGATCCAGAGCTCGAACCGTCAATTGATGTGCTGGTTCGTGACTATATGGGGGCAGTGCCTCCGGTCGCGGAAACCCAGCCCGGTGATCAGATTATTTATGCGCCGGGTGCAGTTACCCAACCTCAGAATAATGATGCTTTGCAGCAGGTTCCGGTTTCACCCAGCAATCCCGGTTCGGAGAAGGATGACTGATGAAAATCGCGAAGGGAACAGATACAGAAGTTTCCGGCGATGAAGAAAAGCCTGTGGGTGAAGAACCGGCATCTCCGCCGCTTCTGGATATTCCCTATGCGTTCGCGCGCGATCAAGGCGTGCTGTTGATGCGGACAGATGGCGAACGGCTGTCTGTTGCGATGCGCGAAGGCGCTAATCCCGAAGCCTTACTGGAACTACGCCGCTATCTGGCCATGCCCTTTGATGTCGATCTGGTATCCCCCGACGCATTTGAGAAAATTCTGTCCGATCATTACGCCATGGATGGCAGCGCTGCCGCCATGGCCGGGGACATGAGCCTCAGCAACGATGCACTGGATGATATTGCCGGAGATATTCCCAGCGCGGAGGATTTGCTGGACAGTGCCGACGATGCACCAACCATCCGGTTGATCAATGGGATTATTGCGGAAGCCGCGAGACAGGGCGCTTCGGATATTCATATCGAGCCCTATGAAACAGGTCTGGTTGTGCGGATGCGCGTCGATGGCGTGTTGGAGGAAAAACTGCGCATGCCGCCGCATGTCGCGTCTGTCATTGTCAACCGGATAAAGGTCATGGCGCGGCTGGATATTGCCGAGCGCCGAATACCGCAGGACGGCCGGATTAGCTTGACCCTTGGCGGGAAGCTATTGGATGTGCGAGTCTCGACATTGCCCAATCGGGCGAATGAACGTGTTGTTATGCGGATATTGGACAAGGAAAGCGCAGCGATATCGCTGGACCTACTGGGTATGTCCGAAACCACGCACGAGATTTTGACCGAAGCCCTGTCGGAGCCCAATGGCATCATCCTGGTCACCGGACCCACCGGTTCTGGTAAGACCACAACATTATATGCCGGTCTGAAACAGCTGAATGACGGCAGCCGCAATATCCTGACGGTTGAGGACCCGGTGGAATATGCCATCGAAGGCATTGGCCAGACACAGGTGAATGCCAAAGTCGGCCTGACATTTGCTGTCGGTCTGCGCGCGATTTTGCGGCAGGATCCCGACGTTGTCATGGTTGGCGAAATTCGCGACCGGGAGACAGCGGAAATTGCCGTACAAGCGTCTCTGACCGGCCATCTCGTGCTCTCTACGGTGCACACCAATGATGCAGTTGGCGCGATTACCCGGATGCGCGATATGAAGGTCGAGCCATTTCTGCTGGCCTCTACATTGCGCGCTGTTGTCGCCCAGCGGCTAGTACGAAAACTCTGCCCGCATTGCCGTGTCCCGATCCAGGCAGACGGCAGCTTGGCCTCCCTGCTCGGTTTTGATAATGGCACTGTGGTGTACCGTGAAGTCGGCTGTGATGAATGTAACCATACCGGTTTTCAGGGGCGTATTGGTGTTTTTGAGGCGATCCGCGTCGATGAAACAATCCGCAAACTGATCAATGATGGCGGAGATGAAGCACGTATTGCGGCTCATGCTTTCCTCAAGAAGCCCAATCTGGGTTCGGCGGCTCGTGCGTTGGTCCGTGAAGGTTTAACCACCGCAGAAGAAGGAATTCGCATATCGCGCCGTGACGCGCTGGATGAGCAGGTTGATGCCTGACTTTTCCTACACAGCAATCGATCCGAAGGGCCGGGAGAAAACCGGCAGGCTGGCAGCGGACAGCAATGATGCTGCCCGTGCCAAACTGGCCGAGCGTAACTTTTACGTGGTGAAGGTGGAAACCGCGCAGGGAGTGGAGGCAAAACCTGCCCGTTCGCTTTTTGGCCCTAAAAAACTCCGTGCCAAGGAACTGACCCTGTTCACCCGGCAATTGTCGTCTCTTGTCCAGGTCAGCCCGCTTGAAGAAGCGCTGCGGACCATTGGCAGCCAGAATGAAAAAGAACATGTCCGGGCGCGCATCGGTTCGGTCCATGCCGGTGTCATGGAAGGGCAGCGACTGGCCGAGGCAATGCGCCGCGAACCGGCGAGCTTTCCGCCGCTTTACCGCGCGATGATATCAGCAGGAGAGAGCTCGGGAACACTGCCAGACATTACCGAAAGGCTCGCCAGCCTGCTGGAGCGTCAGGCCGAGATGCGCGGTAAGTTGATTAGCGCACTGGCCTATCCCATCGTACTGGCGCTGGTGGCGATTGTGGTGGTCGCTCTTTTGATGATTGCCGTCGTGCCCAAGGTGGTCGAGCAATTTGACGACGTGAATCAACAGCTTCCCTTTGTCACGCGGCTGGTAATCGGCATATCCGATTTTCTTGCCAACTGGTGGGGCGCAATTTTGGGTGTGATCTTGATTATCAGCTTTGCCGGTTGGCGGGCGTTGAAAGAACCAAAGATCAAATACCGTTTTGACAGTTTTCTGTTGCGGATCCCGTTTCTGGGCCGTTTGCTGCGCGATTTGAACGCCGCACGGCTGGCGAGAACCTTGTCCACCATGGTGGCGAGCCGTTTGCCGATTTTGGAAGGGCTGCGGCTGACGACCAACACGATCGGCAATAGCGTGCTGCGCAAAGCCTGCGAGGACATGGTGGAAGCGATCAGGGGCGGCGGAAGCCTGTCCAAGGCGCTCAAGAATACAGGCGTTTTCCCGCCGATGCTGGTCTATCTCACCGCCAGCGGGGAAGCATCGGGACAGCTTGACGAGATGCTGGCCCGGGCCGCCGACTATCTCGAACGCGAATTTGACAATTTCAGTTCCACCGCTTTGTCATTGCTGGAACCGCTGATCATTGTTTTGCTGGGCGGTGTTGTTGCGGTGGTGATTTTGGCTATATTATTGCCGATATTGCAGCTTCAGAATCTTGCCGGGCTATAGGGCCGGGTTGATAGGAAAATATATGCTCAAGCTTTTACACAATCTTTTCACGGACATGGGGCGTCCACCTGCACGTGGTGACAAGAAGAAACCGAAACCCAATGGCTTTACGCTGGTCGAGTTGATGGTGGTCATTTTCATTCTCGGTCTTCTGACAACGGTGGTTGTAATCAATGTGCTGCCGAGTCAGGACCGCGCGATGGTTGAAAAGGCGCGGGCTGATATCGCCACTTTGGGGCAGGCGCTGGAAATGTACCGGCTCGATAATCTTTCCTATCCCGCCTCGTCCGACGGTTTGGCGGCGTTGACGAGCGCCCCTGCATCCCTGCCGCCATCGGCGCGCTATCGGCAGGGCGGTTATATCAAGAAGCTTCCCGATGATCCGTGGGGGCGGCCCTATCAATATGACAATCCGGGACGCAATGGGCCGGGTTTTGATCTCTATTCACTGGGCGCGGACGGTGCTCCGGGCGGCGAAGACGACAATGCGGACATTTACGCGGAATAGCCAAATTGCCAAAGGTGACATTGCGGCCAAAATTGACTAGCTAACCGCTAAAGACGCAATAAAGTTTTTCAGCCGAGTCGGGGAGGTCATGTTGGAACAAAATCCGTTGCTGCCTCTTTCCATTCGTCGATCGATCCGGGCCATAGGCGGCTAATGTCTGCATCCAGGTTCTTTGTAACAGTTTTTCCAGGCTCAGAGGCGCAGGCCCTGCAATGGTGGCTTGTGATGGACGGCGTACTGGAAGCCAAAGGCTGTGATGCTGACCCGCTGCTTGCTGCTGGCCTGAAGCTGCCTTCGGCCGAAAATGAACCGATTGTCCACATCGCGCTGCTGCCCACAGCGCTTGGCATCGTGCGCTGGCATGATCCGCTTGATGATATGACCGAGCAGCAGGCATTGGCAGCGGCCCGCCTGGTGGCGCAGGAAAACAGCCTCGATGTGGAAAACCTCCATATAGCGGCTGTTGCCGATGACGCGGGGCAGGTGGCAACCGCATCGGTTGGCAAGGATGTGATCGCCAGTGGACTGGTTAGACTGCAAGCTCTTGGCATTGATCCCGATGTAATTGTCCCGGCCGGCTGGATGATCGCGCCCGAAGAAGACTCCGTCGTGGAGGCCGATTTCGGCTTTGAAAAATTACTGCGGGCACAGCAGATGATCATCCCCGATGAGCCGTCCTTGCGCGCACATCTTGTCGGTGACATCAGCGTCACTATTTTGTCGGAAGCTTCGGTTGATCAGGCGCTCGTCAATACCGCGGATAACAGCACGCTAAACTTGCGTTCGGGAGCTTTCGCCAAAAAAACCGACAGGTCAATGACCGTGCCGCAAAGGCGGCTACTGGGATGGCTGGCGGTGGCTGCTCTGGTCATCTCGTTGCTGATTCCGCTTGTTCAACTGGTGAAGTATCACTGGGCTATAGCGGATGCGGAAACAGCAGCGCTGGCAGCGGCTGAACCGGTGATTGGACCCGTGGAAAGCGTGGATGAAGCAGACCGGCTGCTCAACGAACGGCTGATCCGTGAAAATCGCGGTAACATAGCCTTTTCGGTGCCAGCATCTGCTCTGTTCTCGGCCGTTCAGCAGACCCAGGGCGTTTCGATAGAGCGGATCAGCTATCGTAAAGACGGCACTGTTCTGGCGGGGCTGACGGCGGTGAGGAATGAAGACATGAACCCGGCACTGATCGCGCTTCAAAATGCGGGATTCGTGATAACCGCGACGCCCCGGACCGATGCGACAGGATCATCCAAGGCTGACATTACGGTGCGTGCGCCATGATCGCTGCCCTGAAAGACTGGTTCCAGGCGCTTAGTCAGCGTGAAAAGATAATGATCGCGATATTGGGCGTTCTGGTTGCCTTGGTTGTTGGGTATTACGCAATCGTCGCGCCATTCATCAACGCCTATGTGTCGGCTCAAAAAAGCTATGCGGATGCTATTGAAAGCCAGGCCCGGATTGAGGGCAAAGTGGCTGCACTGACAGCGCCAGCGGATAGCAGCGTAAGGCCGGTGACCGGCCCGTTGGACGTGTTCATCAGCCAAAATGCCGGGGAAGCAGGCTTTGCAGTCGGACGGCTGGATCCGCAGACCAATGGAACGGTCAGGTTGGCGATTGATTCTGCCAAGCCGATAGCCCTGTTTGGCTGGCTGGCAACGCTGGAAGCCCGCGGCATATCTGTCGAGGAACTCGCGGTTAATCCCGGAGGCAACGAAACCGTTACCGCAACTATATTGTTACGGTCTGCAAAACCAAATTAGGGTTTCAAAATGCTTCGGCAGATGTTTTTGCTTTGTCAGCTTTTGTGTCGTCACCAAACATCACGCCGCCATCATCGGCAGACATAACTTCTGGACCAGGTTGATCACCCGCTGTTTCTAATTTCTTCTGCTGAACCCAGTTGCCATCGGCATCGCGGACATATTTCGGTGCGCGCTGAACGTTCCAGACCAGACCCATTTTCTCCCAAAGCGAGATGATATAGCCGTTCACATCCACTTCCCACCACATCATGCCGGCATAGGCCGAGCGCGGATGCTGGTGATGGTTGTTGTGCCAGCCGTCGCCAAAGGTCATCCACGCCATGAACCAGTTATTGCGTGACCCATCCTTGGTCTTGAAGCGCTGTGAGCCAAAAACATGGCCGACGCTGTTCACGCCCATGACGAAGTTGAGGAAGAAGAAATTGCGGAAAAACCCGCCGATCAGGATCGTACCGATAATATGTTCCGGTCCGCCAAAGGCTAGCGCCCATAGTGCGGGGAATACAACACTGGAAAAAATCGCAATGGACCAGCGGTGCCGGTGACACCACAGGACTTGCGGATCATCGATCAGGCCTTTGCCGTAAACTTTCATATCCGACGTGGTGTTGTCGAACAGCCAGCCAAAATGAGCGATGCCGAGGCCCTTCCACTTCGACATTTTTTTGCCATGTCCGTCAATATAGGGACTGTGGAGATCGCCAACACGATCGGAAAAGGCATGATGCCGCCGGTGATCGGCCGCCCATTTGAGGACCGAAGCCTGGCAGGCCATTTGCGCCATAATGCCAATGGCGAGACGCATTTTCGGACCGGCTTCAAAAGCGCGATGCGTATAAAAGCGGTGATAGCCGATGCCAACGCCCATGTTGATGAGGACGTAGCCAAACAGAAAAGCGGACCATTCGACCCAGCCAGTGGCGTGGGTCAGCGTCCAGTATAGCGCACCGAGTGATCCGATAACCATCGACGACAGCAAGATGCCATATTCAATGCGTTTGGCCCGTGCAGCCGGTCCGCCGATGATTACACCATGTTGTGGATGCGCTTCGGCAGGTTCAAACCGGTCGGGTTGAATGTCACTATACGCGGTCGCCATAGATATGCCCCTGATACTATTTACATCAGTGAAATTAGCGGTTTTGGGAAAAGATTACAATTCTCTTAACTATTATTCGAACCGATATGGAGGCGATTGGCCAAAATCGAAAAAGTTTCGTTTGGAATCAAGTTAGTGCTGCCGCCGCGGCTGTGACTTAGTCGCATCATCCGTCCGTCTCGTCCGGGGATATCGCATGTTCATGAAACGAAAGTCACCTTTTCGGAAGATTCGCAATTCGCCATCCTCATGCTTGTCACCGGAAAGTTTCGGTCAATCTGTCCAGATAGTCAGCGAGATTTTCAATTTCGGTGTCATCCAGCACTGACTCTATGCGAGTGTTTATCTTTTTAAATGGTGGGCGTGTGTTTTGATGGATTGCATGCCCGTCGTCGGTAAGGCTCAGAAGCTTGGCTCTGCCATCATGCTCGCTTTTCTGACGCTCGACATATCCGAGGCCTATTAACCGCCTGACCATAGCGGTAATGGCTGATTCGTTCAGGCCGAGGGCGACAGCCACATCTTTTTGGGTGACGTCGGTGCCGTTGCCAATAACCGCAATCACGCCAAGCTGTGCCGTGGTTATGTTACCGCTTTCCAGAAGGTCGCGATCCGCGCGTTTTTGCAAAAAATGCGCAGCCAGTTGCAAGCGCCAGTATAGCTTCAGTTTCGATGCAGACATGGACTTACTCTATCCCCCTTGAAAATTTCTGTCCTCCAGAATATACTTTAGAAGTGAAGTATATTCTGGAGGACGTTCGATGGTAGACAGCAGCATGCAACAATTCACGTTTCTGGCGGCCAAGCAATTCGAGTGGCGCGAAGTGCCCACACCGAGGATTGAAGGCCCGGGGCAGGCCATTGTCAGGCCATTGGCGGTCACCCGCTGCGATCTCGACCTCTATATCGCGAATGGCATTATCCCCATGCGAAACGAAGCCTTCGCTTTCGGCCATGAAATTGCTGGAGAGGTCGTCGAAATTGGTGATGATGTGAATGGATTCGTTCCAGGCGACAGGGTCATTGTTCCATTCCAGATTAATTGCGGGACATGCAAAAATTGCCAGCTTGGCTTGCCTAACGCCTGCAGCAATGTTCCGGCTTTTTCGGCTTATGGCCTGGCGCAAAGCAGCGGTAAGGACTGGGGCGGTGGATTGAGTGATTATGTGCGCGTGCCCTATGCAGAGGCGATGCTGGTTAAAATTCCCGACCAGCTATCGCTTCCGGTGGCCGCTGCCATTTCTGACAATGCCAGTGACGGGTATCGGACGGTTGCGGGGCCTTTGGAAAAACGGCCGGGAGAAGATGTTCTGGTTGTTGGTGGTCTTGCGCAAAGTGTCGGGTTGTTTGCCGTTCAGGCCGCGCTGGCTCTTGGTGCCGGCCGCGTCGTTTATACAGATTTTGACAGCGACAGGTTGAGCCGCGCAAAAAAGATCGGCGCAGAGGTGCTGGAAAGGCAATATCATGCCGACATGCCTGTTGATGGGCAGTTTCCCATCGTCGTCGATGCATCCAATATGCGCGACGGTCTGATATATGCGCTGAATTCCACTGCGGCTTGTGGCCATTGCACCGGCGTATCTTCGCCCGGGAGAAAGATGGACAATATCCCGTTGGGATCAATGTACATGAAGGGTATCACCTACGACATAAGCCGGGCCCAGGCGCGGGTAGCGATGCCGGATGTCATCAAATGCGCCTGCGACGGACGCATAAAGCACGAAGAGGTGATTTCAAAAACGATCCCCTTTGCGCAAGCCGGAGAAACCATTGGCGATCCCGACATAAAGATCGTCTTTGTCAGAGACTGAACCGTTTTTTGGTTTCTCAATCGATATTGACGTTGCGGCGGGACACTTCGCTGCGAGATGATCGCCGCGCCGGACGTTCCCTGGGGACTGAGCGCGGCTGAGGGCGCGCTTTGGTCCGAACCGCTGGCCTGGCTTGCTGCCTGATTTGCTGGCGGCGTTGTTGTGCTGCCGCCGGTCGGGCGCGGCGTTCAGACCGGGCACCGTTGTTTTGGCGGTTGGCGCGCCGGTTTTGTCTGGCCTCACCGCTGCGCTGACCGCGTATTGCCCCATCGCGCAAGGCCGCCCGACCCGTGCGGGCACCACTATCGGTTCTGCGTTCCCGTCTTTCCGCTCTCCGTTCGCGGCGCTCGGCGCGTTGGTCCGGGGTTAGGTTGCGGAGTCTTTCTTCTCTGCGTTCCCGTCGCTCTACCCGTTGTTCCGGTGTGAGGTTGCGACGCCGTTCTGCACGGCGGTCGCGACGCTCGGCGCGCTGCTCGGGTGTCAAGTTGCGCCACCTTTCGCCCCGGCGGCCGCCTTTGCGCCAACCATATTCGGCGCGCTTTCTGGCCCAATGGCGCTTGTGATGGCGCTTCATCGCATAGCGGGATCCGCGCCGGTCGAAAATATAGATGCCGTAACCGGGATAGTAGAAACTGTCATACCAGCCGCCGCCAAATCCGATATTGGCATAGCCATAACCATTATCGCAGGCATAATAATCGTCAAAGGGCGCATAGGGGTCGCAGGCATAGCCGACACCGTTCACATAGCCGTCACCATAAGAGCCGCCGCCATAGGCGCAGGCACTGAGACCGAGCATGGCTCCGCCGAGTAACGCCGGTTTCATTATTTTTTTAATCCATTGCTGAGCCATGTTCATACCCCTTTTGCCGTGCCGGCAATATGGTAACCATGCGTGCCAGCCGGTGATATCCTCACTCTAGGCGGCTTTTCTCCCGCGAGTCCGAATAATTTTCCCGTTGGCCTGTTTTGTAACATTGATGGATTGAATTGGAAATGAACACAGATGATTGCTGACATTAATGAAAGTAGCTAGTATGAACCTGCAAAACTGAGTATTTTCGGAGAGTTTATTTTGGCCAGCGCAGCACAAGCCCACGGATATCCCTATACCGAGACCGCCAACCCGCATTGGGTGAAACCCCCGAGCAAGGAAGCGCTTGGTCATATTCCAGGTGAGGAAGGTATACCGATATTCGGTTCGACGCTGAGAATTATCAAGGATCCGATCGCGTTTGGGCGTCAGATGTTCGAGAAATATGGTTCGGTCTATCGGACCTATAATTTTGGCAAGCATAATGTCACGCTGCTCGGTGCTGACGCCACGGAACTGGTCATGTTCAACAAAGACAAGATTTTTTCCAGCGAGCAGGGTTGGGGACCGGTACTCAACAATCTCTTTCCGCGCGGGCTGATGCTGATGGATTTTGAACGTCACCGGGCGGATCGCAAAGCGCTATCGGTTGCGTTCAAGCCGGGACCGATGAAGCATCATTGCAAGGTTCTGAACGAAGGCATCGTGGAGCGGGTGGCCGAGTGGAGCGGAACCGGATTTGAATTTTATCCAGCGATCAAATCCTTGTCACTGGACACAGCGGCCAGCGCGATTCTCGGCATTCCCTGGGGTCCGGAAGCGGACAAGATCAACAAGGCTTTTGTCGATGAGGTGCAGGCCTCCGTCGGCGTTGCCCGCAAACCCATTCCGTTCACCAAGATGTGGCGCGGCGTAAAGGCGCGCGAATATCTTCTGAGCTATTTCACACCCCAAGTGAAGGAACGGCGGGAAAAAGGCGGTGAGGACATATTTACGCAAATCTGCTTGGCGACCCATGAAGATGGAGAGCTTCTGACCGAAGATGAAGTTGTCGATCACATGAACTTCCTGATGATGGCGGCGCATGACACCATCACGTCTTCGGCCACGAGCATGACCTATTTGCTCGCCAAGCACCCGGAATGGCAGGACAAGCTGCGCGAGGAATGCCTGTCTGTCGCCCCTGCCGGGCAGCCGCTGGCTTATGAAGATCTCGGCAAACTGGAATTGACCGAAATGGCATTCAAGGAATCCCTGCGCCTGATCCCGCCGGTTCCGAGCATACCGCGCCGCGCAGTCAAGGAATTCACTTTCCGTAACTATACCATCCCGGCCGGCACCAATATCGGCATCAGCCCGCAATTTGTTCACAAAATGGAAAAGCACTGGCCGAATCCGACCAAATTTGACCCGATGCGCTTCACGCCGGAAAACAGCGCCGGTCGGCACAAATATGCCTGGGTGCCTTTTGGCGGCGGTGCCCATATGTGTCTGGGGCTGCATTTCGCCTATATGCAGATCAAGATATTGATGCATGCGATGCTGACACAGAATCGTATCGTGCTTAGCGGCGGACCGGATTACGAACCGAAATGGCAGGTTTTCCCAATCCCGCAACCGCGCGATGGTCTGCCGGTCCGGCTGGAAGCGCTATAAAACGCGAAACTGGCTGCGTCAGTCTCGTGGCCATAATCTTGTGCCCTGTCGAGCTATGCGGTTTCGCTGTCCTGGTGCCACTTCAGTGTCTCCTGCGAGCGCAAAAAGCGGACGTTGGTAACAAATGGATGTCATTTCTTTATGGGCAAAAATTCACACAAACCAGGGGTAGGTCAGGATGATGGCCGAAAGAAACCAGCATAGCGGACCATTCGTTCACGCGCGAAAGTTCAATCGGTCACATTACTCTTCCATCAATGCCTAATTTCCAATACTAACTACCTTGTCAGCAAAAGTCGCGAGCATGGGAACGCGAAGTTTTGCTTGTATGGAAAGATAAAGACCGATGAAAAGAGCATTGATTTCTGCCACATTGTTGGCGTTGGTTGCCGGTTCTTCAAATGCATTTGCTTCAGGTACGAGCCCCCGCGGTGGCGCAGGGGATGATTGGGGCACGAAAGTCTTGCGAGGCACAAACAGCCGCATCTCAAATGAAGATCGTTTGATCAATCAGGGCCGCGCTCAGGTGCGCCGGTACATTACCTGCAAAAGCTGTGCGTATCATAACAATCTCAATCGCGAAACAGCGCCTAAAGTTGCTCAGGCCGTGCGCGCTGGTCGCTTTGAGATCAAAGACAATCGCCGTAACGCCGTGCTCGCCTATATCAAAAAACGTTACGGCATCTGATTAAAGTCACTAGATGAGCCGGAAATAGAGATTACTGGCCCACCATCGTAATACAACATGGGCGCATCGGCATGTCGCGAGAAAAGCGTGAAATTGTGGAAGCTAAGAAACAAGGCTGCAGGTCGAGGTGACTTTGTATTGGATCAGCAAAGACGAATGGATGAGTCGCCAGCCGATATCCAAATAAAGATTGATGTGATTTTGAATTTCCGCTTTCGGGATAAAGCAGACACTCCAACTGATAGCTTATTACCGGAAGAACCAAAGTTCGCTGATCACCATTGTCAGCGGCCAGATATTCACTTACATAAATGTCAATGACTGACACCCCCGAAACACAGCCGCTTGCCGATTCCACTCCTATCTGGAAATCACGTTATAATCACCCCACGGACTGGGACCAGTTTTTCCCGCCACTGTCGATGCCGGGCATGTTCTTTCGCTCGGCTGGACGGCGGGGTGATGCCAATCTGCTCGACTTTATGGGGCGGAAATATAGCTATGCCGAAGTTGCCGCCGGCGTTGTCCGGGTGGCCAAGGGATTGCAGGATCTGGGCGTTCAAAAGGGCGACCGGGTCGGTTTGTTCCTGCCCAATGTTCCGCATTATGTGACTGCCTATTATGGCGCTATGGCGATCGGTGCGACGGTGGTGAATTTTTCCCCGCTTTATACCGTGGATGAACTCAATCATCAGGTGGAAGATAGCGGCACAAAAATTCTTTTCACGCTCTCGGCCAGTGCCGTGTTCCCGACCGCTTATGAGGTACTGCAGCAATCCAGCCTCGAACGATTGGTCGTGGGCAGCGTCGCCGGTGCGCTGCCGGGCGCCAAGGCACTGTTTTACCGCCTGTTCCGGCGCAAGGAAAATTCGCCGCAACCGGATGACGACCGGATCACGCCCTTTGCCGACCTGACCGACAATGACGGCAAATATGTTGCGCCCAATATCCACCCGGAAAAGGATATTGCCCTGCTGCAATATACCGGCGGCACGACCGGTACGCCGAAGGGCGCCATGCTCAGCCACCAGAACCTGACCGGCAATGCCCGGCAGATTAATAGTATTGATCCGTTTATTGATGATGACGACCGGCTGATGGGCGTGCTGCCCTTCTTCCATGTGTTTGCGAACAGCGCGGTGCTCAACCGGACTGTGCAAAGGGGCGGTGAGATTGTCATGCTGCCGCGCTTTGATGCCAAACAGACATTGAAAGCGATTACCCGCAACCAGATTACCGCCATGCCCGGCGTACCGACCATGTACCAGGCCTTGCTTGACCATCCTGATATCGACAAGACCAATTTCTCGTCGCTGAAAGTCTGTGTATCGGGCGGCGCACCGCTGCCGCTGGAATTGAAGAAAAAATTCGAGGCCAAGACGGGCGCCAAGCTGGTCGAAGGCTATGGCCTTACCGAAAGCTCCGGCGTTGTCAGCGCCAATCCCTATTCCGGTTTGAACAAGTCGGGTACCATCGGACAGCCGGTGCCGGGGACATTGGTCCGGCTGGTCGACAAGGAAGATCCAACCAAGCAGGTTCCTGACGGCGAGCCGGGCGAGCTGATCTTTTCGGGGCCGCAGGTGATGCAGGGTTACTGGAACCGGCCGGATGCGGATGACGACGTGTTTGTCGACGGCTTTCTGCGCACCGGTGACGTCGCGGAGATTGATGATGATGGCTATGTCAAAATTGTCGACCGGTTGAAGGATATGATTGCCGTGGGTGGTTTCAAGGTCTTTCCGAGCCAGGTCGAGGAAGTGCTTTACAAGCATGATGCGGTCAAAGAAGCGCTCGTCATCGGGGTGCCGGACGATTATCGCGGCGAGAGCCCGAAGGCCTTCGTGGCTTTGGAAGAAGGCATGGACGTCGACGGCGCTGCGCTGAAAGACTGGCTCAATCCGCAGCTAGGCAAGCATGAGCGGGTTGAGGATGTCGTGGTAAGAGAGAGCCTGCCCAAAACGATGATCGGGAAACTCGACCGCAAAGCATTGCGTGCAGACGAATTGGGCTAGACGGTTTCCTCGACCCATTCCCGTTGCAGGGGCTTTGCCGCCAGCGCCATGAAACCTGCTGCGATCACATAGAATATCAGCGATATCAGCATAGAATAGCGCAGGCTGTCGTCGCCATAAATCGGGACGAGGCTGTCGGAAAGAGCGCCGAGAAAGAATATCCCGCCGCCAATACCCACGAGATTGTTGATGAGCAGGAATAGCGCAGATGCCGTAGCGCGGGTTTCGGCAGTGACCAGATGCTGGACCGCCGATAAAACCGGTCCCAGCCAGATATAGGCGAGGCCTTGCGGGATCAGGAACAGGATGAAGGCGAGGGTTGCCGAACCGCTCATGATACCGGCGGCGAACAGAGGTACAGCGAGCAGGAAGGCGGCCGCCGGGACCAGCCCGTATGCGCCCTTGTTCTTGCTGCCGAGCCAGTCTCCCAATATCCCACCGCCAATGACGCCGCCGACGCCGCCGATCAGCAATATTGATCCGAAGAACAGGGATGTTTCTATAAGATCAAGACCAAAGCTGCGCTGCAATAGGCTGGGCAGCCAGAAGGCAATGCCATAGCCGAGCATCGAACTGGAGGCCGCGCCAAAGGCGAGAAACCAGAAAGCGCGTTTTTTGGCCAGAATTTTGACGATATCGACAAAGCGGGGCTGTGGCGGTGCGGCTTCCGCGATCACCGGTTTCCTGACTGGATCGCGCACAAGATATTTAAACAATGGCGCGATCAAAACCCCCGACAGCCCGACGACGATAAAGGCGAGGCGCCAGTCGACGGTGGCGGCAATGTAGCCGCCTGCGATCACACCTGTTGCCGATCCCAAGGGGATACCCAGTGAATAGATGGACAGGGCACGGGCGCGTTTCTCGCTGGGGAAATAGTCAGCTATCAGTGCGTAGGAAGGTGCCACGCCGCCAGCCTCTCCAATGCCAACGCCCAAGCGGGCAAGGAAAATCGACCAGAAACCCTGCGCGAAACCGCAAAGCGCGGTAAACCCGCTCCATACGCCCAGGGAAATGGTGATGACCCAGCTGCGGTTGGTTTTGTCGGCTATCCAGCCAAGCGGTACCGCCAGTGTAGAATAGAGCAGGGCGAAGGCAATACCGCCGAGTAATCCCATCTGGGTGTCGCTGAGGCCCAGATCAGCCTGAATCGGGCCAGCGAGTATTGCCAATATCTGGCGGTCAACGAAATTGAATATGTAGACGATCAGCAACATGCCCAGCGCAACATTGGGGGAGGTGGCGCGTGCGGGGATATGGGCATTGCTCGCCATTCAGGATTCCAGGCTTTGCAGGAAACCGTCAATTGCCGAGATCGCGGCCGGTTCATCCAGCATCGGGGCGTGACCGCGATCTGCAATCTCGACTGCGCTAATTGGTCCGGAATGGCGATCTTGCATTTCCGCCACAGTGGTCGGGGAGATTATATCTGTCAACGCACCATGAACGATCAAGGTGGGGATAGTGCTGAGTTGCTCCCATACCGGCCACAGGTCTGGTGGTACAGCGGTCTGTTCGTTGCCGCCAAGACCTTCGGAAATAGCGGGGTCATAAGCGAATTTTATCCGGCCGTCTAGCAGGGGCTGACAGGTGCGCTGTGCGAAACCGAGCCAATCCTGTTCATCATAACCGCGCATCACGTCACCATGCACCTTCCGGCAATGATCGGCGGCTTGCTGCCAGCTATCGAAAGGAGTGAGCGCGCCGACATAGCTCTGGATACGGTCCAGACCATCCTGTTCCACGACTGGTCCGATATCGTTGAGGATGAGGCTGGTGAAACGCCGCGGTTCGGTGGCAGCCATCATCATCGCCATGAGACCGCCCATGGATGTACCGATGAGGCCGATTTGATCAAGCTGCAGACTGTCTAGCAGTGCCATCATATCGACAACATAGGTGGCCGGTATGTAATTGACCGGATCCGGGTCATAGTCTGATCTCCCGCGACCGCGTTGGTCGGGAACGATCAGGCGATATTTTCCGCCCAGATGCGCTGTCAGGCCTTCAAAATCGGCGCTGTTGCGGGTCAGCCCGTGCATCAGCAACAAGGGCGGCCCGTCGCTCTCGTAAATGCGTGCGTAAAGCGTCAGCCGATCATCACCGCTGCGGTAGAAATGATCCCGATAGGTAGGCGGATCACCTTGTTCGTGATCCGCCTGTGGAGAGTTGTTCGCCACGTCCGGCCAGCTTAAAACTTGATTTCGCCAGTGACGAAAACGCGCCGAGGGTCACCGAAGAATGCCGTCAGGGTCCCCTCCAAACCCAAGGTTGAGACAAAGGGTGCCCCGTTTTGTCCGCCTGCAACGAAATTATATCCGGCCACTTTATACCGTTTGTCGAACAGGTTTTTGCCATGGACGCCAATCGAGAACAGATCGCTGTCATCGGTGTAAACCAGGCTGGCATCGACCAGTGAAAAACCATCCTGATCGAGGAACGGATTGGGCGATTCAAACTGGCTGGCATCACTGCGGAAGGATATCGAACTGATCAGGTCGAGCATCCCGCTTGCCACCGGTACGCCCAGGTTAAAGGACATGCTGCCGGTCCAGTCCGGTGTGTTCTGGAACACGCGCTCGTCCGCGACGTCATTGCCAAGATTGTCGATAAACGTGTTGAAACTGGCATCGAGATAGCCGAGCGACCAGCTGACATTGAAACGGCTGCCCGGTCCGGCAAAATCTTTACCGACCAGTGCGCGGCCTTCAAATTCGAAGCCGTTGACATCAGCGCTGGCGGCGTTGGAGGTGATACCTGCAAAACTGTCATTGGTACCGTCTCCATCGGTATCGAAACCAACCGAGCCGGGTATCTGGACGTCGGAATAATCGCCCTTGAACAGCGCGACGCTGACATTCAGGCGATTGTCGAGCAGAGACCCCTTCCAGCCCAGCTCATAACTGTCGACCGTTTCCGGATCAAATTGCAGGAAGTCGAAAACCTCATCGGCGGAAATTGTGCCATCCTGATCGAAATCGGGTGTCGCACTGCTCTGACCGCGTGGGTCAAACCCGCCGCCTTTGAAGCCGCGTGAATAGGTGAAATAGAAATTGTGGTTTTCATCCGGTTTCCAGCTGATTGAGGTACGCGGGGTGAATTCCTTGAACGTGTCGCTCCCTTCAAAATCGGACGTCACGGCAAAAGGAACACCCGCCCCGCCGAACTGGTCGGAAAAGCCGTTCACAAATGACGTGCGCAAAATCCGCGAGCTACGCTTGTCATTGGTATAGCGGCCACCCACAGACAGGCTGAGATGGTCGGAAATATCATAGGTAAAATCGCCGAAAATCGACCATGTCTCGGTATCGACATCGCCAAGGGTCTGGGCATTGAGGCCTGGCAAACCAACAAACGGCAAGGCACCGGTCGTCGCGAGCAGCACGTCGAACACGTTAAATGCGTTGGCGTCGAGATAATATGCGCCCAAGACGCCGTTCAGATTGTCGCTCTCATACAGGATCTGGAATTCCTGACTGAACTGGTCATTCTCATAGATAACCGGAACGTCCAGATCTTCGGACGGCAGGCTGTCAAAGTCGATATTGGAGGAAGATTTATCCTCGCGATAAGCGGTGATGCTTTTTAGCGTGATATTGTCCGATACCGGCGCTTCGATCAGCAGCGATCCGCCATAAGCTTCGACCAATTGCTCGGGAACGGTCAAACCGGCCCGCGTATCAAAGACATCATCAAGAACCGGTGCGCCGGTCAGCAGGCTGGGGATCAGCCGGTGGCCCTGACGCGGGTCGCTTTCGTCGCGGATATAGTCGCCGGACAGGCGTACGAAAAATCCGTTGTCATCATATTCGATGCTGCCGCGCGCCGCCCAAACGTCCTTGTTGTAATTTTCAACGCCGGGCTGCACCAGATTGTCGCCAAAGCCGCCGCGGCTGAGCCGTGCGCCGCTGGCACCGATGCGCAGGCTGTCGGTAATCGGGGTAGAAGCGGTGACAATCAGATCGGCCTGATCATAGGAGCCATAGGTGCCCCTGATCTTGACCGACGTATCGTCGGGCAGGCGGCGTGAGACATATTTGATCGCACCACCAATGGTGTTGCGGCCATATAATGTGCCCTGCGGCCCGCGCAGCACTTCAATCCGTTCGACATCGTAAATGTCCAGAACAGCGGCTTGCGGCCGGTTGAGATAGACATCATCAACATAGAGGCCCACGCCTGCTTCAAAACCGGCAACTGGATCTTGCTGACCCACGCCGCGGATGAAGGCGGTCAATGTGGTGTTGGTACCGCGTGATACTTCCAATGTCAGGTTGGGGATTTCCTGACCGATCTCGGTGATATCCTGTACGCCCGAAGCGACCAGATCATCCCCGCTAATGGCCGTGATAGAGAGGGGCACATCGACCAGACGCTCTTCACGGCGGCGTGCGGTAACAACAATGACCCCGTCACCGGTATCCTGGCTGGCCGCTTCCGCCTGCTGCGCGTGGGCGGCTGTCGGAACCAGCATTGCCGTCGCCAAACCGGACACTAAGGCTGCATAACTGACGCTGTGTTGAAATCTCATGGGGAACCTCCTCCTAAACATTTTTTAGCCTGGCATTTCCAGATCGTTGCATTGCCTTTACTGAAACATGAACCACCTTTCAACTATGAAATTTGCCAATCCCGCAAAATGCCGTTAGCCGTGACTTCATGGCCACAGAATATTCCGATCATGTCGAATCGAAAGACAAGCAACCCCGCACCGCACGGGGTTTGAAGACCAAACGAAAATTACTGGATGCTGCGGCGCTGGAATTTGGTGAAAAAGGCTTTCACGAAGCCTCGATTACCGGAATTACCCAACGGGCCGGAACCGCTTTGGGCAGTTTCTATACCTATTTCGATTCGAAGGATGAATTGTTCAGCGCACTGGTGAAAGACATGAGCGCACGGGTCAAAACCCACGCCGCCAGTGCGATGACCGAATGGCAGGATGCGCTGGAGCGGGAAAAACTGGCGCTGGAAGCATTTATGAGCTTCGCCCGCGAGCATAAGGAAATTTACCGGATCATCGACGAAGCGGAATTTGTCGATCCTGCAAGCTATCGATCTCATTATGAGGAAACAGCCGCGCGCATTGCCGAGCGATTGCAGGAAGGCAGCAAGGCGGGTGATTTGCGCGATGATATGGATGAGGCCCATGCTTGGGCGATCATGGGCATGAATGTCTTTCTGGGGCTGCGCTATGGCATCTGGACGGAGGATAAATCCCCGGCGGAGGTGGCGGCAATCGCAAACGACATTCTAACCAAAGGCATTGCGAGCGCTTAGGATCTCGAAAAGCGGCCAGATGATGACAGGTGCATATTTTCGCACTAGCCTTGCCTGATGGCTCAACCGACGCTTCAGATTCATGGCACGATAATCTCGACCTATAGCCGCATTGTTCAGACTGTGGCGGAAGAGGCCGGGATTAGCTGGAGCATCACCGCCACTCCGGCCGGCAGCCCGGAAAACAGGCGGCGCCATCCGTTTCGCAAGGTCCCCACGGTCGAGATTGACGGGCTAAACCTCTATGAGAGCGTCGCGATCTGCCAATATATTGATAACGTCCACAATGGCGGCGCGCTGCAGCCGGATGACCATGCCGCGCGGGCGGAAATGGATCGCTGGATATCGGTGGCGAATAATTATCTGTTTCCGGTTGCTGAACACGGTCTTTTAATGCCGCGGCTGGCGCACAGATTTCTGAAGACGCCATTGCGATCAGATGTGATCGAGGCGGCCTTGCCGGAAATCGCGGAGCATCTCGGTGTCATCTGCCAGCGCGTGGAGGAAGCTCCCTATTTTGCAGGAGCGGAATTTTCGCTGGCGGATATTTTCATCTATTGCATCTTGCGGCCCGTCCAGATGACGTCAGAAGGAGACAATCTTATCGGTCAGCTTTTGCCCTTACGGCACTGGCTCAACAAAATCGGCAAGCGGCCCAGTCTGGTTGCCACGCGATGGGAGACGGAAAGGGAACCATAAAATCCTGTCCTACAGGCGCCGAAACATGATAGTCGGACTTAGTTGCTGCTGAAATAGGAAAATTTCATAATTATCCTTATTTATCATATGATTGTTATTTTCTTCTAATTATTTTTCTCGAGGTCCAGTCACCCCAAAAGGACATTGTAAACATTGTAAACTTCGTAACAAAATTACAAAGGCCAAATTGATGCTGCCATCACTGCTGATCATTGATGACTTTCTGTCCGATCCACTGGCTGCGCGTCAGGCGGCCTTGGCGCTGGACTATGATGCCGCTTTCAAGCGCGGCAATTACCCCGGATATATTTCCACAACGCCGCTGGATATCCAGGGATTGGATGACCGCGTCTCAAAGATAATTGGTGCACCGGTAAAAGCTGCCGGTGGAACGAGCCACGGCCATTGCCGGATCACCCTGAAAGGCGACAAGGGGCGCAGCGGCGTACATATTGATCCGGCTTTCTATTCCGGCATTCTATATCTGTCCCTGCCGGAGCATTGCAAAGGCGGCACCGAGTTTTTTCGCCACAAACGCACCGGGCTGGAACGCGTGCCAAGTGATCCACTTGCCATTACCAAGGCGGGCTATGCGGATATCAACGCTCTGATCGAAGATGTCGTAAACCGCGACACGCGAAATAAAGCGAGATGGGAGCGAGCCATGCTGGTCCCGATGCGTTTCAATCGACTGATCCTCTTCAGTCCCTGGCTGTTCCACAATAGCGGTGCGGCTTTCGGAACATCGCCCGAAACCGGCCGGCTGGTGCATTTGATGTTCTTTGCCAAAGCCAAAACTTCGTCTACAAAGCCTTGATTTTAGGAGAAAGCCCCATGGAAAATATCGTAACCAAGACAATCTCACTAGCGCTTCTGGCCGCATCTCCATTGGCGTTGACGGCTTGTGCCGAGACCAATGCGCAAGAAACGGATCGCTTCGCGAAGGTCGAGATCAAGACCGAGCAGCTTGGCGATGGTATCGCAGTGCTCTTTGGGGCAGGCGGCAATATTGGTGTATCCTATGGGCCCGATGGCACGGTGTTGATTGACGACCAGTTCGCGCCATTGACGCCGAAAATTCAGGCGGCGGTTGCAGCCTTGGGCGCAGAGCCGGTCAAATATCTGATCAACACCCACTGGCACTATGACCATAGTGGCGGGAACGAGAATTTTGGCAAGGCCGGCGCGCTCATTATGGCACATGATAATGTTCGTGAGCGGATGGAGGGCAAGCAAACCAGCGGGAACGGTAATGATCCTGCGTCTCCCAAAGAGGCACTGCCGGTCGTTACCTATCATGATGGCGTCAAGCTGCACCTTAATGGTGACGAGGTGCATGTGAAGCACATGGCGCACGCGCATACGGATGGAGACAGCATCGTGTTCTGGAAAAACGCCAATGTCCTGCACATGGGCGATCTTTATTTTAACCAGGTGACGCTGCCGTTCATCGACATTAACAGCGGCGGTAATGCACAGGGCGTATTGGCGGCGGCTGAAAAAGCACTGACCATGGTGAATGACGAAACCAAAATCATTCCAGGGCACGGCCCGATGGCGACCAAGGCTGATCTGACGGGTTATCGCGATATGCTGAAAAGCGTTATCGGATCGGTCGAAAAAGCGCGTGGTGAGGGCAAGACGTTGGAACAGATTCAGGCGATGAAGCCTGCCGCTCAGTGGGACACCAATAAAGACGCGTTCATCAAGGGTGACGCATTTGTTGAGGCTGTGTTCAAAAGTTTGGAAATGCCGGCCCATGGAAAGGGCGACCATAAACACTAAGCATCTGTGTTAAATATTACGGCGTCGCGCGCTCAATTTCCTTGCGGAGGGAGATGATCAGTGGACCAATTTTGGTCAGCCGCTGTTCCTCTTCATCAATGATTGCACGGAACAATGTCTTTTTGAATGCCAGCGTCTTTTCCGCGTCAGGGCGCTTCGCTTCGGGGAGGGTCGAGAGAAGGATATCAGTCATCCGCTCGGCGCCGTGGAGCCGGCCCCAGAGATAATCATTCTCGCGATAGTTCCTGCTAAAAAATGCGCCAAAGTTATTGAACTCAATGCCTTTTAATGTTGCTGCAACGCCGCCCTGACGGATCGATTTTGCATCTTCAGGGGAAATGCGGTCCACCTTGATCGGGTCAAATTCGTCGAGACCTTCGCCTTGCAGCAGGGGCAGGGTGGCGACGTCGTAAAACGGGAAGCCGAGAAAGGCGAGCAGCATGGATCGGCGCTCCGGCTTGGGCAGTCCCGCCATCGCTTCGGCAAGCTTGGCATCGACCAAAGCATCGGCGGAGACGAGATCACGGGCCTTGGCCAGACTGTCGAGCATTGCGGCCGGTGCATGCTCGGCATTCTTGGCCAGTGCCACAAAGTTATCGCCCAGATATTCAATCGTCTCGCGCTCAATATACAAGGACAGGCAGTCATATATGACATCATGCATTTGCTCGATCACCGCATAGTCATCGGGATGCGCGCTATCGAGATCTTCGGCAAAACGCCGGGCCAGAAACCGCAGCCGGCGGATGCGATAACCCAGATCATGCTGCCGGAAGAAATCGGCGGCGAGCTTTGACGGACCAGCACCGCCTTTTTTGGCGATATTCTCAAAGCCGCGCTCCCGCAGTTCCGCCCACAGCGCCTCGCGCAATGCATGGTGGTTATGGACATTGGAATCAGCCTTCGCCCGCCTCACTGTATGGGCAATGTCCTCAAGCACAGTCGCGAGCTTAAGATGGCCATAGGCGCTATAGGAAAAGCCTGCGAGTTTACCGGCTTTGTCCCGCGACTTGCGCCGCCATGCAGCAAGCCGGGCCGCCGTCGGTTTGTCCAGAAACAGCGTACGGCCGAAAATGGCTTCGACATTCTGCTCGACCTCTCCGCGCAGATTATCGGTAATTTGCCGCATCTGGATAATCCGGTTCGACCGCCGCGATATGTCATCAAGATTGTCGCGGATCGGTTGCTCTCGCGGAATATTGGATATCGCCCCGAATATGGTCGAGAAGAAGCCGGGGAGGTTTTCGTCCTCGGCCTCCTGCGCTGCCTGAAGCCGTTGCAGCGCCCGGTCGCTTTTGGCGACATCCAGGTCCGGTCTTGGGTCGATATAGACAAAACGCCGATCCACTTCCCGCTTCGCTGGCCGGTTTTTCAACGCTTCAATGGCCTGCGCAAATGGTGCGTTCGCCAAAACGGAACCATCAATCAGCACCGTATCATTGGCGGTGCCGGCCCGGCTTTGATTGGGCAATATCCGCCTTAGAAAACGTGACCTGTTGGTCCAGACCTGATCGCGGTCGGATAGAACATTGTCCAATTCTGTAACGGTGAACGGCGGGAAAGCGCCCGGAAAGCTGGCTGTTGCCCGGCCGGCAAAGACGAGTTCGGCGGGATCAGCGATATCGCCGCCCGGCTTGCCACGCGTGGAAAAACTGATGGTGATGCGATGTTCCATCTCCAGAGCCTCTGGCGGACTATGGAGTTGCAGCTTTTCCGGATGACCGACAAAGTCAGTCACTGTGACAAATAAATCAAGCGGTTGCCCCGGCGGTAGCAATTTGGGACCGCGCTTGGTCTTCTTCATGGTTGCCAGCGCGTCCATGATCAGGCCGGAGAATATCTTTCCGCCAAATGGAGGCGCAAACCAGCGTGCCCGGACGAAGCGGGACAGCTTCATTTTTACCTCTTCGCGCGCTTCCTTGGAAACCGTCTGTTCCACCGCGCCGCCTTTACGGCCAAGTGCCATCCAGGCAATCGGCTCTGCCCAGAATTTGGAGAAACGTGACAGGGGCCGCGCATCGGGATCCAGCAGCGTATCGACATCGGCTGTTTCCAGCCACATATCGGTCAGCGGTTCGAGAGATTCTCCTGATATGATGGCTTGCGACAGGAATATGCCGTTAATCCCGCCCGCGCTGGCGCCTGCGATAATGTCGGGCAGCACCCGCAATTTGACGGTGCTTTCCTGCTCTATCCAATCCAATATGTCGTAATAGGTACCGCGACTGCAGCTATCGTTTTTCTGGCCGTCATGAAAATCCCGGCTGGCCTTGGCAAGCTTCCAGATTTCCTTGGTGATGCCATGCATGTAAATGGCGAGGCTCACGCCGCCATAGCAGATCAGGGCCAGTCGGAGTTCTTTTTGCCGCATGATTTTTCACTACAGGATGGCAGGGAGTGTGCAAGCGTGGAATTGGACCAATATCGCTAGACCGCCCAACGATAATGGCCTGTGATTGGCCACGCAAAGAGCCGGTCTTCTTCGCGGGTGCCCCGTCCGACATTGTGGATCAGCAGCGGGCGGCTTCGCAGTTTGCGATCCGAAACAATCCCGCAATGCGCAAGTCTGCCGTCAATAATGCTCGTGACGATATCGCCGGGGAGCCAGTCTTCAGGGTCTTTTGAAAATGGCTCGACCGCCCCTTGCCGTTTGAAGAAGGTACGCATGTTCGGGACGCGGCGATGGTCGATATTCCGATCAGTCGTCTTCAGACCCCAGATTTTGGGATAGGCCGAAAATGCCTTCTTCATGTCCAGATGGATGAGTTTTTGTAAATCCAGATCAAGGCCATCGCGATAGGCGCGAATAATGACATCAGTGCACGCACCAGATTTGCGCGGAAAATCTCCGTTCGGATAGCCGATGCCGTGATAAGCTTGGCTGTAAACGGTCGTAATACCAACCTGGCCGCGCGCCGCCCGAACCAGTTTTTTCGCGCGATCCAGCGGTTTCGCCTTCAGTCGCGGGGGCAGAAGCAAGCTGACACCAGCTGCGGCAATGATTTGCCTTCGAGAAATTTTCATCCTGAAAACATGCATTTGGATGCGTGAATCCTGAATGAATGAAAAGGCTGGTGTTCCGTATTTGTTCTGATAGATAGCTCTTATGGCCAAATCGAAGAAAAAATATGTCTGTCAGGAATGTGGTTCGATTTCCCATCGCTGGCAGGGACAATGCGTGGATTGTGGGGAATGGAATACGCTGGTTGAAGAGGCCGGGGATACGGTATTTGCGGCCAAGCATAACTTGCAGAGCGGCGGCAGGGAGGTTCGGCTGGTCGGTCTCGACAGCGACATCGCGCTGCCCGAGCGGAAGCTTACCGGAATCGCAGAATTTGACCGGGCTATAGGCGGCGGCCTTGTGGCTGGCTCGGCAACGTTGATGGGCGGCGATCCGGGAATTGGTAAATCGACTTTGCTCTTGCAGGTTTCCGCCCGGTTGGCCGAGGCTGGCCTTTCGGTAGCCTATATTTCCGGCGAGGAGGCTGCGGATCAGGTTCGGTTGCGCGCCCGGCGGCTTGGCTTGGGGAAGGCACCTGTGAAACTGGCTTCTGCAACATCGGTTCGCGACATACTGACCACGCTTGGGAAAGATGCACCCGATTTTGTGGTGATTGATTCGATACAAACCATGCATAGCGATTTGATTGAAGGTGCACCCGGAACCGTCAGTCAGGTGCGGGCATCGGCGCAGGAACTCATCAAATTTGCCAAGGAACACGGCACGATGATCATGCTCGTTGGGCATGTGACGAAAGACGGTAATATCGCCGGGCCGCGCGTTCTTGAACATATGGTCGATACGGTAATGAGCTTTGAGGGCGAACGCAGCCATCAATATCGGATATTGCGGTCGATCAAAAATCGTTTTGGCGGCACTGATGAAATTGGTGTGTTCGCGATGGAGGAAATGGGCCTTAGCGAGGTCCAGAATCCATCAGCGCTGTTTTTGACAGACCGTAGCGAAGAAGTGACGGGCGCCACTGTCTTTCCGGCTCTGGAGGGAACACGGCCGGTGCTGGTCGAAATCCAGGCGCTCACTGTTCGTCTGGCTAGCGGTGCTACTCCGCGGCGTTCTGTTGTTGGGTGGGATAGCTCTCGCCTCGCCATGATATTGGCGGTGCTCGAAGCGCGTTGCGGGCTCAGTTTTTCGGGCGCAGAAGTATATCTGAATGTGGCCGGGGGATACCGCCTGACTGATCCCGCAGCCGATTTGGCCGTCGCAGCGGCCCTGATTTCCGCCCATGCCGAAAAACCGATGCCAAGCGATGCTGTGATCTTTGGAGAGATCGCGCTCTCTGGCGAGATTCGGGCAGTGTCCAACACACCAATGCGGTTGAAGGAGGCTTCGAAATTAGGCTTCGGAAGAGCTTTGATACCGGCATCCAAAGAAAACTCTGCCCCAGGTGTGAATTGTGTGAACTTTGCGAAGCTTGCCAATCTCGTTGACCATATGCTTGGCCGCGATTAGCTAGTCTTAATGACCGGTTTGGATATTTTTGTATTGGCGTTGATGGGGGGCGCGGCTGTGCTGGGTTTTCTGCGCGGATTTGTGCAGGAAACGCTGTCTCTCATTGCTTGGCTGCTGGTTATCTTCGCCGTCCGGTTCTTGCATACGCCTGTCACGGATTTCCTGATCGCGCCAATTGGTAATGATGGCGGAGCTGCAGTATTGGCTTTTTGCGCGATTGTGATTGTCACCTATGCTTTGGGACGCTGGCTCGCCAAGTCTGTTGGGCGCAAATCACGCAAATCACTGCTCGGTCCGATTGACCGCGTGCTTGGCTTTGGTTTTGGCATGATCAAGGGGCTGATCGGGGCAACCTTGGCGTATCTGCTGGTGGTGCTGGTTTATGATGGCATCTATGGTGCAGCGGAAGCGCGCCCTGAATGGATTGCAGATAGCCGCACTTATCCATTGCTTAATGCCAGCGGTGATGCTCTGGTTCAATTCGTAGAGGAGCAGCGCGAAATGGCGGAAGTGGAAGAATGAGCGACGCGCTATATACACGGGATATATTGCGTCTGGCGGTGTCCATTCCGCATCAATCGCGGCTGGAAGAGCCTGATGGCACGGCGGAGGTCCGTTCTCGTGCATGCGGAAGCCGGGTGGCTGCCGATATCATCTTGTCTGAAGACCGATCCATTGCGCAATTGGGAATAGAGGTAAATGCGTGTGCATTGGGGCAGGCTTCTACTGCCATTGTCGGGACGGAAGCGATTGGCAAGTCTGCAAAAGACATTGCGGTCGCAAGAGATTACCTGTCCGGTTTTCTGAGTGGTTCTCACGATGATCCCGGTCCGTGGGATAATATGGATCATCTTCGGGCTGCGAAAGATCATCCTGGACGACATGCTGCGATTTTATTGCCTTTTGATGCTATCCTTGCTGCCTTCAAATCGGCAGCAAACGCCAGCGAGGCGGCCTAAGGAATGGAGGGAGCAGAAGCACATATGGGTGATCTGCTCTTGGGCGGTTTCATCATGCTGGGCGCGGCTTTGCTCTTGGTGCTCTTGTTCCGCAAGTTCGGGATAGGTGCTGTTCTGGGCTATCTGATCGCCGGTATATTGATCGGACCGCAAGGTTTCGGACTGATCAGTGAGGGGGAGACGATCCTCGAATTTTCCGAAATCGGGATCATCCTGCTGCTATTCCTTGTTGGGTTGGAACTGGCGCCTGCGCGTCTTATGCGGCTGCGCAAGGCGATATTCGGTCTGGGGATGAGCCAGGTTGTTTTTTGCGGAATTGCTTTGTTCCTGTTGATTATGGCGACGACAAACTTCACCTTTGGAGCCGCTATTGCACTTGGTTTGCCGCTCGCACTGTCATCGACAGCGCAGGTGCTGCCGATGCTGCAGTCCTCTGGAAGGCTGAATACGCCAACCGGTGAAAAAGCATTCTCGATCCTGCTGTTTCAGGATTTGTCGATCATCCCGCTTCTGACGATTATCGGTGTATTGTCCCGAGCACCGGCAGAACCCGGAGCATTGTCCGGCTGGATGACCGCGATTCTCGGTGTTGTTGCGATTGGCGGACTGATATTGGCGGGGCGATATGTGCTGCAACCCGCCTTGGAACTGATCGGCAGGATTGCCGAGCGGGAATTGTTCATTGTGGCCGGACTGGTTGCGGTTTTTGGCAGCGCCGCATTAATGGAACTAATCGGCCTCTCGCCTGCTCTCGGAGCCTTCATTGCTGGTGTAATGCTGGCCAATTCCCCGTATCGTCACGAATTAGAAGCGGATATTGATCCTTTCCGATCCTTGCTTCTGGGGCTGTTCTTTCTGGCTGTGGGGATGATGCTTGATGTCGGAGTGATCGCAGAGAATACCGCTTTTGTGTTCGGTGCGGCCATTGCACTGGTTGTGACAAAAATTGTCATCATATTCTGTCTGGGCAAACTGTTCGGCATGGATACTTTGCCTGCACTAGGCATGGGCATGTTGCTCAGTCAGGGCGGTGAATTTGGTTTCGTGCTATTTGCCGAAGCCGAAAAAGCGCTGCTTATCCAGTCGGAAGCCAGCAGTCTTTTTGGTGCTGTGATTACGGTTTCGATGGCAACAACACCCCTGCTTATGCTGATTGTAGAGCGTTTTAATGTTGCGCGGACAGAAGGCGATGTCGATCTGGACGATCCCTCTCAGGCAGGCCAGGCTTCTGCGATTGTGGTGGGTCATGGCCGGTTCGGCCAAACAGTCGCCCAAATGCTCAGCGGGGCCAATATTCCGGTTACAATCATCGATATCAAACCGCAGCAAATCGGGGTTAGCCAAAAGTTCGGCCGCAAGGTTTTCTATGGCGACGGCACCCGGGTTGATCTGTTGCGGGGAGCAGGGGCCGATCAATGTGCAGCGATTGTTTTTTGTATGGATGGCAAGGAGTTAAACGCCGAATCGCTCGACATGATAAAAATGTCATTCCCTGAAGCAAAACTGTTTGTACGTGCTTATGATCGGGTTCATTTGCTGGAGGTCAAAAAGGCCGGTCTCGACGGTGTAAAGCGTGAGGTCTTTGAATCGGCAATCCATTTGGCGCGTCAGACTATGACGGCGATCGACGTGGATGAATCGCTAATTGACGAGGTGGATCGAGAGTTTCGGCAACTCGATTGTGACCGCCTAGAGGCACAGCGCGCTGCCGGAGACATGCTTGCTGGCAGGCATTTGGGTTTTGGAATTACCGGTGCAAACAAGGGCGGTGACTAGCAAGCGAATTCAATCTGCCAGATCGAGAAACGTCGCAACATCATCCAAATCAACATCATCGGCGAGATAGGTTTGCCCGATACCGTTGGCCAATAGAAAGGGCAGGTTCCCGGCCGTCATTTTCTTGTCATGCAGCATATGCTGAACTAGCCGTTGGCCCGCAGCCTTGATCGAAGCGCTTTTCAGGCTGTGTGGTAGTCCTGCACTTTTCAGATGGCTTTCGACGCGCCGCGCGTCGGACTCGTCACAATGGCCGCGTCTGACGGAGTAGTGAAAGGCCAGCGCCATTCCGGCGGCTACTGCTTCGCCGTGTACCAGTTCGCTGGAATAGCCGGTTTCCGCTTCCAGCGCATGTCCGAACGTATGACCGAGGTTAAGTAACGCCCGGCGCCCGCTGAGTTCTTTCTCGTCTTCTGCGACGATATCTGCTTTCGCCTGAACGCTTTCGGTTATGGCATGGCTTAGAGCCTTGGGATCACGGTTTAGCAGCGCCGCGCCATTTTGTTCACACCATTCGAAAAAAGCTACGTTATTGATCAGGCCATATTTGATGACTTCGGCATAGCCTGCGCGCAATTCACGGTCTGGCAAACTGTCCAGCACCAACGGGTCAATGAGAACAAATTTCGGCTGGTTAAACCGTCCGATCAGGTTCTTTCCCGCCCGGCTGTTAATTGCAGTCTTTCCGCCGACGCTGCTGTCAACTTGTGCAAGCAGGCTTGTCGGGATCTGGATAAAATGACAGCCACGTTTCAGGATGGCTGCGGCAAAGCCCGTCAGGTCACCGATGACGCCTCCACCCAGAGCGACAAGCGTATCCGATCGCTCCGCACCTTCGGCCAATAGCCAGTCGGTAAGCTCTTCAAGTCCTGCCCAGCTTTTTGTATGTTCACCGGCGGAAAGCACGTGATGGACTACCTTAACGCCGGATTTCTGCAAATCGGTTTGCAACGGTTCGAGCCATTTCGTCGCGACATTGGCGTCAGTAATCAGGAAAACCCTGTTGTTGCTGATATGAGGTGCGAGATGAACAGAGGGAGTGCTCAGCGCGCCGGGCTCGACAAGGATATCATATCCATTGCCAGCAAGATTAACGGCTATACGGTTCATTTACGCAGTACCTTGATGATATTTTCGACGGTCAGATCATGCGGCGCGTCGTTGCCCGTTACATGCAGATGGGCCAGCGCGTAGACTGGGTTTCTTTTGGCAGCCAGATCGCGCAATATTGTCTCGGGATCACCGCTTCTTAGCAATGGCCTGGTATCGCGGCGGGCGACACGCTTCACCAATATGTCAATATCTGCATCGAGCCAGATCGCCGTTGCTTTTGATAAAATCAGCTCGCGGGTTTCTTCGTTCATAAACGCCCCGCCGCCGGTTGCGATGACTTGTCGGCCGTCCTCCATAAGACGCGCAATCACCCGCCTTTCACCGTCGCGGAAATATTCTTCGCCAAACCGATCGAAAATTTCCGAGACTTTGAGATCCGCTGCTTTTTCGATCTCTTCATCAGCATCAACAAATGGCAAACTCAGCCTTTTCGCCAATCTGCGTCCGACGGTTGTCTTACCAACACCCATTAAGCCGATCAAAACCAGAGGTTTTTCGATTAATATACCACACTCTTCACCGGATTCTTCGGTGGATCGGTCAAAAGGGTCTTTCATGTTTTTGTCCATTGAGGCAAAGGCTATACAGAGGATGGTGGTGAGTGCAAAACCCAATGCGCCTGCGCCTGTAAATTTGGTAAAAAGAAAGATATTGGAACAAAGATGCCGCGTAACTTGGTTTTTCTGATCATCTTTCTGGTCGCCATTATCGGAGCGATGTTCCTTTTGGCATCTATGGACGTCGAACAAGACATGAAACCGGTCGAAAAACCGGTGGTTGGCGGAGAATTGAATTAAGCGATGCGCGTCCGCCTGAAACATATATCGCTTGCGACGGCTGGCATTTCTGCTCTCGCGCTGTCTTTGCCCGTTTTGGGTCAGAGTTCACCTGAATCTCTATTACCACCCGGTTTCGGTGATCCTGCTCCTGCGCCTACACCAACCCCCGCGCCGCAGCCAACACCAGCGCCTGGTCCAACACCAGCACCATCTCCTGTGATCAATCCGCCTTCAGGCGGATCAGTCCCAAGCGGTCCAACTTCAGCTTCTGATGTAGCGATCGGATCACCTGATTCGATATTGGATCTGGATGAAGACGGTAATTTGAGTGCGCTGGACGATGCGTTGCAGCCGCAATATTATCTGGCACCCGGTGCCCGGCGCTCAATGGCGCAAATTGGAGTGCTGACAGAGAATTCAGGAGGGATGGCACCCGATGCTTTTGGTGAAGAAGGTGGTCAATATCTGACCAATCTCATCAAAAACCTCCATGGCCCGATTATTTCGCGTTGGGGGTCAATTTTGCTGCGCCGTACTTTGCTGAGCAAGGTGGTTAGCCCGGAAAATGTCAATCCGGCTGATTGGGTTGCCGAACGTGCGTGGCGGCTGTTGCTTATGGGAGAAGCAGAAGCAGCACGCGGGCTGGTATTGAAGGTCGATGGCGGCAATTTCACACCGCGGCTTTATACTGTCGCCATGCAAGCTCATCTGGCAACGGCAGACCCCGCCGGTATCTGCCCTTATGTAGAAGGCGGAGTTAGGGCCAGTGAGGCGCCGACATGGGTTATGTTCCGCCCGATTTGCGCTTCATTTTCCGGTGAACAAAGCCGTGCCTCATCGCTATTGCGTATCGCTGCAAGAGAGAAAACGGCGACCGGTATAGATTATCTGCTCGCGGAAAAAACCGTGGGTGCGGGCTTTGAAGGGCGACGCGCAGTTTCGATAAACTGGGATGACATAGAATATTTCAACAATTGGCGCTTTGGCCTGGGATCTGCAACCGGCGTGGAGCCACCTGACCGTTTGTACGAACAGGCCGGCCGGCATGTGCAAGGTTGGCGCGCCAGGGCACCTATGCTTTCCAGGGATTCACGGATGAAGGCGGCGGATACCGCAGCCGCGATCGGCGTGTTGTCTAACAGGGCCATGGTCGATCTTTATGCGGCAACTTATGACGATCCGGAGGCGAGTGACGATCTGAAAGCACGGGCCTCGACTCTGCGGCAGGCTTATACCCAGGGAACAGCGACGGGACGTATTGAAGCAATGCGTACGCTTTGGGACCGCTCCAACGGAGCATTGACGTCCTATTCTGCGAAAATTCTGACAGCTCGTGCAGCTGCGAAGATTCCGGCATCGGAAAATTTGAAGGATGCCAGCGGGGATTTGATCGCATCGATGTTATCCGCTGGTCTGGACCGTAACGCTGCGCGTTGGGCAGACCAGGTGGATGCGGGTAGCAACGGATGGGCTTTGCTGGCGGTAGGTGCCCCCAATGCTGCCGTTACCGTTGACGCATCGGCACTTGATGAGTTTAGCGACAATGACGAGAGTGTCGATCAGCTGAAGAGCCAGTTTCTTCTTGCAGCGCTGGCCGGTTTAGGACGTATTGATCCCGAGACACTTCAAAGCGTTTCCAGCGATTTGGAAGTTGATCTGGATGAAACAACCAGATGGACCGGTGCGATAAGATCTGCCGCTCAGCGCGGGCAGAGCGGCACGGTGGCGCTTTTGACAGCCGTCGGCATGCAGGGGCGGGACTGGAACGCGATGTCGCCGCTCCATCTATTCTATATCACCCGTTCGCTGTCTCGTGTGGGTATGGAAGCGGAAGCACGCATGATCGCTGCCGAAGCGCTGATGCGAACATGATATCCGCGGAATCATAGACGGCTTTCCAATCAAGCAAGCCGTCGTTATCGTTATGGTCCCATGAGTAATGACACCGTCTATATCGATAGATTTCTGGAAATGATGGCTGCGGAAGGCGGTGCATCCAAAAATACATTATCAGCCTATCGGTCAGATCTTGAACAGGCATCCAGTTTTGCCAAAGGCAAGCTGGCAGACAGTGACCGGGGCGCCTTGCAGAATGTCGCCAGTGCCTGGAGTGATCTGAAAAACAATAGCGTTTCACGCAAATCATCGTCCTTGCGCCGTTTTTTTGGCTTTCTGGTTGAGGAGGGATTTCGTCAGGATGATCCTTCGGACGCATTGCCGCGTCCCGGCGGGCAGCGCAGTTTGCCAAAGGTCTTGTCGCATGATGAAATCGCGCGGCTTTTCGAAACCATTGAAAACAGATTGGCCTCACCACAGACAAAGCCGAACGACGCCAGGCTGTCGGCTTTGATTGAACTGCTATATGGCTCAGGGCTCAGGGCCAGCGAACTTGTCTCTCTGCCACGCAAATCTGTGATGGTGGATCGCCCGTTCCTGATTATCCGCGGGAAAGGCGGGAAAGAGCGGCTTGTACCCATTTCCGACCGCGCACGCAGTGCGGTCAAACGGTGGAGCGATTTTGTCGACGCCGATGAAAAATATCTGTTTCCCTCTCGCACGGGGCATATCAGTCGCATTCGTTTGTTTCAGATTATCAAAGACTTGGCTGTTAAGTCTGATATCAGTCCTGCAAAGATCAGCCCTCACGTTCTCCGGCACGCTTTCGCAACTCATTTACTTGAAGGGGGGGCTGATCTTCGTGCTTTGCAAACCTTGCTCGGTCACAGCGATATTAGCACGACGCAAATATATACGCACGTTGACAGCGCCCGATTGGTGGAATTGGTGAATAACCGCCATCCGCTCAGCCGTCGTAATCTGACGCGTTGACGTTTTTGTCTGGCGGTTCTAACCGAATAAGATGACATCTTTTCTAGATTTTGAAAAACCGATTGCCGCCCTTGAATCGCGGATTATTGAACTCAGAGAAACCGCCGACGAAGGATCGCTGGATATCGAGTCCGAAATTGCCAAATTACAGGCAAAATCGGCAAAAATGCTCCGCGATACCTATGCGAATCTGACGCCTTGGCAGAAGACCCAAGTTGCGCGGCATCCCGAGCGGCCACATTTCAAGGATCTCGTTTCCGGCCTGTTTGACGAATTTGTGCCACTGGGTGGGGATCGCAACTTTGGTGACGACCAAGCGATCATCGGCGGTTTTGCTAAGATTGGTGACATGCGTCTTGTCGTTATTGGCCACGAGAAAGGCGATGATACCGAAAGTCGGCTGCGCCACAATTTCGGTATGGGAAAGCCGGAGGGGTATCGCAAAGCCATTCGCTTGATGGATATTGCCGACCGGTTCTCTATGCCAGTGGTTACTTTGGTCGATACTTCCGGCGCTTTTCCTGGCGTTTCCGCAGAGGAGCGTGGGCAGGCCGAAGCAATTGCCCGGTCTACCGAAAAATGCCTGTCTCTTGGCGTTCCCATGGTTGCCGTGATTGTCGGCGAAGGCGGCTCGGGCGGTGCTGTGGCACTGGCGGCTGCAGAACGCGTTTTGATGCTGGAGCACGCCGTGTATTCCGTCATATCGCCAGAAGGTTGTGCTTCGATCCTATGGCGTACCGGCGACAAAGCGGACGTAGCGGCCGATGCCATGAAAATCACGGCGCAAAATCTCAAGAAGCTTGGCGTGATAGACCGGATAGTGAAAGAGCCCGTGGGCGGAGCGCATCGCGATCGAAACCTGTCCATTGCCACATTGGGTAAAGCGATTGTTGAAGAAGTTGAGGCGCTTCAGAAACTGGATCGAAAAGAATTGCGCGCTCTGCGCCGCGACAAATTCCTGAAAATTGGAACGATATAGCGTTCTCGTCACGAAGCTGGACAGTTAGATGAGGCTCAACAGGGTCAAGGCTACGCTATTTTACATTCGCTCCCCTTTCGCTGAACTGCTCTCTCATATAGGCTGAGACGTAAGGAGAGTCTGATGAGAACCATATCCAAGAAATTGCTTTCAACTGCCGCGATATTGTCGTTAGCGGCCTGCGGTGGTTCGGGTGCTGACGCAGGTGCGGTTGAATCAGCCGGTAGCAGTTCATCCGGTGAGCGCGGCGAAGTGCGCTCTATCTCTGCTAAAGACAAACGCAAAGGCGCAGAGGCGCATCCACAATTATTGCAGGAATTTGGCGGGGCTTATACCGGTCCGCAAAGCGCCTATGTCGTCCGGATTGGACAGGATATTGCGGTGCAGTCAGGACTGGGTGATGCGCGCAGTGACTTTACAGTGACGCTGCTTAATAGCCCTGTAAACAATGCTTTTGCTATACCCGGAGGCTATGTCTATTTGACGCGGCAGTTAATGGCTTTGATGAATGACGAGGCCGAGATGGCCGGCGTTTTGGGCCATGAAGTGGGTCATGTTGCTGCGCTTCACGGAGAAAAAAGACAAAAAGCGGCCAGGCGAAATAGCATTTTGGGTGTATTGGGCCAGATTGGCTCAGCCGTTCTTTTAGGGGATTCTGCTCTGGGAAAACTGGGTCAGGAAGTTTTCGGGACCGGTAGCCAGTTGCTGACGCTGAGATATTCCAGAAAACAGGAATATGAGGCGGATGACTTGGGTATCCGGTATCTTGCGTCTGCCGGATACGCACCTGATGCGTTGGCAACAATGCTGGAATCATTGGCAGCGCAGTCTGCTATTGATGCCCGAGTGGCCGGGCGGGACGCGCGGAGCGTTCCCGAATGGGCGAGTACCCATCCCAATCCTGTGCAACGCGTATCGAGGGCTGCTAGAAATGCCGGGAAGCTTGGAGTCTCGGGCGGAAAGCGTAATCGCGAAGCCTTTTTGCGGAATCTGGATGGGGTTCTATATGGTGATGATCCCAAGCAGGGCGTGATAGAGGGTAACAACTTCCTTCACCCGGATCTGAAATTGAAATTCACCGTACCCAATGGGTTTGGTATGCAAAACGGTACCAGAGCTGTGACGCTTAGCGGCTCCGCCGGCCAAGGGCAATTTACAACCGGTCCCTATAACGGCAATATGGCGACTTATATTTCCTCCGCTTTCAAGGCCTTATCAGGCAAGGGGCAGGATATTGCCTATGGTGATATCCAGCGAACAACGATCAATGGCCTGCCGGCATCTTATGCGACTGGCCGAGTAAACAACCGCAATGGTCAGGTGGATGTGACAATATTTGCTTACGAATTCTCGAAAAGCAGTGCTTTTCATTTTGCAACATTGGCACCTGCAGGCAGGACTTCTGTCTTCACACCAATGTATGAGAGTGTTAAGCGGCTGACGACCCGTGAGGCTGCCGCGATAAAACCGCGGAAAATTGATGTTGTGACGGTCAGAAGTGGCGACACGATTGACAGTCTCTCGCGCAAAATGGCCTATTCCGACTATCAGAAGGATCGGTTCTTGGTGTTGAACCGGATGCGCTCTACCGACAACCTTCGGGCAGGTCAGAAGGTAAAGATTGTTACCTACTGATTCTAGTCGATTTGCTCATGCACAAAAAAAGACGGCAGCCTTTTCAGGCTGCCGTCCCAAATTTCTAAATTAATCCGAAGATTAACCAGCCATTTCACTTTCAACTTCGTTGAAGGTGTTGCTGAGGGTGTTACCCAGCTGACCCATTGCAACGATAGCTGCAACAGCGATCAGAGCAGCGATCAGACCATATTCAATAGCCGTTGCGCCTTCTTCGTTCTTAAACATTTTACGTACGAGTTTCATGTCTGGTCTCCTATATTTGACAAACTTCACTTACCCAATCAAACCCTTAAACTCGGGCCGATAATGAACACACTAATTCAGAAAACTTTATAAATGTTTAATGACATACGGCCGTTTAGGAACTTGCGACTACTTCGTCAGCCACTGTATTCCACATGTTTCCGGTTGAATTTGCCACGCCGCTAATCGCCACAATTGCGGTGATCGCGATGAGTGCCAAAATCAGACCATATTCCACGGCCGTCGCCCCCTGTTCCGAACGATATAATTTTTTAAACAGTTCCATTATATCCCTCTCTTCACTTCTAAAGTTCTGCTAAGTTGCGAACGATCCGTGTTTCACAGAAAGGGATTAACAAAATCCTTACATCGCAAAAAAAAGTGGAAAATAATCCGACATATCTGTTTGTGGTCGCCGCGGCCCTGGTCGATGAAAACCGCAATATTCTGGTACAAAAGCGGCCTCCGGGCAAGCCGATGGCCGGGCTTTGGGAATTCCCCGGCGGTAAGGTCGAATCGGGTGAAACGCCGGAAAAGGCACTTGTACGCGAACTAAAAGAAGAGTTGGGACTGGCAATAGAGACTGGCGCTTTGACGCCTGTCGCCTTTGCCAGTGAAGCTTTGGGGGAGAAGCATCTGCTGCTGCTATTGTATACGTGTCATGATTGGACGGGTGAAGCGCAAAATCTGGAATCGTCTGATGTGAAATGGCTGCCATTATCAGAATTGCAGCATCTGGATATGCCGCCGGCCGATGTGCCGCTAGTGGCACAATTAATGACTGTCCTTTAGTTTCGTTTCAATCTTTCGGAGATTTGTTGAGAGCATCCTTCAACGACATCTGGCCACTGCCGCGGCGTGCCGGGACTGGCTGATCGGGGTGGGGTGCCCATCCGCACAGGTAGATGATTTCTATATGTTCGGTTGTCTTGCCGCCGTCTGCTGCGCCGTTTTCAAAATTCAGCTTGGCTTGCGCATAAACATTTCGAGGCAGTGAGCGAATCTGGTCTTTCAGGATATTGGTACCGCCCATATCCCTGATATCGCTGACGAGCTTGTCCAACGCGCTGTAGCGCAGGCGCAAACCGTCGCTATCGATCACGGGTAGCGCAAATCTAATGCGAGACATCAGATCGCCAGCCGTCCGGATATCAATTTGCGGATGGATGTGGACAGATACGCGGTCGCCCTCAGCCTTCATCAATGCTGATTTGAGAGTTGTGAAACTTTCTGCACCAATGAAAGACGCGAGAAACAATCCATCCGGTTTCAATACCCGTCGGGTAAGAGCCAGAGCTCCCGGCAGGTCGTTCACGCTATCCAGTGTTGCGACATTGATGACCAGGTCAAAGCTATAATCAGCAAAGGGCAGGCGGTCTTCATCGCATTGGACGCCGCCAAAAGCAGCTGCGGCCAAAAAGCTGGCATCTGCGGCAATAGTTTCGATGCCCATATCGTTAAGCTGAGAACGCAGGCCATTAGCTGCTTGGCCGATGATCAGGCATTTTTTGAAATCCCGCTTCACCAATGACAGCCGGTCCAGAATTTCTTCTGACATTATCTGGCTCAAAAAGTCCTTGCCTTCAGACCGGTCGTAAGCGCGATCACGGATGCGCCGTCTACGCTTGCGATCAAATATTTCCTTTGGTCCGTCGGTATTATTCATACGGCCTTGTGCCCACCGCTTTAACGAGCGACAAGGGCAAATGGAAATTTTGTCGACCTTGCTCAAACCGGTTGTCGATTTTGCACTGCCGCCGCGTTGTCCAATCTGCGGCGTTACGGTTGAAGCAGATAACCGTTTCTGTTTGTCCTGTTGGAATAGTCTGGATTTTCTGACCGAGCCCTGGTGTGCATCTTGCGGCAGGCCTTTCGCTTTTGAGCAGGCGGCAGGAACGCAGTGCGCAGCCTGTCTCAAAAAGCCGCCCGATCATGACGGGGTCCGGGCTGTTGTGGCTTATGACGACAATAGCAGCTTACTGCCGATGCGTCTTAAATATGGAGGGCGTTTGGGTTTTGCCGAGTTAATCGCCGGTCAACTGGAGCGTTTTTTGGGTGAAATTCCCGCAGATGCTTTGATCGTCCCGGTGCCACTTCACCGTTGGCGTCTATGGTCCCGCGGGTTCAACCAATCCGTGCTGATTGGCCGGGCCCTGTCCGAGCGCAGCGGAATTGCGATGGAAACGGGCGTGCTCGCTCGCAAAGATGCAACACCGCCGCTGCGTTCGATGTCGGCGAAAGAGCGGCGCAGACTTGTAAAGAACGCATTCGCGGTATCGCATGATACACAGTCAAAATTAAAGGGAAGGGCCGTCATTCTGATTGATGATGTGTACACGACCGGCTCCACCGCCAATGCCTGTGCGAGAATGTTAAAGGCATCCGGTGCAGCGCAGGTGACGGTTTTCTGTTGGGCGAGAGTGTTGACCGAATATGAGCAGAGTTGAATTAGCAAGGCAGAAGGTCCATCTGCATGGTAATCGAAACATATTGGAAAGCTGTTATGGCAAAAGTCGAAATTTACACCAAATTCACATGCGGATATTGCTTTCGGGCAAAAGGCTTGCTGAAGAGCAAAGACGTGGATTTTGAAGAGACAGACATTACCATGGGCGGTCCAAAGCGCGAGGAAATGATCCAGCGTTCGGGCGGTCGGACGACGGTTCCCCAGATTTTCATCAATGATCAGCATATTGGCGGTTCCGATGATCTTTCAGCTTTGGAAGATGCCGGGAAATTGGACGCATTGCTGGCGGCCTGATCACAGATGCGTGTTGCCTTGGCCCAGATGTGCAGCGGTATCGACCCCGCTACCAATGCGAAAGCATTGCGCGCGCACATCGGTGAAGCCGCGGCCCAAGGCGCTGATATCCTGTTTACGCCGGAAATGACCGGCCTTGTTGACCGCGATCGAAACCGGGCAGCTGCCAATATCCATACAGAGCAGAAGGATCCGGTTCTGCAAGAAGCCTGCGCCTCTGCCAAGAATGAACGAATCTGGGTGGCGCTTGGCTCGCTGGCGATAAAGCCAAGTGATCCAGACGCCAGCAAATGGCTGAATCGATCCTTTCTGATCGACCCGTCGGGGACGATAGTGGCGCGCTATGACAAGATCCATCTTTTCGATGTTGATCTGGACACTGGCGAAAGCTGGCGGGAATCTTCAGCCTATGAGGGCGGAGCAGAAGCTGTCGTTGCTCCTGTGAAGAAAGCGATGCTTGGTCTTTCAGTCTGTTATGACCTGCGTTTTCCCTCATTATACGCAGCGCTGACCAACGCCGGAGCCGATATATTATCGATACCCGCTGCCTTTACTGTGCCGACAGGCGAGGCGCATTGGGAGATATTGCTGCGGGCGCGGGCAATTGAAGCCGGCGTTTTTGTGGTCGCGGCTGCCCAATCCGGTTTGCACGACGATGGTCGCACGACTTACGGGCATTCAATGGTGATTGATCCATGGGGGCACGTACTGTTGGACATGGGTGCGGATACAGGCGTCGCGACATGCGATATTGACTTGGATGATATTGCGAAGGTACGCAGCCGCATTCCGGCGATCACCAATCGCCGGACTTTTGCGTCACCAAAAGGTGCTTTATGATTGTGTTTGATCTTATATGCCGCGACGGCGGCCATCAATTTGAGGGCTGGTTCGGTTCTTCAGGTGACTACGCCAAGCAGCAAGCTGCAGGGCTGATCGATTGTCCCAGTTGCGGTTGTAACGCTGTCGACAAAGCGGTGATGGCCCCCAATGTCGGTATTAAGGGCAACCAGCGCTCTGGTGTGAAGTCGGTCTCTGGATCAGTCGAATCGGAGCATACTGAATTGGGGGCTTCCAAAGAAAACGAGCAATCAATGGCGAAAGCGGTCACACTCCCGGCCGAGGTTCAGGATATGGTTGGCAAGCTGGCCAAAGCACAAGCGGAAATGTTGGAGCAATCAGAGTGGGTTGGCGGCGATTTTCCTGAGGAAGCCCGGGCGATCCACTATGGCGAAAAAGATGCGGCGCCTATCCACGGGACAGCATCTCCAGAGGATGTCGCAGAGCTTGAAGAAGAAGGCATCGATGTTGTGCCGCTGCCCTTGCCGGTAGCGCCGCCCGAAGCGCAAAATTGAAGCTGGTCTATCTGACAAGCACCCGTTAAATGACGGGCAAGCGCCCGTAGCTCAGGTGGATAGAGCATCAGATTCCTAATCTGGGGGCCACAGGTTCGAATCCTGTCGGGCGCACCAGTTTTTTCCGGTTGATGTTGTTTAAAGGTCGAATGCCATTCGGGACATTATTTCGACGGTTTTATTTTCAAAAACCGCGTCGCCGAGTTCTTCTTTCTTTTCGGCTAGAAATTTGTCGCGATCGTGCAACATATCGATAATCGGATCATGAAAGACCTCGACAGCGGCGGTGAGCCAGTCGTTGACTAGCGGATCGCCAGAGGCTTTGTTCATTGAAAAAAGCTTGAGCCGCGATGCAATGGCATCGGCGGGCATGAAATATTCGTAAGTGACCCAATAGTTGGTTGTGAACCAGCTCAATGGCATGCCATCCAGGCCAAAACTCAGTGCGCCGAAATGAACGACGCCTTGTGTTGGCTTGCCGTTGGGAAGTTTTTTGGGAGGTTCGTAAAGCGCGTTTACGCCTTTGAACATCTCGAGCGGCAGAAACATGTGAAAATGGCCATGTTCGCCTTCTTCGCGTTCCTCGGGCTTGTGCGCATGGTAGAACCAGCGAGACTTGTTGCCGGGTGCAACACAGTCGCCCTTCGGATAATGTTCATATTGAACGAAAGGGGCGTCTGCCGGTACCACTCTGGGTACTAGCGAGACGCCCTCTTTAGCTATCTGGCCTGTAAGCTCAAACAGCCTTTCTAATGCATTTTCCAATGCCTGTTACTGATATTACTCAGTAGCAGCACATGCAGCGGCACATGCAGCATCACCAGCGGCGCAAGCAGCAGCACATGCAGCTTCACCAGCGGCACAGCCAGCAGCTTCAGCAGCACAGCCAGCAGCACACGCAGCATCACCAGCGGCACATGCAGCAGCACAACCAGCTTCTTCAGCGGCACATGCAGCACACTCAGCGGCACATTCTGCAGCAGCAGCAGCATCTTCAGCTTGCTCAGCACATGCTGAAAGAGCAGGAACTGCAAGAGCAAGACCGCCAGCTACTGCCAGCATTTTGCGGAAACTTGTTTCGTTAGACATTAAAATATCCCCTTTGGAATGAACTAGACTTTCCCCTCTATCTGCAAAGATATGGGCATGGCAAGTCTATTTGTGCGATATCCTAGAAAATGGCTGAAATTGTCGCTTTTTTGGGCATTTAAATAGTTAATTGCACAAAAATCAGGCGGTTAATCTGCCCGATTCTTCGTCTATTCACTGCTGATTTCGCGGCCTATTTCTCCACACCTCGGATTTTTCCCCACTGCCGCGCCATAGTATAGCCCAGATAACCAGTGCCAAATAACGCGTATAGAGGCTCTGGAATACCGGCAAGATAAGCATTCATGCCACTGGCGATATCATGAGCCGCTTGCGGCCTGATTGCCGCAATCAAACCCATGGGTAGCGACCAAAGCAGCAATATATACATAACGTAAAGAAAACTCGGCCGCGCGCGGCTGGTCCACGGGTCGGGAGATCCGGCCTCTGCCAGTATCGCCGACATCTGGATGCGAAGCTGCTCCATCTCCTGGCTGCCCTCAAGTTTGAGTAGCTCCAGCATTGCGCGATCACGGGCACCTTTGTCGGGAATGATCTTCTCGATAATCTTGGAAATGGGGCCGATGAGGGTCGAGAGTAAAGACATGGTTTTAGTTCCTTATATCTGGTTTGGGGAGGAGGCCGATCGGACTTTCAACCTATGCGGTGGGCGAGCCAGCCATAGAGGAACGCTTCATTGGCCGGGCGCTGTTCGGCCAGTTTTATATAGCGCGCACCTTGTAAGGCTTCGACGGCCTTCAGCAGAACCGCCTCGCCATCGTCGGCGCGTTTCGCCAGAAATTGCTGCAAGGCGCCAATTGTCCTTGGGCCGATTTGGCCGTCGGTTGCAATATCGGCAAAATCCTGCCCGTTGCGGTTCAGCGCGTTGAGCGCCCGTTGCAGGAAGCCGACCGCGGTCGCAGGTCCCATGTTAATGCCAGTGTCGAACAGTTCGCCAGCCAGCTGAGGGGCCAGTGCGCTGACCTTATCAAACGACGGACGCAGCCAATATCTGCGTTTATATATGGCGACAGCTTCGTCGTAGGGAAAATGCCGCATGTCACCAGCATAACCATGGCTGCGTGCGACCGCTTCGGTGACGCCCCAGCGGGTGGGACCCCCGCGGTCAGCGGGATGATTGGAATAATCGCCTTCTATGGCGATGACGTCGTCGATCAATGTGTCGATATTCATGGCAGCATCTTCCTTTCTTGGGGTGAGAACAATAAATAACCTATTTGGTTATTTGTAGGAAAGAACAAAAATTAGGCGATGGAATTTAATTGACTGATTAACTTCCATCAGGCCTATTCGGATCATTAGTTGGCGCAGTGATTCGTCGGACAACGGGCTGTGTCTAGTCGCCGCCAAAATAACATTTTTAGGAGCTGGTAGATTGAACTTTGATTTCTCTGATGATCAGAAATTCCTGCGCGATGAAGCGCGCAAATTTCTTGAGGCCCAGTGCACCAGCGCCCATGTGCGCGCCGTACTGGATGATGACAATGTCAGCCACAATGACGAGGTCTGGCAGAAAATAGTCGAAATGGGTTGGCTGGGCGCCGCTATTCCCGAAGAATATGGCGGGCTTGGTCTGGGCATGCTGGAACTATGCGTCATTGCCGAGGAACTGGGGCGGGTACTGGCTCCGGTGCCATTTGGGTCGTCGGCCTATTTCTTTGCCGAGGCGATCAAGCTGGCGGGAACCGAAGAGCAGAAGGCGGAGCTATTGCCGAAAGTGGCGGATGGCAGCATTGTCGGATGTCTGGCGACCACCGAGGGCCCCGGAGCACTCTCTGCCGCATCGGTTCAAACTTCCGCCAAGGATAGTGCGTTGTCCGGTACCAAGGTGCCGGTGACCGATGGCGATGTGGCAACCCATGCCGTTGTGCTCGCGAAAGAAGGCAGCGGTACTGGCCTTTATGTTGTGGCGCTCGATCAGGACGGGGTTTCTCGTAAATCGCTCAAGACCATCGAGCCCACCCGCAGCCATGCCGAGATTAAATTTGATGGGGCATCCGCCGAGCGATTGGGCCATGAAACCGGCAACGGTATGACGGTGCTGGATCAGGTTATGAACCGGGCGGCGGTATTGCTCGCCTTCGAACAATTGGGCGGCGCGTCGCGTTGTCTGGAAATGGCGACCGAATATGCCAAAGAACGCCATGCCTTTGGTCGGCCCATTGGCGGCAACCAGGCGATCAAGCATAAGCTGGCCGATATTTACGTGAAAAATGAAGTGGCGCGTTCCAACGCCTATTATGGGGCATGGGCCTTGTCGACCGATGCAGCCGAATTGCCGGAAGCAGCGGCTGCGGCACGGGTCGCTGCGTCGGAGGCCTTCTGGTTTGCCAGTAAGGAAAATATCCAGACCCATGGCGGCATGGGCTTTACCTGGGAAGTGGATTGCCACCTCTATTATCGCCGCGCCAAATTATTGGCGGTGCAGGCGGGCAGCCCGGCGGTCTGGAAAGAGAAACTGGTTTCCGCGCTCGAAGCGAAAAACGCGGCTTAGTAGATAATATTCCGAGAAGGACGAGACGATGGATTTTACAGATACAACAGAAGAAGCGGCATTCCGGGCCGAGGCCAATGCTTTCCTGAGCCAGCATCTTGAACCCAAAAAAGCAGCCGCGATCCGTTCCGGCCGGCGCGACGATTATCTGAAGCGGGCCAAGGATTGGCAGAAGGTGAAAGCCGAGAACCAATTTGCGCAAATCACCTGGCCCAAGGAAATTGGCGGCCGTGGCGGATCGCCGATGCAGCAGGTTATCTGGAATCAGGAAGAATCCAAATTTGATGCGCCGATTGGGCCCTTTGCCATTGGCCTTGGTATGTGCGTCCCAACCGTCATCGCCTTTGGTTCCGACGAACATAAACAGCGCTATGTTCAAAAGGCGTTGTTCGGCGAGGAAATCTGGTGCCAGCTTTTCTCTGAACCGGCGGCCGGATCCGACGTCGCTGGCCTGAAGACCAAAGCGGTCAAGGATGGCGATGATTGGGTGATTAATGGCCAGAAGGTCTGGACCTCCGGCGCCCATTATTCCGACTATGGCATCTTGCTGGTACGGACCGACCCAGATGTGCCCAAGCATAAAGGCCTGACCATGTTCATCGTCGACATGAAACAAGAAGGTGTCGATGTACGCCCGATCCATCAGGCATCGGGTGGCAGCGAATTTAACGAGGTTTACTTCACTGACGTTCGTATTCCCGATGCTGACCGGCTGGGCGAACCGGGCATGGGCTGGAAAGTGGCCTTGGTCACGCTAATGAACGAGCGGTTGGCTGTGGGCGGCTCTCCGGGACCGGATTGGGCCGAAATTATGGACTATGCCCGGTCATCCGGATCGATGAGTGATCAGGCGTTCCGTGCGAAATTGGCGGACTGGTATGTCGCTGCGCAGGGGTACAAGCTGACCAAATTCCGTACCCAGACCGCCTTGTCCAAAGGCGAAACCCCGGGGCCGGAAAATTCGATCGGCAAGGTGATCACCGCCAATCATTTGCAAGACATCTGCAACAGCGCGATCGAGATGCAGGATCATTACGGGATTATCTCCGACAAGGATCATGCACCGGCGGATGCGATTTTTCAGGAAAGTTTCATGTGGGCGCCGGGTCTGCGGATTGCCGGCGGCACGGACGAGATCCTGAAAAATATCATCGCGGAACGTGTCCTCGGTCTGCCGCAGGATGTGCGGGTCGATAAGGACAAGCCTTTTTCTGCTTTTTAAGCGGCGATCAGGTCTCGGACTTCGGCGGCTAGGCCATAAGATTTTTCGCGCGCGGCTTGATCGAAGATCGAGCCGCAGACGATTAGCTCATCCGCCTGTGTGCGGTCGAGAAAGGCGCGGACACCGTTCAACACAGCATCAGGTGCCCCAACGGCGCTGCCCTGCATGATCTGGGCGAGCATGGATTGCGCTTGCGGTGGCAGGCTCTCTCGATAACCCTCCACTGGCGGCGGTAATTTGCCCGGATTGCCAGTTCTCAACGCGACGAAGCTCTGCATCATTGAGGTGGCGAGATGCTCGGCTTCGTCATCAGTGTCGGCGGCAAAGATATTGAAACCGCACATCGCATAAGGCTCCGACAATTGCGCTGACGGTTTGAAATCGCGGCGGTAAATGGCCAAAGCTTCGTCGAGTGCTTGCGGCGCAAAATGCGAAGCAAAGGCATAGGGCAGGCCGAGGGCGGCAGCGAGCTGCGCACCGAACAGGCTGCTGCCCAATATATAAAGCGGGATTTTCGCGCCTGCACCGGGTGTCGCTTGAATGCCGAGTGCCGGGTCGCCTTCAAGCAGCGCTTGGAGTTCGACGACGTCGCGCGGAAATTGGTTGGGATCGCTGTTCAGGTTGCGTCGCAATGCCTGCGCCACCCGCTGGTCGGAACCCGGTGCCCGGCCTAGTCCTAGATCAACCCGGCCGGGGAAAAGCGCTTCCAAGGTCCCGAATTGCTCGGCAATCACCATCGGCGCATGATTGGGCAGCATGATCCCGCCGGCGCCGATGCGGATAGTCTTCGTACCTGCGCCAATATGGGAGAGTGCAACGGAAGTCGCCGCGCTCGCAATCCCGGCCATGCCATGATGTTCGGCCATCCAGAAGCGTTCAAAGCCAAGCGCTTCACCATGCTGTGCCAGTGCAAGCGAGCGATCCAGTGCGGTTTTGACGTCGGCCCCTTGCGGCACCGGCGACAGATCAAGAATGGAAAATTTCACGGGCTTACTCATGATCTACCTCTTTTGCCCCAGCTGTCCGGCCACTTTAATCGCATAGCCGCTTGGGACTTTTCGAAAACCCAGCGTCGGCAGCAGCAATGTCCAAGCACGGTCATTCCCATTTAGGAATAGTCGCGCGGTATAAAAGCCGTTGCCCTCCAGTTTCATCGTCAATTCTTCCATGCCCGATCCGCTGGTCAGTGGCAGAACGAGCACGCCGTCTTCGCACATGGCATTGCCGAGCAGACCCTGTTTGAGGTCGAGCCCCGGAATATTGGCATCGAGCGATAGCCGCACCTTGCCGCTGGCCGACTGACAACGGCCACCGGCAAAGGCGACGCTGATATTGTCCAGCGAGATATCGGAAGCGGGCAGGGGCGCGAGTGTCTCTCCGACGCGTAAGATCGTCGTGGCATTTTCCACCAGCAGCGCAGAACCCTGTTTCCCGATCGTGGCCGTGAGCCCGCTGTCTCCGGCACTGGCAGGGCGTTCCAGATCCAGTTTTATCTTGCCGGTAAGCAGGGGGAAAAATTGCACGCCTGCATCCAGATCACCCAACGCAAGAGGACCGAGCTGTGCCTGTTCGATCCGGCCGTTCCAGATGCTGCCACTAATCTCCCGCGCAGAAAATTTCGACCCTTCCAATCCCGCCATGCTGACTGCGAGCTTCAATGGCATGAAGACGAGAGCCAATAGAATCAGCCCGATTACAATTAAAATATAGATCAAAGCGCGCGGCACCTGTTTTCCCATTTATCTCTGATTCACTATCACAGTTCAGGCGTAAACTGATCAAAATAAGAGAAGGTTTCCTCTTCACTACGGCTAGCAGCGTTTCGCCAAGTCGGGGCGGATTTGGGATTGAGCAAAGCGCCGCGCGGGGACAGGACCAGCACGGTTGGTGTGCCCTTGATCTTTTTAATGCCAAATCGCTGGGCAATGTCGACATTGCGATCCCGATGACCGACATCGACATAAACGACTTCATATTTGGTTTTCAGCATTTCGGCGAAGCGCGGTTTTTCAAACCATCCGGCAAGCCCGCGGCTATCGTGGCACCAGTTTGCGCCCATCACCAATATTACACGTTTGTCCGCCGCCACAGCGCGGGCCAGAGCGGCATCGACATCTTGTGATGCCTTGGCATTCTTTTTGTAAGGCTTCGCCTCGGGATGCTCGGCCGCCGCATTGGTATCGGGCGCAGCAAGAACGGGCGCCGCTAGCGATAGTCCCACAGCAAGGAAAAAATGTCTCAACATCTTATCCACCCGCCTGTGCGATCAGTTTCGGCAGGTTGCCCATCGCAGCCATGGCATTGGTCCTGAACTCGCCCAGTATCGCCATTTTTTCATCATCATCGGGGGACACGCCGAAAATCATTTTGCCGAAACCGTCGAGCCGGCTCTGGGTAATCCATTTGTTGACGACCTTGTCTTGCGACCATTGAAACTGGTTCATCATATTGACCATCGTCGCGGCGGGATATGTGTCAATGCCATCGGGCAGGGGGATGGGTTGTCCCAATCGGTTTTTGGTCTCGTCATCATCATAAGTGACTTCGAGAAAAGCAGATAGCGCAGCGCTGAAGGCCGGTTGCGGGACCCGGATCATCTGCAATGTGATGAGGCCGTCCTGAAATTGCGGCACCACCGGGCGGCGTTCGACGGCGGTTGCGGTGCAGTCGATATAGAGCGTCTCCGCCGGCATCGGATAGTCGCCCTCTTTCAGATGCATACCGCCCTGATCGATGGTCTCGACATGACCCATGCGGACGACATTCTTAATCTGCCGCAGGATATCGACTTCGCCTTGGGAGATTGTTGCATAGTGGAACATGCTTGGCTTGGCATCCGGATCAATCCGCAGCATTACGCCGCAGGCCTCCAGGCGTAGGAACAGATCGTCGGCGGTTTCCGCCGCCGCCAGTGCCGCCATTAAGTCTCTTTGGCCGCCAATAGTCTCGTGGAAAAATTCCTGACCGGGCTGGGTATGGTTTCGATTGAGCAACCAGCTATCACGCGGACAGACCCAGACGATATCATCCGCATGTGCGCCCGAGCGTAGCAACCAGACGCCGACATCCATCGCGGTCTTGCCTGCGCCGAGGATGACGAATTTCTTCGGTCTTGGTCCGGTGCCTTGCCAAAGCTGAGGCAAGCCGTTGGGCGGGATCATCTGGACGCCTTCGCCCACTTCAAATTTTGGCGTGTGGGTGGAGGGCACGGTGGTACCATAATAGGTGGCATCCACGGTCTTCTTGCGGATTTTAATCTCGCTTTCCTGACCCGAAAGCAGAGACACAAATTTGCCGTCGCCGATATAGTCACACATCGGATGATAGCTGACCCGGCCACTCGGTATGAAGCGCTGGTGCATCACCTTTTCGAAATAGCTGTTGACCTCGGCACCGGTGGAAAGCTCATAATAGCCTTTGTTCAAGCCGGTTGTGTCAATCTCCCCGCTGCCCAGTTCCGTCGAGTTCACACCATAAAAGGCAGATGGTTGGTGCAGCGAGACAAACGGGTAGGCGTCATTCCAATGTCCGCCAGGTTTGCCATGGCGATCAACAATGGTGATATGCGCGTCGCTTTCTTCAAGTAAGGTATCGGCAAAAGCCATACCAACGGCACCGCTGCCGATAATCAGATAATCCGTTTCGGCCTGCGCCATATGAAAGTCCCTTCGCTGGATTCATCCAATTTCTTAGGGACTAAAGAGCAGGAGGGCAATCAAACTTCCAGCGGCGTGAGGGAACATGCGGTCGTGAGGCCAAGACCGCGCTTCATGGCCGGATAGGCCCTGACCATCGCCGCAGCCATGGCAAGCTCCCGCCGGACGCCGCGCCCGAACTGCTGTTCGATGCGTAGCCCCAACTCATCCGCCTCCGCAGATTGCCGCGCAATGGCCTGACCGAAATCAAAAGCCAGCTTGTTGTCGCCGGACAGCTTGCCGGTCAGCATGGCGTTGACCTCATCTCTCGGCAATCCTTCCGCCAATGCCCCTTGCGCAGCGGTAATTGCGCAGGGTCCGCAATCCTCAACCAGAACCGCACCAATCCGAGTGGCGGATAACAGGTCTGCACTCGCTTCATAACGGTGATTGCTTGCGGGCATGAAATGCTTGAACTTCTCAAGCATGTGTCCGGGCGCACTGGCGACCTCGTGGATATAGGCGCTTTCGCCGGGGGACATCCGATCTACCATCGCCAAAAAGAGACGGTCGGGCACGCCTGCTGGCACGATGCGCTGACGAAAGAATAGAATAGCGACTGCGATCAACACGAGCAGCGGCGGACCCAGTACACCGGGAGCGTCGGCCCAGAAAACCGCGGGCGAACAGATGCCGACTGACACCTCGTATATATGCAATAATCCGTGCAAGGAAAGCCACAGACCGCCAGCCAATGCGGCCATCCAGCGCATATGGAGGCTGGCGCTGGCATAGAGCAGAATGATTCCGCAAGTTGCATAGGCAATCCCGATATCACGAATAAAATGCTTATTGGGCGGACCAGTGGTGATGACGGTGGGGATCGCGGTGTACCAGTCGAGCGGACTGATGATCATGAACATCCCAAAAAACAGTGCGAATATTCCAACAGCGAGGATCAGCAGCTGCGTCAGCCTGTCGAGAAAGTCGGGTTTTCCGGTTTGCATGACAAATTCCCTATCTGAGTATTTTTAATTCAGACAATAGATATCCGAATAATAAATATTGTCAATATTACGTCAGGAAATTGCCGCAGCGATGTTATTCGGATATGAAATATCGGAATATGAGAAGAAAACAGGTAGAAGATGCAGATTTCCAAGGGTGTTGAATGGGCGGCACACGCCGCCGCGTTGCTGAACGGCCTTCCCGCTGGTCGCGGTCTGAAGGCGGAAGCTTTGGCCCGCTATCATGGAGTGCCAGCGCCCTATATGGCGAAGCAGCTACAAGCCTTAAGCAAAGCAGGGATCACGCAAACATCACGCGGCGCACATGGCGGTTACCGTCTCGCCAAACCAGCGGACGAGATTACGCTTTGGGATATTACCGCAGCGGTTGATGGTCCGGGCCCGGCATTCCGGTGCACCGAAATTCGCCAAAACGGTCCCTGCGGGCTAAAACCCGAAGATTGTAAACGACCCTGTCAGATCGCCGCTGCCTTTGCTTCTGCAGAGCAGGCTTTTCGAGACAGTTTGGCAGCGGTCTCTTTGGCCGATCTGGCAGGGCAGGTTGTCAGGGATTCCGAACCAGACCATCTGCTCGCCATGATGAACTGGCTGAGCGCGGAGGCGGACCCGCTTAGCGAGAAAAGCGCCTAGCCAGTCACATAAGCTTGGTCATCGTCTCAAACCGCAAAGGCTCGGCCAGCCAATGGTCATAATTGTCCATCACCGCCTTGGTATATGGCTTGCCATGATGCTCTTTCAGGGCCGCTTCATCCTGCCATTCTTCATAGAGGAAGATGTGGCCATCATCGGGATTGGACAGCACTGTAAACTGAATACATCCCGGTTCTGCGCGAGTTTCCTCAACAATGGCGAGGATAGCATTTTGCGCGTCGGCATGGTGTTCGGATTTTGGGGTGATTTTGGCGAAGCCGAATAGGGTTTTCGTCATAGGTTCCAGACTTAATATTTGATTGGCCCCCTGCGTCGGTCATTTTCAACCCCTTCGCGTATCGTTGCAAGCCAAAAAATCACTTGAACCGGAAGCAAATAATAATATGTTATATCATATCATTTATTATGAGGAAGGTAGCTATGATCAATCCAGGCAATGCGCCGACATCACGGTTTTTGCGCGATATTGGTTTGGAGCAGGGCATGCGGGTTCTGGATATTGGCTGTGCGAATGGCCTGTTAACGCGTGAATTGGCTGCGTTGGTCGGAAAGAACGGGCATGTCCACGGGGTCGACAGTGATGAAGACCGGCTTGCAGAAGCCAGAGATCAGCCCGCTGAACCGGACCAAGCCGATATCACCTATGAGAATGTTGATCTTTCCGGAAGCCTGCCGGACTGGGAGCCATTTGACGCCATCGCCGGTCGCCGGATATTAATGTATCTGCCGGATGCTGAGGAAACAGTGCGGCGATTGACGGCGTCGCTCAAGCCGGATGGTTTGATGGTCTTTCAGGAGCATAGCGCTATCGGTATGCCATTTGCTGCGCAACCCATTCCGCAGCATGATCAGGCCCATGGCTGGATGTGGCGCACCATAGCCGCAGAGCACGGTACCATCACAATGGGCCTCGATCTTCCGAAACTGTTCCGACAGGCAGGATTGGACGTTGATGATTATCACGCCGAGGCGATTATGCTGGGCTTGGCACGTGGACAGGGAATCGAGGATCTCGCCAGCTACATGGTGGACAGGGTAATTGACGCCGGCGTTGCGGACCGGGAGACGATCCAGCCCGATAGTTTGACACAGCGTCTTGCCGGGGAGCGCCAGCTAGCCAGCCCGATTGCCTGGGATATGGCTTATCTGATTGGCGGGAAAAAGCGGGCGTGACTCTTAAGCGTTGAGGAGCGGTATTACTCTGCCGCTTCGACCTGTTCCGTCGCCGCTTCAATCTCGGCTGCTTTGGCTTCGACCAGCTTCACGATATGGTCGACCATATCGCCATCAGCGACATGATGATCGGTCACGCCGGACAGATACACCATATGTTTGCCAGCGCCGCCGCCGGTTATGCCGATATCGGTCTCGCGCGCTTCCCCGGGGCCGTTGACGACGCAGCCGAGGACAGACAGCGACAAGGGCGTGCGGATGTGTTGCAGGCGTTCTTCCAAAGTCTGGACCGTGCGGATCACATCAAAGCCTTGCCGCGCGCAGCTGGGGCAGCTCACGACACGAACGCCGCGGGTGCGCAAACCCAGGGATTTGAGCATTTCATAGCCAACCCGGACTTCTTCTTCCGGCTCGGCAGACAGGCTGACCCGGATCGTGTCGCCAATCCCCGCCCAAAGCAGATTGCCCATGCCGATGGAGCTTTTGACCGTGCCGCCGATCAGGCCGCCCGCCTCTGTAATACCGAGATGCAGCGGGCAATCCACCGCATCGGCCAACTGCGAATAAGCAGCTACCGCCAGAAACACGTCTGACGCTTTGACCGCAACCTTATACTCGTGAAAATCATGATCCTGCAGAATCTTGATGTGATCGAGCGCGCTTTCGACCAGCGCCTCGGGACAGGGTTCTCCATATTTTTCGAGCAGGTCCTTTTCCAAACTGCCGGCATTTACCCCGATACGTATCGCGCAGCCATTGGCCTTGGCCGCATCGACCACTTCCTTGACCCTTTCGGCGCTGCCAATATTGCCGGGATTGATCCGCAGGCAGGCCGCGCCTGCCTCGGCGGCTTCGATGCCGCGCTTATAATGAAAGTGAATATCCGCCACGATCGGTACACGGCTGGCGCGAACGATTTGCTTGAGTGCTGTCGTACTTTCGACATCAGGGCAGGACACCCTGATGATATCGACACCGGCCTCTTCACAACGGCGGATCTGGTCAATGGTCGCCTTGGGGTCGCTGGTCAGCGTGTTGGTCATTGTCTGAACGGTAATCGGTGAATCCCCGCCCACCGGCACGTCACCGACCATAATCTGGCGGCTCTTGCGGCGCTCTATATCGCGCCATGGACGCAGGGAGGGATTATCGGCTGTCATGATGGGAACCTGTCACAAAATTGCTCGTTCCATGCTATATAGCGGTTTCATACCGCTGGTGCGAGGGGCGATTGCGTCTGCATCCCAAAAAAGCACAATATTATAGAGGAAATAATCATGGGAACTGTTCTGATAACCGGCGCCAATCGCGGTATTGGACTGGAAATGGCGAAACAATATGCCGACAATGGCTGGAATGTTATTGGCACCGCGCGGGAACCGGAGAAGGCCGAAGAATTGAACGCCATTGGCAATGCCAAAACGATGCAGCTGGATGCGGCGGATGACGATAGTGTCGCAAATTTCATGAACCAACTCGGCGACCAGCCGGTTGACCTTTACATCAACAATGCCGGTATTTTCGGTCCGCAGGAATTTGACCGCGATGGCTGGTTGGAGCTGTTCAACGTCAATGTTGTCGCGCCGGTAAAGCTTGCGAACGCATTGAAGGACAATGTTGCCAAATCAAATGACAAGAAGATGGTCGTGATCTCCAGCCAGGTCGGTAGTATTGCTGAAAATGACAGCGGTGAGATGATGTATTATCGTTCCAGCAAGGCGGCTGTGAACCAGGCTTGGAAATCCCTGTCCAACCAGTGGAAGGATGAGGGGCTGACCCTCACCATGATGCACCCCGGCTGGGTCCAGACCGATATGGGAGGTCCCCATGCCGACTTGACCCCGCAGGAAAGTGTGAGCGGAATGCGCGAGGTAATCGATAATCTTGATCATGCGCAGACGGGAATGTTTCATGATTATAGCGGCCGCGAAATCCCTTGGTAAATCTTCATGATGCGTGGACACAGGACAATGGTTGCGGCTCTGGCAATTGGTGCTAAACCTTTGCCAAAAGGAGCCGCTTCATGTCCAAGTTCGCAATCATCGCGCCGGTTTTAGCCATGGCCGCGCTGGCCCTCGGCAGTTCAGCGTCCGCGCAGGCTTTTGAAGATGACAGCTGGTCGATCGCCATACACGGCGGTGCGGGCACGATCGAACGTGAGAAGATTACGCCGGAGAAAGACGCGGAAATCCGCGCTGCTCTGAACGCCGCCTTGACCGAAGGCTCCAAAATCCTGAAAGCCGGCGGTAGTGCGATGGAGGCGATTACGGCCACGATCGTCCTGTTGGAAAATGACCCAAATTTCAACGCCGGCAAAGGTGCAGTGTATACTTGGGATAAAACCAACGAACTCGACGCCAGTATCATGGATGGCAGTGACCTCTCCGCAGGTGCTGTGGCCGGTGTCACGGCGACGAAAAACCCGATCTTGCTGGCCCGCGCGGTCAAGGACAACAGCCCGCATGTCATGCTGTCCGGCAAAGGCGCGGACCAGTTCAGCCGCGAGCAGGGGTTGGAGCAGGCAACGCCAGACTATTACGCCACGCCGCGTCGTCTCAAACAGATAGAAGATGTGCTGGCTCAGCAAGTCAGCGCAGCGGATGTCGATTATAAATTCGGTACCGTCGGGGCCGTCGCGATGGACCGCAAAGGCAATATGGCTGCAGGAACCAGCACTGGCGGGATGACTGGCAAAAGATGGGGCCGGATTGGTGACAGCCCGGTGATCGGCGCGGGTACCTATGCCCGAAACCGCAGCTGCGCGATCTCCGCGACCGGGGCTGGCGAATATTTCATCCGCCTAGGCGTTGCGCATGAAATCTGCGCTCGCATCTGGACCCGCTTTCTCGTCGTCCGCGACGAAGTGCAGGCGACGGTCCCCACAGACAAGGACGGCGTGCCCGAATATTATGTCCACGCCAGCGAATTTATGCTGCCGGACGACGAAGTCCAGAAAATTGCCGATGATGTGATCGCCGAGCTCGGTGAGATTGGCGGCACCGGTGGGATCATATTCGCCACGCCTTGGGGCCAAGCAGGGTATAGCTTCAATACGCCCGGCATGTATCGCGGCCGCGCGACGAGCGACGGCTCGGCAAGTGTTTCCATATATGGCGATGAAGAGTAGATTCCCGCTTCCCCTCTCTTAATCACTCGGTTAAACCGAGACCATGACATGGAAACCGGAAATTGAAGAGCTGCGCGAGCGGCAGCGGCTGGCAGAAAAAATGGGCGGGGAGGAGAAAGTTTCTCGCCAGCATGGGCGCGGCAAGCTTGATGCCCGGGCGCGGATAGCCGGAATTGTTGACGAAGGGTCGTTTCGCGAGATTGGCAAGATTGCCGGGCGCGGGACCTATAACGAAAAAGCGGAATTTGAGGATTTTGCACCGAGCAATCTGATCTTTGGCCGTGCCAATATCGAAGGCCGCCCAGTGGTTGCGAGTGCCGATGATTTTACTGTTCGCGGCGGCGCGGCGGATGCTGCGTTGCACCGCAAGTTTACCCAATGCGAAAAAATGGCCCATACGCTGGGCATCCCCATGATCCGGATGATTGATGGCACCGGTGGTGGCGGTTCCGTCAAATCACTGGAGGATATGGGCTTCACCTATGTCCCTGCAGTGCCCGGTTGGGAAGATATTATCAAAAATCAGGAAACGGTACCGGTCGTAGCGCTGGCGCTTGGACCGACGGCAGGTATGGGCGCTGCGCGGACTGTGGCGAGTCACTATTCGATCATGGTGCGCGGGCTGTCGCAACTATTTGCGGCCGGCCCTGCCGTTGCTGCCGCAATTGGTGACAACCTGACCAAGGAAGAACTGGGCGGCAGCGAGATTCATGCCCGTAATGGCGTTGTTGATGAGGAGGTTGGCAGCGAGGCCGAAGCTTTCGCGACGGCGCGCAAATTCCTGTCGTACCTGCCAAGCAATATCAACCAGCGCGCCGAACGAGTAGCGACGAGCGATCCTGCCGGTCGGCGCGATGAAGCTCTGCTCTCGGCCGTTCCGCGCGGTGACAAGCAAGTCTACTCCATGCGCAAGATCATGGACTCGGTTTTCGACAAGGGCTCGGTTTTCGAGATGGGCAAACGTTGGGGCAGGGCGGCTATTACGGCCTTTGCGAGGCTGGATGGTTACCCGGTGGCAGTGCTGGCCAATGACCCCAGTTTTCTGGGTGGTAGCTGGGAAGCAAAGTCATCGGAAAAGGTCGAGCGTTTTGCAAAACTCGCAGACCAATTCCGCCTGCCGGTCGTCCATCTGGTTGATAATCCCGGTTTCATGATCGGCGAGGATGCCGAACGCACGGGCACAATCCGCTATGGCGTACAGGCGATGAATGCAGTCTACAAAGCGACTGTGCCGTGGGCCAGCATCATCGTGCGGCGGGCCTACGGGATTGCGGGCAGCGCGATGTCCAATGCGGAGAATTTCCAATATCGTTTTGCTTGGCCGAGCGGCGATTGGGGGTCATTGCCGATCGCAGGCGGGCTGGAGGTTGCCTACAAGGCAGACATTGAAGCGTCCGAAGATCCAGCGGCCCGGCTGGAAGAGATCAAGGCCAAACTCAATCAGGTCACATCTCCGTTCCGCACGGCGGAGCAGTTCAGCGTCGAGGATATCATCGACCCGCGGGAGACAAGGCCGCTGCTATGCGAGTTTGCTGATCTGGCGTGGCGCAAATTGGGGGTCGAATAGAGCTTTTCTAGACCTGCTCCAATTGCCGGTCCTCCGCCTGTCTTTGCCACATTTCCGCATAGAGACCCTCTTCGGCAAGCAGCGCGCGGTGATTGCCGCGCTCTGCGATCCGGCCTTCGTTGAGAACGATAATCTCGTCTGCATGGGTGATAGTCGATAGCCGGTGCGCGATAATCAGGGTGGTGCGGCGTTCCGAGATTTTGGCGAGTGTCGCCTGAATCTCGTCTTCGGTCCGACTGTCTAACGCTGATGTTGCTTCGTCCAATATCAGGATCGGCGGATTTTTGAGCAGGGTACGGGCAATCGCCACCCGCTGTTTCTCGCCGCCGGACAGTTTGAGACCACGTTCGCCGACCTGCGTATCATAGCCGTCGGGCAGTTTAGCGATAAAGCCATCCAGCGCGGCTCCGCGCGCTGCTTCTTCGATCTCTGCCTGGGTCGCGCCTTCTCGGCCATAGCCGATATTATACCCGATCGTGTCGTTGAACAGCACGCTGTCCTGCGGCACGATGCCGATGGCGCCGCGCAGGCTGTTCTGGGTGACATCGGAAATGTCCTGGCCATCGATCAGGATACGCCCAGCCTGCGGGTCATAAAAGCGGAACAGCAAGCGCGCGAGGGTGGATTTGCCAGCACCGGAAGGTCCGACAATAGCCAGCGTCCCGTCGGGCGGCACTTCAAAGCTGAGACCATGGAGGATGGCGCGATCCTCATCATAAGCAAAAGCGACATCTTCAAACGCGACCTGTCCCGTGCTGACATTCAGTGTCGCTGCACCCGGTTTGTCTGTAATTTCCGGATCGGTGTCGATCAGTTTGAACATCGCATCCATATCTACGAGACCCTGGCGGATCGTACGATAAACCATGCCGAGCAGATCCAGCGGCCGGAATAATTGCATCAGCAGCGCGTTGACTAGCACCAGATCACCGACCGTCAGCTGCCCCTGGCTCCAGCCATAGACGCTGTAGCTCATCGCCCCGAACATGGTCAGGTTGGTGATGATCGATTGCCCGATATTGAGCATGCCCAGAGAATTTTCCGATTTGACCGCCGCATTGGCCCAATCCTGCATTGCCCGGTTATATCGTTCGCCCTCACGTTTTTCGGCGGTAAAATATTTCACGGTCTCGTAGTTAAGCAGCGCATCGACGGAACGGCCAATCGCCCGTGTGTCCATATCATTCATTTCCGCACGCAGGGCATTGCGCCAGTCAGTTACCTTGCGGGTGAATGTAATATAGATGGCCACCATTGCGACGGTTGCGGCGACCAGACCAAAGCCGAATTTCACCTGAAAAATGACTAGCACCGCGATCAGCTCGATTAATGTCGGGGCGATGTTGAACAGTAGAAAATAGAGCATGATGTCGATACTCTTCGTTCCCCGTTCGATGACTTTCGTAATCTCGCCGGTGCGGCGACCGAGATGAAAGCGCAGAGACAGTTGATGCAGATGCGCGAAAACGTTTGTGGCAAGACGCCGCGCCGCTTCCTGTCCGACTTTCTCGAAGACGATGTTGCGCAGATTGTCGAACATCACCTGACCAAAGCGCGCCAATCCATAGGCAGCGACCAAAGCCAGCAACACGGTGAGCGCCGCTTCTGTGCCCGCCGTCATTCCGTCGACGACCGCTTTGTAAGCAAAGGGCATGGAGAGTACGGCTGCCTTGGCACAAAGCACGAGCAATCCGGCAATGACGATACGCACACGCAAAGCCGGTTCATCCTTTGGCCACAAATAGGGCAGGAAGCGCTTTAGCGTCGGGATCATCGGCGGGTCGATTTGACCCTTTGTGCTTTGGTCTGGTGGCATAACTCGGATGTAGGGATGCCGTCGGCGCTTGTCTATGTACGGTGCTGCGTAACTTTAGAAACTGCCGCTGACGGTCAACCGGTAAATAAGGCCGAATTTTCGCGTGCGGTCTTCGATAAAATCAATCGGCCCATCCCGCCGATTGACGTAATCGGTGCGCACAAACCGTTCGCCAAGGTCGAACAAATTGCCCAGATTGGCGTTTACGGTCAGGCCCAAAACATCCTTGTGCTCCACAAAAATCCACGAATAGGGAGCGAGCGTATCAAAATCGGCTATCTGATCGAGACGGATATTGGCGACATTATCGGAATCTTCGATGCCGGCGCCCCAAGCCCAGTCTGTGTCGGGAATATCATGGCGAAGGGTTACCTCGTAGCTGTAGCGATCATCCTGTCCGATCCGCCGATTCCTTAGGGTGATCGGGTCGCGGACGCTGCTGTTCACTCCCTCGACTTCGATATCCAGCTTCGCCCCTTTCCAACCGATGGGGTCGAATAACAGGGTGGAGACCAGTTCAATACCATAGCGGTCCGCGCTGCCAATATTGCCGCGGGCTTCGCGTATGTCATCAATTGGGAAGGTATCGACAATATCATTGATCTTCTCTCCAAAAAACGTGACCGTGGCAGAACCGAACGCGCCCAGTTTCTTGGTTGCTTCCAGTTCCGCACGCCATTTTTGCGGTGGTACCAGATTGGTATTGCCTGCGGTCTGAACGTCATTCGATACCTCGACCGAGCCGACAAAATCGAAAAAGTCGAGCTGATCCACTTCCCGGGACAATTTGAAACTGAGATCAAAATCTGCGGCCGGTCTCCAGGCCAGGGCAACGGACCCTTTAGGCCGGATGAAAGACCGAGTGAGATCGCCTTGACTGATCTCGCTATACTCGCCTCCAAGAGCGGCTTGCAGCGTTAAGTTTTTAGACAAAGATCGCCCATAAGTTGTTATGAATTCGCCTCTTTTCTCTTCAACACGGGTATTGCTATCGCCCCCTCTATCGGCCTCGCTTTCAAGGAAATTATATGCGCCCTCCAGGCTGAAACCCCAGTCGGTTCCGCCAGCAGTCTGCCAGCCATATTCTGCACGCAGCACCGATTCTCCCTCATCCACAGTGCGGTTAAAAGTGCTTATGAAAGGTTGAGTGATACCATCAGTGAAAGTACGGCTGAAGAAATCTCTGGTCGGGCTGTGTTCCAGCCGTTGCAGCCCTATCAGTTTCAAACGGCCGGCGCCCAGATCAAATTCATAATCAGCGCTGAATTCTGCGTTCCATTCTCTTTCACGGCGGGTAAACAGTTCGAAAATATCCGGCACTCCAGCCTGCGTCCGCAAAGTTTCGACGCGCTGGCGAAAATGATCGATTCCATATTCACCACTGATGTTGAAGACCGATCCGGCATCGCTGGTGCGGCTGTAGGAGACATTGATCGTTGGAGCATCAGCCTGCGGTTGGCCGACTTCAAAACGCTCAAATAGCAGTTCGCCCTGTCCATTGGTAACTCGCTCCGGTCCCCGCGCGCCATTGCGAAAGCTTTCATTCTGGATGGCAATGGTAAAATCGCCTTTGCCGATCTTGCCGCTGATCGATGCCTCGCCGTCAAACCAGTCGCTTCCTGCCCGCCGCCATTGTGGCCGCCATTTGAAATTGCCGGTTATTCCTGTCGAGCCGTCGCTGCTGGTGACCAGATTCAACACCTGACCCGATAAACCGGAGATGCTAAGCGTTGCGCCATCGACAATCTCGACACGCAAGACGCTGGCGGCTGAGATGCGACCCAAAACAGTGAAAGCGTCATTATTCTTGCCGGCAATCCGCGCGCCATTGATCAAGACATTTTCGTCTGCCTGTCCCAACCCGCGTGCATCTTCGTCACCAGTATCAATGATAAAGCCAGGTACTTGCTGCACGATATCCAGTGCGGTGCGGGGGTTGAACCGCGAAAATTGTCCGACATCGTAAATCTGACGCCCATTTTCCGTACGTGGTTGCAGGTTGCTATTGGTACTTGTTGTCGTTTGCGCCAATGCAGCGGATGGCACCGCGGAAATTGCAATAGCCAACGATAACCACGTGGTTTTGTTCAAGATAATCCCCCCCTTACCGGAATTAGGTCTCTGTATTTTTCGTATGTTTCTTGTCCGCTTGCTATGACCGGTTGGTTACATGAGATACCGCATTTCGACAAACTACATTTGTAGTCGGATCAACAACTTTGCAGTGCAAATTTACAATATCCTTCGATAAGATGTTCTATCTTAATGCTTGTTTGAAAAGAGGACATATGCACCGGCGCAGTTGGCCAATGTATAAATGCCATAGAAGAATACAGCGCTAAGCATCCCCATATTGGCGAAGATCAGAGCGGCGGCAAGCATGGCGAATTCCAATATGTAGCTGCCATAGGGGCCGAGCAGTTTCGAAAAACTGCCCCGTGCTTCGGTGATCATGGGATGGTCGCTCTCCATCATGGCCTTGTGCATGGCGAAATTGCCGATCCCACAGATAAAGATGATGAAAACATACATAGCCTTTATATAGGAAGTGTTGGCGCTATTGTCAGGCATGCCGGGTGATAATTTGTCATGGTGGTTTTCATGTGACAGTTACCGGGTTTTAGGAGGGTGAAATGGAATTTGCAGGAAAGACGGCCGTGATCACAGGCGGAGCGACCGGTATCGGTTTTGCCCTAGCACGCGAGATGGGTAGGGCAGGTACCCGGATCATTCTATTCGAACCACGCGAAGACAGGCTAAAGGAAGCCGTTAGCCAATTGATCCAAGAGGGTGTGGACGCGAAGTATCAAGTCGGCGATGTCACCAAACCGGAAGATATCGAAGCGCTGGCCGACTTTGCATGGGCGAAAAACGGCCGGGCGGATATGCTGATCAACAATGCCGGCATTGGCGGCTCGATGAAATCGGTGATCAAGACCGACCCCGCGGAAGCGCGGCGAATATTTGAAGTGAATTTCTGGGGCATGTGGTCCGCCATTTCCGAATTTGGTCGACGCTTCCTGACCGAGGAGAAGCCTTCCGCGATCTATTCTGTCGCTTCGGAAAACTCGCTGTTCAATGCCTTTCCATTTGGCGGCGGCGCCTATGTGTCAAGCAAGCATGCAATATTCGGCCTGATGGATGTCCTGCGCCGGGAAGCGCCCGACTGGCTAACCACTGGGGTCATCATTCCCGGCTGGGTGAAGTCCGAGCTGTCTGAAGCCAATCTGACAATATCTGCGGCGATGGACACAGCGGCTTACGCGAAGATAATCGCGCCGCAGATCGAGGCAGGCGAATATTATGTTGTCAGCCACGGCTATAATGCCGTTCGCTTCGACGAGCGTTATGACGAAATGAAAAAAGCTTTCGACAAATATGCTCCTCGCAGCGAGGGCGACGAGGTCTATGATGTACAAAGATTTTTTGCGGAGATGCAGACTCAATGAACATTGATCTACCGAATGGAATCGTCCGCGCCGCACAAGCCGACTGGCGCCAGGTGGCCGACATCACTGCAGAGGCTTTTGCCGAGGATCCGGTGAACACATGGCTGTTCGACAATCAACAGGCTATCCGCTCGTCCTTTCGGGTGCTCGCGCGCGAAATTTATGCGCGGAATGGATTTTGTCACCTTGCGGGCGATGAGGGGGCAACCATGTGGCTCGGTCCCGATCAAACGGGCAATATGGGCTTGCTCGCAATGGTCCGTTTTGCGGTTGGGCAGTTGATTCACGGTAGTGCCGGCGGCCTCAAACGGGCCATGGCGGCCGGTGACATCATGGAGAAGCATCATCCACGCGAGCCCCATTGTTATCTGTTCACCATCGGAACACGAAAAAGCGCGCGCGGTACCGGGCTCGGCAAAGCGCTGTTGGCGCCGGTGCTCAAAACCTGCGATGCCCAAAACACTCCTTGCTATCTGGAGAATAGCAACCCGGACAATCATGGCTTCTACGCACATCATGGATTTGAGCGGCGAGAGATTTTTGCCTGTGGTGAGGGCGGCCCACCGCTTGAAGCCATGTGGCGCGAACCAAGATAGGTGGAACACCTTCCGGAACAGGCCGGCGCATAGTTAAAGCGCCGAGGTCAGTGCCATGATCACGCCGATGCCCACCAGCAATATGCCGGTGAGTTCTCCGCGGCTCAGCGGCTCCTTCAAATAAAAGCGCCCAAAGCCGAGCGTATATAATATCTGCGTCTGGCCGACGATGCCGACCAGCGCGACCGGAGCATGGGCATAGGCAATGAACCATCCCGCCGACGCGGTGGCGGCGAGCACACCCACTTGTGCCGTCACACGCCAGCGTTTCAGCATCGCGCGAAACTGGTCCGGTTCGCGGATGATGACGTAGAGTCCTTGCATCAATGCCTGAAAACCAAGCACGGCGGTGAGAACGATCAGGCCGGCATAGGTGCGCTCGACATCGGGGACTGCGTTGGCTGATTGTTTGATGAAGATGGCGGTCAGCGCGAACAGGAACCCAGCGCTCAGACCCGTAAGTGCTGCCGGTTGCTTAAGGCCGCGGAGCCATTGCCACAATCCTCTCGCGCCACCTTCAATGGATACGGACAAAATTCCGGCAAAAGCGATGGCGATGCCCAGCCATGCCAGCGGCGCCAGTGTTTCTCCAAGGATCAACCAGCCGAGAAAGGCAACAATCAAGGTCTCCGTCTTCATATAGGCGGTGCCACTCACCAGATTGCGAAAGCCGAAGGACATAATGATAAGGTTCGTCGCCAGCATTTGTGCAAAGCCGGCGGCCCATGCGAACCACCAGAAGGATGCGTCCAGCGCGGGCAGGGCGCCGCGCCCTGTGGCTGCCATATAGCTGGTCAGCATGGCGCAGGCGATCGGCCAGCCAAAGAAGAAGCGCGACAGCGCCGCCGCATTGACCGACATTTCTGCGCGGATGCGCTGCTGCACGGCCATTCGCCAGGCGAGAAATAGCGCCGCCAGCAGGGCGGCCGGTATCCAGATGGGAAAGGTCAAAGGGGCCGCGCGTCCACGGTTTCGGCAAGAAAATCCAGTATATTCTGGGGCGTGCCGGGGTCTTCCGGCGGATCATTGCGGGTCTTGTAGGCAGCGGTCAGGCCAATAGCGAGCATCACTGCCGGTATGCCCGAAAAGATCAGATTAAAAAGTATCGGTGCATTATCGACGAACCATAAAAAGAGCGAGAACAGAAAGAATAAGCCGACAAAGCCATTCCAGAACAGGAAGAAAGGCATGGCCTTGCCCTGACGCATCGTGCCTTCAATCAAAGTGCCCCCGTCATGCTCCCGCATTTTTGCCTTCAGATAGGGCTCCCCTCCATTTTTGAACCCCGGACACCGATAGGTAAGGAACATCTTGCGCTCGGTTCCGCCGCCAAAGACATGATGGTCCTTGCGTTTCTTTCGTTTCTTCATTTCCGCCTTCAGCTCCTTGGCGAGCGGAATTGGCTTCATGGGAGAATAGAGTTTGATATCTTCTTTCATGGGGAAGCCGTTCAAACCCCCTCGAGCAAGCCCTCTTTCTTGATCTTCTCCTGCCAGACCAATGGCGCCAGATGGTGGACGCTTTGTCCTTCGGCATCGACTGCGACAGTCACGGGCATGTCCTGAACCTCAAATTCGTAAATCGCTTCCATGCCAAGGTCTTCAAAGCCGACGACTTTCGATCCCTTGATCGCGCGGCTGACCAGATAGGCGCTGCCGCCCACGGCCATCAGATAGGCGCTTTTATGTTTCTTGATCGAGCCGACGGTATCAAGTCCGCGCTCGGCCTTGCCAACCATCGCGAGCAGGCCTTGTTCCAGCATCATATCGGTAAACTTGTCCATCCGCGTCGCGGTGGTCGGGCCAGCGGGGCCAACCACTTCCTCGCCGACTGGATCGACTGGGCCGACATAATAGATAACGCGGCCTTTAAATTCGACCGGCAGCTCTTCGCCCTTGTCGAGCATGTCCTTGATCCGTTTATGCGCGGCATCGCGGCCGGTGAGCATCTTGCCGTTGAGCAACAGGCGGTCGCCGTGGTTCCAGCTCGCAACCTCCGCTTCGTCGAGCTGATCAAGATGAACGCGCTTCGCTTCGGACGACGGTGCCCAGTTCACGTCCGGCCATTCGTCCAGCTTGGGCGCTTCCAGATAAGCCGGCCCGCTGCCATCCAATGTGAAATGAGCGTGGCGCGTGGCGGCGCAATTGGGAATCATCGCCACCGGCTTACCCGCTGCATGGCAGGGCCAGTCGTTGATCTTGACGTCGAGGATAGTGGACAGCCCGCCAAGTCCCTGCGCACCGATGCCAAGTGCGTTGACCTTGTCGAAAATCTCTATCCGTAATTCCTCGACATCGCTGCGCGGTCCGCGCTCCTTGAGTTGGCCCATGTCAATCGGGTCCATCAGTGATTGTTTGGCGAGCAACACAGCTCGTTCCGCCGTACCGCCAATGCCGATGCCCAGCATGCCCGGCGGGCACCAGCCGGCGCCCATTTGCGGGACCATGTCGAGTACCCAGTCGACGATATTGTCGCTCGGGTTCATCATCTTGAATTTGGATTTATTTTCGGATCCGCCACCTTTGGCAGCGACATCGACGCTAACCTTGTCACCGGGCACCATTTCGACATGGAGCACGGACGGTGTATTGTCCTTGGTATTGCGCCGGGTGAAAGCGGGGTCGGTAAGGATCGAAGCGCGCAGCTTGTTTTCCGGATGCAGATAGGCCCGGCGCACGCCTTCATCGACAATTTCTTGCATCGATTGCGACGTCTCGTCGAGGCGGCAGTCCATGCCCCATTTGACGAAGACGTTTACAATGCCGGTATCCTGACAAATCGGCCGGTGACCCTCAGCGCACATGCGTGAATTGGTAAGAATCTGGGCAATCGCGTCTTTGGCCGCCGGTGATTTCTCCGCCTCATAGGCTTCGCCCAGCGCCCGGATATAATCCATCGGGTGATAGTAAGAAATGAATTGTAGTGCGTCGGCAACGCTTTCAATCAGGTCGGCGGTTTTTATCGTGACGGTCATCAGGGCTCCGGAATTGGTCTAAGGATGCGATCCGGATGCCTTTTGGCGGATATGTTGAAAGTCGGCAAGTTTTGTATGTGTTACGAGTATGTTGTCTGGTGTCTTTATGCAGATATTAGCACACCGCGATACAAGGGGTCCTCAAACGCCTGGCCAGCGCCTTTCGCGACACAGGTCAGCGGATCATCGGCAATCGTCACGGCCAGACCCGTCTGCTCTGCAATATGTTCATCAATGCGTCCGAGCAGCGCGCCGCCGCCGGTCAGTACAATGCCTTGATCGACAATATCGGCGGCCAGTTCTGGCGCCGTGTTTTCAAGGGCGTTGCGGACGCTGTCGGTTATCTGACCCACTGGTTCTGCAATCGCATAGGCAATTTCGGCTTCGGTAATGATGATCTTTCGCGGCATGCCCCTGACCAGGTCACGGCCCTTGATATGCATGGTTCGCCCGTTATCGACCGGACTGACCGCGCTCGCCATTTCATGTTTGACCATTTCTGCCGTGGTTTCGCCAATCGCCAGATTGTGTTTGCGCCGGATATGCGACGCGATGGCATCGTCAATCTTGTCACCGCCCATGCGGCCCGAAGTACTGTAGGCAAGCCCCTGCAGCGACAATACGGCGACCTCGGTGGTGCCGCCGCCAATATCAACGACCATTGCGCCAATGGGTTCCGCCACGGGTATTCCGGCACCGATGGCCGCCGCCATCGGTTCTTCGACAAAGAAGATGCGCGATCCGCCGGCATTGGATGCAGCATCGCGAATGGCCCGGCGCTGCACATTGGTTGAGCCGGACGGGATACACACCGCGATATCGAAACGCCGCAGCATACCTGTTTTTTTGTCATGCACTTTCTGGATGAAATGCTTGATCATCTGTTCCGCGACATCAAGATCGGCGATCACGCCATCTTTCAGCGGGCGAATCACCTTAATATTGTCAGGCGTCTTGCCCATCATTAGCTTGGCATCAGCACCCACAGCCCGCACTTTGGTCACGCCGTCATTGGTTTCCAGCGCGACCACCGACGGTTCGTTGAGCACAATTCCGCGATCACGCAAATAGACAAGCGTATTGGCAGTGCCGAGGTCGATCGCAATATCATGCGACTGAAGTTTGAAGAAACTACGCATATATAATAGGTTACTTTTGAAAAGGGGGATCACATCTATGATGTGACATATTCATGGACGGATAGTGGCTCGGTGCGAATGAACCTATGCTGTCTAGTCGAGCTGTGCTGAAAATAGGTTTGTTCCTGGCTATCTGTTAGTCGTTGAGGCGGGTTTCGCATCAAAAGCAAGCTGCATGATGATATGGGAGATGATATATGCGTATCTTTGTTACCGGCGCATCCGGTTTTGTCGGCGGGGCGGCAACCAAGGTCTTTGTTGAGGCCGGGCATCAGGTCACCGCGATGTCACGCAGCGAGGCATCAGATGCAGTGATCCGCGATCTGGGAGCTCAGCCGGTGCGCTGCGATCTGGAAACGATCACCGCCGAACATATTGGTGACGCCGAGATTGTTCTCCACAGCGCCGCCTTTGTCGAAGCCTGGGGCCCAAAAGATGCATGGTATAAATATAATGTACTGGGAACGCAGACGATGCTGGATGCTGCGCAAGCGGCCAGTGCGCAGCGGTTCATCCACATCGGGACAGAGGCGGGTATCTGTCATGGCCAGCATGTGCACGGCGCCGATGAGACTGTTCCGCTGGCTCCGGATTCGCCTTATCCCTATTGCGCGACCAAGGCGCAGGCAGAGAAGCGCGTCCGGGATGCCAATCGCGGCGGGACGTTTGAAACAATTATTCTGCGGCCGCGTTTCATCTGGGGGCCGGGCGACACGACTTTGCTTCCTATGGTCGAAGCCATGGCCAAAAGTGGCAAGTGGATGTGGATCAATGATGGCAAGGCGATGACATCAACCACCCATATCGACAATCTGGTTCATGCCATAAATCTTTCTCTCACCAAAGGCGGGGGCGGAGAAGCCTATTTCATATTGGATGACGGGACGATCAGCATGAAAGATATGATCGGGGGGATGGCGCAGGCAAGACAGCTGACACTGCCGGACAAGTCCATTTCATCCGGCATGGCTGACTTTGTCGGAGGCGCATCGGAAAAAATTTGGCGGCTATTGGGTTTGAAAAGTGAGCCACCATTGACCGCTCATGCCGCCATGGTCATGTCGCGGGATTGTACATTGGATGGATCAAAGGCGCAGGCTGATCTGGGCTATCATCCCGTCACGACCCGAGCTGAAGGATTAGCCGCTTTGTGACACAGGCTGTCCGATTCAAAATCGGAAGCTTTGAAATAAAATTTCCGTCCGCTGAATCATTCAAACACCATATCTGGTGTCACAAATGAGTCATTCACACCTGTGCATCAACTGTGGATATTTTTTTTGTAAAATTTGACCCAGCCTATTGCGTTCCGGTCAAGGCTTAGAAGGTCCACGCGTCGCTGCGCTGCAGCATGAATCGGCCGTCGACGAAGCGATTCATTTATACGACGAACAGAGTCGTTAAAATGTCATTTACCCTCTTGCATATAATTTTGATTCAGCCACTATAGGTTGTGGTTAAGCCAAGGGGGCACACCAACGTATAGTATTACTCGCCAGTAACGCCGACTCGGTGGATGGCTCCCTTTGGCCTGAATCGCAAGCGATTTATTCGGGTTTTTGGGCAAAAATAAATGCCCGCCCAGGCTGTAAAAATGTTATGTTAAACGGCTCGGCCGCAAGAGATTGCCCGAGTCGAACAATACAGGAACAAATGGCCCGGTATTAAACCCACCAGAAGGCTGGCCAAAGGGCCGGCGAAACGATTGGTTTGGTAGTTTGATTAAGGGGGCTTTGATGGATTTTAGAGATAGCCGGGAAGATGCCGGGAATAGTGGTAGAGATATGAGTGAGAGTGATATGGGCGCCGAGGTTTTGGACACGCCAAAAGATAAATCCGAAGACAAAGCAGAAAGCACAGCCAAAAAAGCGCCGGTGAAAGAACCGGAGATCAGCAAAAAGGCGGAAGCCGAAGCGGCAGCGACAAAGAAAAATGACGAGAAAGAACTGAAGGCTGAACGTGACAGCCATAGCGTCGAAAAACGCCGGTTCAAAATCGTGCAGGATGACGCGCGCGATGATTTGCTGACCGACTTTGGCAAAGAGACGCTGAAAGACCGTTACCTGCTTCCGGACGAGAGTTTCCAGGACCTCTTTTCTCGCGTGGCCGATGCCTATGCGGATGATCAGGATCATGCCCAGCGGCTCTATGACTATATTTCCAAGCTCTGGTTCATGCCGGCAACGCCTGTACTGTCCAATGGCGGCACTGGTCGCGGCCTGCCGATCTCTTGCTATCTCAACAGCGTTGACGACAGTCTCAGCGGGATCGTCAATACCTGGAACGAGAATGTCTGGCTCGCGTCAAAGGGCGGCGGCATTGGCACCTATTGGGGCAGTGTCCGCGGCATTGGTGAGCCAGTTGGCCTCAACGGCAAGACATCAGGCATCATCCCATTCGTGCGGGTGATGGACAGCCTGACCCTGGCGATTTCGCAAGGGTCGCTACGGCGCGGTTCGGCGGCTTGCTATCTTGATATCGACCATCCGGAAATCGAAGAATTTCTTGAAATCAGAAAGCCTTCCGGTGACTTTAACCGAAAAGCTCTCAACCTGCATCACGGTGTATTGCTGACCGACGAATTTATGGAAGCGGTCCGCGATGGTGCAGAGATGGATCTGAAATCACCCAAGACTGGTGAAGTGCGCGGCACAGTTGATGCGCGCTCGCTGTTCCAGAAACTGGTCGAGACGCGTCTCGCCACTGGTGAGCCTTATATCATCTTCAACGACACGGTGAACCGGATGATGCCAAAACATCACCGCGATCTGGGCCTGAAAGTTTCCACGTCCAATCTGTGTTCCGAGATTACACTGCCGACGGGTCGTGATCATTTGGGTGAGGACAGGACGGCAGTGTGTTGCCTGTCTTCACTCAACCTTGAAAAATGGGACGAGTGGTCAGTCGACAAGGACTTTATCGAAGATGTCATGCGCTTCCTCGACAATGTCCTTCAGGATTATATTGACCGCGCACCGGATGAAATGGCGCGCGCCAAATATAGCGCCAGCCGCGAACGCAGTGTTGGTCTGGGCGTCATGGGCTTCCACAGTTTCCTGCAGGCTCGCGGCCTCGGCTTTGAAAGCGCGCTGGCAAAATCGTGGAATATGAAGATCTTCAAGCATGTTTCAGCCAAAGCGTCCGAGGCCAGCATGATGCTCGCCAAGGAACGCGGACCTTGTCCCGATGCAGCCGATCAGGGCGTGATGGAGCGCTTCTCCTGCAAGATGGCGATCGCGCCAACCGCGTCGATCTCGATCATTTGCGGCGGAGCGTCTGCTTGCATCGAACCGATCCCGGCGAATATCTACACGCATAAAACGCTGTCCGGCAGCTTCGTGGTCAAGAACCCGCATCTTGAAAAGCTGCTCGCTGAGAAATCGAAAGACAGCACCAATGTCTGGAACTCGATCCTTGAGCAGGGCGGCAGCGTCCAGCATCTCGACTTCCTCTCGGCGGAAGAGAAAGACGCGTATAAAACCAGCTTCGAGATTGATCAGCGCTGGCTGCTTGAACTCGCGGCCGACCGCACGCCCTATATTGATCAGGCACAGTCGCTGAACCTGTTCATCCCGGCGGATGTCGACAAATGGGATCTGTTGATGCTGCATTTCCGCGCATGGGAGCTGGGCATCAAGTCGCTCTATTATCTGCGCTCGAAATCGATCCAGCGTGCTGGCTTTGCCGGGCAGGAACAAGCGACCGATAGCGAAGGTGCCAATGTCGGTGGGGGCGTAGAGGCGGACAACACACTCGATCCGAAAAAGGTCGAGCTGATGACCACGCAAGGCAGCACCGATTATGACGAGTGTCTCGCCTGTCAGTGATCAGGCGCCAATAATAGGCAGTTTGCCCACTGCCCCCTCCCGTTTGCTCCTTTAGGGAGGGGGCTGTTTTCTTTAGGACTGTAAAGGATGCAATCATAATCCTCTCCCCTTGAGGGAGAGGAAAGTAAGACTTGGCAGCTTGCCTGCCTAGTCGTCTTGGAGAGGGGTATCGGCACACGTAACATTGCCAGCCCCCTCACCGACTGCGACTAAGTCCTTCGGACAAAGTCTTCGTTGTCCTCTCCCTCAAAGGGGAGAGGAGTTGGAAATTGATAAGCGGAGTAACGGAAAAAATGTCACTTTTGGAAGCACGTAAAACCTACAAGCCCTTTGAATATCCATGGGCCTATGACTTCTGGAAGCGGCAGCAGCAGATTCACTGGATGCCGGAAGAAGTGCCCTTGGGCGAGGATTGCCGCGACTGGGCGCAGAAGCTGACCGATCACGAGCGCAACCTGCTCACGCAGATTTTCCGTTTCTTCACGCAGGCCGATGTCGAGGTGCAGGATTGCTATCACGACAAATATGGCCGCGTCTTTAAGCCGACCGAAGTCAAGATGATGCTGACGGCTTTCTCCAACATGGAAACCGTCCACATCGCCGCTTATTCGCACCTGCTCGACACGATCGGCATGCCGGAAAGCGAATATTCTATGTTCCTCGAATATGAGGAGATGAAGGACAAGCATGACTATCTCGGCACATTCGGCGTCGATACGGACGAAGATATTGCCAAGACGCTGGCGATGTTCGGCGGCTTTACCGAAGGGTTGCAGCTATTTGCGTCATTCGCGATGCTGATGAACTTCCCGCGCTTCAACAAGATGAAGGGCATGGGGCAGATTGTTTCCTGGTCGGTGCGCGATGAATCGCTCCACTGCGAAGGCATTGTCAAAATGTTCCATACGTTCGTGAACGAGCGCGACTGCCTGACCAAAGCGGTCAAGGAAGATATTATCGACTGCTGCCAGAAAACCGTGCGGCTGGAAGATGCGTTTATCGATCTGGCGTTCAGCGACGGTCCGGTGACCGGCATGACCGCGAAAGAGATTAAACGCTATATCCGCTATATCGCGGATTGGAGATTGGGCCAGCTGGGCTTTGACCCCATCTACATGATCGAAGACCACCCGCTGCCATGGCTCGCGCCACTGCTCAACGGTGTCGAGCACGCCAATTTCTTCGAAACCCGCGCCACCGAATATTCCAAAGGCGCTACGCGAGGCAATTGGAACGAAGTGTGGGATTCATTCGATCAACGCAAAGGCGGCAAGATTATCGGCATCGAAGAAACCGATAATGATGACGATGGCGAAGATATGTTTGAGCAGGCGGGGGTTGCTGCGGAGTAGGGGGATTAACTTCTCCTCCGCTTTGGTTATATGTTGACCATGGCAGGGGTATTTGTTCATCGGCGCGATACGCATTATGCTGATAGACCAGATGAGCAATATCAGTTCCCGAAACGTTATTTTTCTCGAGCTGCGCAGTTCGAAGGCGATTGGGCGATATATTATGAGCCGGTGAAAGCCGGTGGTCGTGGTTTTTATGCCTTGGCTTTCGTAGAAAAAATTGTACCTGACCCTAATAAATCCGACCATTTTATCGCCGTTATTCGGCCGGGAAGCTATCTGGACTTTGCTCAGCCGGTTCCGCATCGACTTGATGGTGTGCTGGTAGAATCAGGGTTGCGTAACGCACAGGCAGCTGTTCGTCCGCTCATTGAGGAAGACTTCATACGCATCATCAATCTCGGTCTTAATGAAGACGATGCGGTTTTGCCTCGCGTTACCGCTGCGGATGACTTTTCATTTGCTGAGCATCGTACGCCGTTTCTATTTGATGATGAGCAGGAAAGACGCAAGATACTCACTTCTCGTGTGGCTCGTGATGGTACTTTTCGCACAGCGGTCCTTCGTGCGTATGATCGCCGTTGCGCATTTACTGGTCTTCAGTTTATCAATGGTGGTGGTCGTGCGGAAGTAGAAGCAGCTCATATCAAGCCAGTTTCTGAGAAGGGCCCCGACAGCATTAATAACGGCCTAGCTCTTTCTGGCACAATGCATTGGATGTTTGATCGTGGAATGCTTGGTCTGAATGACGATATGTCAATCAAAGTATCGCGTCATGTGAATGATATGGAAAGCTTGGAACGATTGCTGGTACCTGACAGGCAAGCTATCATGCCTGCCGAAACTGCTTTGTTGCCACGAGCAGATTTTGTCGAATGGCATCAAACACACATTTTTAAACACTGACTTGAATTGTGGTTCTGGCTGACTTAGCTGATCACCAGAAAGTTGTTACTAAACCGCCTTTACCGACCTTTAATCGGCTGCGTGATACTCTCTGTACATGCTCACGCTCATCAATTTTATCCTAGCATTGTTGCTGGTCAACGCGGTGACGTTTGTCATGTTTGGCTGGGACAAGCTGATGGCCGAAGCGGGCAGTTGGCGGGTTAGTGAAGCGGCACTGCTCCGATGGTCGCTGTTAGGCGGAATTGGTGGAGCCTATCTTGGTAGTAAGCTTTTTCGTCACAAAACCCGCAAGCAATCTTTCGTCAAAAGCCTGCACAAGATTGGGTTGTTTCAATTGGTCGCGCTTATCTTTTGCGGTGTATTTTTCTGGCCCACTGATGGTGCCAATAGCGGTGTTGATGCACAGATGGCATTGGTTCAGATGGACCGCATAGCGTATTATCCCAACTGCGCCGCAGCGCGCGCCGCGGGTGCCGCACCCATCCAACGCGGCGAGCCAGGCTATCGCTCGCGTCTCGATGCCGACAATGATGGTATAGCTTGCGAGCCCTATTATGGACGATAGGTGTCACCGCCAATAATCATCGCGCTCCACCCTCAATCTGAGACTCGCAGCATAGACAGCACACCCAAAAGCGACCTATCACTCTGTAACAAGGGTTTAAGGGAGTGGATTTGTGGGCCGTTTTAAATTTCTGGCCGGTATGGCTGCCATGTTTTGCATCGGCCTCGCGGCGCCCGCAGCGGCGCAGGATTGCGATATCATGCACGCGCTGCAAATCGATGTGAAGGATGGCCGTTTCAAAGTCTATCTGAACAATGTCTATCTCTATGAAGATGATGACAGGTTGATCAAACATTCCAGGGGGTTCAGCGACTGGCTGGTGCAGGGCGAAAATCTTGTCCGGGTGGAATTTGACGGCAAAGCCGGCGATTTTTCGGTGATCCGGGTCTGCAGAGGCGCTTTCCCCGATGAAAATGGTGATTTCCCTGATGCCGATACGGTTGGCGAGGCAAAGTTTGATGGCAGCGCGAGCAAGGAAATGCGGTTCCATCGCAAGGCTCCGGTTGAGGCAGAATATATGAAAGCGGAAATTGCCGGTGATGAAGGCTTGATGGAAGCGGTGAAGAAATTGCAGGACGCGGCGGCCAGCGGCGACGTGGACAGCGTGATAGCCATGCACGCGCCCATGTTTCGGGATGCGGAGCGGCAGGGCGCGTCACTGGACTGGCTCACCACCTATATGCGCGATATCCTGTCCAACAATCCGGTCGATATAGCGACAGGTCTGGTCGCCAAACCGATCATGGGCGGCCGGGCCTATCAGGTGCTGAACGCAGAACGGAAGTCGGCCATATCGCTGAACGCAGTCTATGAAGACACAAAAGTCTTTTGGAAAAGCGGCACATTCTGGGCCCGTTTCGACGGCAAATGGCTCATTCTGGCGCTGTAGGGCGCGGCTTTGATCACCGCCTCACAGCATCGTCGGTTCAGCGCTTCTTGCGTTTCTTCTTGAATACCTTCTTCTCGACATATTCCGCGAAATCCTTGGCATAGGCGTCGCGCAGTTCGATCTGGGCTTTTTCGATATCTTCTTCCGTTTTAGGCGGAAAATATTCCAGCGGGTTCTTCACCTGGCCCTTGCCGATCTTGGTCTGCATGTCGCCGTCAAATTCGCGGTAGATCCAGCCGGTGAACAGGTTGCTGCCGTACATCATCGCCTTGTGATAAAAAATATGCGTAGTGGTTAGCTCGGCATAGCAGGGTGCGGTGGAATCGGTCAGGCGCTTCTTGTCCTTGATCGTCTTGTTCATCGCCTTGATCTTGGCCTTTAGCTCAGGGTCTTTCTTGGCGTCCTCGTTAAACGGCGTTGGCTCCTGCACGATGATTTTATATCCATCCAGCTTCAGCGTCTCGTTGATCCCCAGCTTGTTCAATTCCTCCATTTGCACGTCTGGACCCAGATAATCCTTCATCAGGTCCTTGACGGTTGCCACCCGGTTTTTATGCGCCGCCTGATCGGCAAGAGCGCCGACAATGCCCAAACCGGAAAGCAGACCGGTATTGATGCCGATATAATTTTCCGTCGGCCAGACATGCAACTCACAGACCGATCCATCGGCAGCCAGTTTATAGGTCGGTGCCTCAGGTGCTGGTACGACGGAAACCTCGGCTGCTTCTTCCGCTGTGACGGTTTTTTCTGCCGCACTCTCCATGATGGAGGCCTCGGCTGCTTCTGCGCTCTCTTGGGCCATGGCTGATGTGGATGCGAAACAAGTGGCCACCGCGATGGCGGTTAGCGTTGAAAATCTGGTCATTTTACTCTCCCCCGAAAATCTATTTGAAATGCAGCATTTTTAAATTGAGCGGGCAAGCGGAAGCATGTCACAGCATGTAAATATTTCAGGATTCTAGAGGTTTAGGCGAGATAGAGAGTGACGGGCCTACCTCTTCAATCTTGATCTCCAAAAAACTGCTTTCCTACTCGGCTCTTTCCATGCCTTAATTGCAGTCATGAAACACCACCCATCCCCCAAACCCGATCCGCGCAGCGCCGCTGTGCAGAGCCGTCGGATATCGCGCATCCCCGCCTTTACACCCGCAGAGCTGCGTGGACGGCGGGATGGGTGGACGCCTGTGCGGCAGGCGGAGTTTATCGGCTATCTCGCCGAAACGCGCTGCGTCAAACAGGCGGCGGCGCGGGTGGGGATGAGCCGGGAGAGCGCCTATCGCCTGCGCCGCAAGCCGGGTGCGGAGGATTTTGCCGCGGCGTGGGATTTTGTTCTGGAAGGTCCGGGCAGTGCGGAGGGAAGCGGCACGCGAAAACCAAAGGTCACACTAGAAAAGCTGTTTCAGCGTATTAAGGTGGGCCGCTATCGCCCGATGATGCGCGCCGGGCGCTATGTCGGAACGTTGCAAAAGCCTGATAATCAGGCGCTTTTGGCCGCTATATCGCGTCTTGACATGGTGGTGCCGTCGGAGGACCATTGGGCCGATTTCCCGGCGGACCATGCCAACAAAAAGGTGCCTTCACTGTGAACTTGAACAAGCAATCCATCGCCCGCATCATTTTCGCGCTTGCCGCGCTTTATGGCATTCCAGTCTTGCTCCTTGGCCTGTCGGGAGAGGCCCAGTTTAACGCCGCGATGCCGCCCGCGATCACCCATCCCGAATTTTATTACGGTTTTCATGGTGTCGCGCTGGTGTTCCAGCTGATCTTTGTCCTGATCGCCATCGACCCGGTACGCTATCGCCCATTGATGCTAGTGGCGGTGCTGGAAAAGCTCGCCTTTTTCGGCCCTGCGCTCTGGCTCAATAGCAGCGGCAGGTTGGCGGAGGGTGGGCCGTTTTTCGGCGCGATGATAGATGGTGTCTGGGCGCTGCTATTCCTGCTGGCATGGGCGCTGACCCGTCCGAAACGCGATGCAGGCGGGTGACAAGACTTCCGGCGGCCCTGTTTCTGCACCAGTTACCTACAGGGCGTCTTGCCCCCGGGGCTCTCCTTCTATACGCTTACTGGTTCGGGGCTAGACTGATGGAGGGTTTCCTGATCTGGAAACGGATCGAGCAAAGATAGGTTATAGGATTGAGCTTTTCTGAAATTATGCTTGCCCTGGCGTTGACCCACGCACCGGCAACCCCCACACCTCCACCGACCATTGCGGATCAGGCCTTTGAAATAGATGCGGTCCAGGTGCAGGACCTGCGCGCGCCTGCTTCAACGGCATCGCTATCGGCGCAGGCGCAGCTATTCGGCGCGCTTGCCATCGCCCCAGGAGAAGCAGAGCCGTCTGCTCCGCCCGCTCAGGTGCCATGGCCTGTGCCGCTAGAGCCGTCAGCACCGCCACAGACACTGGACGAACCGCTCCTGCCTGCCGATCCTGCAGGGCCCGATGCTGATCTTGCAGCTGATCCGGCGGATGGTAACGAAATCGTCGTCACGGCTCGCCCGCGCGCGCCAAAGATCGACCCATTGCAAGAACTGAACGCGGACAGTTTTGAGGTTATTCAGGATGTTGACGATGCCGTGGTCGGTCCCGTCGCACTGGCTTATGAAGATACCGTGCCGAGCCCGGTCCGCAGCGGCATCTCCAATTTCCTCAGCAATCTGGGTGAGCCGATTGTTTTCCTGAACTATCTGCTGCAACTCAAACCCGGCAAGGCGATGGAGACACTGGGTCGCTTCACCATCAACTCGACCATCGGAATTGGCGGGCTGGTGGATGTCGCCAAAAAGCCGCCGTTTAACCTGCCCAAGCGTAATAACGGCTTTGCCAATACGCTGGGCTATTATGGTGTCGAGCCGGGGCCGTTTCTGTTTCTGCCGCTGATCGGGCCGACGACTGTCCGCGATCTGTTCGGCCGTGTGGTTGATCTATCGGTCTTGCCAGTCGCGGTCGGTAAACCGTTTAACGAGCTGGTTTATACTCTCCCGGCGGGGATTATCACCTCGCTCGATACCCGCGCCGAGCAGGATGAGCAGTTCAGGAAGCTGCGTGAAAGCGACGATCCTTATACCGCGACGCGGGAGCTGTACCTGAAGCAGCGGCAAGCGGAAATTGACGCGCTGCGCGGGAAGAAGCCGGAACAACAAGAGGGTGCCGCTGCCCAATCCCCCCGATAGGCTTGCTATTCCCGGCCGCTCGCTCCTGTCCGATATTTGACCCAGATCAAAGCGATGCCCCCGCTTCGCTGCCACCATGCGATCCGATAAAAAGGAGACGTGTGATGTCGGATCATATGATGCAGTGGCCAGTATTGCTATTCATCGGGATGGTGGCTTTTTTCGGCGTGGGCCTGATCTTTGGGACCGTCGCTGAAGCGCTGAATGAACGAAAGGGATAAGGGTCAGCGAAGAGCGAAACTTGCCGGGCATCGATATCTGATCGGGCCCGTTAAAATCGGATAGGGTGGGGCTGGTTCAAGCCAGCCTCCGGTAATTCGCGCCACGGCCCGTTTACTTTTCACAAAACTGTCATGAAACTGTTTTGATGATTACGTTGAGACACGAATTGGCAATTTATACCGCCGCCGGACTGGGCATTCTGGCGATGGCGGCGGCGTCAGTGGATTTTCGCCATGGAGCCTTTTTCCGGGAAGATGGCGTTGTCGAAATGACGGCAGCACTGCTCTTTCTGGCGGCCTTGGTAATCGGTGTTCATCGGCGGTTGTTCCGCAGCTGGACCGGATTTATTTTTTGTGTCCTCGCCTTGCTTGCCTGTTTGAGTGAGATAAGTTTCGGTGCCCGTTTTCTGGACTTTGCCATGCCGGCAATGGCGGGCGGCGGCGAGTTGGACGGGGCGCAGGATCTGGTGATGCTGGCCTATCGTGCGGCTGCCGATAGAGGCTTGTTACCACTGGCGGGGGTGCTGGTTGTGGTACTACCGGCCTTGGTTTCGGTACTGGCCTGGCGCAGCGGACATCTGGCGCAGGTCGTGGCATGGTTCAATGCCGATGATGGCCGCTCTACGCTGGCTGTTGGAATGGCGGTCATCGGTCTGGCGGTGGTCCTTGATGTGATGGAGGCCGTGCGCTTTGCCGAGGAAACGCTAGAGCTTTTTGGTGCCGCACTGTTTGTCACAGCGGCTTTGCGTCTCGACCGATAATGTAATCAGGGCCTCGCCCTTACCAAACAGAAAAACAGAAATAGAACCAATATGAGTCTATTTCGGTTCGTCTGACAATCGGGTGTCGGCGCAAAACTGCCATTTGATTGCGTCATAGCGATCGGGTCGTTCGTGCTTGCCAAACCAGACTTCTTGATCTTACGTAAATTTACCCCATTATGAATCATTCCGGGGTTAACAAGGGGCAATTCACGATGCTAAATTATTGGTTATGTTAGAAAAATACTTTCGCTTCGTCACTCTGGCCACCGCTGCGCTGGCCATGACCGTCTCACCAGTTTTTGCACAGGCAGCCAGCCCGCCACCGGCAAAGAAGGAGCTCGTTCGACCGGACATTCCATCGCGCGAGCACTATCCCGATGCGGGGCAGGCTTTCGGGATGACCTGGTATTATAACAATGATAACGACAACCCGTTTGTCGCCTTTCAGGTTCCGGAAACCGACAATCAGCTATGGACAATGTCTTGCCGCAAGCAAAAAGACGGAAGCGTGCGCATTGCCAATATGATTATCGCCACGCCGAAAGAGCTGGTCTCAGAGGATCGCTTTGGTTTTACGATCAGGGTTGATGATCGTCGGTCGATCGGCGTGCTGGCGCGGATGTTGCCGGCCAATCTTGAGGGCGAAGATTATCATATGCCGCAATTTTATCTGCCTGCCAGTCATGCACTTTTTCCGGCGCTGGCCAAGGGCAATCGGGCCTATGTAAATCTGAACGGCAACAAGTTCAGCTTGCACCTCAATGGATCCGGTGATGCGCTGACCAAATTTCTGAAGGCCTGCCAATAATCAACCATTGGTCGCAGCTGAAAAACCGGTTGGCGACAATTGTGGAGGATGAATAGTCCTGTTGGGTTTTGTTCATATTTCTCCCGTTATTTCTGACAATCAGACATAGCGAAGGGAGTTTGACATGAAAAAAACGATATTGAGCCTAACCGCCGCGGCGCTGTTTTTGCCCGCTACACCAGCATTAGCTGATGTGGGTGGCTATACTGATCATGGTGGCCCTGTCGCGGGTTTCTATCGGGTCAGTGATGATGACTGGGACGACGATGATGACGATCGCTATTACAAGCCCCGCCGGTTAAAGCGCGGGGATCGGTATTGGCGTGGCCGCGACGGGCGCTATTATTGCAAGCGCAAGGACGGCACGACGGGACTGATTATTGGTGGCGCCGTCGGGGCGCTCCTTGGCCGGGAAATTGATGGTGGCCGGGACCGGACGGTTGGAACTGTGCTGGGTGCTGCCGGTGGTGCGCTTCTGGGCCGGGAGATTGATCGCGGAAAATTGCGCTGCCGTTAAATGATCGGGCTGTGGCGTTTGCTTGAGCCCGTGCATGAAATGAAAAACCCGGTCCTGATGGTCTTCAGGGCCGGGCTTTCTTTTGGGGGACAGGGAAGGGGATTTAGATAATCAGGGATGCGGCATTTTGTGTCGCGGGGACAATGCTGGCGCCAACAAAAAGGGCAGAAGAGATGAGGGCGGCGATGGCGGCAGTGATTTGGGCGGTGAAGTTACGGGGCATGATGAAATCCTTTGGGGGTTTGGGGCCGGTCCGGTGACTAGATCACCAGGGACGCGGCATTTTGGGCGGCTGGGCCAACGCTGGCGCTAATCATTACTGCTGCAGAGAATAGAGCGGCGACAGCAGCGAGAACCTGGTTTTGAACGTTGGTGGTCATGATGAATTTTCCTTTTGAATTCTGGTTAGAGATTAAGCGATGAATGAAGCGGTGTTTTGAACGGCTGGGCCAACGCTGGCGCTGATCAGTACAGCGGCGGAGAACAGAGCGGCGAAAGCGGCGACAACTTGGTTTTGGATGTTTACGTTCGACATTTTAAATTCCTTCTTGGCTAAATTTGGTTTTTCGCGGTTGTGTTTGCGAAGATGTTCATAGCTTTGCATAGGGCGTGCCAGTTTTGATAAACTGATATAATACAATAGGTTATGATTGGTCTCCATCATTAAGAGTTTTCTTGGAAACCAATAAATGGGAAAATAAACCAACTAATAGTTTACGCTGTTGGGAAATATCACCAATCAGGCTGTTCATAACCTTGCTGTTGTTGCAAGCGCAGGAACGGCCCGGATTTACTCGTGTAAAACCGGAGGATCTTCCCACAGGATGGGTTTAGGGTAGTTTGCAGTTTCGGCTAGCGGTTGGTGCCATGAAGCTGCGATCGCTTTAGTAGGGCGCTGTTCCGCCGTCGACGCTTAGCGCTGCACCGGTAATCCCAGCACCAGCATCAGAGGCAAGCAGCAATGCCATCGCAGCGACTTCCTCTACAGTGTTGGGGCGTTTGAGCGCGCTTTCTTGAGAAAACATGTCGATCATTTCCTCGAATGTCATGCCAAGACCTTCGGCAGTGGTCGGCCCGTTATCGAGAATGAGATCGGTCAGTACCAGGCCAGGGCAGATGGAATTGACGGTGATACCCATTGTGCCCACTTCCTGGGCCACCGCCTTGGTCATGCCGTTTATGCCGTGCTTGGCGATCGTATATGGTGCAAAAGTTGGCTTGCCCATCTTGCCTTCGGTCGAACTGATATTGATAACGCGACCGGATTGCTGAGCGATCATGGGCTTTAGCGCCCGGCGGGTTGCCCAGAATGTCGCGTAGATATTCCACTTCATGGCTTCATCGAAAGCCTCATCGGTAAGATCGACGAGCGGAGCAAGGTCACCAGCACCGCCGGCATTGTTGACGAGAATATCGACCGTACCAAAATTTGCGACCGTCTGGTCAACAAAACCCTCAACTGACTCTTGTTGCATGACATCGCCAGCGATGAAAATGGCGCGGTCACCGACGTTCAGTTCTTCGATAACCATTGCGCCTTTTTCAGGATTACGGGCAAACAAGGCTACATTGGCACCCTCCGCCAGAAAGATCTCCGCTATGCCGCGCCCTATACCCGCAGTGCCGCCCGTAATAGCGGCAGTTTTGCCTTTCAGTTGCATGATATTCTCCCAAAATTTCTTGCCATCTAGTTATCGGTGGAAGGCGGTAGCAGCAATCATTCAAAAGGTTAGGAGTGAAAAATAGGACGCTCAAGGTATTGGTAGATAAGCGAAACTTTCAATATGTTCATAAAAATGGCGTTGAATATGAACCTCAGATAAAACCAACATTCAGCAAGCGGTCAATCCACTTCACCTAGAACCAATCTCGTCGGGCATCAAACGAGTCGGATCACGACAATCCTTTTGGAGTAGAAGTAATGATCAACAAGGTTTTAGGAACACTCGCCATCACTACCGCTGCTATTTCGGCGATGGCCTTCGCAACGCCCGCTGAAGCGCGAGGCGGTTATTATCAAGGTTACAATGACGGCTATTACGAGCGCATTGGCGATCGGCGCGATTATCGTCGTGGCGATTATTATCGGGATGACCGTTATTATGACCGCCGGGATCGTCGTGCTTATCGTGAAAAGCGTCGTTATTATCGCGACAAGCGTCGCTATCGCAATGATCGTCGCCGTTATCGCGGATGTGATCGCGGTACGGGCGGCACCATAATCGGTGCTATTGCTGGCGGACTGCTGGGCAATGAAGTGGCTGGCCGCGGCAGCAAGACCGAAGGCACGATCATTGGCGGTGCAGTTGGTGCGCTTGCCGGTCGGGCGATTGATCGCAACTGCTGATGAGATCGCATGGAGATTGAAGATAAGCCCTCTGTATTCTGTCTTTGAATACAGAGGGCCTATATTCCTCGCGTCGCGTATCGAGGAAAGGGGACCGTGGTCGTAAGCTCCGGTCCCCGTTTCTTTGTCAGTCTATCCGAAGTGTCACCGGCGCGCCAGCATTGGCGGTACAGGGCCGATCCAGTCCGATAAATCAACCTCGTCCTTCACGAAATAAGGCTTGCCCTTGCTGTTGAGATAAAAGCGCTGCATTTCGCTGCGATTGAAGGGCCGGGAGCCCAGCCGGCCGAACACGGCCATCTGTCCGCCAGTTTCATCCACTGCCCGGTCACGATCCAGTCCTTTGGACAAGGCCAGTGCCGGTTTCGGAGTGCGGGCAAAGGCAATCAGTTCCGGCATGGGCGGTGGAGAGAAGCCATAATAATTAGGCTGGCTGTCTGGAGAAGTCAGCTGAATGACTTTCAGACCATTGCGGCCGTCGGCAACATAGGCAAACAGACTGGCATTGGTCGAACCGACAATGACGTCTTCTGCGTCATTCATCTGGCCGCCAAATGTTTCCTTGCGATAGATAACCGGTGCCTCCGGTTTTGTAATGTTGGCAATCACCAAGCCTTCATCTTTCGCCGCTATATAAGCGTAGGTGCGGGCCAGATAGAGGCGGCGGGCATTTTCGAGGGGGATTGTCCCGGACTCTACTGGAACCGGGTTTTCCATATCCGTCACATCGAACAGTTTCACTCCATCAGTATCGGTTACCCACAGATAGCGGAACTGCAATGCAGACGCCCGTGCGTCGGTCATAGGCATGGTCACAACATGGCGCGGTTTCAATGGATCGTTGAGGTCAATGACAACCAACCCGCTCGCGGCCGTGATATAGGCGTAATGGCCCGCTAGCGTGATATGCTTAGCCCCGTTCAAGACCCCATCCGCATTCCAGGTAATGGCGCGCTTGAAGAAGTTATTGCGGAACTCACCGTCGGCCAGCGTGTTGATGTCGACGAGAATTAAACCTTCTTCACTATCGGTAACAACGGCATAATTGTAAATCGGATGGAACGGCTGTTCTTCATTAATCTCGCGGAGCTCGGCCGTGTTCCGTTCCGGTGCGACTGGCTGGTTGGTTGACAGCGCCATGCAGGTCGCGTTTTTCGTATCGACATGGGTGTCATGACCCAGGGCAGAGAAGGGCGCCTTGACGATCCGTTCGGAAAAACCCTTGTTGCCGATCGAGGCGACATCATAGGCGCGGAACCCACCCTTGCCCTCTGCGACAAACATATATTCACCGCGCAACTGCAAACAGCGAACACTGTCGCTAGTGCCCTGCACGACATTGGCAAATTCCTCGAGCGCCTTGGTTTCGCCGGACAGATTGGTGTCCAACCGTACGCCGCGCACCCAGTTGATGAGTTCGCGCCCATTATCTTCAACATGCATCCGCCAATAATCGGGATAAGCATATTTTTGGAGGTAAGATCCGATGACCGCTTGCGGCTCATCCCATTCTGTTACGCGAACCGCTTCAAAGCCTTTGTCCATTCCGACCCAAGCATGCAGGCCGACAAAGTTCACGAAATTTGTGCCTTGTAGCAATAGCTGAGACATGATCGCATTATTGTCATTGGCTTCGCTCAAGTGACAATCTGAGCATTGCTTGGTTTCGGTTTTCCGGACGGTATGCGGGAAATGCGGTGCAAAGGCCTGACTGGAGAAGCCGATGGCCGATATGGGTGGTTGCTGCACATAGATGCGCTCACGGTTGATATTGGTTGAGGACAATACCAGCGCCGAGGTGGAACGAACCGGTGCGATGATGCTGCCTTTGGTGGTCTGGTGCCGGCCAAGCTGGAACATCTGGTCGCGGGCGACCTGCGGATTGTAGGTGGCATAGTTCCGTGTGGTGCCGCCTTCATATTTATGGCTTTCCGTCTGCCAGTTGGCCTCAATCGGCAAATGGCACCCCCCGCAGCTGGTCGTCCAGCTGAGGTGGCAGGTGAAGCAAACCATATTCTCGTCCTGGTGAGCGCGATCCGCGGCTGGAACACCGCTACCGAAAGTAAATTTGCCGGTTTCAGATCCGGTTTTAGACATCAGCTTAGCGCGAGCCGACTTCAGATTGAAATCAGGATGCGAACGATCAACGCTGTCTTTGACCAGACTGACCCGCCAGCTGAGTTCAGGGTCCACGATGGAACGTTGGATCAATACTCGTTTGCCATTGGCATCCTGCATCCACTCAAAGCGGCGCTGTCCATCGGCATTGCGCAGCAGGTTCAAGTTCTTGCCCTTCGGCCGTGCCGCCAGATTTGATGTCATCAATGTCGGATAAGCATCGGCGGTGCCGTGGCAGTCTTTGCAGTTTATCTCCACCGCATTGGCAACCTCGCCATAGATCAGGCCGTTGCCGTGGCTATCCTGGGCGAAATGACAGTCTGCGCACTGCATGCCAACTTCGGCATGGATGCTCATCATGTGGACGGATTTGCCCGGATTGATTCCGGGTTCAACGAATTTCTCTTCGTCCTCGCGGCGGAATTTCTCTGGATCATCATTATCGACAATATCGCCATCTTCATCGAGCAGATTGCCGTCGCGGTCGCGTTTCAATATGGCGCGGAAATTCCAGCCATGGCCATGATAGTCGGCAAATTGCGTGTCCTTGGCTTCACTATTGAGGTCATAGACATTGCGGAGGAAATCAAGATCACCCCAAAGGCCTTTGGGTGAGGCCGCTTCCGGGTTGCGGTCAAGTATCTTGCGTACTTCTTCAGCATCAGGATATTTCTGCTGCTTGTAGGTTTTCTGATATTCCTCGTCGCTCATGCCTTCAGGCCGCGGGGTGGTATTGTTCGGCCCAGGCCACATTAGTGGCGCGTCGGATTCATAGTCCCACATGGTGTAGCCGAGGAAGCTATTCAGGAAGATATTGGGCTGGTGCATGTGGCAATTCATGCACTGGGCCGTCGGAATGGCGCGTGTGAAGGCATGCTGGATAGGATGCCCCTTTTCGCGTTTCGCCGGGTCTATGTCGCCGCTGTAATCATCGCCATGTCCGTCATCATGGCCGTCCCTATGATAGTCAGCTTTCTTATCATGGCCGCCCTTTTTGCTATAGGAAGCATCATAAGTTCCAAATTTGCCGACGCGGTGCTCACCCTCTTTCAGATTACGGATCGTTGGATCTTTGGTTTGCGTCTGTCCGTCGCGACCATATTTGGCCCAGATCAGGCTGTGGCGCGGCTCGCGGTCATTGGCATAGACAACATGGCAACTGGCACAGCCGGATTGGCGATAATCGCCTGGCTGATCATTGGTGCCCATGAACCATGTAAACGGATCGTTGAGCCGGGTCTTGTGGATATTGAGCGCAGGAATAGCAACGCGCAGCCCGGTGCCGGGGCCGCGGTTGGATTGCTTCAGGTCCGGACGGCCCGGTTCCTCCAGTCGCTGAATGATTCCTCCAATGTTCGGCAAGCCGATTTCGGGAAATTGCGTGTTGATATTGCGGCCACCACGCTCAAATACTCGGAACACATCGCCCGGCGGAATGGTATGCCAAGTGGGCAGGGGATAGAGAATAGGCAAGGCACCGCGTTTCTTTTGCTCTTCCGTTACTGTGCCATGCGGATTGCCAGGTGACTTGATTGTCGCGGGCAAGCCCTTGCGCGTATAGGCTTCACCGAAAACATAATTTTTGAAAGGTACGATGCCGTTGTTATAGGCAGCGCCGCCCCACAGCATGGCGCCAGTTGCCATAAGCGATCGTTCAGAAGCCTCGATAATCTCCATATGGCAAGCACCACAGGCTTCGCGCGCAACGCGATAGTCGGACGGATTAACGAAGCGCACAAATTCCGGCGATTCCTTGTTCAGCAATGTATAGCTGCGCTTCGGATTGGCGGAAGACGGCCAATGCCAGCTTTCGGGATATTTGGGGAGCACATGCGCCTTTTTCAGCGCATACATATATTGTGGGCTTTTCTTGCCCCAGGCATTGTCGCCGGTAACGCTGGCATCACCGCCATGACAGTCGACACAGCCAAGCACGACAGCGGGCGTTTCATGCATGGTTTTCTGATCGCTGTCTGTATGACAGGATACACAGCCTGTGCTTTTTGTGTTTGCAGCATCCCATGTCTGGTTCTGCGGCGCTGGTGGTGTGAACGTATAGTCAATCTTCTGAGGTTTCTCTTTCCCTGCGGCAAGTAGCGCTGGTGTTCCTGCAACGCTCAGTCCAGCGATGCCGAGTCCAGCGATGATAAAACGCTTGTATCGGGAGAGAAGATTGAGAAACCGCATATCAGAAAGCCAGTATCGCGTTGAAGAGAATGGAATAATGGAAATCGCGCTTGTCGGTTTGATCGAACAAGTCTTCAAAGCCTTTGCCAGGCAGCAACGCCGCACCCGATAAGCGGAAAACTAAGTTCTGGTTGGCGTTGGGACGGTAAATGGCTGCCGCCGACAAATCCCAGCCGATATCTTTAGGTATCGAGCCCTCGACGCGCAGCGCTTCAAGGCTTTCCGTTTTGTGGAACCAAAGATGATTGGCATTGGCCGATAGACGGAAATCCGGCGTCAGGTCGGCATCAACGCCAACGCCCGCCAAAATAGTACCGGGGTTGTTGAAATTGCTCTGCCCCTGCTCCTTGGAAGACCGTAAAGAATTGAGGATACCGTTTCGGCCATTGATGCTGATTGCCCGTCCCCCACCAGCAAACGGGATGGTTTGCCGGATCCAGTAACTCGTATCAGCACCGGCAAAAATCGGGTTTTCAAAAATGGCATCGAACCCGGTTTCCGTATTATTGTAGGGATTGCCGTCTCCGCTGGCGAACAGGCCGGATGCCCGAAAGCGTAGGAAGTCGACATCATAGCTCGCTTCCGCCGCCGCGAAATAGGCAGCGATTTTGGCTGGTTCGCTGGTAAAAATGCTGTTGCGATCTTCACCGAAAGCACCATAAATCTGCCCGGTCACGTTAATTCGTCCGATCCGGCCATCGACCGCATAGCCAGGATACACGACGTCATAGGCGCGGCCCCGTAAATCTCCGATCAGGGCCGGGCGAACCGGAAATCCGTTATCGTCAATCTCAATATCACTCTTCTCGCGGTTCATATTATAGGTGACGCTGAACTGGCTGGTCAGGCCGACAAAGGGCAAATCCTGACGATAGAGATTGGCGAAGAAAATATAGCTTTCGCGCGGCGTTTGGGTGATATCATTAAGGCCGCTGTTCGTGTCTTTTTCCAGCTGCACGAAGGCGCCAAGATTATATTGGACGCGGTTATTGTCACGCGTGCCGAACAGGCGGAAACCGAGCTGATTATCCTGAAACAGGAAGCCGCGGAAATCGGCCTGCATGGGTTGGATACCGATACGGAAGCTGTCAAAGTCATAGCGAGCCGAGGTATTGCGGATATGATAGTCGAAAAACGCTTCCTGCACGCCGACAAACCAGTCGGTACGGTTGGATGTCTTGGTTGGCTCGACAAACAGCACCCGCCGTTCCGGCACATTCACATGGTTGATCTGCGTTGCCAGGGTTAGGCGATACTCTACATCAGGCGGTTTATAAGCGGTTGAGCCTTTGATCAGCGCGAAACCTGTGATGAAGGTTTGGGCGTAAACTTCCGAACCTGAGCGGCCAAAGACATCGATGCTGCCTGAACGCTCGGTAGTTTGGACGCCGACAGGGATAGGAAAGCTGCGTGGTTCGATAACCGTATCCGAAATCGCGTTGACGACAAAGAACCAGTCATCGCCCTTCAGGAAGGACGGCTTCTTGTCGGCCGGAATAGGCTTGTCGCCCTTCAGCACATTTTGTGCATATGGGTTGGACGTATTGCTGCAATTATTTTTCAGTGCACCGAAAACTTTATAGATCGACTGATCACCGCCTTTTTGTGGGCATAGGGTCTGCAATATCCGCCAGCGGTCGGGGACGGGAAATTCATCGGTCGGAAATGCTTCGGGTGGTGGCGCACTGACAGCGCCGGGATTATTCTGGATTATACGATCGGGCAATTCTTTCGACACACCCGGACGGCGGCGACCATCAATCAGCGCTTCATCTGCATCCAGACCGTCAAAATCCATCTCCAGCTGTTCTGGCTGGGCGGCCTCGGGTTCCGCCGTTGCCGGAACTGTAGCTGGTGGTTCTGTAGTTTCGGCTGCGGCTTCTTCTTCGGGATCGGGCCCACCGACGGCCAACATGCCGGCGCTCGCATCTATTTCAGCAAGGTCAAAATCTGAATTTTCGACACGGATCCAATCAAACTGCTCGCTTGCCAACAGGGCAGTGAGCGAGTTTTCCATTTCTTCAATGGAGAGGCGCTGCGCTTCCATCTGTTCGGCCTGACCCGACATCACCGTCATAATCGGCAGGAAAGAGGAGGATAGTGCAGGCACTTTCTTTACAGCCCCTCGCAGACATTTTGGTCATCGGTGTCGAGAAACGGTGCAAACGGACAGTTTATATAACGCAAACGAACCTGCGCATCACCGAGATCAACCACGACATTGTCGGCACGAATGGCCTTTGGCGCATTGCCAATGCCACCGACTCGCAGGCCGGCATTATGCAGGCCGAGAAAGCTGATCATGTCATCCTGATCGATTCCGTCCCCGGACACGCCGAGGCCGCCGATAAGCTGGTCACCACGATAGATTGGCACGCTACCGGGGAAAATCTGGATACCATTTTCAAGCCGGTTCTGACCCGCCGCAGCATCAGGGCTATTGGTACAGCGTTCCGCGGTATCAGTTGGCGATACGCCTGCAATGAAATTGAGATGGCCAGCAATATTACCGATGGTCAGCGCGACTTGCAGTCCGGTTGCAAACGGATTGAACTGGTCAATCGGTCGCGACAAGGGGCCATTGGGCCGCCCCAGCTCACCATCAGGGAAATAGGGGCGGGCCAGGTTGCCGCCGGACCGGTCGGCAAAGGCTACAGTTCCGGTGAGGGCGTTAGGATCATTTAAAAATGTACGCACGCGTCCGACAAAGGCAGCGACATCGCCATCCGGATTACCCAAAAGGTCGGCCGCCGCAACACTGTTGGAAAAGAAGGACGCTGTTCGCGCTTTTTGTAACGATACATCGGTGCCGAAAATCGGTGCGTCGGGAGAACGGACAATGCCCAAAATCTCGCCATGAGTATCGACAATGGAAATTGAAACTTGTGCGCGGCTGTCCAATGGTTGCCGGATTTGCGCGCGAGCGCGGCTCATGATGATAAAGGACTCTTCCAAAATTGCTCTGGTTTCTGCGGCCGTGAGCGGGGTCGCGACATTGGCGCCATCAGTTCCGGCACGAATTGGAAAGCGATTGGTGCCGGTGCCGTCGGTTAAAATAAAGGCATCGCGGTTCTGAAACTCCGCGGCCGTTGATGCGCGGATGCCGGAACTTTCTGTGCCATAAGCCGAACCAGCGATGATGGTTCCATCGCTATAACCAGTCACCGGGATCAGATTACCAGATGTACCGTTAATAGCGGCAAAATTGCTTTGTAACGATGAGAGGTCATCAATCACCATGTCACTGAAACGCAGCGATGTTCCGTCAACGGATATCCGGTTGGCAGTTATCGAAGCGGAAGGAGCAAAGCCCTGTATGCCGGCCAGTGCAATTGCTTCTTCATCGTCGACATCGGTGTCGAGAATATTCGGGTCAAAGCCATAATCGCCGTCACCCATCACGCCAATGGCACCGACAACGACACCATTTTTATATAGTGGCAAGCCGCCCGGGTCTGCGGCAAGGCCGATGGGAGAGCGTTTCGGGCCAATCAGTGCGCTGGCTCCTCCACCAGCACTGAAGCGCTGGTTCAGGTCCGAACAGGGAAGCTGGCTGAATTGAACGCCGAACAACGGACCACTTTCAAGGCCAGCAGTCGTCGGTGCGGGCGGAAAATGTTCCTGTACAATCTGGCTCGCTGTTCGGGTAGAGAAGGCATTTCCGGAACTTGACAGATAAGCGCCCGTGACAGCCTTGGCGATGGCAGCTGCTTCAGCGGGGAAAACAACGCCCTGTGCGTCCATGGGCGTGGGATTGGGGCCGGCGGACGTCGATATGCTGGTCGTCGCCGTTGCGGCCGCGCCGTTCATACGAAAAACGGCCAGTACGTTGCCGACCCGATCGGTAACGGCGATAACCGAAGGCAGGTTGCGTGCAGTTGCTTCTCCGACGGCTTGCGCAATGATGGTTTGCACATCCGTAACGCTAAGCGATTCTTGGGCAGGAGGCGTAAATGCTCCACCGTTGCCATCAATTGGTGTTGGCGTTGGCGTGGGGGCAGGAGCTGGCGCGGGAGCAGGGTCCCCGCCAAAATCATTGCTGCCGCCACCGCCACCGCAAGAGGTCAGGATCAAGGCAGCTGCCGAAATTGCAGCGGTGAAACGGATGTTCCGCATTATCGTAATGCCCTTATCGTTCTCACCGCACTGCCGAGCGCACGGCGGAATTGCAGCGGTTTGTAGCTATTGGGATCATCGACAGCCTTATAGGCCACGTTGATCTGGCCGCGCAGGCTGGAGGCAGCAGACTCGCTGACCTGACCACCGTTGACCAATCCATTGAGCAACGTATCGATTGCCATCACGGCCTGTACGCTGCCTTCATAATCGGTGAAGCGCGGCGAGATTGCCTGTCCGGCGACGGTTTCCATGATCTGGAAAGTTTGATTTCGACCAAAACTGGCGCGAGAGAAACGATCTGCTAAAACCCGCGCCGTCTGACGCAGTCTGGCAGCAGCCTGGACTGCTGGTCCGCGACCCTGGGCCATCGCCGCGTGGAAAGCCTTGGACCGGGTTTCAAACTGCTCCGCCATGTCCGGGGCCGCGACTTTAATGGCCGCGCTCAGCATGATCATGTTCTCATCATTATAAGGTGGCATCCCCTCCGGGATGGGGCGACCGGGATTGTTGACGGACGTCGGACGTGCCGATGCTTCGTCATAGATACGGCGGTGGCAGCTGTGACAATCGTAGAAATAGAATTCGGGGAAAATGCCTTCTTGCGCCAAGGCAGGCTTTGAAAAGAGGCTGAGCGAACGCTCCAGTGCCATCGATTGCCCGACCGCCCAGAAACGTACTGCGTTGGTTTTTCCTTTACGCCGGATATAATCGACATCTTCGTCATGATGCTGCTGCAAGGTGGAGAAGAGGTCGAGTTCAAAGGAAATGCGGGGGTGGCCCGCTGCCATGATCCGATGATCCACGAACTGCCCGTTTTTTGCGCTGCCAAAGTGACAATCAAGGCAATTGTCAGCGCGGACTTTGGGGTTGTCCAGCGGTTTCAATCCAAGTGAAACATTGCGGGCATGATTGGCACCGACTGCATAATGGGCCGAGAGCCAGCCGGAAGATGGACCATGACAGGCTTCGCAGCCAACACCATCGCTAAGCTGGAAACGGGGGCCTTTTTTTGCTGCTGGTGTACTGTGACATCCAAGGCATTGCTGGGACGAAGATGCATCTTTTATCCCAAGCCGCTTGGCCATCGCGATGCTGCGGGGTTCGCGTAGCACACGAAAGGCGCGGCTATGGGCACCGCCCGGGGTGGACTCTTCCTGCCAGCGCATCAATTCGTCCTGCCGCACCACTTCGCCATCGGCTTCCTGGCGCCCATGGCATGTTGTGCCGCCGCAAGATGCGACACCCATGTGGGTCCCGCTCGCCAAATCCTGGGCAGCTTCAACCGGTGCTGGTGTTGCAATAGAAGATATGAACAGAGCTGCGCCAGCGAGCGCAAAACAGAATAGACTAGCGGCCAGCACGGACCAGCTGCGTCTCCACGACAGTTTCTTCCCCATTTGCATCGTTGCTTTTCCTGATCCGGAGATCAGGCCCCTCTGTAAGCTCGACGCGACCCAAGTCGTTAACTATGTAACTCGCTCTCTATTATGCTTCATTGAAACCTCAATGCAACGGTAAAAAGCCTCGAATATGGCGGTATTTCTATGACTTGCGTCACTTTTTTCGCTTTACCCACCATACAAATGTTGCCGATTTACCACTTTTTCCACTTTGATTGCGAGCCTGCCAATTCTGTTGCGATCTGATTCGATAGGCTAGACTTTCCGCCGGATGACCAGATTGCGAATTTCAGTCATGTCTTCCATTGCGAACCTGATACCTTCCCGTCCAAGCCCGCTATCCTTGACACCGCCATACGGCATATTGTCGACGCGGTAGGATGACACGTCGTTGATGACTACGCCGCCAACATCAAGTCTGTCCCAGGCATCAAGGGTCTTGAACAGATCGCGAGTGAAGATGCCGGCCTGCAAACCGAATTTGCTGTCGTTCACTTCGTCCAGTGCAGCGTTGAAATCGCTGAATTTGGAAAGCAGCGCCAATGGGCCAAAGGCTTCCTCACGATTGGCCGCAGCATTGCGATCAACATTTTCCAGCAGAGTTGCCTCCAGCATATTGCCCGTGCGGTTGCCGCCGCAAAGCAATTTAGCGCCATCAGCAACGGCTTCATCAATCCAGCCGTGCAGGCGTTTGGCTTCCCCTTCGGAAATCATCGGACCGATGAAAGTGTCACGGTCTTTGGGATCTCCGGCAATGAGGGTTTTGGTTCTAGCGACAAGCATATCTTTGAAGGTGTCGTAAACAGATTCATGGATTATGATCCGCTGCACACCAATACAGCTTTGGCCTGACTGATAGAACGCGCCGAAAATGATCCGCTCGAGCGCATCATCCAGGTCAGCATCATGATCGACAATAACCGCAGCATTGCCGCCCAGTTCAAGGATGACGGGCTTCTTGCCTGCCTTGGCTTTGAGATCCCAACCCACACCAGGAGAGCCGGTGAACGACAGCAGCTTCAGGCGTTCATCCACGGTGAACAGATCTGCACCGTCACGGCTGGCAGGCAATATTGAAAAAGCGCCTTTGGGTAAATCGGTCTCGGCGAGAACCTCACCCATGATGATGGCGCCCAGCGGCGTCTTTGATGCCGGCTTCATGACAAAGGGGCAGCCCACTGCAATAGCAGGCGCAATTTTATGTGCCGCCAAATTCAGCGGAAAGTTAAAAGGTGAAATAAAGCTGCACGGTCCAATTGGCACGCGCTTCCACATGCCTTGATAGCCTTTGGCGCGCTCGGAAATGTCCAGCGGCTGGACTTCCCCATAGTTGCGGACCGCTTCCTCGGCGGCTATCCGGAACGTATCAATCAGCCGACCGACTTCCCCTTCTGCGTCCTTGATGGGTTTGCCTGCTTCAACACAAAGCGAATAAGCAAGTTCATCAAACCGTTCCTGAAAACGGGTGACACAGTGCTGCAGCACATTTTGCCGTTCATAGCTCGCCATGCGCGCCATGGGCTCGGCGGCTTCCACCGCGCCGGCAATGGCCTCTTCAATAACATCCGGTGTCGCCAGCGCCGTCCGGAAAGCGACCTCGTTGGTAAACTTGTCCGTGACTTCCAGATCGGTATTCGGCTGGGCGGCTACGTTATTGAGATAAAGCGGATAAACATCTTTGAGTTTTGTCATGATCTATCCTCTTAAACCTTCGCGCTGAGTTCCTTGATCTCATTGTTGAGGATACGGTCATTATCCGAATAGTCCACCGGACAATCGATCAAATGCACGCCTTCGCTGTTCAGGCATTTGTCGATGGTTTCCTGCAAATTTTTCGCGCTGGTGATCCGGTGACCATGGGCGCCATAGCTTTCAGCATATTTAACAAAATCCGGATTGTCATAGGTCAGGCCCCAATCCTTGAATCCCATATTGGCTTGTTTCCAACGGATCATACCATAGCTGCTGTCATTCAGGATCAGCACAGTGATATTCAGCTTGAGCCGAACCGCTGTCTCCATTTCCTGACTGTTCATCATGAAGCCGCCATCGCCGCAAATCGCCATGACCTTGCGGTCGGGATAGACCATTGCCGAAGCCATGGCCGAGGGCAGGCCGGCACCCATGGTCGCCAGAGCATTGTCGAGCAATACGGTGTTCGCCTGGCGTGCTTTGTAGTTGCGCGCAAACCAGATTTTATAAACGCCATTGTCGAGGCAGATAATACCGTCGGCAGGCATTTGTTCGCGGATCACCTTCACCAGATGCGGTGGATAAATCGGGCAACGCATATCGTCGTCCATCGTTGCCGTATGCTCTTCTTCAGCCGCCCGTGCTTTGTACATGTGATCAAAATTCCACGAGCCGGAAGGAACAATATCTTCCTTCATCTGCCAAATGGCGTTGCCAATGTCGCCAATAACTTCGATTTGTGGGAAATAGACCGGGTCAACTTCCGCTGTGTTCATTGAGACGTGAATGACTTCGGTGCCGCCGTCTTTCATGAAGAAAGGCGGTTTCTCGATTACGTCATGGCCAACATTGATGATCAGGTCGGCGGATTCAATCGCGCTATGCACGAAATCATTTGCGGACAAAGCGGCACAGCCCATAAATTCCTTGTTTGTTTCATCGACCACGCCTTTACCCAATTGCGTTGTTACAAAGGGAATGCCGGTTTTCTCGATAAACTGGGTCAGCATCCGGCCGGTGGTGGTGCGGTTGGCTCCGCCACCAATGACGAGGATGGGAGACTTGGCGCTCTCAATCTTCTTGGTTGCTGCGCGCACCGCTTTGGCTTCGGCAATCGGACGGCGCGAGAGGCTGGGCTTGATCGGCACGGAATCGGTCTGCTCGTCTGCCACATCTTCTGGAAACTCGATATGGGACGCGCCGGGTTTTTCTTCCTCGGCCAGCCGAATTGCTTCACGCACACGGCTAGGGATATTGTCCGCCGAGGCAAGTTGATGTGTGAACTTCGTGATCGGGCCCATCATGTCGACGACATCGAGAATCTGGAAACGGCCTTGCTTGGATTTCTTGATCGGTTTCTGGCCGGTAACCATCAGGATGGGCATGCCGCCAAGCTGTGCATAGGCGGCCGCGGTAACCAGATTGGTCGCGCCGGGTCCGAGTGTTGCCATGCAAACGCCTGTTTTACCTGTGTGCCGAGCATAGGTCGCAGCCATGAAGCCAGCGCCTTGTTCATGCCGGGTCAGGATCAATTCAATTTTCTTGGAGCGCGACAGGCTGTCCAGCATGTCGAGATTTTCTTCGCCGGGAACGCCGAAAAGATATTCTACGCCTTCATTTTCAAGACATTGGACGAATAAATCAGATGCTTTGGTCATGTGGGTCCTTCCCTGATCGGCATGATCAGTATTTGCTCAAGATTATGGCAACGACCCCGGAATGATTTTTCCCCTCCAGAAAAAGACTCATCCCTACCCCTATGCTGTTGGTTGATAAGTCAAATTTTTATGTAAGTCACGTATCAATCGAAAAATTAATAAACAGCTCAATAACCGCGATCAAGATCGGCGACCGCGATCATATCATCGCCGTTCTGATAGCGCGCCAGATTTTCGACAAAACGGGCGGCAGCGCGTTGAAACATCCGGGTTTGGGCGACGCCAGAAACATGCATGGTGATGAAACAATTATCTGCAGTCCACAAGGGATCACCCTTGGGTAAAGGCTCAGGATCAGTAACATCCAGCATCGCACCGCCAATGGCTTTGTTGTTGAGCGCTTCTACCAGCGCCGGTTGATCGACCAGTGATCCGCGTGCGACATTGATCAACCAGGCGGAGGGTTTCATTGCAGCAAATTCATCAGCGCCCAGCAGTTTCTGTGTTTCTGTCGTGGCCGGCGCGGAGACGATCACCCAGTCAAACTCCCCGAGCCGGGCCTGCCAGTCATCGGTGCCGATGACTTCTGTTCCCAATCCGGCGGGATCATCACTGGCGGTCCGCCGGACAGCCGTGACATCCATTTCGAAACCAGAAAGTTTTTTTGCAACCTGCTGGCCGATACCGCCATAACCAATGATCAGCGCTTTGCCGTCCGTCAGTTCAGCGGTGCCGGGAGCCTGTTCCGGCCATTCCTGCTGACCCTGAAGCTCCAGCAATTTGTCGGTCCGTTTGGCCGCGGACAACATGCCCATGACAACAAATTCGGCGATGGGGGAGCTGTTCAATCCGGCTCCGTTGGTGACAATGGTTCCTTGTTGCTTGAGTTGATCAAGCGGAAAATGTTCAACCCCGGCATAGATGCTGTTAAGCCATTTCAGATTCGTCGCGGCACCCAGCACCTGCGCCATCTTTTCCTTGTCATACATGTCGAACCAGCCGATTTCGGCATGCGGTGCAATCTCCATGGCTTCCTCGGTACTGGTGAACCAGGTAACGTCAAGATCACCACAATGCGGTTCGACCAGGGGACGAACGAGAGACGCCATAGCAGCTATTGGTTTACTCATATCGAAATACTCCATTCCCAGCGTAGTGGATCGCCATCCATCAGTTCCACACCTTGCGCTGTGAGTTCATCGCGGATTGCATCGGCTGCGGCAAAATCCTTGTCTGCTTTGGCTTTTTGGCGCAGGTCCAGTTTTCGTTCGATCTCTTCTTCAGAAATTGTCGCCAGTTCCGGTTTAACACGCAAATTTTCTCGCATTAGCGTTTCTAGTTGCAGACCAAATATAGCATCCATCTCTTTCAGCAGCTCAAACCGTTGGTGGGCGTTGATTTTTTTTAATCCCAAAAGTTCCTCGAGCGACGGAATAGCTTTGGCGCTGTTCAAATCATCTGCCATTGCAGCCCATAGTTGATCACGCAGTTCCGTAATTTTTGGGTGCTCGCGATCATTGGCGGCTGAGGCATCAGTTTTTTCAAGGCGAGTTTTAAGGTTTTCAACACCGATGATCATGCGTTTCAACCTTGTCAGCGCGGCCACCAGATTGTCCCAGGTAAATTCCAGCTCGCTACGATAATGGGCCTGCAAACACATCAAACGGTAGGCAAGGGGGTGAATGCCCTTGTCGATCAGCACCTGCAGCCGCAAAAAATCACCGCTTGATTTTGACATTTTTCCGGCACGGTTGATCAGGAAGTTATTATGCATCCAGATATTGGCGCCGCTATGTTCGGAGCAATTATGGGCCTGGTTTTGGGCAATCTCATTGGGGTGGTGAATTTCACGATGGTCAATACCGCCGGTATGAATGTCAAAAGTCTCACCCAGATATTTCATGCTCATCTGCGAACATTCCAAATGCCATCCCGGAGCACCTTTGCCCCATGGACTGTCCCATTCCATCTGACGGGTTTCTCCGGCAGGTGTCTTGCGCCAAATCGCAAAATCCTGCGGATGCCGTTTGCCTTCAACCGTTTCGATGCGACCTTCTACATCATCGCTTTGGGTGCCCGCTAGCCGACCATAGTCCGGCACAGTGCTGGTATCAAAATACAGACCGCTTTCCAGTTCGTAGCAATGCCTATCGGCAATGCCTTTTGCAAAGTCGATCATCTCTTCTACATGATCGGTGGCAATGGACCATTTAGCGGGCTGACGAATATTAAGCCGTTCAATGTCCTGCCAGTAGGCATCGGTGTAATATTTGGCGATATCCCAAGCCGACTTTCCTGACGATGCAGCCGCCTTTTCCATCTTGTCATCACCGGCATCAGCGTCGGAGGTCAAATGACCGACATCGGTGATATTGATGATATGGGTCAGTTTTAGGCCAGTGGCGCTTAAGGTTCGACCCAATAGATCCGCAAAAATATAGGCACGCATATTTCCTATATGCTGATAGTTGTAGACTGTCGGCCCACAGGTATAGACGCGGGCGTCGCCTTCATGAACCGGCGTAAACGGTTCGAGCTCGCGGGTGAGGCTGTTGAACAGCTTCAAGGGATGGCTGGTAGTGTCATTCATATCCACCGCCTAGTGGTTTGGGATATAAAAGGTCAACCGGTCAATTCACTCGGCAGGCTCAAGCGCGTTTTCTTCCTCCGGGCCGCCCTGACCACAATTTTCATCACCTTCAGCGCATTCGGTATTTTCTTCTTCGCCGGCCGCTCCGTCGGCAACCCACAGATCGTCGTTGCCCGCGCCGGTTACCGGCTCATCAATCAACGGATCATCGATATATTCTTCATTTTCCTTAATCTCGATGAGATTGGTTTCAAACGGATCGCTGACAACCGAACCGTCTTCCATTGGCGTTACCTCTTCTTCGATCACGTCCCGCACAGGATCATCAATTTCTGGCTCTGGTGCAGGGGTGGGTGTCGGCGTTGGAGTTGGGGTAGGAGTAGGTGTGGGTGTCGGAGTTGGAGGGGCACCACAACTAGCTGGATCAAGGATGACACAGCCATTTATGGTAGAAAAGTCATCAAAGGTGATGGCAACATTTGTCTCCAACAATCCGTCTATCCCGGTTCGTCCACCAACAATGCCATTAATGACAATATTGGCATTGCTGCCGGCGCTGAGGCCATTGATGGTGAGTGTATCCACCGTGAAACCACGGCGTTCATCAAAAGACACGCCAGGAACGGTATTTTGTATGAGCAGGTCACCATCAACAACAAATTCGGCAATACCGCCACGGATCAGCCCGTCGTTGATATTCAGGCCATCACTATTCTCCAGCCTCAGATCGACGGCACTTACATCCAGTCCGACGATATCTGCAAAGGCCTGATCCGTCATCGCATAGATATTTTGAGCGGTCAGCGTCATCAACCCAATTCCGCCGAATCCGCCATTGGCATCGGTAATCTGGATCAGCCCGCCATTGGCGTTGATCCTCAGGTCGTTCAATGACGTCATATTCAGGGTCGTACCAGCGGATGCGTTGGTGACGTTGAGATTGCCGTCAACTCGGGTGGATTGACCGGAATCGATGGTTAGTGTTCCCGAGAAACCGATATTGGCGTTCTGCGGCCCGCTCACATTGCTACCGGCTTGGACGGTCAGGTCCTGAATGATGAGATCGGGCGTCGTATTGCCGGTCGCCCCGACAAAGATCGTCAGATCCTGATTGGACTGAATACGAGAGAATTCGAAATTATCCAGTGTGTAGCCGCCGAGATCGGTTGCACCGCCCAAAAGCACTTGGTTGATACCGTTGCTCTCAATGAAAATATCATTGGTCTGTTCAAATTCACCCAACTGGCCGGTGGGACCGATATTAATATCCGCGGACGAGACGTCGATTGTCGTCCCGGTGGCGACGGCCTGAATGTCCACCAGATTGCCTGCAGTGATCGTCAGGGCGTTGGCAGCATTGACAGTATCATTAATCGCAACGTCGACCGCTGCCGTGATATCAATATTACCATTGGCACTAACAACCGCCTGACTACTGATCCCGGCAGGTGATGATCCGGTGCCGCTACCGACGATAACTAACTCATTCAGTTCTGCGCTACCCGCCAAGCTGGTTAGCTGAATATTGCCTGTTGCACTGGCATCATCAACTACGAGATTGCCTCTGGTAACAATGTCTATGTTCCCGGCATTAGCGGCGGCAATGACTCGCATCGCCCCGTCGGACCGGAGGAACACATTATTGCCGCTTGCTCTCAGAGTATTGTCAACCAGTGCGTTGTTCCGAACAGCAACGTCGCCATCAGAAGATCGTAGCACGGCCGAGCCACCGATCAGCTCTCCAATTTCAACGCCCAGATCAGCATCAAAATTGCTGTTGAAGACTTCGGCGCGCGCGACATCGACAAGCCCATCAACAAATGCCCGGAGTGAACTGGCAGCGACGGTCTCAGCCGTAAAGTTAACATCGGCCCGGACACTGATAAAGGAATCGGACGTCACATTACCAAATTCAACAGAACCAACTGACCGCAAGTCCAGCGCGGAAAGTATTTTGCTGGTCACATCTACATCACCGAAGATGATGTCGCCCGAGGCGAAGAAATCCCCGGTGCGCGAAATATCCAGATCGCCGCCGATATTGATGTCGCTGTCCAAAGCGCGGATACGCAAACCTTCGGTAAACTGGATGTCACCATTGTCGCCCGTGTCAGCACCGCCCAGTGTAACCGAACTGCCCTCCAGGAATGTTTCGTTGCCCGAAATGACATTACCAATGGATAGACTACCTGTGCCTACAACCCTGACGGTTGTACCCGCGGCCAGCACATCACCGGTGATATCGCTGCCGCTGAGATCGAGCATGTTACCGGCATCTACCGACCCGAAGTCAATGAAATCGCCAGAAGACAGTGTTATGTCGACACCAGCATCGATACTTCCGACAGTTATATCGCCGCCATTGATATCAATATTCTGTGCGCCAGACGTGGACCCTAAGAAGATCGATCCCGGGGCGTCCAAAACTATATTGCTGTCCGGGACATTGATCTGATCAAAGCTGAAATCACCACCGGCGTCATAATTTACATCACCGGTCCCGACCGTCAATATTCCGACGCTCATGCTGCCCGGTACCGAATAAAAGCCTTCCGATGCACCGCCGCGACCCTCGACTATTGTCAGCTCACCGCCTGTGTCGATGGCCGCCGCCGAGATGCTATCGCCGACAGTAATGCCAATATCATTATCGCTGTTAAGTGAACCCGAACCAAGCAGACTACCTGCCGCATCAATTCCTAACAGGCTGCTTGAGAGTTCTGCGTCGCGCAGATCCACATCGCCTTCGGTGCTGTTCACAAATATTACATCACTGGCGATGAAACGGGACGGAACGCCGTTGGCGCCCATCACAATATCGCGGCGGGTAGATACGAGTATGCTGTTGGCGATAATATCGCCATTCTCGATAATCGCCTGGATAGGAACGCCAGCTTGGCCGATTTGAACAATATTGTCAGCCGCCAGCGCGCCAAGGCATAAATTGCCCTCCACGCAGCCTGCACTCAGCAGGCCATTATCGTCGGACTGGCCATTAAGGGCTATCATAGCGTTAGAAGGCGCATTGTTGATATCGGCACTGATTGAGCCGGCCGAAATCGTGCCCCCCAAACCGTCTATTGCATTTGCTGTCATTACTAAGGCGAAATCATTGGCATTGATGTTACCCGCCGCAATGATCGAAGCAATCGGAGTGGGCGGGGTACTCAACAGAGGAATACCCATCCCAATATCGCCAGCCAGCAGCAGCAGATTATTCTCGCTCAGGAACGGAATCGAGGGATCCACCGTTTCCACGGGATTATTGCCCGCGACAATGCTCGCACCGGATTGAACGATTATGTCGTCCCCGGTGCGCACCAGCAGAAGGTTGTCGGAAACAAGATTTGTATCCGTTTGGAAAACTGCATTTCCGCCAGCTTCAATACGTATGGCGCCAGATGACGAAATATCTCCCGTAAATGTTGCGCCAAAAATGGGGTCAAATTGTGGGAAGCTGAAGTCATCATTACTGCCAGCCCGTACATAAATGCCGTTCGACACCAATATGCCTGTGCTAAAGACAGAAGTCTCTGCAGGCCCTGTGACGGAAGCGTTGTTGAGCAAGGCATTTTGACCGGCAGAAAAGTCAATATTGTCGAACGCCCTTAAATCGGCCGCCGATGCATTGGCCTCGGCACGAATGGTGATTGCGGCATCCGAATTGATAATCGACCCGGCCATGGCGTTAAAGTCGCTTTGCGCCCGCGCATCAAAGGTGCTGGCAACGTTAAGGGATGTCGTAGCGGGCACTGCGTTATTTGTGTGGGAGACGAGAATGGACGCGCCGCTTATGACGTCCATCAAGCCGCCAACTACCAGTTGGCCTTCGCTATCATAGGCAAATTCAGCATTTCCGGCCACGTCGATAAAGACATCACCGGTGACGGTGATCGGCCCGCTATTGCCAGACATGAAGAATCCACTGTCTGGTGCTGCTCCCGCCAGCGCTTCAGCGGTCAGCGACGCAAGGGTGATCAAACCGGCTGGATCGGTTGATGTGTCTGTGATTTCGATACGGCCGCCAATGCCACTCGGGAAACCACTGTCACCGGAATTAAACCCGTTCGCGATCATGTCGACATTGCCCAGCGTTATAATGCCCGGGCTGCCTTCTTGCACTTCTATTGCTGATGTACCGCCTGCACCTATACCGCCAATGCCGAATGCCCCGCTTGTGCCGTTGAAGGTACCGCCGGCCGCACCGGCATCGCCGCCAAAGCCGGCTGCCGTAATGGTAACGTCATTGCCTGTCAGTGTGCCGCCCTGAGCGAGTAAACGCGCAGTACCGCCGGTTCCTTGACCGGCGTCACCACCATCTCCTGAAGTAGCCCCATAGGAATAGCCACCTGTGCCGCCCTGTCCGCCAAGCCCAGTGCTTGATAGTGTAAAGGGTGCGCCACCATTGACCTCATAGTTGGCGCCTGTACGAACGGCAATCTCGACCGTACCACCTGTGGCTGAACCACCGTCACCGCCATCGCCGCCATCGCCCAAAAATTCGTCAAAACCATTGCCGCCATCGCCGCCGAAAGCATCGCTATTGGTGACCGGAGGTCCGCCGGTACTAGTCAATATTCCGCCAGCACCAACGATTTCAAGTCTGGCAACGCCGCCTTGTGCATCGCCGCCATTTCCACCATTTCCGCCAATACCATCGCTCGTACCGCCAGTTCCACCGGTTCCGTTGGACAATATTGTCGGTTGGTTGAGTTGCACGGCCACATTGTTGACATTCAGCGTTGAAACACCACCGATACCGTCGCCTGCGTTACCGCCGGTCAGACCCTCACCGCCGTCGCCGCCGGTCCCGCTGCTGTCGATTATATAGCTTGGATTGGTGACGTCGTCCTGATTCAGGTTTATCGTTGCAAAGCCACCGGTACCGGTACCGCCATTGCCGCCACTTTCGGCGGCCTCACCAACCGTAACTCCTCTGCTATCGCCGCCATCGCTACCGATTCCCAGCGACTGAACGGTCAACTGGTTGAAGCTGATCGTGCCGGTTGTATTGTTGAATGTTGCGCTACCACCTGTCCCGCTGCCGCCATTTCCGCCGGCACCGCCCGGGATATCCATCCCGTTAATGTTATCTGAGTCAGCCAAGCCGCCTTCGCCGCCATAGCCGTCGGTGCTGACAAGCACTTCCTGGGCATTGACGACTGAAGTGCCATCCAGGTTGAAAGTTGCTGTCCCGCCGATGCCGGTACCGCCGTCGCCGCCGCCTGTGCCACGACCCCTGCCGCCATCGCCCCTGATCGACGTGAAGGAAGTGAAGCGAACCGCATTGCCTAATGCATCCACCCTGATCTGGTTGACGTTCAGTGTTCCTGATGTGGCGTTAAAGGTAGCATTGCCGCCGATACCCATTCCGCCACTGCCGCCGTTATTTCCATTGACACTATCGCCAAAGCCGCCGTCTCCGCCGAGCCCGCTTGCGGTGATCGTCAAGCTATCAACGGTGGCATTGCTGCCATTGAGGTTGACGATGACATCGCCGCCCGTTCCGGTGCCGCCCGATCCGGCAGTACTGCCGACATTGTCGCCGCCCGGTCCGCCAGAGCCATCGCTGCTGACTGAAATGTCATCGGCGACAAATGTACCATCCAAAAGGTCAATCGTCGTTGTTCCGCCTATACCGGAACCACCATCGCCTTTGGGAAATCCCCCAAATCCCGCCTCCTCATCAAAAAACACCCTGCCGTCGGTGCTTAATGACAGATCATTTAGCGTCATGGACGCTGCACTGCCGTCCACCAACAGTCTGGTCGTTCCGCCAATTCCATTTCCAAGATCTGCGTCCCCAAGACCATTTGCCGATGCGCCGAGGCGGCCAGTGAAGTTGATTGACGAATTATCTGCAAAAATCAGTATGTTGCCGCCCCGTCCGTTTACAGCGGTTGGCGAGGCCGGGCCAGAAAAGTCGAATATCTGGGCATTTGCAAAAAGGTCCCCATTTCGGCCGGTCAGGACACCGCCATTGCGAGAAATAACATTGATGTTCCCGCCGGACAGGGTTGTGCCGTCATCAAAGCTGCTTGTGGCGAATAGCTGCAGGGTATCAAAACTGATCGTGCTGCCATCAGCAATCAGATCAATTGATCCTGCAATATCGGCAAAGATTCCGCCTGCGACCAATAATCCTGCACCCGCGCCGGTACCAGTGCCGACCGCTGATATGGTGGAAGAGGGGGTCGCAGCATCACCCACTTGCTTGTCGCTGGTGCTGGTGCTCAGGTCTATGTTGCTATTAATCGTCAAAGACGTACCGGCACCGCTGACCGAAATATTGGCCATTGGCCGGTTGGCGATGCCGTTTACGATTTCACCGGCCGCATTAACGGATTCTCTGCTTTCCGCAGAGGATGTGGAAGACAGCGAATTAAATGTGTGATCTCCGCCGGTGATGGCAATATTTACATTACCTGCAATGCCGTCATTACTCTGGCTTACGGTTCCGTCACTGCCACTCGTGGCGCGCGCGTCGGTATTGATGGAGATGTCGCCGGCAACCATCGTCCCGCCTTGCAGATTGAGGGTAAAGTCGCCCGCAATACCGTCGTTGCCAACGCCGCCCACGCCATTCCCGCCCATTTTTCCGCTGCCGGTGCTTCTGGCTTCTGTATCGAATGTGACATTGCCCAACAGGCTGACACTACTGGTATCATCGGCAAGATTCACGGTGATATTGCCACCTTGGGAAAGACCATTAAATTCTTCCCCCTTGCCGCCTTGCGCGTCGGTCAAAAACTCCGATGAACCGCCGACCTCGAAACGTCCACCATTGGATACGTTTATTGAGATGTCACCGGCAATCGCGTCTTCACCAATACCCGTTCCTCCGTTGTCACGGATCGTGAAGAAATCATCGGCTCCCATTGCACCTGCATCAGCTACAAGATTTCCGCCTATATCAATTTCTCCGATGCCATCGGGGCTCGTAGGATCGTTAATGGCAATAAGGTTGATTGCCCCGCCATTCGCCGCAGAGCCGGCACGCAGATTCGTGTTGCCGGCAACACGGAAAACACCGCCTTCATCAGCCCCGATGTTGATTTCCGTGCCGGCAGTCAGGTCGAGATCATAACGGTCACCGGATGCGGCACTTTGAATATCGATGCCGGTGCTCGTTGATATTCCATTGATGGCACCGCTTGCCGTCGCCGATACGTCTGCCGAAAAATCGCCACCTGTAAACTCTACATTGCCCGCAAAATTGGTGACCGGGTTGTCTGCAACTACCACTTGCGCGTTGTTTGTAGGGCCTTGGACGGAAACGTCATATCCGGCGCTCAAAACCACCTGACCGTTGACAATACTGGCTGACGCTGCGGGCCGATATCCGACCTGACCGCCGACCAGCATTGTAATTGCGGCATTTTTCGGCACAGCCACCATGTAAATGGCCTGCGCATCACGGTTTGCTTCATTGAGAACCGGCGTCGTCGGATCGTCTTCAACAGGTACAGAGGAGTCGCCGGTGGTGGTGCCTGTGTGAACAATGCCGTTGCCATTGGTGGTGCCCACCGTGACGGTAATGTCGAACAACCCATTGTTGATCGTCAGATCGGCTTGCTCGGCGGCGACATATGCGGCTGAGCCAGCGACATCAACAGTGCCGCCCTGAACGACACGAGGTGCGACAAGGGCCACATAGTCGCTAACATTTGAAAATGCGGTATTGGCATTGATGGTCGCTGAATCGGCGATGTTGACGACCGAAGAACTATTCGCGCTTCCGTTGAAGCGGATTTCACCCGTGGGACCGAACAGGCCGCCGGTGGTATCGATATCATTGGCGGTCAGAACCAGACTACCAACGTTAAAGGCGGAGCCGGCGCCAGCGATAATGCCGCCGGGGCTATAGAACCATGCACTGCCACCCTGGGTGCCGTTCACGCGAGTGTTTACTGTGCCGTTAAACTGGATCGGACGAAATTCGCCTGACAGGCTGGGTGTCGGCAAGATGCGGTTCAGGACGGTAAAATCCGCCGCATTGTTGAATGTTATGGACCCGGTCGACGGGAGAATGTCGATTGGCGCATTGGTCGTGTCCAACGTAGCGGTATCGAGAGGAGCCCAATTGATAATCGCTTCAGAACCGGAAATAAAAACATTGTCGGCATTGGGGCCAGGTGACCAGCTATCGCCCGGTTGAAAGGTCGGTGTGGCCTGAAAGGAACGATTGGGATCAAGTGCCTGAGCCTGGGCAGTTTGTCCAAAAGCTGACAGAACCACGGCCGCCGCTGTAAAAGACCCGCTGGCAAGCAATTTGAGCTTGCTGATAGCGGGCTTGTTTTTGCTTCTTTCCACAGCTTTGCCGCTTGTCCGACTGTTTTTTCTCGTCTCTGTCATCATCTTGCCTCTGGTCATCATTTGCCGCCTTTTTTTCTTATCGCGACCACGGTGCGAGTTGCACCGTCAGTGTCATCAGTGCTCGCGCGCTGTCTCGCCGGGTTTGGAAAGGGCCGCGTTTCAGTGGCACCACAGCCATCACATCCAGACTCGCCTGTCGGCCAATTGTCGCCCGAATGCCGCCGCCAGCGGAGTAAATTTTCCGGGGATCACCGGGGAAGTTTTTGTTCCACACTCCCATGAGATCGAAATAGACGTAGGGTTGCCAGGCAATGCCATCCGGAGAATCGGGGATGAGCGAGCCATAGCTGACCTCCGCCTGCAGACCGTAACCGCTGTCGCCGATGATTGTCCCTGGATCATAGCCACGACCGGTTGTGTAATTGCCGCCCGAAATTTCTTCATAAGAAAACAGCGCATCGGGCGAATATTGGAACCGCGGCTTCAGCGTGAATGCCAATAAAGGGGTAGGGCGGTAATCGAGCTTCGCTTGTCCTCTGACAACAAAAGCGGTTGGATCGCCATCAGCACGGGTGGGAATTACGGTTTCTCCGATACAACGAACAAAGGCTGGTCCGCAGCCCTTGCTGGCACCCAGAATACCAAGACCCTGGCGCAGCTCCAGAGAACCGGCCATGCCCCATTTCGGTTCAAAGGCCGAATAGCCGCCCCGACCTGACAAGCTGCCGGGCTCAATCGCATTATAGTCCAAACGGGCATAAGCGATGCTCAGATCATCTTTATTGGTCCGCGTACCCAGAATATCCGTCTTCTGGTTAATATATTCAAAACCCACGGTCCCGAACAAATTATGGGATTGTTTGCGGATGAATGGATAGGTCGCATAAAAACCCGCGACCAAAGTTTCCGATTCAATATCGAAATTGCCCGCCAGCTCTGGGTCCGTCCAAGCGTAAGTGAAATTGCCGCCAAAGCGAAGACCTTCACCGCCGACACGGAACTCATGACCGACTTGCAGGACTTGCTGTTCACTAAAATCTGCAGTTGAAAAAGCGCTGATTGTGGTCTCATCACCGAGACCGGTAATCCCGTTAAACCGCGCGCGCAGCAATCCGCCAAACCGGCCAACCTCTTTCGATCCGAAATTCTGGATATTCGCATCTACATAGACCGGTGTACGAACAACATTAAATTCGCCGATCACATCTCCGGGTCGGCCTTCAGTTGTTGATGTGACCGGACGTAAAGACAGGCGCACATCCAGTCCCGGAATATCGCGTGCGAGCAGAAGATAGCGTTCCGCAACATCAATATTGAAAACCGGTTCGTTGGTCAGCCGGTCAATATATTGTTTCAGCAGTTTCTCTGAAGATCCGGCATCGCCGCGCACCTGTACTGATGTCATCCGTGCAAGCAGAACGTCAAATCTGACGTTACCACCGTCGATGGTCTGGGGAGGAACCTGTACAGCTGCTAGATAGCCGGCGCCGCGCAATATGGTTGCGGCCCGATCACGGATTTCGCAGACCACGGCAACTGGCACTTCCTGACCGACATAGCCGGTATAAGCTGACTTCAATATTGAGCTGTCGACAACATCAAGGCCGTCAAATTCGACCGCCTGCAAGGTGAATTTGACATCCGCGAATTCCGGATTGGCAAGCGGACAGGCGGATCGTTCGACACCACCCTCGACGGTCAGAGCTTGTGCCTGGCCTTTTTCAGCTTCTCCCAGCAGTCCACGCTGGATTTCTTCCCTTGTCGGCGCTGCTACGGCCGATTGCGCCCAGGCAGCACCATGGGTCGACAGAATTGCCGGTATTGAGATCAGCAAAGCCAGTTTTTTTGAAGCGCGCGCTCGCGACATATTTTTCCCCGTTTTTCAGTATTTCCTGCGCGACCCCCCCTGGAAATACCGTATTTTCACTTCACGCCCTGACCCTCACCTCGGAGCGTGAAATGTTCTTCCCTGTTAACTTGCGTCCTGGTTGTCCGAAGAACCGTCATCAAGCGTTTCGACCAGCAGATCGAGCTGGCTCTGACAACCATTGGCAATTAATGCCGTGGCTGCGTCGTCCAGATTTTGTGGTGCCTCGTTCAGCATCACAAAATTGACCTCAACCGATTTGTCGACACTGGATCCAATCAACCTGTAGCTAGCGCCATTTTCCAACGGTGCCTCGGCTCTTGGCCATCGTTTCAGCGGATTGCCCTTACGCCATGCCACTTCGGTCACCGTACCATTGGCCGGTTCAACAATGCTGGCAGTGGCGGACCCGGTATAGTCCGGGCGCCATAATACCAATGCTTCGGCATCGGCTACACAAAATTTGCCGCCTTTAGTGACGTCCAGAAACCACAGATTTGGGTTTTTCGGTGCAACATTCGTTACCCCAACGCCGGTGCTGCGGACCGCTCCGGTTCTGGCCCGGCTACTCCCGCGATTATTGATGAAGCTGGCAAGGCGGGTCGAACTGCTGGACTGCGCACGTGCGCTGTTGCCGAGCGAAAATGTTCCAGGGCCTTTCAGCACCCGGGTGCCGCCTTTGCCAAGTATGGTGACCCTGTCCAGATCCTTCAGCGTGACTTTCGCACCGTTGGCAAGTTTTTTACCGGCGGGATAGGATTTAGCAGATGGCCCGGTTGAACGAACAACCATATTTTGTGCCACTGCAGCGCCGCTGACACCGATGAGCAATATTGCTCCCAATGCCGCCTTGCCCATGTTGCGTACGAGCTTGCCAGATTTGGCTGTTTTATGTTCAACCGAGTGCATAGCTTTCTCCATTCTTTGTTTTTTCCAGTCGTTTCAGCAAATTGGCCAAGCCTAAATCCTCGCCATATCGCTTCATCATAGCGTCAAGTGCCTGAATATAAGCATTATCACCTTTTTGATGGGCTCCTATGACGGCTGTCACTGCCGCCCGGTCTTTTTCTTCCCAATCGGGAACGGGTTCAAAAACCTCTACGGGGGTGGACCGTCCCCTCAAAGTTATCTTACCCATGGGCCGGTACCAGTCGAGCCCGGTGCGTTCCATTGCCTCTTTGCTGACCAGCACTTTGGTTTCCAAGGGCTTGTTGGCTGCTTCCAAACGCGCGGCGGTATTCATTGCATCGCCAAGTGCGGTGTACTGGATCCTGCCTTCACCGCCGAAATTTCCGACAATCGCATCGCCATAATGCATTCCGACGCGCGTACGGCCAATTGGAGGCACCCCCTCGGGCACGTTTTTCCTGAATTCTTCGCCGGCTTGATAAAGAGCATAGGCGGCCTTGGCAGCGCGTTCCCCATCGTCGGGCAGAGCAAGCGGCGCGCCCCAAAAGCATACCAGCGCATCGCCGACAAATTTGTCAATCGTACCGCCATATTCCAAGGCGACATCACTGAGCCGGTCGAGATAGTCATTCAGCAGCGTTGCGACCATTTCAGGCTCGATGGCGTGGCTGAGTTTGGTAAAACCTTCCAGATCAGTGAAAACCGCAAATATCTGACGTTTCTCGCCATGAAGGGCCAGCTTCTCAGGATCGCGTAATATCTCTCCGGCGATCGATTTGGGCAGATATTTACCCAGCGCACTTTGCGCAAAAGCACGCTGTTTGGAATTGATCGTTCGCGCCGCCGCACTGACGGAAGCATAGCCGAACAGCCAACCCAAGCCCCAGCCAAAGGCCGGCAGGCTGAGTGTATCGACACCGATATTCTGCAGGACAAAAGGAAAAATCAGGAAAAAAGCAAACTGGCCGATCAATATACCGGCGACTTTTCCCGCATTGCCCATGATGAGCGCAGAAAGCCCACCACAGATCGCGACAATCAGGGCTGCCACCCACAGTGTCCAGGCCGGTATCGGGGCCGGGATATCGTCATTCAGCAGCTGTGCGAGCATATGAGCATGGACTTCCAGTCCGATCATTTTGCCATCTTCGCTTTGCAGATCCGTGATTGAACCAATCGGCGTTTCGAACCGATCACGATCAACAAAGTCACCGCCAATCAACACATGTTTGCCCGCAATGAAAGATTGCAGCATTTCTGCCGTTGCCGGATCGGCAAAACTTTCTATCGGGAACTTGTCGAACACCGGCATGTCCGGACTTGCCGGAACAAGATAACGGATAGCCCCTTCATTCGCGGCAAATTTGGGATTTGGCCCGGTCAGAGCCATGGCCATAAACGGCGGGGTGTCGGCTTTCTGGGATGTCCAGCGTCTCTGGACGCCGTCACTGTCGGTATTTAACCTGATACTGGTCGGCTTCAGGTTATCACCCTCGACTTCGCTCAAAAATGATTTGAGGAATTCATGTTCTGCGAAAGCGATTTCGGGATTATATTTCGGATCGGCATAGGCCAGAAATGTCGGGGTTTGGATTTGCTTGAAGGTGGAAACCAGCAACGGGTCGTCATCCTGCGGCATGGTGAAAAGAATATCAATGCCGATGGATTTGGGGTTGGCTGCGTCAATTGCCTCCAATGACTGTGCAAGAATTGTCCGGTCGACCGGGGAGCGCTGACCCGTGAGTTTCAGGGTGTCCTCGTTGTACACGATCATTACGACCCGGTCTTCTTTTTCCACCTCTGGAGCGAAGACGGAAACCCGCATGTCATAGAGCGCGCGCTCGGCATCCTGGATAAGAGGTGTCGTCCAGCTGAAGCGCGCCATCAAGAGGGCGAGTATCAGGAACAGGATTGTCGAGCCAAGACGGATAGGACCCAATTGATCAAACAGGCGTCGTAACGATTGTAATATTCCCCGGGCCTCTGCCTTGACATCTCGGTTGTTTGACACCGGGTCGCTATGGTTATTGGAGCCCGCCATTATTTCAAGATGGTTACCGATGAGTTGGTGGTTGCTGCATTTGCGGTCTGATTATCCGGCAAAAACGGTCTTGATCCGTCACCGATAATGGCAAAGCCGGACCAGTAATAAGGATGCGACGTTATCGGATCATCCATGAGTTTTTTTTGTGAAACACGCAGCGCCGTCGCGATTGATTGTCCTTTGCCGTCCTCGAACAGGCCGCCAATCAGGCGCTCGGTTGCCTTGAAATCGTCGGGCGCGGGCCAATGGCTGGCCAGCACCGAACGGCTACCGGCGCCAATGAATGATCGGACGAGACCATCCAGCGCAGTCCCGCCGCCACTGCTCACACCTGCTTCGCGTGTGGCGCGGATGCTGGCCTTTCCGGCTGTGTCGCAGGCTGAAAGAATGACGATATCAGCATCCAGCTTCAGATCGAATATCTCGTCAAAAGCCAGGAGCCCGTCAGACCCGTTGCCGCCAAAAGATGTCAGCAAAGCCGGTTTTGCCGGGCAAGATGGCCGCGGAGCAGTGACCAACCCGTGGGTAGCAAAGTGAAGAATGCGATATTCGGAAATATCAGGTTTCGCCAAAATTTGGTCATCGGAAAAAGCTGTGCCGGTAAGCACTTCGGAGCCATTTTGACCAATTATCGAGCGTGCCTGGAAAAGTTCCGCGTCCGAAATGGGCTTGTTCCATTCATCGAGAGCCCAGTTGCAACTGGCATCAAGGCCTTTGGCTGACGCTCGAACGCCGCCTATTTGGGTATTGGCCAGAACCGGCTGGTTACTGCCGAGGCCGAGATACTGCCGGGATGCGCCAGAAATTGGTGCCTTGCGTGCTTCGGTAAAACCGCGAGCGGAAACCGCAGTGCTGACATTGATATTGCCGCCCAGCCACCGAACGCCGGTATAGTCGAACGGATCGCCATCTGGCTGCTCGATCCGCTCCAGATATTGTGAGACCGAATTGTCATCTGCGACCAGCAAATTGATCGGCAGCCTCAGCATCGCTCCATCTGGTTCAAAGATCAGATGACTTTTTGATGCCAGTCGCTCTGCCATGGGATCCAGAAGCGCTTTGTAGAGTTTTCGGGACGTTTCTATGTCAAATGGATAAGTGACATATTGTCCGTTTTCAAAAACGGAGATGGAAGCGCGCAAAAGGTCTACTTGCTCATCGAGCGCACTGGCATTCAAAGTCGATTTATAGGCGGTGGCAAACTCCTGATCTGCGAAGAGCATGAATATGTCATCGCCGACAATCGCCATGCGCAGATAGGCTTCAGAAGGTGTCATAGATGCCCGCAAATCGGTGAGGCTGATAGAGCTTCCCGCAACGGCTCGATATTGTGGAAATTGCGACAGACTGACGATCGTGAGCTGCTGGCTTCGCTCCAGTTCCTCTATCTCGGCAGCCAGATCGGCACGGCGTCGCCGTGTTCCTGCATTTTGTTCCACCTTGCCCAAAGCGGTGAAGCGCATACGCAGCCTTTCGATGCTGCGGTCAAGATTGTTGGATTGCCGAAACAGACGTGCTGCTTCATCCGTGCCGCCGCTAAGCTCTCGGGATAATGCCGCCTGGGTTTCGGCAACACCGGGCCGGACCAGAACCTGGGCGGCTTTGAAGAACTCTGCTGCCGAATCCGGATCATCGCTCATCAGCTTGAAATAGGGTCCAAGCTGATTGGCAATACCCGTGATCGCGCTGCGCTTGCCCAGCGAGCTGTCGACGACTTCGCGATATAATTGCCGTGCTTCATCTTGTTTGTCGCGGCGCAATAAATAGCTGGCCAGCTTTGCTTTGGCGGCATTGACGGCCCGGGTCTCCGGATATTGCAGCTCCACCAGCTCTAGAGCATTGCGCAGAAGCTGCTCCGCATTGCCAAATTCGCCCTCTGCTTCAGCGATCAGCGCCAGCTCTGACAATATTTGTGTCCGCAGCCGGGTGATGGAGGTGACCCGTCCGTCGCGAACCGCAACAGCCCGATTATAGGCGGTGGTCAGCGAACGCTGTGCGGTATCGGCATCACCCCTTATCCGCTGGGCCGTACCAATCAACTGCAGGGCCTGTGCATCAATAATCTCCGCGCGCTCCTGCTGGGTCAGTTTCAGATCATCATTAAAACCAAGTAAACTGGATGCCTTGCTGTCACTGTTCAACCGGGTTGCGATGGGCGCCGTGATGGTGAGGTTGGAGATCAGCGCATCTTGCTGCGTTTGAAGCGCTTTGACGGGCAGGTTTATGCGATCGACTGCCTCTTCATAGCGCCCCTGATTCAGCAGATGTATGCCTTCAAAATTACGCAGCAATTTCTGGTTCACGACATTGTCCGATATCACTGATCGGGCTTGTTCAAACAATTCGTCTGCTTCTGCAAATTCGCCAAGGTTCGATTTTTGCAGGGCGCGATTGATATAATATTCTTCGGGATTGATATCCTGATCATCCAGACCCGCGGTGCGCTGTTGCAAGGTTTCAAAAAACGCTGCAGCTTCAGCATAGTTGCCGCTCAGATTGCGGCGATAGCCCTCTGCTAGGGCCAGTTCGGGTTTCAATGTCAGCGCCTGTACCCTTGCGAAAGCGAAAGGATCTTCAATGGACGTCGATGCAACGTCGATCCGGCCTTTGACAATCTTGTCCGCCATGACAGATTTGAGCGCCAATAGCGTTGCGCTGTCATAAACGGTCAGACCTTCTGCGACATAGGTAACATTGCCCCGCTCTTCCCGGAATATTGAATAGCTGACCGGTTCGCCGGATAGTTTACAGATATTCCGGCTGATGCCGTCGACGCTGTCTTGCACAGCGTCCTGGCCACAGGTGATCGAATCTTTGCGAGATTTCGCGATCCGGGCGAGGACATCGTCCTCCGGCGAACGAAAAGCATAGACGTTACCGACTGGACGCGCGGAATCGCGGCAGACGACCGCCCAGCTGCGGTCAAAAATGCTTTGTTTTGCTTTATTCTCAAGGCTTCTGTCTTGAACCTGGCAAAGCGTGCCATCGCCGGAACCAATAGGGAAGCTGTCGCGCAGTGCCACAGGCGTACCTTGTGCATGGGCAACGGAAGATGTTGCAGTCAGTGCCAATGCCGGAAGCAATGCCAGTAAAGGCAAGCGAAAATCACTCGGACGGATCATATATTCCCCACAATACCCCAAGACGGCTTATCCAAGATGGCTAAGCTACTCTATTGCGACCCGAAATATCCCTCATGAATATCCATAAGCGAAATTTCCGATTCTGGTATAGTAATTTATCGACACAGCAGGTCAGATAGGGTGACTATCGTCACTTTCTGAGACAGTTCAGGAAATAATCTTTTCTATTCAGATATTTAGATATTCTAAAATCCGATAAATTTTACATTTTCGGACAGAGGAACCCGCGGAACATCGAAATTGTTAATGGGCGCATCTGGATCACGATATCCGATGGCCATGCCACAAAAAAAGATATGGTCATCATCAATGTCGAGCAGCTCGCGCATATAAGTGCCATACATCGCCCAGATTTCCTGTGGGCAGCTGTCCAGACCTTCTTCGCGAAGGAGCAGCATTACGGTTTGCAGCCACATGCCCATATCTGACCATTGCGGCGGCCCCATATATTTGCGGGTGTATGTGAAAAGCTGCACTGGTGCGCCAAAACTGTCCCAGTTGGCCATCATCTGCTTGATCCGCGCGCCACCATCTTCCCGAGGAATCTTCAGGGAGTCGAACATCGCCTTACCGACGCCCTTACGCTGTTCTTCGTAGCGCCCTTCCAGATCTTTGGGGTAGATGTCATATTCCATATTCTCACCGGCTGGCGCCGTGGGAACCTTGGCCTTGATGGCATCTGCAATCCGCGTCAGCTCATCGCCACCGACAACAATGGCATTCCATGGCTGGGTATTGCCGCCTGATGGTGAGCGGGTTGCGGTTTCCAGAATTCTCTGGAGTGTTTTCTGATCAACGGGCTTGTCGAGAAACTGGCGGACGGAACGGCGGGATTTAACAGCTTCGGTTACGTTCATTTTGTTTCCTCGTCAAAAAGCCCGGCCAGTTGTTCGACCATGGTTCCACCCAGTTGTTCCGCGTCCATTATAGTGACAGCCCGTTTGTAATAGCGAGTCACATCATGGCCGATACCGATGGCAACCAATTGTACCGGCGAACGGCTTTCGATCCAGTCGATGACTTTGCGCAGATGATTTTCCAGATAAGCGCCATGGTTCACCGAAAGGGTTGAATCATCCACTGGTGCGCCGTCAGAGATCACCATCAATATCCGACGCTCTTCGGGCCTCGCGATCAGTCGGCTATGCGCCCAGAGCAACGCTTCGCCATCGATATTTTCCTTGAGCAGGCCTTCGCGCATCATCAGGCCAAGATTTTTGCGCGCTCGCCGCCAAGGTTCATCTGCCTGTTTGTAGATGATGTGGCGCAGGTCGTTGAGCCTACCGGGATTGGCCGGACGATCCGCCGCCAGCCAGCTTTCGCGGCACTGACCGCCTTTCCATGCACGGGTGGTAAAGCCGAGAATCTCAGTCTTGACGCCGCAACGTTCGAGTGTGCGTGCCATGATATCGGCGCTGATCGCGGCGATGCTGATCGGCCGGCCGCGCATGGAACCGCTATTGTCGATCAGCAGAGTAACCACCGTATCGCGGAAATCGGTCTCGCGTTCGACCTTGTAGGACAGGCTGTGCGCCGGATTGCTGACCACGCGGGCGAGGCGGGCGGCATCCAGCATGCCTTCTTCCTGATCAAAATCCCAGCTGCGGTTCTGCTGCGCCATCAGGCGGCGTTGCAGGCGATTGGCAAGCTTGGTCACCGCGCCTTGCAAATTGGTCAGCTGCTGGTCGAGAAACGCGCGTAGCCGGGTAAGCTCTTCTTCATCGCACAATTCGGTCGCGCTGATGATCTCGTCATATTTTTCGGTCCATGGCGCATAGTCAAAGCCGGGCGGCAGGTCGGACATCGGACGATTGGGGCGGACGGGCATCATGCCTTCGTCACCAGCGTCGCCCATTTCGTCTTCGGCGCCTTCTTCCATTTCTTCGGCGTTCAGTTCGCTTTCGCTATCCTGTGCGTCATCCTCGGACTGTTCGGAGCGCATGTCCTGCTGTCCCTGATCGCCAGTGGCTTCATCATCGGCGCCATCATCGTCCTGATCATCGCTGTCTTCATCAGAATCGTCGTCATTGTCGTCGGCGTCTGAAGTTTCATCGTCGCTGTTGATGAGGTCGAGATGTTCCAACAGCTGCGTGGAAAGTTTGGCAAAGCTCTCCTGATCATCGAGCGTGAGATTTAGACCATCGAGATCGGCACCTGCGCCTTCCTCAATCCACTCGCGCAGCATCTCGACACCCTTCAAGGTCGATTCCGGCGGTGCTTCTCCGGTCAGCTTTTCCCGCGCGAGCAAGGCGAGAGCGGTAGAGATTGGAACCTCATCGCGATTCTGTGCGCGGGAAATCGGATCCGACCGCATGCGCATTTCCAGTGCCGCATCAAGATTGCCATTTACACCCTTCATATTGCGCGATCCCAGCGCATCGGTCCGCACCTGTTCCAAAGCGTCAAAGCATGCCCTAGCAACGGCCTCTTGCGGCGCATTTTTTCGGTGACGGCCTTCGTCATGATAGCGCAGTTTCAGCGCGAAACTATCCGCAAAACCGCGGGCCTGGGCGACCTGATCGGGTGGAAGATCGCGGGCTGGCATCGGCACCTTGAGATGTTGTCCGGATTGCGAAGGCGCTTCTGCGGTGTAAGCCAGCTCCACTTCAGGTTCATGGGACATGGCGCGCGCGGCGCCGCCGAGCACGTCTTTCAGATCATCAAGTTTGGAACGGTCAGCCATAGAAGACAACAGCCATAAGCGGAAACTTGAGGGGAATCAAAGGTCTAAATTCCACCTTTTTGGTAGGGATAGCGTTGCTTCTTAGCGATCCGTAGCGGCAGGTGTCTCTTCGCGCCGACTTTCGATGGCCATACCATCATTATCAAGACGCAGATCAAGAGGAATGCCTCCAATCTCGGTGGAGATGGAAACGCCGTCTTCACCGTTGATCCGGATTTCGGAATCGCCAAGATCGATCGGCACATCCTGCAAATCATCAATATCTGGCACATCCAACGGTTTGATCGGTCCATCAGGATCCGGTTTGCGGACCGGTTTCGGATCTCTCGCCGGACCAACGCCTTGTACCGCCTGGCGCATGAAGTCACGCCAGATGCGTGCGGGAACACCGCCGCCGCTTACGCCTTTAAGCGGGGTATTGTCGTCATTGCCAACCCACACGCCGACGACCAGATCGCCTGCATAACCGACAAACAGGGCATCGCGATTGTTCTGGCTGGTACCGGTTTTGCCGTAGTTGGGAATGGACAACTGGGCATTGCGGCCTGTGCCTTCGTTGACCGCCGTGCGCAACATGTCTTCCATCCGTTCATGGGTGTTATTGCCATAACGCCCCGGCCAGTCGAACAGCCATTCTGCCCAGCTTTGTTCCTTCTTTTCGAAGGCATAAGGTTTGATCGGCCAACTGTTGCTGGCCACGCCGGCATATGCGGCGGTCAACTCCAAAAGCGTCATCGTTGATGTGCCGAGCGCCAGACTGGGATCATCCTCCGCCAGTTTTGACGTGACGCCGAGATTTCTGGCTTCGCGAATAACCGCTTTATCTCCGACTTGGCCGAAAAGGCGTACCGCCGCGACATTGCTGGATTTGGCGAAAGCTTCTTTCAGGGTGATTTCGCCGCGATATTTATCTCCGGCATTTTTTGGCAGATAGCCGCCTTTCGTGATCGGACTGTCATCAACCATGTCATCTGGCCGGATATCGGCGCGCAATGCCGCAAGCCAGACGAACAGCTTGAAGGTCGACCCGGGCTGGCGTTTCGCCTGTGTCACGCGGTTAAAGGCGGATTCTTTATAGTCACGCCCACCAATCATCGCCACCACCTCACCGTCTGGCCGCATCGCCACCAGCGCAACCTGCGCTTTGCCGAGCGGCGCGCGGCTAACGACATTGTTGGCAATATTCTGCAGCCGGGAGTCCAGCGTCGTGGTCAGCGTCAGCTTGCTATAGCTCATTTCCGAAAGGGTTCTGGCTCGCGGCATCGCCCAGTCGGCAAAATAGGTGCCCGTGGGAACGGTGTTTTTAGCCCGCACATCCAGCACAGGGTTGGGAAGGTTATCGGCCTCTTTCTGGTTCAAAAAACCAGCCGCTACCATTGCTGATTTCACCAGCTTGGCCCGCTTGGCAGCAAGGTCGGGGTTGCGGGTCGGCGCAAGGCGGGAAGGGGCCTGCACCAGCCCGGCCAGCATGATCGCCTGTTCCGGTTTCAGGTTTTCCGGCTTGCGATAATAATAGTGCAGCGAAGCGGCGCGCAGGCCGTAGACATTGTCACCAAAATAGACGTTGGAAAGATAGCGTTCCAGTATCTCATCCTTCGAAAGGCGTGCTTCCATCCAGAAAGCGATCAGCATTTCCCGCGCCTTGCGGGTCAGGCTGCGTTCCGGTGTAAGGAAGGTAAGCTTGGCGAGCTGCTGCGTAATCGTGCTGCCGCCCTGTGTCATACCGCTGCCGGTGGCATTGCTCCATGCCGCACGCGCAAGGCCGCGCGGGTCGACGCCCCAATGGGAATAGAATCGCCGGTCTTCAATCGCGAGAAAGGCGTCGATGACATGATCGGGAAGTTCTGCAACCTGCACTGGTTCATCGACCACCGCGCCATTGCGTGCGATCGGCCGACCATCCGAAGTCAGCAAAGTGATTTGCGGCGGCGCGATAGGTTGCAGCGATTTGGACAAGGGCGCGGTAATGGCGAGCCACGCGATCAGCAGAATGAATAGAAACAGAAACGCCGCTAGCCCACGACTGAACCACCACCATTTGCCGCGTGGTTTTTTGAGCGGCACATGCGGCTCGTCCTGAAAACGCGGCGGCAGCGCTTCGCCATAAGGCTCGTAGAATACGGTTTCCACGGGCGCTTTGCGGCCGAAAGGCCTATACCAGCGCCGACGCGGCATATCAGGGGGGGATGTCTTATCCAGCATTATCTACTGTATTATACTAGTAACACACAAAATGCGAGAGACAATTTCGGACAACCATGATCAGCCCTCCTCGTGAACCGAAGAGGTCTATATGTTCATCACTGAGTGAACCCGAAATGAAGCGGATTTACGCTCCAACCACACTTTCTGGCAAATCTTCGCCAAAGACGCGCTGATAATATTCGGCGACCAGCATCCGTTCGGCTTCATCACATTTGTTGAGGAAACTTAGGCGGAAGGCAAAGCCGACATTGTTGAATATCGCGGCATTCTGGGCCCAGCTGATCACGGTCCGCGGGCTCATCACTGTGGAAATGTCTCCGTTGACGAAACCCTGACGCGACAGGTCGGCGACCTTGATCATATTCTCAACCGTTTTGTCGTCCGTATCCGGAACTTTGGAAAGGATGACCTGCGCTTCGGTCGCTGCTGGCAGATAGTTAAGCGTCACAACGATGTTCCAGCGGTCCATCTGACCCTGGTTTATCTGCTGCGTGCCGTGATAAAGCCCGCTGGTGTCGCCAAGACCAACCGTGTTGGCGGTCGCGAACAGACGGAAATTCGGGTTCGGACGAATGACCCGGTTCTGGTCGAGCAAGGTCAGCTTGCCTTCGGCTTCAAGAACACGCTGGATCACGAACATCACGTCAGGGCGACCGGCATCATATTCATCGAAAACCAGCGCTGTAGGCGTCTGAAGCGCCCATGGCAGCAAGCCTTCACGGAATTCGGTGACTTGCTGACCATCTTTCAAAACAATGGCATCGCGGCCGACAAGATCGATACGACTGATATGGGCATCAAGGTTGATGCGAATACATGGCCAGTTGAGCCGCGCCGCAACCTGCTCAATATGAGTTGATTTACCAGTGCCGTGGAAACCCTGCACCATCACCCGGCGGTTAAATGCAAAGCCGGCAAGGATTGCGGCAGTTGTATCCTGATCAAAGACATAGGAGGGATCAAGATCGGGAACCCGCTCATCCTTTTCACTGAACGAGGGGATCTGCATGTCGAGATCAATGCCAAACATCTCACGCGCATCAACGGTTTGATCCGGTGCGTCCAAAACGGTTTCGCCGCTGCCGCTGGGATGGGTATTTGGTATGTCAGTCATGTCTGTCCTTTGAAAACTCCGGCCTCATTATGAAATACAAAAAGCCAGAGCCACTATCTAAAATCTGGTGATTCCTTAAGCTGCGTATAGGCCGCGATCACATTTGCCAACTGTTTCTCATGACTTCTGTTACCGCCGTTGCGGTCCGGATGATATTTGCGCACCAGCTCCGAATAACGCCTGCGGATTTCCCCGCGCTCCGCATCCTCGCCAAGCCCTAGCGTCTTGAGCGCTTTTCGATCGCCGGCACTGATCGCGCGGCCGGGTGTTTGGGGCCGCGATACTCTGGCTGAAAATCTTGCACCGATTGCGTCCAGCGGATCGGTAAAATCGGACCATGCCGGAGCATCGCTGGGTCCAGTTTGGTAGATTCGTCTGTTGCTATCCCATCCGCGTACCGGATGCTGCGCTTCAAAAATCTGTTCCTGATCCATGCCGTCGAAAAAATCATAGCCCTGATTAAATTCGCGGATATGGTCGAGGCACAGCCAGCGATATTCTCCCGGACCATCATAGCCGTGCCGCGCACCATATATGGGCGGTGCGCGAAATTCTCCGTCTTCTTCACATCCGTCAATCGCGCAGGTCCGTCCTTCGCTTTCCACACGACCATGAAAACGATTGGGTTTTTTCTTCTGAGGATCGGAGGAAGGCAAAAGATTGTCCGGTTGTTGAAGTGAGAAGGCTGTTCGCAAATGCTGGCGAAGCCTCTATATAGGCACGATGGAAACAGAATCAAAAGGGCCGGTGGCCGCAGAAATTGAAAAGCGGCTGATGGAAGCGCTATCGCCCACTTCGCTGAATGTCATCAACGACAGCGCGAGCCATCGGGGTCACGCCGGTGACGATGGCAGCGGAGAGTCGCATTTCACGGTCGAAATTGCCTGCGCTGCCTTTGAAGGGCAGTCGCGGCTTAACCGGCAGCGGATGGTGAACAAGGCGCTGGGCGATTTGATGCGCGACAGGGTGCACGCCATGGCCATCAAGGCGATGGTGCCGGGGGAGTGATCCGCTGTGCCTGTCTTTTGGAAACGAAAGGCGAGCAAATCATGCTGGTGCGTGTTCGTGATAATAATCTCTGGTATCTACCTGGCGGAACGATCGAGGCTGGCGAAACCGAAGAAGAAGCGCTTGTTCGCGAGATTGACGAGGAACTGGGTGTGGCAATTGATCGCGAAACCCTGGAATTCGATCTTCGGATCGTCGGACCGGCTTTGGGACGCCAGGGTGATGTGGAACTGAATTGCTATAAAGCGCGATGGACGGGTGATGTCAGGCCAAGAGCCGAAATATCCGAAGTTGCTTTCATAGGTTATAAGCAGACAGCCATCATGGCTCCGGCGATAAAGATATTGGTCGATGAATTACAAAAAGGTTATCATTCATGACGATACAAAAAGTCAGCCTGAAAGAAGCCTTTGCGAGTTTCTCCGATCACTGGTCGCCGAAGATCGCAGGCGATATCAACGATGCGCAAGTCAAACTGGCCAAATTTGAAGGCAAATTTGACTGGCATCATCATGACGATGAAGACGAACTATTTCTGGTCGTTGCCGGGACCATGCGTATGGGCCTGCGCACCGGTAATGTGGATGTCGGGCCGGGCGAATTCATTATCATCCCGCGTGGGATTGAACATTGTCCCGAGGGGCTGGATGGCGAATGCCATGTTTTGCTGCTTGAAGCCAAGACGACCCTGAACACGGGCAACGTGGTGACCGAGAAGACCGTGACTGAGTTGGACCGGTTATAGGCAGCGGAAATGGTCGGATTCTAAGAGGCTCCCAACCATTTGACCCATGCGCCATGCGCATGGGCCTCCCCAAGCTTGACCGGCTCACCGCCATCAGGCCAGTGCCGAACGATTAATTCATGGCGATAGGTTTCGCGATTGGCTTCCAATGACAGCCAGGCCAGCGGTTGCTCTGCCGTGGCTTTGGCTCCGGCCTCTTCCATCGCCTGGCTGATCCGGTCGCGCCCGGCCTTGGGGATATATTGCCAAACGATCGAATGGACCAGCACCCGGGTGACGCCTGCAGTCTGCGGCCTGGCCAGCTGTTCGATCACCCAGTCATCGGCGCTTGCGCCTTCCAGGTTGGGTGGCCGATCGTTGACCATCTCTATGGCGGTCTTCATCCGTTCGAAGCGCACGGAATGTTCGGGCCAGATATAGGCCGTAAGCCGGCGGGCTTGCGCCGGATCAGCGAGATCAACCGGCGCAATGTCACAGCCGCGAAGCGACTCAAAGGTAAAGAGTGCGTCGGGTGGCGGCGCTCCTTCCCAATCGGGCATAAAGAAAAGGGATGCATCCTCAGGACCAACAGAAAACCCACCTAGGTCATAGTGATAGCGATCGATCATCAGATTGAGGCCAGCGCTGGAACCGATCTCCAGCAATTCATAGCGCGGTGGCAGGCCTTGATGAGTCAACCAAAGCAGGCCTGCGATGTAAGAGGAAGACCGACCCGCTTCGTTGGTCTGTGGGGGAGATTCGAGCCACGGCAGCAATGCGGCCTCGTCCGTCTCTATCGTGGCGGCAATGATATGCTCGGCATTATTGGCGGTTTGTTCATCACCTTCGTAAATGGCGGACAGCTGATCATGCTGACCCGCCAGATGAAGCGCGTGAAAGCCGCCCGCGACCCGCAAGGGCAGGGCATCGGCCAGCGGATTGCCTTCCCATCCGAGTACCCGGCGGCCCAATTCGGTACTTTCATCAAGCGCACCGATAATCGCCTCGACCATGCGGCCGGTAATCGGCGCACCGTTGGAACGACAATATTCTATCTGGTTGGTGAAGGCGTCCTGTATCTTTTGCTGGTTAGACATATTGCCCTTTCCGGTATGAAGCCCTAATGCGTCGGCTTCTATGACCACACCCCTGATCTTTGCAATCCCCAAGGGACGGATTCTCGACGAGGCCTTGCCGATGCTGGCCAAGGTCGGCATCGAACCTGCGCCGGAATTTTTCGATAAGGCCAACCGCAGCCTGATGTTCGGCACCAATCAGGCGCATGTTTCGATCATCCGGGTACGCGCCTTTGATGTGGCGACATTTGTTGCTCATGGCGCGGCGCAGATCGGCATTGTCGGATCGGACGTGGTCGAAGAATTCAATTATAGTGAGCTTTACGCGCCAGTTGACCTGGGTATTGGTCGCTGCCGTTTGTCAGTGGCGCAGCCCAAGGATGATGTCGAGCAGATTGGCAATATCTCGCATATCCGCGTCGCGACCAAATATCCCAACCTGACCAGCCGCCACTTTGAAGCGCAGGGCATTCAGGCCGAATGTGTGAAGCTGAACGGAGCGATGGAACTCGCGCCTTCGCTTGGTTTGTCCCGGCATATTGTTGATCTGGTGGAGTCCGGCAGCACGCTAAAAGCCAATAACCTGATCGAAACCGACCGGATTATCGACATTTCCGCGCGGCTAGTGGTGAACCGGGCAGCGTTCAAGATGCGCAGTGAAGAGCTGACCGGGCTGGTCCAGAAATTCCGCGAACTGGTGGGGCAGGTCTAGTGGCTTTGCGGCTTTCAACCTCGGATGCCGGCTTTGCCGACGCCTTTGACGCGCTGGTCAATGCCCGCCGTGAAGCAGATGCCGACGTATCGGCGGATGTCGCTGCGATTATCAAGGACGTCCGGTCCGATGGTGATCAAGCGGTGGCCCGGCTTACGCAGAAATTTGATGGGCATGATCTGGAATTTACCGGCTGGAAGGTGTCGGTCGCTGAATGTGAGGCCGCACTTGATGGTCTCGATCCCAACCTGCGGATCGCCCTCGAATTGGCGGCAATCCGTATCCGCGATTATCACGAGGGGCAAAAGCCCGATAACCGGGATTATCGCGATGATGCGGGTGTCCGCATCGGTGCGCGCTGGAACGCGGTGGAGCGGGCAGGGATCTATATCCCCGGCGGCAGAGCGGCCTATCCATCTTCTGTGCTGATGAATGCCATCCCGGCCAAGGTTGCCGGTGCAGACCGTGTCATCATGGTCACGCCAACACCCGGCGGTGAGGTGAACCCGCTGGTGCTGGCGGCAGCTCAAATTGCCGGTGTCGATGAAGTCTGGCGCATTGGCGGCGCGCAAGCAGTGGCCGCCTTGGCCTTTGGCACAGAAAAAATTGCACCTGTTGATGTGATCACGGGCCCCGGCAATGCCTGGGTAGCGGAAGCCAAGCGGCAGGTTTATGGTGTCGTCGGTATCGATATGGTCGCCGGCCCGTCCGAGATTGTTGTCGTGGCTGATGGCAAGAATGATCCGGACTGGATTGCCGCGGATCTGCTGTCACAGGCCGAACATGATCCGACAAGTCAGTCGATTTTGTTTACGGATCATGCGGTCTTTGCCGATCAGGTGGCAGTGCGGATCGACGCCCAGCTTGCGGAACTGGCGACGAGCAAAACAGCGACGCAAAGCTGGACCGACAATGGTGCCATCATCTTGGTTGACCGGCTGGAAAAAGCGATGCCGCTGGTTGATCGTCTGGCTGCCGAACATCTTGAACTGGCTTGTGAAGATCCGCAGGCCTTGTTCAACAAGGTGCGCCATGCCGGTTCGGTATTTTTGGGACGTCATACGCCAGAGGCTGTTGGTGACTATGTTGCAGGACCCAATCACGTGCTACCTACCGGACGGCGCGCTCGCTTCTCTTCGGGGCTCTCAGTCACCGATTTCATGAAGCGTACCAGCTTTCTGGAATGTGATGACGCGGCGCTTGGCAAAATTGGCCCGGCGGCTGTCGCGCTTGCTCAGGCGGAAGGCTTGCCTGCTCATGCAGCAAGTGTGCAAAAGCGGCTGGACACGCGTCGATAATCAACAGAGAGATAGAGCTTATGACCATTTCACTATATGACGCTGTTATTCCATCGCAGCTTCAGATTATTGCAGCCGTTCGCGCGCTGGTGGATAAGGCCAAAACACATTGTGACGAGACCGGTACTGCTGCAGAAGAAATTATCGGTGCCCGCTTGATTAAAGACATGCAGCCCTTTTCTTATCAGGTGAAATGCTGCCGTGAGCATTCGCTAGGCGCGATAGAGGCCGCGCGTGAAGGCGTGTTTACCCCCAGCCTAGTGGCACCGCCAGACAGCTGGGAGGGGCTTTACGAAAAGCTTGATGAAGCGAAGGCCGGACTTGAAGAGGTTAAGGAAGCAGAGATGACCGGTTTTGTCGGACAACCAATGGAGTTTCGTTTCAAAGAGACCGTCATGCCATTCACTGTCGAAAATTTCCTGCTCAGTTTCGCGCAGCCCAATTTCTATTTCCACGCAACCACGGCCTATGATCTGCTTCGTGAACGCGGGTTCCGGATTGGAAAAATGGATTTCGTGGGTGTTCCGCGGATAAAGCAGCCGGCATGACCGCAAAATCAAACACCCGTTCCACCGCCCGTCTTGCTGCGGTTCAGGCACTTTTCCAGCATGACATGGAAAAGACGCCTGTGCCGCGCCTGTTGAAAGAATTTCATGACCACCGGCTGGGGGCGGAGATCGAGGATGCCCAATATCGCCCGGTTGAGGTCGATTTTTTCGACGATGTCGTCGTTGGAGTGTCCGAAAAACGGGATGAAATCGATGCAATCATCGCCGAAAAACTGGCATCCGGCTGGTCTATGGGGCGGCTCGACAAAACTATGTTGCAAATTCTGCGCGCCGGGGCCTTTGAATTGATGGCACGGGACGATGTCCCGACGGGGACGGTAATCAGTGAATATGTGGACGTCGCACATGCCTTTTTTGACAAAAAGGACAGCGGTTTCATTAACGGATTGCTGGACGCAATAGCGAAGCAGGTTCGAGGCGGCTGAGGGGCTGACATCAACGCGATTCTGCTTGGCAGGGGAGTGTGAGTGTTAGTAATAGATGTGGGGCACATCTTCTTTTTGAAGGGGGCCTCGATTGACCGAATTAGACTTTATTGACCAGTTGAAAGCACTGGCGACCCATCCCGCGGCACGTGGGCTGACTGATGATGCGGCAGTATTGCCTTTTGGTCGGCATAAGCTCGTTATAACCCATGACATGATGGTCGAGGATGTTCATTTCCTGTCCAGCGCCGATCCCGCCGATGTCGCGTGGAAGCTCGTGGCCGTGAACCTTTCTGATCTGGCCGCCAAAGGCGCGAAGCCGCTTGGCATATTGATGGGCTATTGCCAAACGGGTGACGAGGCGTGGGATGCGGCTTTCGTTCGCGGACTGAAAGAGGCGATTGGCCATTTCTGTGTGCCGTTACTGGGCGGCGATACTGTGTCGGCGGGACAGAATGGCAAGCGGACTCTCGGCCTGACCGCTTTGGGCGAAGCAAAAGGGCATATCATTCCCGCCCGCTGCGGTGCGGTGCCGGGGCACAGCATCTATGTCACAGGTGAAATCGGGGATGCATGGGCAGGACTGCAGATAGCCCTTGGCAAGGCTCATGCTCCGGACATAGAGACCTCCGCTGCTCTGTTGAAGGCGCATAACCGTCCGCAACCAAAATTGGATGATGGCAGGGCGTTGTCGTCTTTGGTCAGTACAATGATGGATGTTTCCGATGGTTTGTTGCTGGATGCCTCGCGGATAGCCAAGGCCAGCGGTGTCAATCTGGAGATTGATCTCGATCAGGTTCCTTTGTCGGTACCATTTAAGACCCTGTTTGGTGAAGAGGAAGATGCCAGAATGAGCGCCGCCACCGGCGGTGATGATTATCAATTGCTGCTAACTGCCAGTCCGGAAACTGTTTTACCGATAAATGTAACGCGCATTGGCCAGTGTCGACCCGGATCCGGCGTGTCGCTGGTACAGAAAGGGGAACGGATTGGTTTGCCGGAACCACTCGGGTTCGTACACGCCTGATCGTTTGCAATATCCATCCGTGGAAGGACTATCTGAAATGGCAAGGAATGCCCGTAAAATCAGGGGTTGCGCCATGCGCTTCACGCTTTATAAGTTGCCGCGATCCCGCCCCAATTCAGGGGCGTTTCACTATAAAGGTCTAGGGGGAGAAGAACAGCAATGACTGTTGTCACCATTTCAATAATATGCGGTTTAATTGCCGTTTTATATGGGTTTATTACAAGCCGCCAGGTGCTGAGTGCACCGGCTGGCAATGAAAAGATGCAGGACATTGCTGCAGCCATTCAGGAAGGCGCGCAAGCCTATCTGAACCGCCAATATCGCGCGATCGGTATTGTGGGGGTTGTGGTTGCGGTTATCGTCTTCCTGTTCCTTGGTCCGATTTCGACGGTCGGTTTCTTGGTTGGTGCCATTCTTTCTGGCGTTGCGGGCTATATTGGCATGAACATCTCCGTTCGCGCCAATGTCCGCACGGCGCAGGGCGCTAGCGAAAGCCTGCAAACTGGTCTGACCGTTGCGTTCCGCGCTGGCGCGGTGACCGGTATGCTGGTTGCTGGACTCGCGCTTCTTGCTATTTCCATCTTCTTCTGGGTGCTCACCACGCAGATGGGCCTCGAAGCCAAGAGCCGGACAGTGATTGACTCGCTTGTGGCTCTGGCCTTCGGCGCTTCGCTGATTTCGATCTTTGCACGTTTGGGCGGCGGTATCTTTACCAAAGCAGCTGACGTTGGTGCCGATCTGGTAGGTAAGGTTGAAGCGGGCATCCCTGAGGATGATCCACGCAACCCTGCCACGATCGCAGATAACGTAGGTGACAATGTCGGTGACTGTGCCGGCATGGCGGCCGACTTGTTCGAGACTTATGTTGTGACCGTTGGTGCGACTATGGTCCTGCTGGCTCTTCTGTTTGGCGATCTGGTTGGCGACACAATGCTCAACAGCCTGATGGCGCTGCCGCTCATTGTTGGCGGTGTTTGCATCATCACATCCATTATCGGCACCTATATGGTCCGTTTGGGCAATGGCACAAATATCATGGGCGCTTTGTATAAAGGCTTCATCACCACTGCTATCCTGTCCATTCCGGCCATCTATTATGTGACGATGCGCACCGTGGGTGACATGAATGCCGTTATCGGTCAGGGCCTTGACGGCACTGGCGGATTCACCGGCATGGCCCTGTTCTGGTCAATGATGGTTGGTCTGGCTGTGACCGGCCTGATCATCTGGATCACCGAATATTATACCGGTACAGAATATCGTCCTGTGCGTTCGATCGCAAAATCATCAGAGACGGGTCACGGTACCAACGTGATCCAGGGGCTGGCGATTTCGATGGAAGCAACCGCGCTGCCGACCTTGGTTATCGTGGTTGGAATCGTCGTGGCGTTCCAGCTGGCGGGTCTTATTGGTCTTGCCTTTGCTGCTACATCTATGTTGGCACTGGCTGGTATGGTTGTGGCTCTGGATGCTTATGGCCCGGTAACAGACAATGCTGGTGGTATCGCCGAAATGTCTGGTCTGGACCAAAGCGTTCGGGACAAGACCGATGCTCTGGATGCTGTGGGTAACACCACCAAGGCTGTGACCAAAGGCTATGCCATTGGTTCTGCCGGTCTGGCGGCACTGGTCCTGTTCTCGGCATACACGGCTGACCTCAAGGAGTTTTTTCCGGATCTGCAGGTCAGCTTCAGCCTTGAAAATCCATATGTGATTGTCGGTTTGCTGCTCGGCGCGCTATTGCCTTATCTCTTCGGAGCCATGGGCATGACCGCTGTGGGCCGTGCTGCCGGTGACGTTGTTGTCGATGTCCGCGATCAGTTCGCTAAAGACAAAGGCATTATGGATGGTTCATCACGTCCGGATTACGCTCGTACGGTTGACCTTGTGACCAAGGCGGCGATCAAGGAAATGATCCTGCCATCGCTGCTTCCGGTATTGGCACCGATCGTGGTCTATTTCGTGGTCACTGCCGTATCGGATCAAGCTAATGGCTTTGCCGCTCTCGGCGCATTGCTGCTCGGCGTGATCGTCTCCGGCCTGTTCGTTGCCCTGTCGATGACAGCGGGCGGCGGCGCATGGGACAATGCGAAGAAATATATCGAAGACGGCAATCATGGCGGCAAGGGAAGTGAAGCCCATAAAGCGGCTGTAACGGGCGATACGGTGGGTGATCCCTACAAGGATACCGCTGGCCCAGCCGTGAACCCGATGATCAAAATCACCAATATTGTTGCCCTGTTGCTGCTCGCAGCATTGGCGCATGGAATGGCATAAGGCCTACCTCAATATTGGCCGACATATTGGTCTAGAAGACCCCGCTGGAAGCAGTTTCGGCGGGGTTTTTCTTTGGCTTCTGCTCGACGGAGTCACCAAAATGCCGTCGTTAATCGGTTATTACCCTATTTTTGCTACTAAATTGCCTGAGTTAGCGAGGGCAATTCGATATGGATGCAGGCGGGTTTCAGACCCAAAATGATGAAGCGGTTCATTACGAAACCGCGGACCGTGTGTCTCTGACCAGTTCGGCGTCGACCGAGCTTGTTTCGATTGCGACCATCGACCAGCGTTTGTTAGTCTCCTGGCAGAAGCTAGCTCGCAATGCGGCCGAACCCAACAGCTTTTACGAACCCTGGTTGCTCGGACCGGCCCTCCAGCATTTCAGCACCCATCCGGAGCTCAGTTTGTTCCTTTTCTGGGCTGGCCTGCCGCACAAGTCCGATCTGCTTGGACTGTTGCCGGTTGGACCATGTCGGCAACTTGGCCGCTGGCCCGTACCTTTTGTCCAGAACTGGACTCATCATAACAGCTTTCTCGGTACGCCACTGGTACGTAGCGGGTTTGAAAATCAGTTCTGGACCGCGTTATTCAAGGATCTGGATGACAAGAACTGGCCCGGTTTTCTGCATATCAGAGATATGACAGTCGGCGGACCGCTTGATCAAGCCTTGCGCGCTGTTTGTGCGCGGCAGCAGCGACGCTGCGATCTCGTACATAGCGAAGCGCGGGCATTCCTGAAGAGTGACTTGGAGGCCGAGAGCTATTATACCGAGACTGTCAGATCGAAGAAGCGCAAGGAATTGCGCCGCCAGGCCAAGCGGTTGAGCGAGATGGGTGATCTGTCATTTACGCATCATACTGATGATGCCGGGCTAGAGATATGGATTGCAGATTTCCTTAAATTGGAGCGGGAAAGCTGGAAGGGGGAGGAGGGGTCTGCCCTCGATTGCTCGGACAATACACGCCGTTTCTTTGTTGACACCCTGACCGGTGCAGCCAGCGCCGGCCAACTCGAACGTCATGATCTGCGATTGAACGGAAAGCCGCTGGCAATGCTGGTGAACTTCTGCTCCGCGCCGGGTAGCTTTTCCTTCAAGACCACCTTTGACGACGCCTATGCCCGCTTTTCTCCCGGCGTGCTGATACAACGGGAGAATCTCAAGATCCTTGAAAGACCGGATATCGACTGGATGGACAGCTGCGCGGCGCAGGACCATCCAATGATCGACAGTTTGTGGTCGGGACGCCGCCATATCGGGCGCTTTTCCATCGAACTGAAGGGGCTTTCCCGAAACGCCATGTTTCGAGGCGTGCGTTTTGGAGAGGACTTGATGGCCCATCTGAAAGGTCGCGAAATCATTGATATCATGCAGGTGCAGCGATGAAGCAGATTGTGGGAAAAGACGCTTTCAGCAAACCCGTTTTTGGCGAGAATATGCGCCAGCAATTTGCAGCCTGCTATCCCGAACATCCGCAGTTGCTCGATCACGACATGTCAACAAATGCTCTGCTCTCACTAGACGCCTTGGCCAAACTGGGAACGGCGCTTCCCAAAGCCAGCGTCGAGTATAATCCCGGCGACCTGCCGATGGGCATAGATCCAAACGATGTTCCTGATAACGGCATGTCAATTGCCGATACGATTTTGATGATTGAGAACTCGGCAAGCTGGGCGGTACTTAAAAATATCGAGCAAGTGCCTGAATATCAAGCACTGCTGCTATCTTTGCTGGCAGAGATCAAACCGATATTGGAAAGCAAAACCGGCAAAATGTTGCGGCCACAAGGTTTTATCTTCGTGTCCTCGCCAGGAGCCATGACACCGTATCATTTCGATCCGGAGCATAATATCCTGCTGCAATTACGCGGTGAAAAGACAATGACGGTTTTTCCCGCTGGCGATGAGAGATTTGCTCCGGCAACGGCTCACGAATCCTATCATACAGGCGGACCGCGCAATCTGGTTTGGCAAGAGCAGTTTGCCGAGACAGGTAAAGCGTTTCATTTGACGCCCGGCAAAGCTGTTTTCGTACCGGTCATGGCTCCGCATTTCGTCAGAAATGGCCCGCAGCCCAGCATATCATTGTCGATTACCTGGCGTTCGGACTGGAGTTTCGCCGAGGCTGATGCCCATGCATTCAACCATATGCTGCGTGGCTGGGGCATGAATCCGACTATGCCAGGGCGCTTTCCCAATCAGAATAAGGCGAAGGCCGTGAGCTGGCGCATTTTGCGAAAACTGCACTTGGTGAAATAAGTGGTCATCGAGGCCTGATTTCCAACGAAGTTTACAATTTGCACAGGGTCCTTTTAGGCGTTTTTCTGGCCTAAGTATGATTCCAAAGTTCACATAATTCTCACCCTGTCGCAGGTTGGTGGAACCATATGGCACATCAATATTCAAAGCTGAGAAAGAGCATTGAAAATGATATCATAGGCACGCAGCTGTAGGAAAGCGCCCCGTCAAATCTGCTTTGCGGGACGCTCTCGATAACTACATACGAAGCCAGAGCTTGGCCTAGGCTTCTTCCTCGTCATCTTTCTTGCCGAACAGCGTTGAATATATTCCGAATAGGATCAGCAAGCCGGCCGGGAATATACCCCACATATGTTGCCATCTGGAAAAGCTGTAGCCTTCGGTCGGGTCTGAACCCAATGTTTCCTTTAACCGGGACAATTCCGCCTCATTGAGCGGCAGATATGAATAGCCGTCTTCGGTTTCAGTATAGAGGACAAATGTCTCCGTCGCTGCCTCGGCCCAAAGCGGTATGAACCAGAGGCTGGTTGATTCATACATATAGCCGACGTCGACATAGCTGCCTTCAATTTGATACTCGGCTGTATCCGGCAGATTTTCAACCAGCGCTATTTCTTGACTCGTCGTTCCACGCTTCCGTGCTTCAGCTGGTTGCGAGACCGCCGCCATCAAAAAAACCCCAATAATCACAGTAAGATATCGCATATTTTCCCCCTTTTGAAGCGGCGACGATAGCTCGCACATTGCCTGTGTAAGTGATGTACATCACAGGGCAGATTTTTTTAATCCGGGATCACGACACGATGTCATGCTCGGCCAGATCGCTGAGCTAAAACCGCTTGCGAAAGCTAACTTCTACATAGCGGCCGACCGGATCAACAAAGCCGGGTTGATAGCTGAGCGGGACCAATCCATCGCTGTCCCGCACGTCCTGAATATCGTCGAAGACATTATCGATGCGAAGGGCAATCCGGCTGCCCTTGAGGAATTTGAACCGCTCGGTCAAAGTACCGCGATCATCGAGATTGATGAAAGCGCGCAGGTTAAGCGTTGTCAGATCCGAGAACCGCAGATCGGAGCTCGTGAGTCCACCATCCACGCGCGTCGCAGTTTGATGCTCCGCCTGGACCCGAAAGCCGATACCGTTGTTGAACCAGCGTCCTTGCAGCTCAAATTCATGACGGGGCTGGCCGCCGGTCGATCCGATCGCAGAACCGCCGAGCAAGTCGAGCTCCTCAACGCCGGGCCGGATCAATATGCGTTCGTCGAGATGAACGGTGTGATAGGCAGATACGCGCCAGCGGCCGCCACCACGCCTGCCGGGCCGACCGCCGCGTGGTCCACCGGCCCGGGCGCCTGACCGTCCGGATCCGGCCTCACCTGCTGCGGATCGCGGGCTCTCGGTTCTGCCCTCTGGCGGCGGCCTATCGCCCGGCGGACCGGCATCACGGCTGCGCGGTCCGCCGCCTGTGCCGCGTAATCCGCGACCACCACGCCGCTGGCCAAAGCGTTTGGAAAACTCCAAGCCATAGCGAAGACTCTCGCTGCGTACATTGCTGTAATTCACCGGGCGCCGGTCGATGGCAATCAGACGGCCGGTTTCATCACGTGTAACGCGATCAGGAAAAGCGGCCTCGATTTCTTCGGTCAGCAGCGGAAAGTCGGAGGCGACATTCTCGCTATTGTTGCGGATATATTCACCCAGAAACGTCATGCCATCCAACCATTCGGGACTGTAATTGACGGCCAGCTTGATATCCCGCCGTTTCTCGGCTGGCAGGTTCAGATTGCCACCAGTCGTAATGCTGGCCAGCACGGTTTCGCCGTTGGTAAAATCAAAGGTGGTGACATTGGGTGTGATGATGACCGGATTACCGAGCTGTTGGATTGTCGGGGCGGCTTCTTCGCCAATGGCCGCTGCGGTCAACACCAGTCCGTCAAAAGGTTCCCAGTTCAGACCGAAGCCGAATTCGACCAGGCCGCCGAAATCGGAAAGCTCACTATAGCCCAAATTACCGTTAATCGACAGCTCTCCAATGGCTTCGGTCACGTCGATATTCTCGTCGGCCAGCGGGATATCGATATTGATACCAGCATTGAAATTGTCGCGCCCAAGACTGCTGAGCGTGGTCACACTGTCGGTGGTATCTCGGCTGTCGAGATCCTGCCGGCTATAACCGCCGCGCAAGGTCGTGGTGACCGAACCGGAAGGCAGGTTGATCAGCGTTCCGGACAGGGTTGCCAGGGATTCAAGTGTGTTGCCGACTGATCGTGCTTCATCGGTGACCGGAGCGGACAGTAACGCGCCGAAGTCTGAGGCAAAAGGGTCCGCTGTGCCTGCGTCGACAGCCGCCTGCAGTGCGCTGATATCGCCGCTATTATCGGTCGTGGTTTCGGTTTCCTCTCGCGCATAATCGGCGGTCAAGGACCAGCGCCAACCGGACGATGTGCCGTTCAGTACCGCACCGCCCTGAAACGTGCTGGTCTCGACCGTTTTGCGTAGCGGACCAAATTGGGTGAAATAGCGAAACAGGCTCTCGTCCGTGACTGACTGTGCAAACGGGCTTGTCGCCGGGATATCCAGCGTGCCACTGGCCAGTCCCAAAAGGGCGCGGGACTTGTCGTAAACATAGCCGCCGTTGAACGCCAATGACATGCCATTGGAAAAGGTACGGCTGTAATTGCCATTAAATTCGAGCGTATCTGTTGGTGCACTTAATGTGCGGAAACGGCCAAGATTGACCAGATCACCGGCCTCGTCCTGAATGATGCCGCGCTCTGCCTCGGTAATCGCGGTTTGCGTTTCATACTCGACATTCAAGTTTAAACGGCTGTTTTTGCCAATGCGGGTAAAAGTGGACTCCAGCTCTGTCTTGCCCTGATCCCCACGGGTTGGGACGCCATACTCGGTCTCCGCGCTGAGCCCGGTATAGTCATCTTGCAGGATGAAGTTGATCACGCGTTCATCCGGCGCATATCCATATTGCAGGGCCAGCTCTTCCGGAAACACCTGAACGCTCTTTATCGCTTCCGGCGGCAAATCGCGGATATCACGGAAACCCGAGGTGCGCTGGCCATTTATCAGGACTATCGGCCGCCCGCTGCCGCGTCCGCGGTTTGAACTGGTTTGCGAGCTTAGCTCACCAAGCAGATCTTCAACAGAGGATACGCCATAGCTGGCAATATCATCGGCATTGAGCTCCATAATTGGCGGAACTTCGGTGATTACTGACCCGCGGAGACGTTCGGCAGTGACGACAATATCCTCGTTGTAGCTATCCTCGTCGTTTGTTTGGGCATGGACGGGAAAGGCAATCATGATGGAAAGGGCCAATATGCTGGCCCCGAAAAACCGGGGGGAGTTTTGTATCATGTGAAAGGCTCTAATGGTGTGAGGCGTTGGGGAATATGACTAAAATGCCGTGGCAAGGGGTAATGCTCAACTCAATGTTTGTAATAATTTGTCGCAAGTGCGGAGCGTCGACAAATTTTACACCGCGCAGCAAATCCTTCCCTTTTGCGGAAATTGGGGTTATGGCGCACCGCAACACATCGAAAAACCCACGAATCAACAGGGATGAAGTAAAGCCGAATGGCAAAAGAAGAATTATTAGAAATGAAGGGGATGATCCGCGAATTACTCCCCAACGCGATGTTCCGGGTCGAACTGGAAAATGGCCATGAAGTCCTTGGCCATACCGCCGGCAAGATGCGCAAAAACCGCATCCGTGTGCTAGTGGGCGATGAAGTGCTCGTTGAACTCACGCCTTATGACCTGACCAAAGGTCGTATCACCTATCGCTTCAAATAAGCGCGGGATGCTGCAGTGACGCGGCCACATAAATGAATTTGGTTCTGGCATCATCCAGCCCGCGCAGGCTGGAACTGCTCGGTCGTTTGGGCGTTAAGCCTGACCTGATCGCTTCTCCCGATATTGATGAAACGCCGTTAAAGGGTGAGCTACCGCGTGACTATGTGCTTCGCATGGCTCGGGAAAAGGCGGCTGCTGTGGAACGCGCGGATGATGAAGTCCTGATCGCTGGCGATACCATCGTGGCGGTGGGGCGACGTATCTTGGGCAAGGCCGAAGATGAGGCGGAACAGCGGCAATTTATGGAGCTTTTGGGCGGGCGGCGACACCATACAATGTCAGCGGTCTGCGTGATTGCGGCGGATGGCACTGCCCGAACGAAATTGTCGGACAGCATCATCAAGTTCAAGCGTTTCCAGGACAGCGAGATTGATGCCTATATCCAGTCTGGCGAAGGGCAGGGCAAAGCTGGCGGTTATGCCATTCAAGGCCTTGCCGAAGCCTTTGTGATTTCAATCAATGGCAGTTTCAGCGGGATCATGGGCCTACCGCTTTATGAAACGCGCAATCTGCTGATTTCCTCGGGCTATCCGCTCCAGCACAATGGCGCCTGATTTCCAAAATGGCTGGCTCTATGAGGCCGGTATCGGCGAAAACCGCGCTGCCCGCATTATAGACGGTGAGCTGGTTGCGGCCCGGATCGAGCGTCAGCGGGCGGGTGCACGACGGGGCTCTGTGGTCGATGCGCGGTTTACGGAGCAATGGGTAGTTGGACGATCGGGTATTGTATCGCTGGAAAGCGGCGAGCAATGCCTGTTGCAACCGCTACCCAAAGGTCTGACTGAAGGCGCGACTATACGGGTCGAAATTGTGCGTGAGGCCTTGGACGAAAAAGGCGGACTATCGAAACGAGCCAAGGCGAGACCGGCAGATGCTGGTAGCGCTCTAGCAGAAGGTCCAAACCTTTTGGATACCATGGAAGCAAGCGGTGAGCCGGTCCGAAAGGTTCAAGCGCACGAACCGGATATGCTGGCCAGCTTGGGTTGGAACGAAGCGATGGAACAGGCAGAAACCGGCCGCGTAGATTTTGACGGCGGTAGTTTGTTGATCTCCTTAACACCAGCGCTGACGGTCATTGACGTTGACGGTCCGCTCGTACCGCTTGAGCTCGCAAAACGTGCGGCCAAGCAGGTTGCGCTAGCGCTTACGCGGTTTGATATTGGTGGTTCAACCGGCGTCGATTTTCCGACCTTGCAAGCCAAGGCAGAGCGAACAGAAGTCTGCGCTATATTCGATCAGCATATGACGGGCAATTGCGAACGGACGGCGATTAACGGTTTTGGCTTCATGCAGGTGGTCAGCCGCAAGACAGGCCCTTCGGTGCTGGAAATAATGCAGGCGGATAAGGTGCTGAGTGCGACTCTCTCGCTATTGCGCCAGGCGGAACGGACTCAAGGTACGGGTGTCATGCAGCTGGGCGTGCATCCGGCGGTCGCGGCGAAGCTGAAGCATCGGGAAGAGTGGCTGGACACCTTATCGAAGCGTACCGGTCGCGCCGTTTCTGTTGAGGCTAAAGGCGATATTGCAATCGCAGGCGGGCAGGTCAGCTAATCCTCTCCCCTTGAGGGAGAGGAAACGGAGACTTGGCAGCTTGCCTGCCTAGTCGAGTTGGAGAGGGGGTTGGCTTGGTGTATCCTCTTTTACCCCTCACCAAGATTTTCTAGCGAACAAGTTCGCAAGCAAATCTATCCTCTCCCTCAAGGGGAGAGGATATAGTTACTCTTCGCTACGCCCCTTGCAATTCATTCTTGTCCTCTGCACAAGCCGTTGCATGACAGACATCATTCTCTATGACTATTGGCGCAGCTCCGCGAGCTACCGTGTGCGTATCGCGCTCAACCTAAAGGGTATTGCGTATAAATCGGTCAGCAAAAATCTGCTCGACGACAGCACCAGGCAGGCTGACTATATTGCGCGCAATCCGCAGGGTTTCATTCCAATGCTGCATATTGACGGGCAGGATCTAACCCAGTCGCTGGCGATTATCGATTATCTTGATGCGACCCATCCGGAGCCACCGATGGTGTCGAGCGATCCGCTGGAACGCAGCCGGACACTGGCCCAGGCGCTGGTGGTCGCGGCGGATATTCATCCGGTGAACAATCTTCGGATCATGAAATATCTAAAAAACGAAATGGGTCAGGATCAGGAGGCGATCAACATCTGGTATCGCAATTGGGTGAGTGAGGGCTTTAAGGCGCTGGAAGCCATGGCTCCGGAAAATGGTTTTTTTGGCGGCGATGCACCCAATCTTGCCGATGTCTGTCTGGTCCCGCAAATGTATAATGGCCGCCGGTTTGAAACGGATATGACGGCCTTTCCAAAACTCGTGCGGATTGATGCTGCATGCAATGAACTGGCGGCGTTTCATAACGCAGCGCCCGAACAGGTGAAAACAGTCTAATGAATAAATCAGTTTTGGCGTTGCCTTTGATAGCGCCCATTTGTCTTGTCAGTGCTCCAGCTATAGCGGAATCTACCGCCGATTCAGCGGCTGTGGCTGAAGAAGGGATTACCGTCACAGGCCTGCCGCTACCGGACGCGGATGATGCCTATAGCACTACCGTGATCGAACTGGACACAGACGCCCGCATTGAGAATGCTTTGCGAACGGTTCCCGGTCTTCAGCAATTTCGCCGATCCGATGCACGTTCTGCCAATCCGACCAGTCAGGGGATTACTATCCGCGGCCTTGGTGGTAACGCCTCATCGCGCGCTGTTCTGTTGCTCGATGGCGTCCCGCAAGCCGATCCCTTTGGCGGTTGGGTCGCATGGCCGGGCTATGACGCTCTGGCACTTGGTTCAGCCCGCATAACACGCGGCGGTGGCAGCGGCAGCGAGGGATCAGGTGCCATCGCGGGAACAATTGAATTGTTCAGCCAGGATGTAGGTAACCTGATCGAACTGGGCGCAGCTTATGGCAGCCGCGACAGCGTCGATGCGGCTCTTTTATTTGGCCGCGAACTGGGGCAGGGGCAGCTTACTATCTCCGCCAACTATGCGCGCGGCGATGGTTTTACACCGATTATTGAAAGCCAGCGCGGTGATGTCGACCGTCAGGCGGAATATGAGCAGGCCGGTATCGCTGTGCGCTATGTCGCGCCGCTGACCGACAATACCGAACTGCAGGCCAATGTTCGCGCGTTCACCGATGATCGCGAACGCGGCTTTGCGTTTAGCGAAAATCACAATGATGGCGCCGACGCCAGCATCCGGTTGGTCAACCGGTCCGATACCGGCTGGCAATGGTCGGCCTTGGGATATGTTCAGATCCGCAATTTTGACGTGAGCTTTGGCGGTGTCGCTGCTGATCGCAACAGTGTCCGGCGAGTGTTTGAACAGTTTAATGTACCGTCAACCGGCCTTGGTGCAAGGTTTGAAGTGCGGCCGCCGGTTGGCGACAATGTCGAACTGCGCATTGGTGGAGACTGGCGGCGGACGGAAGGGGAGACAAACGAGAATTTCTTCTTCCTCGACGATGACACCCCGCGCCGCAGCCGCAACGCGGGCGGCTCGACCGCCACTTATGGCGCCTTTGTCGAGGCCAGCGTGCAGGCAACTGAGTCCCTCACCCTGACAGGCGGGGGCCGCATTGATTTTTGGACCATCGATGATGGCTTCCGCAGAGAGATTGAATTGATCAACCCATTCCCGGGTTCCGTGCGCACGGACGCTCAATTTGATAATCGCGACGGAACCGAATTTACGGCACGTGGCGGTTTCGCATATGATGCGACTGATCAATTGGTGTTGCGCGGTGCAGCCTATCTGGGCTGGCGTTTGCCGACGTTGAACGAACTGTTTCGTCCCTTCCGCGTTGGTCCAGATGCCACTGCGGCGAATGAACTGCTCGAGCCAGAGCGAGTGAAAGGCGCGGAGCTGGGGCTGGATTGGGATAGCGAATCTGTCTCTATCGGGATCACGGTTTTCTACAACGAACTGGATGATGCGGTTGCCAATGTAACACTGGATACGGGGCCAGGACTGTTCCCCGGTGTCGGCTTCGTCTCCGGGGCAGGCGTCTTCCGTCAGCGCCAAAATCTGGATTCCATTGAATCCAAGGGCATTGAAATCGATACCGAATTTGATCTTGGCAGCCTGGTGAATAATTTATCCGCTCGTGCCGCCTATTCCTATGTTGATGCGGAAGTAGACGCCTCTGGAGATGCTGTTGCAGTGGATGGATTACGTCCGGCACAGATTCCCGAACACAATGCTTCTGCCAGCCTGCTTTGGGAACAGAAAAATGGCACCGGTGCGTCTGTGTCGCTACGATATATTGGCAATCAGTTCGAAGATGATCAGAATACCCGCCGACTGGATGATGCCTTCACCATTGATGGCCGCCTCGCTTTTGCAGTGAATGATCGTTTGTTGGTCGAAGGGCGGGTTGAAAATCTGTTTGATGCGCGGGTAGAGACGGCCGTTAGTAGTAGCAATATTATCGAACGTGCTTTTCCGAGGACATTTTGGATTGGACTTCGCACCAAAATTGAATAAATATTACTTATGACCGCAAACCTTGATGATTTTATCCCGTACCAACTGTCCACCGCATCCAATGCGGTGAGCGATCTGATTTCAAGTGAGTATAAGAGCCGCTTCGGGCTGAAAATCCCGGAATGGCGGGTTATGGCCGTTCTCGGAAATCGCGGTGCATCGACACAGCGGCAGCTTGTCGAAGCGACCCTGATGGACAAAGTGACAGTCAACCGTGCTGTTAAAACGCTGGTGGACCGCGAGTTGCTGGGGCGCAGCCCGAATAGCGCCGACGGTCGTTCTCATCATTTGATGCTCAGCCAGAATGGTCGAGACCTTTATAACCAGATCATGCCCGCAGCGGAAGCGATGGAAAAGAAGGTGATGACTGTCCTGACAGACGATGATCAGCGGCATTTATCGGAAATGCTGGCGAAAATAAAACAGTCTGCTGACGATATTGCCGCCGGTTGAACAGCCGGTTTGATAGTATCCCCAACGAAAAAAGAGCGGTTTTGAAGACCGCTCTTTTTTCATTCTTGTTTTGATGCCTTTAGCTACATCATCGTATCGGAGATCGAACAGGCTGCAGGCCCAAGGATCACGATAAATAGCGTCGGCAGAATGAACAGGATCAGCGGAATTGTCATAATCGCTGGCAGACGCGCGGCTTTTTCTTCAGCCCGCATCATCCGATCATTCCGGAATTCTGCTGAGAGAACGCGCAAGGCTGATGCTAACGGCGTACCATATTTCTCTGTCTGGATCATCGTTGTGACCACGCCCTTCACATGTTCCAGCGCCACACGATAGGCAAGGTTCTCAAAAGCCTGACGGCGTTCGGTGAGGAAGCCCAGCTCAATGGATGTCAGTGAAAACTCATCCGCCAGTTCGGGATAGGCATCGCCCAGTTCCTTTGCCACGCGGGCAAAAGCGGCGTCGACGGTCAGTCCAGCCTCGGCACAGATGACCAAAAGATCAATCGCGTCTGGAAGGCCTTTACGGACCAGATCGGTTCGCTTGGCAATCAGGTTGTTCAGGTAAATATCAGCGCCCTTATAACCCGCGATGCAGGCACCGGCGAAAGCACCGAACTTCTTGATCGGTGTCCAGTCGGGCATGTAATCAAAGCCATAAAGGGCGAGGGCAGCAGCGCCGCCGAGAACAATCGGCAAGACCAGACGGCTGAAGATAACCGCGTAAGCGAGATCTTTCGAACGGATGCCGGCCTGGGCCAGTTTCTGTTGTGATTCTTTCAGCTGGTCATCCTGCAAGACTTTCAGCGACGACAGCATGCCGCGCATACGGTCGGTCGTATCATTTTGCTGAATCAGTTTTGCACGCTTCTTGGTTGTCGAGGCGGTGATACCAGCCTTCAACTGTTCACGCCGTTCGTTTAGCGATTTGACCCGCTTCGCCATGGGATCGCGGACGGTTACGGCCGTATAGATTGCAAAAACAACAGCGAGCGTTGCTACGGCAGCCAAAATGGTTGCCACCCAGAGGACGTCTATTCCCAGTAAAGTTGGACCACTATCGGGCATTGCCTTACACCTTCCTCTTAGATTTCAAAGTTGACCATTTTGGCCATGATGAACACACCGATGCTCATCCAGGTCAGTCCGCCAAGGCCAGCGATAATCAAGCGTTCTTCATAGAAGAATCCCGCGAGATAAGTCGGGTTAACTGACCAAACCAAGGCGAAAACGATGAATGGTAGTGAACCAACAATATAGGCGGATGCCTTCGATTCCGATGACATGGCTTTGATCTTCAGTTTCATCTGGCCGCGTTTACGCAGCACATCTGCCAGGTTGGCCAGCGTTTCAGCCAGGTTACCACCAGTCTCACGTTGAATGGCGAGCGTGATACAGAAAAACTTGAATTCAGGAGTGTCGAGTCTTTTGGCGCTTTCCTGCAAAGCATCTTCCATTGTGCGGCCAATTTTGATCCGGTCAACAACCTTGGCAAATTCTTCGCCTACAGGTCCGTCAATTTCCTTGGCAACCACACCGATGGTTTCCGTTACCGGCAAACCCGAACGCAGACCACGAACCAAAAGTTCGATTGCATCAGGGAATGACGCGGTAAACTTGCTGACTCTCATACTGATCAGGATGCCAACAATTACGTGCGGCAAACCAAATCCAACCGCCAGTCCCCCAAATATGCAAAGGAGCATGGGCGCTCCCTGAAAGAGCAGGCCGCCACAGACGAGGACAGCGATCCCGAGGCAAACCGAAAAAAACTGCTTGATGGTCCATTCGCGTCCGGTCCGGTCGAGCCGGATGGCGAGCATATCCATTCTCGACAGCGTTTCGCCAGTGGGCCGATGGTTTTTCCGGCGGGCACTGACCGCCTTTTTCATCTGTTCTTCCATCTTGGCATTGGTGCTTTCCGAATGACGGAAGCGCACTTTGTCCAGACGCTTTGCCTTTGCCGTAGCCTCTGATGGGCCAGCAAAAGCAAATACGACGAGCATAAGGACTAGCAATATTCCTCCACCCAGAATGGCTGTCTGCATCATATCCATTACGTGCATCCTTGCATGTTAGAAAGAAACGGGTTCGGCATCACGATTCGGATGTCTCGCCTTCTTTCTTCTTCTTTGATGGCAGGAGTGATTTCATTCCTCCAAATTTATCCATCAGAGATGTTTTTGCTTTGCCTTCGCCTTCTTCACCTTCGTCTTCGACGGTGCCAAGAATATGTTCGGACAGCGCAATGATCTTGCTGGTCGCCTTGCTTGATTTACCAGCCTCTACAAAGGCTTGGCCCAATTTCGCTGCATGCGCGGCTGCTTTGGGGTCTGCCGGGATCATGATATCGATTTTGCGTTCGATCGAATTCTCAAAATCCTGTCTGGAGATTTCCAGACCACCGGATTGCACTTTGTTGGCAACAACAATCACTTTGCTCTGCGCTGCATGCGATTTCAGCCATGACAGCAATCGAATAGCATCGCGGGCAGAAGCCAATGTCAGTTCCGTGACAATGACGGTCGCGTTCACATCACCAAGAAGATGCGGATAGTTGATCAGCATATCACGCGGCAGATCGATAACCGTACATTCGAAGGCAGCACGAAATTCTTCCTGCAATTGGAAAAATGCTGTTCCGTCTGTCATCATCGGTGAGTTGATTGGTGCCTCAGCCGACAGCAGAGACAGCTTGTCATTCGCCTTGATCATCGCCCGTTCAATGAACAGACCGTCGATACGGCTGGGATTATCAATGGCATCGGTAAGTCCGCGGCCCGGCTCAAGGTCCAGCGCCAAAGCGCCAGTACCGAAATGAACATCAAGGTCGAGAAGGGCGGTCAAACGCTCTTTTTCGTTGCTGAGCAACCACGCCAGTGATGTCGCAATAGTCGATGCACCGACGCCGCCACGGGTTCCGATGACTGCCGTGGAAACATGCGGTTTCTCACTGGCTTGCTCATCGGTTTTCGGTGCGTTGAGCACGGCTTGCGCCTGACTCAATACGTCGCGCAATTGTTCGGGGCTGAACGGTTTCAGGAGATAATCCTGCAGGCCGCTTACGATCAAATCGCGGTAAAGACGAACGTCGTTTACCTGACCCATGGCAATAACCACAGTTCCGGGCTCACAGACTTCAGCCAACGAATTGATGTCGGCCAATGGATCACCAGATTCAGACAGGTCGACCATCAAGATATTAGGGCTAGCCGCAACCGAAAGCGACTGCACGGCGTTACGAAGTCCACCTTTGTGGCACTTGTCTACCGGCCAACCCATCTCTTCTACGACAGGGCGCAGCAGGTCCAGCGTGTCTTCATCACATACGAAAGCGGAGAACGGATCACGTCCGTTTACGGCACCGGGTTTCCAGGGAGCGTTCATTATAGGCCTCCAGCTTGTTTGGCTTTATCACGATAGGCACGAATGGCTTTTGAAGCTTCCGACTGATCTTCTCCGTCGCGGGCTTGACCGCGTACAAGATCTTCAGGATCGGCAATCATTGCCGCCATCGTGCTGTTGATTCCGCACCCGTAATTTTCGCTCGTACGAGCCTGAAAATCGGTATGGCTGCGGTTGCTCCAGTCGGGGCAACCAGGAACGGCTGCGGTTGAGCGTGAAACAACAACGCGCATTGCGCCGCTTGGAACATTACCTTCGGTTACCGGGGCAATGTCACTGATCAACAATCCTTTTTGAGCAGCGAGGGCTTCGACGGCACCGCGAGCCGAAGCTCCGGCATTGTAATCTGGGTCGTCAATGGCAACGCGGTCGCCATATCCGAGGTCTAGGGCATCAAACCAGCCAGCAAGGCGGCGAAACTCGCCATCGGGGAGTGATCCCGATCCCGCAGTGTTGACGTCCAGCACGAAGTGCGACCGGGTAACAACCGGTTGCCGTTCGCTGTTTACGGTACGGTTGGCGGTATTGGCGCCACACGCAGCAACGGAAAGTCCGAGAGCGGTTACAAGTGCTATAGAAACAAAACGCATGATGTCTTCTCCTGAAACGGACTATTTGTCAAAGCTGAACCCGGGGGCAGCGCCACCAGATTTCTTCGGCTTTTTGGCGGTTTTACTGCTGCTTGGCGCGGACATGCTGCTGAGAGCAGGGCCCGATGCAACTGGCGGAGCAACCGTTGGTTTTGGACGATCACCGGTACCGTTCGAACTGTGCCGGTTCATAATCACCCGCTCAAAATCATTGGCTTGTTTGAAGCCATCGGTGGGCAGAACGATATCGCTGTCACTGACCGGTTTGACGAGATATGGTGTCACAACAATCATCAACTCGGTTTCGTTTTTCCGATATCCGTCTGATTTGAAAAGATTGCCAAGGATAGGAAGGTCACCAAGACCAGGAGTCTTGTCGATGGTCGAACTATAGTTGTTCTGCATCAATCCGGCGATCATGAAGCTCTCGCCAGAACCCAGTTCAACAGTTGTTTCTGCTTCACGGGTGGAAATCGCCGGAATTTCAAAACCGTTCAAACGGACAGCACCATTGGCCGAAATATCGGACACGCTTGGCCGGACCCGAATGGAAATTCTTCCGTTGGACAATACCGTTGGTGTGTAAGACAGTTCAACACCAAAGCTTTGATAGGTGACGCTCACTTCTCCGAAACCTGAAGATTGCGGTATAGGGAAGCGCCCACCTGCCAGGAAGCTGGCGGTTTCACCGGAGATAGTGGTCAGATTGGGCGATGCCAATGTGGTGACCAGACCAATACGTTCGGACACGTCAAGTGCTGTTGCTATATCGAGACCGAAAAGACGGCCTGCTGCCTGAACAGAGTCCAACCCGGTTGCCTGGTTGAAGTTAAACGCGGTGCCGCCCTGGGTTACAAATTGTCCCGTCGCCGTATTGAATGGCAGGGAAATCGATCCCGCTGGCAAACCGAATAGATTGGACGCATCCAGAGTGGGGAAACCACTCGTGTCAAAGTCCGTGATCGAACCAAAGTTACGACCGCGTGCTATACCAAATTGGAAACCACCAGTGGTATCGCGCGTCAACAGGTTACCATTGATGTTCTTGGCCAATGAACGGCTGACTTCAGCGAACCGTACCCGCAGGTTGACCTGCATTGGGGTTGCTGTTTTCAAGCGGCTGACAACGGTTGTGCCTTCACCACCTGCGCCGCCAGCTACATAAGCTCTGACAAGGTTTTCAGCTTCTTCGGCATCATCCGGATCCGCGATGGTTCCGGTCAGCAAAACGAAATTATTGTTCGAGCTGACCGTGATCTTGGCATCCGGCATAGCCAGTGCAAGCATCTGGTCGATCGAGGATATCTCGGCTCCAACTGACACTTCGGCTGAATATACGACCTTGCCGGAACGGCTGGTTGCATAAAAGCTGGTCTGACCACCGGTTTTACCGAAGATATAGATCTGACGCGGCGAGCGAACCTGCACATCGGCAATAGTGTTCTCGGCGATAAAAACATCTTCAATAGGTGCGGGCAATGTTATCAGTTTACCGCGACCGACAGCAACCGTGACACGGGATTGCGGTGCGGAAACCTTGACCGATTGGGCGTTAAGCGGCGCTGCGGTGTTCGCAGTAGCGGTCACGGCCAGAACGGCAGCGATTGCTGAGCCAATTGCTTTTTTGCCGGACATGTTTTTCATCAAGCGACTATGCTTTGCAAATGGTGTGGACATTATTTGTCTCCAAACTTTACTTCATTGACGACATTGCCGCGTGCCACCCGGACTTTTGGTCCGTCTGGCATTTCTTCCTTGGTCAACTGTGGTGGGGTGCGTGCTTCAAAGCGTGACACTTCACCGCCGGTTGAGAAGGTTGATTTCTTTGAATTTGGCCGTTTTGCGAGCGACCTGATCATCGCCGCTTCCTGGGTTGGATCGTCGGTTTTCGGTAATTTGATCTCACCAGAAGCAATTGCTTCTTCAAGCTCTGCGGTGCTGTCCGCGAGCGAACGAAGTGACAGGCTCAACGTACCCAGGGTCTGGGTAACCGCTACTTTTTCAGCAATTTTCGGCGTGGCTTCAAGCGTAACCAACTTGGTTTTTACCGGTACGGCCTGACCTGCTTCATTTGTTGTTTGGGTAACGCGGTTATCAGTAGCGAGAACGCGAATATTACGGATGACCGTTTCTGATACTTTGAATTCCGGTCCTTGACCTTTAATTGTCTGGGTTAGCACCAGGTCAACTCGGTCTCCCGGAAACACGAAACCGGCAACACCGGTCAAGCCAGAAACTGGAATAGTAACGGCACGCATGCCGGGTCCGAGCGCTGCCGCTAGGAAGCCGCGATCACCGGGGCTAACAATAGCGCCTTTCGTGAGTGGCTGTCCGGCGGTGATAGCGTTACGAACGACCGTACCGTTCAGAGATTCAATGTCTGTGCCTTCTTTTTGGAAATAGGCTTCCTCAACAAGGTCTTCCGGCCAAGGCTGGAAGCTGAAGGCATCAGGCGTAATGATAGTGCCAACGGGCAAGGCGCGCGAAGCGACGAGAACTTCGTCCCCCATTACTTCGACCTTTTTCGCTTCCACTTGTGGTGCAGCAGCACCCGCGAACATACTTCTGGCGAGCAATGCTGTGACCGCAGCCACTACCAATGCGCCGATAAGCAAAATTAGTTTCTTCTTGTCCATGACGTCTTACGCCTCCTGAATGCCCCACCGGAATCGATCACCCTGAATGATCCCTTGGCGGTAGATTTCTCTTTCAAGTAAAATGGTTAAAATATCGTTCGTTAATTATCCAAAGCCCTGCAAATGATATGGCAACTCCATATGGGACCTTTACTGGACCTTCAGTTTTTTGGATTTTCTTAGCTGTTATCATTAACAGCGTGAGCACGCCGCCAGCGATGGACATGATCACCAACATCTGAATTAGCGTGAGCCAATGGAGCCACAACGCAATGGCTGTAAGGAGTTTTACGTCGCCGCCGCCCATCGCACCGATCGCGAACATTCCGGCAAATATGGTAAACACGACCGTAGCGATGCCAATTTGCCACACCATGTCTGGCCAGAAAGCCATGTCACTGGCGATCCAGAATACGGGTGCGCCCAATGCAATGGCCAGATTCAGCTTGTTGGATATTTGACGGCTCTTGATATCAGTGATCGCAGCCACGATCAGCGCAATTGCCAAGCCGCCCCAGAGCAAGTAAATGAGTTGTTCCCCGTTCATGGGAAACAGCTTTAAGAAAAATGCCTTACCAAATAGTAACCATCATGGCCGGAGCCCATTTTTGAGTCGATTAAACCCGCCTGTATTTGATCGACGCTCCATCCCTGAAGACGCGCAAGAGCTGATCTGGCACGCTCCGGATGGTTGGGCGTTGCGGCAATTTGAATGGCCGCAGCCCAAGAGTAATGCTCGCGGTTCGATATTGTTCATGACCGGTCGAGCAGATTTCTACGAAAAATATCTCGAGACATTCAACGATTTTCATACCGCTGGATGGAATGTTACTTCACTCGATTGGCGGGGGCAGGGCGGTTCAGGCCGGTGCGGTCCGCATCCACATGTCGGGCATATCGATGATTTTGCGACATGGGTTGATGATCTGAGCGCCTTTTACGAACAATGGCGGGGGGCGCATAGTGGACCTCATGTAATCATCGGTCACAGCATGGGTGGTCATCTTGTTACCCGTGCGCTTGCCGAACAGCGCATTCATCCCGATGCCGCGATATTATGTGCACCAATGTTGGCACCAGCCGGCGGGGGTATGCCTGAATGGACCGCGCATCTACTGTCCAAGATAATCTGCGCTTTTGGCAGGGAAAAGCGCCGTGCCTGGAAAGTCAGTGAAAAGCCGCTGGAGCCTGAGATATTGCGGCAGGGTCTGCTGACTCACGACGCCGATCGGTATTCCGATGAATTTTTCTGGTTTAGGGAACGCCCGGATGTGCGTTTGGGGCCAGCAAGCTGGCGCTGGTTAGAGCGGGCCTATTCTTCCACCCGCGGGCTTAGAAACCGCAAGCACCTTGAAACTGTGGATATCCCGGTATTTTTTTTGGCAACGGAAGTGGACGAACTGGTTGACCATCCGACCATAGAACGTGCCGTCCACTTGCTGCCCCATGCCGAGATGAAATTATTCGGCAAAGAATGTGCTCACGAGATTTACCGCGAGGCCGACCCTGTACGCGATGCTGCCTTGCAAGCCAGTTTTGAGTTTCTAGATAGAGTAGCACCGCAGCGATGAGTAAGTTTACCCATGAACCAATATGATGTTGCCATAATCGGAGCCGGAATTGCGGGCGCAAGTATAGCCTCGGAAATAGCTGGGCATTGCTCTGTCATCATATTGGAAGCGGAAGACCAACCGGGATATCACAGCACTGGCCGGTCAGCGGCATTTTGGACAGAGAGCTATGGCGGGCCGCTGGTGCAGCCGCTGACCACTGCTTCTTACGATTTTCTCCATCATCCGCCCGCTAAATTTTCCGAGACCAGTTTTTTGAAGAAGCGGAGAGCCATCAATATCGGACGTGCTGATAACCAGTATCTGCTGGAAGATTTTGTCTCTGAGTTCAAAGATAGCGGGATATCTATGGTTCGATGGGACCGGGATGATATTACGGCTGTTGTGCCTCATCTGAAGCAAGGATGGGATCGAGCGGTTTATGAGCCTGATTGCTGCGATATCGATGTGGCCGGGTTGCACATGGCTTATATACGTGATGCGAAACGCAAAGGCGTCGCCTTATCCTGTAATACCCGGGTCGAAGAAATTGCGCATGACGACAACGGATGGGTGATCAACAGTGGCGATAATGCCATTCGCGCGAAGTTGATCATCAATGCTGCTGGTGCATGGGCAAGCGAAATCGCCAGCCTTGCGGGCGCGTTGCCAATCGAAATTCAACCGATGCGCCGGACAATGGTGCAGTTGCATACCGATCCGCCGTCTGCACCAGATATGCCGTTGGTCGTGGCATTGGATGGCAGTTTCTATTTCAAGCCTGAAGCTGGCGGTAGTTTCTGGCTCAGCCCGCATGACGAAACACCGGTTGTAGCCAGTGATGTGGCACCAGAAGAATGGGACGTCGCGGTGGCGATAGATCGCTTTCAATCGATACTGGATGTCGAAATCAAAAGCGTAAACCGCAAATGGGCAGGGCTGCGCAGCTTTACGTCTGATCGACTGCCGGTTTATGGATATGATCCCCAGCAGCCCGATTTTTTCTGGTTTGCGGGGCAAGGAGGCTTTGGCATCCAGACGGCGCCGGCCGCAGCGAAACTGGGGAAATCGATTTTTCTGGGTATGGAAAAAGAGGCTGCCGTAAAAGGGCTGGATTCCGATCTATATGATCCTGCGCGTTTCGCTGTCATGATGGCCTGAAAAATTCGCCATTGCGTTCAGCGCCTTAAGACGCAATAAATCTCCAGTCCGATACGGACCGACAAAGGCCAGTATAGGCCTAAAATGGAGACAGATAATATGGCGCACAAATTTGAAATTTATAAGGACAAAAAGGGCGAGTTCCGGGTTCGCTTTAAACACAATAGCGAGATCATGTTCTCAACCGAAGGTTATAAGAGCAAATCCAGCGCCAAAAATGCGATTGCTTCCATTATCAAAAATGGTCCCAAAGCTGACGTCGAAGACAATAGCTAGGCCAAAGCCACCCGAGTTTGAGCGTTATCCCGGTTGATGCTGGGATAACGCATATTGGCCGTTACAGATTAGCTGCCACATTCAGCGCAGCGTCACTGGCCAGCATGTCGGCCCGGTCATTGTCCGGATGGCCGTTATGACCCTTGACCCATTCCCATTCTATTTGATGCCGTTCCACAGCCTTCAGCAGATCTTGCCACAGATCGGCATTTTTTACCGGCTTTTTTGCTGCCGTGCGCCAGCCATTTTTCTGCCAGTTGAACACCCATTTGGTAATGCCGTCTTTCACATAGGTGCTGTCGATCGACAGTTTGACCCTGCACGGCCGCTTCAACGCATTGAGTGCCTCAATCGCCGCGCGCAATTCCATGCGGTTGTTGGTCGTCTCCGGTTCGCCGCCGGAAATTTCCTTTTCCGTTTTGCCATGGCGAATCAGTGCGCCCCATCCGCCCGGACCGGGATTGCCCTTGCACGCGCCGTCTGTTGCGATTTCGACAAAAGAGAGATCGCTCATGCGACGAAGACCCCTGGATTGGTCTGATAATATTTCAGACGATTGAGAAATGCGGTCGGGTCTTTGCGAGTCACCAGAGCGTCGGCGGGCGTGTTGATCCAGTCATACGCGCGGGTCAACAAAAAGCGTAGTGACGCTCCCCGGGCCAAAACTGGCAGGGCCGCGCGTTCTCCTGCGCTGAGATCAAATGCATCGTTATAGCCGGTCAGAAGCGCGGCCGAGATCGCTTCATCAAACTGTTCACCATCTTCGGAAAAACACCAAGCCGCATGGGTCACAGCCACGTCATAGGCGCGAACATCTGTGCAGGAAAAATAAAAGTCAATCAGGCCGGTAACCGCATCATCAAGCATCAGGACATTGTCCGGGAACAAATCGGCATGGATGACAGATTGTGGCAATGTGTCTGGCCAATGTGCATCCAGATAATCGAGTTCGGCAGCTACAATATCATTGAGGTCAGGTGCAATTTCATTCAGTCCGCCGGGACCGCAATCAGCGGCGAGCTCGCGCCACGTATCGTGGTCCATGCTATTGGCGCGCTGCATGTTGAAGTCTTGAAGAGCATCATGCATGCCGCCTAGCGCTTGGCCCGTGGCTCGGGCTTGTGCCGCAGTCGGCATCGTCACGGAAATACCGGGAAGAAATTTGATCAGACAAGCATGTCGGCCGCACAAAACTTGTATTTTCGTACCAGTGCGATCTGCGATCATCGGCGGTACCGGTTGTTTTTTCCCGGCCAAATGGTCGAGCATCGCGATGAAGAAGGGTAAATCGTCCGGGTCGACACGCTTCTCGTAAAGCGTCAAAATGAACCGATCTTGTGTCGTTTCAATCAGGTAATTACTGTTCTCTACGCCCTCGGCTATGCCTTTGGCAGATACTAATGTGCCAACATCAAACCGGCCCAAGAAGATTTCAATCTCTTCGGCACTGACCTTGGTATAAACAGCCATCAGGCGGCTTCGAGTCCACGTGGTAGCTTGAAAACCATGCGCTCATCAGTCGTTTGTATCTTTTGTTCGTCGACGATGTAGCGTTCCTCAAGATGGGACACGACTTCGCGCACCAATATTTCCGGAGCAGAAGCGCCGGCGGTCAATCCAAGCGTTTCAACACCCTCCATCCAGGCAAAATCTATGTCATCCGCGCGCTGGATGAGATAGGCATCTGTTCCTTCACGCTCGGCGACTTCTACAAGGCGCAAGCTGTTGGAGCTGTTTGGCGCACCAATAACCAATACCAGATCGCAAGATTTCGCTATGCGTTTTACCGCGTCCTGACGGTTTGACGTTGCATAGCAGATATCTTCGCCTTTTGGTCCGACGATATTGGGGAAACGTTCCTGCAGCGCTTCGACAATCGCTCTGGTATCATCGACCGAAAGAGTGGTCTGGGTAAGGAATGAAAGCTTATCCGGGTCCGCTGGCTTTAGCGCGGCAACATCTTCCAGAGTCTCGACCAGTGTCATCATGCCTTCGTCGACCTGGCCGAAAGTGCCGATAACTTCAGGATGATTTTCATGTCCGACGAAAATAATATGCCGTCCTGCCTCAACCTGTCGTTCCGCCTGACGATGTACCTTTGACACCAAAGGGCAAGTGGCGTCGACGTATTCCAGGCCGCGTTCTTCCGCTTTGTGCGGCACGGCTTTGGGCACTCCGTGCGCTGAAAAGACCACAGGAACACCATCCGGAACCTCGTCAAGCTCCTCGACGAATACGGCACCAAGTTTTTTCAATTCATCCACGACATAGCGATTATGGACAATTTCGTGGCGTACATAGACAGGAGCTCCATATTTTTCGATTGCCAATTCCACGATTTTTATGGCCCGATCAACGCCCGCGCAAAAGCCGCGAGGGGCTGCTACAAGCAAGCTAATACGGGGTTTTCCTGATTCTGCATGATTCATAATCAAAGCCTTAATGAAAAACGGAGGCGGCGAAAAGCCTGTCTGTTCATCCTATGGATGGTTGCGTGCTCTTAAAGGCATAGATAAGGGTTTCCAAACCCTGAACAAGGACGCAGGTTAAATCTGCGCGAAATGGGACAAAAGGCAAGGAATAAGCATGACACTCAAACGGCGTTTCAATAAGTTGTTATTGACCGGTGGAACGGTTTTGGCATTGGCGGGTTGCGCACAAGACGGCGCCATCGATATCAGCTCCGGTGTTGGCGTTAGCGTAACCCGAAGTGGTTGTCCTGCAGTTGCCGTTCCCGACTATACAGGCGATGTCACGATTTTTGATCCCGTGAACAGCACAGATGCAAGTGCGATTGATGTTGTGGCCAATATCACCAACGTCCGTTCGACTTGTAACAGCGAGGGCGCGCGGATTTATTCTGAGGCTACGTTTGATGTTTATGCAGTCCGCTCTCGCCCCCAGGGTGCGCGAACGGTTACAGTGCCATATTTTTCGACGGTCGTGCAGGGCGGAACCGCCGTTGTTGCCAAACGGGTGAAAAATGTAACGCTGACTTTCGCCGATGGCGAATATCGCGCTTCAGCTTCCGGTAAAGCGGGCTCCTATGTTGATGCGGCGGCTGCGCGGCTTCCAGAAGACGTAATCGAACGCATTACACGCAAAAGAAAACCTGGAGACCCCGACGCCGCACTGGATCCGCTGGCGGACCCAGCGGTGCGAGCTGCGGTAGCAAGGTCAACTTTTGAACTTTTGATCGGTTTTCAGCTGAGCCCGGAACAGCTGCAATATAACGCGACCCGATAAACTTCTTGGTCAACAAAGCTTTGAGCCGACAAAGCTCTGGGCATATATTATGTTTGGCTCGGCGGGTCCGGGCTCTATAATCTATTGAAAATTGGGGTGAAGCGATGCTGTTTCATATTTTCCAGCAACATATTGATAAAGCGCTAGATGATCTGGTCGCCGATGGTGATTTACCGGCGGACCTGGACCGCAAGAATGTGACGCTGGAGCCGCCGCGCGATCCGTCACATGGTGATTTGTCAACCAACGCTGCAATGGTCCTGTCAAAGGCAGCAGGAGAGAAACCACGCGATCTGGCGGAGAAGATTGTCGATAAACTCGAAGTTCTTGATGATGTCAAAACAGCAGAAATGGCCGGGCCGGGATTTATAAACCTGCGCGTCAGTGATGCTGTTTTGATCGCGGAACTGAAAGAAATCGAGGCATTGGGCGCGGATTATGGCCGCTCTAACAAGGGGCAGGGCGTCACCGTCAATGTTGAATATGTATCGGCCAATCCAACTGGCCCCATGCATATGGGGCATTGCCGCGGCGCAGTCGTAGGCGATGCGCTGGCTGATTTGCTCGAATTTATCGGGCACAAGGTGATCCGCGAATACTATGTCAATGACGCCGGTGCGCAGGTCGATATTCTCGCTGAATCTGTCCATATCCGTTATCGCGAGGCGCTCGGCGAAACAATTTTAGCCATTCCTGAGGGGCTTTATCCCGGAGACTATCTCAAGCCAGTGGGCTGGGCCTTAGCGCAGCAATACGGCGATAAATATGTTGATGCGCCGATTGATGAATGGTTGCCGATGTTCCGCAAGGCGGCTGTTGCCGGCATGATGGACATGATCCGGGCCGATCTGGCGTTGCTGGGCATCGAACATGATGTTTTCTCGTCCGAAGCGGAATTGCATGAAGCCGGTAAAGCCGATGCTGCCGAAGCCGAATTACGGTCCCGCGATCTGGTCTATGACGGCGTGCTCGAAAAACCCAAGGGTAAGACAATCGATGATTGGGAGCCGGTGGAGCTGCCCCTGTTCCGTTCGACGCAATTTGGCGACGATCAGGACCGGCCGATCAAGAAATCTAACGGGCGCTGGACTTATTTCGGCGGCGATCTCGCTTATCATTTTCAGAAAGCCCAAAAGGCTGATGAGCTGATTGATATTTGGGGTGCCGATCATTCCGGCACGGTCAAGCGGATCAAGGCGGCTGTGGCGGCGCTGACCGAGGGCAAAACCAAATTCGATGTGAAGCTGATCCAGATGGTCCGGCTGCTGCGCGATGGCGAGCCCGAGAAAATGTCGAAACGCTCGGGCAATTTTGTCACTATTGCTGATATGGTCGAGGAAGTCGGCAAAGACGCGGTGCGTTTCACCATGCTGACCCGTAAGGCCGATGCGCAGATGGACTTTGACTTTGCCAAGGTAACCGAGGCGTCACGCGATAATCCGGTATTTTATGTGCAATATGCCCATGCCCGGATTCAATCGACCCTGCGCAAAGCGGCGGAAGAGGAAAATATCCTTCCGTCAGCCGATCATCTCGACAAGCTTGGCGCCGAAGAGCTCGACCTTATCAAACAGGCAGCCCAATTCCCGAGAATTGTCGAATCGGCCGCGATGAGTCGTGAACCGCACCGGATTGCTTTCTACCTCAACGACCTCGCAGCGGCGTTTCACGCCTTCTGGAATATGGGGAATGATCGGCCTGAAATGCGGATCATCATGGTTAACGACCCTGCCATGACGTCTGCTAGGCTTTTCTTAGCTAAATATTTAGGGCAAGTAATTAAGAACGGTCTCGCGCTGATGGGGGTCAGTGCCGCTGACAAAATGTGAGCGTTCGAGAATTGCTGTGGGGTTTGAGTAATGTCTGATGTGAATAGTGATAGTCTGGATCTGGACGATGACAATCGTCTACCTTGGCTGGAATCTGCCGAAGACTATGATGGAGAGGATGAATATTCTCCCCTTCGTGTCGCCTTGTTTGTGGGTTTGGCCATAGCGCTGCTGGCAGCAATTGTCGGCGGCATCTATTGGATGCAAAACCGCGATGCGGGTGGACTGAGCGGCGACGGCACATTGATCGCGGCACAGGAAGGCGACTATAAAATCCGCCCCGATGATCCGCAGGCCAAGCAGTTCGAAGGCGAAGGCGACGCGAGTTTTGCCGCTTCCGAGGGACAAGGCACAGCAGGTAAACTTGGCACAGCGCCGCCTGTAGAGGCTCCGATCAAGAAAGCTGCAACTGTTGCTCCGTCAGCTCCCGGCAGTGCGATGATTCAACTTGGTGCGTTCAGTTCCGCCGGGCAGGCCGACAGCGCCTGGTCCGGTTTCAGCCGGCGCTTCGCTGACATCGGCGCTTTGCCGAAGAAAATTGTGCAAGGAACGGTTGAAGGCGGAACTATCTATCGCCTCAATGCGGTGGCTCCGAACGTTCAGGCAGCGCAACAGGTGTGCAACGGTCTGAAAGCAGCCGGTGAAAGTTGCCTCGTCGTTCCACAATAAGGACTTCAAAACTGTAATAATCGGGGACGCGCTGTGGATAACGGCGCTTTCCGCTTTACCGGTTCGCCAATTTTCCGCATGATAAGCCTTATTATGCGCGGGATTTGGTAGAGTTAAGTCATGAAACCGGTCATTTTTGGTATGTCGGGATTAAGCCTGACGGCGGACGAAAAGGCGTTTTTCAAGGAAAGCGATCCGGCGGGCTATATTATTTTCGGCCGCAATGTTGAAAGTAAGGACCAATTGCGGGCGCTAACGGATGAGCTGCGCATATTGCATGGCCGCGATGATTTGGCGATCCTGATTGACCAAGAAGGCGGCCGGGTTGCGCGGATGCAAGAACCGGTCTGGCCGAAATTCCCGCCGGGGGAAACTTTTGACAAGCTCTACGACATTGCACCAGCGACCGCGATTGAGGCGGCTCGGCTGAATGCACAGGCTATTGCCGAAAGTCTTCGTGAAGTCGGCATTACCGTCAATTGCCTGCCGCTGCTCGACGTCCGACAACCCGATACGGTCGATGCCATTGGTAACCGCGCGATGGGCAGCGATCCGATGCAGGTGGCCGCCTTGGGTCGTGCGGTGATTGACGGCCAGACCAAGGGCGGCGCGGTGAGCGTCGTCAAACATATGCCGGGCCACGGCCGCGCTGTGGTTGATAGCCATATGGAATTGCCGAAAGTAAGCGCTTCTGCCGAAGAACTGGAAACTGACATCGCTCCGTTTCGTTCGCTTTCGGATGCACCGATGGGGATGACCGCGCATATTGTCTATACCGCCTGGGATGCAGAGCGCTGCGCAAGCCTGTCACCAACGGTGATCGACAATATCATTCGCGGGGCCATCGGCTTTGACGGGCTGCTGTTCTCGGACGATCTCGACATGAAGGCATTGAAAGGCGAAGTGCCCGAACGCGCACGTGATGTGGTCGCGGCGGGTTGTGATATTGCGCTCAATTGCTGGGGTCGGATGGATGAGATGATCGGCATATCTGAGTTGCTTGGCGAAATTGGTGACAAATCCCGCGACCGGCTGGACAAAGCCATGGCGACATTGAATCAGTCCGGTGGGCAGGTCGAACTGGCTGAACTGTTATCCCGCCGAGACGCTTTGTTGGCGGCCGCCTGATGACAGACAGGCCGGAAATTATCGAAGAGTCGGACGAAGAGGGGTTTTTCTTTACCCAAGCTGCTAGCGAGGAAGAGGCAGCGCTCACGCTAAATATCGATGGCTGGGAAGGCCCTCTTGATTTGCTTCTGGCCTTGGCGCGCAACCAGAAAGTGGATTTACGGGAAATCTCGATCCTCGAACTGGTCCAGCAATATCTGAAATATATCGCCGACGCACAAAGTTTGAAGCTGGAGCTGGCGGCGGATTATCTGGTGATGGCGGCATGGCTGACTTATCTCAAATCTGGCTTGCTGCTGCCCAAGGATCCGGAGGTGGATCCTTCGCCGGAAGAATTGGCGCTGCGCCTGCAAATGCGGCTGGAACGGCTCAACGCCATGCGGGAGGCCGGCGCGCGATTGCTGGCTCGTGACCGGATTGGTCGCGACGTTTTTGCGCGCGGGGCACCGGAAGGTCTGCGCGTTGTAAAAAACCGGCATTGGCAGGCAGAATATTATGACCTGATCTCCGCCTATGGCCGGGTCAATTTGCGCAATATTCCGCCAGTGCACATCGTCAAACAGCGGATGGTAATGACGCTGGAAGACGCGTTGGCACGAGTGTCGTTGATGCTTGGTGAAGCGATCGACTGGACGGATATCAGGGATTTCCTGCCGCCAGGCGCGCCGCCGCAACTACGAAAGTCGGCTTTGGCATCTAGTTTCGTTGCCGCATTGGAACTGGCACGTCAGGGAAAATTGATGCTGAGCCAGGATAAGAGTTTTGCGCCCCTAAAATTGAAAGCAAGCAGTGATGGATAAGCCAGTGGATGATGATCGCAGTCTGATCAAGGGCATGAATGTTGAAATGGATGAAGGCACGCGGGCGGTAGAGGCGACCTTGTTCGCGTCGGAAAGCCCTATGACGATTGCCGATATCCAACTTTATGTCGGCGAAGAAATAGATATTCGCGCTGCGCTCAACGACCTGCAGAACGACTATTCCGGACGCGGCATATCGCTGGTGAAAACCGGTGACCGCTGGCATTTTCAGACCGCCCATGATCTGTCGCACCTGCTGCGGCGGGAACGCGCGGAACTGCGCAAGCTCAGCCGGGCCGGCATGGAAACGCTGGCGATCATTGCCTATCACGAGCCGGTTAGCCGCGCTGAGATCGAAGCGATCAGAGGCGTTCAAGTGGCAAAAGGAACACTTGATGTGCTGATGGAGGCGGGTTGGGTGCGCCCGATGGGACGCCGCGAAGTACCCGGACGCCCGCTTATCTATGCGACAACGGCTGAATTTTTGACCCATTTCGGATTGCGAAGCCGCAAGGAACTGCCGGGCATTGATGATCTGAAAGCCGCTGGTTTGCTCGATCCGGTTGATCTGGCGATGGAACGGTTGGAGATGGAGGCGGAAGAGGAATTGCCTCTGGAACAGGAACTTAACGAAGATGGTGCACAAGAAAATGATGATGACACCGCCGATTCACTGGAAAATGAGGCGGAAAGCGCTTAAGTAGAGTGCATAGATCAGGAGATTTTCGATGCAACCGAGTATTTGGCAGATTTTAATTGTAGCAGCCCTGGTGCTGATCCTGTTCGGTCGCGGCCGGATTTCTGAAATGATGGGCGATGTCGGCAAAGGCATCCGGTCCTTCAAAAAAGGCATTACAGAAGAAGAGGAAAGTGCCAAGGCTTCGGCCCAGATTGATAGCAAACCGGCGGATGTCAGCGCAGACAAGGCGACAACGTCCGACAAGACGGTCAGCTGAGAAGAGCCGACCGGATTCTGGTCCGGATAGCGGCGCACAGATATGTTTGACCTTTCCATATCCGAGATCGCGATTATCGTGATCATTGCCATTGTCGTGATCGGCCCGAAAGAGCTGCCCCGCGCATTGGCAACAGCTGGCCGCTGGATGGCCAAGGCGCGCGGCGTTATGGGCAATTTCCGAACCGGTTTTGATGCAATGGTCCGCGAGGCGGAATTGCAGGAAATGGAAAAAAAATGGGCGGCGGAAAATGAGCGTATCATGCTGGAACATCCGACGGTTTCGGATGATGAGCCGGTTATGCAGCCATTGGATGGCCCACCTGTGACGGAAGAAAAAAGCGACAGCGACCAGCCAGATTTGCCTTTGGGCGATGATACACCAGAAAAACCGCCAGAAAAACCGCCAGAAAAACCGGGCGCATGAACGAGCAGTCCGCGCCCGATATCGATGAAAGCAAAGCGCCGCTGATCGAACATCTGATCGAGTTGCGCCAGCGGTTGGTCTGGTCGGTGGTGGCGCTGGCAATTGCTTTTGCGGCCAGCTTCTATTTCGCCGATGAGATATTCGGAATGTTGGTCGTGCCGTTAACCGACGCTTTCCCGCCGGGTGAAGGGAAGCTGGTCTATACCAAGCTCTATGAAGCCTTTTTTGTCGAAATAAAGGTTGCGATGTTCGCTGCCTTTTTTATCGCCTTTCCGATCATCTCCAACCAGCTTTGGGCCTTTGTCGCGCCCGGTCTTTATGCCAACGAGAAAAAGGCGTTTCTGCCATTTCTGTTCGCGACACCAATATTATTCACGGCCGGAGCAGCGCTGGCTTATTACATCGTCATGCCCACGGCGTTCCGTTTTTTCCTCGGTTTTGAAGGCGAAGTCGGCGGCATGACCCAAGAGGCTTTGCCCGCCATGGGGGACTATCTCGATCTGGTGATGCGGTTCATTCTGGCCTTTGGTGTGTGCTTCCAGTTACCGGTGCTGTTGTTGCTCCTCAACCGTGCAGGATTGGTTACACGCGATCAACTGAAAGGTCTGCGCCGTTATATGGTCGTCGCAGCCTTTGTGCTGGCCGCGATCTTGACGCCGCCGGATGTGGTGTCGCAGTTCCTGCTCGGCCTGCCATTGATCATGCTTTACGAGGTATCGCTGGCAATCATGTGGTTTACCGAACGCAAAAGAGCGAAACTGGAAGCTACCGAGTAGCCTAGTTTATCGCGTCTTCACCCGCGCGGCCGACCGATTCAATATCCTGTCCGACGCCCTGAACCGTATTACAGGCCGCGAGCACGAGGGTTGATGAAATAATCAATGATGCCAAAATCTTGCGCATGGTAATTCTCCTGATGGAATGGATTAATCGATCGCCCGCTCGCCAGCACGGCCAACGGATTTGATATCGTCCCCAACACCTTGCACAGTGTTGCACGCGCCCAGCAAAAGCGCCGATGAGAGGGCAATAGAAGCGATTATTTTGCGCATAAGGTAACTCCTGATCCTGCGTTTTCAGCAGAATCAGGAGTTACCCCGATTCCGGCTAAAAACTAAATTTCGCGCTGATACGAATATCACGACCTGCCAGCGGTACAAAATCTTTCGTGAACGAGGCATGACGACGCGCATTCACATCAAAGATATTATTGGCGGATGCGAGTAACGTTACACCGCCATCTTTGCCCAAAGGCCGCCATGCAGCGGAGGCATTGACCATCGTGAAACTGTCGGTTGGTGTTTCAAAGGTCGAAACGCGATTTTGGCTGTCTGACCATTCCAGTTCTGCCCGCAGATCGAGAGAATCGCTCTGGGCTCCAATTCCGCCGAGCAGCCGCAAGGGCGGGATCCGTGGAACGGGGCCGCCGCCATCCTTGATTTTCGCGCGGACATAGTCGGCAACCCCGTCGGTGACGAAAGCAAATCCGCCTGCACGGGCGACAACGAAGGACGCTGAGGCTTCAAAGCCATAATAGGTCGCATCTTCTTGAAAGAATTGGAAAACCGGCAAACCATCTTCTTCTTCGCCGGTTTCCGTTTCAAAGATATAATCATCAAAACTGTTGGCATAAACGGTCGCGCTGAGCTGGATATCTTCGGAATTCCAGCGGGCATAAAGCTCTCCGCCCCAGCTTTTTTCGGTGGTGAAATTGGGGTTACCAATTTCAAACGCCTGCGTGGCAATGTGCGGGCCATCGGACAGCAGTTCTTCCGCCGATGGCGCACGTTCCGAGCGGGAGAGATTGACGCCCAGTCTGAGACCATTGTCATCAGGGGCATAGGCAAAGCCCAATGCGCCAGAGAAGCTGTCGAAACTGCGATCAAAATTGACAATGCTGGACTCGATATCGGTATGATCGAACCGGGCTGCCGCCTCGACCTCGAAATTGCCGAGATCAATTTCCTGCACAGTGAACAGGGCCCAGCTTTCAATGCTATTCTTGGGCACGAAGGCTTCGGCGCCAATCGCGTTGAAATCGCGAACCAAAAGCTGCGTACCGATTACACCGCGCCAGCCATTCCGTTCGTTTTGAACCAGTTCGGCCCGGGCTTCGATGCCTTCCACCTCAAAAACGGTGCCAACTTCATCGCCTTCAAATTCGGTATGTTCATAGTCGGAATAGCCGGCGCGCAGATTCAGTGATTCAAAGAAACCATCGCCCAGATTAACCCCGGCACGAAGATCAACACGGATCTGTTCGAGGCCGATGGTCACTGGACCTTCTTCTTCCTCTTCTTCACCGTCGTCATCCCCATCTTCATGGGCATGTTCCGCGCCGGGGCGGGAGGGGACGCCATAATCTGTGTCATAATAGCTGACCGAAAAGCCGATATTGCCGCCTTCTGTAATATAGGCAAGGCCGGTAGAGGCATTGATGGTTTCGCTAGCGGTGTTGAACACCGTTCCCCGCTGATCGGCGGTTTCAGCCAATTCAGCGGCTTCATCAAGATTACCCTCTTCCGTCTCCTCAGCTACTTGCTCCAGCACTTCGCTGCGCAGTTCCGGAGCCAGAACAAAGCCGGAGATGTCGAGGTCATCGGTATTGCGGTAGCTGCCGTTAATATGGAAAACCAGAGAGTCGGTCAGCGGCACGTCCAGAGATCCACCGACGCTCCAGTCATCGGCCGCACTGCCAAAGCCGCCGACGGCATCGAGGTGAAAGGCTTCATCAGGGACATCGCGAGGGATCCGCTTGTCGATGACGTTGACCGCGCCGCCGATTGCATCGCCACCAAATAGCAGCACCGCCGGCCCGCGCAGGACTTCAACACTCTGAGCGGTCAGCGGATCAATGGTCACTGCATGGTCGACCGAGGTATTGGAAGCGTCCAGCGTTCCAATACCATCGGTCAACACCCGGACTCGCGGTCCTTGAAAACCGCGCAGTACCGGTCGGGAGGATCCAGGGGCAAAGCTGGTCGATGAGACACCGGGCAATTTGGTCAGACTGTCACCAATCTGGCCGCGCAAATCCTGCGTCAACTGATCACCGGTCAACACGGATGTCCCCGCCAATATGTCAATCCGGTCGACATAGGGCGCGGTTACAACAATCGCATCGTCATTATGAAAATCATCACCGGTTTCTGTCTGTTGAGCAGACTGGGCGAATGCCGGGGAAGCAGGCAATAATATGATAGCGGCGGAGGTCAGAAACTTGTGATGGGACACGGATTACTCTTCTCTAATTTTGGGGTCTGATGACGATGCAGTTAGAAGAAATGATATGATATATCAATTCTAAAAAGCCGAATTCGCAAAAGTGATGTAAATTTGTTACATTATGGCTTTCTGGTGAGGAGAGGAAATATGACCCAATGGAAAGAAGACGGCTATCATAGCGTCACCGCTTACCTGACTGTCGATGATGCGGCGGCGGCAATCGATTTTTACAAAGCAGCCTTTGGCGCAGAGGAAGTCATGCGCATGCCGATGGGCGACAAGATCGGCCATGCGGATATTTTAGTCGGTGATAGCCACATCATGCTGGCCGACGAGTTTCCCGATATGGACAAGCTTGGTCCCAAGGCGAGGGGCGGCGCTACCAGCAGCCTGATGATCTATGTCGAGAATGCTGATGCCGCTTTTGATCAGGCGGTTGCGGCGGGTGCGACCGCAATCCGGCCGGTGGAAGATCAGTTTTACGGTGATCGTTCCGGCTGGGTGAAAGATCCGTTCGGCCATGAATGGACCTTGTCCACGCATATTGAAGATGTCAGTCCGGAAGAAATGAACCGCCGAATGACAGAGATGATGGCCGAAGGGGCTTAGTCAGCGAAGCGGCTTGATCGGATAGCCGTCATTCCAGCGCAAGCTGGAATCTCCCCAAGTTTGGGCATACCCAAAAGGAGATTCCAGCTTGCGCTGGAATGACGATATTTTCATAAGGCCTTCATGACCTTCACTAAAAAAATCCTGCTGCTCGGTTCCGGCGAACTGGGTCGCGAATTTGTTATATCTGCGAAACGTCTCGGCGCCTACGTGATCGCCTGTGATGCCTATGCTGCTGCGCCAGCGATGCAGGTTGCCGATGCGCATGAAGTATTCTCGATGCTCGATGGAGAAAAGCTGCGTGCCGCGATCGCAAAGCATCAGCCTGATCTGATCGTTCCAGAGGTTGAGGCGATCCGCACTGAAATTCTTGCCGAAGTGGAGGCGGAAGGCTTCAACGTTGTGCCTTCTGCCCGCGCGACCCAGCTAACGATGAACCGCGATGCCATTCGTGATGTTGCAGCCCAAGAGTTAGGTCTAACCACCTCGCGCTATCATTACGCCGAGAGCTTTGCCGAAGTGCAGGCCGCTGCCGATGATATCGGCCTGCCGCTGGTCATCAAGCCGGTGATGTCGTCCTCCGGGAAGGGGCAAAGCAAGGTGGAGAGTGCCGATGCTCTGGAAACTGCCTGGAATTACGCCGTCGACAATATGCGCGGCGATCGCGCGCGGGTGATTGTCGAGCAGTTTATCGACTTTGACTATGAAATCACCCTGCTGACAATCCGGACAGTTGAGGGTGTGCTGTTCTGCCCGCCCATTGGCCATCGTCAGGAACGCGGCGATTATCAGGAAAGCTGGCAACCGGCGGCGATGACGGACGATGCGCTTGCAACTGCACAAGATATGGCGCGCAAGGTCGTCGATAATCTCGCCGGAGACGGAAAGGGATGGGGCCTGTTCGGCGTCGAGTTTTTTGTTACCAAAGAAGGCGAAGTGATTTTCTCCGAACTCAGTCCGCGCCCCCATGATACCGGAATGGTTACGCTCATCGGGCAAAGCCTCACCGAATTTGATCTCCACGCCCGCGCCATCATGGGATTGCCAATCCCGCACATTGCCCTGACCGCACCAGCCAGCGCTAGCACCGTCATTTTGGCGAACCGGGACAGCGATGACTTTGCATTCACCGGCGTCGTTAATGCCTTGGCAATGGGCAGCGAAGGTGCCGAGGTGGATGTGCGCCTGTTCGGCAAGCCGGTCACACGGCCCTATCGGCGCATGGGCGTAGCGCTGGCAACTGGCGCTGACACGGACACTGCCCGGGCGCTTGCGAAAAATGCCGCTGATGCGGTCGGGATTGAATATCGGTAAATTAAAAATGCTGGTTGACATTATCTGCCGCTGATCGCTGATAGGCAGCCACAAAACGCACAGCTAAAATCAATAGAAAGCCTCATTCATGACCGCTGAATATATTCTCTACGGATCGCCACTATCGCCTTTTCAACGCAAGACAGAGGCGGTTCTGGCGCTTAAGGGGCTCGACTATGATTGTGTGGCGATCAATATCATGGCGATGCCGGACTGGTATCTGGAAATCAGTCCATTGGCCCGGATTCCGGCCTTGCGCGACATGTCTATTGGAACCGAGGGAACGGCTGGTACAATTGCGGACAGCTCCGCCATGTGCGGCTATCTGGAAAAGAAATGTCCGCAGCCTGCCGCTTATCCAAACGATCCTTTCCTATATGGTCGCGCTTTGTGGCTGGAGGAATATGCCGATAGTGTGCTGGCCATGAACGGCGGCGGCGGCGTGTTCCGGCCGATTATTTTTGCCGCGATGACCGGCGGAGAACCGGATCTGGAGACCGCGCGCAAGACTTGGAACGAAAAATTGCCGCCGCTTTGGGACTATCTCGAAGGGCAATTGGACGGCAAAAAATATTTCCTTGGGGATCAACTCTCCATCGCCGATATTTCTATCGCCGCGCAATTGATGCAGACGGATTTGATTGCCGGACCTCCTGATGCAGCCAGATGGCCCGCGCTAGCGGAATTCTTGACTGCAATGAATGCACATGATGTTTTTCAGCGCAATCTGAGCGCTTGCCAAAAAATGTTAGCGAAGATGGTTCCGGAGAAATTTGATCTGGCAGCCTGATGGACAGTTGCCGTCGTTCATCGATGGCTAAGTGCCTTTCGTCTAAAACATGATTTCAAACGCAACCTTTTTTGCCTTTGGTGCACGGTTATTATAACGGGGTATCAAGTGTAAGAAAGCGTGGCGTATTTTGTCCCGAACGGGGGCGAGATATCCCGTCTATTGGAGAGATATATTATGCGATTTTCAGTTTCCAGCCGCAAATTTTTTCTGGGCGTGTCGACTGCTGCCTTGCTTGGTTTTGGCGGCAGCCCCGCTATGGCAGCGCAAACAACAGCAGAACTCAACAGGATGAGTGCCAATGGAAATAGCGGCATGAAGAAAACGTCGGACGATGCAGCTGAAAATACAATTCTGCAGGAATGGACCGGGCCATATGACGGCGTGCCGCCGTGGGATGAAGTGAAGGTGTCGGACTTCCCCGGCGCCTTCCAGACACTGATGGATGAAGGGAAGAAAGAGGCTGACGCCATTCTTTCCAAACCTGAACAGGCGACGTTTGACAATTTCATGGTGCCCTGGGAATTGGCCGGTTCCAAGGCCAACGAAGTGTTCGCATTGTGGGGTGTCCATTCAAGCAACCTGTCCAATGAAGAGGTTCGCAAGGTTCAGGGCGAATGGCTACCGAAAATTTCGGCTTTTTACAACGAGATCCAGCTCGACCCGCGCCTTTTTCGGAAAACCAAAGAAGTCTATGACAATCTCGAAAATTCCGGTTTGAACGCCCAGCAGAAGCGGCTGGTGACGCGGCAGTATGAATCACTGGTCCGCAACGGCGCTGAGCTGGAGGGCGAAGACAAGCAGGAGCTTATCCGCCTCAACACGGAACTGTCGAAGGCATTTAACGAGTTTTCAAACAAGGTGCTCGCGGACGAGGAAACCTATATTTACCTGACCGATGAAGCTGAGCTTGCAGGGCTTCCTGACAGCTTTATTGCTTCCATCAAGACCGCAGCCGAAGCACAGGAAAAGGAAGGCTGGGCGCTGAAGAACACCCGTTCGGTGATGCAGCCCTTCCTGCAGAATTCGACCCGACGCGATCTCCGCGAGAAAGTCTATATGGCCTATATCAATCGTGGCGATAATGCGGATGCGAACGACACCAACATGACGATAGCGAAGATTCTGAAGCTGCGTGCTGATCGCGCCAAGCTGCTCGGATTTGACAGCCATGCCCACTACCGCATGGCCGACACCATGGCACAGACGCCCGATACTGCCATGGAGCTGATGATGAAGGTCTGGCCTGCCGCTGTTGGCCGGGTGAAGGAAGAAGTCGCCGATATGCAGGAAGTGGCCGATGCAGAGGGCGCTGGCATCACCATCGAGCCGTGGGATTATCGTTTCTATGCGGAAAAGGTCCGGAAGGCGAAATATGATCTCGATGAAGCCGAGATCAAACCCTATTTCAAGCTCGACAATATGGTCGACGCGATGTTCGACATGGCGAGCAAGCTCTACGGCATGACCTTCACCGAAAATACCGGCAGTGTTCCGGTGTTCGAACCGCAGGTCAGAACATTCGAAGTCAAGCGCGGCGACAAGCTGATCGGCGTGTTCTATCTCGACAATTTTGCGCGTGAGGGCAAACGGTCCGGCGCATGGATGACGACTTATCGAAGCCAATATAGTCTCGGTGGTAAAAACCGCTACATCTTCGCCTCGAACAACAATAACTTCGTGCCGGGTGGCGACGGCAAGCCGACGCTGATCAGCCTGGATGATGCTACCACGCTGTTCCATGAATTCGGCCATGCATTGCATTATTTCAACTATGACATCACCTATCCAGGCTTTGGCGGCACGCCGCGCGATTTCGTGGAATATCCCAGTCAGGTGCATGAGAATTGGTTGCTGACGCGCCATATTCTCGATAACTATGCGAAGCATGTCGAAACCGGTGAGCCGATGCCACAGGAGCTGGTCGACAAGATTGAAAAGTCGAAAACCTTCAACGAAGGCTTTTCAACGGTGGAATATCTGTCCAGCGCGATTGTCGACATGAAATTGCACAACCGCGCCGAGCCGGTCACGGACCCGGATGCGTTTGAGCGCGAAACGCTCACCGAGATCGGCATGCCGCGCGAGATCGTGATGCGCCACCGGTTGCCGCAGTTTAATCACCTGTTCTCGTCTGACGCCTATTCGGCTGGCTATTACAGCTATCTCTGGTCGGAAACCATGGACGCGGACACCTGGGCGGCCTTTGAAGAAGCGGGCAATGTCTGGGATCCCGAAGTGGCCGAGCGTTATCGTTCGATCATTTTGGCGACAGGCAATGAAACGGACCGCAAGGAAGCGTATCGCAAATTCCGCGGCCGTGACCCTGAGGTCAAATATATCCTCAAGAAACGCGGCTTCCCGGTTCCCGGAGAAACGGCAGAAGTAAGTGGCGGCGAGAGCAGCGGTAACGACTAAATCACATCGCCTTCAGCTAAAGATTGTAGCGCGCCGGCCCGAAAGGGCTGGCGCGTTTTTCTTGTCCGTCGGTGCATCGCTGCGCCCTTGACGTCGCTGTATGTGCCTGACAGGTTTTCGATTAAAACTTATGAGAGGATTTCAAATCATGACAATCAACGCTGTCCGTACCCCCGACGAACGTTTTACCGATATTCCCGACTTTGACTATCCGGTTCATTATGCGGAGGATTTGCCGGGCTATGAAGGGTTACGTGCAGCGTGGATTGACGAAGGGGCCAAGGATGCTGATCGCACTTTCCTGTGTTTGCATGGAGAGCCGAGCTGGTCCTTTCTCTATCGCCGGATGATCCCGGTTTTTCTTGAAAGTGGCGCCAGGGTCGTTGCGCCCGATTTCTTTGGTTTTGGCCGTTCTGACAAGCCGACGGAGCTCGATGACTACACGTTTGATTTTCATCGGAATCACATCCTTGCACTGGTCGAACGGTTAGACCTCAAGAACATCACATTGGTGGTGCAGGACTGGGGTGGCTTGATCGGGCTGACCCTTCCCGTCGACGATGCGTTCAAAGCGCGTCTGTCCCGCCTGATTGTCATGAATACCGGATTGGGTCTGGGTCGTACACCCGGAGATGGCTTTAACGCCTGGAAAGAATTTGCGCTAAATACGCCAGAGTTTAAAACCGGCCAAATTATCGCCAGCGGCACGCCGCATCTCACGGAACAGGAAATTGCGGCCTATGATGCTCCATTTCCCGATCCCACTTATCAGGCCGGTGCACGCAAGTTCCCAGCGCTCGTGCCGGTTTCGCCGGACATGGATGGTGTCGAGGTTAGCACTCAAGCCGCCGTTTTCTGGAAAGACGAATGGCAAGGCGCCAGCTTCATGGCCATTGGCGATTCCGACCCTGTTCTTGGTCCGCCCGCGATGCTCAAATTGCAAAAGCTGATCAATGGCTGCCCTGATCCGATGATGATCGAAGGCGGTGGTCATTTTGTTCAGGAATGGGGGGAGCCTATTGCCCGTGCCGCACTGGAGGCTTTTGGCGATATCTAGTCAACTACCGGCGATCCTGATACAAATAGGGCCGTAACAGACAAAGGAACGAGGCTTTGTTGAGCGATAGTTTGGACAGGATCTTTATTCGCCCCCTGACGGCCTCGCAGGTGCTGTTGATAGCATTCACTCTTACCCTTGCCTCGTCTGTCTATTGCGTGATTTACACGACGCTGGCCGGGCGAGGGGAACCCTTGATCGAGGGGATTATCTGGGCCGGGCTGAACATCGTCCCGTGGCTGGTCTGTTTTGAAGTCGCAAAACGACTAGGCTCTTGGCCCGTGCAGTTGGGTATTATCGTTGCCTTCGCCGCGGGAATGTCTTCTCTGGATACGCTGATATATGACAGCACCATCATGTTCGAGCTTACCAGACGGCTGCCCGGTGCGGCAATTATCGCCGGAATGTTGATACTTTCTTGGATATTGAAGCGCCTTGCCTCTGATCATGCGGTAGCAAAGAAACTGGTCTCCACAAACGAGCTTCCCCTGCTTGTCGATCAGATCGGGTGGGTTGTCGCGGCCGGCAATTATGTGGAATTGCACGGATCTGGCTCACCGATACTGCACCGGATGTCCATATCCGCGATGGAAGAGCTTTTATCTGCCCATGATTTTGTCCGGATCCACCGATCTGTTCTCGTGCGGCGTGAGAATATCCAAGGATTGACGGGTAATATTCTCACCCTGAATAACGGCCAGACTTTCAAAATCGGCAACCGTTACCGTTGGGCGTTACAGTAAGAGAGTTTGCGCGCAGAAATTTCGTCCCTTCGTCACATCGCCCTTTCTGCGCTGCATAGGGTGCCCCTATCATTTGCTCTCCTCACGAAAGAGCATGAAAGGGATAATGATGCGCCGAATCTTGACAGGGTTGATCCTCGCGGTGGCCATGGCTGGAGCAAATGCGGATATTCTGAAAGCCGAAACGCGCGTAACCGGAGATCTGCCGGTGGCATCAGATGTACCGTTAGAGCAGACGGAAGGGCTGGACACCGAATATGGGATGATCACCACAAGTGAGGGACTACGCCTACGTAGCGTCATCACGCGACCGGAAGGAATCACCAGACGGCTGCCAGCTATATTTGTGACCCAATGGGTTTCATGCGATAGCATAATCTTTCCGGAGGGACGCGATACGCAGTTGCGATTGCTGGCGCAGCAGTCTGGGATGGCGATGGTTCGCATCGAACGTTCTGGAACCGGCGACAGCGAAGGGCCAGGATGCGATAAGCTCGATTATAATACAGAGGTTCGGCACTATCGCGAGGCTCTGGTCCAGGCCAAGCAACATCAATGGGTCGACCCGCAGCGCTTGGTTGTTCTGGGCAGCAGTTTGGGGTCTACTACGGCACCTTTGGTTGCACAGAATAATGATGTCGCTGGTGTGATCGTACAAGGTGGCGGGGCGGTGACTTATCTGGAACGCATGATTCATTTTGAACGTCTATATGTGGAGCGCTCTGGCACCATGAAACCGGAAGATATTCATTCCGAAATGCTCCGGCGGATTGCGTTTCTGCAGCATTATTTGATCGGTCAGAAAACACCGGATAAAGTCGCATCAGAAAACCCTGAACTGGCGGGTGTCTGGCAGAAAATCCGGGGGACTGATCCAGAGAGCCACTACGGTCGTCCATTCGCATGGCATTGGCAAGCAGCAGAAAAAAACTTCCTGGCAGCTTGGTTGTCGCTGGATACACTTGTCATGGTTGTATTTGGTGAATACGAACAGTTTGAGAGCCGTCACGGCCACCGAATGATTGTCGATATGATCAACCGAAAATCGCCCGGTTCTGCACAATGGCTGGAAATCAAACAGGCTGATCACGGACTGGCGCTATATCCAGAAGCTTATTCTGCCTATGCCTACGAAAACGGTGCCACAGCCCATCAACTCTATGTTGCCCCCGTCAGCCAATGGCTGCGGCGCGTAGTAGGGTTACCGAAATAGAGCGCGCAACCGGTTAAGCGGCCATCGCGGTCTTGCTGAAGCTTTCGGTAAAGCGTGGTTCCATCGGTTGACTGGACACAATCGCTAGCGGCAGCGCCGTTTCGCAATGCGCGCATTCGGCGCTGAACCGGCCAACATGCCAGTGCGATTTGCCGCAGCCAGGGCAGCGGTTGACGATATCGAGATGGTACATCGGCTGATATCCGCGTTGCAGCACGGCCGCTTCTTGCGGACTGTTGGTTTCGGCCAATACGTCTTGAGGACGGTTGACGAATGATCTCGGGGACAAATACATCGTTCTTCCTTCTCTTGGTTGCCAAAATTGATACGCACGAGACTAAGATTTGTTACTGAATTGACGGTGAACCGTTTCTTTCCGTCGATGAAAAGATAGGGATTCACAAAAATGTAGATAGTATTTTTCCGCCATTTTTAAGTGACCAGCCGCACACCGATCCGCAACTCGTTGAATCAGAGCGGAAAAAAATGTTAAAAAAATATTACCAAAAACCGCCAAATATTGACAAATATCCTTAAAATCGGCCAAAAACTGGTTAACGCAGCGCCTCTTCGAGCAAGCGGGCGAGTCTTAAGCCGGACCTTTCGATCTGGAGTCGGGCGATTGGAATCAGGGCGCGGATCTCGTCATTGTCCACTTTGCCCCTTGTTTTCAATTTTGAGCCACAGGATGGCTGATCTTCGGCGGTCGGATAGCTGTAATCACGAGATATCTGCCAGGCCTGCATTGCCCAGAAATCAGTAGTTCCGAATGATTTATCGGATTTTTCTTCTGCGCTGTAGCGGCGCACCATCTCCGGCCCATCGGTGATTGCCCGTTCTGCCAGCGGCCCATCCCACAGCCAATGCAGGTTCATGCGACCCTCAATTATCCCATAGGCGGCGCTGACATCATTTCCACCGCGATCACTGCGATCGCCGCTGTGGAGCGGCATATGCATATCACCTACGAAATGGACGAGGAAGGTTAACGCCTCCAGCCGGACATGAGCGGGCAGAGACTTGTCTTTGAGCAGTGCCGCATTGCGATCAATCTGTGCCGATACGCAGTTGCCATTGCGGCACGCGCTTTTCAGATCAAACGGCTTACAGATATCGACATTTTGATAATGCCATGGGCTGGTATAGCCCCAGCGCAACCGGTCACGCCGCACGCAATCGGGCCAGACACTGGCATCGCTTATATTTTTGAGGTCGCATTTCGGTGTGCCGAGCAGGGCTGCTGACTGAAACAGATCGTTCATCCGCACTTTAGTGGTCGGGTCGATATTGACCTCCGCAATGCCGGCAATCGTGCGATGGGCATATTCAGCCCAAGCGAGAGCGGGTGTAGGGGAAAGCAGCAGAGCGATTAGGAGTAGTTTTTTCAACATGTGATTCTGGTGCGCCATTTTGATGACAGGAATATGTATTTTTGACGGCCCAGCCATCAAATGGTTCGCCGCTATTCTACATTGGCAACATTATATTTGATCGCTTCCTCTCTGGTAAGGCACCGCCGTGTGGATTGGTCGGAACCTTCTGTTTTGACGGCCTTTTGCTTATACATGATATCTTTCAGCAGCTTGCGTGACACGCCCATGCGAATAAGGAAGTCATTGTCTTCGGTGGCGAGCAGGGCGCTTTCCTGTTCCACTTCACCGATCAACTCGACAGTGGAATCTGTACCCATTTCAATGCTGTAGTTAATCGCGTTTCTGTCACCGGTCATGGTGAACATGTGAACCATGAAGCCGCCATCTGCTTCAATAATCCTGGCGCGGCCGCCCATGAAGACGAAATTGCATGCGCTGAAACAGCTCCATCCTGCTGGAATACGAGTGATCATCAACCCACCCTGTTCACGGATGATTCGGCCAGCTTCATTACCAGCGCGGGCATGACCGCCAGGGGACCTGAGCCATATTTCAGTGATATCAGGGTTATCCGACAAGGTTTTCTTGAGCCGATCCGGCAGGCCGATATCTACAACACCTTCGGCCAGTAGTACTTTGGTGCCGTTTCTCTTTATCGGAGTAAGAACCATTTCCTCGTTACTCGTCCAGTTCGGTTCAGCCGGGCAGGTTGGATTGTCGGGATCCATCTTTTGTTCATTTTTTGGCGCCGTGTTTCCTGGAACGGCCAGCATTGCCGCCAGCAATATCAGAGATTTGTAATATCTGTTCATGGCCATTTTCCCCGTTCGACGGACGATAACATAGTCTAACAATCTTTTTGTCACAAGAAGTGCGATATTTCACAGACAGCACGTGAAAGGCAGCATATTTTCCAATTTCATTACGTTATGCAACTCGCGCCAGATCAGGCGAAGGTTGCGATAATTCTTGTTTGAAGCTAGCAATTTTAGAGGGGACGATCTGATGGCATTATTAAAACCGAATATATTTCATGCGCTAGTCGCTGCGTCCTTTCTAGCCGGTATTGGATCGCCTGCCTTGTCCCAGGAGGAGGCTAGCTTGCCTGCGGATAGTCAGCCGCTGTCTGCAGCTGATCGTGCTTATGTTCCCCCCGCAAAAGCTGAACCGGATTTACCGGCATTGCCGCCAACACCGGTATTGACCGATGAAGGTTATCCAGATTGCCGTGAGGATTTTCAGAAAATTGCCGCGCCTTTTGACAAGGCCGAAGATACCAATCGCTGTACTGTTTTGCTCGATCAATATTATGCTGAAGTGTTGACCCCGTTCCGGCAACGGATGATTGACCATCAGAATGAAATATCAGGTATCTATACGTCCAAGGTGGCTGGCAAGATGGAATATTCTGCAAAAAGCCGGGACGATTTTTACAAAGCGATGATGCAGGAACATGCTGCATCAGACCCTGATGGCGCCAATCTCACCGACTATCGTACTTTGGAAGCACGTTATCAGCAGGATCGTGCCTATTTACAGGATCGGTTTTGTTTCAACACTGGTTGCGCCGGATATCCGGTGCCGGAATATGTTGCCGCAGATGAGGAATCTGAAAACGGTGCAAAAGACGGCAAGGTGAAGAGCGCCAAAAAATCCAAAGGGCCGCAAAAGTGTAAAAAGGCCAAAAAACGCGGCGGTTTGTTGGGTGGCTTGCTTGGCGGCGTTGCGGGTAATGCCGCAGGCCTCGGAAAAATCGGAACACTGATTTCCAGCGCGGCGGGCGCCGTGCTGGTCAGCGAAATTGCTTGCCAGCTGACCGAAGAGGAACAGAAGGAAGCCGTTGCAGCAACAGTGGAAGTCACAGAAAAGGAAGAAGTCGGTGCCACCGCCACCTGGAAAAGCCCGACGCGGGCTGGTGTCTCGGGATCGTCAACGGTTACCGCTCTGAATACTGAGCCTAATGGTCGCAAATGCCTGAACATAACCGACGTCGCGATAATCGACGGTCAGGAAACCCGTGTATCCAAGCAAATGTGCCGCGGGCAGGGCGAAGAAGGTTATACTATCCTCGCCTAGCCAATGAACAGTTAAGCCAGATCAGCCTTGATAAAGTCAGCTGCGCGCTCGCCAATCATAATGCTGGGTGCATTGGTATTGCCGCTGATAATTTCCGGCATGATCGATGCATCGGCAATATAGAGACCGTCCAGGCCTTTGAATTTCAAGCGGCTATCAACGACGGCATCATCGTCACTGCCCATTCGGCAAGTACCAACAGGATGATAGACCGTATCAGCGCGATCCCGGATGAGTGCATCGAGCGCGTCATCATTGCTCATGTCGATGGGATGGCGATTGGTGGGTTTGAAATCGGTCAGTGGCGGTGCTTCCATGATCCGCTGCATATGCCGGACACCAGCACGCAACGTTGCAATGTCGCGATCATCGTCGAGGAAATTGGGGTCAATGGCTGGCGGTGCCTTGGGATCGGTCGAACCTAGCCGGACTGTGCCCTTGCTATGAGGCCGCAGGACGCAGGCGTGGCAGCTAAAGCCATGTCCTTTGACTTTCTCGCGACCATGATCCTCCAGCATGGCGGGCACGAAATGATATTGAATATCGGGTGCTGGTACATCTGGGCTGGAACTCCAGAAACCACCGGCTTCGGCATAGGGAGTGGTCATGATGCCGGTACGCTTCATCCGATGTTCGATGATCGCCTTGCCCATGCGAACCGTGCCTTGCAGGGAATCGCCGATCAATTCCTTGGATTCGGTTTTATAACCCGAGACAAAATCGATATGGTCTTTCAGGTTCGCCCCTACCTCTGGCTTGTCCGCATTTACCTTCAGCCCGTTTTTCTGAAGATGCTCGCCAGGACCGATGCCGGATAGTTGCAGGATATGCGGTGATCCAAAGGCGCCAGCAGAAAGGACAACTGCACCCTTGGCCGTCAGGGTTTCGCGTCCGAAACCGCGTTTGATCTGAACCCCGGTGACGCGACCGTTCTCGACAACCAGCTTTTCGACCAGCGATTTGGTTTTGATATCGAGATTCTGTCTGTCACGGCCCGGCTCGACATAGGCGCGTGCGGCGGACCAGCGTTCGCCGCCTTTCTGAGTCACCTGATAGATGCCCATGCCTTCCTGCTGGGCTCCGTTAAAGTCGTCTAGAACGGGAATCTGCAAATTGCGTGCGGCCTCCACAAAGGCAACGCTGCCGGGGTTCAACCATTTCTGGTCCGACACAGAGAGTGGACCGTCGCCGCCGTGAAAATCATCGCCGCCACGTTCGTTGCCTTCAGATTTCTTGAAATAGGGCAGAACATCATCATAGCTCCACCCGTCACAGCCCATCGCAGCCCAATTGTCATAGTCCCATTTATTGCCGCGAATATAAACCATTGCATTGATTGCGCTGGACCCGCCAAGACCACGCCCACGTGGCTGATAGCCGATGCGCCCATTGAGCCCTTTTTGCGGCACTGTATCAAACCGCCAGTTCGAGTTTTTCAGCAAGAACGGCATCATTCCCGGCGTTTTGACGAGGAAATTATTGTTGTTGCCGCCGGCTTCGATCAAGCAAACCGAACGTTTGCCATCTTCGCTCAGCCGCCCGGCAGCCGCGCTCCCGGCCGATCCGCCGCCAATGACGATGATGTCATATTCTGCCATGTTGTTCTCTCCATTTTATATTGTCATGCTGAACTTGTTTCAGCATCTCCCTGTTCTATTGCAGGGTGACTTATTGTTTGTTCGTTTTGCGCCGCCAGCCAACGTGCTCTGATAGTTTCGCTGCTGTCGCGGCTGCCATCATGGCTCCAGCCAGGCGGCTTGATCAGATAGAATAGCTTGTAGCGCCACGGGGCTGTCCACAAATCTTTAGCTATGCCGACCCATTCGTGAAATACGGCCCACAAGATATTATAGCTTTTGAGATTTTTGATGATGCCATATTGGATTTGCTCATCACTACGCTCTTCTTCAAAAGTGCCGAACATCTTGTCCCAGATGATGAAAATACCGGCATAGTTTTTGTCGAGATAGCGCGGATTGGTTGCATGGTGGACCCGGTGATGGGAGGGGGTGTTCATCACCGCCTCAAACCAGCGCGGCATCCGGTCAATCGCTTCGGTATGGATCCAATATTGATAGAGCAGGTTAACCCCGCCAACAAAGGCGATCATTGCGGGGTGGAAGCCGATCAGGAACATTGGCAGCGAGAATATCCAGGTCAGCGCAAAGGTGCTAGTCCACGGCTGACGTAATGCGGTCGAGAGATTATAATGCTCGCTGCTGTGGTGATTGACATGAGCCGCCCAGACCCAGCGGATGCGATGTGCGCCGCGGTGGAAGACATAGTAGAAGAAATCATCGACGAATATCGCGAGGACCCAAGCCCACCAGGTGAATGGGACATCGAACAATCGAAACTGATAGACCCAATATATCGCCGCCACGGCCAGCCCGCCGGTTAATATGCCAGCGACAACGCTGCCTGTTCCCAGTGTGAGTGACGTCGCCATGTCTTTGACATCATATTTGATGTCATCGCGATAACGGCTCATGAAAAACTCGATCGCCACCGTCACGACAAAAAACGGAATCGCATAAAGGGTCGGGTCGGGAAGATTTTCCATGCCTTCCTATTTACAGTGCTGTCAGCAACTGTCCAGCGAGATTAGTTCGCGCTGCCGGCCAAGGCATCGACCATCGCACGTATCGGCGTAATGTCATAGCCAGCATTTCCGGCCAGCCGTGCAATTTCATCCGGTGAAACTCCTTGCTTAGCTTGGGCCAGTGACCATAGCAAAGTCGAACGCGTCCCGGACCGGCAATAGGCTAGTGTCTTGCCTTCGGCTCCATCAAGAGCGGCGATCATTGCATCGACTTGCGGTCCGGAAAATCCGCTGTGCGTGATTGGGATGGCGACATAGTCGATTCCAGCTGCCTTTGCGGCGGCTTCGATATCGGCGCTCTGGGGCGCCGTCGGTTCTTCACCATCGGGGCGATTGTTAACGATCAAGCCCACGCCTTCGGCTTTGGCGGCTGCAATATCTTCCAAGCTGATTTGCGGTGAGACACTAACTTTATCGTTTATTTTCCGAAACATGTTTTCAACCTTTTCTACAGGAACAGAGGAGTTTTCTTCCGCGAAGCTGGTGGAATATCCCAGCACCGCGCCGCCGAGCAGCAAACCGCCGGTTGCCAATGATGCGATAACCTTTTTCACACGCTTTCCTCTTGTGCTTCAGATACCTCTCTTATCACATTCAGAAAGTCTTCCCCATATTTTTCAAGCTTCGCCGCACCGATGCCGGGCAGCTCGCCCAACGCTGACAAGCTGCGTGGTTTGAAGCCGGTCATGTCACGCAGCACGCTGTCATGGAAAATAACATAAGGTGGAACGCCTTGATCCTTGGCCAATTCCATGCGTTTGGCGCGGAGGGCATCGAACAACCGATCGCCCACCGGGTTGGGAGAAGAACCGCTGCGCCGTTTCTTGCGTTCACGCTTGGGTGGCTCGACAATCGCAACCTCAGTTTCGCCTTTCAATATCGCCCGGGCTTCCGGTCCGAACATCAACCCGCCATGCTCAGTGTTTCGCAGCGCATCGCGCAGCAACAGGGATCGTGAAACCGGCTTGATCAGCGGTGCTTCCTCGGTATCAACAATGTCGAAAACCGAAAGCTGGTCATGGCCGCGGGACAGCACTTTGTCCTCCGGCTTACCGGTCAGAACGGCCTCGAGATGGCCAACGCCGAAGCTCTGGCCTGTACGATAGACCGCGGAGAGAAATTTCCGTGCCAGTTCGGTAACATTGCGCGTGATAGGCGCGTTCAGGCAATTGTCGCAATTGCCGCAGTTTTGCGGTGGATCTTCACCAAAATGTTTCAAAAGGATGGCGCGGCGACATCCCGCCGCTTCAACTAGGCCGCCGAGCGCGGCAAGCCTCGTGCGTTCGCTGTTCAGGCGCCGTTCGTCTACTTCCGTCAGTCTTTGCCGCGCCTTGGCGAAGTCTTCTGCTCCCCAGAACATATGCGCTTCGGCAGGATCGCCGTCGCGGCCCGCGCGGCCGGTTTCCTGATAATAGGCTTCGATAGATTTGGGCAGACCAGCATGGGCGACAAAGCGCACATCGGGCTTGTCGATACCCATGCCGAAGGCAATGGTCGCGACCATCACCATATCTTCCGAAGCGACAAAATCGGCTTGATTGCGCTGTCGCACTTCCGGCGGTAATCCCGCATGATAGGCTCGGGCGCTGCGGCCTGTTCTGGCAATTTGATCTGCCATTTTTTCGGTCGCATTTCGGGTTGGAGCATAGATGATGCCGGGACCGGGCAAGCGTTCTACCAGATCGGCCACTTGCCGGGTCAAACCTTTGCGAGGCGAAATGCTATAGCGGATATTGGGCCGATCAAAACCGGCAACGATCAGGCCATCCTGCTCGATACCAAGCTGCACCAAAATGTCATCGCGGGTATGCTTGTCTGCGGTGGCGGTGAGCGCGAGGCGCGGAACATCGGCGAAATGATCCAGTAAAGGCCGTAGCAACCGGTAATCGGGGCGAAAGTCGTGCCCCCATTCCGAGACACAATGCGCTTCATCAATCGCAAAAAGCGAAATCTTTGTCTGTTCGAGCAGGTTCCTGAAATGCTCGCCCGATGCCCGTTCCGGCGCGGCGTAGAGCAGGTCCAGTTCGCCTGCCTTTAACCGTGCAATAGTCTCCGCGCGATTGTCATCGGCTGAGGTGAGTGTAGCCGCACGGATGCCGACCGCTTCGGCGCTGCGCAATTGGTCGTGCATCAAGGCGATTAGCGGCGAGATGACCACAACTGTGCCTTCATTGGCAATGGCTGGTAGTTGATAGCATAGCGACTTGCCCGCACCGGTTGGCATGACCGCAAGTGTATTCTGGCGTTCCATCACCCGCGCGAGAACCTGATCCTGGACGCCGCGAAACGCGGTAAATCCAAAGGTCGATTTCAGGAGCGGCAGCAGGTTCTCGATCATCCGGCTTTCCTACCCAGCGTATTGGCGAAGTGAAACCGTTAAAGTGGAAATGACCGATTTTTTTGGAGTGGTATTGGGTGCCGAGAGGATCAGTCGGGCATGGAACGTGTCGCGCGCCAAAAATGAAAGCCGGCCCAGATATTGAAAAGCGCCAGAATCGCAAGAGCACGCTGCAGAGCTGCGGCCTCACCGAGTTCGCTGGCAAACATGTCTGACAGGATACCGACAAATACCGGCCCGACGCCTAGACCGATAATACCCGCGATGAGCAGATAGATCGCCACCGCCATGGCGCGGGTTTCGTCGCTGGCTAGTTTCTGGAGCGCGGCAAAATTGGGACCATAGTAAAAGGTCGCGGCAAAGGTCGGGATAGCCAGCAACATCACTGCGATATTGGCACTTGGTGCATATATGGCCCAAATCATCCCCGGAGCTGAAACCACCATGACCAAAGCAGCCACAAGCAACGGCAGCGTTGGGCGCAGCTTGCCAAAATAGTCGCCAGCACGGCCGCCGAGCCACGCCCCGAACCCGCCTGACAGACCAACCATGACGCCGAGTTTCCAGCCCAGTTCCCCATAGCCGATTTCATGCACCCGAACGAACAGGCCGCCATAAAAACTGGCGAGCCCATAAGAGACAAACTGCACCAGCACGCCAGCTGCAACCAGATGCCAGTAAGCGGGCTTGGAAGACAGTTCGATCAACGCGTCTTTCAAACTGGTTTTGCTTGGGTCAGGTTTGAAAGCAGCGGCCAATGACACGCTGCCGCGCGGATCGGGAACCGTGAACCAGATTACTACCGCAATGATGATCCCTGGTAACCCGGCCATCAAAAAAGCTACGCGCCAGCTGAAATTTTCGGCAATCCAGCCGCCGCCAGCATAAGCGATAAATGCACCAATCGGTACTGACATGCCCAATATCCCCAGAGCACCCGCGCGGCGCTCAGGCGGGAACAGATCGGCAATCAACGAATGGGAGGCCGGTGCAGAACCCGCCTCACCGATGCCAACTCCGACGCGGGCCAAGAAAAGCTGGATAAAATTGGCGGAAAGACCACAAGCTACGGTCATGGCGGACCAGATAGCGATGGCAATGGCAATGATCCGACTGCGATTCCACTTGTCGGCCAGAGCAGCCACCGGGATGGCGAGAGTGGTATAAAAAATCGCAAATGAGAGTCCGGTCATCAGCCCGATTTGCGTATCGCTTAGACCTAGATCCCGCTTTACTGGTTCAGCCAAAATGGAAATGATCTGGCGATCAAGGAAGTTGAGCATCGTGACGATGAACAATACGCCAAGTACATAGTTGGGATAGCGACTAGACATCGCTGTTCCGGTTCCCGCGGTGGTTTCAAATCCTGCCATTACACATCTGTTTGACATGCAATGGCCTTCGGAGACACCCTTTGTTTAATTAGGACTTCGTTCGACAGGGCGCGCCATATTTTCCTCGAAAGCGCGCTCACCATCATTGTTGAAAGCATCGCTAAACTGGCTTCTGAATTCCGGTCTGGGTGGGTCCCGGGGTACGTCCAGATTACCAGCAGCAATGGCCCGCAAAATTGCGATCCGTTCCCGAACAATCGTGGCAACACAAGCGGTGTCGGGACAGGTATCTCGTGTTTCGGTGCGCCATGCGCGCTGTTGTCTTTGAAGCCTGGGAGCGTTCGGACCAGCAGCGGACATTGCGTTCTTGTAAACGGACGACAAGGTCCGGTCGAGCTTGGCAAGTTCCGGGGTGTTACAGATTAGAAATTCAATCCGCTGCGACGCTTTGGTGCAATCAAAACTGGGCCCGTCGGGTGGCAGCGGTTTTGGAGCAACCGGTTTTGCTACTGGTTCAGGGTCCGGTTCTTCGGCCTTATCATCGTCCACCGGTTCGGCGGGATTTTCGACAGGATCAACCGGTGGCAAAGGCTCGTCCGTACTCATAGTGGTCCAGATCAGGAAGCCAGCGACTACAGCCACGAAAAGCCCGGCGATACCGACAATCGGCAGCCAATTGGTTTGAGGCTTTTCAGGTTCCCAATCATCATAGTCTTCATAAATCGGCTCGGGCTCAGGTTCGGGTTCGGGCTCCGGCTCCAGTTCCAGCTCTGGAGCTTCGGCTTCGCCCGCCTCGTCATTGCCGCTATGTTCGATCAGATCATCGACGGTCATGGTTTTCTGGACCGTACCAGCAAGTTGATGCGCCTTGGCAGCAACCCGTTCAATTGTGCTTTCGCGCTGTTCCAGCCAGTCGATCCACTGCGAACTGGCAAGATGATAAGCCAGTTCATCCGGGGCGAGTTCTTCGAGCCGTACGGGAATAATGGCCTTTCGTGACGAGTCCGCCAGGATCAGCTCGCGCTTCACATGCGGGCTTTTGTCTGACTTGCTGCAGAAGAGAAGCAGCGTTGCACAGCTTTCATCAATGGCGCGCTTTATCGCCATGTCGAATGCCTCGCTGGGCTCAACATCGCGGGGAGCCAGCCAACAGGTAACACCATATTTTGCCAGAGATTTTTCGAGCTCCAGCGCAATAGGTAGTTTACTGGAATGATGGCTGATAAACAGCTGTGTCGCTGGTTCTTGCCCCATATTTCCCCGTTCCCCTCCGGCGTAGCCGTCATGCGTTCCCAATCACATAGCGGACGTTATACCCAAGATAGTGACTAAAGCCATAATTTGCGGCAATTGTAAAACTTAACTAGAAGGGACTTTATGGGGGCAAGTGTAACTGAAACCAAAAAAGCCATCGACAAAGGAAATTTGTTGCTGGCCTACGATCTTGCCCGCGTGGCGATCGACAAGGGTGATACATCGGCAGAATTGCGACACTTGCTGGTGCTGACGCTCGCTCGTATGGGCGATGGACAGCAGGCGATGGAGCTATATGAAGAATATGGCCTGCACAGTTCGGCCAATGCACATCATCGTTCAATTGCCGCGCGAATATTGAAAGATGCGGCGTTGGCCATGCCGGATGGCGATGATCGTGATGAAGCGCTGTCGTCCGCCTACCGGGCTTATGCAAAGATTTATGAGGATAGTGGTGACGCCTATCCAGGGATCAATGCCGCCAGTCTTGCCCTGATAAGCGGGCGCAAGAAACAGGCACAGGCCCTGGCGTCCTCAATCATTGCGCTCAGGGAAATATCGAACCCGAAAGACTATTATGATGCCGCGACGCTGGCCGAGGCCTTGTTGATCAACGAACGGGTCGATGAGGCCGCCGCTGCACTATATATGGCGAGTCGATTGCCCGATGCCAATAGCGGTGCAAAATCAAGCACCAATCGCCAACTTGCATTGCTGGCCCGAATATTGGGGCTGGATGCTGATCGGGAAAATGCCGTGCTTGCCCCGATATCCCCGCCCACCGTGGTTCATTATTGCGGTCACATGTTTCTTGAGGATGCGGCAACCGAGGCGACTTTGCGAAACAGGATTGACGATTTTCTGAACAAGCAGAATGGCGATTTTGCCTACGGCTCCTTGGCGGCCGGTGCTGACATATTGGTGGCGGAAGCGATGTTGGCACGCGGTGGGGAACTGCATCTGACGCTGCCATTTCTAAAGGAAGATTTTATCGAACAGTCTGTCATACCTGCTGGTGAGGGATGGCTTGGGCGGTTTGAACATTGCCTGGAAGCTGCAACGAGTGTGCATTTTGCGACAGAGATGAACTATGTCGGTGATCCGGCACAATTTGGGTATGCCAGCAAAGTCGCGATGGGCATGGCGACTTTGCGGGCGGATTATCTCGGCACATCACCACAGCAATTGGCGTTGTGGGATGGGGTTGCGGTTGATGGACCAGCGGGAACTGGCGCCGATGTCAAGGCATGGGGCAGCTATGGCGGCGCTACGACCGTTATTACGCCAGACACTGTTGATCGCAATTTGAGCTGGCCGGAACAACCCGACGTGGATGACCTGACCCGCGGTCTGGCTGCGTTCCTGTTCACCGATTTTCCTGGTTTTTCGAAACTGGCTGAAGCCGCACTCCCGGCATTCTGGCAAGGTGTAATGGGGCGGATGGGAGCTGTTCTGGACAATTATCCGGATCAGGTTCTGGCGAAAAACAGTTGGGGCGATGCAGTGTTGGCAATCACCCTGGATGCGCCGGTTGCTGCCGAGATTTCTCTGGCCCTGCAAGAAACTTTGCAGGATTTTGACTACGGTTTGCTGGGACTTTCCGAGAGCAGTGGCATGCGGATCGGCGTGCACTATGGCCCTGCCTATCAGACCAAGGATCTGATCACTGGTAAAACGACCTTTTATGGTACTGAAGTCTCACGCGCAGCGCGGATTGAACCGGTTACTCCGCCGGGTGCAGTGTTTGTGACGGAACCTTTCGCGGCGATCCTGATCCTGGAGGCGTCCGATCGGTTCAAATGCCGCTATGTCGGGAATGTCGAGTTTGCCAAGGGCTACGGGACATATCCGATCTATCGCTTGATGCCGGTCTAGGATTTTTGGCTTAGAGATAGTCTTTCAGCAACGCGCCGACATCGACTTTTGCTTTCAAACGGTTTGCGAGCATGTAGACACCGCCAAATTTGCGGTGAATGAAAACCGTATCGACTGGCGGAACATGCCAGAAATCGCGGGCCGCTGCAAAACGCATCCCTTCGTCGCGCAGATCCTGAGCAATTGCATTGTCAGAAAAGTCGATTGGGCCTTTTTTGCGCAACGGCGCCATGGCCATCTCGAACATGTCCATGATGGCTTCCTGATGATGGTCTGCTGCGCTGTCATCGAACAAGCCGATTTTTATCGCTGCTTTCTGGGCTGCCTCACGATCACCCGCCATTCCGGCAATCACCAGCTTGCGATATTGATTGGCGACGCGTTTCGGAATGGTGCGGGTCGCACCAAAGTCGAGCAGCACGAGTTGCCGCGTTTCGTGATTATAGCGATAATTGGCAAAATTGGGATCAGTTTGCATCAACCGAAATTCAAATAACTCGCGGAGCATCAGGCTGAATAACAGTTTTATTATGCGGTTGCGTTCCCTTTGGGATGCAGACTCCATGGACTCGATAGGCGCGCTATCAATGTAGGACATGGCGAGGATGTGACCGGTCGTGAGATCTTTGTGCAACGCCGGCACCTGAAAGTCCGGTGCATCTTTCAGCAGTTTGCCAAAGCGTTTGAGATACGCCGCTTCCTGCTCATAATCCGCTTCCTGATGCAGTTGTAGTTTAGCTTCCGAGAGCATCGGGGCAATGTCGAGTGATTTGGGCACGACACCGGACAGGTTGATAAGCGATGCGACATTATCGACGTCGCTATCAATGCTTTCCCGTACACCGGGATATTGGACCTTGATAGCAAGATCGCGGCCATCAGCCGTGGTGGCGCGGTGGACCTGACCGATGGAAGCGGCGGCAACGGGCCTCATCTGGAAATCTTCAAACCGATCTTGCCAATCTGATCCATATTGAGAGGATATCACTTTAAGCAACTGCTTTTGAGGCATATATTGTGCATCGGCGCGCAGTCTGGCAAGAATTTCAGTCAACTCTGGCGGAAGGAAATCACTGGCATCCATTGATAGCATCTGCCCCAGCTTCATCGCCGCACCGCGCAGATTGGCGAGCTGGTTGGTCAGTTTAATCGCGTTGCCGGGCGTAAGCAGCATGTCGCTGATCTTCGGACGTTCGCCTTCGGCCAGACGTTTTGCTCCCTCCAGCAACATGCCTCCGCCAATTGCCGTTGCCATCGTTCCGAAGCGGGCAAAGCGCGACAAGCGTCCGCTGGGTACAGCGAGCCCTTTTTCCGGCGATTTGCTCTTACTGGATATGATCGTGTCTTTTCATTTTTGAGAAATATCAGTCGATATGTCGTAGGTGATTTCGGCTTTAATCCCGATACGCCGTTAGGGACAGTGTCATTTTTGCATGCGTTGTTCTAACACATGCCGCATGTTGCATGTCGTTCATCATGGTGACTATGTCGCGCCGCCGCCGACACGCGGCAGTTTTGCTTTCGACAAATATCGACTGGTCATGGACGCTGTAAAGCAGTTGTCAGACCGGCACACCGTTTACGCGCCGCATGCGATGGAACGTGAATGGCTCGAAGCCGTGCATGATCCCGAATATGTCGACCAGGTTCTGTCTGCCGCTGTGCCTTTTGAGAAAGAACGGCGGATCGGTTTCCCGGTTTCGCAAGAGATCGCACAGCGGGTGCGATTTACCTCTGGCGGGACATGGCTGGCCGCGAAACTGGCGCTGGACCATGGCTATGCGGCCAACAGTGCAGGGGGCAGTCATCATGCGCTTGCTGATACCGGGGCTGGCTATTGTGTGTTCAATGATCTGGCGGTGAGTGCCAACCGGCTGATCGCAGAGGGCGATGCCGGTCGAATATTGATCCTTGATCTGGATGTGCATCAAGGTGACGGCACGGCTTCACTGTTGGCCGGGCGCAGTGACATTATGACGGTGTCTGTCCATGCTGAAAGGAATTTCCCAGTGCGCAAGGCTCGATCCACTCTGGATATCGGACTGGAAGATGGCACGGACGATGCCGTATATCTGGCGAAACTGGCAAAGCATCTCCCGGCGTTGCTAGATGATTTTCGTCCGGATCTGGTCCTCTATCAAGCCGGGGTCGATCCCCATGTCAATGATCGGCTGGGGCGTCTCGCCCTTACTGATGAAGGTCTTGCAGCGCGCGAGCGCTTTGTTATCGCACAGGTACGAGGCAGAAAAGTCCCGGTCGCCAGCGCCCTGGGTGGAGGTTACGGGCAAGATCATCAGGCAGTGGCAATGCGTCACGCGCGCTCGATGCTGACTATGGCAGCTGAAAATCGCCGTCGTTGAACGGGTTTCTGGAGCGATGATTCAGGTTCGACGAAGTGGAAGGCGGATGACACCAAAGGACAAGGCCTGACACAGGCCAAGGATCGCCAGAACCAGCAGGCCGAGACCCCCCCGCCCGCCGAGCAGCGTTTCCAGCGATTGTCCGCCGCTCAACGAAAAGCTGATGAGGCCGATGATGAGCAAAAGGATGACTGCCATTGCCAATCCGCCCAGCAGGCGCAGGCCGATATTAGCAACCGTCCATTGCTTTCGTTTCCCAAGCCGCGGGGCCGTTTGACTATGGAAGATTGCATCGCTCAAGATCTCGACATCCTGGCTAAAGGAAATGTGCCGCACGAACAGAGCGTTGCGATCCAGTAACGGGTGAAGCTCCTCAGGCAACTGATCCCGCGTCGGCATATCGGCCTCGTTGAGCAGAACGGGGATCACCCGTTTGCCGAGGCGCAGCGCCTCTGCCACTTCCATGCGCACAAAATCCCTGTCGTTGGATATGCGCGGTGGTACGCCTTTCTCAGTTTGTCCCAGCCATTTGTTGCCGATGAGGACAAGGCAGATATCGGCCTCGGCCATTGCACTGCGCAAACGGCCGGGAAAAGCCTCGCCAGCCGATATCGATTCCACGTCTAGAAACACCGACTTAACGCCCGGCAGATCGGCCAGCCGGTCCGCCAATCGCGCTGTGGCATCCCGGCTGTCACTGCGGCGATAACTGAGGAATATGCGCATGGTCTTCAGCGCTTGAAATTGGCCGGGATGGTCGTGTTGAGCTTCGTTTTCGCCAAGTGGATGCGCGGGGTCAAACGGCCGGGTGCGATCATCCGTACCTTGCCGGTGCGGGAGTTTTTAGTGAACTCATAAATCAACGCCTCGACATTGTGATCGCCCGAGAAAGCGACTTTTTTATAGGCGGTCGAAAGATTATTGCTGCCAGCGCTGAGCCGTCTCTGTGCTTCGGAGCTCGACAGCGACCGGCGGCTGGTCTGATAGGGAGTGTCGCTGACGACCACGGCAATATAGCGATAGAATCCCGGAGGCGCGTCAAGGAACAGGCCTCTGACGAAACTTGTCAGGGAATCGGAACTGCGCTGACTGGGCAAGGTGTAGCGCTCCGTGCCGGGCAGTGGATCTCCCTTGGCGCTGATTTTTTCAATACGGGTGACCAGGACAAAGCCACCCGGAGCAGAAAAATAGCTATATTCCAGATAGCCTGCATCCTCGAAAGCCGCCTTAAGCTTCTGACCGGCATCATGAAGTGACAAATTTGCCCGAGCCTTGATGAAGCGATCAAGGCTGACGCGCGAGGACGGCGTTTCAGGGGGCCAGACGGGGTATTTCGGGATTCCGCGGCCTCCTCGAAACATCCCTGATAATGATCCGGCACTAATGGAGCGTTTCACTGTCTTCCCGGCCTTCGATCCGACCTTGTCAACTATTCTCTTCTGCGCAGGGCGCGGGCGTGGCTTGGCCACCGCTACGGGAGCCGGCGGAGGGGGAGGCAGGGCAGCGGGTTCCGGCTCTGCCATGGGGGAGCCGACTTGCTGTGACTGGCTGGTTAAAGGCTGGCTCGCGCAGCCCGATATCAGCAGCATCGCCACACTCGCCGCTGCGGCGATATATCTATAGTGCTGGCTGGCCCCCGTCATGTTCCCCACCTGAATAACCCCATGTAAAGCCTTGTAATCCAATAAAGCTGTGAGGTCCATCATCGAAACCAGCGGGTGGTTTTGTCGAGTATGAAGTTTCTCTGTTCATCCGGCTAATTTTGTTGTTAACCTACGACATAAAATAAAGCCTAAGGGAGTCCTCCATGAAATATCATCTGATTACGGCGCTTGCCGCCATTTCTCTTGCCGGGCAGGTGCACGCACAATCGTCTGATGACAAATCCAAAGAGGAAAATTGGGATGTTAACGCTCCAAAGGGTGCAACCATCAAGCAGATACCGATCAAGACCGATGAGGGTAGCTGGATTGATGTCGATGTCAGTCCTGATGGCCAGAGTATCGCCTTTGCGCTGCTTGGCGATATCTATACCATGCCGATGGCAGGTGGAACGCCCACTCGTATTGCTGAAGGGCTGGCGTGGGAAGTGCAGCCGCGTTTCTCCCCTGACGGGAAACGTATCGCCTTTACCTCAGACCGTGGCGGTGGCGACAATATCTGGATCATGAACCGCGATGGCAGTGACAAGCGGCAGGTAACAAAAGAGAAATTCCGCCTGCTCTATCAGCCAAGCTGGAGCCCCGATGGCCGGTATATCATTGCCAAAAAGCATTTCACCACCGGTCGGTCGCTCGGAACCGGAGAAGTCTGGGTCTATCATGTTTCGGGCGGGGCAGGGGTTGTTCTGGTCAAAAAGCCCAATGAACAGCACCAAAAAGAGCTGGGCGAGCCCATTTATGCCCCCGATGGCAAGTCGCTTTATTATACCCGCAATATCACGTCTGGTGGTCAGTTCATCTATGCGCAGGATTCCAATACGGACCTGTTCAACATCGAGGAATATGACTTGGAAAGTGGCGAAATTACGACCGCTGTATCGGGTCTCGGTGGGTCAGTGCGGCCAACACCGTCACCGGATGGCAAGAGCATTGCTTTTGTCCGGCGTGAGCGGGCGAAGTCCAAGCTTTATGTAAAAGACCTTGCCACGGGAATAGAGCGCAAGGTCTATGACGATCTGGATCAGGATGTGCAGGAGACATGGGCCGTGACCGGGGTTTATCCCAACATGGACTGGACACCGGACAGTCGCAGCATTGTATTTTGGGCCGGCGGGAAAATCCGCAAAGTTGCTGCCGATGGTACCGGTGCTTCGGTCATCCCGTTTGCGATCAATGACACGCGCGGCATTGCAGATGCGCCGCATCCCAAAATTACCGTAGCGCCCGATAGCTTCACCACAAAGATGCCGCGCTTCGCTGAAGTGTCACCTAACGGCCGACAGGTTGTGTTTGAAAGCCTTGGGCAACTCTACATCAAACCAATGGGTGGTGGCGCGGCCAGACGCCTGACCCGTAGCAATGGCGAACGCGAGCTGTTCCCGTCCTGGTCCCGTGATGGCCGGTCGATTGTTTTTGTGGGATGGACCGATAGCAACCTTGGTCGGATCAAGACCGTGAGTGCTTCCGGTGGGTCGTCCCGCGTCGTGACCAATCGGCCTGGCCATTATGCCCGACCACATTTTTCCCCCGATGGCCGCACGATCATTTTCGAAATGCAGGGCGGCGGATATCTTACCTCCCCCGACTATTCGGTCGAAGATGGCGTGTACCGCGTCGCTGCATCGGGCGGCACACCCGAACGTGTCGCAAAGGGGGCTGCAGGGCCCCAATATGGCGCGAGCAGCGACCGTGTGTTCATGATGGCGCAGAAAGACAATAAACGCGTGTTGATGAGCAGCGACCTTAAAGGCGAAGCGAAGCGCACCCATGCAACCGGCGAATTGGCTAATGACTATATAGTGTCACCAGACGGGCAATATGTCGCTTTCCGCCAGAATTACGAAGTGTTTGTCATGCCTCTGCTTCCCGGTACGCAGGCCGTTGCAGTTGCTCCGGACAGCAAGTCGCTGCCGGTAACCCGGGTCAGCAAGGGCGGAGCGGACTACATACACTGGTCGCAAAACGGGCAGCAACTCCATTGGAGCATTGGACCGCAAGTCTTTACCGCGAAGACCAGCGCTCTTTTTTCCAATGCGCCAGCAGGGAAAGACGCACCGAAATTCACTCCGCCAACCAGCGGCGTCTCGCTGGAGCGAACTGTCGCCGCCGACAAGCCCGCTGGGGTGGTCGCTTTGATCGGCGCGCGGTTGATCACGATGGCTGATGATCAGGGCGGGGTCGTTGAGGATGGCACGATTGTCGTCAAGGACAACAAGATCATCTCTATCGGCGGACGTGGCAATATTGCCGTTCCAGCTGGGGCAACCGTGGTTGATGTCACAGGCAAAACCATTGTGCCCGGCTATATCGATGCGCATGCCCATGGTGCGCAAGGAACGGATGAATTGGTCCCGCAGCAAAACTGGTCACTGATGCAGAATCTGGCATTGGGCACCACGACCATTCATGATCCGTCCAGCAGGGCGAGCGAGATTTTTGTGGCAGCAGAAATGCAGCGGGCCGGCCAATTGATAGGGCCACGTATCTTCTCAACCGGAGAGATTGTATATGGAGCGAAAGCGCCGCGTGTTTATGCAGAGATTAACAATCTCGATGATGCGCTGGACCATGTCCGGCGGCTGAAGGCGCAGGGCGGCAGCAGCGTCAAGAATTACAATCAGCCGCGCCGGGAACAGCGCCAGCAGGTTGTCGAAGCCGCGCGTCAGGAAAACATGCTGGTCGTGGCAGAGGGCGGATCGCTCTATGGCATGGATATGGCATTGATCGCTGACGGTAACTCGACGCTGGAACATAATATCCCGCTGGATATTTTCTACGACGATGTCGTCCAAATGTTCTCGCAATCACAGACCAACTACACGCCTACAATAGTGGTCAGCTATGGCGGTCTCGCTGGTGACCCATATTGGCGGCAGGCGACTGATGTGTTCAAACATCCGCTGCTAACGCACACGCCGCCGAAACAGTTGGCCGCTGCCAACGTGCGCCGGACCAAGGCACCGGAAGAGGATTTTGTCGATGACGATAATGCCCGCGAAGCCAAGAAGCTGGCGGACAAGGGTGTATTGGTGTCCATCGGCGCGCATGGTCAACAAGCCGGTATAGCGACTCATTGGGAACTCTGGTCCTTCGTCCGCGGCGGTATGTCGCCGTTACAGGCGCTGCGATCCGGTACGATTGATTCCGCCAAATCGCTCGGCATGGCGGATGAGATTGGATCGCTGGAAACCGGTAAGCTCGCCGATCTGGTTGTGCTGGACGCCGACCCGACCGTCGATATCCGCAACAGTGACAAGATCCACCGTGTCATGATCAATGGCCGGATGTACGATCCGGTGACTATGAATGAAGTCGTGACCGGAGCACGGAAACGGTCAACTTACTGGTGGGAGTAAATTAGACGGCCCCAATTCGATCTGCAGAGTCAGGCTTGGCGCCGCAAAATCGGATTGGGGCCGTCTTCAAAATCATAGTGGGGGTTGAGAGAGAGGAACTCTTCAACAGCTGTCCGGCAACCGCCGTAATCGTGAAAATCATCGATCACAATCACGCCGCCCGGACTCAGTTTCGCCGCGATAGACTTCAGGCAATAGGCGACGGGTTCATACCAGTCGCAATCGACATGAGCAAAGGCCAGCCTGTCCACATTTACATCTGGCCATGTATCTTCGAATAAACCTTTATGTAGAAAGATACCCTTCTCTCCGACCGTCAGCCCATGGCGGGCAAAACTGTCTTTGACGTCCGAGAATAAATCTTCCCTGTAACCATAGTAGGATTCTCCACCGATACCGCGTGATGTTCCTGATTTAATGGTTTCGTACCGGGATTTCGATTTATCATCGTCTTTCTCAGACGTCGGTTCGGGGATCATGCCAAAAACGTCAAAGCCATGAAACTGGCGATCTTTGGCCTGATTCGCGATGAGTATGGCTGAGCCGCCCAGCGCCACTCCAAACTCGACAAAGTCTCCTTCGACGCGGCTGGCCGATTCCAGTGCTTCCTCGATCCTTATCAACTTGGCCGGAGTGAGGTAGGTCAACCCTTCCCGTAGTATCGTCCGGGAAAGTTGCGAAAGGCCATAGGTGCTGAAGCGATGACGTATACGCCGCGCCAATGGACGAAGGGGGATAGGCAAAGCCATAGCTCCACAATAGTCTGAAGACGTTGGATAACCAATTCGTCTTCCGGTCTTTGAGTGGTCTCAGAACCCAAAAAATGCACGTCCCTTCGGATTTGGGAGGCCTTGATAGAATCTAGGATGAAGGAGCATAGTCGACTCTACGGCTCCCTACTTGCGATAATCGAGTGGTGGTTTTCGGTCACCTAGCAACGACTTATACTTATAGTCCGGACCCCGGGCTTTATCGAATTCGGCCTTGGCTTCGGTCCGCAATTCGGGATTGGTATAAAGCTCAATTGCGGCAAGGGTTAGTGTTTTTGCAGCCACCTGCGTGCCTTTGAACCCGATCGACATGCCGCTGGCTGCCGACGACTGCCAGCTATGGGCAGAGGTTCCCGGAACCCAGGTTGCGGTGCTCAGGCCGACCGTCGGTGTGGCATAAGACACATCGCCTACGTCGGTAGAGCCATAACCAAGGGTCACATCATAGGGCTGTATCTCGGTCTCACTGCCGAGCTTCAGTTTCGGATTGTCAAAACTGGCATATATGCGCTCAGCGAATTTTTGCTCTTCGGGCGTATAGGTTACGCCGCCAATTTCCCGCAATTTGGCATCCATCATTTTGGCCAGCGGTTCGTTGACCAGCAGCGGGTTGTTACCGTGAATAACTTCCCAATCGACTTTGGTACCAGTACCCAGTGCAGCGCCGCGGGCGGCATCTTCCAGACGTTCCCATATCGCATCAACGCCGTCAGGATCGGGGTGACGGACATAGTAAAAGACTTCGGCAAAATCCGGTACGACGTTGGGAGCTGTGCCACCCTCGGTAATAACGTAGTGGATACGCGAATCCTGCGGTACATGCTCTCGCATCATGTTGATCATCAGGTTGAATGCCTCGACGCCATCCAGCGCAGATCTCGCTTTTTCCGGAGCGCCAGCCGCGTGAGCAGACACACCTTTGAAACGGAATTTGGCAGACCGATTGGCCAATGTGGTCCGCGCAGCCGCCGAATTTTCGTCATCAGCATGCCAGTGGAGGGCGAAATCGACATCGTCGAACAAGCCGGCTCTGACCATGTAGACTTTTCCGCTACCGCCTTCTTCAGCCGGTGTTCCGTATAGGCGAACCGTTCCCGGCGTCCCGGTCTCGTCGAGCCATTTCTTCACTGCAATGGCGGCTTCCACCGATCCTGCCCCGAACAGATTATGACCGCAAGCGTGAGAAGCGTCTTTGCCCGCGATGGGCGATCTTGTCGCAACGGCGTCCTGATTGATGCCGGGCAGGGCATCAAATTCAGCGAGGATGGCAATGATTGGACCGCCATTGCCATATTCCGCAACAAAGGCAGTCGGGATTTCTGCAACGCCAGCCTCTATCTTAAATCCCTGGGTACGCAGGCTTTGTTGCAGCAGGCCGCTGGCTTTTTCCTCTTGATAGCCGACTTCTGCCCATTCCCAGATCTGACGAGCCACGCTGGCGGTTTCATCATAACGCGCATCAATTCCCATAAGGATTTCAGCTTCTTTGCTGTCTTGTGCATGTATCGAAGTCGGCAATGCGGCAAGCGCGAATAGATAAACCAAGCGTTTCATAAAATATCCCATAGTGATCATTGCCGGAAGGTTGGCACAAAATTGGCCGGTTGCGCAACAATATTACGGGACTCGCACTTTTTGCAATAAACGCCGGTCAATTGCAAAAATGCAACTCGCGGGTGCAACATTTCACATTGCAACTTACTTTCATGTAAGCATACTGGTGTCTCATCCTCCCTAACTCTCATTGGAGACTCACCATGAACAAATTTACTTCTATCATCCTTGGAGCAGCCGCGCTTTCGCTGACGGCTCCTGCAGCATTTGCCGCTGACGCAGAACGTAATGATCGCCTCTATGATGCTTCGGGTTCAAGCATTGCCAAGGTCAATCGTGTTGCTGATGATGGCGATGTACTGGTCATCTACAAAGGCAAAGTGCGTCGGGTTCAGGCTGAAACACTGACCAAAACCGACGGCAAGTTGATGACATCATTGACCAAAAAAGAAATTCGCCGCCTGAAATAATGACTTGCAGAGGGATAGTTTTCCTCTGTCAGGCAGTGAAAACGAAAGCCGGTGCACCCCCTCATGCGCCGGCTTTTATATTTGGGTTTCCGCGGCAGCCAGATCCTCAGGCGTGTTGATGTTGATAAACGCGTCTTCATCGTGCCATGTCACCAACTTCGCATCACATTGCCGGACCAGCCAGTGTAGCGATGGAGATCGTTCGCCGATATCATGGGTTTCACGCACACTATTGACGATATCGCAGCGCCAGTAGCCAAAAACCGGATGCAGGCGTCTAGGGCCTTGCGCAACCGAGCAGCCGGAAACCGCGCTTAGTCGCGATATGACATCATCAGGCGCAAAAGGTGCATCTACCGGTATTGTGACGAAGCCGGTCGCCTCCGGGCACAATATTGGCAACTGCTCTGCGATCGTAAAAATTGCACCAACCGGGCCGCCCGGCATATCAGGATCATCCGAGATGATATCGAGGCCGGTATGAAAATCATCGGGCGCTGATAGCCATATCCGGTCTACCGAAGGCTGGTATCGTGCGATGGCCCGGTCGATCAACCGCTGTCCGTCAAGTTGGATAGTTGCTTTTTCCCTGCCCATACGGCGAGACATGCCGCCAGCTAAAATGATAAGGCAGATAGGGGGATTGTCATTCATCATTTGCTCCAGCGCGGATGGCACTGCAGCCGTTCTGGCTTTAGCTGCCCACTCTGTCCAGCAATTCTCCGATGAGATCGGTTGGCTGAGCCTCATCTAACCGGTTATCTGCCAGCTGTTCCCGCCGTGCCTGCTGTTCCAGTTCGGACTTCATCTTTCGGGCAAAAAGATTGCGGTTGGGCGCCTTGGGCTGGTGAACGGCCGTTGTCGCAGCCCATTGTCTGCCCGCATTTTTCCGAAAATTGCTTGGTTTCTCATTGGGATAGATAAATCCATTCACTGGGTAGGCAGTTTTGCCGAGCGCCCCAATCGGCGCATACCAGATCTTTACGCGGCTCCAGTCGCCATTTGGCGAAACATCAACGGCGGCGACGCTGCGCTCAATCTGTCCGCGACGACCGTTAATCGGAGACCAGTTGGCGTGGTCCAGCAAAATGTTACGGTCATCAATAATCTGGCTAACCACAGCGACATGACCGAGCCGCATTTTGCCGTGGCTCTTGAGTGAGAGGACAGCGCCGAGCTGCGGAACATCACCGCGCTCATAAGCAAAGCGTGCCTGTCGCCACCACGTATGGGCATCGCCGTAAATCTGGATACCACTTAGTTCGCGGGCGAAGGGAACGCATTGCAGATATGCTGATGGCGAACCGTCAGCCGCACGAACCATGGCCGGGAAGAATATTGCCTGCAGTACCAGCAATATTGGTATGATCGAACTTCCCAGTTTCTCAACCAACGTTACCGGGCTGTCTGGAGTGATATTTTTGACAAGCGTCCGCATAGCGCTGACTTATGTCAAAATGGCAAATCCCCTGCTAAAATGCTTGGTTAACGCTTTGTAACTCTACCCTCCGCGACCTGGAAATGCAGGGCGTGATCGGGCACATCTTCAAATAGTCCGGGTTCGGTGCCGGTTAGCCATACTTGCCCGCCTTTTTCTGCAAGCTGCCCGAACAGTGTCGCGCGGCGTCTGGGATCGAGATGGGCCGCCACTTCGTCGAGCAACAGGATCGGACGGCTTCCTCTTTGTTCGGTGATAAGGTCGGCATGCGCCAATATGATCGAGAATAGCAGGGCTTTCTGTTCTCCGGTTGAGCATTTTTCCGCCGCCTGATCTTTTGTCCGGTGAAAGACGGTCAGGTCAGCGCGGTGCGGTCCTTTCAGGGTGCGCCCCGCGGCCCGGTCTGCCTGGCGGCTTGCCCTCAGTGCCTCCAACAATGCTGACTGGTTGCGCAGCTCGTCATCATCCAGATTGAGCCGGGCTGCGGCGAAGAGTCCGTTATCGGTCATCGCAAGGGCTTTGTTCAAAGCCTCTGCAATCCGAAAGCGGGCTTCTGCCAGAGCGCTGCCAAAATTTGCAAGCTGCCCATCAAGCGCGTCCAGCCATTCTGTATCCGGCATATATTCGTCGGCCAACAACCGATTACGCTCCCGCCTCGCTGCATCATAGCGGGTGCAGTTGCGGGCATGATCGGGTTCCAGCGCAGTAACAAGGCGATCCAGAAAGTTACGCCGTCCCGAGGCGCCTTCCATGAACAGACGATCCATTGCCGGGGTCAGCCATAATATTGATAACCATTGTGCCAGATCATTAGTGGGTACGGCGCCGCCGTTGACGCGCGTTTTCCTGCGCTCCGGATATTCGGCGCTTGTGCCGGTGCCCAGCTGAACATCGTCCAGTTCGGCTGCTACCGCGAAATCGCCTGCACCGCCTTCAAAGGCGATGTCCTTAAGTGCCGCTCGGCGCAAGCCGCGCCCCGGTGAGAGTAGCGATACCGCTTCCAATATATTGGTCTTCCCGGCCCCGTTTTCCCCACTCAGCACGACAAAGCCAGGCGTAGTTTCCAAGCGCAGCTGAGGATAGTTTCTGAAATTTTGCAGGGTGAGCCGGGAAATCGTCATGACAGGTCGTCACTCCTAGCCGTGCAGCGATATGATGAGAAGAAAATTCGCAAACCGAGACAGGTTTGTTCATTGTCCATTCATAAAATACTAAAAGTTAGCAATTTATACTAAATAACGGTTTTAGACAGTTTTACGATTGGTGGTAAATTGATATAAGTATATGAAATATAAGAAGAACATGAAACTGGCACGGCCTGTGCAATGTATGAGACATCTTCGCTAACACAACCGCGAAGCCCAGTTTTTAAATTAGAAGGAAATCAAAAATGTTCACCAATGTCTCAAACAATATCACCGCCGCTTTCGCCGCTTTCGTTTCTGCCGCCGTCTTCATCGGTGCCAGCGTTGGACCAGCGATCAACAATGCCGGCTCTCTGGTAATCTAATTTTTCTCCAAATCCCCTGAAAGGAAATATCATGACCTACGAACTCCAAAATAAATTTCTTGCTGGCTTTGCCGCTCTTTTCTCAGCTGCGATTTTTGTGAGCGCCAGCATTGCTCCAGCCATCAACAACGCCGGTTCAATGGTGATCTGATGGCGGACAAGAACAAATCCACCGGTTCCACGCCAACCAGCTGGCCTGAACCCATTTCATCAAACAAGCGGAAGAATAACCCTGTGAAAAACAAACTGAAACTCGACAAAGCCAATGGCAAGCTGATGGGCGTATGTTCCGGCCTTGCAAATTGGAGCGGCATGGACGCCAATCTGCTGCGTATCATCTTTGTGCTTGCAACGATCTTTGGCTTCGGTTCTGCGATCATTATCTATCTCGCCATCGGCCTGATTGTTGACTAATTGCAGATAGAATATCGCTCATATGATATAACATACAGAAAACATTGAATAATAATCATAGACCACTCCGATAAATCCGTGTATTTAATAACTAGTCATTGAGTAATTTATCGGAGCGCGGATGTCCGGGCATCATCATCACGGACATATTTTCCACAGCCATCATGATCGCCATGGCCCGCATGGCCATATGCCGACGAATTTCAGCCGTGCGTTCGCACTCGGCATTACGCTCAATATAATCTATATCATAATCGAGGTAACCTACGGGTTGCTGTCTGGCTCAATGGCGTTGCTCGCCGATGCCGGTCACAACCTTTCCGATGTTTTGGGACTTGCTGTCGCATGGGCTGGCGCGGAGCTTGCCAAGCGACCGCCGAGCAGGCAATTCACCTATGGTCTTGGCGGATCGTCTATATTGGCGGCATTGCTAAATGGACTGTTTCTGCTGGTGGCTTGCGGTGCAATTGCGTGGGAAGCCATCGGACGATTTCGTGCGCCTAGCGAAGTGGCATCAACGACGGTCATTATCGTGGCGTCTATCGGCATCCTCATCAATTTCGGAACCGCGATGTTGTTCCTGCGCGGGCAGAAGGAAGACATCAACATTCGCGGCGCGTTTCTGCACATGATGGCAGATGCAGGTGTTTCGGCCGGTGTCGTCGTTGGCGGGATCGCGATTTTCTACACCGGATTTAACTGGATCGACCCCTTGATCAGCCTGTTCATCGTTGCGCTGATCTTTTGGAGCACCTGGGGGTTGTTATCGGAAGCCGTACGTATGTCCCTGGCAGGTGTTCCGCGGGATATTGATGTGGAAGAGGTTTTTGACGCTCTGTCAGATTTCCCCGGCGTAGAAACTGTTCATGATCTGCACATCTGGCCGATGAGCACCAGTGAAACGGCGATGACAGCGCATCTGGTCATTCCGGGCGGCCATCCCGGCAAAGGATTTTTGGCGGATGTGCAGGCATCGATGAAGAAACGTTTCGCCATTCACCATATCACCATCCAGATCGAGCTGGAGGATGAAGAGGCCGATCTCTGTCAAACCGATTGCGGGCCGGGTTAATGCAATGATGTCGGCGCGGTTGTAGATTTAAAGTTCACACAATTCACACGTCTTTTTCCTTCCCCGCGCAGCGCTTGTGCCAAGCGCAATCAATAGATCAACATTCCTTATCTACCCATCCAAAGTTCACACAGTTCTCACCCGATTTTCTGGAGCGGAAATTTATTCAGAATTGAGAAAGAGCCGAGCAAAAACTATCATATGAAAACATATGTAGGAAAGCGGTTTGGGCCGGATATTTCCAAAATAGGTTTTTGAAAAGCCAGCGCTGGTTAACGGCGAAAAGCTCGAAAGACCGGTAAATATCGCAGGTATCGCGCAGGCCCCTTAACCATGCAAAACAGAGGAGCTGTTAACCTTTGCCTAATCATCTGCTGGTATTTAAATAAGACAAGATGTCGGTTGGTTCAAAAAGCTATGACATCATCGACAGCAATATCATCTTGTCATTTTCAGGTTCGGAATTTCATGAGCGACAGCAATGTAAAAGGACTGCCACGTAAGCGTATCAAGCGCGGTGATCACCGGGTTTCCACGCGTGCCGGGGTTGAGATTTCTGCTGAAGTCCGTGAACCGGGATTGGGCAGGGTTGAAGCAATGATTATCGACCTGTCGCTTTCCGGATTTCGCATGCGCTGTATGACGCGGTTGACCGGCGAGAAGAATATTTTCATGGGCTTGCCCTCCTTTGCCGCGATAGAAAGCAAAATTTGCTGGGTAGAGGGTGATTATTATGGCTGTGAATTTGTTCAGGCCCTGCATCCAGCGGTATTTGATCATATCGTATCGAAATATCCGACGCTGAAAATGGCGGCTTCCTGATCGCTCTCTGATCATCATTGCGTGACTTTGGCAATTCGCTAGTCTCGCAGGCATGGCTCGCAAATATTTCGGTAGATTCAAATCCACATTGCTGTTCCTGGCCATTATCAGTGGTGCATGGGTGTTGATGCGCTGGGTCAACCCGGCAGAGATCATCATCATTAATGGCAAACAGGTTAGCGTAATTGACGGAGACAGCTTCCGTGATGCGGATATGGAATATCGCATCTATGGAATAGATGCGCCGGAATATCGCCAATCATGCAAAGATGCTGCGGGGGCGGATTGGCCTTGCGGCAAACAGGCACGCGCGGCGCTGGAAGAAAGTTTGGGTGCTGGCGAGTATAACTGCGATGTTCATGCCCGGGATCAATATGGGCGCACGATCGTAACGTGCATCAGCGACGATAAAGACCTTGGTGCTCACATGGTGTCTGAAGGCCACGCGATATCATCTGACAATTTTGATCAGGTCATTTACGGGGCCGAAGAAGCGCAAGCGGAAAATGCCAAGCGCGGAATCTGGCAAGGCACTTTTGAAAAACCGTCTAGTTGGCGCGCGTCACATCCAAGGTAGCAGGACCGCGCAAAGACGATGTGCCCAGCATGAAGGGAGACGGTTCTCCGGTCCAATTCGCGCGCGGATCGGCAATATGGGTCACCCCGTTAAGTTCATAGATATTCTCATAGCCATAGCCGTAAAGGTTTATAAAAGTTGGGATATTCAACGCTAATGGCGCGCGTTTCAGAACGATCGGCGGAACATTATCGCGAAAATTATTATTGCAGTAGATCAAGATCGGCCGCGATTTGTCGCCCAATATCTTGGCCAGCTTTTCTTCGGTGAAATCGGAAAACGGAATGTTGATTGCGCCGTCAATATGACCCTGTGCAAAGGCAGCAGCTGAACGGGTGTCCAAAATGACAGCGTTTGGTTGCTTTGCCACTATGTTAAAACGGTCCAGATCGATCAGTCGGCCGGTACGATATTCGGATAGCTGTTCGGTGAGTTGCAGAAAGCCTGCATAGTCCACTTGCGGATTGCGCGGTGTTTCAGCGGGTTGCCCTGTTTGTGCTATAGTGGGCTGTATAGCGAGAATTGAGAGGATTGTGGCTGATGCCAATAGCGGTGATATCTTCATGAATGCTGTCCCTCCAGATGCGATGCCTGTAAAATCTAGATATTTCGGATTGCCAAAAGCTGAACCGCGGGTAATTGGCGAGGCATATCTGCCGTTGCGCTTGGGGGAAATGGACCTATTGTCATTTCACAGCTGCGAGCGGGGTCGCAAACGGGGGAAGCGTGCACAATAATATCAAACCAAACTGGCTGTCGGAGATTGTCCGGCGCTTTTCCGTGTTCGTCTATACCATTACCGGCTGGAAGGCCGTTCAGGAAAACCCGGCGCCGCGCAAATGCGTGATCATCGCCGCACCGCATACGAGCAACTGGGACTTTATCTATTTTTTCGGGCTGACCAACAAGCTGAAGATCCAGTCTTACTGGATCGGCAAGGATACACTGTTCAAATGGCCATTTGGGGACATGATGCGGCGGATGGGCGGTATTCCGGTTGATCGGTCCAAGTCTAACAACATGGTCGATGCGATGGTTGCGGAGTTTGAGAAGCGCGATGACTTCATACTGACCATTCCGCCAGAAGGGACGCGCGGCAACGTTCGGCAATGGCGAACTGGCTTCTACTATATTGCGCTGAAGGCCAAGGTCCCGCTGATCATCGGGATGATGGACTATGCCAAGAAAACCGGCGGGCTGGGGCCGCAAATTGAGGTGACCGGCGACTATGAAACCGATATGGCGAAGGTCAGCAGCTTTTATCACAGCGTCACGCCGAAATTCCCCGAAAAAGCCATGGATGATATCGTCCACACCAATCCCGACCCGGAACCGGGCGCGGGGAAACCGGGAGAAGAGGGATGACGCTGCTCGCAGCCCTTGGCCTGAATCTTGTCCTGCTGGTCGCGGTCATGATCATTCTCTGGCTCGTTTCCATAAAAATTCGTGATGTGTCCTTTATCGATGCCTTCTGGGCTTATGGCATGGCGATCATGGCGGGCGCATCGATTTGGCAAGTGGGAAATGCCGGCTGGTTAGGTTGGACGATCTTCGGCCTAACCGTCACATGGGGTGTGCGGCTTGGCACGCATCTGTATCTGCGTTGGAGCAAGGAGGGCGAGGATCCGCGCTATACCAAGATTATCGGCACCGCGATGAAGAAAAAGGGATGGAGCTTTGCGAAAACCGCTTTGATAAAAGCGTGGGTATTGCAGATCCCGCTGCTTTTCATGGTCTGCTTGCCGGCTCAAATTGGTATATTGCTATCGGGTGATCAGGGCCTTGGACTGATTGCCATTATCGGGTTGGTACTTGCCGTTATCGGTATCGCTTTCGAAACGATCGGGGATGCGCAGCTCAAGGCGTTCAAGGCGGATCCATCGAATAAAGGCAAAGTGCTGGATACCGGTCTTTGGCGTTATACCCGGCACCCCAATTATTTCGGTGATTTTTGTACCTGGTGGGGCATCTGGCTCGTCGCGGCGCAAGTTGGTTGGCCGGCGTGGGTAGCGATCATCGGGCCTTTGTTCCTCAGCTTCACGCTAACCAAATGGAGCGGCGCACCCATGCTGGAATATGCGCTGCGCAAGAACCGGCCGGATTATGTGGATTATATCGAGCGAACGTCTGGTTTCTTTCCGATGCCGCCCAAGAGATTGCCGAACAAGTAGGTTCAGGCTGCCGCCGCCAATACTTTATTCTCAATAATCTGGGCGAAGACGTCGCTGTCCTGTGCGCCGGGGACCATGAATTTCTTGTTGAAGATAAACGCCGGAACCCCGGAGATGAAACGGTCTTGCCATTGGGCTTCAACCGCACGGACATCCGCAGCGTACATGTCACTGGCTAGCAGGTTGCGGACGCGTTTTTCATCCAGGCCGACGGTTAAGGCCACTTCAGTCAAGACTTCATGATCGCTGACGTCTTTACCGTCGGTGAAATGGGCTTTGAACAAAGCCAGCTTGAGTGCGGTTTGCTTGCCGGTTTCCCCGGCCCAATGGAGCAAGCGGTGAGCATCAAATGTGTTCACCATCCGCATATTTTCATGATAGCTGAACTCAAAGTCGAGATCGCTGCCAGCATTGCGCAGCCGCTCACGATTGGCTTTGCTCTGCTCCGGTGTAGCGCCATATTTCTGCGCCATATGCTCGTTAATATCCTGCCCCTCGGGCGGCATGTTCGGGTTGAGTTCAAACGCATGCCAGGCGAGGGCAAACTCCGCTTTGCCCTCAAAGCGCTGCATGGCCTGTTCGAGTTTTTTGAAGCCAATGATGCACCAAGGGCAGACCACGTCCGAGACAATATCTACGGTAATCACCGGGGTCTCTGACATATCTATTTCCTTATATAATTGGTGTCGGGTCAGGCTTTTTCTAAAGTGCACTGCAAGGGGTGCTGGTTCTTGCGGGCAAAGTCCATCACCTGAGTGACTTTTGTTTCAGCGACTTCATAGCTGAACGTCCCGCAGATGCCGACGCCTTTCTGGTGGACATGGAGCATGACCCGGGTCGCTTCATCAATATCCATCTGGAAAAAGCGTTTGAGTACCAGCACGACAAATTCCATCGGTGTGTAATCGTCATTGAGTAGCAGGACTTTGTAAGGATTGGGTTTTTTGGTTTTGGTGCGTGTTTTGGTCGCTATGCCGAGATCGGTGTCATCGCTGTCATCAGTGCCGCTATTGTCAGCGCCGTCATCATCATCCCCGGCCATTCTTTTGGCCATCTGCTCGCGCAATTTTGCCGCTTCGCTGCCTTTGAAAAAGAGGGCGGCGGCGTCAATTGATGTGGGGGAGAGAATCTCTGCTTCAGTCATGTCGAATAGGATATGGTATTTTCACCCTTCAGGGCAAGTGGCGGATTGATCAATTGGCGACGATTTTACGATAAATCGACCTGTCATGACCAAAAGAAAAAGGCCGCTCCCGAGGGAACGGCCTTTTACGTGACGATGAAAGCGGCTTAAGCGGCTTTCTGAATTTCCTTACGGATTGTGCTGACGCGATCAGCAATTGGCTGATAAGCTTTGCCAGCCAATGTGGTGACAGCATCCATGTTGTTAGAGGCTTGGTCCATAACCCGGTCCAGGCTGCTGCGCATGAAGTCAGCTTGCATTTCAACGAAATCTTTTGGCGTAGCAACATTGAAAGAGCTTTTCAGAACGTTGCTGGCTTCCGCAAAGTTTTCGCGGGTGTATTTAACGTTGGTTTTGCCGATTTCCTGAGCGCCTTTAGCGGTGATTTTGCCGCTTTCGACGAGCGTTTCAACGTTCAGACGGTTGAATTCAACAGCGTCTTTGGAAACTTCAACAGCACGGTCAGCAACTTCTTTAGCGCGTTCCTGAGCGGTTGCGGTCAGCTTTTCAAGCTGGGCCTGCAATTTAGCAGCCATGTCCTGAAGAGCTTTCTTGTTGGTTGCAGCTGCTTTTGGAGCAGCTTTTTTCACGGTTTTCTTCGCAGGTGCTTTCTTTGCGGTGGTTTTCTTTGCGGTTGTCATTTTGGTCGTTCCTTTTTTAACAGTCTTTTTCGCGGTTGTTGCGGCGTGTTTCGGAGCGGCTTTGCGCTTCGTAACAGTCTTTTTAGGAGCCGCCTTGGTTGCTGCAGGCTTCTTTGCAGCAGGTTTTGAAGCCGTTGTTTTTGTTGCAGCAGCAACCGGCGTTTTCGCGGCAGGAGCCGGAGCGGTTGTTGTTGCGGTCTTTGGTGCTGGTGTGGCGGCTGCTTTTGGAGCAGGCGCTTCTTCAGCGGTTACTGGTTCTGCGGATGCAGCGGCAGCATAAGCCGCTTCAGCAGAGAGGCTGGCGGGCTTATTAGCAGCCGGAACAGCCTTTGTATCAGTCGTTTTCGTATCAGCCATCTTTGCTTCCATTTGTTTGTTGCAGTGCACAAATAGGGAAGGCTTACGTTAAAGTCAAGAAAAAATGTTGCAGTGCACAAAAAATGCCGAATATCGATAAAAATATAATTATATCAATTGTATAAGCGAAATTTTAAATGCCTTGCTACAGCAAATTCTGTAAATTGGTACGGAAATTATAGGCTTTGCTGTCCTGCAACATCAGATCAAATTGACAGTGGTTGCCACTGCAAGCAGCGAGAAGGCGGCGATGCAGATATTGGCGGTGGCACCCACCGAAAGGCGGATCGGTTTGGCGACCGCATCAAAGCGGGCTTCATAGTCAGGGTGCTCGGTGCCCATCATCCGGTCCCACCAAGTGAAGTAGAGGCCGAAATTGCTGTTGCCCTGACTATGGTGCAGGTCATGATGGGTGGTCGTAGTGATCCAGCCGACAAATTTGTTCCGCGTCCAGCCGGCGGGGAACAATTCCACCCCAGCATGACCCATGACGTTGCGGATAATCATATGGGCGAGGAACAGGAAGATCGCGAATGGATACATGCCAGCGGAAAAGAGCGAGAACAGGAACAGATAGAGGGGCACAAAGGCTGCCTCTGCCATCGCCTCGAATGACGAGAAGCTATAAGCGGCCCATGGCGTTGGCGTGCGTGACTTATGATGATGCAAATGAGAGAAACGGAACATCGTTTTCGTATGCAGCCAGCGATGCATCCAATAGAAATAGGCATCATGGGCAACAATCATCGCCAAAAGCTGTAGGATAAACAACGGCCAGAATATCTCACCGGTTATGACGGAGATCCAGCCAGAGGCTTCCAGCAATACCGTACTGATGGTGGTGAGCCCGAAAACCAGGACTGTGCGCATCGATGATAAAAATTCGCGCTTATAATCCCCGATACTGGCCTTGCGGGACTGGATCCGCCGGGCGGAGCTCCATTTGCCAAACGCCCACAGGATTAAAGACAATGTGCCCGCAGCAATCAGATAGCGTCCCAGATCAAAGGTGAAAGCACCGATCATATGGTCCACTATGGCATCAAAAAGTTCAGGCATTTCATTCTCCATCAAAAGCAGTTTTGGTTTGATGAAGGCAAAGTGACAGAAAGCCTGATCCATCTCTCTGCAATGCTGAAAAATGCTGTGCGATTTTAAAAATGATCAGACTATTTCAGTTTTGATCAATCGCAGCCTTGCGAAAATCACTAGGTGTCTGACCGGTTTCAGCGCGAAAGGCGCGGTTAAATGGCGCAAGCGATCCATAGCCCAAATCCATGGCGATTGTCAGTATCGGCAAGTCAACCAACGCGCGATCAGACAATTTTTCTTTGGCTTCGGTGATTCGATAGCCGTTGAGAAAGGACGAAAAATTGCGATGTCCGAGTTGCTTGTTGATGAGCGCACGGAGGCGATGTTCCGGTGTATCAAGTTGCGTGGCCAACGTCGCGATGGTGAGGGAAGGCGTGCGATATTGGCCTTCATTCATCGCGGCGATAAGCTTGTCGTGCAGCACGGTTTCCGAAGGAGAAAGATTGAGAGACGAGCGGACTGGCCGCCGATCGGCGACCGGTTTCGAAAACAAATCGCCTTCCGCCGTCAACACGGCCATGCCGGCACCAATGATCAATATCAGGATCAGCATGGCATTGATCGCCGAAATGCCGGGCAGATTATCGGCGGTGCCGAAGAAAACCTCATAGGTCAGAACGCCGCCAACCTGCAGGCCAACAAATATCGGCAGATACATTCTGATCCGTCGCCGCTTTTCGATCAGGTCATCGGCGCGGTCGGTCAGCGCTATGGTGATAAGATGAATGACGAGCGCAAGGGACAGGAAATGAATCGCATAGAAGGTGAACCATTGCTTTCCAGGCAATATATAGGCGATGGTCCATAACAGTAAAAGCAATGCTGGGGCCGCTATCAGCAGTGGTTTCGCGATGCGGCGCTCAAATAATTGATGGGCAAATATCCAGGCCCAGACCGTGGTGGACACCGAAAGCAAATCAATCGGCATGCGCCAGGGCTGGGGCGGTGCCAGCATGGTTGACGAATTGACTAGATAGCCCATTGAACCGATCAAGACGCCCAATAGCGATATTTTCAAATCCCGGCGGGTCCGGCTGATCAACAAGACGGCAATCATCATCAGCTGCCCGCCCATGGCAAGCAGTCGCAAGCTGCTATCGACAAGTGCCAAATCTATTTCGGCGATATCTATAACCTTCCCTGTTAAATGCTATGCTAGTCCATCTTCTTGTCTTCGCAACGGGAATTTCGTTGATACGTCCGTTCGGGCAGGATGCCGATTATTCTTTTGTATCTGAAACGGCCATGTGTAACAGCTTATCCATGCAGCGCGAATTAGTCCCATGTCCCAACTGAAATCCATCGCGACCGCCCTTCCAGACCACAGGATCAGCCAAGAGGATGTTCTGGAAGTGCTGGCAAAGGCGCGCGGATCGGCTTTGCCTGCCCGATTGAAGCAGATACTCGGCAACAGCGGGATCGATCATCGCTACATTGCGCGGGAACCAGATTACTATCTGGAGCAGCGCAGCTGGCCTGAGCGAGCGCAAATTTATGATGAAGTGGGCAGGACGCTGGCAGAGCGTTCGGCAACAGCGACTTTGGCAAAAGCCGCTCTGCGACCTGCTGATATTGACGTTATAGTTATGATTTCCACAACCGGCACAATGACGCCGTCTATTCCCAGCCGGCTGATCGAGACCATGGGTTTTCGCCAGTCGGTGCAGACCGTGCCGGTCTTCGGCTATGGCTGTGCGGGCGGCATATTGGGGATAAGACTGGCTAATGATCTGGCAGATGCAAATGGTGGCCAGAATGTGTTGCTGATCTCGCTGGAGCTTTGCAGCCTGTCTTATGACTATAGCCAGTTTGACAAGAAGAACATGATTGCGACCGCGCTGTTTGCCGACGGTTGTGCGGCGGCTGTCCTGACTGGAAGGAACGGGCAGGGCGCGAACCCGTCTTTCCGCACATTTGATCAGAAAACCTGGTCGGATACACGTGACATGATGGGTTGGGATATTGGTGAAACCGGATTTGACCTTGTGCTGGCGCGCGACATTCCAACCTTTGTGGCAAAGGATTTTACGCCGTTTTGCGATCAGTTCCTCAGCGAACATGGTCTGGAAAAATCGGAAATGAGCGAGCCGGCCTGTCATCCCGGTGGCGGCCGGGTGGTGGAAGCTCTGGAAGACTATTTTGCGCCGGAACTGCCGGGCATCCCGGCCACTCGCGAGGTGCTGAAACATCATGGCAATATGTCATCACCGACGGTGCTGTTCGTACTCGAAAAATTACTAGAGGATAATCCTCAGAAACCTGTCCTGATGACAGCGCTTGGTCCCGGCTTTACATCCGTACTTGGAATATTGGATCCGGCAGGAGCAGATTGATGGGTGGTTTAGGCGCAATTTTTACGACTCCCCCGACCCTTGTCACATGGGTTCTGATCTACATTGTTGTGCAGCGTCTTGCCGAGCTGGTCTATGCAAATGGCAATACCAAGCGGCTGCTGTCCGAAGGCGGGGAAGAATTCGGCGCGGATCACTATCACTGGTTCATCTTCCTCCACAGTGCATGGCTGGCGATCATTTTTTTGCTGGTCGATCCCTTGCGAGATTTGAATCCGATCATGCTCGCGCTGTTTGTCGGCACGCAAATACTGCGCGTCTGGACATTGGCTTCTATCGGCCGGTGGTGGACCACGCGGATCATCTCCGCACCGCATTTTGATCGGGTGAAGCGCGGTCCATATAAATATATCAGCCACCCCAACTATCTGGTCGTCGTGCTGGAAATCGCGATTGTGCCACTGCTCATGGGCCTTCCGTGGGTGGCGCTGCTTTTCACGATATTAAACGCGATTTTGCTGCGCCACCGGATCGGGGTGGAAAATACTGTGCTCGACCAACGTGGAGCCTAGAATTTGGCAGCAAGCTGTATGCCATAGAAGCGCGGCTCGCCAGGAATGAAGGTCGGGATGCCGAAAGCCCCGCCGGTATTGCCGGCATCGATCAGATATTCCTTGTCGAACAGGTTGCGGGCGAAACCGACAATTTCATATTGGCCGTCGTTAAAGCTTAAACCACCGCGAATATTGGCGAGCACATCTCCATCCTGACTGATCAAAGCGCTATTTGGCAGTTCAAAGAACAGCTGGCTTTGATAAGTCACGTTGGGTGACAGAAATATCGAGATATTGTCGTTCAGAGGAACATCTGCGGTAAAACCGCCAGCCAGTTGCCATTTTGATTGCAGGCGAAAGCGGGCACCTGAAAATTCCGGGGCCAGGTCATTGCCCTCTTCAACCTTCGCATCAATATAGGCTGCGCTGGCAAATATATCGAAAAATTCTCCGATATTTGCGCGTGCTTCCGCCTCGACTCCAAAGTTGCTGGCTCTGCCAGCATTGACCGTTTCAAATGTTCCCGGCGCATCCGGGTCTTCGCGACTGACCTGAAAATTCTTGTAGGTTTGATAGAAGACACCGACGCTGGCCGATATCACATTATCTGCATATTTCAGGCCGCCTTCATAATTCCACACAATCTCATTGGGGATTATCTCCACCTCTGGCGACACAGAGGTCGCCGCGCTGACATCAACGACCGCAGAACGGCGACCCTTTGATATGGTGCCGTAAATATTAAGGTTCGGCGTAGCGCGATAGAGAATGTTAAAGCGCGGCAGGAAGGCATTAAAATCGCCCTCTGCGGAGAGTTCAAATCCATTGGTGTTGACCACTGGCAATAAGGGTGCACCGGAAATGACACTATTGGGTTGGACGGTTGAGTAAAAGCTGACCCGGTCTTCAAACAGGAACCGGACACCGCCGGTGATTTCCAGTTCTGGCGTGGGCAGCCATGTGGCATCAGCAAAGAGTGAGAAGCTTTGATTGTCGCCGCGGTTCTGAAAGCTGGACTGGTAGGGCAGGAATGTCGCCGCCCCGCCGGTGAGGAGCGCGGTCGCCTGTTCTGCTGTGACAACGCCGTCTGGTGCAACGCAGGGCAGGCCCGGGATCAAGCCGGCGGCGCATTGCAGATATGTACCTTCCTCGGTGGAGAAAGGCACCGCCTGACGACCGCGTTCACGGAAATAGTTGAGGCCAACAAAACCGCGCCATTCCGGACTGTCGTAGGATAATCTTGTCTCGTGACTGAACTGGCGCCCTTCGGCCAGTTCGGCAAATTCCAGATAGAAGGCGGCGGAACCGTCCGCATCAAAAACCTCCAGCGAATCAAATTCGCGATAACCGTTGATCATCGTCAGGGTCACGGCGTCGGAAAGTTCTGCTTCAATGGTCAGGTTCAGGTCGTAGACATCGCGTTCCAGACCCAGTTCGCGAAGCCCCAAAGCAGTCTCCGAAAAAGGTGATCCGGAAAGTTCGACCGGATCAAAAGGAGAAACGCTACCGCCCGTTGCTGGCAATGTACCAGAGACAAAGGGCGTGCCGGAATTACGCTGGCGGTCATAGGTTCCGATGAGATCAACCGTGGCTGTGTCAGACGGGGTCCAGCGCAGGGATGCACGCAGGCCGAGTTGATCCTGGGCGTAAAGATCATCCTGATCAATACCCGCGGTATTTTGATTGGGAATGTTGGGATCACCGGCAATATTGCGGACATAGCCATCGCGCTTTTTGAAGGCTCCGGCAATCCGGCCGGCAATGACATCATTACCCAGATTGAGATGTCCGCTGACAAGAACCTGATCGAAGTTGCCGTAGCCAACCCGCGCCGCGCCGGAAAACCCGGGCTCAGGTTTCGCAGAAATTATGCTGACCGCTCCGATTGTCGATGCGGTGCCGAACAAGGTGGCTTGCGGGCCCTTGATAACTTCAACCCGTTCCAGATCAAACAGGTCCTGATAGGAACCGCGTGAGCGGCTGATATCCACACCATTATAGTAAAGTGTTACGCGTGGGGCTTGCTGCGCGCTGCCGCTATCGGATGTGATACCGCGAATGACGAAGCCCGGATTATTGGCGCTTTGTTCCTGAACAAACAGGCCCGGTACGAAAAGGGACAGCTCATCAATTTCCGATACGCCGAGATTTTCAAGATCCTCACCGCTTTGCGCCGTCACCGTGACGGCCACATCCTTGATCGATTGCTCGCGTTTTTGGGCTGTTACGATAATGACATTGTCGTCGGCAGCTTCATCACTGACGGCATCCAGATTGTCTTGGGCCGTGGCTGGCAGTGCCGTTGCCGCGAACGCGAGAGAAACAGTGAGGGCGGGCAGTGAGGTCCTGGAACCGGAAAATTTCAACATGAGAATCAGCCTTTTATTGCAGCAGCGAAAATATGACTGTGCAAGTGCAGCATAGCTGTGACGGCGTGAGGCAATCTGTGTGACAGATTGAAGAAATTCGGACGTCCGAAATGTGACGAGAACATATATTGCCGGAATCTGGATTAATTTCGATTTGAAACAACCGTTTCTGATTCTCTGAGGATGATTTGGTAACGGGGGATTGAAAGGCTTGTTTAGTCTGAGGGCATCGATCTGGCGAATATGCATCACCGGCTTGCTGGCGGTTCTCGTATATCCTTATGCTGCGGCTTTTGCGCAGACCACCAATATTCCTTCCGGCACCGTGATAAACAGCTATGCACAGGTTGTCTCAATCTCTTCGACAACTGTCCAGCTATCCAGCAGCAGCGGTTTTACCGCAAATAGCCGGGCACTGATAGTGCAGATGAAAGGGGCCTCCGTCACGCGAACCGACGATGCTGCCCATGGCGATATTACCGCATATAATAGTGCCGGGCGCTTCGAATATGTCAAAATCGTTTCGGTTTCCGGAAATACGGTCACTCTATCCGATGCTCCAACGGTGTCATTTTCCACGGGTGGCTCTTTACAGATGGTCAGTGTGCCGGTTTTTGACAGCCTGAACCTCAGCCAGACGATCGTGCCACAGGCCTGGAACGGACGAATTGGTGGTGTGGTAGCATTTGATGTGGTCGGGACTTTGACATTGGGCGCAGATATCAATGCGACAGGTCGGGGTTTTAGTGGCGGTGCGCTCGCAACATCAACGCCTTTTGACAGCTGTGGGTCGGATCAATTCAACTATACTGGCGTGACGCAGGCAGGGACCGGCAACAAGGGTGAAGGCATTGTGCCAAGCGCATCGGCCCATGAGGCCCGGCGCGGACATAATGGCAATGGCGGGGGCGGGGGCAATATTACCGATGCCGGCGGCGGTGGCGGCGGCAATATTGGTGCTGGCGGTCTGGGTGGTCGTGAACTGGACCTGTGTGACGATGACGGTAATTTTGGCGGTCTTGGGGGCCAAGCCCTGGATTATTCTCCCAACAACCGACTGTTCATGGGTGGCGGCGGTGGATCGGGATCGGAAGTCTCACAGGTTGAAAGCGGTGGCGATCGCAGCGGTGGCGGGCTTATCTTTGTCCGGGTGGACCGGCTTGTCGGTAATGGCGGCCGGATGATTGCGGACGGCCTGTCGGCCCTTGCGGATAATTTTAATGGTTCGGACGGCGGCGGCGCGGGTGGGGCAATCGCACTCTCCGTAAATACCGGTATATCTGGGTCCCCTATTTTCCGGGTTGCCGGAGGCGAAGGCGGTGATGAAGCCAATGATCAATTCGCCCATGGTACCGGCGGCGGTGGCGGCGGCGGTGCAATCAGACTATTTGGTGCGACCTGCGCTGCGATCACACCGGTTGTTAGTGGAGGCTCCGCCGGCACGAGCGTACTTGGCAACAATGTCGGTGATCCCAATTGGGGAGCGACTGATGGCAGCCCAGGCAATTGTCAGGGTAATTTTACGGAACTTGGGCGCACGTCGTCAATTGATCCGGCCAAGTTGAACGTCATCAAAACCTCTTCCGTCTATACGGGCAGTGGCGCCAGCAGCGGCTTTTCCATACCCGGCGAAGATATTATCTACACAATTGTCGTCCAGAATGTCGGCGGCGGACCGGGTGGAGAAGATAGCGTCTTCATCATCGATCAGTTGCCCAGTCAGATGACTTTTCTGAACGATGATATCGATAATGGCGGACCCGACAATTTTCCGGGCAGTGACCCAATCGTATTTGTCGACAATGGCAGCACATTAAGCCTTGATTACAATAATGACGTCGCTTTCTCCAACCAACCGACCATGCCGGTATCTTTCGCGGACTGTGCCTATGAACCGGTGAGCGGCTACGATCCGGCTGTCACATATATTTGCATTAATCCCAAAGGCATATTTGCACGCCCCCAACCGACTTCGGAATTTTCCGTATTTTTGCGGGCAAGGATTGACTGACTAGCCGCATTGCCGGTGCCTGAAAATGCTAATAACAACGCCATAATGTTTTCGATGTAAATAGCAGTTCGGTTGAGACAGTGATCTTGCCGAAAACGCATGATGACATTCGAATTATGAATTGGCGACCTGCGGCATTTGGATGCATCATGACAATTCTTTGAACATAAAGAAGGGTAAGGGGCATGGTGATCATCAGAAACTTACGCGTTGCAAGTTCCATGGCTGGTCTGTTGTTGGGAGTCGGCATGGCTGTGTCAGCGCCGCTACAGGCAGCCGAAAAATCTCAAAAAACAACTATAAGCCCGGTTGCGTTTATCGAGATGCCGCGGCTGGATGACCCCGTGCTTTCCGCGGATGGCAAGAAAATCGTCATGGTCCAATCCGCGGTAGATTGGGCGGAGAATGAGAGGGCTGATGCTTATAACCTGATAGATGTCGAAACTGGAGACTTGCAGGTAATTCCGCGCAGCGAGATTGAGGATGATAGCCTGTCGACCGCGCAATGGTCCCCGGACAGTTCCGGTTTTGTGGCAACGTTAAAACGTGAAGATGACGAAAAAGCTGCCGCCTATTTTTATGATATCGAGAGCAAAAGCCTGACCAAATTGTTCGAGCATCCGGAGAATGTCTCAGACCTCAAATGGACGAATGATGGTCGCACGATCTACTTTCGGATGCGGCGTGACGAAAAGAAAACGAAGGAAGACAAAGCGCGTGAAATAGCGCCTTATGATGTTTCCATTCCGATGGAATTATGGCGTTACCAGCGGGATGAGAAGATATCGGAGCGGGTTCTGGCTGGCCCGTTCAGCGTTCGCCATTTTTCGCTGTCAGCCGATGATAGCCAGATTATCTACAGCCGCATGCCAGAGGGGGCAGGCTATGCCAGCCACCACCGGGAACTGTGGCTGCGAGATATTGCGAGTGGCAGGGATACTCGCCTGACCGACAATGGATATCATGAAGCGGAAGCGCAGCTATCGCCCGATGGAACCCGCTTCGCTTTTATCGCCACCGTAAATGATAGGGGCGAAGGCTATTATGAAGACAATCTGTTCGTCCAAACCATAGGATCATCACAGCCAGAATTACTGCTCCCGAACGAGCCCATGGAAGTGCTAGACTTCGCATGGAATAAGCAAGGTTCGGAAATTTATATATTGGGGAACACGGGCGTGCGGACCGATCTGTTTCGACTGAATCTGGGCAGCAATCGGCTGACGCGGATTACAGAGGGCGATCATGTGCTGGGAGACTGGAGCTATAATCCGGAAACCGACACGCATATTATGCTGCGTACCGATGCGCGGAGCCCCGGCGAGGTCTATATCAAGAGAAAAAGTGGACCGCTTGAAAAGGTCAGCGGGATCCATGACGAATGGACAGAACATGTCCGGCTTCCCGAGCAGCAGGTTTTTCAATGGACGGCACGAGATGGCACGTCGCTTGAGGGTTTGTTGATACCGCCAGTGGGCTATCAGCCAGATGGAAAATATCCGCTGGTCACAATCACGCACGGCGGGCCGCGCTCATCTTCGCAATTTGGATCCTGGAATACCTCACGATATGCCAGCGTTCTTGCTGGGCAGGGATATGCGGTTTTCCTTCCCAATCATCGAGGCGGAACCGGCTATGGTGATGCGTTCATGCGCGATATGGTCGGCAATTATTTCCGCAACTCGCATCTCGACGTCATGGACGGCATTGATGCGCTGGTCACACAGGGTATTGCTGATCCCGACCGGCTGGTGAAAATGGGCTGGAGTGCCGGCGGCCATATGACCAACAAGCTGATCACCTTTACCGATCGGTTCAAGGCGGCGTCATCCGGTGCGGGGGCGTCCAGCTGGATATCCATGTATGCAGAGAGCGATGTGCGCCATAACCGAACACCCTGGTTTGGTGGCGCGCCGTGGCAGGAAAACGCACCGCTGGATAGTTACGTTGCTCAATCTCCGCTCAAAGATGCCTGGAGAGTGAAAACACCGACCTTGTTCTTCAACGGTGGCAACGACGTTCGGGTTCCACCGACGCAACAGATCATGATGTATCGGGGTGTCCGGGCGGCCGGCGCACCGACAAGCCTCTATGTTGCCGAGGGTGAACCGCACGGTTATCGCAAGCCGTTTAACCAGCTGTTCAAGATCAATACAGAACTTGCCTGGTATGCCAAACATGTCCTCGACAAAGACTATAAACCTGTTCTGCCACCGATAGAGCCTGAAGTAGAGGAAGAAGATGCGAAGGAAGAAGAGGAGCAGGAAATTCCGGAAGAACAAAAGGTTAGTGAAGAGACCGTTCAATGACATTGCCACTGGATAATGTCGCGAGCTTTGGTGTCCTTTGCGCTATATTGGGTGTCCTGTTCTTTCTGAAAAACCGGGGCGGTTTCTGGGACCGGTTTTTCGTTTTCATTCCCATCGTATTGCTCTGCTACCTGATCCCGTCACTGCTTCGCAGCTTCGGTATTGTGGCGTCAGCCGATGACGGTTTGTGGCAGGTGGCCAAGGATTATTTTCTGCCTGCAGCTTTGATATTGATGACGCTGAGCATCGATCTCAAAGCCATTATGGGCCTTGGATCCAAGGCGCTCATTATGTTTTTCACTGCCACTATCGGCATCATCATAGGTGGGCCTATCGCGATCCTGATTGTGGGTTCGTTCAGTCCGGAGACCGTTGGTGGTGAAGGGGCTGACGCAGTATGGCGCGGTCTTGCAACACTGGCCGGCAGCTGGATCGGCGGCGGTGCCAATCAGACAGCGATGCTGGAAGTTTACGGCTATAATCCAGAGCGTTATGGAGCCATGGTCGCTGTCGACATCGTCATTGCCAATATCTGGATGGCATTTTTGCTCTACGGTGCCGGCAATGTTGAGAGAGTGGACCGCTGGTTAAAGGCAGATTCCAGTGCGATTGATGCATTGCGGGACAAGATGGCTAATTTTACCCTGTCGGTCGAGCGTACATCCACGACATCGGAAATCATGCTGTTGCTTGCTGTGGCCTTTGGCGGTGTCGGCCTGTCCCATCTCCTGGGTGGTTTTCTGTCCGATACTTTCGAAGCCATACCTGCTTTTACCGACAGTTTTCTGGCAGGTAAATTCTTCTGGATAGTGGTGATTGCGACCACTTTGGGCGTAGCACTCAGCTTTACCAAAGCGCGCGACCTTGAAGGAGCCGGTGCATCCAAGTTCGGAACTGTCCTTATATTTCTGCTGGTCGCTATTATCGGCACCAAGATGGATATTTTCCAAATGGCTGACGCACCGATGCTGTTCCTCGTCGGGTTCATCTGGATGTTGTTTCACAGCATATTGTTGATCGTGGTCGCCAAGATGATCCGGGCTCCATTTTTCTTTGTTGCGGTGGGTAGTAAAGCGAATGTCGGTGGTGCGGCGTCTGCCCCTGTTGTCGCGGCGGCCTTTCATCCTGCGCTTGCTCCGGTCGGTGTTCTGCTCGCGGTGCTTGGTTATGCGTTGGGTACTTATGGCGCGATCTTGTGCGCGCAGCTGATGCAGGCGGTTGCTCCATGACAGCGGTTTCCCGGCAATTTTTTGGTATAAGTGATTCTGCGTCGCTGTTTGTTGCGGATGATGCCGAACCCGCCATGGCGAAAAAACTTGTCTCTCTGTCGAAAAAGACAAATCCTATTATTTGTTATGTGGGCGCTGCGAAAGGTGACCGGCAGGATCGAATTGCTGAATTCCTCACGCTGGCCGAGCGGATTGATGCAGTGCCCCATGTACTCAGTTTGTTTAATCCCCCGACGGGTGATCCCAGTCTGTTTTTTGCCGGCGTCGATATCGTTTTTATAGACGGAGGATCGACCCGTAACCTGATGGCGATTTTTGAGGAATGGGGTGTCGTGGATGCCTTGCGCAATGCTTATGAAGAAGGCGTGATAATTGCCGGTGCTAGCGCCGGTCTCAATATCATGTTTGATTGGAATATTACGGACTCGGTGAAGTCGGAGCTCGCTCCACTACAGGGGTACGGGTTCTTGAACGGCAGTGTTTGTGTGCATTATGATGTAAACACTGGCCGGCAATCAATATTTCAAGATTTCCTAGCCAATGGTGAGGCAGTCTTTCCAGCCTTCGCGATTGACGAGGGGGTTGCCATTCATTTCGAAAACGAAAATATCAAATCCGTTTTTTCCGTCAGCGATACTGCCGGTTTACAACAGATATCGAAACAGAATGGCGCACTTGTTTCCTCGCGATTTACCGTTCAGCGCATCGGCTGATGGTAAAAAAAGCGCTTCTTCCGGAATTGGAGTGATGAAGCTTGTCAGTTCGGCTGCTTGAGCTTTTTCCAAATATCGGAAACGATAGGATTTCCATTACTCGCGGCGCAGTAGATACGAATGGACAGGTCTGTTGTATGATTACTTGGCACGAGACGCAGTCCTTGCTCTGCGGGATCTCCGGGAACAACGGTTTCTGGCAACCATGATATTCCGAATCCATTTTGCGTTGCCGCCAATATGCTTTCAACCAAAGCTGCTCGATACACGATGTTTAGTCGCTTTCTAAAACGCGCTTTACCAAGCAACTGTTCAAAAATCCGGGACATGAAGGAAGTGTTGGAATAGGCCACATAGGGGATGGATTCGAAACCATCCTCACGCAGGTCAATCGGAGCAGAATCGATGCTTTGATATGGACGTAAGTGGTGGCGTTCAATTTCGATACTAGGGAATTGTACCGGATCGAAATCGAACGAGATCGAGTCATGATGGTACGAGATGAAGAAATCACTGGCCCCGTTGTGAAGACTGGTCAGATAGTCTTCGGCCGCACGAGTTTCGGCAATGATCAGAGTAGAAAATGGCGACGTCACCCCATGCCAGGAATGTATGAGTTCCGGTACAAACTTTAACGCCAGAGTATGCAGGCTGGAAATCGTGATGCTGTTTTTACCGATTTTTGAATATTCATTCGCAACCGCGCGCGCTTCGTAACACTGATCGACAATATTTCTGGCGGTATTGATAAAATCTTCCCCAGCGGGCGTCAGCTTGATGGGGTGGGCTGAGCGGTTGAAAAGAGGTGTGCCGATCCACGACTCCAGCGCTTGAATACGACGACTTAAAGCGGACTGAGTAACAAACCGTGCCTCCGCAGCATGGGCAAAGTGTCCCTTCTCAGCAACACTAATGAAATCTTCCAGCCACTTTAGTTCCAAGAAAAATGTCCTTTTTCAGAAGCTTGCGTTTTTCGCATCGTATCATTCCAATTATGAATTTGAAGTCATTTTTTATGATGTCAGACCGGGGTTGGAGGAACAATGGCTCAGTAACAGCTGGGATTGTGCAACAAAATTGTCTCGAGGGGGATATATCAGATGATAAAGTTACGTAACATATTAAAATGTTCAACCGTACTAGTGGCGGCAACCAGTATCCCGGCTCTGGCTCAAGAGGTGCCGGACACGGAACAGGCTGAGGCAAGCGCAAGTGACGATCTGATTGTTGTTACGGGGTCACGTATCGAACGGCGAGCAGAAGAATCGTCCATCCCGCTACAAGTATTCAGCGCTGATGATATTGAAGAAACAGGCAAGACGGATCTCGCGGAAATCATTACGCAGCTTCCTGGTGTAGGTGATGGCGTTTCGGTTCAGAACAGTAACAACTCTATCCAAAATAATGGCCTTTCCACGATCAGCTTGCGGCGGTTGGGCGACAACAGAACACTTGTTTTGATTAACGGTAAGCGGGCTGTGTCCAACTCGGGCAATGGTGATCGCGTTAGCCTTGGCACTATTCCAGCAGGCTTCGTAAAGCGTGCCGAAATCACAACCGGCGGTGCATCCGCGATTTATGGTTCTGACGCTATCGCAGGTGTTGCGAACTTCATTCTCGAAGATTCTTTTGAAGGTATCGATCTCGATGTCCGCTTTTCGGCTCCCGATGCAAGCGGCGGCGAAGAGCTGCGCCTCGAAGGTCTCTACGGCACCAGATTTGCCGATGACCGTGGTTATATTCTGCTCGGTGCAAGCTATCGAGATGAAGATGAGATTTTGATCGATTCCAGTCGTCCTTTAGCTGCGGCTGCGCTGGAATTTGATGATCCAGCTGATGCTTCCGGGGATTCTTTCGCTAATGAGGTAAATGCGCCAGGCTGTGATCCGGATAATACTGACCGCCATTGTATTTTGCCTTCATTCGATTCCGACCTTCCAGGTGGCGTTTTTGAGGGTGATGCCTGGTTTAGAGATGGTCAGTGGTTTAATGACGTAGCGCGCGATGATCCTAGTGGTTTTGGTCGTCTGCCCGCTGATCGAGAGCCGGGACAGGATTTCCTGGGAGACTTCGATGGTATCAATGATCGTTTGGGGCAGTCCCTGCGCTCGAAACGCGAAATACTTAATCTTGGCTTTCATGGGAAATATGAGTTCTCCGATGTGGTTACCGCATCGCTGACCGCACTCTATTCCGATGTAGACACCGTTAGTCGCAATGGCATCGAAGATGCCGGCAGTGGAGAATCTTACGGTATTTTAAATGGTGTGCCTGATGTGTTCAATGTTCGCCGAATGGCTTCGGACCATCCATTCATCCCGCCGGAAGTTGAGGTTACGAGAAGCGGTACGGTCTCGTGGATAAGATCCTTTCCGGAAGTCGGCGAAGAGCAACGAATCAACAGCCGTGAAACGATCCGCTTAATGGGTGATCTCGATGGTCAGTTGACGGATGCAATCAGATGGAACGCCTTCGCGACCTACGGCGAATGGAAGCAACGGGCAATTAATGTGGGCGAGATCAATCTTCAGAATGTAGATTTTGCTCTGGACATCGAAGATAATGGTGCGGGTGGTTTTCAATGCGCCGATGCAACCGCCCGTCAAAATGGTTGTGTGCCGTTAAATCTTTTTGGAGAAGGAAGTGTATCTCCCGAAGCCGCAGAATATATCAGCTACACGGGTGACGCTTCGCAAAAACGAACCCAGTTTACGGCTGGTGGGTCAATCAATGGTGATCTTTTCTCTATAAACGACCGCAATGTGAAATTTGCTGCCGGTGTTGAGTATCGCCGGGAAACGCAAAGCACGAGAGGCGACCGTGATGGTGATTTGGTCGGCGGCGTCGATGGTGATCCGACAACCAATGATGTCTTCGTTACGACCCACTCTACTTTTCCAAGCATCACGGCAAATTATGACGTTGTAGAAGGTTTTGTGGAAATTGATGTACCGTTGTTTGAAACCGTAAATGTCAGTGGTGCCGCTCGCATCGCCGAATATTCTACCGTCGGAACGATTTTCAGCCTGAATGCCGGACTTGTTTGGCAGATGAATGATGATCTAAGATTCCGTACACAATTTTCGCGATCTCAGCGGGCGCCGAACATTACCGAGTTTTTCTCGCCAGCGCGGCCTGACGGCGATGATCTTCAAGACCCTTGTGAAGGTTTGAATCCAGATGGAACCGGCATTTCAGCACCGTCAAGTCCGGGTGGAGAGAATGCAAACCTTGCTACCATTGCACAAAACTGTCTGGCTGAGGCCGGGATTCAGGCCTATTTTGCGGATCCCGACAATCAGGATGCAGCCGGTGTGCCCGACGCTTTTGATGCGCCAGGTGCTACGCAAGGTCCAAATGCCGGTAACCAGAGTCTTCAGGAAGAAACCGCAAACACATTTACTGCCGGTTTTGTCCTCACCCCGTCGGCTATTCCAAACTTTACCTTTGTCGCCGACTACTACCGGATCAGCATAAAAGACGCGATCGGTTCGATCAGTACGCAAAACACAGTAGATCTTTGCTATGCTGCGGATGATTTTCCGAACAACAGATTCTGTGATGTCATTACCAGAAACGCCTTGGACGGTAGTGTTGATCAGGTTATTAACTTTCAGGAAAATCTGAACAACGAATTGGTCGAAGGTATTGATGCGACGATGCGGTGGAGCCGTATTGAACTGCCGGTTATTCCCGGCCGTTTCGATATCGACTTCCGCTATTCCCACTATTTCAAGGATCAAACGACGTTCACCGGTATTGGCGGCGTAACGGTGTTGGATACTCCATTGGGAGAAATCGACAATGGTGAAGACGAACTTCGCTTGCGCCTAGGTTATCGGAACGGTGGTTTCCGAATGACTTACACGCTCAACTATGAAGCGGGTGGTATAGACAGTAATGACGCTGCAAATCCTGACGACGATCGCTTCTTCCGCGTGAGTGACGAAACTTTTCATGATGTTTACGCACGCTATCGTTTCGGTCCGGATGATCGTTATACAATCTATGGCGGCGTGAATAATATTTTCAACAATTTTGGTCCGCTCATTCCAACGGGCACTGATTCAGGCAGCAGTCTCAACATCACGAACGACGTGAATGATGCCGTTGGCCGTGAGTTTTTCCTCGGTGCAAGCGTTCGCTTCTAGGATCGAAACGAAATAGACCGGCCGTCTGCGGGGGCGATCATGGCCGGACATGACCTCCAAGTCTTATCCTTTAGGGGCTTGGAGGTCATAAATTTAATCAAGAATGGGTATGCCGATGAACATCCGATATCTTGCAGTGTTCAGCAGTTTGGTCTTCATATCCGGCGGCTACGTCTCTGCTTTTGCCAATGCCGCGCCGACTGACAGTAAAGCTACTGAGCGACCAGCCGAGCACCGTTTTCACAGCGTCACCTCAACCGGAACGTCGGAGATCCTTGCGCTGAAATCCGGAGAGATTAACCGGTTTGTCTTCACAAAGTGGGCGGGCCCCGATTTGCCGGTTTGGGTATATTTGCCCGATGGTATTGATTTGTCGCGTGCGCCTGTCCTGTTCATGATGCACGGCAACCAGCGCGATCCCCACCGCTATCTCAGGGAATGGCGAGAGCCTGCTCAGGAAAATGGCCTGATTGTTGTTGCGCCGGAATTTTCTCAGCGGGATTTTCCAAAATCCGCGGGCTATAATCTCGGCAATGTCTTCCGGAAAGAAACCGAAGGACGGCAAGATGAATCCATCTGGTCCTTCAGCGCCATTGAACCGATTTTCGATCGTGTAAAACAGGCTGTTGGAAGCCAGCAGACGCAATATAGTATTTACGGTCACTCGGCCGGCGCACAATTTGTGCACCGGTATCTTTATTATAAACCCGATGCGCCGGTGAAACAGTATATCGCCGCCAATGCAGGCTGGTACACGCGGCCCGATGTGGCAGAAGTATATCCTTATGGACTGGCGGGGGCTGGTATCTCTGAAGAGATGGTAAGGGCGGCGTTGAGCAAAAACGTCCTGCTGCTGCTGGGTGACAAGGACAATGATCCCAATCATAAAAGCCTGCGACGGAGCCCAGAAGCCATGAAGCAGGGACCGCATCGTTTTGCTCGCGGTCTATCTTACCATGAATTCGGCAAACAGAAGGCCGATGAATATGCCTTGCCCTTTGGTTGGAGGGTTAAGGTTGTTCCCGGTGTTGCTCATTCCAACGGTTTGATGGCAAAGGCCGCTGCCCCTTCTGTGAACTAGGCTTCCAAATCGTTTATAAGATGTAGAGACCGGTCTAAGCTTTCCCTGCGTAGTGACCGGTCATACTAGGAGCGCGGTCGTCCCTGTCGATAGGTACCGAGCAGGCGGACTTCGTTGCAGTGGAAATGCAATTCTTCCAGAGCCCGGTCAACTGCCGGGTCACCAGGACCGCCTTCGATATCAGCGTAGAATTTCGAGGCTGAGAAACTGCCACCTTCCTGATAGCTTTCCAGTTTTGTCATGTTGACACCATTGGTCGCGAAGCCGCCCATCGCCTTGTAGAGTGCGGCGGGGATGTTTTTTACTTCAAAGATGAAGGTGGTCATGAGTTGAAAATCATCAGGACCATTGCTCTCTGGCATTACAGCATCAGAGGCGAGCAGGACAAAGCGTGTCATGTTATGATCTTCATCCTCTATCGCATTGGCAATAGGTTGCAGGCCGTAAATCTCTGCAGCGAGCGGCGGAGCAATCGCGGCGGCTTGAGGATCCTCTTGTTGGGCGACGTAGGCTGCGGCTGCCGCAGTATCTGCGTAGGCGACGGGGATAATGTCACGGGCGCGCAGATAGTGGCGGCATTGACCCAATGCTTGCGGATGACTCATTGCTGTTTTGATCTTTGCGTCTTCGGATTTTGCCATCAGGCAGTGACGAATCCGCATGAAGTGCTCCGCAACAATATGAAGACCCGATTCGGGCAGCAGGAAATGGATGTCAGCAACTCTTCCATGGAGACTGTTCTCAATAGGGATTATTGCGGACCCGGCTATGCCTTGCTTCACCGCATCAAGTGCATCTTCAAATGAGAAACAGGGCAGAGGCAAGCAATCCGGGGCATATTCCATGGCCGCCAGATGGGAATTGGCACCTGGTGCACCTTGAAACGCGATCGTCTTGGCGGGAGCCTCTGCTGCTGTTGCGGTCATTTTATCGACCATGGCCAAGGCGTTGCGCGGGAAGCTGTTCATGACGCTATCATTTCCTGTTTTATGCACCCGTTTGTCAAAGGTCGCGATTGCCGCACAAAATGCGTCTGCGCAAGACCTGATCGCACTTGGCGAAACTGGCGCAACAATATTAGCATCTATACGTGTAATTGAGGTCTTGCTTTGAACCGGCGGTCTTATTAGAGAAAGCCCAAAGTTTTGACAGGCTGCTCCTGTCGGTAACGCAGGGATTTTAGACAAGATGGACAATAACAACACCATTGCTGGCTGGGTATTGGCAGGCGGAATTGCAGCGCTTGGTTTTTCGATCCTGAGCGGCAAATATTTCCACGCTGACAAGAATGAGCGCCCGGAAACGATGGGTTTCGTAATTGAAGGTGTAGAATCGTCAGACGGCGGTGCGGAAGAAGTGCCGATGAGCATGATGCTCGCCAAAGCCGACGTTGCAGCGGGTGAGGCCGTATTCAGGAAATGTGTTGCCTGCCACACAATCAATGAAGGCGGTGCCAATGGCATTGGGCCAAATTTGTGGAACTCGTTCGGCAAATCGCACGGCCATGTTGCCGGTTTTGCCTATAGCGATGCCCTTGCGTCGGTCGAAGGCAACTGGAACTTCGACAATATGAATGCGTGGCTGATTTCCCCGCGTAAATACGCACCAGGCACGAAAATGACCTTTGCCGGTCTCAGCAAGCCTGAAGATCGCGCCAATGTCATCGCCTACATGAATGCACAAGGCTCAAACCTGCCTTATCCTGAGCCACCTGCCGCCGAAGAAGCGCCAGCAGAGGGTGAAGCTGTCGCCGAGGCCGAAGCTGATGCTGCAGCAACCGAAGTGGCAGAAGAAACCGTGGCGGCGGACGAAGCAGCTGCTACGGAATAAGCCTTTGCAAATAAGTTTTCTGTGAGCGACTAGCCGCAGTCGAGATTGTAGAAGTCCTGGATAATCTGCCAGGCTTCATCAGCTGTTTCGACAAACTGGAATAGGTCGAGGTCTTTGGCGCTAATCGTGCCTTCTTCGGCCAAAGCGTCAAAATTAATCACCCGATGCCAGAAATCCTTACCAAACAGGATGATGGGCAAGGGCTCCATCTTGCCAGTCTGAACGAGTGTTAGCAGCTCGAAAAACTCGTCAAATGTTCCGAACCCGCCAGGGAATACCGCAACGGCTCTGGCGCGTAGCAGGAAGTGCATCTTGCGCAGCGCGAAATAGTGGAACTGGAAACTGAGAGACGGAGTCACATACTCATTCGGTGCCTGCTCGTGCGGTAGGACGATGTTAAGGCCAATGGATTCCTTGCCTGCATCCTGCGCACCGCGATTGGCTGCCTCCATGATCGAAGGACCACCACCGGAGCAGACAACAAAGTCCCGTTTGCCATTTTCCTCAATGCCGCAGTCACTGGCCAGCTGTCCCAGCCTGCGCGCTTCATCATAATATTTCGATTTTTCTTTCAGCCGCTGGGCGGTTTTTAGCGAGGCCTCATCTTTGGCCGCCTCAACCAGAGCATCAGCCTTGCTGGGTTCGGGGATGCGCGCGGAACCATACATGACCAGCGTCGAGCCGATACCGGCCTCATCGAGCAGCATTTCGGGCTTGAGTAGTTCCAACTGGAACCGAACGGGGCGCAATTCCTCGCGCAGCAGGAAGTCGTTATCCTGGAAAGCGAGTGTATAGGCGGGGTCTTCGGTCTGGGGGGTGCTTAGGGCCTGTTGCTTGGCGAAATCTGCTTCTTGTTTTGCACGATAGAAGCGGCGGTCGTGTAAATCTTTATTTGTCATAGCTCTGCCCTAGAGCATAGCAATGTGACTTGCCAATGAACTTAATGGTTTATCGAAAAATATCAGTTTAGCGGCAATAGCCGTTACCGCCCATGTCGAAATGGAAATGATCAGAATGTGCGGCATTGAAATCGGGACTCAGCACGGTCCCGAAGCGCCGGCATGCGCTTTTGTGGATTGCGCGCAAGAACTTCTTCTCCTGTCGTCCGTTGTTCCAGTTTTTGGTGAGCGTAATGCGCCGACCATCGGCTAAGACAAAGCCCGATACATCAATGGCATTGGCGCGGCCATGCTCGGACAGGCGATTGGATCCGGCCACGCGGCGGCAGCTATAACTGCCCATAGTTTCGATTCTGACCAGCTCGCTGCCCAAATATTGGCGTGCCGCACGTCTGACTGCATATTCGGTCCATGCGGCAAATTTGTTCGCCAGCTCACATCGCACCGGACCGAGGTTTGAAACTTCGGTGTCGCGGCCCACATCCAGCATGGTGATCGCATCTATTTGACTGCATCCGCCGGAGAAATTCTGATTGGGTAGGGGAGAAAAGCGGACGCCGGCATTACGCAGTTGGCCGTAGCATTGACGGGCGCTGGGGCTCGGATCAATCTTTACACCGCTGGAAGGTCTCTTGCTGTTTGGGATGCCGCAAGCACCGAGCGCCAATGACAGCGTCCCTAAAGCGAAGAAATTACGCATGGCGGAGATTTTTCGGCGAGTATTTTCCATAAAAAGCGCTTGACGGGGCGTTCCTAAATCTCAGCTGAAGATTAAGACTTATAACCCGTTTTAAGCCGAATGGGATGATGTTTGCGACAAACGGACTGAAATAATTTCTGGATCACCAGGCGGAACTGTTTTCATCAAGCCAATGTCGAAGATCGCAATATTGCTGCTTGACTTGCTGCGCCGCAACATACATTGCGGCGACGGGCCACGCGGTCCCAACGCCGCGCGAGCTCTCTGTAAGGAGAAGCATGAAATGACAGATACTACCGTTCCGACGCCTGAATTGCGTCCAAATTGCCCGAATTTTTCTTCGGGCCCAACCGCCAAATTTCCTGGCTGGTCTCTCGATAAACTCAACACTATTGCCATGGGGCGCTCACATCGTTCTGCGACTGGTAAAGGCCGGCTGAAATATGCCATTGACCTGAGCCGCGAGCTGCTTGGTATCCCAGACGATTATCTCATCGGGATTGTCCCTGCGTCCGATACCGGCGCGGTCGAACTGGCGATGTGGAATATGCTCGGCGCGCGTCCGGTGACGGTCGCGGCTTGGGAAAGCTTTGGCAATGTCTGGATCCAGGACGCTGTGAAGCAACTCAAGCCAGCCGACTTGACGGTCCTCGAAGCGGATTATGGCGAGATTCCAGACCTTACCCAGATCGACAAGGGTGATGATATTGTCTTCACCTGGAATGGTACGACATCAGGCGCCAAAATTCCGAACACCGACTGGATTGCCGACGACCGCGATGGCGTGACCATCAACGATGCAACCAGCGCGGTGTTCGCGCAGCCTATGGACTGGGCGAAACTCGATGCCACTACCTATAGCTGGCAGAAAGTCATGGGATCGGAAGCCGGTCACGGCATGCTGATCCTCAGCCCGCGAGCAATTGAACGGATTGAAGCCTATAGCCCTAGCTGGCCTCTGCCGAAAATCTTCCGCGTGAAGAAGGGCGATAAATTGAACCGCTCTATCTTCGAAGGCGCGACGATTAATACGCCGTCTTTGCTGGCCACCGAAGATTATATCGCGTCGCTTGAATGGGCCAAATCTATTGGTGGTTTGCCGGAATTGCATGCCAGAGCCGATCGCAATGCCAAGCTTGTCCATGACTGGATAGAAGTGACACCATGGCTCCGCAATATGGTCAGCGATCCTGCGAAATGGACCAATACCGGCGTTTGCATGATGTTCCAGGGTGATTGGTATGATGGTCTGAATGACGATCAAAAAGCTGCCGTGCCCAAGAAGATCGCCGGCCTGCTCGAAGAGATGAATATCGGCTATGACTTTAACGGATACCGGGATGCGCCACCAAGTTTGCGTATCTGGTGCGGTTCGACCGTTGAAGAAGAAGATGTTCGCCGCCTGCTGCCCTGGATTGAATGGGCTTATGCGCAGGTCAAAGCCGAGATTTAATTTATCGCGTCATTCCAGCGGAAGCCGGAGTCTCCTCGCACAATAGCGTTACAATTATAGAGATTCCCGCTTTTGCCTGGGTGACGAAAATCAAAAAGAGATTTTCTATGCCAAAAGTACTTATTTCCGACAAAATGGATCCCAAAGCTGCCGAGATTTTCCGCGAACGTGGTGTTGAGGTGGATGAGATTACTGGGCAAACGCCCGAAGAACTGCTCAAGATTATCGGCGACTATGATGGTCTTGCCATCCGGTCTTCAACCAAGGTGACGCCAGAAATATTGGAAGCAGCCACCAACCTGAAAGTGGTTGGTCGCGCCGGTATCGGTGTCGACAATGTCGATATCCCCGCAGCATCGACCAAAGGCGTGGTGGTTATGAACACGCCATTTGGTAATAGCATTACAACCGCTGAACATGCGATTGCGATGATGTTCGCACTGGCCCGCCAACTTCCTTCTGCAGATGCTTCGACACAGGCTGGCAAATGGGAAAAATCCAAGTTCATGGGGGTCGAACTGACTAGCAAGACGCTCGGTTTGATCGGTGCCGGTAATATCGGTTCGATCGTTGCCGAGCGCGCGATTGGCCTGCGCATGAAGGTTGTTGCCTATGATCCGTTTTTGACCGCTGAGAGAGCGGTTGAAATCGGAATCGAGAAAGTAACGCTGGACGAGCTCCTCGAGCGTGCCGATTTCATCACCATGCACACGCCGCTAACGGACCAGACCCGTAATATCATGTCGGCAGAGGCCATTGCCAAGACCAAGCCGGGGGTTCGGATCATCAATTGTGCCCGCGGTGGATTGATCGATGAAGCGGCTTTGAAGGAGGCTTTGGAATCCGGCCATGTCGCCGGCGCAGCGCTGGATGTTTATGCGGAAGAGCCGGCAAAGGAAAATGCGCTCTTTGGAACGCCGAACCTTATTTGTACGCCACATTTGGGCGCATCGACCAGCGAGGCACAGGTTAATGTAGCCATCCAGGTGGCGGAGCAGATGGCCGATTATCTGGTCAATGGCGGCGTTGAAAATGCACTCAATATGCCTAGTCTCTCGGCAGAACAGGCACCGAAGCTCAAACCTTACATGGTGCTCGCAAATCAGCTGGGTTCATTGATCGGCCAGCTATCAAGCAGCTCGCTGAAAGGCATTTCGGTAGAAGTTGAAGGCGCCGCTGCCGAGCTGGACCCGAAACCCATCACGGCCGCTGTTCTCGCCGGGTTAATGGCAGCCTATAGCGATTCCGTGAATATGGTGAACGCACCTTATCTGGCGAAAGAACGCGGCCTTGATGTCCGTGAAGTCCGGCATGACCGCGAGGGCGATTATCACACATTGGTCCGCGTTTCCGTAACCACAGACGAAGGCGAGAAATCCGTAGCGGGTACGCTATTCGGTTCTTCCGGTCCGCGGCTTGTTGAGATGTTCGGTATCAAGGTTGAGGCTGATCTGGAAGGCGACATGCTCTATATCGTCAATCAGGATCAACCCGGTTTCATCGGAAGCGTCGGTTCAACATTGGGCGAGGCAGGGGTCAATATCGGTACCTTCCATCTGGGCCGCCGTGCAGATGCACCTGGAGGAGAAGCAGTGTTGTTGCTTTCCATCGATTCGCCAGTGGAAGAACCCGTGCTATGGGCTGTTTGCCAGCTTGAAGGCGTGAAAACGGTCAAAGCCCTGCGCTTCTAAACAGAAGAGCAAAAAACCGGTGGCCTGAGCGCGCGCTTAGGCTATGGAGACGAAAGTCTATGCAAAAGCTGTCTAACTTGCTGCCTGAAGGCTTTCACGATTCCCTGCCGCCCCATGCCGAAGCAGGGTCGCGTCTGGAACGTGACGTTCTCGATACGTTGGCCAGCCATGGCTATGCGCGGGTGTCTCCACCCTTGGTCGAATATGAAGATGTGCTCACAGGTCGGATGACCGGATCGGCAAAAAGCGATTTGATGCGTTTTGTTGATCCGATTTCGCAGCGGACGTTGGCGCTGCGACCTGATGTGACGATGCAGATTGGCCGTATTGCGGCAACCAGCCTTTCTGAAGCCGCGCGCCCATTGCGTCTCAGTTACTCTGGTCAGGTTTTGAAGCTGCGCTCCGGTCAATTGCGCCCGGAACGCAGCCGCTTGCAGATCGGCGCCGAACTAATCGGAACCGATGGCGTCGCAGCGGCGAGCGAAATTGTATCGGTCGCGATCGAAGCGTTAAGCCGGGCTGGTCTGACCGGCATTACGGTGGATTTCACCATGCCTGACCTGGTTGATATCCTGTCAGCGGGACCCTTGCCTCTCAGCGCTGCACAAGCGGCTGAGGTGCGCAGCGAACTGGATATGAAAGATGCTGGCGGTCTCACGGAGCTGGGTGCCGTCGGCTACTTGCCACTGATTGAAGCGACAGGGCCTTTTGACGACGCCATGGCCAAGATGCGATCTTTTGACAGCGACAATCTGTTGGCATCGCGGCTGGATGGCATCGCTGCTATTGCTGCGAATATCGAGGACAAGGCAAATCTGACTCTTGATCCGACCGAGCGGCACGGCTTTGAATATCAAAACTGGTTTGGCTTTACGCTGTTTGCAGAGGGTTTTGTCGGCGCGATGGGACGCGGTGGTAGTTATGAAATACCGGCATCTGATGGTGGGACTGAAAATGCGGTTGGCTTTTCGCTCTATCCCAGCCCGCTGATTGATACGGGTTTCAGTGCAAAGCCCAGGGACATTTTGTTCCTGCCGCTAGGGCATGACATCGAAATTGCAGCCTCTTTGCGGGCTGAGGGATGGCGCACGGTTGCGGCCCTTTCAGACAGTGATGACGCAGCCACTTTGGGCTGTACCCACCATTTGGATGGCAAAAAGCCGGTAGCAATTTAACAGGAAGAATTTTCAGATATGGCCAATGTAACGGTTATCGGTGCCCAATGGGGTGATGAGGGCAAAGGCAAGATTGTCGACTGGTTATCGGAACGCGCGGATGTCGTCGTTCGTTTTCAGGGTGGTCACAATGCGGGCCATACACTGGTTGTGGACGGTGAAGTCTATAAGCTTTCCCTCTTGCCCTCTGGTATTGTCCGCGGGGCATTGTCGATTATCGGCAATGGCGTTGTACTGGACCCCTGGCACTTGCGCGATGAAATTGAGAAGCTGAGCAAACAGGGTGTGGCGATCAACGCGGATAATTTCGGTATCGCCGAAAACTGCCCTCTTATCCTGCCCATCCATCGAGACCTTGATGCGCTGCGCGAAGATGCCAGCGGCAAGGGCAAGATTGGCACGACCAGGCGCGGCATTGGCCCGGCTTATGAGGACAAAGTGGGGCGTCGTTCGATCCGGGTATGTGATCTCGCCTATCTTGATGATCTGGGGCCGCAACTGGACCGTCTTTGCGCTCATCATGATGCACTGCGTGCCGGTTTTGGCGAACAACCCGTGGACAGAGAGCGTCTGCTGGCCGACCTCAGAGAGATAGCCGATTCTGTGCTGCAATATGCGCAGCCCGTCTGGAAACGTCTCAATGAAGCGCGCAAACGCGGTGACCGGATATTGTTCGAAGGTGCACAGGGCGTGCTGCTGGACGTCGATCACGGCACCTATCCGTTTGTGACCAGCTCCAACACTATCTCTGGCACAGCCGCTGGTGGATCTGGCATTGGGCCGTCGGCAACCGGTTATGTGCTTGGCATTGTGAAGGCCTACACGACGCGTGTCGGGTCAGGCCCGTTTCCAACGGAATTGGCCGATGACATCGGTCAGCGTCTCGGTGAGCGGGGTCATGAATTTGGCACCAATACCGGGCGGCAACGGCGTTGCGGCTGGTTTGATGCGGTGCTGGTCAGGCAGGCGCTGGCAGTATCCGGGGTCAGCGGTATTGCGCTGACAAAGCTGGATGTGCTGGACGGCTTTGAAGAGCTGAAAATCTGTGTTGGTTATGACCTCAATGGCGTAACCTATGACTATCTGCCGCCGCATCATCAGGATCAGGAAGCGGTGACGCCGATTTATGAAAGCATGGCCGGCTGGAGTGAATCCACCGCTGGCGCACGCAGTTGGGCCGACCTTCCCGCACAGGCGATCAAATATATCAAGCGCGTGGAAGAACTGATCCAGTGCCCGGTGGCGCTTGTTTCTACCTCTCCCGAGCGGGAAGACACGATTTTGGTGACAGATCCCTTTGCGGATTAGGTTTGCCTTGCTTCTGGCGCTGGCGGCCGTCGGCGGATGTGCCGCTGGGGTAGAAAACACAGAGGCCGGGCAACAGGTAGATGATAGCGCGGTCCCGCTTCCAATCATTCCAGCAGGGACCAAAGCCGACAGCATCTTGGTCGATAAAAGCGATCGCACCCTGATCCTCTATAAAGCGGACAAGGAAATTGCCCGCTATGAAGGCATTCGTTTTGGCAATGCGCCAGACGGTCATAAACGCTTTGAAGGTGATGAGCGCACGCCGGAAGGGCGTTATACTATTAACGGCCGCAATCCTAGCAGCAGCTACCATCTAAGCCTGCGAATATCCTATCCAAACGCAGCTGACCGCGCTTATGCCGAAGCGAGAGGAAAATCACCGGGCGGTGATATTTTTATTCATGGTCAACCTAACGGTCGGGACGGACCACCTATGAGATCGGATTGGACCGATGGCTGTATCGCATTGAGCAACGCAGAGATTGAACAGATCTGGGAAGTGGTGCCCGACGGGGCGGCAATTACCATACAACCTTAGATCTCTTCCGGCCACTCAACTATGCGAAAAGCCAAAGGGTGTGTTGGCTTGCCGATAGTCATCGGATAAAATCTGTCGACCAATGGGTGGCGCCGAGCGGGCCCGGCATTTTGTGCGATGACATAACCGGCAGGTGACACCGATGGGAGTGGCGCTCTCTGGGCTGATATCCGGGCGGTCACGGGTATAGATCAGGCGGTCAGCATGTTCCGCGGCGCAGCCCAGCGCGATGGCTCGTTCGACACGCTGTGTTCCAAAAGCACCGCCGCCAGCGGTTACAGTTCTGGCAATCGAAAAGAAGCGCTCTCCATCGGGTAGTTCCAGCCACTGGGTAATTACCTGTCGCGGGCTGCGAAAGGCCTGATGCACCGACCATAAGGGGCAGGCGCCGCCATGCCGCGCAAAGGGAAAGCCGGCGCCGTCCAATCTTTTGGAGACGTTGCCAGCGGGATCCACGCGAATGAAGAAAAACGGCACGCGCTCCTGACCGGGCTTCTGGAGCGTGGTCAGGCGGTGAGCGGTTTGCTCGAAACTGGTACCGAACTGACGGGCCAAGGCTTCTACATCATAATGGCGTGTTTCAACCGCTTTGGCGAAGGCGGAATAGGGCATGAGCAAAGCCGCTGCAGCATAGCCGGTGAGGGCGCGCCTGGTCAGCCGTTCACCGCTTTCCGTGGTAAAGCTACCCTCTTTCAGCACCGCATCAATCTCGCCGTTCAGCTCCAGATAGGACAATTGCAGAGCCAGTTGGAACATCTGGCTGGCGTTATCCAACTGATCGTCGATCAATATCTGACGCCGGTGGCGGTCGAGGCGCCGGGTTGCGCCCATCATGACATCAGAAGGGAGGCGGCGCACTTGCAGGCCATGCTTGTCCTTCAGATGGGCTATCATGCTGTCCTGTCCGTTTACGGTCTCGGCCAGGCGTTCGGCGGCGTCGTCAATATTGGAAAAGCTATTGCGGCGAGCGGCAAGATAACGGCGGGCCTGCGCCACGGGATCGGCGGCGTCCGGATCGACACTGCTACCGTCTGTACGGGCGCTGGTATCCTTGTCAGCCAGTGCCAGTTGTTCTTCACGATAAGCGGTATAAAGGCGCAGCATCGCCTCGGTAAAACCGGGATAGCTGGTCGCGACATCCGCGGTGTCGAGCTGCGGAAAGTCAATATCGGCGAACATCGGATCTTTCAGTACCGCTTCCAGCCGCGCGGTATATTCCTCTCCGCCATCGCCCGCCAGCTCCGCCATGTCGATTTTATAGGTTCTGGCGAGGCGCAGCAGCATATCAGCAGTAAAGGGACGTTGATTACGCTCCAATAAGGCGACATAGGAGGCCGAGATTTCGAGATCAGCAGCCATATCCGCCTGTGTGAGACCAAGGTCACGGCGGAGCCTTTTGAGGCGCGGGCCCATATAGACGGGACGTTCACTGGACATGATGGACTCTACACATTTCATTCGACTCGCGCTCTTTGTAAGATTCTTACAGCTATACAACAATATTTTGTAAAGCGTTACAGTTAAACTTCACAACGCTTCGGACCCGGCTCTACGCAGCGTAAGAAGGGGTATAGCTTTCGTGAACAACGATTCGCGGACACCGCTTAAATTGCCGAATTTCTAAAGGAGCATGACAATGTCATATCAAGATCATATCAATCAGACCAACGCGCTGATCCAGAAACAAAACGGAACATGGGACGGGATTGATTCCGAAGCCGTTGCCCGGATGCGTTTGCAGAACCGTTTCCACACTGGCCTCGATATCGCTAAATATACCGCAAAAATCATGCGTGAAGATATGGCTGCTTATGATGCTGATCCTGCCAACTACACCCAGTCGCTGGGCTGCTGGCACGGCTTTATCGGTCAGCAGAAGATGATCTCGATCAAGAAGCATTTCGGTAACACGAAGCGTCGTTATCTTTATCTGTCCGGTTGGATGGTTGCCGCTTTGCGCAGCGAATTTGGCCCGCTTCCTGATCAGTCCATGCATGAGAAGACATCCGTGCCCGCACTGATTGAAGAGCTTTACACTTTCTTGCGTCAGGCGGATGCTCGTGAGCTGGGCGGTCTGTTCCGTGATATCGATGCGGCCCGTGAAGCAGGTGACATGGTCAACGAAAAACGACTTCTGAACGAAGTCGAAAATCACCAGACCCATGTTGTTCCGATCATTGCTGATATTGATGCCGGCTTTGGTAATGCTGAAGCAACTTACTTGCTAGCCAAGAAGATGATCGAAGCCGGTGCTTGCGCCCTTCAGATCGAAAACCAGGTGTCTGACGAAAAGCAATGTGGTCACCAGGACGGCAAAGTCACCGTGCCGCATGAAGACTTCCTCGCGAAGGTTCGCGCTTGTCGTTATGCGTTCCTTGAGCTGGGCGTTGAAGATGGCATCATCGTTACACGTACCGATTCTCTGGGCGCCGGCCTGACCAAGCAGATTGCGGTGAGCAATGAGCCCGGCGATCTTGGTGACCAATATAACAGCTTCCTTGATTGCGAGGAAATTGATCCGGCAACCGCGCAAAATGGCGATGTTATCCTGAACCGTGATGGCAAGATGATGCGTCCGAAGCGTTTGCCAAGCAATCTCTTCCAGTTCCGCGCCGGAACCGGTGAAGATCGCTGCGTGCTCGATTGCATTACGTCACTGCAGCACGGCGCTGACCTGCTGTGGATCGAAACCGAAAAACCACATGTCGAGCAGATTGCCGGCATGGTTGACCGGATCCGCGAAGTTATGCCGAATGCGAAGCTGGTCTATAACAACTCGCCATCATTCAACTGGACGCTGAACTTCCGTCAGCAGGTTTATGATGCATGGGCAGCGGAAGGCAAAGACGTCACGGCTTATGATCGTGCGAACCTGATGAGTGTGGAATATGATGGAACCGAGTTGGCAGCTGACGCTGACGAGCGCATCCGGACCTTCCAAGCTGATGGCGCAAAACGGGCCGGTATCTTCCACCACTTGATCACCCTGCCGACCTATCACACGGCTGCTCTGTCGACCGACAATCTCGCCAAGGAATATTTTGGTGAGCAAGGCATGCTGGGTTATGTTCTCAACGTTCAGCGCGAGGAAATTCGCCAGGGCATTGCCTGCGTGAAGCATCAGAACATGGCCGGTTCCGACATTGGTGATGATCATAAGGAATATTTCGCTGGCGATGCGGCCCTGAAAGCGGGCGGTGCTGACAACACGATGAACCAGTTTGGCTAGTCGTTGGATTACAGACGGAATAAAAACGGCCCGGGGATCAAATCTCCGGGCCGTTTTTCTTTGTAATATGACTCGCTAGTTCGCCGTTTTCTTCAACGCGGCCTTGAGTATTTCTGGATCATATAGCGACAGATGTTGCTTATCGGCGACCAGCTTTCTGGTATTTCGATAGCCGTTTTCCCATTGACGCAAGGCTTGGTTGAAATCCCCGCTGCTCTTGGTATCCTGCAATCTGCCAAGTTGGCGACTGGTCGATACAAGCGCATCGCGTTCTTTGGTCAGTTTCTTTCCCACATAGCGTTCGTGGATCAATCCCAGTCGATGACGCGCGGAAGCGAGCAGCAAATGGGAAAGCTTCAGGTCATCCTTTTGGTGCGCTTCCTTTGCAGCAAGCACAGCCTGATCCACTGCCGCCAATTGGCTTTCGACTGTTAATGCAACCCGGTTATTGGCGGGCGCTGCGGCTAAAGAGCGTACATAATGGGCGAGGGCGGCCAGAACCGCTGGTGTTGGTTCCTGTCCGTTAAACTCCTCCACAATCAGGTCACGGATGAACTTTTCAAGCTCCTGACTATCAGCGGCGCGAGAGACTTTTCCGGGAACCGTAAGATCCGGAATCTTCACCGGATCGAACACCGCATTGCCGCGATAGGAACTGAAAAAGCTGCTCGTGACATCCGCAGTTCCGGGTTCCCCGGATACGTTTGGAAATTGGAAAGCAGGATTGTCACGACCATTTTCATGACAGCTGGCACAGGACAAGCCTGCCTTGGCGGCCTGACCGCCCAGTAATGTCGGCGTGTGAAACAAGGCCTCACCCGCCAGCATCTGCTCATCCTGAACCGCTATATGACGCTGTGGTTCAGTGGTCAGTGCACCAAGATGCTGGGCGGGATCAAGCCACTCCATGGCCTGAATAAGCGGGCGGTCAGCGGCATGTGCAACCGCTGCACAGGTTAAACTGATCGCCGCGCTATATTTTAGGAGACGGACGCTTCGCCGATCCACCGGCGCAATTCCTCTGCTTCATAGCAACCAAAACTGCACAGGCTTTCTAATCTGGCCAGTTTCTTTTTCGCGCCAGCAAGATCGCCGCGCTCCACCATCAGCTCGCCATAATATTCGGTGGCCCCGCGATGGTCAGGCGCAACAGCCAATGCTGTCTGATAATATTGCTCTGCCCGGTCAAAATTCTTCAACTTGCGATTGGCGAAGCCGAGATAGGTCAGGATGTCGGGATGCGGGCCAAAGGTCATTGATGCCAGTTGCAGCTCTGCAATTGCGGCTTCGTACTTCTTTTCATTGATCAATGCGACAGCGCCCATATAGGCCAGATCGCCATTACCGGAGCTGGCAAATTCAATGCTATCGGCCGGTTGATAGCTGGCAGAGCCGCTGCCGTTCATGGCTGCTTTGACTTTGGAAATTGCCTTGGTCAATTCCCCCTTTTGTGCGCAGCTGTTGCCGCAGGCGCTGTCCTTGGCTGTCAGCTTACCAAGAGAAGCCTTTGCTTTGTCGGCCATATCAAGCTTGTGATAGGTAATCGCGAGATCGCGATGCGCTTCGATCAAATTGCCATTATATTTAACCGCTTTTTCCAGTGGCTTGCGCGCCTTCTTGTAGTTGCCCTGTCCAATATAACTGACGCCAAGCAGATATTGGGCATTGGCGTTGCGCGGCGCGACGCTGAGTGAACGTTTGAATGATCGGATTGCCTTTTTATGATCTTTGGCTTTTAGGGCAGTAATACCTTTTTGATATTCGGCCGACGCGTCATATTTCGGAGCGCTGCTGCTGGGCGCTGATCCACCGCCCCCTCCGCCACCAGCGGCGATAGCCGATCCTGGATTAAATGCGAGTGTTGTTGCTGCACCCAGAATCGCGGCTGATTTGAAAATATGCATGCTGTTTCCTTCTACCTTGTGATTGCCCCAATAGCATAAACATGCCTCAGACGCGAAATTTGCCGAATGTTCATTATTCGGGAAATCGAGCCAGAAAGTTACAGAATCAAGGTGAGGGGATCAAATCTGGGGCCGGAGATATGCACATCCGACCGATTGTCATGGGCAATCAGCGGCGCCAGATGTGCTTGGCGGACCATAGAGCGATTGGCATCCCGCGATATCATCAGAAGCCAAAAACCGCTGCGGGCCGGAATAGCTGGGAAACATCAATGCGCCTCTCTGACGGCTATGGCCCAGGCCAATGGCATGACCAAATTCATGCGCGGCGACAGTCAGGAAATCGATGCCCTGAGTGTCGCTCAGGTTGCAGGTCCAGTTTTCATCATCGTCAAAATGGGTGTCGCCTGCCAGCGGTCCGCCATTGGGTGGCGGGAAATAAGCATGCGCCAATACGCCGGATGCTCCGTCAAAGGGGCTTTGATCGCCATGTTCTCCCGTAGCAAACTCGATTTCGATATCGACATTGCCATCGGTGCTGACGGAGAAACGGAGATCGCATTGTTCAGACCATAGATTAAAGGCTGAGGCGACATCGCGCTCAATATCGGCTTGTGCCATCTTGGTAGAAAAGCTGTTGAACCTGTAGGTGAGGTCTGAGTTTTCCCATCGGCTGACTGCAGTGAATGCCGCGCTCATAGGGGGAATGTCTACAAAACCACAACGGGGTTTTGCCATTTCGCAAAGTGTGGCCTGATCCAGGTTACCGGTAGCGGGCAAACCGAAACAACACTGATAAAGCCGCACGGCTTTCTCGGTGGCATAATCATATTCACCATCATGCAGTGTGCCAAACCGATCCTGAAGATATCCGTAGTGCCGAAGGTACGATTGGATGCCCTGAATTTCGTCGCCCGACATGTCACCTGAGAGCATATCGTTGAGCGACATTTGAGAGATATTTGGGGGTGTTGTCATCGGTCTTACCTCTGTGAAAGAGTGTTAGCGCTGTTCTCCACCCCCGAAATATCCCCGGGCATTTGTTGCGACCCAATGCCCGGTTATATGGGACTTATTCGGATGTTTCCGTTTCGCTTTCAGCGGTGGAAGATTCTGTCGCATCATCGGTTGCGCCGTCTTCGCCTACCGGAGGAATAGCTTCACTTGCTTCTGGCAGCATTTCATCTGCTGGTGCTGCGCCTCCTTCAAGGCCGCCAGTTGCTGGCGCGCTATCATCCATTGGTGCCGTATCCACCGGCTCTTCCATTGGTGAAGCTTCCATTCCCGTGCCATCTTCCAGGCCATCAGCGGCCGGGTCTTCTGCGGGCGGTGCATCGCAAGCAGCAAGCGCAAATATTGCAGGCGTCAAAATCAATGCTGGTTTAAATAATTTTTTCATGAGCTCTCTTCCTTGTCAGAGATATATGGCGGCCAACCGAGCAGGGAGGGAGAATTGCTCAAGTTGGCCGCGCACGTTAGGCACAGTTTAGGCTGATTGGGCCTTATATGCTTTGACTATTTAGGATCGGGCGCGCCGTCACCGTCCTGGTCAAAAGCATCCGGGGCACCATCGCCATCGGTGTCCCAGCTATCAGGCTTACCGTCGCCACGTTGGTCCCAGGCATCCATTACGCCATCACCATCAGTATCGATGGTTGCAGGTGCTGCCTCTGGGGCCGGGGCCGCTTCTGCTGCACCTTCTTCCGGTGCTTCAGCACCAGCATCTTGCGCAAAACTTGGGGCGGCAATCAAAGTTGCAGCGCCAAAGGCAGCCGCGATCATTGGTAGTTTTTTCATCTTACTCAACTCCATCGTTAACCCCCTGCCTGATTAAAAAATGGTGGTTATCGGGCGACATTCCAGAAGTTAGCGTTCAGCAGACCAGCCAGCGCGTTCAAGCGAAAAATGGCTGAAACTCGTCGGAAACGAGAGGCGTTCTACCCGATTCGATGAGATTTGGGTTCGGGTATTTTACAGTTTTGAGAATCGATTTCAGGTTCGCATAACTATATTGCCTAATGAAAATCCCGTGATTTGGGCAATATCCTGACGTTGCGCGGATGACCGCTGCGGGGATATTTGGGTTTGGGCAGGAGTGCTCTTGCTTTGTGCTGTTCTGCCTGCCTGTCCTCGTTGCGATAGACAGGGCGATTAACTTCATCGGCTCTTGCCATGGATATAGGTGTTTGCTCATGCTCGGCAATTGTATCGAGCATGGTGGTGCAGTCCTCGACTTTACTGACCATCAAATGAGTCACGCCCTCCTTGCTATGCTGGATCTCGCCGGATGCCAGCATCAATCGTGCCGCCATGACTGGCCGGCGCATGGCTTCGAACCGGCTGGCCCAGAGCAGCAGATTGGATATTCCGGTCTCATCCTCCAGCGTAATGAAAATCGCATTGCCCTTGCCGGGTCGCTGACGGATCAGGACGACGCCGGCGACTTGAGCGAAGCTGCCGGTTTTGGCCTTGGCTATCTCGGCACAGCTCATCACACCCATGGTGCGGAATTTATCGCGCAGGAACTCCATCGGATGACCTTTAAGGGACAGACGGATGCTCTGATAGTCGGTGACGACATGCTCGCTTTTGGTCATGGCGGGCAAGCGCGCATCCTCTTCTTCAGCTTGCTCGCGTGCTTGTGCCGCTTCGAACAAGGGCAGGGTATTTGATGGCGTACGCCGCACTTCCCAAAGTGCTTGCCGCCGGTCGAGACCGATGGAGCGACAGGCATCGGCATCCGCGAGCAAGCGTAGCGCGCGGGCAGGCAGTTTCGCTTGGTGGGCCAGCTGCTCAATCGACCGGAATGGACGGGTTGCGGCTATCAACTTGGACCATTCTTCCCGGAAACCATCAATCTGGCGCAGACCAATGCGCAGGGCATGAGGATGTTCACCATGTGCCACGTCTTCCAGGCTATTGTCCCAATCGCTATGGTTGATATCGACGCCGCGCACTTCAACGCCATGTTCTCGGGCATCACGGACAATCTGGGCGGGCGCATAAAAACCCATCGGTTGGGAGTTAAGCAAAGCAGCAGCAAAGACCGCCGGGTGATGGCACTTAATCCAGGAACTGATGTAGACCAATATGGCGAAAGACTGGGCATGGCTTTCAGGGAAGCCATAGCTGCCAAAGCCCTGTATCTGATTATAGCAGCGCTCGGCAAAATCGCGCTCATAACCGCGCGCGACCATGCCTTCGATCATCTTTTCCTGAAAATGGTGGATAGTCCCGACATTGCGAAAAGTCGCCATGGCGCGGCGCAGCTTGTTGGCATCAACGGCCGAAAAATCTGCTGCAACAATAGCGAGCTTCATTGCCTGTTCCTGAAACAACGGGACGCCGCAGGTCTTGCCGAGCACCGAATGCAGCTCATCCCGGGGATGCGGCGGTTTGGGGGAGGGGAGCGTGATGGCTTCTACACCGGACCGCCGCCGCAAATAAGGGTGCACCATATCCCCTTCAATCGGGCCGGGCCGAACAATTGCGACCTGAATGACTAGGTCATAAAATTCGCGCGGACGGAGACGGGGGAGCATGTTGATCTGCGCGCGGCTTTCGACCTGGAACACGCCGATGCTGTCGCCCTTGCACAGCATGTCATAGGTCGCCTCATCCTCTTGCGGGATGGTGGCAAGGGCATAATCGCCAAGATCGTGATCGCGCATCATATCAAACGCCTTGCGGATGCAGGTCAGCATACCGAGCGCCAGCACATCGACCTTCATCAAGCCAAGTGCATCAATATCATCCTTGTCCCACTCAATGAATGTGCGGTCCTCCATCGCTGCATTATGGATCGGCACGGTTTCATCAAGCCGGTCCTGGGTAAGGACAAAACCGCCAACATGCTGTGACAAATGTCTGGGAAATTGCAGGATATCGCGAACTAGATCGCCCAGTCGCACGATATCAGGACTATCAGGATCAAGGCCTGTTTCCTTGAACCGGCTATCAGGGGCTTTGCTTGAATAGCTGCCCCATACAGTGCTCGACAGCCGCGCGGTTATATCTTCCGACAGATCCAGTGCCTTACCGACTTCGCGGATCGCGCTGCGAGAGCGATAATGGACGACCGTGGCGGCAATACCGGCGCGGTGGCGACCATAGCGATCATAAATATACTGGATCACCTCTTCGCGGCGTTCATGCTCGAAATCGACATCAATATCGGGTGGTTCCTTGCGCTCTTCCGATATGAAGCGGGAGAACAGCAGGTCATGTTTCATCGGATCAACCGAGGTGACGCCAAGCAGGAAACAGACGGCGCTATTGGCGGCCGAACCGCGCCCCTGACATAATATGCCTTGGGACCGTGCATATTTGACAATGTCATGGACGGTCAGAAAATAGGGCGCATATTCCAGTTTCTGGATCAGGCGCAGTTCGTCTTCGACTTTTGAGCGGAGCGTGCTTGGAATACCTTCAGGATGCTTCTCTTGCGCTGCGCTCCAGCTGAGATGCTCCAGCCAGTCTTGCGGCGTCCAGCCTTTCGGTACAGGTTCATCGGGATAATGATAGCTGAGTTCGTCCAGGGTGAAGTCAATGCACGCCAGCAGTTTCTGGGTTTCTGCTATCGCGTCCGGACAGTCGGCAAAGAGCCGCGCCATTTCTTGCGGGCTTTTCAGATGCCGTTCGGCATTGGCGGCGAGCAGGCGGCCTGCTTTGGCGATGGTCGTTTTTTCTGCGATACAGGTGAGGATGTCATGAAGCGGACGCTGCTGCGACGTTGCGTAAAGTGGGTCGTTGGTGGCGAGTAGCGGGATGTCAGTGGCTTGCGAAAGGTTTTGCAGTTCAGCCAGTCGGCGCTTGTCGCATCCGGTGCGCGGCATGGTGGCACCGATCCACAGATGAGGAGTAAGGGCGCGGAGTCGAAACCAGAAATCATCTGAGCCAATATCATTCACTGCCCCACTTTGCGCCGGGAAGACAACCAGTGCCATGTCCTCTGCCCATTCAAACAGGTCTGCTTCATATAAGAAGCAATCGCCCTTCTCGGCGCGCAAATTACCGGTGGAGAGTAATCGGGTCAGTCGTCCCCAACCATAGCGGGTCGTCGGATAGCCAATGATATCCGGTGTCTCATCCGCAAAGACCAGTCGCGCGCCAACGATGAGTTTGAAATCCGGTAGGGCGATGCCTTCTTCTGCGGCATCCTCATAAGCGGTACGCAGGGCAACATGAGCACGAACGACGCCAGCGACGCTGTTCCGGTCAGCAATGCCGATACCGGTCATGCCTAGCAGCATGGTTTGTGCCACCATATCAGTAGGGGAAGAGGCCCCGCGTAAAAAGCTGTAGTGGGTTGCTGCGCACAGTTCGGCAAAGATGGGTTCGGGCGGGCCTGTCACGCGAACAGGCCATGGATATACCAGTCCGGGCTGGCTTTTTCCGATCCGTACAGGCCATACCGGAACAGCCAGTAGCGCCGCCCGCGAACATCCTCGACCCGGTAATAATCGCGGGTCAGGCCGCCTTTTCCGGCCTGTTGCCCATCGCGCCTTTGCCACCATTCCGAAGCGATGCGTTCGGGGCCTTCATAACAGCTGACCCGGTGGGTTTTGCGCCGCCAGGTAAAACGATAGGGCGGGCCATCCGGCACTTCGGCAAGTACCTTTATGTGTTGCGGCGGATCAAACATATGCAGGGGGCGCAAAGGTGGCTCTCCGGCTTTTGGGCTATCCCATTTTGTGGCCCACTCTTTGGGCGGACCGCTATCCAGAGCGGGCAGGGCAAGCAGCCCCTGTTCGGGAATATGACTGTCGGCCGGCATGAAATGCTGTACTTGTGCCCGCCCCAGCCGGACACTGAGCTGGCTGACCAATGCGGCTTGATTGCCTTGTTTATCTTCACCGCCTTCCAGGCGATATTGTTCGACCTCCAACGTATCGGTGGCGACTATCGACAGCCGTATCAAGTCATAACCAAAGCCGGGATTCAGCGGATCATTGAGCGCCTCGATCCGCTCCTTCAGCAAGCGTTTGAACAAAGCGGGGTCGCGGGTGGCGGGCGCTGTCTCGATCGCCAGACGCGCGATGTCACCATCGCAGCGGAACAGCATCATGTGGACCATCCGTGCACCTTGGCCGCGCTCTTCCAGCTGCCGCGCCGCTTCGACAAAAAGCTCTTCCAGACAGCTTGTGGCAAAATCAACATGGGTGAGGGGTTCGGCAAAGCGGCGTTCGGTTGTGACATTGGCGAGCTTGCGGATCGGGTCTATCGGCCGGTCCTCAATTCCCATGATCCGGTCAAGTCGCAGCACGAGTGCAGAGCCGAAGCGCGCGACGAGAGTAGCGCGCGGCCGCTCGGCCAGATCACCAATATGATAAAGGCCAGCCCGTTCCAGCGCGCGGTGGTTCTTGTCATCCATGGCGAGTGCAGAGACGGGCAGTTGCGCCTCCGCGCCTTCTTTCAAGCCGTGATGGGCGAGGGCGATCGCCGCATCGGGTGTACCAGCCAAAGCCCATGACAGGCTAAATCCAGCCTGATCGAACCGGTCTTCGGCATCTTGCGCCAGTGCGGTTTCCGAAGCGAAGAAATGCGCACAGCCGCTAATGTCGAGCAATAGGGTGCGAGGCGGACTGACCGATACCATCGGGGTATAGCGCAAACAGGCATCGGCCAACCTGTCGAGCAGTGCGGCATCAGCCAGCACATCATGATCAAAAACCTTCAGGTCAGGCACGCGCGCCCGCGCATCAGCGAGCTTCATGCCGGGGCCAAGGCCTAGATACCCAGCTTCCCGGTCCACGGCCATCAACACCATGGCGCCCTTTACCTTCTCTATCAGGGCAAAGGGTGCCGTCAGTGGAGCGTCAGGCGCGTGCGCGTCTGTCTTCCGATATATTTTCGTGATCCGTTCTGATTCCAGATACGGCAGGAACAGCGCCAATATACGCCGCTTCCTGAAAGCTTCTTGTTTCACGGTTCCACTCCAAACGGGTATTCAGGCCATCCAGTCCACCACGATGGCGCATCAGCGTAATGTCAAAAACAGGATGACCGACGGCATTGGCGGCGAGGGCTTTTGAAGGCGCTGCGGCGACCTGCCAGCGGCTATAAGCGGCGCTCGGCATGGGTGCGGCTTTGTTGCGTAACATGAAAGTCGTCACGCCGGATTTTTTGGCAGAAAGAGACAGGCGCCGCGTCGCGGTCAGATCAAGGCCTTTGGGATTTTTGCCCGCCAGTTCAACAATCACCGATCCTATCGGTGCGCAGCGTACCGCGTCGGCAGCTGCGCGCAGCACGGCGATGCTATCCGGGGCGTCGATATATATTATGTGATCGGGATTAATCCCCAATTCGGCCAGACCGGGTGGGTAAAGTCGCCCCTGTCGCCGGGCTTCTCCCCGGTCCCGCACCCATATAATCGGCTGGTCCGCCGCCTTTGCTACCATCCGCGTGCGGGTTGCCAAGAGTAATGATAAAGCGGCGGCGCTGCTGCTGTCTTCAGGTTCGGCTGCGTGGATTTCATGGAGCTGCGCCAGCGGCAAGCCGTGATGAGAGCTTTCTCCGGAAAGCGCCATATCAATAGTCCGGGCGCCAAAAGTGAAATGGTCGGCCGTCACACTGTTCAACATTTGTGACTTATCCGCACTAAACTTCTGAATTATATTCGAATCGATTATGTTCATGGTTTGTTCTAATTTATAGAACATTCGAACCGGGTCAAGAGAATGGGCATTCCCAGGCCGTGATTTTACATTGCTGTATCCTGTTAGAATAGACTATAAAGCCTGACAGGATAAAGGGATAAGGGACGGATATGGCGGACATTTTTATCAGTTATTCTAGAAATGATCGGGACCGCTGCACCGCCATCCGTGATCATCTGGAGGCGTTGAAGGTCAGTGTCTGGTTCGATGCGGGCATTGGGGCGGGTTCATCCTTTGACCGCGAAATTGAACGCGAAATTGAAGCCGCCAAGGCTCTGCTGGTGCTCTGGACCGAAGAATCTGTCGAGTCCGACTGGGTTCGCAACGAAGCACGGACTGGCAAGGAACGCAGCGGACTGATCGCGGTGCAGCTGCGCGAATGTCAGCTGCCGCTCGAATTCCGGTCGGTGCAAGCAGAAGTCCTGGAGGAAGGTGCCGAGGGGACCGATAATCTCGTCTGGCTCAATATCCTCACGCGCATTGGCGAACTTTTGGACCGCCCCGGTCTGGCGGAATATGCACGGCTCAAGGAAAAGGGCAGTACGGATGACTGGAAGGCCTGGCTCAGTCGTTATTCTGCCGATCCACTCGCACCCAGTGTTATCGATCGCATCATCGAAAGCGCTACGCCCGATACCAGCCAGCAGCTAGCTGGCGAGCGTGCCAAACGCGCGGCCATGGAAGCCGAGCTTGGCGAACTGACCGCCGCGTCAAAAGCACAAGCCGGAGAGGTTGCCAGCAATGCCCGCGAGCTGGTCCGCCTGCGCCGCGAACTGGATCAGGCGCAGTCCGGTCAGAAAGAAGCGGAGGCCGAACTGGAGCGGTTCCGGGAAGCCTCTGGCGGTAAATCAGGTGCCAATGATGGCGGATTGGCCGGACTGGGTATCGTATTGGAAGACAAGGTTGCGATCTATGTCGCTTTGGTCTTGTGGATCGTTGCGATACGGTTCATCTGGGATCCGTTAAGCGAGTTGATTAGAGGCTATGGCGGTCTGGGCGATGTGTTCTGGATCGCTTTTGGTGTCGTCACACTGGCTGTACCGGCAGGGCTGATGACGATGAAAATCCTGCGCAAGCGCAAAGCCATGGCCAATGAAGAGGAACTGGGTTCCTAAAATCAGACACCCCTAAAAAGGATTCAGCGTATATCCCTGCTGTTGCAGCAGCGCATGGGCCGTCATTGCCGAGAGGTCCATTTTTACGCCGGGCAATAGGTCAGCATTGGCAATTTTATAAGCCGCTGCGCTTTGACCACATAAGTGAAACGCGACGCCATGTTTTTGCAGGACCGCAATCGCATCTGCACTGCCGTTCGTAGCGCCTTCATTGCGCGCACCATATATATCCTGCCTAGTCAGGTCGACCGAAGCGCCGCCATGAACCACGATGGCCAGTTTGATATTTTCGGCAGGAATACCTGCTGCAACATGCATGTTGATAAACCGCGCTGCGCTCTCAATCGTACGATTGAGCTTGCCCGCATCCGCTTTTTTCGCAACGTCGAAAGCAATCTTGAACTGCGCATCCTTGGCAAGCGGTGTATCTGTTTGCACCGGAGCAGTTGGCCCGAAATTCCCAAAGACGGGGCCAGTCTCAAACCCTTCAAGCTGAGCCATTGCAGGGGCTGAAAGAGCAAATACACCACAGAATAGAGCGGCTTTAAGAATCTTCATATTATGTTCCCGTCCTTGTCTCGGTTGCGTGCCATGCAACTGTAATATTCTACTTATCAAGCGCGCCGACATTGTGAAAGAGCGGCATGATCGCTAAATACGCGCCGACTCATTTGAAATTCGATCCACCCAAAAAGGGGACAATCGACGATGTTTGAGCAGTTTGATGCTATATTGCTAGCACGCATACAATTTGCGTTCACGATCAGCTTTCATTTTATTTTTCCGGCCTTTTCGATCGGTTTGGCCAGCTATCTGGCGGTGCTGGAGGGGCTTTGGCTCAAAACCGGCAAACAAATCTACATGGATTTGTTCAAATACTGGCTGAAGATCTTTGCGGTGACCTTCGCCATGGGCGTAGTGTCCGGCATTGTGATGTCCTATCAGTTTGGCACCAACTGGGCTGTTTTCTCCGACAAGGCGGGGCCGGTTATCGGGCCGCTCATGGCTTATGAAGTGCTGACCGCCTTTTTCCTGGAGGCCGGTTTTCTGGGGGTCATGCTGTTCGGCATGAACAAGGTGGGTAAGAAGCTGCACTTTACCGCGACGTTGATGGTGGCGATCGGCACCTTCATCTCCGCCTTCTGGATATTGAGCGTGAACAGCTGGATGCAGACGCCCACGGGCCATGAGATTGCAGCCAACGGCCAGTTTGTTCCCGGCGACAGCTGGTGGGACATCGTGTTTAATCCCAGCTTCCCCTATCGCCTGTTCCACACGCTGATGGCCACTTATCTGACGACTGCCTTTGTCGTCGGCGGGGTTGGCGCGTGGCATTTGCTGAAAGACAGGACCAACCTCCATGCCCGCAAAATGTTCTCCATGGCTATGTGGATGGCGGCCCTGGTCGCCCCGGTGCAGATTTTCGCTGGCGACCTGCACGGGCTTAACACGCTGGAGCATCAGCCGGTGAAGGTTATGGCCATGGAAGGCCATTATGACAGCCACCCCGATGGCGCGCCGCTGATCCTCTTCGGCATCCCGAATAGCGAGGAGAAGCGGGTCGATTACAAGATCGAGATTCCCAAGCTGTCGTCGCTGATCCTCAAGCATGATCTGAACGCTCCCCTCGATGGTCTGGACACGGTTCCGGATGCGGATGAGCCGCCCGTGGGCATGGTATTCTGGTCATTCCGGATCATGGTCGGGATCGGTTTTGCGATGCTTGGCATTGGCCTTTGGAGCCTGTTCGCAAGGGTTCGCAAGAAGCTCTATGACTGGCGCTTGTTGCACAAGGTCGCGATCATCATGGCACCATCCGGCTTTGTCGCGGTGATTGCCGGCTGGATCACCACGGAAGTCGGACGGCAACCTTACACCGTCTATGGCCTGTTGCGCACGGCCGACAGTGTTTCACCGCTTGCCGCGCCTGCTGTAGCGGCTTCGCTCATCGCATTCATCATCGTCTATTTCTTCGTCTTTGGCATTGGGACCTGGTATATCATGCGTCTGATGAGCAAAGTGCCACAACCGGGAGAAAAGGGCGTCAAGGCCACCGAGACAGGCCCGGTACGCACTGCCGGTATCGCGCCGGGACCGGCCCAGAAGGATGGGCTCGCCTTTGAACCCTCCGCCTCTCAACAAAAGCCAAAGGAGTAGATCATGGATTTGACCGTCATCTGGGCCTTCATCATCGCTTTTGCCGTCTTTGCCTATGTCGTGATGGACGGGTTTGACCTTGGCATTGGTATCCTGTTTCCCGCCTTCAAGGTCGGTGATGCGCGCGATCAGGCAATGAACAGTATCGCGCCGGTATGGGACGGCAATGAAACATGGCTGGTGCTCGGCGGTGGCGGATTGCTGGCCGCGTTTCCGCTCGCCTATGCGATCATATTGCCGGCCACCTATCCGCTCATCATCATCATGCTTCTGGGCCTTGTCTTTCGCGGGGTCGCCTTTGAATTTCGCTGGCGTGACCCGGACCACCGGGCCTTCTGGGACTTTGCCTTTACCGGCGGTTCTTTCGCCGCCGCCTTTTCCCAGGGCATGATATTGGGCGCGTTGCTGCAGGGTGTCGAGGTCGCGGACCGCGCCTATGCAGGCAGCTGGTTTGACTGGTTCACACCCTATACATTGCTAACCGGCGTCGGGACGGTCGCGGGCTACGCCCTTTTGGGAGCGACCTGGGTGATCTGGAAAACCGAAGATGGCGCGCAGGATACGGCCTATCGGTTGGCCAAGCCGGCCGCGATTGCGACGCTGGCGCTCATGGCTGCGGTCAGCCTCTACACTCCTTTTCTGGCGGGGCAGTACTGGACCCGCTGGTTTGAAATGCCCAACATCCTGTTCGCGGCGCAGGTGCCGCTGCTCGTCGTGATCCTGACCTATTTCCTGTTCCGCGGCCTTTACAAGAAACAGGAAGCCGCGCCCTTCCTGATTTCGCTCGGCCTGTTCTTCCTCGGCATGGCGGGGCTGGGTATTTCCATGTTCCCCTATATCGTACCCGACCAGATCACCATCTGGGATGCAGCAGTGCCCGAAAGCAGCCAGATATTCATGCTGGTCGGCGTGGTTCTGACCGTACCGTTGATCCTGATCTACACCGGATGGGCTTACTGGGTCTTCCGCGGCAAGGTCGGCAGCGACGGCTATCACTAATGGCGCTGCCCAATAAGCAATCTGGCGAACAATCCGCCGATGAGGCCCCGTTATGGAAACGGCTGGCCTGGATGGCCGCGATCTGGGCAATGAGCATCTCTGTCCTTGGCATTGTCGCCTATATCCTGAGGCTGTGGATCAAGTAGCAGCTGCGAAACGATGGGCTGAACCAGGGTAGCTGCGGCAACCTTCGGCTACGCATTTCCCAAGTTTCGTGCCTGTCGCATCGGTTAGTGAGTGACTGAGTGCAATAAATATGCTGTTACCGCGATCCTACTTCCAATGCCCATCTCAAATGATTGTCACCTGATGTACCCCAGTCCCGATAGACAAGAACGCCACGCCGATTTTATTGTTCACGGGATAGGATTGATTTTTATCCTGATGGCCGGTGTGGCCTTGTTCATTCAGGCTGCTGGTCAAAGTGTGGCGGTGATCGCGGCGGTCAGCACATATGTGACCGGCGTCGCGTTTTCTCACGTCATTTCCATGTTCTATCATTTGTCGCCTTTTCATGGTCGGCGGCTGGCACTGCGCCGGATCGACCATGCTGCGATCTATCTGACTATCGCGGGCACTTTTACACCGCTGTTCGTGCTGGCGGATACGGCGTTTAGCCTGTTCCTGCTAACGATTGTCTGGGTGCTGGCCATTCCCGCGATGCTGTACAAGATATTCGGAAAAAATCTGGACTCGCGCTGGTCGCTGGCTTCCTATCTCGGTTTGGGATGGATGGGCATTATCGGCGTGCCCGAGATGATGGAACAGCTGCCCGGATTATCGCTATGGGCCATGTTGGCGGGCGGTGTCTTCTATTCGCTTGGCACGATTTTCTATGCCCGCAAGGCGCAGCCTTTTCGCTATTCCATCTGGCATAGTTTTGTGATGATGGGCGGCGCGAGTTTCTTTGTCGCTATTTGGGTGGCTTTGGTGGCGGGTTGAACGGGCTGGGCGAAGTGGGTGTGCGGTTGCCGGTCGGTGGGTGATCTCAAGAAATTCGTTTTATTGAACAATTGGCCTATGCAGTTGTGCGTCCGTTTTGGGCGCAAAAGCAGACACAAAACCCGTACTCAATTCTGCCGCCGATTTGTTACGTGGCTTCCGAAGATTGCGATGATGCCCACAACGACGTGCCCATAGCAAATAGCAACGCTAACGGTCCGTTCCAGATTAGCTGCGCGGTCTTTTCAATCCAGCGAGGCGAGTCAGCGATAGAGTCCCACTTTAGGGATTTACAAGAATTATTATTCTAGTATATATTTATTAAATGGGACGAACTTCAACAGTAGACGATAGCATGGTGTTTGACGCCGTGGGTACGCATTTGGCAGCTTATGGCTCGGTAAAGCTTCAAGACATTGTGAAAACAACTGGTGTATCAATTGGTTCGCTTTATCATCGTTACGGTTCTCGAGAAGCGTTGTTGGCGAGTGCCTGGCTCGATGCTGTTTTGGCCTATCAGGCTAGATTTCTAGGCGAACTTGGACGCGATACCCCTGAAGCTGGCGAGCGCGCCGCTATGGCAACACCGCGTTTTTGTCGTGAAGAGCCGGCCCGCGCGCGTCTTCTCATCTGTTGCAGACGAGAACAATTAATATCGGACCAGGCTCCGGCTCCACTTCGATCTAAGCTTCATGCCGCCAACAAGAATACCTACTCGTGTCTTGGAAAGTTTGCTGAAACAAACGGTTACGAATTCGATGCCTGTCACCTTGGCCTTGTTGCTTATCCCGTCGGTGCCGTGAGGATTTATCTGCCTGAACAGGCGGTACCTGAATTCGTAGATAGTTATGTCGCAGCGGCGTTCCGTTCGGCCGTAAATTTGAAGTAGGAGACCAAGTTCGATGTTACAACTTTGCTATTCTGCGCTTAGTCCCTATTGCCGGAAGATCCGTATGATCTTGGATCATATGGAATTGGAATATGAAATTTTTGATAGTTTCGATGTAGAAAAGTACCCCTCTTGGAATCCAAGAGCCGAGATTCCAATTCTGCGCGATGGTGATATTGTTGTGCGCAATTCGGCCACAATAGTTGAATATCTCAGATTTAGATTTCCCAATTCCCCCTCTCCCTTCCCAAATGATCCGAGCGGTTTTTCGCTCGCAAAGGAATGGGAGTTGATTGCAGATACGTTGCTTGATCCTATTGTCACAAATGTGGGCATATTTCGGTTTGGGGAATTGGGGTCACCACCAAAGGGTTGGTTAGATGCAGCTAAGAACGACATAAAGACTTTTTACAATCAAATGGAACGGCAGCTTGCAGATAGAAAATACATTGTTGGAAATATATCTGTCGCTGATTTTGCGCTTTATCCACACATTGCAGCAGCTCAGAAGCTTGAATTGTCCCTCGATGCTCAAAACTATCCAGCTTGTGCCCGCTGGCTAGAGAGCATGCTGTCGTCCAAAGTCGGCATGTTAGATCGGAATGAGGTTCGAAAATGGTGGGTCAACAGAACGTCTCAAGATGCGGAATCTGATCGTATAAATTGGGGCACTTATCGCCTCGAATGGGTTCTGGCTCACGGGTTTCTCGATTGGTTCAAAAGGGAGGTGGAGCGTGGTGCTGTTTTGTGGTCAGTTGGCCCACAAAATAATGCACAGAGAAGTCCACTTGATCCAAAATATTGAGCAGTTGCATAAAGCAAACCATAGCTGCGAGCACAAAAATAGACTTCAGGTATTGATTGTCCATGGACTGAAGAAGCAATCGCCGTCGCCACTAAATATCAAAATCTCTTTCAAACCCTAGCTCCATCCCCTTGACCCCCACCCGAATCCCCGCTAAGGGCCGCGCTTCTGTTGCGGTGTGATCCGTCATACCCGCAGAAAACTTACATAGGCAAAACACTTTCGGCGATTGGGCCGTCAGAGTAACCCTAGTTTATCTAGATCCAATAAGGTGAAGACTTTATGCCAACGATTAATCAGCTCGTCCGTAAAGGGCGGGTGCCACAGAAGACGAAGTCCAAAGTGCCGGCCATGGAAGCCAACCCGCAGAAACGCGGCGTTTGTACCCGTGTCTACACAACGACTCCAAAGAAACCAAACTCCGCTCTGCGTAAGGTTGCCAAGGTTCGCCTGACCAACCAGCGGGAGGTCATCAGCTATATTCCAGGTGAAGGTCACAACCTTCAGGAGCATAGCGTTGTTCTCATTCGCGGCGGCCGTGTGCGCGACCTTCCCGGTGTGCGTTACCATGTGCTGCGCGGTGTTCTTGATACGCAAGGCGTTAAGGACCGGAAGCAATCCCGCTCCAAATATGGCGCCAAGCGTCCTAAGTAATCGGTCAGATAGGAGTTATATAATATGGCACGTCGTCGTCGTCCCGAGAAACGGGTAATCCTTCCTGATCCAAAGTTTAAGGATCAGGTCCTTTCCAAATTCATGAACAACCTGATGCAGGATGGTAAGAAATCTGTTGCAGAACGCATCGTTTATGGCGCGCTGGATAGCGTAGAAGCCAAAGCGAAAAAAGATCCGCTGCAGATGTTCCATGATGCGCTCAACAATGTGAAGCCGGGCATCGAAGTCCGCTCTCGCCGCGTTGGTGGTGCAACCTATCAGGTTCCTGTCGAAGTGCGTCCAGAACGTGCGCAGGCTCTCGCGATCCGCTGGGTTATCGCTGCTGCTCGTGCACGCAGTGAAACCACCATGGCAGCGCGTCTGTCGGGTGAAATTCTCGACGCTTCCAACAATCGCGGCAACGCGGTGAAGAAGCGGGAAGATGCGCACAAGATGGCCGAAGCCAACCGCGCATTTGCACATTACCGCTGGTAACATTATATAAAGGCGCAGGGGTTGCAGAGCCTCTGTAAATTCCTGCGCTTTTCACATTGTTGTATTTGTAACTAATCAGGGCTGGTCATCGCTGGCCCGTTTCACTATAGGGGCGGCGCTAATTGGGGCCCCTTAATTCTGGAGTAAAGACTATGGCACGCAGCCATCCGCTCGAACGATATCGCAATATTGGCATTATGGCCCATATTGATGCTGGTAAAACGACCACTACGGAACGCATCCTGTATTATACGGGCAAGTCCTATAAAATCGGCGAAGTGCATGATGGCGCGGCGACGATGGACTGGATGGAGCAAGAGCAAGAGCGTGGTATTACCATTACCTCTGCTGCGACCACCTGTTTCTGGAATGCGGAAGATCGCAAGGGCCCAGAGCACCGGATCAACATTATTGATACACCAGGCCACGTTGACTTCACCATTGAAGTTGAGCGTTCGCTGCGTGTGCTCGATGGCGCGGTTGCTTGTTTCGACGGTGTTGCTGGCGTTGAGCCACAGTCTGAAACCGTATGGCGTCAGGCTGATAAATATAAAGTGCCGCGGATGTGCTTCATTAACAAGCTTGACCGGACCGGTGCCAATTTCAAATTCTGCGTGGACTCCATCGTAGAGCGTTTAGGCGCGACGCCTGCTGTTCTTTATCTTCCTATCGGTATCGAAGCCAGCCTTGTTGGTTTGGTTGACCTGGTCAATCAGCGTTCGATCACGTGGAAAAACGAAGATCTTGGCGCTGAATATACTTATGGTGAAATTCCTGAAGATATGGCTGACGAAGCCGCTGAATATCGCGAGAAGCTTATCGAGCTTGCTGTAGAGCAGGACGATGATGTGATGGAACAATATCTGGAAGGCAACGAGCCTGATGCAGCGACATTGAAAGCGCTCATCCGTAAAGGCACGTTGAACCAGAGCTTCGTTCCTGTGCTTTGCGGTTCGGCCTTTAAGAACAAAGGCGTTCAGCCACTGCTGGACGCGGTTGTTGATTACATGCCAAGCCCTCTGGACGTTGACGCGATTAAAGGCGTCAAGCTGGACGGCGAAACCGAAGATACGCGTCCATCAAGCGACGACGAGCCTTTCGCGGCGCTGGCCTTTAAAGTCATGAACGATCCGTTCGTTGGTACTTTGACCTTTGCTCGTATCTATTCCGGCAAGCTGGAAAAAGGCACGGTGCTGAACTCGGTCAAGGACAAGAAAGAAAAAGTCGGCCGTATCCTTGAGATGCACTCCAATGACCGTAAGGACATTGAAGAAGCGTTCGCTGGCGATATTATCGCACTGGCAGGCATGAAGACCACCACAACCGGTGATACGCTTTGTGCAGCGGAAGCTCCGATTATTCTCGAGCGGATGGAATTCCCGGATCCGGTTATCGAGCTTTCGGTTGAACCAAAAACCAAGGCTGACCAAGAGAAGATGGGCGTTGCGCTTAATCGTCTGGCTGCTGAAGATCCTTCGTTCCGTGTGACAACTGACCATGAATCCGGTCAGACGATCATCAAGGGCATGGGCGAACTTCACCTCGACATTCTGGTCGACCGCATGAAGCGTGAGTTTAAAGTGGAAGCCAATGTTGGTGCACCGCAGGTTGCTTATCGCGAGTCACTCGGCAAGGCTGTCGACACCGACTACACGCATAAGAAACAGTCCGGTGGTTCCGGTCAGTTCGCGCGTATCAAGTTCGAAGTCACCCCTGGTGAACGCGGTGCAGGCATTACCTTTGAAGACGAAATCAAAGGCGGTAACATTCCTAAGGAATATATCCCGTCTGTTGAAAAAGGTATGCGTGAAACAGCCGAAACCGGTTCTTTGATCGGATTCCCGATCATCGACTTTAACATTCGTGTTTATGATGGCGCCTATCATGACGTTGACTCCTCGGCGCTGGCTTTTGAAATTGCGGCACGTGCTGCGATGCGTGAAGCGGCCCAGAAGTCTGGCATCAAACTGCTTGAGCCCATCATGAAAGTCGAAGTGATTACGCCGGAAGACTATCTTGGTGACGTGATCGGCGATCTCAACTCTCGCCGTGGCCAGATCCAGGGTACCGACACGCGCGGTATCGCTCAGGCCGTGGACGCGATGGTGCCACTGGCCAACATGTTTGGTTATGTGAATGAGCTGCGCTCTTTCACCCAGGGCCGTGCACAATATTCGATGCAATTTTCTCACTATGAGCAAGTGCCGAATAATGTCGCAGAAGAATTGAAGGAGAAGATGGCTTAATCGCCGCTGCTCTTTTTACGAGTAACCGCGCTTACCTTTTGGTTCTGGCTCAAGAAAAAAGCCTAGAGGTTAAAAGGGTGTTGACAGATTTGGATAGTCTCGCCAAAGCGCGGCACAGACTATCAAGACGATAGAAATTAGAGGTAAGAAAAAATGGCAAAAGAGAAGTTTGAACGCAATAAGCCGCATTGCAACATCGGCACCATCGGTCACGTTGACCACGGTAAAACCACGTTGACCGCAGCGATCACGAAAGTGCTTGCTGAATCTGGCGGCGGTGAAGCCGTAGACTTCGCAAATATCGACAAAGCGCCTGAAGAGCGTGAGCGCGGCATCACCATTTCAACGGCGCACGTTGAATATGAAACCGACGCCCGTCACTATGCGCACGTCGATTGCCCGGGCCACGCTGACTATGTTAAGAACATGATCACCGGTGCGGCGCAGATGGACGGCGCTATCCTGGTTGTTAACGCAGCTGACGGCCCAATGCCACAGACTCGCGAGCACATCTTGCTTGCTCGTCAGGTTGGCGTTCCTGCCCTTGTTGTTTTCATGAACAAAGTTGACCAGGTTGACGACGAAGAGCTGCTTGAGCTCGTCGAAATGGAAATCCGTGAATTGCTTTCTTCTTACGACTTCCCAGGCGACGATATTCCAATCGTTGCTGGTTCTGCCCTTGCAGCGCTGGAAGGCCGTGACGACAATATCGGTAAAGAGAAAATTCTCGAGCTGATGAAAGCTGTTGACGAATCCATTCCTCAGCCAGAGCGTCCAGTGGACCAGGACTTCCTGATGCCAATCGAGGACGTGTTCTCAATTTCCGGTCGTGGTACGGTTGTTACCGGCCGTGTTGAAACCGGCGTCGTGAATGTTGGTGACGAAGTTGAAATCGTGGGTATCAAAGATACTTCGAAAACAACGGTTACCGGCGTTGAAATGTTCCGTAAGTTGCTCGACAGCGGTGAAGCTGGCGACAACATCGGCGCATTGATCCGCGGCGTTGCTCGTGAAGAAGTTGAGCGTGGTCAGGTTCTTTGTAAGCCTGGTTCGATCACTCCTCACACCGAGTTCAGTGCAGAAGTCTACGTGTTGTCGAAAGACGAAGGTGGTCGTCATACGCCATTCTTCGCTAACTATCGTCCACAATTCTACTTCCGTACAACGGACGTGACCGGCGAAGTTATCCTGCCAGAAGGTACGGAAATGGTTATGCCTGGTGACAACGTGACAATTAACGTGAAGTTGATTGCACCAATCGCTATGGACTCCGGTCTTCGCTTCGCTATTCGCGAAGGTGGTCGCACCGTCGGTTCTGGGGTTGTCAGCACCGTAACAAAGTAATATAGGACTGCATCGCCGCCCGGGTCACTGATTCGGGCGGCCAGTTTTTCGCCGCTCCGGCTTCTTTTTGAGAGAGAAAATCGGGGCGGTTTATTTTTGGCTCTTTGACATTGGTATAGGTTCTTATGGAAACGCAGAATATTCGCATACGCTTGAAAGCATTCGATCATCGGGTTCTCGATCAGGCGACCGGCGATATCGCTGACACAGCTCGCCGCACCGGCGCGCTTATCCGTGGACCGATCCCAATGCCAACGCGCATCGAAAAATTCACCGTAAACCGCGGCCCGCACGTTGACAAAAAGTCACGTGAACAGTTTGAGGTCCGGACTTATAAAAGGTTGCTCGATATCGTGCAGCCTACGCCGCAAACCGTTGATGCTTTGATGAAGCTCGACCTTGCTGCAGGTGTGAATGTAGAGATTAAGCTCGCTTAATGTGAGTGACGACGTTGCTCTGAATGGAGCAGCGGTGACATGGGAAACCGCCAGTATCATGCTGGGTCATGTGTCCCCCGTCTAGTTTGACTGGTCTTCGGATCAATCAGACGCTTTAGCCCGGACGGGGCGATATTCGAAAATTCGGGGCTTTGTATTTTGTAACACGCCCGCTGGCAATTCCGCGACCGGGCCTCTGTAAGGAGAAATGATCGTGCGTACTGGCGTGATCGCGAAAAAAATGGGGATGACCCGCTTGTTTCAGGAAGATGGTCGGCATGTGCCGGTAACCGTTCTTTCCCTGGAAGAATGTCAGGTTGTTGGAGCCCGCAAACAGGATCCGGATGGCTATTTTGCTGTTCAGCTTGGTGCAGGTGCCCGTAAAGCGAAAAATGTAAACAAACCACAACGTGAAGCTTTTGCAAAAGCGGAAGTCGAGCCAAAGGCACGTGTTGCCGAATTTCGGGTTGAGAGCGAAGAAGGTTTGCTCCCCGTTGGTGCTCGGATAACGGCTGACCACTTCATTGCGGGTCAGATGGTCGATATTCAAGGTGTGACGCAGGGTAAGGGCTTTGCCGGTGCCATGAAGCGTTGGGGTTTCGGCGGTATGCGCGCAACCCACGGTGTTTCCATCTCTCACCGTGCACATGGTTCGACTGGTCAAAACCAGGATCCAGGCAAGGTCTTCAAAGGTAAGAAGATGGCCGGCCACATGGGTGCGCGTAATCGCACGCAGCAAAATCTTGAAATCGTCCGTACAGACGCCGCTCGCGGTTTGATCTTTGTACGCGGCAGCGTTCCTGGCTCCAAAGGTGGCTGGTTGCTGGTTAAAGATGCCGTGAAAGTGGCTCTTCCTGAAGGTGTTCCATTCCCGGGTGCCATGCGCCGTAACGCGGATGAAACAGCGACCGAAGATGCGCCAGCAGGCATGATCGAAGCTGATGCGGCGATCGAAGCGCCAGCTGGTCCAACCGATGAAGAAATTGCAGCTGCCGCAGAGGCTCCCGCAGAAACGCCAGCAGAAGAGAAATCTGATGCTGCAGATGATGCAGGGAAGGAGGGCTAAGCCATGAAATTGAAAGTGAAAACCCTCGACGCAAAAGCCAAAGGCGACATCGATTTGAACGATGACGTGTTCGGTCTTGAAGCGCGCGCAGACATTTTGCACCGCGTCGTCAACTGGCAACGTGAAAAAGCACGCGGCACGGCCCGTCCAACGCGTGAGCGTAGTGACATTGCCCGTACCGGTAAGAAGTTCGGCAACCAAAAGGGCGGCGGTACTGCTCGTCATGGTGATCGCCGTGCTCCTATCTTCGTTGGTGGTGGTAAAGCCCACGGTGCGCGCAAGCGTGATTTCAACCCTTCGCTGAACAAGAAAGTTCGCGCATTGGGTTTGAAAATGGCGCTGTCTGACAAGGCAAAGAACGACAATCTGATCGTGCTTGAAAATATTGAAATGAAAGAAGCCAAAACACAGGCGCTTCTGGCCAATATTACGAAGCTCGGTTTTGGCAAGTCAGCACTGGTCATGGATGGTGGTGATGTGAACGATGCTTTCTCTAAGGCATCCAACAACATTCCTCGCGTCAATGTGATGTCCGCTGCTGGTGCCAATGTTTATGACATTTTGAACCATGAGACCCTGGTGCTGACACGCGCTGCGGTTGAAAAGCTGGAGGCACGCTTCAATGGCTAAAAAAGAAGCAGTAGACATTCGTCACTATGACGTAATTGTCGGCCCACACATCACCGAGAAATCAACCTTGCTCAGCGAAAATAACGCTGTGGTTTTCAAAGTTGCGAACACCGCAACCAAGCCGCAGATCAAAGCTGCTATCGAGGCGTTGTTTGATGTCAAAGTCAAAGGCGTGAACACGATGGTGCAAAAGGGCAAGACCAAGAAGTGGAAGGGTCGTCCCTACACTCGCAACGATGTTAAAAAGGCTGTTGTCACGCTGGCTGAAGGCCAGACGATCGACATCACCACGGGAGTTTAAGGGCAATGGCATTAAAATCCTATAAACCGACAAGTCCCGCACGGCGTGGTCTTATCCTGGTCGACAAGAGCGGCCTTTGGAAAGGCAAGCCCGTCAAGAAACTTGTCGAAGGCAAGCGCAAAACTGGCGGCCGTAACAACAAAGGTCATGTGACTTCACGCGGTATCGCGGGTGGTCATAAGCAAAAATATCGTCTGGTGGACTTCAAGCGCCGCAAGTTCGATGTGTCGGCAACCGTTGAGCGGATCGAATATGATCCTAACCGGACGGCTTTCATTGCTTTGATCAAATATGATGATGGCGAGCTGAGCTACATCCTGGCACCGCAACGTATGGCTGTTGGTGACACTGTCATCGCCGGTGAAAAAGTTGACGTTAAGCCTGGCAACGCGATGAAATTGTCGCAAATGCCAATCGGTACGATCATCCACAATGTGGAAATGAAGCCAGGCAAGGGCGGTCAGATTGCTCGCTCTGCTGGTACATATGTCCAGATTGTTGGTCGTGACCGGGGCATGGTCATTGTTCGCCTGAACTCAGGTGAGCAGCGTTATATCCGCAGCGATTGCATGGGCACGGTTGGTGCGGTTTCAAACCCCGACAACTCGAACCAGAATTTCGGTAAAGCTGGGCGCACCCGCTGGAAGGGCCGTCGTCCTTTGACACGTGGTGTTGCGAAAAACCCTGTCGATCACCCGCATGGTGGTGGTGAAGGTCGGACCTCCGGTGGTCGTCACCCAGTGACACCATGGGGCAAGCCAACCAAGGGCGCTCGTACCCGTAAGAATAAAACGACCGACAAGATGATCATCCGGTCGCGTCACGCGAAGAAGAAGAGGTAAGCATGGCTCGTTCCATCAAAAAAGGTCCGTTTGTTGACCTCCATCTGCTGAAAAAAGCGCAAGACGCTCAGGAAGCTAGCAAGCGTTCGCCGATCAAGACATGGTCGCGTCGTTCTACGGTTCTCCCTGATTTTGTTGGGCTGACTTTCAATGTTTATAACGGTCAAAAATTCATTCCGGTTTCCGTGAATGAAGACATGGTTGGCCACAAGCTTGGCGAGTTCGCTCCGACGCGTAACTATTACGGCCATGGCGCTGACAAAAAAGGCAAGAAATAATGGGTAAGGCATCATCACCCCGCCGCGTTGGCGACAATGAAGCTTTGGCTGTTGGCAATTCCATTCGTGGTTCTGCCCAGAAGCTGAACCTTGTTGCACAGCTGATCCGCGGCAAGAAAGCGGAAGACGCTTTGAACATCCTGTCCTTCTCTAAAAAGAGCATGGCCAAAGATGTGAGCAAGGTTCTCGCTTCCGCCATCGCCAATGCAGAAAACAACCATAATCTGGATGTTGACGCATTGATCGTTCAGGAAGCCAGCGTTGGCAAAAGCCTGACCATGAAGCGCTGGAAAGCCCGCGCACGTGGTCGTTCAGCCAAGATCATCAAGCCATTTAGCCGCGTTCGCATCGTTGTTCGCGAGCACGAAGAAGAAGAGGCGTAAACCATGGGTCAAAAGAGTAATCCTATCGGGCTTCGCCTGCAGATTAACCGGACTTGGGACAGCCGCTGGTATGCGGAAGGTGCTGATTACGGCAATCTCTTGATGGAAGACATCAAGATGCGCAAATATATCCTGGAAACCGTGCCACAGGCTGCGATCTCCAAGGTTGTAATTGAGCGTCCGGCCAAGACCTGCCGCGTTTCCATCTATGCCGCCCGTCCCGGTGTTATCATCGGTAAGAAGGGTGCGGATATTGAGAAGCTGCGCCGCAAGCTCAGCGAAATGTCTTCCAGCGATGTGTCTTTGAACATTGTTGAAATTCGCAAGCCAGAAGTTGACGCACAATTGGTAGCACAGGGCATTGGTGATCAGTTGATCCGCCGTGTGGCTTTCCGCCGGGCGATGAAGCGCGCTGTTCAGTCCGCTCTGCGTCTGGGTGCTGAAGGTATTAAAATTGTTTGTGGTGGCCGTTTGGGCGGAGCAGAAATTGCCCGCGTTGAATGGTACCGTGAAGGCCGCGTGCCGCTTCATACGCTGCGCGCCAATATCGATTATGCTGAACATGAAGCGCTTACCGCTTACGGCATTATCGGTATCAAGGTCTGGATTTTCAAAGGCGAGATATTGGGTCACGACCCGATGGCTCAGGATCGGTTGATGGTGGAAGCGCAAACTTCCGGCGTTCGCCCCTCTCGTTGATTTTTAGGGAATAGGTAAAGCATCATGCTGCAACCAAAGAAAACAAAATTCCGGAAGGCTCACAAGGGCCGGATTAAAGGAAAGGCGCCAGGCGGTACGACGCTGAACTTCGGTTCTTATGGTCTGAAAGCCATGGAGCCAGAACGGGTCACCGCGCGTCAGATCGAAGCGGCTCGCCGTGCGATCACACGTCACATCAAACGGCAAGGTCGTTTGTGGATCCGCATCTTCCCCGACGTGCCGGTTTCGAAGAAGCCTGCCGAAGTGCGTCAGGGTAAAGGTAAGGGTTCGGTCGAATATTGGGCTTGCCGGGTAAAACCAGGCCGGATCATGTTTGAACTGGATGGCGTTCCTGGCCCAATTGCTGCTGTTGCTTTCGAGCGTGCGGCGATGAAGCTCCCTATCAAGACAAAAGTTGTGGCTCGCCTTGGCGATACGTCACATTTGGAAGGTTAAGGACATGAGCAAGACAGAAGATTTGCGGACCAAAACCGACGATCAGCTTGCAGCCGATCTGGGTGAACTGAAGCGCGAGGCATTTAACCTGCGCTTTCAGTCTGCGACCAACCAGCTCGAAAAGCCAAGTCGGATACGCGAAGTGCGTCGCACGATTGCGAAGATTAAAACCCTGCAGAACGAGCGTGCGAAAGCCGCCGTCGCAGAAAAGGCGTAAGGAACCGATATGCCAAAACGTATTCTCACCGGCACGGTAGTGTCAGACAAAGGCGACAAGACCATTGTCGTCAATGTCGAACGCAAAGTGAAGCATCCGCTTTACGGCAAAATTATGCGTCGTTCGAAGAAATATCACGCGCATGATGAAAAGAACGAGATGAGCACTGGTGAAACCGTGCGCATCGAGGAAACAAAACCGATTTCCAAGTTGAAAACTTGGAAGGTACTGGAACGGGTTGGCGCTGCTGCTGCTCCTGCAACACCGAAGGTTGCTGAAATTACTGCTGAAGACGAAGGCGAAGTCAAAGCCGAAAGCTGAAGCTGACGAAGTTTAACTGTGCTCCGAATATTCGGGGCGGAATGAAGAAGGAAATGGATCCATGATCCAGATGCAATCGAACTTGGAGGTCGCTGATAATAGCGGAGCCAAACGCGTGCAGTGTATCAAGGTGCTGGGCGGTTCCAAGCGCCGGTTTGCTGGCGTTGGCGACATTATTGTTGTGTCGATCAAGGAAGCGGCTCCGCGCGGCAAGGTCAAAAAGGGTGACGTTCACCGGGCTGTGATCGTGCGCACGAAGAAAGATATCCGCCGCAAAGACGGTTCGGTTATCCGCTTCGACAGCAACGCCGCTGTGCTGGTCAACAATGCGCAGGAGCCTATTGGCACGCGTATCTTTGGCCCTGTGGTTCGCGAACTGCGCGCCAAGAAGCACATGAAAATCATCAGCCTTGCGCCGGAGGTACTATAATCATGGCCAATGCAAAGATTAAAAAAGGTGACACCGTTGTTGTTCTGTCCGGCAAGGACAAGGGCAAGTCCGGTGAAGTGACCAAGGTTATGCCAAAAGACGACAAAGTGATCGTCGCTGGTGCCAATGTTGCTGTGCGTCACCGCAAACCAACACAGGCCAACCCGCAAGGTGGTCTGGAACGCCGTGAAGCACCAATGCACATCAGCAAGGTTGCTGTGGCCGATCCTAAAGATGGCAAGCCGACACGGGTTCGCTTTGAAGAGAAAGACGGAAAGATGGTTCGTGTGGCCGTGAAATCCGGGGAGAAAGTCGATGGCTGATAAATATTTGCCACGCATGCGCAAAAAATATGACGATGAGATCGTCAAAGCGATGCAGGAAAAGTTCAACTATTCCAATGTTATGGAAGTGCCAAAGATCACCAAGATCACACTGAACATGGGCGTTGGTGAAGGCAGCCAGGACAAGAAGAAAGCCACGACAGCAGCAGCTGAAATGGAACTGATTGCTGGTCAGAAGCCCGTCATTACCAAAGCAAAGACGTCAATCGCGACGTTCAAGCTGCGTGAAGGCATGCCGATTGGTTGTAAAGTAACATTGCGCCGTGAGCGGATGTACGAATTTCTCGATCGTCTGATTACTGTGGCTATGCCGCGTATTCGTGACTTTCGTGGTCTGAATCCAAAAAGTTTTGATGGTCGTGGCAACTTCGCGATGGGCATTAAAGAGCAGATTATTTTTCCTGAGATTGCCTATGACGACATCGATGTGGTGCGCGGCATGGACATTATCGTGACGACAAGCGCGAAAACGAATGACGAAGCTCGCGAGCTTCTGAAACTGTTCGGTTTCCCGTTCCCGCAGGAAGAAGAAGAGCAAGCAGCGGCATAATCCGCGAGAGACAATTTTTTAAGTTTCCGGTTTTCGGAGACACGCAAGAAAGGAAGAGAACTTAAGTCATGGCGAAACTGAGTTCCATTAATAAAAACGAACGTCGCAAGAAGCTGGTGAAGAAATATGCCGGCCGTTATGCGAAGTTGAAGGCGATGGCCAACGATCAGTCTCTTGACGAGACCGAGCGTCTGATGGCGCGTCTTAAAATGGCGGAAATCCCGCGCAACGGTAATCCAACCCGCGTGCGTAACCGCTGCGAAACCACAGGGCGTCCGCGCGGCTATTACCGCAAGTTCCGTCTCTGCCGCATTGAGCTGCGTGATATGGCCAACAAAGGCCTTATCCCCGGCGTAACGAAATCCAGCTGGTAAAGGGAAGATAATATGGCTTTTACCGATCCCTTGGGTGATATGCTCACCCGCATCCGTAACGGACAGCAAGCACGTAAGGACAGTGTGGTTTCACCTGCTTCCAAATTGCGCGGCGCTGTTCTCGAAGTTCTGCAGCGTGAAGGTTATATTCGTGGCTACAGCGAAGAAGAGGTGAACAAGCACCCCGGTCTTCGTATTGAACTGAAATATTTTGAAGGTGAGCCGGCTATCCGCCACGTGGCCCGCGTTTCAAAGCCTGGTCGTCGTATCTACAGCGGTTCTCAGGAACTGCCTTCAGTACGTAATGGCCTGGGCATTACAATCGTTTCGACGCCAAAAGGTGTTTTGTCTGACGCGGAAGCGCGCCAGCAGAATGTCGGCGGCGAAGTACTCGCAGAGGTGTTCTAATGTCTCGTATCGGCAAAAAAGCAGTAAGCATTCCTGACGGCGTTACCGCCACGATGGAAGACGGTCTGGTCAAGATCAAAGGACCCAAGGGTGAACTTTCAACCCCGATGGTTGATGATCTGAGCTATGAGCTGAGCGATGGCGGTTTGTTGGTCACACCAGCAAACAAAACCACGCGCGCACGCTCTTACTGGGGTATGCAACGGACTCTGGTTCAGAACCTTGTCGATGGTGTGACCGAAGGCTTCACCAAAGTGCTTGAAATTAGCGGAGTTGGTTACCGTGCGGCGGTCAAGGGCAAGACCCTGAACCTGCAGCTTGGTTTCAGCCACGATGTCGATTTTGACATTCCAGAAGGCATCACCATCAAGACACCGGATCAGACCACGGTCGAAATTTCGGGTATTGATAAACAGCAGGTTGGTCAGGTTGCCGCAGAAATTCGGCGCTGGCGTAAACCGGAGCCTTACAAAGGCAAGGGCATTAAATATCGCGGCGAATATGTTTTCCGCAAAGAAGGGAAGAAGAAATAAGCCATGGCTAATATTTCTCTATTCAAACGGCGTCAGCAACGCGTTCGCACCAAATTGCGGAAGCGCGGGCTCACAAAACCTCGTTTGTCTGTGCACCGCACAGGTCGTCATATCTATGCGCAAGTCATTGATGATTCAGAAGGCAAGACGGTTGCCGCTGCTTCGACAATCGACAAGGCGTCCAAAGTAAAAACGGGTGCCGATAGCGCCGCCGCCGCCGATGTTGGCAAGCGCGTTGCAGCAGCAGCGAAAAAAGCAGGCGTAACCGAAGTAATTTTTGACCGTGGCGGTTTTCTGTATCACGGACGTGTGAAGGCCTTGGCCGACGCTGCACGTGAAGGCGGATTGGAGTTTTAAGCATGGCTGAAGAAACAAAGAACGAAGGCTCAGAAGCGCCGGAATCAGCTGCACCAGCTGAGGCTGCTCCTGCCGAGCAAAAACAAGAGCGTCAAGGTCGCGGTGGAAACCGTGGCGGACGTGACGGTGGACGCGGTGGTCGTGATGGCGGACGCGGTCGTGGCCGTGGTCGTGGTGGCCGGGATCAGGATCAGGGCGAAGAACTGATCGAGAAACTGGTTCACATCAACCGTGTTTCCAAAACCGTAAAAGGCGGTAAGCGCTTTGGTTTTGCGGCATTGGTTGTGGTTGGCGACGGCAAAGGCCGTGCCGGTTTTGGTAAAGGTAAAGCACGCGAAGTGCCTGAAGCAATTACCAAAGCAACAGCCGCTGCGAAGAAGAAAATGGTTCGCGTTCCATTGCGGGAAGGTCGTACACTTCACCATGACGGCAAAGGCCAGTTTGGTGCAGGCAACGTGACCTTGCGTTCGGCGCCTCCAGGTACCGGTATTATTGCTGGTGGTCCTATGCGTGCGGTTTTCGAAAGTCTTGGTGTTGCTGACGTGGTGACCAAGTCTAACGGAACATCTAACCCTTATAACATGATCCGGGCAACCTTCGTGGCGCTTGGTGAACAGACCAGCCCCAAGGCTGTATCCCAGCGGCGCGGCAAGAAAGTTGCCGATCTGCTTGGCCGCGGCGGCGCTTCTGAAGCTGAGGCTGAGGCCGAAGCTGCAGCAGTTACGGAGTAAGGCATAATGGCTAAAGTAAAAATCAAGCAGATCGGTTCGCCAATCCGTCGTCCGGAAGAACAGCGCAAGACGCTGATCGGCCTGGGCCTCAATAAAATGCACCGTGTTTCCGAACTGGAAGACACACCGGAAGTGCGCGGCATGATCCGCAAGGTGCACCATCTTGTAGAGGTTGTTGAAGGGTAAAACCTGACACGACCGTGCGAATAAAAGCGAAAGCGAGTACACGACATGAAACTGAACGAAATTAAAGATAATGACGGCGCGCGCAAATTGCGTACCCGTATTGGCCGCGGCATTGGTTCCGGCAAAGGCAAAACCGGCGGACGTGGTCAAAAGGGCCAGAAGTCTCGCTCCGGTGTTTCCATCAACGGCTTTGAAGGTGGTCAGATGCCACTTCACATGCGGCTTCCGAAGCGCGGTTTCAACAACCCGTTCGGCACCGACTATGCTGAAGTCAATCTGGGTATGATCCAGAAGTTCATCGACGCCAAAAAGCTGGCCAATAAAGGCACGCTGGATCAGGCGGCTTTGAACGCAGCCGGTTTGACCCGCGGCGGCAAAGACGGTGTGCGTCTGCTCGCCAAAGGTGAGATCAAGGCGAAAATCACTATTGCTGTTGCTGGCGCTTCCAAAGCAGCCATCGAAGCGGTTGAAAAAGCGGGCGGCAAAGTCGAAATTCTTGCTGGTGCAGCGGCTCACCGTCCAAAAGGCGAAAAGAAGGCAACACCTTCCAAGCCGGCTAAAGAGAAAAAGGCCGCCAACAGGGCCAAAAAGAAAGATTGATTTAAACCAATCAACGGCCCCGCTAAGCTTCAGGGCATAGACGGGGCCTTTCTTTTTTACCCGTATCGGTTCAGCTTGATGCCCAAGAGCCTTGTTTTTCGGGCAGCAACATCCGATATGGGATCGATGCATTGATTTGAAGCAGGAATAGCTTCATGAACGGCGGGGCAAGGAACTACTAAAATGGCATCAAAAGCCGATCAGGTCGCAGCAAATTTGAGCCTGGCAAAATTCGGAGAAGCAACCGAACTCCGCAAACGTATCTGGTTTACGCTGGGTGCATTGGTGGTTTTCCGGCTGCTAAGCTTCGTACCACTTCCTGGTGTGGATCCAGTCGTACTGGCGGATCTATATGACCAGACACGCGGTGGTGTTCTTGATATTTTCAATACATTTTCCGGCGGTTCGCTTGAGCGGATGAGCCTGATTGCGCTGGGTGTAATGCCCTATATTACCGCATCGATTGTCGTCCAGTTGGCCGCTGCTTTGTCACCGACATTGGCCGCTATCAAGAAAGACGGCGAAGCGGGCCGCAAAAAGCTCAATCAATATACGCGCTATGGCACGGTTGGTCTGACGGCGATCCAGGGCTATTTCATAGCCGTTGGGCTGGAGAGCTTTGCCTCTCAATCCGGCCTCCAAGCTGTGGTGAATCCCGGTATGGGCTTTCGTATTGGTGCGGTGATCAGTCTGGTGGGCGGTACATTATTCCTGATGTGGCTGGGTGAGCAGATTACCAGCCGCGGTATCGGTAACGGTATCTCGCTTATCATCATGGCCGGTATTGTCGCCCAGATGCCGACTTTCGTCAGCAATCTCATGGAAGGCAGCCGGACTGGTTCTGTTGGCGCTCTAACCATTGTCGGTTTGATCGCCATGGTCGTTGGTCTGGTGCTGTTCATCAGTTTCATGGAGCGCGCACAAAGACGCGTGCTCATTCAATATCCCAAACGCGCCACGCAAAATGGTGTGATGCAGGCGGACCGAAGCCATTTGCCGCTGAAGGTCAATACAGCAGGTGTTATCCCGCCGATCTTCGCTTCCTCGCTGTTGCTGATGCCGCTGACGGTTAGCCAGTTTGCCGGCAATACAGCCGCAGGAGAAAGCGCGAGTGGTGACTTCATTATCGCGTTGAACCAATATCTTGCTCATGGGCAACCGCTTTACATGGCGCTTTATGCAGCCGGTATTATCTTCTTCTGTTTCTTCTACACGGCGGTTGTTTTTAACCCCGAAGAGACAGCCGACAATCTCAAGAAAAATGGTGGCTTTGTACCTGGCATCCGGCCCGGTAAAAATACATCAGATTATCTCGACTATGTATTGACCCGAATCACGGTTGTTGGCGCTGCGTATCTGGCTTTTGTCTGTGTTTTGCCGGAATATATTATGGCGCAAACCAATTTGCCGCTCTTCTTCTTGGGCGGTACCAGTTTGCTGATTATCGTGAACGTGACTGTCGATACGGTTACCCAGATTCAGAGCCACTTGCTGGCCCTGCAATATGGGGATCTGCTGAAAAAAGCGAAACTCAAAGGCGGCCGCCGCAAACGCTAATAATTTTCCTCCGGGATTGGTAAGGTTATAGGGGACAGTAACTTATGGACATCATCCTGTTGGGACCACCGGGTGCCGGTAAAGGTACGCAAGCCGGTCTTCTTGAAGACGAGCATGGCATGGTCCAACTGTCCACCGGCGATATGCTGCGCGCAGCAGTTAAGGCTGGCACAGAGGTTGGCCTGAAAGCCAAAGCGTTGATGGATGCTGGAGAATTGGTTCCCGATGAAGTCGTTTCCGGCATCATTGGCGATAGGCTCGATGAACTTGGTTCCGACCAAGGCGTTATTTTTGATGGCTATCCTCGTACCGAGGCGCAGGTCCATTCACTTGATGAGATCTTGACGGCCCGAAACCGCAAGCTCGACCATGTTATTGAACTGGGTGTGGATGTTGACGCACTGGTGGAACGCATTACAGGGCGGTTCACTTGCGGCAATTGTGGCGAAGGCTACCATGATAAATTCAAACAACCTGCCAAGGCAGGCGTTTGTGATGTTTGCGGTTCTACCGAATTTAAACGCCGTCCGGACGATAATGAAGAGACTGTACGCACCCGCATGGATGAGTATCGCGCCAAGACGCAGCCGATCCTGCCCATCTATGAGCAGCGGGGCATTGTCACCAAAGTCGACGGCATGGGCAGCATGGATGCTGTGAGCAGCGCCATTGAAGCAGTGCTTGCTCTGGACTGATTTCGTTTGTCAGCTTTGGCTGATAGATATTGCCAGTAACAAGGACGCCGACTAGTCTCCCGCCTAACAGGGGAGACACAGATTGTTCCGATTCATATTACCATTGGCAGCTGCTCTCAGCGCCACCGCCGTGCAGGCAGAAGTTACCAATACCGCGAATAACGGCTTTACCGTCAAACATTCAGCTCCGGTGAATGCGGCTCCTGAAGTCGTGTGGAAAACTATCATCGCACCGGCCCGTTGGTGGAATGGTGAGCATAGCTTTTCTGGTAATGCCGAAAATTTCTATCTGGTGCCGCAGGCCGGCGGCTGTTTTTGCGAGCTGCTTCGCACGGCAAGTGAAGACAATATCAAATCGGCTGAAGGCAGCGTGCAGCATATGCGGGTCCTGTTTGCGCAGAACAACAAAGCCTTGCGGATGTCCGGTGCGCTTGGCCCATTGCAAGGGGAGGCGGTGACAGGCACGCTTACCATTGGCCTGCGCCCTGATGGCGATAACACCGCAGTATCCTTCGTCTACAAAGTCGGTGGTTATATGGAGTTTCCGGTCGATCAAATCGCGCCTGCAGTAGACGGCGTTATTGGAGAACAGCTTAGCCGGCTTGCGGCCTTATTCGCACCCGAAGAAGAAGCGGCAACGGAACCAGAGGGCGAACCGGAGGAAGTCGAACAAGCCGAATAAATCGGGCCGAATATCAAAGCTTTACCAATCGAATAAATTGCCGTTAATATGATGCCCAAGTCAAATGCGACTCGAGGACATCGCAATTGATCGCGGGCGCGCAGATAATCACTCTAGGGGGAGTAAGACGATGGCCGTTTCTGATCATGTAGATTTTCCAACATTCATGGAAGGCGTAAAAAAGCGCAATCCCGGGCAAACCGAATTCATTCAGGCGGTGCAGGAAGTCGCCCAGGATATTTACGGGTTTATCGAGGACAAGGAAGAATATCACGCCGCGCAGATCCTGCGCCGCATGGCCGAACCTGACCGGGTGGTGTCGTTCCGCGTCTGCTGGGAAGATGACAATCACAATATCCGTGTCCAACGCGGTTGGCGGGTGCAGAATAACAATGCCATCGGTCCCTATAAGGGCGGCATCCGTTTTCATCCCAGCGTGACAGAAAGCGTGCTGAAGTTCCTGGCCTTTGAACAGACGTTCAAAAATTCGCTGACGGGTCTGCCCATGGGCGGTGGTAAAGGCGGCGCCAATTTCAATCCCAAGGGTAAATCTGACGCAGAAGTCATGCGTTTCTGTCAGTCTTTCATGACCGAGCTGTATCGCCATATTGGCCCTGACACCGATGTGCCTGCGGGCGATATCGGCGTGGGCGGCCGTGAGATTGGTTATATGTTCGGCCAATACAAACGGATCACCAATCGCTGGGAAGGCGTGCTGACCGGCAAGGGGCGTGAATATGGTGGTAGTGAAATGCGGCCAGAAGCGACCGGCTATGGTGCGGTTTATTTCATGCAAAATATGCTGGCGCACAAGAAAGACGTTATTGAAGGCAAGACTGCCGTTATTTCCGGATCAGGTAATGTTGCAACCCACGCAGCCGAACAAATTACCAAGCAGGGCGGCAAGGTCCTGACCTTGTCTGACAGTGGCGGTTTTGTTCACGATCCTGACGGTTTTACCCAAGAGAAAATCGACTGGGTCAAAGAGCATAAAACCCATCGCCGTGGACGCATGTCGGAATATGTTGAAGAGTTTAAGGGCGCAACCTTCCACGAAGGACAGCGTCCGTGGAGCGTGGCCTGCGATCTCGCATTGCCATGCGCGACACAGAATGAGCTCAACGAAGACGAAGCCAAAATGCTGGTCTCAAATGGCGTGAAAGCAGTGTCGGAAGGCGCGAATATGCCGACGACATTGGAAGGTGTTCATGTCTTCCACGACGCAAAGATCATGTATGGCCCGGGCAAGGCGGCCAATGCTGGCGGCGTGGCGGTGTCCGGCCTGGAAATGAGCCAGAATGCAGAACGCATCAGCTGGAACCACGAGCGTCTGGGTACCATGCTGACCGAATTGATGGAAGGCATCCACAGCCAATGCGTCGAATATGGCGATCAGGGCGATGGCTATGTCGACTATGTGAAGGGCGCGAATATCGCAGGCTTCAAGAAAGTCGCCGACGCGATGCTGGCTTATGGGGTTGTTTAAGCGCTAGATGAATGAACGGCTCGCCGGCATGATCCTGGCGGGCCGTTTTTTTGAGAATCCGATACTTGCTCTTCCGATTAGAGATTTAGGATGCCTAGTTCCAAGGCTCTGATAGCAGCGCCAACCCGATCATTGACTTCAAGTTTTGTAAAAATGCGGCGGACGTATGTTTCCGCAGTGGTTTGACTAATGCCCAAATCGGAAGCAATCACTCTGCTGGAGCGTCCGTTGGCGATGAGCCTCATCACCTGACCTTCTCGTTCTGACAGATGCACTTTGACATCTTCGTCGCGCTCCAGAACGCGACAAATTCTGACATGGGCGGACAGGGCTAGGGTTGAGATCTTTAAAATCAATTTCTTGTCGAACAGCATTTCCGACTGTCGAAAAGAAAAGGACGAATAAGCGGATCGAACCTTCTGTCCAAATAGTGGTATGCCGATCCCCTCATGCAGTCCAAATGCCTCTAGCTGCGCAACAAAGTTTCTCTCCTGGGGATTGAGTTTGCGTGTCTTAATGGCATCTTGCCAAAGCATCGGTTCACCATGTTGCATGACAATATCAGGAATAGGGTCATGTTCACGAAGATGTTCATGCTCGTAAAGCTCAATCCATTTTTTTGGAAAGCCCTCGGCTATCAAATGGACAGATTCGTCAGTTTGTGAATGAAGCTTTGGTGTCAGATGGTAGCTGATCCGGTTCGCGCCCAAGCTGATGGATGCAGACCGCAATATACGGAGAATATCAGCAACCCGATTTTGCTGCTCAATTTCCTCGACGGTTTTGCTCACTATGATTTCTTGTTTTTCGTGCAAGGTCACAATATTGGCTTCCCGTCTGTCCCCATATTCAGCTTATCTGAGCGGGTTCAAAAAATTTTGCAAGATGTCCTCTATCCTTGTGACATCATCTTTCTTGGCAATGGTTAAATTCTCGTCTTCAGAAACATGCTGCGTCCATCAGCTCAAGCCGAGAAAGATCACAGAATATATGTCAGAACGAGATTGTTGCCGGGATATCTGGCAATGCAATAGCCCATCAGAAATCTGGCAATATTGCTTGCAGAAAAGCCGTACACTCGGGTTTAAGGTTCTTGTCTATGTAGCACCGCCGCCGCACAAAAAACCCACCGATCGGCGCACCATCGCAAGATTCCACGGCATGTCGATGTCCCAGTTCCAAAGATTTGCCATCATGGGGTTAGTGGGCGAAGGCCATATCACAACAAGAAACAGCATATTTGACGCTAAGCCTTTCCGATGGTCCGATATCGGCGGATTTACGGCACAGAAAAAGCGATTTGACGCACTCAATATTCTGGCGGGGCAAAATGGATTGACCGATGGCTGGATTGTTCCGGTTTATGGTCCACAGGGCAGGGTTGCTATGGCCTCGTTCGGGGTACCTCAGATTTCCGGACTCATGGTCAATCAAATGGCCAACGAGCTTCAAGAACTATCGCAATTGGCCCATCTGAGACTGTGCCAGATCACTCCCTATCTTTTTGAGCTAGAAAAACCTCTTTCAAGACGGGAGACACAAATTATTGCGTGGGCAGCAAAAGGAAAGTCCAATAGTGAAATTGGATTGATACTCGATATTTCAGAATATTCGATCGACAGCTATTTGCGCCGTGCATTCGCCAAATTGGGTGTGAATGATCGGACATCGGCAGCGGTGAAGGCGATAAGCATGGATCTGATCAGAATTTGAGTCAGACATATTGGCAGTCCAATTGTGCGAAATCGAGATGAGATATAGTTTGAAAAGGACCGTTAGACTAGCCAATGACATCGCCCCATGCCCAATTTGGTGATCAAACAGGATAATGTTGTCAAATTTAATCAGTAACAACGATACGACCAAATCAGTATAGCAGTGGTTCTGTTTTTCCGCGGTTGAAAGCGCGCTTGACAGCGCCAGCGACTCTCCCTATTTGGACTGTATTCGAAATCCAACACAACCGGCAACGCTTTCGTGGCGTCCGCTGGTTTTGTGCGTTTTGGATGTGTTTTTAACAGCTTAGCTATGAGATAGAGGCCGGCGAATCGGTCTCTGTGGAGCAGGAGAAAAATATTGGCACGTATTGCCGGGGTAAATATCCCAACAAACAAGCGCGTAATTATCTCGCTTACCTATATTCACGGTATCGGACGCACAAAAGCGGCTGAAATTGTCGAAAAATTGAAAATCGATCCAGCCCGCCGGGTTCAGGACCTTACCGATCAGGAAGTTTTGCAGATTCGTGAAACCATTGATGCGGATCTGACCGTTGAAGGTGATTTGCGCCGCGAAACCGCAATGAACATCAAGCGTCTGATGGATCTGGCCTGCTATCGCGGTCTTCGTCATCGTAAAGGACTTCCTGTTCGTGGACAGCGTACGCATACCAATGCGCGCACCCGTAAAGGTAAGCCAAAAGCGATTGCTGGTAAGAAAAAATAAGACAGTGGCCCCATTTTTTGGGAACTGTCTCTTCTGGATATTAGGTAGGAATTGATCACATGGCACGCGAACCGCAGCGCATTAAGAAAAGCGCGCGCAAAAATATTTCGGCAGGCGTAGCGCACGTCAACGCCACATTTAACAACACGATGGTCACCATCACCGACGCACAGGGCAATGCGATAAGCTGGTCCTCCGCGGGTATGATGGGTTTTAAGGGCTCTCGTAAATCTACGCCGTACGCGGCGCAGGTTGCAGCGGAAGACGCTGGCAAGAAAGCAGCAGACCACGGTGTGCGCACCCTGGAAGTGGAAGTGAAAGGACCTGGCTCTGGCCGTGAGTCCGCTCTTCGTGCGCTGCAGGCTGTCGGTTTCACCATTACCTCGATCCGCGATGTTACGCCGATCCCGCATAATGGTGTCCGTCCGTCCAAGCGTCGCCGCGTATAAGCCACGCAAGTTTACGGGAACTATCCGGCCGGTAGTTTCCAATTTTTGGTAATTCGGAGTGGTAACGGTCCAACCCACTCTTTGAACTCACTAGGGGAAGTCCATGACTGTCAATATGAAGAACTGGCAAGAACTGAAGAAGCCCAATGTTCTCGATATAAAATCCGGTGGTGATCCCAAGCGTAAAGCTACTTTTGTAGCAGAACCTCTTGAGCGCGGCTTTGGCTTGACCATTGGTAACGCTCTGCGCCGTGTTCTGCTGTCATCGCTGCAAGGCGCTGCGGTTACCTCGATCAAGATCGAAAATGCACTGCATGAATTCTCGTCGCTCCCCGGCGTGCGTGAAGATGTCACTGACATTGTTTTGAACGTCAAACAGATCGCTCTGAAGATGGAAGGCGAAGACGCCAAGCGTCTGCAGCTTTCTGCAACCGGTCCTGCAGAAGTGACTGCAGGCGATATCGCCGTTTCCGGTGACATTGAAGTGATGAACCCTGATCTGGTGATCTGTCACCTTGATGAAGGCGCGTCCTTCAACATGGAACTGACCGTCAATGTTGGCAAAGGCTATGTTCCAGCGGTTGCTAACCGTCCAGCAGATGCACCCATCGGCCTGATCCCAGTAGATTCGCTCTACTCGCCAATCCGTCAGGTTTCTTACAAAGTCGACAATGCCCGTGTTGGTCAGGAACTTGACTTTGACAAGCTGAACCTCACCATCGACACCGACGGCACCGTGACCCCGGAAGATGCCATTGCTTATGCAGCGCGCATTCTTCAGGACCAGTTGCAGCTGTTCGTGCATTTCGAAGAAGCTTTGGAAAGCGTGTCATCGCCCATCGGCATGGCCGCAGCACAGAGCCAGCAGGAAAGCGACGCCAACCAGCTCAACCGCTACCTTCTCAAGAAGGTCGACGAGCTGGAACTGTCCGTCCGCTCGGCAAACTGTCTCAAGAACGACAATATCATCTATATTGGCGATCTGGTGCAAAAGACCGAAGCCGAAATGCTGCGTACGCCTAATTTTGGCCGTAAGTCCTTGAATGAAATCAAGGAAGTGCTTTCCAGCATGGGGCTTCGTCTGGGAATGGATATTCCTGGTTGGCCGCCTGAAAATATTGAAGAAATGGCCAAGAAGCTTGAGCAAGAGCTACTGGGTTAAACGGGAAACTGGCCGACCCGCAAATCGGCCTGCATCGGGGTACCTCATACGGCCCCAATACGAACGTCCGATCCCTTCAGGGAAAGTGGGAACCGGTTTCCCGTCCGGAAGGGTTGGCAAAAATGGAGTATAGAATATGCGTCATAGAATGAAGGGCCGCCGTATGCAGCGGACCGGTGCTCACCGTCAGGCTTTGCTGAAAAACCTGTCTGCGGCACTGATCAAGCATGAGCAGATCATGACCACCCTGCCTAAAGCCAAAGAAATGCGGCCTTATGTAGAAAAGCTGATCACGCTGGCGAAAAAAGGTGGCTTGTCCAATCGTCGTCTAGCTCATGCGCGTTTGATGGACGAAGTACAGGAAAAGAAACTTTTCGGTGAACTGGCTGAACGTTATGCCGACCGTAGTGGTGGTTATACCCGGATTATCAAGGCGGGTTTCCGCGATTCAGACGCCGCTGCTATGGCGGTAATCGAACTGGTGGATCGTAACGAGGAAGCAAAAGGTCAGGACAGTGGTCCGGACCAGAATGCTGAAGAAGATTTCGAAGAGGCATAAGCCGCTTCATCTGAAAGACAGTTTCAATTGATAATAGAGGCCGTGAGCGATAAGCTCATGGCCTCTTTTCTTTGTGTTTCACAGTTTTCGGGGAATTTTATGCGTATCACCGGTCTTCTTGTTCTGGCACTGGCCAGCAGTACGGCAATCACTTCCTATCCAGCTCTTGCCCAAACCGAAACAGAAGCGAAGGATGATGCTCTGACCTACCCGAAAACCAAGACCGTCGATGTGATTGAAGAACAATTTGGGGAGGCTATTGCCGATCCCTATCGTTGGCTGGAAAATGATGTGCGCGAAGATGCAGATGTGGCCGCCTGGGTCGCTGCGCAAAATGCTGTGACGGATAGCTATTTGGCCACTTTGGATGGCCGTGAACCTCTGGCTGCATCAATGACCGCGCTTTTTGACTATGACGAGATTGAACCGCCGGTCGAGGCAGGCGGAAAATATTTCTTCGAGCGCAAAAGTGGTGGCCAGAACCAGGCCATACTCTATGTCCGGGACGGGAAAGACGGCGAAGAGCGTGTGCTAATCGACCCAGCGGATTGGTCAGACGATGGCGCGACGGCGTTAGCGGAATGGAAACCTTCAGAAGATGGCAGCTTGCTGGCTTATGCGGTGCAGGACGGCGGTTCCGACTGGCGCACCTTGAAGGTCATTAACGTCGCAACCGGCGAGATTATGAAGGACATAGTGGAATGGGTTAAATTCAGCGATCTTGCATGGATGCCGGGCAATAGCGGTTTTCTCTATTCCCGCTTTCCCGAACCGGAAGAGGGTGAAGCGTTTCAGTCGCTAAACAAAAATCACACCATCTATGTGCATGTTCTAGGGAGCGAGCAGAGCAAGGATATAAAGGTTTACGCTACCCCTGAGCGACCAGAATTGAGTCACACCGCTACGGTCACTTCGGACAAGCAATGGGTGGTCATTACATCCTCCTCCGGAACCGATGATCGCTATGAAATCACGCTGGTCAAGGTTGATGCCAATGAGATTATGCCGCGCAAACTTGTGACCGGTTTTGACCACAACTGGTCGCTGATTGATGGTGTTGGCGATACGCTCTATTTCATGACCAACATGGATGCGCCGCGCCTGCGGGTCATGAAAACGGATGTCAGCGCTGAAATCCCGGAATGGGTAGAGGTCGTCCCGGAGCATATGGCGACTATCGATGATGCGGTATTGGTCGGCGACACGCTGGCAGTGGATTATATCGACGATGCCAAAAGTCGACTGGAGTTATTTGCATTGGACGGTAGCCCCAAAGGCTTAGTTGATCTACCCGGATTGGGGCAGGTCAAGAACCTTGACGGTTCGGCCAAGGCGGACGCTGGTTATTTCGCATTTGAAAGCTTCAATCGGCCTGCGACGATTTATAGCTTTGGAGACGCGGGCAAACCGACCGTCTGGGCCAAACCGGATATACCGTTTGATCCTGAAAGCATTACTGTTTCGCAGCGCTTTTATGAAAGCAAAGATGGTACGAAAATTCCGATGTTTCTTGTGCACAAAAAGGATCTGGATCTGAGCCAGGGCGCACCGACATTGCTCTACGGCTATGGCGGTTTCAATATTTCGGTTCTGCCCGGTTATAGCGCGCCCAAAATGGCATGGATTGAAGCCGGTGGCGTCTATGCTTCTGCCAATCTGCGCGGCGGCGGCGAATATGGCAAAGAGTGGCATGATGGCGGTCGCTTAAAGAATAAACAGAATGTGTTCGACGATTTCATCGCTGCCGGTGAATATCTGATCGCGGAGGGCATTACGCCCAAGGACGGTTTGGCGATTGAGGGACGCTCCAATGGGGGGCTTTTGGTGGGAGCGGTGATGAACCAGCGGCCCGATCTGTTCACTACGGGGCATGCGGCAGTGGGCGTGATGGATATGCTGCGCTTCGATCGGTTTACCGCGGGGCGTTACTGGGTCGACGATTATGGATATCCGAACAAGGAAGCGGATTTCCGCAAGCTGCTGACCTATTCGCCTTATCACAACATAAAGGATGGCACGGACTATCCCGCTCTGATCGTATCAACTGCCGATACCGACGACCGTGTGGTACCGGGGCATAGCTTCAAATATACCGCGCGCCTGCAAGCGCTGAATACAGGTGACAAGCCGCATCTGATCCGCATCGAAACACGGGCAGGGCATGGTAGCGGCAAGCCGACCGACAAGCTGATCGAGGAATATTCCGATATCTACGGTTTCATGGCCGATGCCGTTGGGTTGGAGACTACCGAATAGGTTCCGCCAACCGGCTTAAAGACATTTAAACGTCCAGATTGGCGACGTTCAGCGCGTTGTCGACGATAAATTCCCGCCGAGGTTCGACCACGTCGCCCATCAGCTTGGTGAAGATCTCGTCTGTCACGTCCGCCTGTTCGACTGTCACTTGCAGCAGAGAGCGAACTTCGGGATCCAGTGTGGTTTCCCAAAGTTGCTCGGCATTCATCTCTCCCAGGCCTTTATAGCGCTGGAAGGACAGGCCTTTGCGTCCGGCGGCCAATACGGCGTCCAGCAGCTCGGATGGCCGCGTGATCAGTACTCCTTCCGATCCTGCGCTGCCATCATCTTCACTATCTTCTGCGGCACCTTTTACCAGACGGCTACCGGTTGCATAAGTGGCGCTCTGTTCGGATGCCAGGCTGTGCAATTTGCGCGCTTCGGCCGACTCCAGGAATTTGGCATCGATAATATGATGATCAGTGACACCGCGCCACAGACGCTCGAACAAATAGCCACCTTCTTCGGAAACACTGCCCGACCAGCGGCCTTCTTCGTCCACAGCGTCCATCCAGGCTGCGGCAGCCTCAACGGCGGCTTGCCGCTCGGCAGGACCATGTTGCGGATTAAGCGCGCCAGTTAGCGCCATGCCCTCGACAATGGTGCTGTCATAACGACGCGGCACATAGGTCATTAATGAGCGCATACGCCGACCATGCTCGACCAGATTGCGCAAATCCTCACCGGACCGCGCGCCTTCGGCCGTCTGCAAGATCATGTTCTGCAAACCGGCCTCAACCAGATAATTGTCGAGCGCGTTATCGTCTTTCAGATACACCTCGCTCTTGCCCTTGCCGACTTTGTATAGCGGCGGCTGTGCAATATAGAGATGCCCGTTTTCGACAATCTCCGGCATTTGCCGATAGAAAAATGTCAACAGCAAGGTGCGGATATGCGCGCCATCGACGTCAGCATCGGTCATGATCACGATCTTGTGATAGCGCAGCTTTTCAATATTGAAATCTTCACGGCCAATACCTGTGCCCATGGCCTGAATCAGTGTACCGACTTCTTTGGAAGAGAGCATCCGGTCAAAGCGCGCACGCTCAACGTTCAATATCTTACCTTTGAGCGGGAGGATCGCCTGGTAATGGCGGTCGCGGCCCTGTTTGGCGGAACCACCAGCGGAATCACCCTCTACCAGGAACAGTTCGGATTTCGCTGGATCGCGTTCCTGACAATCGGCCAGTTTGCCGGGCAGGGAGGCAATATCCATCGCACCCTTGCGCCGCGTCAATTCACGTGCCTTTTTGGCGGCTTCACGCGCCGCAGCAGCATCGATCACCTTCTGGACAACCATTGCCGCATTTTGCGGGTTTTCTTCCAACCATTCTGCGAGCTTGTCAGCCATCAGGCTTTCGAGCGGCTGGCGGACTTCGGAAGAGACCAGCTTGTCTTTGGTCTGCGAGCTGAACTTCGGATCCGGCAGTTTGACCGACACAATGGCGGTCAGGCCTTCGCGCATGTCATCGCCAGTCAGTTTGACCTTCTCTTTCTTGAGCGCGCCAGAGCTTTCGGCATAGTTATTCAGCGTCCGCGTCAGAGCCGAGCGGAAAGCCGCCAAATGGGTGCCGCCGTCGCGCTGCGGGATATTGTTAGTGAAACACAGCACATTTTCATAATAGCTGTCATTCCATTCCAGCGAGACGTCGATAGTGACATCATCACGGTCACCATGAATGGCAATGGGGTCCGGCACGAGAGCGGTCTTGTTGCGGTCCAGATATTGCACAAAGGCCGCAATGCCGCCTTCGTAGAAAAGATCAATTTCCTTGGCCTCTTCATGGCGTTCGTCACGCAGCAGAATGTGGACGCCGCTGTTAAGGAACGCCAGCTCGCGATAGCGATGCTCGAGCTTTTCAAAGTCAAATTCGGTAATCTTGAAGGTTGCAGGAGAAGGGAAGAAGGTAACCCGCGTACCTTTTTTGCCATTGGCATCACCGATGACTTCCAGTGAGCGCACAGCATCACCGAATTCAAAGCGCATATTATGCTCTTTACCATCGCGCCAGATATTGAGTTCCAGCCATTCGGACAGCGCGTTTACAACCGACACGCCCACGCCGTGGAGACCGCCGGAAACCTTATAGGCATTGTCGTCTGACGTATTCTCGAACTTACCGCCAGCATGAAGCTGGGTCATGATAACTTCTGCTGCACTTACGCCTTCTTCCTTGTGCATCCCTACAGGAATGCCGCGGCCATTATCTTCAACAGAAACACTGCCATCCGCGTTCAGGGTGATCAGAATCAGGTCGCAATGGCCAGCCAAAGCCTCATCAATCGCGTTATCCGATACCTCAAACACCATGTGATGCAGGCCCGAGCCATCATCGGTATCTCCGATATACATGCCGGGCCGTTTGCGAACCGCATCAAGGCCTTTCAGGACCTTGATGGAATCGGCACCATATTCATTTTTGTTGGAACTGTCGGAAGCGTTTTCAGCGCCTTCCGGGCTGTTATTTTCTGTGTTTTCACTCATGCCTGCAGGATAGCGATTTGGTGTGATAAACCCAAGCAAATTGTTGGATTTTGACATATTATTTCACTGATTTTTCAAATGCTTAACATATCCGGACAATTGCCAGTTTTTTCTCGCGCAAAGGTGTGAAGAATGCGAAGAACTTCTGGTGAAATATTCGCTTTATGCACTTGCCACTTGGTCTTTTAAAGAACTTCGGTTCTCTAACCTTCAAAGAGGGTTGCAAGCGTATCGTGAACAACCATAAGAACTTAGCTGCTTCGCGCGTTCGCGTGAACCAAACAGAAGAAGAGCGATAAAATATGAGTAACCCCGCCGATATTGTCCCCTTTGCCAAAACCATGGGCATTAAAATCACCGAAATGACCAAGGAGAAAATCCGCGGCGAGATGCTGGTGCGCCCGGACATATGCACCGCCGGAAACGGGAGAGGCACGCCGTCCATTCATGGCGGCGCAGTGATGACGTTCGCTGATGTTCTGGGTGCTTTTGGCGGCTTTGCCAACTTGCCCGAAGGATCGAGCGGTACCACTACCTCGGAGAGCAAGACCAATTTCCTCAATGCTGCGCCAGAGGGGCAGATCGTTTATGGGGAAGCTGTGCCGTTGAAAGTCGGCAAAAGGCAGTCTGTATGGCAATCGCGGTTATCGCTGGAAGACGGAACATTGGTTGCCGTCGTGACTCAGACGCAAATTGTGCTTTGAGGCATTCCCTCATTCGAATCTTTCCAAAAGCCGGCATTTTAGTCTAGACCATAGACATGATGAGAAGTTTGATCCCCGCCGTGCTGATTTGTTTTGCGGCCAGCGCCTGTTCTGAAACCACTCAGGTCAGCGATGACCTGCAGGAAAGTCAGACGGATACGGCCAATCCAACCGGCCGGACCGAGAGGATTGGTGCCAATCCCGGTGAACGTCCGGTGCGTATTGGCGAGGGCGGGCCGAGATTTGATGCCTGTCAGGCAATGGGCCGTGTCACCGGCCTCCGCGAAGCGGAGCTTGACGTCCTGATCGCGCCTTTCGATGCCGCAGAGCCCAAGGACAGTCTGTCGGCGGGCCAGTTGGTCCATATCTGCACCCGCAGCCACGACCAGCAATGGCTGGGCATTGTATATGATGACGCCGCGGCAGCAGCGGAGCCAAGCGCTGACGGTGCCCCAACCTCTGGATCACAGGATTGCGGTGTGTCTTCGCCGGTGCGATCCAAACGCAACTATGACGGCCCCTGCAAAAGCGGCTGGGTCGAAAGCACGTTCGTCAGGCTGGTCGCCGGATAATTCGGCCCCGTTCAAGGGATATCAGATCCTAATTATTCTGAATCGTTCGCTCGATATCCTTAATCGACGAGTTGGTCAGCGTCTTGCCCATTTCCAGAACGATCCTGTCGGTCACTTCCTTGTGCAACAGGGGGCGCATTTCGCCGAGACTGTCCGGATCCGCGGCCAATACCAGACTGTCAAAATCGCCGCTGCTCGCGCGGCTATAGAGATGATGGGCAAGCTGTTTCGAGAAAGTTGCTTCATCGGTCTCTTTTGGTGAGGAATCGGTAACATAGGAACCGGATGGTCCCTCCGAGCTTAGATTCTTCGGATTGATGGTGCTCTCGGCCCGCAGCTTGATGCCATCCTGGTCACCAATATTGCGATAAAGCTTGGCTTCGGCTCCAGTGGCAACAACGACCAGGCAGTTGGTTGGGATAGGAGAATTTGTCATGTCATCTCCTTTGTTTGAGAGGGTGAACTTGTTTCGAAATTTATGTCGTTAGGAGTTAAACGCTTTGCTCGGCTGGTCGTTCCGCAACTGGAACGGCAGTTTTCCGCAACAGACTGCTTGCGGTCAGGTCACCTGCGACATTGACGCTGGTGCGGCTCATATCCAATATCCGGTCGACGCCCATCACGATGACCATGCCATCGGCCGGGATCCCAAAACCCACCGCCACGCTGATCAGAATCGCTATGCTGACTCCAGGCGTTCCGGGTGCGCCGATGGAGGAGGCGACCAGTGTTACGGTCATCACCATGATCTGGCCCGCGCTCAATTCAATACCTGACATTTGCGCGAGAAAGAGGATCGCGACGCTTTGGTACAAAGCCGTCCCGGCCATGTTCATGGTTGCCCCCAGCGGCGCAACGAGGTTTGCGATGTCCCGTGGTACGCCGAGCTTCTTCGCCGACTGGACGGTGCTGGGCATGACCGCTGCTGAACTGGATGTCGAAAAAGCGAGTAGCAAGGTTTCTCCCGCTTTCTTGAAAAACGTGATGGGCCCTATCCGGCAAAAAATGGCCAGGATGGAGAGGTACAGCAGGAAAAGCAGCAATAGACCGAGCAGGACGGTACCGACATAGGCGGAGACGGCTATGAGTGTATCAAGCCCGATCTGCATGACGAGCTGTGCCATCATGCCGAAAACAGCCAGGGGCGCGAGGAACATCGCCCATTTGACGATGGTCATGCAGATCGACAGCAGCGCGTCGAGCACAGACAGAAACGGCTCTATCCGGTCTCGCGCAACCTGTGTTGCGGCGATGCCGACCAGCAAGGCGAGGACAACAACCGCCAATAAATCCCCCTGCACGATCGATGCGGTGGGATTGTCGGGCAGGATCGCGGAAATTAATTCTGGCGCATTGCCGAGGTCAAATGTGGTCGTTTCGCCGTTCGGGGCAGTCGTACCAGTTGAGATACGGAATGAACCGGTCAGCCCCGCGCCAGGGCGCAAAATGCCAGCAAGCGTGATACCAATGGCAGCCGCGGCGAATGTGGTCGCAAGGACGAAACCGGCAAAGCGCAGCCCGATCCGTTGCAGCGCCTCACTCGACCCGCTGCCGGTTAGGCCGCCGATGATCGAGGCAAATACCAGCGGCACCAGCACCATGGCGATAAGGCCCAGAAAGAGTTGCCCGGGAAGCGCCAGCCAAGCACCCAGCCAGCGCGCCGTTTGAGCTGAAATCAGGCCGCCTTCCGGACCGAGCAGCAATCCGGTCGCGATGCCGAGCACCAGAGCGACCATGACCTGTGCCCATAGCCTGGTCTGTATCCAGCTGTGCATTTTCGCAGATTGCTGGCCGAGGCGTATGGGCGGCAGCTCAGGAAGGGGCGGTATCGGCATGGGTCTGCTGTTTCCGTATCTTTGGGCCGTGACATTATTGATGGTCAAATCAGAAACGAGAACCGGTTCTGAGCCAGGCCGGGCGGGGTTTCCCGCTATCCGCATCCCGAAACAATAGGTAATATTCCGGATGGCCGTTGAAATGCTGGATTGCATTTTTTCGCGTGATGCAGGAAACATCGGTTCATGACAAAAATTGATCCTATCGCTTATCTCGACCAACCTTTTGGCCACTTATCCGATCTTATCAATGCCCATGCTGTCAACCAGCCGGATCGTATCGCTCTGGATGATGGTGAGGAACGGTTGAACTGGCGGGAAACTGCGGCTTTGGTCAATCGGGCGGCGGCACAGCTTCAGGCAGATGGGCTGCAAAAAGGGCAGGCGGTGTCGATCCTCGGCACTACAACCATCCGATACGCTATCGCCTATCTTGGCGCTATTGTTGCTGGCGGTTGCGCGGCACCTTTGACAACTTCCGCCACACCCAAACAGCTCGCCAACATGATGGCAGACAGCGGCGCGATGCATTTATTTGTCGATAGCGCCAAACGCGCCGAGCTTTTCGAAAGCGGTATCGACCTGCCTCCGCTGAAGCACATCATTATGGATGCTGCAGGAGAGAACGCACCATTGATGCATGACTGGATGGCAGATGATGACGCGATGCCCGCTGATCCAGGCGTTGGCCCTGAGGACCCGTTCAATATCATCTATTCAAGCGGCACAACCGGTACACCCAAAGGTATAGTCCATAGCCGTCAGATGCGCTGGTATCAGATGGCTGTCGGCGAAAATTCCGGCTACGGTCAGCCCGGCCAGGTCTCGCTGTTCTCCACCCCGCTTTATTCAAACACGACCCTCGGCATATTCGTCGCGACCGTTGCCTATGGCGGTACATCCATTCTCATGCGTAAATTTGATTGCCAGCGCTGGCTAGAACTGGCGGAGGAAAACCGCGCCAGTCATACGATGCTGGTCCCGGTGCAATATCAGCGGCTAATGGATTTTGACGGGTTTGACGATTATGATCTTTCTGCGTTCACCCACAAATATTGTACCAGCGCGCCCTTCTCGGCGGAGCTGAAAGCCGAGGTTATCGAGCGTATGCCCGGCGGTCTTATCGAAATCTATTCTATGACCGAGGGCGGAGTGGTTTGCATCCTGCTGGCGCATGCCCACCCTGACAAGCTGCACACAGTCGGTATCGCCTGGGGTGGCAGCGAAGTGATTACTGTGGACGAAGACCTGAACCGCTTGCCCGCTGGCGAAATGGGTGAGCTGATTGGACGTTCGCAGACAATGATGAGCGGCTATCAGAACCAGCCGGAAAAAACCGAAGAAGCCAGCTGGTATGACGAAAATGGCGACCGCTGGCAGCGTATGGGCGACATTGGCAGAGTCGATGAAGACGGTTTCATCATGCTAATGGGCCGATCCAAGGACATGATTATATCAGGCGGCTTCAACATTTATCCCCGCGATCTTGAGGAAGCTTTGATGGCGCAACCGGATGTGGCCGACGCTGCTGTCGTCGGCGTTGCCTCCAGGCAATGGGGAGAAACACCGGTTGGATTTGTCGTGGCGGAAGCTGGTGTATCGCTGGATCTCGAAGCTTTAAAGGCGGCAACCAATGTTGAACTTGGCAAGACCCAGCGTCTGTCGGAACTGCACCTGATCGACGAGTTGCCGCGCAGTCATATTGGCAAGATCCTGAAGACGGAATTGCGGGACAGGGCCCAGCAGGCAAATGCCGCGGCCGGTTAACCACCTTTCTAAAGGCTTTATTGTCGATAATGATTACATTTATGACATGGTTAATGAGAATTTAACCAATCAAGTATCTGTGATATAAGTCTTCTCTAAAGATGGCATATGTTCTGCTTATCTTGTCATCAAGCGGGTTCGGTTTGTTCAAACGTTAACGTTGAACTGGTTGGGACCCGGATGATGAAAAGATAGAAAACGGGGCAGACAACATCATGCGCAAGATTTCCATAGTAACACTGACCGCCATCGGCCTCGCAGCTGCTTATGCAACGCCGGCATCGGCAGGAGTTATCGACTATGCAGCGACCAACTATACTGGCGGGTCCTGTAAGCATGGCCTTTACACCGGCAATACCGGCAGGGGCTGTAATCGTCGCTATTCTTTTCAGGATGGTACCACGTTCAGCTATGATACCGACGCGCAGACAGCTACACTGACCGGTACAGCCATTAACGGTTCGGGGCAGGTCGCAACGCTGGACCTGAATTTCAGCAACTTCCTTGATACCATCGACGGCACCAATTTCGACTACAAAAATGGCGGCGGCAATTTTAATCCTGTCACCGACACCCCGGATATTGATTTCTTCACCAACGGTTCTGGCACCATAAGCATTGACGGTGCGGTTTATACCGTAAACCCGAATGACCCATTTGCCGGCAACACTACACTGCAATTTGGTCATGGTGCAAATGACAAGAACAAGAATTTTGGTGGGTCGGCCTGGCTGAATATCCTGAACCCTCATGGCCACGCTGTTCGGCACTGGGATGTTAATTTCAACCTCGACAAGATCGCGTCGGAAGTGCCTGAGCCAGGTGCTCTGGGCTTACTGGGACTTGCGGTGGGCGGACTTTGGGCAGGCACACGCCGTCGCCGCAAAAAGCTTGCTGCATAAGCAATTAGTTCAATCAGAATACTGGAACCGGGCGAGCTCATTATCGGCCGGTTTCTTTTTATCTGCAATTGGCCGCTATGGTATAATGCAGATTAGCCCTTTTTAAAGGCTTTCGGGGTTATTCAAAGTCCATGAAACTTGCGTCAAAATCCGCCATAGCGACCTGTTTGCTGGCCCTTTCGCTCACGCTGAGCGCCTGTTCAGCAGGTAACAGTGATCCGATGGCAGATGCAAAGGCCGCTTTTGCTGAAAATGACTTTCGCGGCGCTCGCATCTATCTGATGTCTGCGCTGAAAGACGATACCGCCAACCCGGCGGCCAACTTGCTCTACGGTAAAACGCTGCTGCGTCTTGGCGATGGTGTTGGTGCGGAAGCGGCTTTGGAAAAACTGACGGGAAATAAGGAATATGAAGCGGAAGTAAAAGGCCTGATGGCCCATGCTTTGTTGCTGCGTAACATGCCGGAACGTGCCCTCGCGCTGACTGAAAATCCTGATAAGCAGAATGCCAGTCTGGCTTATTGGGTTAAGGCGCAGGCGCTGCTTTCACTGGACCGCGAAGAGGAAGCTGTGGCCGCCCTGTCTGATGGCCTTGCCGCTACGCCCAATGATCCGGGGCTTTTGGCGCTGCGCGGCAATTATGAAGTGGATCAGCGCAATATTAGCGAAGCCCGCCGTACCGCCGCACTGGCGCTGAAATATGGTCCGGACAGTCTTGATGCGTTGTTGCTGTCTGGCCAACTGGCGCTGATGCGTCAGGATTTGCCAACTGCGAAAGCCACTTTTGGCAAGGCGCTTGAACTTTATCCCGCCAGCATAACACCGCTTTTCTCCGTCGCTGCCGTCGACGCGGATCTCGGCAATACAAAAGACGCAAAAGCCAATTTGAAACGGATTCTTGAGCTGGCTCCCGGCCATCCGATGGCGTTATTCTTGATGGCCAAAATCGCGTTTAATGATGGCGATATTGATCGTGCTCATGAACTGACTCAGGGCGCTGGTGAGGCGTTGGATGATGTACCCGGTGCTGCTTTGCTGCGAGGAGAAATCGCTTATTTGCAGGGCAATCATGAGCAGGCAATCGAACGGCTGCGTAAATTTCTGGTCGATATGCCGGGTCATGTGCAAGGTACGACGGTATTGGGTTCCGCGCTCGCGGCGGTGGGAAATGATGCTGAGGCCTATCAGTTGGTAAAGCCGATAGCGCAGCGCGCTAGTGCCACCCCGCAATTATTGGCTTTGGCGGCCAGGCTTGGGAAGTTGCAAAACGACCCGCTGGCGGCTGGTTTTGAAAGCCGGGCTCAGGTGCCACAGGGCCGCGATGATATTGCGCTGAAAATGACCCAGGCAGGACAGGCGATTGCGAACAAGCAATGGAGCAAGGCGGACGCTATTTACGCCGATCTGCGGGCTTCTGGCCTGGACGGCAATGCGATCATCATGAACAACAGCGCGCTGGTGCAGTTAGAATTGGGTGATGAGGCAGAGGCTGTCAGCTTTGCTCGCGCCGCTTTCGCGCTGACCCCCGATGACCCTAATGTACTCGACACTCTGGGTTGGACGCTGTTGCAATCGGGTCAGGACAAGGCCGAAGCGTTGAAACTGCTGCGGCAGGCTTCTTCCCGTGCGCCGGGTAATCTGGAAATTCGCTGGCATCTCGCCAATGCGTTGGCCGCCAATGGACAAAAAGCTGAAGCAAAACGGATTATTTCGAGTTTGAAAGCCTTTGCGAGCGCCGATCAGAAAGTGCAGATCGACAAGCTACTTGCGCGGCTCTAGATTCAAACACAAACTTCGTAATCGGCTTCACAGTCTATAGACTCTTCCCGCATGTCAGATTAAGCGCTCTTCATGTCTATAGCTCATGAAGAAACCATCCTGATCGTCGATTTCGGCTCTCAGGTCACGCAGCTTATCGCCCGCCGGGTCCGCGAGGCGGGAGTCTATTCGGAAATTGCTCCGTTTAACAATGCTGAAGAGGCATTTGTGCGGATGAAACCGAAAGGGATCATTCTCTCCGGCGGCCCGGCCAGCGTCACGGAAGATGGTAGCCCGCGCATTCCGCAGGCGTTTCTTGATGCCGACATTCCGGTGCTCGGCATTTGTTATGGCCAGCAGGTGATGACCACGCAATTGGGCGGTCAGGTCGAAGGTGGAGAGAGCGGCGAGTTTGGTCGAGCCTTTATCGAGATTTCGGAAAGCTGCGTTCTGTTTGACGGTCTTTGGAAAGTCGGCGAAAAACATCAGGTATGGATGAGCCATGGTGACAAGGTCACTGAATTCGCCCCGGGTTTTCGGATCGTTGCAACCACGGAAGGCGCGCCCTTTGCGATTATCGCGGATGATGAAAAGCGCTTCTATGGCATGCAGTTCCATCCAGAAGTCGTCCACACACCAGATGGCGGCAAGCTGATCGCCAATTTCGTTCGCCATGTCTGCGGCTGTGCTGGCGACTGGTCGATGGCAGAGTTCAAGGCGGCCAAGATCAAGGAAATTCGCGAGCAAGTCGGTGACGGAAAAGTCATATGTGGCCTCTCCGGCGGCGTTGACAGCGCGGTCGCGGCGGTGCTGATCCATGAGGCAATCGGCGAGCAGCTCACCTGCGTCTTTGTCGATCACGGGTTGATGCGTCAGGGAGAAGCGGATCAGGTGGTGAGCCTGTTCAAGGGCCATTATAATATTCCGCTCGTGCATCTCGATGTCGAGACATTGTTTCTGAATGGCTTGAAGGGTGAGACGGATCCCGAAAAGAAGCGTAAATTTATTGGCAAGACCTTTATCGATGTGTTTGAGATTGAAGCGAAAAAAGTCGGCGGTGCTGATTTCCTCGCGCAAGGGACTCTCTATCCCGATGTGATCGAGAGTGTGAGCTTTACTGGCGGGCCAAGCGTAACGATCAAGTCGCACCATAATGTTGGCGGACTTCCCGAGCGTATGAATATGCAGCTCGTCGAGCCTCTTCGCGAACTGTTCAAGGACGAAGTCCGTGCACTCGGCCGCGAACTGGGCCTGCCCGAAATTTTCGTCGGCCGCCATCCGTTCCCGGGTCCGGGCCTTGCCATCCGCATCCCCGGTGAAGTGACCAAGGAACGTTGTGATATTTTGCGCAAAGCCGACGCTATCTATCTGGAAGAAATCAGGAATGCGGGACTATATGACGCTATCTGGCAGGCCTTTGCTGTGTTGCTCCCCGTCAAGACCGTCGGTGTAATGGGCGACCACCGCACCTATGACAGCGTCTGCGGACTACGTGCGGTGACCAGCACCGATGGCATGACCGCCGACGTCTATCCCTTTGACGCAAGCTTCCTGACGCGGGTGGCGACGCGGATTGTCAATGAAGTGAAGGGGATTAACCGGGTGGTTTATGATTATACGTCGAAACCTCCGGGGACGATTGAGTGGGAATAGGGGGTGAAGGATTTTTTGTCGCTGATTGTCAATTTTTTCGCTCTCTTATGGCGAGTACCAGTCAGCACATACTTTGTTGTACGAATATCAATCGCCTCACATCGTTACAATTATGCAAAAACACTCGAGCTTCTTGAAAAACTTCAGAGCAAAGCGCTAGCGAGATCAGGGGGCAAGAAGGGGTTGCCTCTAAAATATCGTGCATTGAAGGCGGAATGTTTGCTCAGAACCGAACAAATTAATCGTGCCAAAGACCTGTTTGAAACTGTTCGAGACGAAGCCAAAAAGCTGCCCTCTAAAGAAGGCCAGTTCATTAGGCATTTTTCACAATACTGGCTTGCCATTATCCGAAATGATTATGGACAAGTCGCCTACCAATCCAAAGAAGCCAACAGGCTGATTGAGCATGCTGGACTTCTTGATTGCCCTAGTAAAAATGCCGATCCAGACATCTTTGAGTTCGATGAAAAACTTAGTGAAGCGGCTCAGAAAGCCAATCTGAGTGTTGAAGAATATTTCAAACGGCAGATTATAAAAAAATAACCACACCAACAGGAGAGAAACATCATGAAAGCCATCCAACTCCAATCCCCAGCTTCGCTCGATAATCTCCAACTGGTTGATCTCCCCGATCCCGCTGCTCCCGGTCCGGGTGAAATTGCGGTTCGGCTGCGCGCGTCATCGCTTAACTATCATGATTATGCGGTGGTCAAGGGTATGCTGCCGACCGCGGACAAGCGCATCCCTATGTCGGACGGAGCAGGTGAAGTCACGGCGTTGGGTGAGGGCGTTACCGAGTTTAAAGTCGGCGATGCAGTGGTTTCCACCTTCTTCCCCGACTGGATTGATGGCCCGCCACCGGAAGGCGGGTTTCAGCGGGTGCCCGGCGACGGGATTGACGGCTATGCAGTGGAACAGGCAGTTGGCCCGACGACATCTTGGACCCACGCGCCCAAGGGCTATAGCGCAGCCGAAGCAGCGACGCTGACCTGTGCGGGACTGACCGCCTGGCGTGCGTTATTCGTCGATGGCTGCGTGAAGCCGGGCGATACAGTGCTGGTGCAGGGCACGGGCGGCGTGTCCATCTTTGCCTTGCAATTTGCCAAGGCGGCGGGAGCGACCGTTATCGCAACATCCTCTTCCGACGAAAAGCTACAGCGTCTCAAAGACTTGGGTGCGGATCATCTGATCAATTACAAGGAAATAGAGGCCTGGGGACCAAAAGTGCTGGAGCTTACCGGCGGCAAGGGTGTGGATTGCGTGGTCGAAATTGGCGGGCCGGGGACATTGGATCAATCTATGATGGCGACTCGCATTGGCGGTCATATTGCTCTGATCGGCGTGCTGACCGGATTTGCAGGGCCGGTTCAAACCGGTTTGTTGATGGCCAAAAACCTGCGTGTGCAGGGCCTGACGGTTGGCAGCCGCGCGCAGCAGATCGATATGATTGCGGCGATTGAGGCCAATGGAATCAAGCCAGTGCTCGACAAGCATTTTCCGCTGGCGGACCTGGCCGATGCGTTCCGCCATCAGGAATCGGGCGCACATTTCGGCAAGATCATCGTCGATATTTGATCTCGGAAAGCACTGGACCGGCGTGATATAGAATGTAGGTACAAAGAACATATTTTCCATGGCTGAGGAGGATGATCGGATGACCAATGAATATATTACACTCGGCAGTAGCGATCTTGAACGATCGCATGAATATTATGACGCCGTGATGCCGGTTCTTGGTGCAACTCTGGAAGCGGATTATCCTGGCATGACATTTTGTTATAAAATGCCCAGCGGTTTCCGAATCTGGGTTTCGAAACCCCAAAATGGGGAACCACCCGCTTGCGGCAATGGTCATACAGCAGGTCTCTATGCTGATAGCGCTGACACAGTGGACAGGGCGCATAGGGCGGCGGTCGCACATGGCGGCAGTGATGAAGGTGCGCCGGGCCCGCGTCCCATCTATGGTCCAGAATTTTACGGGGGCTATGCGCGTGATCCTGATGGCAATAAAATGAGTTTTGTAACCTATGTGGACACAGCCTCAGCTTAGACGGCCAAGAAAATGAGCCTTGCCTCTCACAAACTCGCAACGCATGTTCCGGTGATGCAACTGTCTCTTGGAACCGACCCCCGAACCGACAAGTTACGCTGTGTTCAGCGGCAACTCATTGCCCATTTCGGACGAATTGTGCGCCCGGCGGACAAACGCCGTGATCCAGTCTGGACACTGGTCCAAGGAGTCATAGGAGCTCGGTCGAAAACGGCGGTGTCCAATGCCTCGACTGATCGCTTATTGACTGATTTCGGCAGTTGGGAAGCGGTTGCAGGGCTGCCGCTGGAAACGCTGACCGACTATCTCGCAAATCAGACTTTTCCGGACCTTTCGGCAAGTCGCTTAAAGGATTGTCTGTCGGAAATCATCAATCGCTGCGGGGCTGCCGATCTGTCCCAGCTGGCGGAAATGAAAACCGTAGAAGCCATGATATGGCTGGAATCCTTGCCCGGTGTTGCGCGCAAGATCAGTGCGGGCGTGATGAGTAACAGTACGCTGAAGCGCAAAGCGCTGGTTATCGACACGCATCATCGCCGAGTCATCCAGCGCATGGGGCTGGTACCTCCGAAAGCTGATACAACGCGCGCTTACGATACCCTTATGCCGGTTCTACCAAATCACTGGTCGGCGGCGGATATTGACGAGCATCATCTGTTGGCCAAAAAGCTGGGCCAGAGGCATTGTCGGCCTTCTCGTCCCGATTGTGCGAACTGTCCGGTGCGCGGCGATTGTCAGACAGGACAGGCTTCCGGAAAGCAGGTATCTTGAATACTTATCCTCCAACACGCCGGGCCGGGGCGGACGATCGTGACGCGGTGCTATCGCTTTGGGAAGCCTGCGGTCTGACTCGCCCATGGAATAATGCTGATGCCGATTTCAAACGCGCTATTGATGGTGCAACATCTGATATCCTGTGCCTCGAAGAGGACGGAAAACTGGTGGCTACAGTCATGGTCGGTGACGATGGTCATCGCGGCTGGGTCTATTATCTCGGTGTTTTGCCGGATGGCAGGCGGAAGGGACTTGGACGAATGATTATGGCAGCCGCAGAGCAGTGGTTACACGAACGCGATGCACCAAAAATCCAGTTGATGGTGCGGGATGACAATGAACAGGCTATCGGGTTTTACAAAGCGCTGGGATATGAGGTGCAGCCGGTTGTCACGATCGGACGGAGGCTTGATTGATGGATAACCCGTCGCCCGCCATCATCCAGCAATTGTCTCCCGCAGATACAGAGCTTGCGCGTGAACTACTTTACGTTTTTGGCCACGCGTTCGAAGATGAAGCAACATATGATTCCAAGGCGTCCGGCAAGGATTATCTGGAAAAGTTGCTGGCCCGTGATCATTTTATCGCCTTGGTCGCACTGGTTGACGGCAAGGTGGTGGGCGGGATCGCCGCCTATGAAATTGAAAAGCTAGAGCTGGAGCGGTCGGAAATCTACCTCTACGATCTGGCGGTGCTGGAAAGTCATCGCCGGCGCCATATCGCAACACATTTGATTGATGCACTACGTGAAATTGCGGTCGAACGCGGCGCATGGGTTGTGTTTGTCCAGGCAGATCACGGTGATGATCCCGCCATTACCCTTTACACCGGTCTTGGAACCCGGGAAGACGTGCTGCATTTCGACATAAAACCGGAGAAATAACCTCCCGGAAGATGTTTCTGAAGCTTGAGGAATCACTGGGTGAACAATCTGGTCTTTCTTTACTTTCCAACCACGTTTGCAATCGCATCGGATCGACCGACGCAAAGGTCGCGGACAAGACGGCGCAACAATTAGAAGAACGCACCCCCGATTGGGCTTTGCAAGACGGACATTTCTGGCTTATTCAGTTTGGCAAGAAAATCTGCACATCCCGGAGTCCGAAATGCGACCGGTGTCCCGTGAGCGACATTTGTCTCTGGTTTGTTGCGCAGACAAAATAGGGTGATGATTATGAGTAACGAGACAAAAATGTACGGGATTTCCAATTGCGACACGATCAAAAAGGCACGCAACTGGATGGAGAAGAACGGGATCAATTACGTTTTCCATGATTATAAAAAATCCGGTATTACCAAGGATATGCTGGAACTTTGGGTGATGCAGGTGGGGTGGGAGCCGCTGCTCAACAAGCGTGGTACAACTTTCAAGAAGCTTCCTGACATGATGAAGGAAAATATCGACGAGAACAGCGCGATAATGTTGATGGCGGAAAACCCCAGCATGATTAAGCGCCCGGTTCTGGAGCATGGCGATGAACTGGTTGTCGGTTTTAAAGCCGCAGATTACGAGGCAGCAGGGCTGACAGCACGTAACAGCTAGAGCATATTCGATGCCAACCATAATGACCCATGCGGCCGTTCCGATTGCCGGGGCGTTGTTGCTGGGTCGCAGCCGTCTGTCAGCTCCGGTAATCGCAACAGGCATCGTTTTTGCAATGCTGCCCGATGCGGATGTCATAGGCTTTGGTTTCGGGATCGAATATGCCGACAATTGGGGGCATCGGGGAGCAACGCATTCGTTGGCTTTCGCCGCCGCTGCAGCCCTATTGGCGGTCGCGCTAATCCGGCCAAAGCGTTTTTTTCTGGCGGGTTTTTTCCTGTTTATCGCGATGGCATCACACGGGCTGTTGGATACCCTGACAAATGGCGGACTGGGTGCGGCTTTGTTCTGGCCGTGGGATGAAACTCGCCATTTTGCGCCCATGACGCCCATCGCAGTGTCACCCATCGGCATATCGGATTTTATCTCCACACGTGGCATGAAAGTGTTACAATCGGAAGTTATATGGATATGGATACCGCTGGTTTTTCTGGTGATTATGGTCCTGGGTTTGAAGCAATGGAGAGCAAGATGGTTACGGCAAAATGGAACGGAGCAATAATCGCGGAAAGCGATGATACTGTGGTGGTCGAAGGTAACCATTATTTTCCGCGAGATGCCGTAAAGGCAGATATGCTGACAGACAGTGACACGACCAGTTTTTGCCCTTGGAAAGGCACAGCTTCTTACCATTCTTTGGTCGTCGATGCTGAAACAAATCCCGATGCTGCCTGGTATTATCCGGAACCAAAAGAGGCCGCGAGCGAGATCAGGGATCGAATTGCTTTCTGGAAGGGCGTGGAAGTATCCCTTTGATGTTTGGGCGTATCCTTTTGCCGCTTTCGTTGTTGGTCATTGTCGGCGCATGTAATCCAGAATCGGAGAATAGCGACATGCCAGTCAAACGTGTTCCGACTTTATCCGGTGAGCCAGCCATTGTGATCGCGCATCGCGGCGCTAGCGGTAATGTAGTGGAGCATACGTTGGAGGCCTATCAACGCGGGATTGACTATGGTGCTGATTTTATCGAACCCGATTTGGTTCTGACAAAAGACGGTGTGCTGGTTGCCAGGCATGAGAATGAGATAAGCGGAACGACAAACGTGGCTGACAAGCCAGAATTTGCCGACCGCAAAACTACGAAGTCCATTGACGGACGGGACTATACGGGCTGGTTCACAGAGGATTTTACGCTCGCAGAACTGAAGACCTTGCGCGCCAAAGAGCGGTTGCCGGACGTGCGGCCTGAAAACATGAAATATGATGGCCAGTTTGAAATTCCGACTTTTGAAGAAGTGCTAAAGCTGCTCAAAGCACATGAGGCGAAAACAGGCGAGCGGATTGGCGTCTATCCTGAAACCAAACATCCGTCATATTTCAGTTCTATTGGATTGGCGCATGAAGAACCGATGCTCGCATTGCTCGAACAATATGGTTTTGCCGATGCTGGCGATCCCGTATTCATTCAGTCTTTTGAAGTTGGCAACTTGCGGGCGCTCAATGCAAAGACCAAGATTCGTCTGGTTCAGTTGATCGCTGACCAGAGCGGCCCTTTTGATCTACCTGGTATTCGTTACACAGACATGGTGACGAGCAATGGTCTGGCGGAAATAGCCGAATATGCCGATGGAATAGGACCGTCCAAAAACCTCGTCATTCCGCGCCACATGTCGGGGCGTCTTGGAAATCCGACGAGCCTTGTTTCCGACGCTCACAAAGCAGGGCTTGTGGTGCACCCATGGACGTTCCGCATCGAAAATATATTCCTGTCCACCGAGTTTCAAGGTGGCGATACCGCGTCCGCCAATGGAGATATCAAGGCGGAAATAAATGCCTATCTTGCGACGGGGATTGACGGATTGTTCAGTGATAATCCGAGAGAGGCATCTCAGGCCGCTGATCAGCTGTTTGCCGAATAATGGCGTCGAACCGTGACCGCATAGATGATCACCGACACCGCCATTAAAACGGTTCCAACGATGAAAGGAGCGCCAGGAAAGTAAAACCCCTGTTTGTCGGCATAAGCGCCAAATATGCCGGTCATCATTACTGGACCGAAAATTGACGTCAGGCTGATCATGCTTGCTATTGCACCCTGTAACTCGCCCTGTGCATCCTCCTCAATACGCGTGCTCATCATCTGTTGCATGGCCGGAAAGGCGAAGCCGCTAGCGGCGCCAATAACGATACCAAGATAGACGAACCCGCTGGACGGGGCGAAGGCGAAACACAGATAGGCGGGCATCCCGAACATCAGGCTGATTAAGGCCGTCCGTCTCTCCCCGAAGCGCATTATCACGGGCCCGGTTAAAACACCTTGGACAAGGGCCAATAATATCCCGAACAGCGCGACGCTGAACCCTATCTCCAGTTTGCTCCAGTCAAATCGTTCGATCAGCCAGTAAGCCCATACGGCAATCTGGGCCTGGGCGGCCAATTGGAGTACGAATATCGTGGACAAAAAACCGATTACCAACGGTGTTTTGGACATTTGCATGACGCTACCCAACGGATTAGCGCGCGTAATAGAGAAGCTTCTGCGCTTTTCCGGAGGCAGCGTTTCTTTGAGAATCATGATGCCAACGGCCGTACCAACAAGCGCTAATATCGACGCGGCAATAAATGGCAGGCGATCGCCATATTCACCCAATATTCCGCCAAGGCCTGGTCCAATAACGAAGCCAAAAGCGCCTGCGCCGCCCAATATCCCGAAAAATTTGCCGCGTTCTGCCGGCTTTGCAACATCCGCCACACAACTATTAGCTGCCGCCCAGCTCGCACCCATGATACCGGAAATGATCCGGCCGATGAATAGCCAGACCAGATCAGGGGCCCAGGCCATGATCGCATAGTCGAGTCCCAGCAGGAATAATGTTGTCAGCAATACAGGTCGCCGGCCGAAACGGTCGCTCAAACCGCCGATCACCGGAGCAAACAGGAATTGCATCATTGCGTAAGCAAAGAGCAACCAACCACCAATTTCTGCAGCGCGGTCAATGGAGGCGCCGGTTAGATCGGTTATCAGCGAAGGCATGACCGGAAGTATCAAGCCGATTCCCATCATGTCGATAAACACAATGAACGCGACGAACAGCAATATGGACTGCGGCTTTCGGGCCGATGTCATAGGGAATTCCAATAGTTTGGAGATGGAATGTGAAGGTGAGTCGCGAGAGACCTATTTGATGCCGCATTTTCCGAATAAACGCAACGCTGGCCTTATTGCATTGTGGGAGTTATGTAATCCGTCATGTCTACAACATTCACACTCGATACTTCGACCAGCCGTGCCAATCCGACTCCTAAGCCGTTGAAACGGTTGACGGTTCCCGCCGTTCAACGCCGAAAGTTTGAAGGCAAAACGGAAGAGCCTTTGGTCATGTTGACCGCTTACACCGCGCGTACCGCTCAATTGCTTGATGCGCACTGCGACATGCTTCTTGTGGGAGATTCGCTCGGCCAGGTGATTTACGGTTTGCCGTCCACTTTACCGGTTACCCTGGATATGATGTGTAATCATGGCGCTGCAGTTGTGCGAGGGAGCTATCACAGTCTCGTTGTCGTCGATATGCCTTTCGGCTCTTATGAAAAGTCACCGGAACAGGCGTTTGAATCGGCAAGTAGGATAATGGCGGAAACTGGATGCGCAGCGGTGAAACTGGAGGGTGGTCAATCGATGGCCGCGACCATCTCGTTCCTGTCGCAGCGCGGCATTCCAGTTATGGCGCATATTGGTCTAACACCGCAGGCCGTAAACGCACTGGGCGGTTATGCTGCAAGAGGCCGCACTCAGGAAGAGCATGAAAAGATCCTCGCAGATGCCACCGCGGTGGCCGATGCCGGTGCCTTTGCGATGGTTGCTGAAGGCGTGCTGGAGCCGATTGCCATTTCCGTGACCAAAAGCGTCGATGTACCGGTGATCGGCATAGGGGCTTCTGCCCAATGTGATGGTCAGGTGCTGGTGACAGAAGACATGTTGGGGATGTTCGAACGCACCGCGCGTTTTGTGAAACGCTATCACAATATTTCGGAAAATATCGAACAGGCTGCAGAAAGCTATGCTGAGGAAGTTCGAAACCGCAGTTTTCCAGGCCCTGATCAACTTTATCAACCTAAAAAATGATATGAAACCCGGGTTTTAACAACCAATTGTTCAGCATTTGGAAATGGACGATATATTTGGACTTTTCATGAGCCATCGCTAAAGGACTAGCGATGAATTTTTGGGAGGTACACAGATGCTTCCTGCTAAAGAACAGAGATTGAAGGAGGCCAGGTTGGCCAAAGACGACAAAGATACCCCTGAAGAACAACCAGACCGTCAGGAACAGGTGTTCATGCGTGAGGTGGATGATGCTGTTCGAGAGGACGATCTGAAAAATTTCGGGCGCCGTTATGGCATCGGAATTGGTGTGGTTGTCGTCGTCGGCTTGGCCTCGCTAGCCGGCTGGATATTCTATAATAACAGTCTGGAAGAGGAATCTGGGGTGCGCAGCGAGGAATATGTCGCTGCTATCGATAGCGTGAAGCGTAATAACCTTGATGGTGCGGCAACGGCCTTGGAATCGCTGAAAGAAGCGAATCAGGAAGGATATAAAGCCGCAGCTAAACTGATGCAGGCGAATATTGCGCTGGAGAAACAGGACGCGAAAGCTGCCATTGCCGGGTATCAGGCGATTGTAGCTGATTCAGAGTTACCACAACCATTTCGTGATCTTGCGCTCATCCGTCAGACGACAGCTGAATTTGACACGCTGGAGCCACAGGCAGTGATCGACCGGCTGAAACCGCTCGCGGTGCCGGGCAATCCATGGTTTGGCAGTGCCGGTGAAATGGTTGCCTTGTCCTATTTGAATTTGGAAAAAACAGATCTGGCGGGACCATTATTTGCGCAGCTCGCAAAGGATGACAATGTGCCTCCAACGATCCGGTCACGTGCTTTGCAGATGGCTGGAGTACAAGGAATAGACGCGGTTGAACTGGACACCGATGGAGAAATTAATCCCGCCGCCGAAACAGCAGAACCGGCAGCGGGTGAGGGAGAGACAGAGTAATGATTTCGGTTAAGAATAAACATATCTCCAAGTTTTGTGCGGGATTGTTAGCTGTTTCCTTGTTGTCCGGTTGCGCCGTTTTGGGTGGTGGAGACGACAAGAAAAAAGATACACCGACTTTGGGCAAACGAACCAATATCCTGACCGGCGAAAGTGGTGCGGAAGTAGATCCCGCCTTGGCCGGTATCTCTGTTATCGTGCCGGCACCTCGCGCAAATACGGATTGGGCTCAGTCTGGCGGAAATGCAGGGAAATCGGTTGGACATATTGCGTTGGGCTCTGCCTCGACGCGTGTCTGGACAGCTGATGTAAGCGGAACCAACAAGCGAGAGCGTCTGGCTGCTGCTCCGGTGGTGTCGGGTGGGCGTCTGTTTGTCGTTGATACCCAGGCCATGGTGCATGCATTTGATGCCAAAACCGGTGCAAAAGTCTGGTCGACGCAGATCGAAGTGCAAAGCGATGGCAAGCCTTCTCGCTTTGGCGGCGGTGCCAGCGCTGCGGGTACGATGGTCTATGCCACCAATGGCGTCGGTGATGTCGTCGCTCTTAATGCAGCGGATGGTAGTCAGGTCTGGAAAGTCCGGCCAGCGGGCCCGCTACGCGGAGCACCGACGATCTCCAACGGCAATGTCTATGTCATGACTCAGGATAACCAGATTTATGCACTGAGTCAGGCTGATGGTGCGGTGCAATGGAATGAGGCTGGAACTGTGGGTCTGGCTGGTATCTTTGGTGTTGCTGCACCCGCGGCGGCGCAGGGCACGGTCATTGCCGGCTATTCATCCGGTGAGTTAACGGCCTATCGCTATGAAAATGGACGTAATCTGTGGAACGATGCGTTGGCGCGGACCAGCATTTCAACATCTGTTGCTACCCTGTCGGACATTGATGCCGATCCCGTCATTGATCGCGGGCGTGTTTTCGCATTGGGGCAGGGCGGCCGGATGGCGGCTTACGAACTGGTCACGGGACAGCGTATCTGGGAGCTGAATATCGCTGGCATCGCAACTCCGGTGGTTTCCGGAGAATGGGTATTTGTGCTGACCGATGATGCGAAGCTTTTGTGCATTGCCCGACCGACCGGAAAAGTGCGGTGGATCAGTCAATTGGCGGCCTACCGGAACGAAGAAAAGAAGAAAAATCCGATTAACTGGACTGGCCCGGTATTGGCTGGCAATCGCCTGATTGTCGCAAGCACCGAAGGCGATCTGGTTTCCGTCTCGTTGGAAGAAGGCAGCAGCACGACCTTGTTTGATCTGAAGCAAGGCGTATCCCTGCCTCCAATTGTAGCGGACGGAATGCTCTACATATTAGACAATAGCGGCCGCATTTCGGCGTTTCGTTAGGGTCATCAAATAAGGAACGGGAACGGCCACATGCTGCCCAATATTGCAATTATCGGGCGGCCAAATGTGGGCAAGTCCACGCTGTTCAACCGGCTTGTTGGCAAGAAGCTGGCGCTTGTCGACGATCGTCCTGGTGTGACCCGTGACCGGCGCGAAGGCGCGGCAAATCTGCTTGGACTTGAGTTCAACATTATCGATACAGCAGGTTACGAGGATGAAGATGCCAAAAGCCTTCCCGGGCGGATGCGGCATCAAACGGAAATGGCGGTTTCTGGGGCCGAACTTGCCTTGTTTGTTATTGATGGCCGCGCTGGTCTGACACCACTCGACGAAGAAATTGCGCGCTGGTTGCGGGGATCCAAAACGCCGGTCGTGTTGTTGGTCAACAAGGCCGAAGGCAAGGCTGCAGAATCCGGAATATTGGAAAGCTATGCTCTCGGATTTGGCGATCCGATTGCGCTGAGTGCGGAGCATGGCGATGGAATTGCTGATCTGTTTCAGGCGGTGCGTCCTTATGTTGAGGCCTTTGAAGCGGCGGCACAGGACGAACTGCTTGATGAAGCTGCTCCTCTCAAATTGGCCATTGTCGGCCGGCCCAATGCCGGTAAGTCGACATTGATCAACAAGATGCTCGATGAGGACCGGTTGATTACTGGCCCGGAAGCGGGGATTACCCGTGATAGTATCGCTGTCGAATGGGTCTGGCACGATGCTGCCCTGACCGAAGATGAAAAGCTCGATGGCATTGAACCGGAGCGCAAGGTCCGGTTGATTGACACGGCTGGCATGCGCAAGCGCGCCAAGGTCAATGACAAGCTGGAAAAATTGTCGGTCGCCGATGCCAAGCGGGCAATTGATTTCGCTGAAGTCGTCGTGCTTCTGCTTGATGCGACAAAAGGGCTTGAGGCGCAGGATTTGCGTATTGCTGACCAGACTATTCAAGAGGGACGCTGTCTGGTCATTGCGATCAATAAATGGGATGTCGCAGAGGGGCCGAGCAAACTTTTCAACGGCATTCGTGCTGCCTTGGACGATGGTCTAGCGCAGGTGCGGGATGTGCCGTTGATCGCTGTTTCTGCTTTTACCGGCAAAGGTATCGATCAGCTGATGAAAGCGGCATTCAATAGCCGGCGAATATGGTCTCAGCGGGTTGCTACCGGTAAGCTCAACCGCTGGTTTGAAGATGCGATAGAGGATAATCCGCCACCGGCACCAGGAGGTAAGCGGATCAAGTTGCGTTACATTACGCAGGCCAAGACAAGACCACCTTCATTTGTGATTTTCGGAACGCGTGTGGATGACTTGCCAGAGAGCTATCGCAGGTATCTCATCAACGGCATAAGACGTGAACTCGGCTTCGGCGGTGTGCCTGTGCGACTGATCATACGATCCCCCAAAAATCCTTATCACGACAAAGATTAATTGCTTGGTTCATTCCATCAATTCCATCTTATGGTTAATTATTTTTCCATGTTGATAACCAAGTCTTTACAGTTTGGGTTCTAAGCTTTCGTCTAAGAGTATGTTTCATTTGTTTCTCTTAGGGATATGATCTTTGACGCAGCTTGATAGCGAACTGATTGACTGGGCGGTCTACAGCGAAACTCGATCTTCGCTGGGGCCTGATTTTGTACGTATATTGGGCTATTTTCGCGAAGATGGCGCGCAATCGATCGTTAAGATCGAAGCTGCTCTACGTGCTAAGGATGCAACCCAAATCATCATGCCGGCGCACAAGCTAAAAGGTGAGTCGCTGCAATTTGGCGCGATCCGGCTGGCCGCTTTGGCCGAACTTATCGAAATGACAGCGCGCAAATGCGTTGAACATCAGGAAGCACCTGATGAAATAATCGAACAGGTTGTTGGCTTGCGGCCGCTGTTTGAAGAGACACTACCAATATTGGAACATGAAACCAGCCCGGTAGTACAGCGCCAGCCCGCAGAGGCTGGACGCCGCTCAACCGGTCTTACTAACCATCTCGGCTAATGCTGAATGGCTTACTCAGCCGACTCTGACTGCAACTGGACATAGTTTTCGATGCCCATGCGCTCAATCATGTCAAATTGCTTCTCCAGCGTGTCGACATGTTCTTCTTCGCTTTCAAGAATTTCAGCAAACAGATCGCGCGTCACATAGTCACGTACTTTTTCGCAATATTCTATGCCATCTTTTAGCGGTGGCAGCGCTTCGTGTTCCAGCGCCAAATCGGCTTTCAGGATTTCTTCTACAGATTCACCGATTTTCAATCGGCCCAGCAACTGGAAGTTGGGCAAGCCATCGAGGAACAAAATCCGTTCAGCCAGCTTATCGGCATGTTTCATTTCATCGATGGATTCTTCATATTCAAACTTCGCCAATTTGCTGACACCCCAATTGTCGAGCATCTTGCTGTGCAGGAAATATTGGTTGATCGCCGTCAGTTCGTTTTTCAGCGCTTCATTCAAATAATCAATGACCTTTGCGTCACCCTTCATGGCGTAATCCTTTTCGATGGGGAATTCTATTGGATAACGCTATACACGAGCGCAGCCCTGTAGGAAAGGGCTTGTTCCCAAGAAAAGCTAAGTATTTCAATGATTTGATAAAGAGAATGCTAAGCGGTCGCAACTTCGTTTTCGATAATGGTTCGCGCAAACGACAGGCATTGGCCGCATTTTGGTTTCCGTCCGAGTTCGGCATAGACCTCGCTCGGCTTCTCAGACCCGTTGCGCACCGCGGCTCGCAGGTCTTTTTCCTTTATCGCATTACAGACACAAACAACCATTTGGGCTCCTTACACGACTCGTATAAGGCTAATGAGAATAGATCGCAATAGCAAAAACGCACTTGTTTTAAGATCTATTGATTTTCAATGGTTGAGTCTCCAACCGTGACAGCGATCTCCACAGCCATTCCAATGGACCATAGCGAAAGCGCATCAGCCATGGTTTGGACCAGAGCAGCATGATAATCCACGCGCTGGGCACGAACAGGTAGAGTTCGGCACGATCTATTTGACCATAAAGGCCCAGGCCCCAGCCGTAAAAGATAAAGGTCATCAATATACTGGTGCCGATATAGTTGGAAAAAGCCACGCGTCCGGCGGCAGCGATCCGGTGCAGCAGGGGGCTGTTGGAGAGCGCCTTGATCAGCAAAATGAACAAGGCCGCATAACCCATTGTCATCATCAGACGCGACGGCATCGACCAAGCCAAACTGCTGTTGAAGTCGATCAGCGGATCGAATCGATTTAGGATCATCAAGACCGCTAATGGAACCAGCAGCAGGAGACCCATGAACGTGAAGCCGATACCAAATTTCTTGTAGCGCACCGTTTCCCATTCACCGGTCATGAAACGGTTTTTATAAAGCGCCATGCCGATCATCATGAACGGCAGAGTTTCTGGAAAACTCATCAACACCATACCGATTGGACCCCACCAGTGTTCGGAGAGTTTGTCCGCAAATATGGTTGTGTAACTACCCTGATGAATGGCGATATCTTTGGTCAGTGCAGATGTGCTGGTCGCGATGTCTTTCATCGCCTCCTGATATTCCATGTCCATGGCGGAACCGGGGCCAGCCTCTATGGCAAGAGCTTGCAGGTAAATCAGGCTGCCCGTGAACAACAGAAAGACTACAAACCCTACGCAATAGACGAGCAATCCAATACGGATGAGCCGTTTACTGTCCCAATGAGCCATCAGGAACGCCACGCAACCGATGATGGCATAGAGAAACAGGATATCGCCCCACCAGATCAGAAAATAATGCGCCAAGCCGAATAATGCCAACCAGAGCATACGCGAATAGTGGACCTTCGCCGGATTTTCTCCTTTGGCTTGAGCGCGCTCGATGACCAGCATCATGCTCGCACCAAACAGGATGGTGAACAGCCCCCGCATCTTGCCATCGACGAAGAGGAAAGACATCAACCAGGCGATGACATCTGGTGTGTCCGTACCACCGTAAACGGATGGGCTCATATAAGCCATTTCCGGCATGGAAAAGGCGATAATGTTCATCAGCAATATGCCCATGACCGCAAAGCCGCGCAAAGCATCCAGGGTCAAATAGCGTGTGTTCTCCGGAGCGTTCATTTTATCTCTTTCGCTGAGTCAACCAGAATGGAATAGATATTTTCAAAGCCAGCTGGCAATTTGATCCAGCGGCTTTTTATATGTTGCGTGAACAGGGATAGTTGCATCCGAGGCAGGTTTGCCGACCACCAGTACCATCATTGGTTTTTCATTGGCAGGCCGCTCGCAAAGCTCGTTTAGAAACTTCATTGGATTGGGCGTGTGGGTGAGGGTAGCGAGACCGGCATCATGTAGTGCAGTTATCAGCATGCCGGCAGCAATACCGACGCTTTCGTTGACGTAATAGTTTTGCTTCATCTCGCCGGGCATCATGCCGCCCTTACGCTGACCGAATATGACAATAAGATAGGGCGCTATCTCGAGAAATGGTTTGTCCGCATCGGTGCCGAGCGGGCCAAGTGCTTCCAGCCACTCGTCGCTGGCTTTGTTTTCGTAAAATTCCCGCTCTTCCTGTTCGGCGGCTTCGCGCAGCGCCTTTTTCTTGGCTGCAGACTCAATGACAGCAAAGTGCCATGGCTGATGATTGGCGCCATTTGGCGCAGTGCCAGCAGCCAGTAATGCATTCTCGATCACAGCACGCGGAATGGTTTCATCACTGAAATAGCGGCAAGTGCGCCGTAATTTCAGGCTGTCATAAAAAGCCCTGGATCGTGCCACGCGTTCCTCGTCGGAATAATCCGGCAACTCGGTATAGGGCAGGGTATCATGGGGTTTCATCGCTGGTTCCTTGGCGAGTGTTAAATTCCAAAGTTCACACAAATCACACCCGATTTTGCCAGATATGCGCGAGCCGGATTGGTCTGCGTTGTCATAGCCATCAGCTGCAGGGTAGGAAAGAAAATATCATTATTGACATTGATGTCAGTAGTTGTTATCAGGCTGATAGAAATAGATAATAAAGCGATTCTTTTTATGACGACTTCTTCCCAAGCCATCTCTCCAGCGGATATGCCTCTTCTCAACCGAGAGCATTCCACGCCGGGCATCCGTCCGATCAAGGCGTTTCGTCATTTCCGGAACCTGATTGCGGACAAGGAAGACACGGCGGAAGTATTCCACATTATCGAAGCGCTGGCGGGCAAGGCCTTTGTCCGCAATGCCAAGCGCTTCTTGAAAAGTCCGCACGCACAGGAATTGATGGAGCGCAATGTCGATTTGCCAACCATGCTCGATAATCATGACAAGCTGCGGGAGCTTCCTGCCGATAGCTTGGGACAGGCCTATGTTCGTTTCATGGAAAAAGAAGGTCTGACCGCTGCCGGACTGTTGGCTGAGTTTGACCGCTACGGTGCGAACTATGAAAAGCGCAACGATGTTACCGAATGGTTTGGCGACCGGATGCGCGATACGCACGATTTGCTGCATGTCCTGACTGGCTATGGCCGCGATGCTTTGGGCGAACAATGCGTGCTGGCCTTCACATATGGTCAGAACCCCAATCTTGGAATTCTATTCATCGCTTATGCCGGTGCATTGGAAATGAAGAAGCAGGCACCGTCCGATGCTCCCGTCCTGAAAGCCGTTCGCGAGGGTCAAAAACTGGGTAAGGCGGCCAAGAGGCTGGCTTATTATGATATTGAAAAGATACTGGCCATGCCGCTCGATGAAGCACGCGCTTTTTTGAATATCGGTGAGCCGGTCTATTACAAGCAGGCCCATGCCGCTTATGAAGCGCAGGGAATTGATCCCTACAACTTGTTGGGTCAGCCGGCCTAGGATTGGAAGAGTGTCTACTGCACTGCTTCTATTTTTTTGACCAATATATCGTAGCCTTTGACGGAGTTTTCTATCTCCATCTCCGCTTTGTTCAGTCTTTCTGACGACTGCATGACTTTTTCTTCCAGCTGTTTGGCGCGCGATCTGATTTGTGGATTGGTTCGGGACCATGTTCTCAGGTCCGAAAGAGTCTGGTCGACGGCCTCTTGTGCGGCGGCAACTTCTGTTTTGGCGGCCTCGGCCTGATCGCGAACCTCTTTGGCTTGCAATTCAACCTCAACCCCGAATGCACTGAAGCGACCAATATTTGTCTTTCCCAATTGTTCTCCAAACTCGACCGGGAAAAACAGGAAAAAAACCAATATTCCCAAAACACACAAGTCGCGAATCAGCGTCAGTGCATTCTTGCCGATCTCTGTCCAGTGTAGCTCAGTCATATCACTGTCCCGTTCTTGATGTGATTACCCACATTGCTCTTAGGTGCTCTTTTGCTCCGGCATATTGCGAATTGTCAGTTTTTGCCGCCGATCAGATGCTATAAATCCCCCATTGTGATCGGACGGCGTTTAAGCGATAAACAATCAGGGTCGTCCGGTTTTTCAAACCTTTGCGTTCAACGACGGGCCGCCGGTTGTGAGAGGGGACAAGATCATGGAGATACGGTTTTTATCCATTTTGATCGGAGCTGTGCTGCTATCGAGCTGCGCCGAACATCGGCTGGTGGTAGAGCGACCCAATCCCGATGGGGAGCATGCCATAGTGAATAGCAAAGCCTATCTGCTGCCCAGGGGCCAGCCACGCAATGTTGCCCAGTGCCAGACGAATCTGATCGATGAGGTACGCGTCAAAACCAATTTCGGACAGTCGTTGATTACGGTATTGACGCTTGGCTTTTATCAGCCAGCCACCATTGAATATTACTGCGCCAAGGTGCCTTCGGATGAAGGTAGCACCGACGAATAATCCGCGACATTCCGCCGGACGGGAGAAACATGATGCCCCCCAATCAAATCCAGGTGAACAATAATATTGAATGGGTGAACCATCACTTCAATATCAAGGTACCGATTGCCAAGCGGTTGAGAGTGCATAATGAAAACCCGACTCGCGCCACAATGTCTGGGATGCGCGCCACGGCTGCGCGGCTGCAAGGGATTATTGCTGATGCGTTAGCGGCTGGTGTACAAATCCGGGCCTGTGGATCGAGATGGTCCTTTTCCGATATTCCTGCGGTCAAGGACGGTTGGGTCGTAGAAACTGCCAATCTCGACTGGACGTTCAACGTTGGTGCCAATGACGTCGATCTCGCAAGCGGGACGTCGCGGGATGATCTCTATCTGGTGCAATGCGGCACAAACATTTCGAAGATAAACGAGCGATTGGAAACAACGTCGCGTCGCCGCGCGCTGCGGACATCAGGGGCCAGCAACGGCCAGACCATTGCTGGCGCTATTGGCACCGGAGTACATGGCTCGGCGATTGACGTGGGCGCGATGGAAAGCGAGGTCGCGGGAATTCAGATCCTGACGGCCACGCAAAATCTATGGATTGAACCGGCCCGAGCTCCTGTGATGACGGCAGGTTTCGCGGCCAAACTCGGTGCGACGCTGGTGCGCGACGATGCCAAATTTGACGCAGCGATTGTCAGCCTCGGTGCCCTGGGTATAGTCCATTCTGTGATGTTGCGAGGGACGGGACGCTACCTGCTTAACTCGTCGCTGCTCCATATTCCTTTCGGGCAGCTGCAAGGCGCGCTCAACATGCTCGATTTTCACGGATCAGGTCTGCCGGATCCGACCCGCAGGCCCTATTTCTTTCAGGTGATCCTCGATCCCAATAAAATGGACATCGGGTATACGACCGTGCGTTACAAGGAATTGTGTCCGCCGGGATACCGACCTGATTATAACCTGAAATCCGAAGCTGAACCGGGAACCGATCTGCCGCGCCTGATTGCATCGGCGATCAAGATGTTCCCGGACCTGCGCAATACGGCCACGAGCTTGCTGATCCAGGCTGAACTGAAAGTGCGTTCCGACCGACCGCATGAATGGCGGCTGCCCGGCGAAACCTATAGCTTCACCAGCGCGCGCGAGGGGATTGCGAGTTCCGGTTTTGCTGTGCCGATTGCGCAGGTAACAACCGCGCTTGAAATTATGCGTCAGGCGTTTCTGGTCCACAAAAGCGCGCCGGTAGTGTTCACATGTCGCTATGCGCAAAAATCGCCCGGTATGATGGCATTCACGCGCTATGATCCATGCTGCGTGATTGATATTGACGGCATCGACACACCTGCGACGCGCAAGCTGATTACGCTGGCCGGTCAGCGGCTGGAGGCGGCAGGGATGCCCTTCACTCAGCATTGGGGCAAGATGCATGACCTCACCAAGGCCCGCGTAAGGCGCGGATATGGTGGCAGCGTGGATCGCTGGAATCAGGTGCGCAAATTGCTTCTGCCCGATTCGGCCGAACGCGATGCGTTTTCGTCGCCGTTTCTGGATAGCGTTGGGTTGAACGCTTGAGAGACTAGTCTTTCATCCAGTCGCGGAAGAAACTGTCGCTGGCTTCGCGGAGGTCGGCGACAGGAACAGCCTGTCCGTTCAAGACAAGCGCATCGCCTTTCACCCTACCGATTTTGGTGAATGGCACTTTTTCTGGATCTAGGTCTTCCTCGTTGCGATAGGTCACAATGTAGCGGCCTTGCGCCTCGCTAAAGGCAAAAGCGCTGGTCATATCTTGGATTTCGGCACCCAAATTGCCTGCTAGCGCCATCTCGGCTAGCGCGACGGCAAGTCCACCGTCGCTGACATCATGAACAGCCGTCACTTTACCATCCGTGATCAACTGCCTGACCGTACGGCCCGTCAGGCTTTCATCTTTCAAGTCGACCGTCGGCGGAGCTCCGTCTTCGCTGCCATGAATTTCTCGCATCCAGAGCGATTGGCCTAGTTCCTCGTAGTGAAAGCCAATTGTAGCGATGTAATCCCCATCATTCTTGAACCCAATGGTCATCATTGTGTCGAGGTCATCAATCAATCCCACCGCTCCAATAGCAGGCGTCGGCAGAATCGCATGGCTCACGCCATCTGCACCGGTTGTCTCATTATAGAGGCTGACATTGCCCGACACGATCGGCATATCGAGCGCTTCGCATGCTTCTGCCATGCCTTCGATACAGCCGACAAATTGCGCCATGATATGCGGCTTTTCGGGATTGCCGAAGTTCATGCAATCGGTTGTCGCGAGCGGTTTTGCACCGACAGCGGTCAGGTTGCGATAGGCTTCGGCAATCGCCTGCTTGCCGCCTTCAACCGGATCGGCCTTGCAATAGCGCGGGGTACAATCGGTGGTGATTGCCAAACCCTTGTTGGTCCCATGGACGCGAACGACAGCGGCATCACCACCTGATCGCTGTGCAGTATCGGCACCAACTTGGCTATCATATTGCTCCCAGATCCAGCGGCGTGAGGCGAGGGAGGGGCTGGCCATCATCTTCAGCAGGTCTGCGCCAATGCCCGTGCTTTCGGGAATGTCGCCGAGCGGCTTGGTGGCGACATGCGCCTTATACTCTTCCTGCGTGAGATGCGGCCGGTCGTAAAGCGGTGCGTCGTCGGCGAGCGGGCCAAGCGGAATATCGCACACGGTTTCGCCTTTGTGGGTCAGCACCATGCGGCGGGTGTCGGTCACTTCGCCGATGACGGCAAAGTCCAATTCCCATTTGGTAAAGATCGCCTCGGCCATTTCCTCGCGGCCGGGTTTCAGGACCATCAGCATGCGCTCCTGACTTTCCGAAAGCATCATTTCGTAAGCGGTCATTTCCGTCTCGCGACAGGGCACTTTGTCCATATCGAGAATGATGCCAACCTCGCCATTGGTCGCCATCTCGACACTGGAGCTGGTCAGACCGGCTGCACCCATATCCTGAATGGCAACAATCGCGTCGCTCGCCATGAGTTCTAGACAGGCCTCGATCAGCAGCTTCTCGGTAAACGGATCGCCAACCTGAACGGTAGGGCGCTTCTCATCGCTATCGTCGTCAAATTCGGCACTGGCCATGGTCGCGCCATGAATACCGTCGCGGCCGGTTTTCGAGCCGACATAGACGATGGGGTTACCAACGCCACTGGCAGCGGAATAGAAGATCTTGTCTGCATCGGCCACACCAACGGTCATCGCATTGACGATGATATTGCCGTCATAGGCCTCGTGAAAATTGGTTTCACCGCCGACGGTTGGGACACCAACACAATTACCGTAGCCACCAATGCCAGCGACCACGCCTTTGACGAGGTGCTTCATCTTCGGGTGCTCAGGACGGCCAAAGCGCAGCGCGTTCAAATTCGCCACCGGACGCGCACCCATGGTGAACACGTCGCGCAAGATACCGCCTACGCCGGTTGCGGCACCCTGATAGGGTTCGATGTAGGACGGGTGGTTATGGCTCTCCATTTTAAAGATCGCGGCCTGGCCGTCGCCAATGTCGATTACACCTGCATTTTCACCCGGACCGCAAATCACCTGAGGGCCTGTCGTGGGCAGTTTCTTCAAATGCAAGCGCGAGCTTTTGTAAGAGCAATGCTCGGACCACATGACCGAAAATATACCAAGCTCGGTGATGTTCGGTTCGCGACCGAGCGCGTTTAATATGCGCTGATATTCCTCTTTGTTGAGGCCATGTTCGGCAACAATTTCAGGTGTAATTTTTTCGGCGGTGCGCGAGGATGTCTGTGTCATGAAAACCCTTTAACGAGCAGTCCCGATTCCGCCTAGTGCGAATTGTCATTTTCCAACACCGCATTGCTTTAAGCATCAGAACATGGTTTCATATTGAAACTGAAAATGATTCGATAGTTGGGATGTCATATGGGAAAAGTGGTTTTGGTTATCGGTGCTGGTGATGCCATCGGTAGCGCGATCATGCGCGCTTTCGCCGAAAAAGATTATACTGTCTGCGGTGCACGGCGCGGTGGCGAGAAACTGGAGCCGCTGATTGAAGAGCTTCGCAGCGCCGGCAAGCAGGCCCACGGATTTTCCTGTGATGCGCGCAAGGAAGATCAGGTGGAAGCTTTGTTCGCCGATATCGAAGCCAATATCGGCCCGCTGGATTGCGTGGTGTTTAACGTCGGCGCCAATGTGCCGATGACAATCCTCGACACCAGCGCGCAGAAGTTTCTGAAAATCTGGGAAATGGCAACTTTTGCCGGTTTCCTTACTGGACGTGAAGCAGCGCGCGTCATGACCAAACGTGGCCATGGCTCGATCATCTTTACCGGCGCAACCGCCAGTATGCGCGGGGCGGCGGGATTTGGCGCCTTTGCCAGCGCGAAGGGTGCGCTTCGCAATATGGTGCAAAGCCTTGCCCGCGAAATGGGCCCGCAAAATATTCATGTCGCCCATGTCGTGATTGACGCGGCCGTGGACACCGATTGGATCAAGGGCATGCTGCCGGATTATGAGGAGCGCAAAGCCAATGACGGCGTCGTCAATCCCGATGATCTGGCACAGAATTATGTGATGTTGCACGAGCAATCACGCAGTGCCTGGACTTTTGAAATGGACGTCCGGCCGTGGGCTGAAAAATGGTGATGAAGGAAAACCAATGACCAAGACGATTGAACTTATTTTCGATTTTGTAAGCCCGAATGCTTATCTGATCTGGCAGCCGCTAAAGGCGTTGGCTGATAAGCATGGTGCAACGATCGAGGTGATACCCGCATTTCTGGGCGGAATGCATAAACTGACGGGCAATGCGCCACCTTTCATCCGCGACGCGGAAGTGAAGGGCAAGAATGCCTATGCGATGCTGGAGATGAATCGCTTCATCGCCAAACAAGGCCTGACCAAATTTCAGATGAACCCGCATTTCCCATTCAACACCATTAGTCTGCAGCGGATGCTTGTCGCGCTGGAACCGGAAAAGCGCGCAAGCTTTATCGAAACATTGCTGCCTGCAATTTGGGAAGAGCAGTTGGACGTTACGGATACAGAAGTGCTTGGTAAAATCCTTGCAGAAGGCGGTTTTGATGCGGAGGAACTTTTTGCAAAGACACAGGATCCGGCAGTCAAACAGGAATTGATGGACAATGTCGAAAATGTTGTCGGGCGAGGCGCATTCGGCATTCCGACCATGTACATTGATGGTGAGATGTATTTTGGTAAAGAGCGTTTGATGCAAATTGACGAGCAGTTGGCAACGTGATCTTGGCCTTGATCCAAGGTTTTTTAAGAGAAAACTGACCTTGTCAGAGCGACGCGAACATGCTGAAGAATTCCGCATGGAATCCCCTTGCAAAAAAATCTGTGCGATAGATGCGCCGAGCGGTCTTTGCGTGGGTTGCGGCCGCACCTTGTCAGAAATCGGGGAATGGGCGTCCGCCACCGCAGACCGTCAGCAGGAAATATTATCGCTGCTTCCCGCCAGGATGCAGGATATTGGTGAAACTACCGACCAGTGATAGCCACTATGGGGCGATCAAATTCCTGTTGATATACTGATGCAACGCATCAACAAAGACACGGGTTTTAAAGGGAAGGTGTTGCCGGTTTGGGTAAACGGCATAAATCGCCCTATCTTCGTTTTTCATCCTGTCTGTGAGAATGGGTTGCAGCTTTCCCGTCGCTATTTCGGAGTAAACCAGAAAGTGCGCCAGGCGAGCGATCCCCATATTTTGTAGTGCAGCGGCTTTTACTGTGAGGCCAATGCCGGAAAAAATACTGTTGACGCGGACAGTCTGTGCTTCATCGCCACCATCAAACGTCCATTGATCGTTTGTTTGACCTTTGGCGTGGATTGTCAGGCATCGGTGGTCGAGAAGGTCAAGCGGTGCGACTGGAGCTTCGTACTGTTCAAGATATTCCGGTGAAGCACAAACTACCCAGGGATCATCAATCAGTTTGCGTGCGATGAATGAGGTTTCCACAGGGCGTTCAAACAGCAACGCAACATCAACTCTTTCGTTCAACAGATTAATCCCGCCATCGCCTTGTAGCAACAGAACCGAAACTTCCGGGTAATCCTGTGAGAATGTTTTGAGAAATGGCACCAGGACTTGCAACGAAAGCGCATCAGAGGCAGCGACGCGCAATACACCTTTTGGCACCGTGCTCATATTCCGTGCCGTGTCTTCGGCATCTTCGATGGCAGCCAGAATATTCTCGCATCGCTCAAACAAGGCGTTTCCAGCTTCGGTGAGTGATAAGGTACGTGTTGTCCGGTTAAACAGCCGGACGCCGAGCCGGTCCTCAAACCGGCTTATTTTTTTACTGACGCCGGATGAAGTCAGTCCAAGTCTGCGACCCGCTTCAATGAAGCTGCCTGACTGCACAACTTCGGTAAAAACTGACATTTCGTTTATGGGGTGCATGGTTGATAGCTGCCGCCATTAATGAATTTGTGTCAACAATAATATTCCATAAAGTCCATTTATTCCGTGTAAGAAAAGCCCTATCTGGAGGGCGATGAAAAGCGGCAGGTCACATAAGATGAAAGTGATCTGGCCATTATGCAGCAAATGATTGCCATGATCTTCGCAGTAGCCTTCCGGGTTGCAGTGAACGGCTCGGCCTTCCGCCCCCTACTGGCCGAGCCAATTCACCGCTGAAAAATTGGTCAAAGAGATGGTGATCAGACCGACTGACCTCGAACAGATGGGTAAGAACAGAGCATGGAAGACGAAGTGATTGCCTTGATAAAATCAGGTATGAAGCTGAAATGCGGGCATTGCGGACAGGGAAAACTTTTCAGAGGCTATCTGAAATTTCATGACAATTGCCCAAATTGCCGCCAGGATTTAACTGTAGCCGATACGGCTGATGGTCCCGCCTTCTTCGTAGGTTTTTTTACGATGATTGTTTTTGCACCGATAATTTTGGTGCTGGTCCAGTCGGCCGATACCATATTTGCGAAGATATCGGCTTTCATCATAGGTATTGTGCTGTGTTCGCTCGTTTGTCTGATCCTGTTGCCACCAGTCAAAGCGATATTGCTTAATTTGCAGATCAACTATGATTCTGGTGAGGGAAGCTCTGACAAATAGCTAGTTTCTGGACGCCAGCATATTGAGGACAACATCCGGCCTTAGGCTTTCACGAACCTTATCACCAAATAAGCGGTTAGCGCAGCCGTCACACCTGTCGCGAACGTGCCCCATGCGATGTCATAGAGGGTGATTTTGGTCGACCAGACCTTAAGCACTGCCTGACTGGTTAAATCATAGGTCGCATAGGCAATGCCGCCGAATAGGGCGCCGTTAAGCAACGCAGTAGTCCATTGGCCATTTGCAAGTGCGGGTTTGACGCCAAACCATATGATCCCGAACAGATAGATCAGATAGAAGGCCAGTGCTGGTGCTTTGCGAAACTCGTCTGCCATGATTTCGCCAATTACTGGGCGATACAAACTGTTCGCCATGTTGCTGAGCCACAGGAAATCGAGGATGCCGAAAATGACGGCTGCGATAATATAAGCGATGACAAATTGGGTCATAGTGTTTCCTGTTTTCGGGCCTTGGTTCCTAGGCGTGTTTCAGTGTCCGTGTCCTGCTTACAAATGCCGCGGCAACCGATGCGACGGCGAAGGCGATCAATGCCGTTATCATCATTGCTTGGTCAGCGGCCTCCGGTTCCGGCGCAAACCAGTTAAACAACTGAAAAGCGAGCAGCAATATGACCAGAAGCACTAAGGCCAATTTAGAGCGGGGAGCAGTTGATCGTGTCCGAAATACATAAAATGCAAGAGCACCAAAGGTGAGTATTAGCTCAAGCGGCATGGCGATGGCCGGATAGTTCCAAAGTCCGAAACCCAGATTGGGCGCTGATCCTGCCAATGTCAGATCCGGCGCATGAACCAGCAGATCGAGCAGCCAGTGGGACAAGACCACAAGGCCGCCGATGATGGCACCGGTTTTGTTGCGGGTGATTAGCCAGATGAGTAATGCAAAGCCCAAAGCCCAGGCACCGCTGCCAATCAAGCTGTGCGTATAGGGCATATCGTAGAGGTCCAACGGGTTCATGACCGTCATTCCGGGTGTGATCCGGAAATTTTCGATGCCGAAAATCGCTAGTCCGAAAAAACCGAAATCGACTAGTTGCCCCGCAACAAACAATGTGCCGAGACCCGGCGCCTTCGGATGGGTTGCGGCGATCATCGCCGGTGCGTAATGCCCGATGAACATAATGTCCTCCCCTATTTCATTAGACCCTAAACTTCATGCTGAAAAATAGCCAGATTGGGATCAGAATATCGAAACTGATTAATTTGCGCTCTCGGGGCCTTGACCGAAACCCAAAGCACCGTCATTGGAATGGCCATGAATGAAAGTGCCCAAAACATGTCGGATGACACAGCAGATTTGAATTTTGAAGATGCACTCAGGCGTCTGGAAGATATTGTCAGAAAACTGGAGAATGGCGATGTGCCGCTGGATCAGTCTATCGCACTTTATGAACAGGGCGAAAAGCTTCGCACACTTTGCCAGAAACGTTTGGAAGACGCCCAAGCGAAAATCGAGAAAATCACCCTCGACCGCGATGGCCAGGCTAAAGGCGTCACTGCCTTTGACGAAGACTGACGGTGCCTGCCAATAATAATCTGGACCTGCAGCAGGAAATGAACCGCGTGGCTGCAGCGGTCGACAAACAGTTTGATCTGATGCTAATGGTGCCGGATGATGCGCGTGCGCAGCTTTTTGAAACAATGCGCCATGCTGCGATAGGCGGCGGCAAAAGACTGCGACCGTTATTGGTTGTGGCAACATCGCGCCTGTTCAATGTCGATGAAACTTGCGCCTTGCGCGCTGCGACAGCATTGGAGGCATTGCATGTCTATTCGCTGATACATGACGATTTGCCTTGCATGGACGATGATGATGTGCGGCGCGGGAAGCCGACAGCGCACAAGGCGTTTGGCGAAGCGCAGGCTGTTCTGGCAGGGGACGCGCTCCATGCGCTGGCATTTGAATTGCTGGCCGATGACGCTACCCATAGCGATCCGTTTGTTCGGGCCGAGATGGTAGCTTGTCTGGCCAAAGCGGCCGGACCATCAGGTATGGCGGGGGGACAGATGATGGACCTTGTCGCTGAAACCACGACATTTGATTTGCCGACTGTCACGCGATTGCAGCAGTTGAAAACAGGCGCACTTATAAGTGCCTGTGTTGAGATTGGTGCCATATTGGGCCGCGTCCCGGTTGAAGGGCGGACGGGATTTCGCGGCTATGCTCATGATCTTGGTCTCGCTTTTCAGATTGCTGATGACATTTTGGATGTTGAGGGTGACGAAGCGGTTGCGGGAAAAGCGCTGCACAAAGACGAAAAAGCTGGCAAACAGACTTTTTTGAGTCTGATGGGACTGGATCGTGCAAGGGACCAGGCGCAAATGCTGGTCAATCAAGCCAAGTCGCATTTAAACGGCCATGGTGAGGAAGCCAATTTGCTTCGTGCCATCGCAGAATTTACGGTTCAGCGGGACCGCTAGTCGCGGTACGAGTGAACCAAGGGGGAAGGTAGTATGAGAGTCGGTGTTTATCCTGGGACTTTTGACCCGGTCACACTTGGGCACATGGATATCATTCAGCGCGGGACGCGACTGGTAGACAAATTGGTGATTGGTGTGACAACCAATCCTTCGAAATCCCCCATGTTTTCGCTCGAAGAACGGCTGGAAATGGTGCGCCGCGAAACAGCTGACCTAGGTGATGCGGTTGAGGTGGTCGCGTTTAATGCATTGCTGATGAAGTTTGCTCAAAAGCAAGGCGCCAGCGTAATTGTACGCGGATTGCGGGCCGTTGCCGACTTTGAATATGAATATCAAATGGCCGGGATGAACCAGCAACTGAATGACCAGATTGAAACGGTGTTTCTGATGGCTGACGTTTCATTGCAGCCAATTGCATCCCGTCTGGTAAAGGAGATCGCTGTTTATGGCGGCGAAATTCACAAATTTGTATCGCCCAAAGTCTGTGAAGAGGTGGTCGCCCGTGTGGCAGAAACTGGCTTGAAGGGCGAGCAATAAGTGGGCAATGGAAAGATGAAAATCGGGTTTTGAGAAGCAGTTCATTGCGGCGAAAGCATATCTCGTCCAATAGGCAGCAATATTATGATCGGGCGGGCAGAGAAGCACCGCCGAAATGACCAAAGAATAGGTGAGTAGTTTAATATGCTAAGCAAATATTTTGTTTCCCTTTTTGCTGCCGCCATGATCAGCACCGGCGCAGCGGCACAGGAACAAGCCGAGCCCGCTGAACCGGCTCCGGCGTCAGTGCCGGCAGAAGAAAATATCCTACATTTGGACCTGTCCACCGGCGGACGGGTCACAATACAGCTATATCCAGCCATGGCTCCCAACCATGTGGAACGGATCAAGACGCTCACGCGGCAAGGTTTTTATGATGGGATTATTTTCCACAGGGTCATCGAAGGTTTCATGGCTCAAACCGGAGATCCTACCGGTACCGGTACAGGGGGATCAGAACTGCCTGACCTAGAAGCTGAATTTCATACATTCCCCCATTTGAGAGGCGTAGTATCCATGGCTCGCGCCGAGAGCGAAGACAGCGCGAATAGCCAGTTTTTCATTGTATTCTACCCGCGATTTGCTTTGGACAAAAAATACACGGTTTTCGGCCGGGTCTCTGCCGGCATGCAATATGTCGATGCGATCAATCGCGGAGAACCACCAGCGAGTCCGAGCAGGATTTTGCAGGCTTCGATTGCGGCTGACGGCAAAGCACCGCCAGCGCCTAGGTCTTTTGCGCCAATAGCTGAAAAAGAGATCACGATCGACGACCTGAACGCGCCAATTAACCCCTAGGCGTTTCCTATGCGCGTTGATCTTTTTGATTTTGCGCTTCCGCAGGAAAATATCGCGTTAAGACCCGCCGTGCCAAGAGACAGCGCGCGGCTGTTGGGCGTTTGCGGGTCAGAACAATTGTCTGATCATCTCATCACCGAACTGCCAAAGCTGCTGTCAAAAAACGACATATTGGTTTTCAACGATACCAAGGTGATCCCGGCTCAGTTGGAGGGACGTCGCGGCGAGGCGAAGATAGGCGCGACACTTCATAAACGCTTCGACCTGAGGCGTTGGCAGGCTTTTATTCGAAACGCCAAAAGACTGAAAATTGACGATATCATAGACTTTGGCCAGGACGTTTTCGCGCGGGCCGAAGAAAAATATGACGACGGGAGTTTCCTGCTCCACTTTCTTGGTGAGGAACCTGTCGAGCTTCTACTGGGAAGGGCAGGGAGTATGCCGCTGCCGCCTTACATTGCGAGTAAACGTGACATCGACGAACGCGATGCGGAAGACTATCAGACAATGTTTGCGCGTGAAAAAGGAGCCGTCGCGGCACCAACAGCTGCGCTGCACTTTACCGATGGTTTGATGAAAGCCCTGAGCGAGGCTGGTGTGGGTCAAGAAACACTTACTTTGCATGTTGGCGCAGGAACGTTTCTTCCGGTGAAAGTGGACGAAACTGATGATCATCAGATGCACAGTGAATGGGGTCGGATCGAATCTGACGTTGCTGATCGTCTGAATCAGGCACGCCGGAATGGCGGCCGCGTAATTGCTGTCGGAACGACCAGCTTGCGCCTGCTGGAAAGTGCGACCGGAGAAGATGGCATTATCCAGCCCTTTGCGGGGGACACAGATATTTTTATCACGCCCGGCTATAAGTTTCGCGCCATTGATGGCCTGATGACCAATTTCCATCTGCCCAAATCAACTCTGTTCATGCTGGTCAGTGCGCTGATGGGGCTTGAGACTATGCAAGCGGCTTATGCCCACGCGATTGCGAAGGGATATCGATTTTATAGCTATGGAGATTCGAGTCTGTTGCTGCCAGATAAGAACTAGTTATTTACTGGCCTCAGCTTGTCTATTCAGCAGCCGTGTTCGTTCTCTTTGCAGTGCTTCCAGGTTTGCAAAATCTGGTTCAGTAATCTTGGTCGTCTCAAATAGCATGATTGAACTGTCAACACTGGCGAGCGCGGTGTCATAATCGCCCCGTTGTTTGGCAATAGACGACTGGATCAGATTGGCAAGGAACAGGAGCATATCTTGCATTGGATATTCCCTTTTTCCAGCAAGGGTTTCTATCTTTTTGGCGGATCGTATTGCGTCATCATATTCCGCTTCCAGACTGGCCTGATATTCCTTGGAACCGAGATATCCTGGTTTATCCCGCATTAAAGCGCGTCGAGATCGTCGATGATCACGGGCAATTTCCTTCGCTTCTCTATAGGTCTGGAAACCTTTAAGTAATGGCCAGCAATTATAGAGCGCGATCATCATTGCTTCGCCTTCAGTCGCCCCACAGCTTCGCAGATCATCCCGATGCTTTGCTTGTATTACTATGGTTTCGGGGTTCGTGCTTATAATGCGCTCAAGAACACTCACATTCGGTTTCTTTGGCGCAGCTAGCTGCTGATTTTGATTTGTTTCGGAGCCAGAGGCTTGGGGAGTGCTTTGAGAAGATGGCGGAACATTAGGAAATGAGAAATCCTCCAATTTGGTTTCCTGTGCGAAAACCTGGGCAGGAAGAATGGAAGCAGCAAGTAGGGCCAAGGTAAAGCAGCTGGGGGTTTTTATCATGAAGCCGACCCTCAGTGTCTACCCGGCTATAGTCAAGCGCGAATAATTGTGCTGAAAGAAAAAGGGCGGCTCCAAAGGAACCGCCCTTTTAAATTCTGATATGTTAAAGCCTTAGCCTTCAGCAGCTACCGGCACCGGCGGATCATTGTCGGCCACTTCGGTCAGCGAACCGCCCTGGGGTTCACATTCGCCTGCTTCTGTATATTTCCAGGCGTTGCCCTGGTAATCGACAACCGATGTACCGGCACAGCTTGTGCCTTCGCCAGCGGCGCAATCATTTTCGCCTGCTTTGGCGATGCCGAAACATTTTTCTTTTTCAGCGGCCGCAACTTCGGTCACTTCTTCACCTGCAGCTTCAGCGCCTTCTGTTGCTTCGCTGGCACCGCCGGAACAGGCGGAAAGAGCAGCGGCTGCGATAAGCGCGGTTGCCGCTGAACCTAATTTCTTTGTCTTCGTCATAAAATACTCCCGATTTTGGTCTTTGAAAAACTGCTACCATCCTGCACAGTTATTGAGGGATTCGTACAGAACGGTCCTTTGGTTACACCATAAGGCAAAAAACGCAAAATTCTTTGTTTTTTCGAACCTTAGTTCGCTGATTAGGATGATTTTAATGGCCGACCGTTTTTCTTTTTCGATCGACGCCACGGATGGAAAGGCGCGTACCGGAAAAATTACGATGCAGCGCGGAGATATCCGCACACCGGCATTCATGCCAGTCGGGACGGCGGCCACGGTCAAGGCCATGAAGCCGGATACGGTTCGCGCTACGGGCGCCGATATCATCCTCGGAAACACCTATCACCTTATGCTGCGACCCGGCGCTGAAAGAGTTGCCAAGCTCGGTGGTTTGCACAAATTCATGAACTGGAATCGGCCTATCCTCACCGATAGTGGTGGCTATCAGGTTATGAGCCTCTCTGACCTTACGAAGATGAGTGAAGATGGCGTGGAATTCCAAAGCCATCTCGACGGGTCTCGCCATATGCTGACACCAGAGCGATCGATGGAAATTCAGCGGTTGCTCGGCAGCGACATTGTCATGGCGTTTGACGAGTGCACCAAAAATGGCGCGACCCGAGAGGAAGCCATGCTGTCCATGGAGCGCTCCATGCGTTGGGCGAAACGATCCCGCGATGGTTTTGACAGCGGTCGGGGTCACGCAACAAAGGCAGCGCTTTTCGGAATCCAGCAAGGATCTCTCGACAAGGATATCCGGGCGATTTCGGCCCAAGCGCTTATCGAGACCGGCTTCGATGGCTATGCCATTGGCGGACTGGCCGTAGGAGAAGGGCAAGAGGCGATGTTCGATGTACTCGACTACGCACCGGGCCAACTACCCGAAGATAAACCGCGCTATCTTATGGGCGTCGGCAAGCCCGATGATCTCGTTGGCGCGGTGGAGCGCGGCGTAGATATGTTTGATTGCGTGCTGCCGAGCCGGTCTGGCCGCAACGGACAGGCGTTCACGGCTACCGGGCCGATCAATATTCGCAATGCAAAATTCGCCGAAGACCTGGAACCACTGGATGCAGATTGTACCTGCTCGGTTTGCCAGACCTATAGCCGCGCCTATCTACATCACCTAATCCGATCCAAAGAGATATTAGGCGCCATGTTGATGACGGAGCATAATATTGCTTTTTACCAGTCACTTATGGCCGGAATGCGAGAGGCCATTGCAGGTGGAGTTTTTGCGGCCTTTGCCAGCAATTTCCGCGGGAAATATCTTCGGCAATGATCAAAGGCCTGCCTGAACCGACGAGTTTGAAAGACGCTATGAAGCGTGCGCAGGACCATGCGCCTTATCTGTGCATGGCTATGGAAGTTCAACCGGAACTTACCGCATTGCTGGATGGAGAGGATTTGAAAGCCGCGTTCGCATTTGTAAAGGAAGCGGGCAGCAATGCTGAAAATGTTCGCCAGAAGCTAAGGCGGGAGAAGCGGGCACTGGCACTGACCTTGGCAATTGGCGATTTGGCGGGACAGTTAAGTTTGACGGATGTGGTTACGCAACTTTCGGATTTTGCTGACCGATCACTGGATGAGGCGTTGGCGGATATCTATGCTACCCGCTATCCGGATGCCGACGCCGCTGGTTTTGCTGTCATTGGTCTGGGAAAGCATGGCAGCCGGGAACTGAACTATTCATCCGATATCGATCCGATTTTTATCTACGATCCGGAAAAAGTCCCCACGCGTGGCCGCGAAGAACCAAGCGATGCCGCGCGCCGGATTGGTCAGCAATTGGTCGATGCGCTGAATACGCGGGATGCCGATGGCTATGTTTTCCGCGTCGATATGCGGTTGCGCCCATCACCGGAAGTCAGTCCAGTCGCATTGCCCGTAGAAGCCGCGATCAGCTACTATGAATCCAGCGCACTTGCTTGGGAGCAGGCGGCGTTTATTCGTTCGCGATTTGCGGCTGGTGACGCGGACTTGGGTCGCTATTTTCTGGAGACAATCAACCCGTTTATTTGGCGGCGTTCGCTGGACTATGGGGCCATTCGGAATATTGGCGCGGTTTCGGTGCAAATTCGCGACCATTATGCAGCTGGTCAAAAATTCGGGCTCGGCTACGATCTGAAGCGCGGGCGCGGCGGTATCCGAGAGGCCGAGTTTTACGCGCAAATGCACCAACTTATTTTTGGTGGACGGGAACGGGAACTGCGAGTGCCAGCGACGCGAGAGGCGTTAAGCGCATTGGCGGACGCGGGAAGGATCAAAGCGAACAAGGCCTCAATATTATCTGATTCCTACGAACTATATCGCGTCATCGAGCATCGCCTGCAGATGGTCAATGACCGGCAAACCCATAGTCTACCTGATGATGAGGCTGGGCTGGACCGAGTGGCGAAGCTTCACGGACTGGATCAGGGCATTGATTTGCTGGCTCTGCTGGAACCATCTGTCGAGGCGGTTGGCGCGATTTATGATGAATTGATTGATTCCGACGACAGCGATGTGTTGCCGCAAGGCGATCAGGCTTTGGCGGCAGCGCTGGAAAAAAGAGGTGTCGCCCAAACCGGTATTTTCGCCGATAAAATCAAGCGGTGGCGCAGTGGCAAAGTCACGGCGCTCAGAAGTCCCGCGGCTGTGGAGTCTTTCGAAGCCGTATTGCCGGATATGATTGAGGCTATTGCCGGATCACCGGACCCGCAGCAGGCTCTCATTCGACTGGACAGCCTGATCGACAAACTGCCGACCGCAATCAACTTCTTCCGTATGCTGGAGGCTCGCCCGGGGCTTCGGGAAATGCTCAGCCGTATTTTGAGTCATGCGCCGGTCCTGGCTGACGAATTGTCCCGCAGAACCGAATTGTTTGAAGGACTGATCGATACAACCGCCTTAGATCTGCCGCCGTCTGTTGATGAGCTGGCAGAGCAATTTGCCCGCCGCGAAGATGGTGATGACTATCAGATGCTGCTCGACAGGGTGCGGGCGCGGGTAGGGGAAAAGCGCTTTGCTCTGGGTACCCAGCTTATCGAATCCCGCCACGATCCGCTGGCGATAGCTGCTGGATATGCCCGTGTTGCAGAAGCCGCAATCCGGGTGCTCACCGATGCTACTATATCGGAATTTGAAGAAGCTCATGGTAAGATAGAGGGCAGCGAAATACTGGTGCTTGCGCTGGGCCGTCTGGGTGGGGAAGCATTGACTCATGCCTCTGACTTGGACCTGGTTTTTCTGTTTACAGGAGATCACAGCGCGGAGTCCGACGGTCGGCGCCCCTTGGGTGGAACGCAATATTTTAACAGGCTCGCGCAGCGTATCGTTGCTGCACTATCCGTACCCACCGCGGCAGGACCGCTTTATGAAGTGGACACGCGCCTGCGGCCCTCCGGAACGCAAGGCCCAATGGCTGTAACGATCGAAAGTTTCTATAAATATCAAAAGGAAAATGCTTGGACTTGGGAACATATGGCACTAACGAGAGCCCGTCCGGTCTATGGTAGCCCAGCGGCCTGCGATCAGTTGCAGGACCAGATCGTCACTATTTTGCAGAAAGAGCGGGAGCCGGAAACGTTACGCAAGGCTGTGCGCAAAATGCGACTGGATATTGTCGAACACAAGCCCCCCAAAGGACCGCTGGATACCAAGCTTATGGAGGGTGGTCTGGTGGACTGGGAATTTATCATTCACTTCCTTCAACTCAAAACCGGAGAGGCCCTGCATCCGCAATTGGGATTGGCTGCTCGCGGGTTGGTTGTTGGCGGACATTTGAACGAAAATATGGTTGCCGCTCATGAACTGATGACACGGTTGCTGGTGGCTTTGCGATTAATGTCGCCGACCTGCGACTATCCGCCGGAGACAAGCCGTGAGTTGATTGCGAAAGCGGCAGGTCAGGAAAACTGGGATGCCCTTTTGAACGGGTATGACGCGGCCCGGCAATGCGTTATTGAAGAATGGAATCGGCACTTGCGGCCGGACCCTCATGAAATTTTAGGAGACATAATATGATAGAAGCTGGTGAGCAGATGCCCGATATGGATTTGACTGCGCCTGATGGCAGCACGGTGAAACTATCTGACTATCACGGCAAGAAGCTGGTATTGTTTTTCTATCCCAAGGCCAGCACACCGGGATGTACGACCGAGTCAAAAGACTTTTCGGCTTTACTGCCGGAATTTGAAAAAGCAGGCGCCGCAGTGCTTGGTATGTCCGCAGATAGCCCAAAACGTCAGCAGAATTTCATCAATAAACAGGAACTGACCGTTGATATTGCGTCCGACGAATGCACCGAATTTCTTGAAAAAATCGGCGTTTGGGCGGAAAAAAAGATGTACGGTAAAACCTATATGGGCATTATTCGCTCGACCTTTCTGATCGGACCGGATGGCAAGGTTTTGCAGTCTTGGCCGAAAGTGAAGGTCAAAGGGCATGCCGAAGAAGTGCTCGCGGCGGTACAGGCCGTTTAGGGATCCCGAGCTTGAACATCGCAACAGCCATGAAGCCATCGGCGGGCGAAGCTGTGCGGCGCGTGCTTATGACGGCGGACCCAGCCGCAAAGGTCATGGCCGCTCGCCATGCCACCAGACAATGGCGCCATGGAAGGTTGGAGCCGGATTTCGGTGTATCAATGCCCGATGTTCCAGCCCGGCCCAGTCGGCCTGAACTGCTTCGGCCAGGTCAGATGCCGCGGCGAGGAAAGGGAACATCGGTGACCAAGCGCATCGCGCTGATCCATGCTTTGGCCCATATCGAATTTGTCGCGATTGATCTGGCCTTTGACATGATCGGGCGATTTGGAGCCGAATTTCCGGATCAATTTGCAGACGACTGGTTTCGTGTCGGCGCTGAAGAAGCGATGCATTTTGTACTTTTGGACCGGCGATTGCGCGAAATGGGCAGTTATTATGGCGATCTGCCGGCTCATGACGGCCTTTGGGATACTGCAAAAGAGACAGCCTATGATGCTTCCGCAAGACTTGCGATCGTCCCGATGGTTCTGGAAGCGCGGGGTTTGGATATCACGTTAGACACGGTCGAACGCTTCAAGACGCAGGGTGATCCGCTGACCGCGAAAGTATTAAACCGTATTTATCACGACGAGATAAATCACGTCTTTTTTGGAACAAAATGGTTTGAATATTGCTGTGAACGGCAAAAAACCGACCCTCATCGCCACTGGAAAAATCTTGTAAAAACCCACTTTAGAGGCGGTTTGAAGCCTCCATTCAACGACTCAGCGCGCCTTGCAGCCGGTTTAACCCAAGAATATTATCTTGGTATTGAATAATTAACCAAAATAAACCTACGTCTGTCATCACAGGAACGGGGCAGACTTTCTGTCAAAAATTAGAGCCGGGATGTATTTTTGGTTCGTAGTAGCAGGATTCGATCAGTTTATGACCGATAGCGTAGTAGGTTTGTATCAAGGGGTTGTGAAAAAAGTCACAGCAGTTGCGATTTTAGGATCGGCAATAACTTTTTCTTCCACAGCAATGGCAGCCGACGCGGCGGATGCGGACTCAAGTCTTCCGCTTGATGTCCTCAAAGGCAAAACGGATAGTTCCGACAATGTCTTGGGTGAAGCAGATCCGGCCTTCCGGCTCCTTTTTAACAAATGGTCTGGTCAAGGCAAAAAACAACCCGTCAAACTAACCATCCCTTCCCGCAAACCCGTTGAAAATTATCGGCTAACCAGTTCTTTTGGTTTCCGGTCTGATCCCTTCAAAGGTCGCCGCGCCCGTCATAAGGGTATTGATATGGCTGGACCAGTGGGTACGCCAATCTATGCGACAGCTGATGGCATTGTTGGCCGCTCCCAATGGGTTCGCGGTTATGGCAACTATATTGAAATCAATCACGGCAATGAAATTCAAACACGCTATGGTCACATGTCGCGACTGAATGTCAAAGCCAATGCACGCGTAAAGAGCGGCGATCTTATCGGTTTTATGGGCTCTACCGGCCGCTCTACCGGTAGCCATCTGCACTATGAAGTGCGTATTGCGGGCGAAGCGGTTAACCCGGTCCCTTTCATGCAATCAAACGATTTCCTGCTGGCAGAGAAGGCAACGCCGGGCGTTGCACTTGGTGGCCCGGCCGAATAATTTTATTCCGATACACCTTTGGGAGAGGGTGCCTAAGAGGGGCTGGTGACGCTGAAACGCTTGCTGGCCCTTTTTAATTCCCAGCTTCTTTTGACAGTGAGCTATGCAATCCCTATCTTAAGATCATGACCCAAACAGCAGAACAAACCCCTTTCCAGGACATCATCCTGACCCCCAACGCGGCCAAGCGCGTCGCTGCTATTGCCGACAAGCAAGAGAAACCGGCGATATTGCGCCTGGCGGTGGAAGGTGGCGGTTGTTCGGGCTTTCAATATCGTTTTGGCTTGGCTGAAGAAATTGAGTCTGATGATGTTGCTGTTCAGGAATCCGGTGTGACGCTGGTCGTCGATGAAATCAGTCTTGATCTCGTTCGCGGAAGTGCAGTGGATTTTGTCGAATCCCTGGGTGGCAGTGCGTTTCAGGTGACAAACCCCAACGCGGCCTCTGGCTGTGGTTGCGGTTCCAGCTTTTCTGTCTGATTGCTCCGCCGGTGAGAATAGCCAGTTTTAACATTAACGGTATAAAAGCGCGCCTGCCACGCTTGCTCGAATGGCTCGAAGAGACCAAGCCGGATGTCGCCTGTTTGCAGGAAATCAAAACGCAGGATGAGGGGTTCCCAGCAGCGGAATTCGAGAAAATTGGTTATGGTGCCATCTGGCATGGCCAAAAGAGCTTTAACGGTGTGGCTATATTGACCCGGGATCAGCAACCTGAAGAGACCAAACGCGGTCTTGATGGCGAACCGGAAGACGAACATAGCCGTTACCTTGAAGCCAATGTGAAGAGTACGGATGGCGAAACAGTGCGCGTGGCTAGTATTTACCTGCCTAATGGCAATCCGCAGCCGGGTCCCAAATTCGATTTCAAACTCCGCTGGATGAAACGCCTTCGTGATCGCGCGACTGAAATCTGGCAGGAGGAAATTCCTGCGGTCCTGGCAGGTGATTATAATGTTATCCCGCGCGATAATGACGTGTTTTCGGTTAAGGCGATGGAAAATGACGCCTTGATGCAGCCGGAAAGTCGGCAGGCCTATCAGCGGATTGTCAATGACGGCTGGACGGACGCGCTGGGCGTTACTTATCCTGCAGGCAAAATCTGGACCTATTGGGACTATCGCAGCGGTGGTTGGCAGCGCGATCAAGGGTTCCGGATTGATCACCTGTTGCTCAGCCCTCCGGCTGCTGATCAGCTTACCCGTTGCGGCGTTGATAAAGAACATCGCGGGCGGGAAAAGGCCAGCGATCATGCGCCAACATGGATTGAACTCAACATCTGATGCGCGCCTTGCTGGCTAGTCTGGCCATTTCTGCGGGGCTCTATCTTGCAATTGTGGCATTGGCTTACAGTTTCCAGCGTGATCTGCTCTATTTTCCTAGTCAAACCGTTCTTTCAGAAAAACAATTGGAGGAGGCGGGCTTTGACGATGTCAAAATAGCGTCAGAAGGCGCTGTCGAACTATCGTCCTTGTGGCGTCCTCCTGCCGATCAGACGAAACCGGTTATCATTCACTTCCATGGCAATGCCGGCTCGCTAGCAGTGCGCTTGCCCATTTATAAGGCGATGGCGCAAGATGGCGCAGGCGTGCTGGCTGTCGGATATCCGGGTTATGGCGGCAATCCTGGCGCGCCGAGCGAAGAGGCTTTCTACACGGCGTCACAGGCCCATTATGACTGGTTGATCGCCCAAGGCTATGGCGCTGACCGGATCGTCATTGCGGCTCAGTCTCTGGGGACCGGTGTGGCGATATGGCTCGCGTCCCGCAACGAAGCGTCTGGGCTCATTTTGGAAGCGGCTTACACCGGCATGGATGAGATGGCCCAGCGGCAATTCCCGATCCTGCCAGCGAAACTGCTAACCAAGGACCGTTTTCGCTCCATCGACCGGATTGACCAAATTGATATGCCGCTAATCTGGATACACGGCACCAATGATGAACTGATACCCTTTGCGATGGGGCAAAGACTGTTTGACGCTGCCAAAGAGCCGAAAATCGCGCAGCCCATTGAAAATGGCGGACACAATGATCTTTGGATGCGCGGGATTGACGCGATAGTGCGCAATGGTGCCCAGAGCTTTGTGTCCGGAGGCTAACGTTCTGGCTGAGGAGCGGAAGCCTTTTGCCACTCCAGCAACATATTATAGGCCACGGCGCTGGCTGGACCGTCACCCGTCAGGGCAACGGCGGCATATTGGAGTGATGCGGGGTCGATCATTACGAAAGCTTTTATCCCCGGCATTCCGCCTGCGTGGCCAATCCAGATAGCCGGTTCACCGTCAGGCCCTGGTGCTCGCATGGCCATGACGCCGAGCCCGTAAAACATGTTCTTGTCAAACATAGGGTAGAGGGTCGAAAACATTACATCGCGCGTGTCAGGGCTAACCAGATCCCCATTTAGAAATGCACGCCAGAAAAGAACCATGTCTGAAGATGTTGCAGCCATTGGTCCGGCTGCGCCGGGCGTACGGATATTAGACTTTTTGTCGCCACTTGGTCGAGGTTTTGCAACATCCGATAAACTATCACCTATCGTGACCATATAGCTGTTTTTAAGGCCAATTTTATCGATGATCTGGTTCTGAATAACCTGCGATAACGGTTGTCCATAAACCTGTTCGGCAATTTCACCGAGAAACAGATAGCCGGTGTTGGAGTAACGCCAATATCGCCCCGGACAGAAAAGTGAACCGTGTTTTTTGAGGATCCTGATATTGTCTTTCAGGCTGAGCGCTGCTGGCTGGTTTTTGGCGGCGTCCTGATCTTCATTTGCGCTGTAAAGGCCGGAGGTGTGATTGAGCAGCATTCTGACGGTGATCAAGTCACCATTGGGCACGTCATCAATCCAGTTAGACAGTTTATCATCCAGCGACAGACGGCCATTTTCGACCAACTGCATAATAACTATGGCAGTAAAGCTCTTGCCAACACTTGCCCAATAATGGAGTTTCTCGGAGCCTTGCAAACCTTGTGTTTTGGTCCAGATAGAGCCGGTTTGATTGGCCATGGCAACAGTCAAGCTGGTTGCTTTGGACTTTGTCAGCATGTCCGTGAACAGAGCCGCAAAAGCGTCTTGGTCCGTTGGCGATTGACTTGGAGATGCTGCGACCATGGTGGGTATCGCCACCGAAATCGGCGCTGGGCCGACATATTTCATTTCGGCGGAGCATTTTTCTGGTTTTTTAGCAAGAACCTGAATGGGCAGGGCTACTAATGCGGCGGTTAGAACAAGGCGAGAAACAGCTTTGAAAGCAATCATATGATTTTCTCTTGAAAAACGCGGGGCAGAATTGCTTTGATGCCTAATATGATTGGGCTGAAACCGGGATGAATGGTTTGGTTAAATTGCTTTCTCGTAAAGTGTATAGACCCGATTGATCTTGGACTCGATGGCATCGGCAATTGCCACCATCCCCTTGTTGTCATCCAATATCCATCCGATTTCCCCGCGCGTCGCGCCATAGTTGGCAACAGCTTCCCGGCGGATATATTCGATCATCATAAATGCCATTTGACTGGCCATCCGACTGTTTTGCAAATCCTTTACGACACCCATTAGCGGTACACGCATGGTCGGCGACGTAGGAGATTTAAGCCACCAAAGGAGTTTGGCCCAGTTGAACGGCAGCAAACTGCCTTTCATTTTTTTAATTTGGTCATTGAGATCGGGTAGTGACATCATAAAAGCTACCGGTTTGCCTTCCAGCTCCGCAATCATGATCAGGTCTTCATATACAATCGGTTTCAATTTGACGCCAACATGGTCAATCTCATGATCTGTTAGCGGAACAAATCCCCAATTGTCCGACCAGGCATCATTGAGGATATTCATGATGATTTTGGCATCGCGGTCAAAATGTCTCTTATCGACTTTGCGCAATCTCAGCTTGTTGCTGCGTTCTCCGGATTTCACAATTCGTTCAATGAGCGGCGGGAAACCCTCTGTGATGGGTAAATCATAGGTGATCAGTTCTTTTACGCTCTTGTAACCGTCTGTCTCAATCCAGCCTTGATATTCTGCGTTATGATGCCCCATCATCACGGTCGGGCTATGATCATGCCCCGTGGTGAGCAGGCCGGGCTCGTCCCATACAGACAGGCTCATGGGGGCGATGATGCGATGCATCCCTTGTTCTTTCAGCCATTTCTCCGCCGCCTCGATCAATGCTTTTGCCGCAGCTTCATTCTCTGCTTCCAGAAGACCCCAATTGCCGGTGCCGGGACCCAGGCCCTGTTCGACAGGCTGTTCCAAGGCCAGATGATCGATATGCGCGCTAATCCGGCCGACGATTTTCCCGTCGTCTTCGGCTAGGAAAAGCTGAACCGTCGCATGTTCAAAAAAGGGGTTTTTTTGGGGACTCAGGAGCGCGTAGGTTTCGGATTTTAACGGCGGTACCCAATGCGGATCATTTGCATTTAAACGATAGGCCAGTTCGACAAAGCTCTTGAGCTGGGCCTTGGTGGTAACGGGTTTTATGACTATATGCGACGACACTGTAATTATTTGCACCTTTTGCGTGATAATTTGCACTTAGCTTTGCCATGCTGTGGCGTTATTCAGACTAGCATGTCAAGCGCTTGGACCTGTCTTGTCTGTGTTGAAGGTCAGAGCGAGAAACCATAGCAATGCCATCATCTCGCCATGATGTACTGCTGTAGGCATCACATTACGAAGACAGGATATTATGAAACATTCTCCCCCTCAGGCCACAAATGCAGCGAAAGCCCCGGCTTTTGATGACAATGAACTGATCCGCACTGCAGCGAAAGTCACGCGTGACCTTAACGCTGTTCGCCCTGTCATCTATTGGTCCGATTTGCTGGCTTCCACTATGATTGGCTATGCAGCCATGGTTGCCGCGATCATGCTCGACAATATCGGTGTAGCGATACTGGCGGCTATTGTCTCGGTTCTGGCGCTCTATCGGGCTGGCAGCTTCATTCATGAACTGACCCATATCCGACGTGGTGCGCTGCCAGGTTTCCGCTTTGCCTGGAATGCTCTGATAGGTGTTCCGCTATTGCTTCCGTCTTTCATGTACGAAGGAATCCATAATCTCCACCACGCTCGCACACGCTATGGTACCGTCGAAGATCCTGAATATTTGCCGCTGGCCCTTATGAAACCTTACACTGTACCGTTGTTTGTGTTGGTATCGGCATTGGCTCCGGTTGGTCTGTTTGTTCGCTATGCGCTGCTGGCGCCGTTGTCTGCCGTGATTCCGCCACTTCGAAAACTGGTTGTTGAGCGTTATTCCGGACTGATTATCAATCCGGAATTTCGTCGCCGTCCACCAGAAGGCGAGTTTAAAAAGCAATGGTATGCTCAGGAAATTGCGGCAAGCATTTGGGCTATCGCCCTATTGACCGCCGTGGCTGTCGGATTTTTGCCATTGAGAGCATTTTTGATTGCTGTTGCGATTGCAGCGGGCTCGGTGGTGCTCAACCAGATTCGCACGCTGGTTGCTCATCTCTGGGAAAATGATGGCGAAGTCATGAGTGTTACTGAGCAATATCTCGACAGCGTGAATGTTCCGCCTCCGGGGTTTTTGCCAGCTTTGTGGGCACCGGTTGGCCTGCGCTATCATGCGTTACACCACTTGCTGCCGGGCGTTCCTTATCATGGGTTGGGTGAGGCACATCGACGTATTGCCGAAGCGTTGCCGAAAGGATCAACCTACTATCGGGCTAATCATGCCAGCCTATGGGGTCTGGTAATGGGTTTGGTACGGGGCAGTTCTGGCCACGCGGCGTCGAGTCAGTCAAACGCAGCCAGCTAAGCCTACTCTTCTGTTCGTATCAACACGGTTTCGCCGATCAGGAAGAATAGAATGAACGGCGCCCAGGCCGCCAATATCGGCGGGTAGGCGCCGATTGTGCCCATGGCGAGCGAGAAGTTATCCGCGACAAAATAGGTAAACCCAAGCGCCATACCAAGTACGGCGCGGACGAATAACTGCCCTGACCGCGCTAGACCAAAAGCGGCCACTGCGCCAAGTAACGGCATCAATACCGCAGACAAGGGCCCTGAAATTTTGTGCCACAGACTAGCCTCTAGCGCCATTGTTGGTCGTCCCGCCTCTTTCAATTCCGCGATGGCGGACCTCAACTGCGGGAAGGACAAGCCATCTGCTTTTACATCTGCCAGCGTGAACTGGTCAGGGCGCAAAGTGTCGCCGACTGTGATGCTGTCCCTTTTTTCCTCTGTGCCAGTCAGCACGTTAAACTGCGTCACCCCCGTCACGGTCCAGGATGATCCGGTGAACCGTGCTTCGTCACCCTGCATCAGGCTGCGCAGGCCGCTGTCGGTCCGATTATATACAGTTATGTCTTCCAGAACCACATCCGTACCGCGGCCGGTCACGGTCTTTGCGTTGACCAGATTGTCTCCGTCTTTGACCCAAACGTTGGTCCGGACATTGCTCGCGGCCGGAACTGGTCCATAATCAACCTTCTCCCAGGCTGAAAGCTTGGCTGTGGCTGGTGCCACAGCAATTTCGTTGAACAGAAAAGATATAATGGCGACGAACAGGCTCGTAATGATCAAGGGCGCCAAAATCTGATGCGCGGAGAGTCCTCCAGCCTTCATCGAAATAACTTCGCTATTCTGGTTCAGCGTCGCGGCAGTTATGATAGTACCCAACAGCACTGCAAAGGGCAGAAAACGCTGGATGAGCTGAGGTGCCCGCCATGTTACGTAAGTCCACAGTTCGCTCTGCCCATTTCCTTCCTGTGCAAGAATGCGCCCGCTTTCACCAAGTAGATCCAGCGCCTGCAACACCAGCACCAAAAGCGCCAGCACGGCCAGGGTTCGCAACATCAGCATTTTTGCCATGTAGAGGGCGAGCGTTCGCGACGGGAAAAAATCCATGTCTATGCGTCTCCGTTCTTGCCGGTGAGGCCACTAAGTCTAATCCCGAACATCGGCGCGCTTTCGATTGAAATTGAGAATGCTTTTGAACACACCGCCAAATTTTGAAAAAGCCTTTTCCAGTGCAGCGATTGGCTGTCCGCCTGGGACATTCGCGACCATATGATACATCCAGATAATGAGCCCGCCGAACAGTGCGAATGGAACCCACAGGGCGATAATGGGGTCAACAATGCCGAGCGCTCCCAAGTCCTCGCCATATTGGTTGACCTTGTGATAAGTCACAATCATGACAATTGATATGAAGACACCAAGCGCGGAATTGGACCTTTTTGGTGGTATTGCCAGAGCCACAGCCAGTAGCGGCATCAACAACATCATGACCACCTCGACCATACGGAAATGGAAATTTGCGCGGCTTTGATTGCGCTCGGACTCGGAGCGATCTTGATCGAGTCCCACTCTGACAAGCTCCGGAATTGTATATTCCAGGTCAGCACCGCCTCTCGATCGAAACGCCTCGATATCCGGAAGGTCGATAGGAAGATCATGGCTGCTAAAACTTAATATCCTCGGTTTTTCGTAAGTTGGCGCATCATGGATCAGCACGCCTTGAGACAAACGCAATATGATTGTGTCGGGATCATCCGTCGCCAGAAACTGGCCATTTTCGGCGGTGACAGAGACGATTTGACCGGATTTGTTTTCAGCCCGGACAAACATACCGCTTAACTTGGTTCCGTTATCACGGCTTTCTTCGATCCGCATTGTCATTCTGGAGCCCAAATTGGTGAATTCGCCGACTTTTATCGACGCTCCCAGCGCGCCGGAGCGCAGTTCGAAGCGCAGTTCTTCGTAATAGTAGCGCGACAGTGGCTGGATGAACCCGACCAATGCAAGATTCACCAGCATCAGTGACACTGCGAACATGTAAGGCACTTTCAAAAGGCGGGCATAACCCTGGCCAACCGCCCGAAAAACGTCCAGTTCGGAGCTTAGGGCGAGTTTTCGAAAGGCCAGCAGTATTCCCAGCAGCAGGCCGATAGGGATACCGAGTGAGAGATATTCGGGAATAAGGTTCGCCAGCATTCGCCAGACCACGCTGACCGGTCCGCCCTCTGCCGCGACAAAGTCAAATAGCCGCAGCATCTTTTCGAGTACGAGCAACATCGCCGCGATAACGAGCGTGCTAAACAGCGGAACGGCAATCAAACGGGCTATGTAGCGATCAGTGGAACTGAGAAATTTCAACTTATCGTCGCCCTCTTACCATGTTTCTGCCGCAAATCATTTTCATAACCACATTTATATCAGGGGGTTGATTCTCTATCCGCAGCAGTTTGAACGCGGGTATAACGACTAGGAGTATTTTCGTCATGTTGAAAATTGCAGCGTCTTTTGCGCTTTCAACCGCCCTTTTGGCTATGCCAGTTTCGGCAGCGACTGCCGGACAAAAAATTTCGAATGATCTGAGCAGATGTCAGGCCGGCAATGGCCCTGCCGTCTTGGTGAATATAAGTGGCGTCAAGGCGGCATCCGGAAAAATCCGGGTGCAAAGCTATCGCGGGACCAAGGCAGAATGGCTGAAGAAAGGCGCCTGGATCAACCGGATTGAAGCGCCGGCAAAGAACAACAATATGACCTTTTGTGTGCCCGTCCCATCCAGTGGGATGTACGGCATTGCCGTGCGCCATGACGTGAATGGCAATGGCAAGACCGACATTTCCAAAGATGGTGGCGGTATGTCGAACAATCCGAGCATCAGTATCTTTAACCTGGGCAAGCCCAGTTATAAGAAGACCAAATTTGCGGTCGGTGACGAAGTGAAATCTATCAGTATCAAAATGAAATATCTGTGATGGGCAGATATTAAAGAGAAACAGGCAATCGAATAATGGCCAATGTAGCGCTACTTTCTAATCCAAATTCCACGGGTAACCGTGCGATATTGCCGGAAGTGCGCTCTTATTGCGTCAAAAACTGCGATGTTTTCCACTATGAGGTGGATGCTGTTGATGAGATCACCAAGGCGCTGCAGACCATTGCCAGAGTGAAACCCAAGGTTCTGGTGATTAACGGTGGTGACGGCACCGTGCAGGCCGCTCTTACAGAATTGTATCAGGGTGGACATTTTGGCGACAATCCGCCGCCAGTTGCCGTACTGCCTAATGGCAAAACCAACTTGATCGCTTTGGACCTTGGCGCAGAGGGTAATCCATTAAAGGCGCTGGAACGTATTGTCGAAATGGCAAAACATGATCTGCATGAGCATCTGGTCGACCGCGAACTGATTGCCTTGTCCGATGGCAACAAAGATAGCAAGGTCGTGCTTGGCATGTTCTTGGGCGGCGCTGGCCTGTCGGAGTTTATTCTTTATTGCCGTCACAAAATCTATCCTCTGGGGCTGCCCAATGCGGCTTCCCATGTTTTGACGGTTTTTGCGGCGCTGGCCTCGGTTCTATTTGGAATAAGAGCAAAGTTTCTGCCGAACCGGCCCTCGCCGATCAGTATTTCCCTGATCAAAAAGGGGCAATATCAAGGCAATTTTGCAATTCTGATCGTTACAACACTGGAAAAACTATTGTTGATGCGCCGTTTTACGCGTTCGCGGAGCAAACGCGGACGCCTGCAATTCATGGCGATCGACCAGAAACCGATGGTGCTGGTCCGTTTCATCCTGTCTGTGTTATTTGGCCGGCTCGGTAAAACCGTGCAAAAAGGTATTCATCTCGAGCAGGGTGACATGATCCGGATTGAGGGTAAGAATAGCAATGTTGTTATGGATGGCGAACTTTTCCGCGCAAAGGAAGGCCAGCCGATTGTTTTGAAATCAACGAAGCCGGTATCTTTCCTTCGCCTCGCTGCTTAGGCTATCATCCGCCGGGTGAATCATCTGAAACCCCTTGTAGAAGAGGAGCTGGCAGAGCCGGTTGATCCTCGTGTATCTGCTTTCGCAGAGGCGGTCGCTGCGCAATATGGCGATGCGTCCCGTGCGGTTCTCTTTTATGGTTCTTGTCTGAGAACAACCGAGCTCGAAGGACAGATGCTGGATTTCTATCTGATCGTGTCCAGTTATGAAGCAGCCTATGGGAAAAGCTGGCTGGTGCGCGCAAACGAGCTGCTGCCGCCGAATGTGTTTCCGGCCGAGCATGACGGACTGGTCGCCAAAATTGCGGTGCTGAGCGAAGAGGATTTTCACAAGTTAAATGGACTAGAGGCCAGCGCAGTGAGTGTATGGGCGCGCTTTGCGCAGCCGTCACGTCTGGTCTGGTGTGCCGACGACGCGGCGCGTGAAAAAGTGGCGGCGGCGATTGCCTGTGCGCCCGTGACCCTGTTTGAGCTCACCTTGCCGGTGCTGGGAATTCAGCCGCAGGCGCCCATACTGGTCTGGCATCGGGGTTTCGAACTGACTTATGGGGCAGAGTTACGAGCCGAACGGGCCAATCGCCCTGGCTCCGTCGTTGATGCTGATCCCGAGCGCTATCAACGATTTGGTCTCGCCACGATGGTAACCCTGCAAGATCAGGATCCATCTGAATCTGGCGAGATGTCGACCGCAGAAGCGGAGAAACGTTGGAAGGCGTTGCGCCGCAATGGCAAGCTGCTCACCCTCGCGCGGCTGGCAAAAGCGTCTGGAACCTATGCTGGCGGGATTGATTATCTTGCGTGGAAGATCAACCGTCATGCTGGTACCGACTATGTGATCAAGCCATGGCAACGCAAATGGCCGATACTGGGCGCGCTTACCATGTTGCCAAGATTAATTGCCGGTGGAGCGATTAAATAGGGTAGAATGTGCGCCTGCATTTCAGGGAGGCGCTACTATGGCTGACAAACTAACCGATAACCCGATACATCTGGGACTAGGTGCAACAGCATTTTCCGAACCCCGTTTTACTGGCGATCCGGCTTGGTATCAGGCCTATGGTGAACGTCATGCCGATGATGGCGCAGAGGGACGCCTTGTGTCGCTGCACCATTTTACCGAACCGTGGACGGTATGGGAAATGCATCCCGTCGGTGCCGAAGTTGTCATGTGTATTAAAGGTGAAATGTCCCTCATTCAGCAAATGGAAGATGGGTCAGTGCGACAAATCGCGCTCGGGGAGGGCGAATATGCGATCAATCCCCCCGGCGTCTGGCACACGGCAGACGTGGAAGGAGAAGCAACCGCACTCTTCATTACGGCAGGGCAGGGCACCGAAAATCGCGATCGTTAAGCGATCGATCTAGCGGTCCTTATAGTCTGGCTTGCGCTTGCTGAAAAAGGCTTTGGCGGCTTCGCGGCTGTCCTCGGTCATGCTGAGCATGGCTTGCTGTCGGTCTTCAATCGCCATGGCCGCTTCAAAACTCTGAGCGTCGATATTGCGGTTAAGCGCATCTTTGGTCAGTCGCAGGCCCATGGGCGCTGTATCGAGCATTTCTTCCGCGAGAGAGAGACCAGTGCTGACTAATTTATCTTCGTCAGCAACTTCGCTGATTAGCCCCAGTTTTTCAGCGCGTTCAGCATGAATGAACCGGCCGGTCAGAAGCAATTCCGATGCGAGCGAAGATCCGACCAACCGCGGCAAGAAATAGCTCGATCCCATATCGCATCCGCCCAGGCCGATTTTAATATAGGCCGCGTTCATTTTCAGGCTGGGTGCACCATAGCGGACGTCACTGGCCAGCAGCAGAGAAAAACCGCCGCCGCAGGCCGCGCCCTGAGCCAATGATATGATCGGCTGCGGACATTGCCGCATAAGTTGCATGACCGTGGCTATGGATCGCTGCGTCCGCCAGATATGTTGAACCTGCCCACGCGAGCCATCATTTTTCCAGGCACCGATGTCTAGACCTGCACAAAAGGCTCGTCCCTCTGCGCGAAACAGGACAACCCGGACATCATACCGGTCCTGCAGCCCTCGAAAATAGTCCTGCAGTGCGAAGATCATGTCTTCGTTCATCGTATTGAGCTTATCCGGCCGATTGAGTGAGAGAATTTCAATCGCGCCGCGTTGTTCGATGAGCAGGCTGTTAGTCATTCGTGTCTCCCACAAGGAGGGTCAGATCGCTCCAACCGCTTTGCCGGCTGCCTCAAACATGCCCAGGATCTGGTCGACCTGTTCGGTCGTATGCTCGGCACAAAGTGAGCAACGCAACAAGGTCATGTTTGCCGGAGTTGCCGGTGGTCGCGCAAGATTGACATAGAGGCCTTCCGCAAGCAGCGCCTGCCACATCATCGCACCGCGTTCGAGGTCCGGCATGATGACCGCGATAATCGCGCTTTGCGCTTCCGGCGTACCGAGTTCAAAGCCCAAATCGCGCAGGCCTTTGTGGAGCTTCTTGCTGTTTTCCCACAAATGCGCGCGCTTGTTGCCGCTGTGCATCAGCTTGCGGATCGAGGTGCTGGCTGTTGCCATTACGCTTGGTGGCAGCGAGGCCGTGAACACATAGGGGCGGCATACCAGACGCATGATTTCAAATTTCGGATGGTTGGAGACGCAGAATCCACCGACGGTTCCCACCGACTTGCTGAACGTTCCAATGATGAAATCGACATCGTCGATAACGCCTTGTTCTTCACAGACGCCGCGGCCATTTTCACCGATAAAGCCCATTGAGTGCGCTTCATCAACCAGGGTCATGGCGCCGTTTTCCTTGCAGATACGGATCATTTCCTTGAGCGGCGCAACATCGCCAAGCATCGAATAGACGCCTTCAAGCACGACAAGCTTGCCAGCGTCTGCGGGCAGACGCTTCAATCGTTTTTCCAGTGCTTCGACATCATTGTGGCGGAACGCGACAATTTCTGCATTACCCATGGAACAGCCGTCATAGATGGACGCATGGCTGTCGATATCCAGAATGACATAATCACCCTTGCCGGCCAGCGCAGAGATAATTCCCAGGTTGGCCTGATAGCCCGTGGAAAAGACCATCGCATGGTCCATCGCGTAAAATTCTTTGAGCGCCTCTTCGCAATCTTTATGCGGGCTATATGTGCCGTTGAGAACGCGGCTGCCGGTTGTTCCAGAGCCAAAGTCCTTGAGCGCCTGAAGTCCGGCCTGCTGGACATCATCGTCAAAGGTCATGCCCATGTAGTTATAGGTGCCGAGCAGAATGGTTTCCTTGCCATTGCATATGGCAACAGTGGGCGATTTCACTTCTTCCATTACCAGTGAAAAAGGGTCCTTAACGCCGGTTGCAAGCAGGGTTTCGCGTTCCTGAATCAGCGGATCATATTTACTCAGAAGGTCGGTCATTATACTCTCGTGTTTTCGTCATCTTGAAACGGGTTCCGGATGCCGATTATGCTGTTACTGATCCATCAACTTGGCAACGGCGTCGGCAAGCTGACCGACATTTTCGATTTCGGCCTGCATGTTCATGGTAATGATAATATCAAATTCATCTTCCACCGCAGCGACAAAATCCATCACCGTCAGGCTGTCCCACTCCAGATCGCCTGCAAAAGTGGTAGCATCTTTGAGTTCCACGCCCTTGTTGTTGAAAGGGCCAATCAAGGCTTCCACCTTGGCCATAATTTCTTCGCGACTTGCCATGTTTAATTCCCCAATATCCGGCCTGCTTCATTCCTAGCAACCTTTGCCAATGTGAAGCCCCCATTGGCAAGTGAATAAGGCCGAAACAGGGCACAAGGGTGGGCATATGCGCCGTAACTTGCCCAATTGCGCCGATTATGTCACTCTTGCGGCGCACCGGGTCGCGCCTGTGCGGAGGGTGAAACATGACCGAGGACCGAAAATGGCCAGATGAAGTCATCCAATTGCTGCGCACGACCCAGCAACATCATGTTCAACTCAGTCTGATGGCCGATCACAAGGCCAATATGCTGATTGGCGCGACATTCGTGGTTTTTACTCTGGCTATCGGGCAAAGTCATGCGAGCAGCTTCTCCTTGCCTCTGCTCATACTCGCAATTTCCGCTTTTTGTGCAGCAGGTCTGGCCGCGATCGCTGTGATGCCAGCGACCAAGATACGGGCCGGTGCCAATCCTAACATGCTGTTTTTCGGGGCGTTCTCAAAAATATCGGAAGACGAGTTTAAAGATCAGCTTTTGTCTGAGAATTTCGTCGATCAGGAAACCGTTTATCGCACCATGTTGCGCGATATATATCAAATGGGTGTGGTCCTCGAGCGGAAGAAATACCGCTATCTCGGCCTTGCATACCGGGTGTTCTTGCTTGGCCTATCAATGACCTTTGTGACATATCTGGTGGAACAGTTTGCCGGACCGTTGCTTTAAGGTCATTCTATTCCCAGTTGAGCCAGAGCTCCTCAATCGCCCAGACCACGCCGCCGCGCATCGCGCCTTGTGGTTTGTCCGGATCAAGTTGAAACCGGCCAATTTCACGAAACCAGGTCTCATAGAAAATATGCAGCTCCATCCGTGCGAGATGCAGCCCCAGGCAAGTATGGATGCCCGAGCCAAAAGCGCCATGGCGATAATGCTTGCGATCAACCGAAACGGTCATCGGGTCTTCGTTGAGCTTGTCCTCCCAACCGATCATTGCGAGCGGGCAAATGATCTTTTCACCTTTGGACAGTTTCTGGCCGCCCAATATCGTGTCTTCATTGATCTGGCGGGGCAGATTGACGAAGCTGTATCGGCGCAGCAATTCTTCGGTAACATCGGGAATGCAATCGGGATTATCGATAATCCGCTCTTGTAGGGATGGATTTGTGGCCAAATGCTTCATGCTGAAACTGAGTGCATTGACCACAGTGTCCAGCCCCGCGAGAAATAGGAGATGCGCAATCGAGAGCAGCTCTTCGAAAGTAAGTTCGCGCCCGTCAATATCGGACCGGATGATATGACTCATCATATCGTCCTTCGGGTCCGCCTGACGTTCTTTCACAAATTTCGCCAGCATCGCGACAATTTTCTGTTGAACCTGGGCAACTTCGGGCGTGCCCGCCAGTTCAAAATTCTCGTTTACGAGCGCGCGAAACTCATCAAATCGATCCAGCGGCAATCCCAGCATTTCCATGAAGACCGATACTGGAAAGCGCGATCCGACCGCATCGATAAATTCACACTGTCCATCCGCCTTGACCGCGCCAATAAGCCTGTCTGCCCATTGCTGAATCCGTTCTTGCAGGGGTGCAATTGCCTTTTTCTCGAAAAACGGTCGCATCATCTGGCGATAGGGGCGGTGTTCCGGTGGATCGAGAGACAGCGGGATAGTCTTGGGTATGTTCTCGATATGGGGAATTGAGAAATTCTCGTTGGAAAAGATATTCGGCTTGCGCAGCAAATCGATCATCATGTCACCGTCAGTGACAATCCAGTGCCCGCCATTTCTGGGTGTCCAGAACAGGGGAGGCGCTTCGTTCTTTAGCGCCAGAAAGGCGTCGTGCACATCCACCTTGATTGCCGGTTCGCCATATATATCGAAGTCATAAGTGGGCACGTCATCGCGCACCGCTACATTGCTTTCCATAACATCCTCTCCCAGCACGTAATTATGCGCCGGTTTGGAGAGAATGGCAGCTAGTGATTTTAGGAGGCGTCAGAGCCAGTCATTCTGACGATACCATTTTGCGGTATCTTTCAACCCTTGTCGCGTCTCGATTTGCGGCGTCCATAATTCGGGCGGCAGGCGCTTGGCGGGATCGACCGTCCAGTCATCATGACAGAAATAGCTGACGCGATCTTCGGTAAGCTTGGCCTTGTCACGGCGGAAAAAACGATCGGCTTTTGCGCCCAATTCCAACAGAAATCTTGGTGTTGCTATTGGTTTAATCCGTCTGCCAATCGCCCATCCAACGGCTTTGGCGAAGCTGGTCTGGGTCCAGCCGCCGGTCTTGCCGTCGTCCACCTCAAAAATCTGTGTGGTAAGATCTTCATGTTCCGGAATGATCGTCATCAGAGCGCGGGACAGGTCGTCAACATGGATCGCCGACAGCCGCCCGTCGGCATCGGGGGGTAGGGTGATAAAGCCGGTTTTTGCCATCTTGAACAGCTCCAGCAGTTCCCTGTCTCCGGGCCCGTAAATGGCAGGAGGCCGAATGATCGTCCAATCGAGCCCGCTGGATGCGACGATCTTTTCCGCTCTGGCCTTGGTATCGCCATAGATAGACAGCTTGGGCAAGGTCGCCGCGAGCGACGAGACATGAATGAAGCGGTTGCATCCTGCTTTCTTGGCCGCCTCTACGACCGCCAAGGTGCCAGCGACGTTGCCAGCTTCAAAGCCTTCTCGCGTTGGAGCATTTACAACCCCGGCAATGTGGATCACTATATCTGCCCCCGTGCACAGTACGCTAAGGCTGGCCGGGTTATCCAACGCGCCGCGCACCCACGTCACATTGGGGCGGTCATCCTGTGTCTGGCGTGTCAGGGCGCGCACGGGAAAACCGGCGCGCACCGCCAGGTTGAGAAGATGGCTACCCACAAAACCGGTCGCGCCGGTGATTGCCAGAGTTGGTTTCGTCCGCATGCGGTTACCTGTCCATGCCCCGCTTCACACCAGCACCATCTGGTTACGGTGCACGACAGCGCTGCGCGGTGCGTAGCCGAGCAAGGCTTCGAGTTCCGAGCTGCGCCGCCCGATAATCTTTGCGCAGTCCAGTGCATCATATTCGGCCAGCCCGCGTGCGATTACCTGACCATTGGGATCCGTAATATCCACAACATCGCTGCGCGCAAATCCGTCAGTTACCGAGACAATGCCAGCGGCGAGTAGGCTGCTACCATCCTTAAGCGCCGCCGCAGCACCGGCATCGATCATGATCTTGCCTGCCGAGGTAAGCCGGCCGCCAAGCCAGCTTTTGCGGGCATTTTTGCCTTCGTTTGCCTTGAACAAAGTTCCTTTGCTGCTGGCTTCATAGCGTTCCAACGGATGATCTTCGCGTCCTGATATAATGGACAGCGGAATCCCGGCCATATTGGCAATTTGTGCCGCTTCCAGTTTTGACGTCATGCCGCCGGAGCCCAGCCCGGATGAAGAGCTGCCATCAGCCATGGCTAATATATGCTCGTCGACCTGCTCAACAGTGCTGATCAACTGGTCTTTATCGGTGCTATCCGGACTCCGATCATAAAGGCCATCAATGTCGGAGAGCAAAAGCACATGATCTGCGCCTGCCGCTTGCGCCACCCGTGCAGCGAGCCGGTCATTGTCGCCAAAGCGGATTTCATCGGTCGCAACGCTGTCATTTTCATTGATTACGGGTACGGCGCGCTTGTCGACCAGCCGGTCAAGTGTGGCTGTGGCGTTCAGATAGCGCTTACGATCTTCCATATCGTCCAGTGTCAGCAGCATCTGTGCGGCAGTGATGTCGTGTTTTGCGAGCAATTCGGACCACAGGCTGCTGAGTGTAATTTGCCCGACCGATGCGGCGGCTTGAGCATCAGCCAAATTGGCGCGTCCGCCTTTTTCAAAACCCAGTTTGCGTGCGCCCAATGCGATGGAACCGGACGATACGATAATGACAGACGCGCCAGCCTGGTGGCGCTTCGCAATATCCGTAACAAGTGTTTCTAGCCAAGCGCGCCGGGCCGCTCCATCGGAATCGATTAGAAGCGACGAGCCAACCTTTACGACAATCTTCTTCTTATCCTGCAAGCTCACAGCGGTGACCAGTCTGCTTTTTCCTCCTCATCGCCATCGCTATCGCTGGCGAGTTGGTCAGCCTTTTCGATTGAGCTATTCGCCCCGACTGCTTCAAGTACTTTATCAAGCACTGCATCCATACCTTGGCCCGTGGCACCTGATAATGGCAACACTTCCTCCGCGCCCGCGGCACGCAGGTCATCAGCAATTGCCTCCATTAGCTCATCATCAAGCAGATCGGCCTTGTTAAGCGCTAGTATTTGCGGCTTCTCGGACAAACCGCCACCATATTGTTCCAGCTCTTTGGTCACGGTTTTCCACGCAGCTACAGGATCATCGCCGGTTGCATCGATCAGGTGGAGCAGCACTTTGCAGCGCTCAATATGACCGAGAAACCGGTCACCAATGCCGGCCCCCTCGGCAGCGCCATCAATCAGGCCAGGAATATCCGCGAGAACAAATTCGCGGCCCCTGTGCTGCACGACACCCAATTGTGGATGGATGGTAGTAAAGGGATAAGCGCCCACTTTGGCCTTTGAATTGCTGACAAAGTTGATCAGTGTCGACTTGCCTGCATTGGGCAGGCCAACCAAACCGGCGTCGGCAATCAGTTTGAGCCGCAGCCAGACCGCCGCTTCTTCACCCGGCTCACCGGGTTGATGTTGTCGGGGCGCGCGATTTGTCGCGCTTTTATAGCTGGCATTGCCGCGGCCACCAATGCCGCCTTCCAAGAACAATTCTTCCTGCCCTTCACGTGTGAAGTCGAGCAGCACATGTTCCTTGTCTTCGGACAGGAGCTGCGTGCCGACCGGTACTTGGATAACTCGATCTTCACCGCCCGCACCGGTACGATTGCGGCCAGCGCCGCCTTTGCCGCGCTGTGCCTTGATATGCTGGGTATAGCGAAAGTCGATCAGGGTATTGAGACCTTCGACCGCCCTGAAGATAATGTCGCCACCTTTGCCGCCGTTGCCGCCGTCCGGACCGCCATACTGAATATATTTCTCACGCCGAAAACTGACAGCACCAGGGCCGCCCGCGCCCGAGCTCACATATATTTTGGCTTGATCTAAGAAATGCATGGTTGTGCATTTAGGGAAGGGTGAAGGGAATAGCTAGAGGCTTGATTACCCAGTTCTATCACTGGCGGCATCATCGCAAATTTTCATTCCGCCGCCTGCAATTGCTCCATTTGGGCTACGCGGGGATCATTGGGATAGACCCATTCTTCACCGATCACCTGTTCCACTGCGAGCTGGTCTGGCACGTTATCGAGACCGATCATTTTGTCACAGGTCTGATGAAAGCTGTAGATACGCGCTTCCTGATAGCTCAAAGGCACGCTCTTGAATCCGTCACTTTCCATGGATTTCTGAATCATTTCGCCAAATTGTGTGTCTTCCAGGATAATCGGGCTCATGTCCCGTCCACTCGGCTTGCTCTCATCCGGCACTGTCCACAAGTCTGGCGCTGGACCGTCCCCCCAGTCCAGCGCCATCGTGACGAGTTCCAACCGGGTTGTATTCAGCCCGGTCGGCCAGAAAACCAAAGGTGGTACAAAATAATTGGATAGGGGTGACACCCAGTTGGGGAACATGGTGTAGCTTTGCGTGCAGGTGCGGCCCAGTTCGCCGACCGTATTAATCTCTTGCCATTGCGGGGGAGAGTCAACGGCTCTGACATGCTCGCGGTCGGTTTCCTGCGGGGCAGGGGCCAGCATCCGGGCATGGCCATTGGGGAAGATGGTGTTCACATTGCGCTTGCTATCGACCAGTGGTGCGACGGTTTCGGGATGGATGAAGGGGACGTGATAGACCTCCATATTGGCTTCCATCGCCACCTTCCAGTTGCAGTTGAGGTCAAAGGAGTGGCGCGCGGCGAGTTTGATCTTGTCGAACTGAAATTCTTCCCAGTCATTCCAGACGGGGCCGAGCCACTGCTTCAGCGGCATTGCGTCATCATCAAAGTTCACAAAGATTACATTGCCCAGCATTTCGCATTTGACCGGGATCAGGCTGCGGCAACTAAAGTCGAAATCGGCTGGGAAATCCTGTTTTTCCGGCACACCGACAAGAGTGCCGTCGGTTTTGTAAGTCCAGTTGTGATAGCCACACATTAAACGCGGTGACCGGCCCTTTTCTTCGGTAACAACAGGCGCCCCGCGATGCCGGCAAGTGTTATAAAATGCCCGTACTTGACCGTCCATGCCATGGACAATGATAACCGGTGTTCCTGTATTCTCCCATTTCATGAAGCATCCCGGTTCCGGGATTTCATCAATATGCGCGGCGAACAGCCAGCTCTTTTTCCAGATATGCTGTTGTTCCAGATCATAATATGCTTGTGAAGTATAACGACCCGCAGGAAGGTCAGGCAGAGACGGAAAACCGTCTGGCGGCGCAGAGCGCGATGCTTCCCACTCCATCAGGCGCTTCATCTGCGCAACATAAGCTGTATCCATCGTCATCAGTCTAGTCATCTCTCCCAATATCGCTTCATGACATAACGGCGACCATATGGTCGATTGGCAATAGTGATAGAAGAAAGACAGCTGTGCTATGGTATCAAAATCAGCGGCGAAAACCATGAGACCTGTTCATCAGAAAGTCTTGTCACGTGGTCTCGGGGCGTGACTATCAGTGGTTCTATACTTTAAGATTTCTGAGAATACCGAGGTCAATAGTTTGTGGGAGGACATATTGAACGAAGAAGAAGATACAGAGAGTGTCCCGGGTAATGACAATTCCAATTATTCTGACGTCACTCATCTCAATTTCACAGCGCATATCGCTGAGCAAAACAAATTACGATCCGAATACTTCAAAGGCCTGACATTTGGCGACCCTATTTGGGATGTTTTGCTGGACATATATGTTTCCGAAAAAACGGATCAATCAACGACAATTGGCGCGATATCGGACCGTCAGGAGAGGTCGAAGTCCTTGTGTCAAAGATGTGTAGATTACCTTCTCGAACGCGATGCAGTTTTTGAGAATTTCAATCGCTATACGGCACCGAAATTTCGCTATCTTGCCAGCGAGAAAACCAAGCAGCAAATCGCTGCCTGGCTCAACAACTGTCTGGCGTCAGCGCCGTGATATATTGTACCTGAGAAGTAAGCTTTTTGATAGGCGCTGGGCGCTAGTTTTGACTGCCTTACGTCCTTACCAGGTCCATGCTGATTGCCTTCACCGATGCCGATGTGCGATCATGCACGTCCAGTTTGGTAAACGCACGCCGCATATAACTGTCGATAGAGCTTTCAGATAGTTGCAGAATTGTGCCGATTTCGGAGTTTGATTTTCCTTTGGCGGCCCATGCAATGATCTGCATTTCTCTCTTGGATAAAGACTTGTCTATTCCATAGAGATCAGGTGTTAGCTGACAAAAGCGCAAATGCGCCATTTGCGCAAAAATGTGGAACTGCAACCCAATGTCGTTGTCCATCAATTTTTCGTTTTTGGGTTTGCCGTAGGAGGCCAGTCCGTTGCGGGACTGCGGTCCGAAAACAGGAAATATCCAACCCTCGTCAATATCTGAGCTATTGGCGTCTTGCTTAAGATTTTCGAACAGTTGTCGGCTGTTCGTTAAATTGGCAATTTCGGTCCAGCGAAATGGCGAACCTTTGGAAAGGCTGTTCTCGGTTGTGATATGACCCTGTTCGATCAGTCCTGCGATAGCGAATTTCTGGAATTGTTCATCTGAGAGACCAACATATCTAATAATGGTATCGGGGTGTGTTGGCTTTCTGTGGGGTGGCGGGCAAGCATATACTGTGGCTCGAAATCCATATTGTCGAGCGATTTTCAGAACATATTTCCATAGTCTGGCCGGGCTGTCACATTGATCTAATTTGCCAATTTCATCGAAGGTTAGCATTGGTCCTCACTTGCAGCAATTTGAAGCATATCCACAGATTTTGCTCTGGTCTGCCCCGCGGTCACGTGGCGTTCTTTTGGGCATGGTGGTCTTCAATTGCGTCTGATCAATTTGGCATTTGATGATCAGGGCGCCAAATATTGCCCTTCGATCCCCACAGATCTCACTGTTCGTTGCTCTATTCCGGAATATTTCACAGCTTGTTAGAAATTTTGGTCAAGTCTTAATTTACCAGACAATGATTTATGGCGGCGGAGCGGTAGCTTGTCCGGATCAACTCAGCTAACACTTTGAAAATAAGCCTTTAAGCCATTGTGATATGGTCATGGTTAAGGTGGTAAAATCCCCTAGTAATCATGAATGTTGACAGAAACGTCCTGTTTTAGCTATTAAGTATCCACTGGATACATAACAAATCAATGAGAATTTAGAAGGAAAAATCATGTCCCCTCATGAAGTGAAAACGCGTTTTGGAACATCGCGGCGCAAGGTTCTTGGTGCTTCGATGCTTGGTGCCGGAACGATGCTTGCCGGCATTGGTGCCAGCGCCGCCGGTGCCACCCTGAAATCAAAAGGCAATATCTTGCTGAATCGCGTTCCTGACTTGCCCAAGGGCCTTGTCGACGCAGTGAACTTCCCTTTGATCGAGGCCATTCACGGCCGCCGGTCGCGGCGCTTTGCGCGCGGTGCATCCATCTCGGACGGGCCGCTTGCTTATACGTCAAAGCAAAAGCCGGAAGCTCTGTCAGAGCTGGAGCAGATGTTGTTGCTGACGACCGTTGCAGGCAATACCGGCTGGTCAAACCTGATCCCCCATAACCCCAATTATCTGCCGCACATCCCCAACTATGCCGGGGCCGCGGGCGGACGAACTTTTCCATCATGTGCAGGGTTCCAGATTACGGAATTTTTCTACACTGATGACAAAGGCGTCTATTTCCTCCCCACCCGCGACATGCCGGCGACCAGTGCGACAAAGCCCAATGGCGAAACTGATCTCAAAGCCTATCTGGATGCGCACAAGTCGCGCATCGTCAAGATTGCCGATGGTCGCTTGAACATTCCGACACGCCCTGAGCATATGGAAATGCACAATGAATGGTGCGCCAATGTGCCGGGCAGCACGATGATTTTCCCGGTCGCAGATCTGGCGCAGCATATCATCATGGCGCTGTGCTATTTCGTTCAGGGTGGTGTGTGCATCTATGATGATATCAACAATCGCCCGATCCCGGGTCTGGAGAAATTCAAACACCTGGTTGACCTGGAGAACCCGTACCCAATGACTTTTGTCGAGCAGGTTAGCGCGAATGAAGTGACGGTAGAGCTGTCCTGTTCCTGCTATGCCGGTGCACTCATGTTGCAGGCCATGGGGCTTGGCGGCTGGATGTATGACGGCCTCAATCCGTTCAGCGTTTTGGGTGCCAGCGGCGACCCTGACGTACCGGGTCTTGGCTTCCGGTTTGACATGTTACCCGACGAGCCCTTGCCGCATGTCACTGGATTAGAGGGTATATTGGAGGGGCACTGTCAGCCGCATTTCAAGGATATGCGTGCCGCAGTTGAAGCGGTGGTGAAACGCAAATTCGGAAAAGGAGGTCCATTCAACAGTAATACGCCCGGCCACTATAAAGAGACCGACGCTGTCCGCCGAAGCGCGGCACCGATCAACGATGAGTTTGTCGATTGCGTGGCGACGATGGCGCAATATGTGCAGGATACGTTCGGCCGGTTTCCAGCCAAAGTTCCGGCTATCTTGACGCTGATGTACCTTCAGGCGCACAAGCTCGATACCGGTTTTTATGACACTTATTTTGATCACAGCGCCTATCTGAAGACCCACGCGGATCATCAGGAAAACTGGGCATAGGTCTATCGCGAGCCAAAGGAATACGGATATGATACGCAAAAGCCTGATGCTGATTTACGCCCTCGGTGCCTATGCCCTCAGCATGGCCGTGCTTGTCTACATCATGGGTTTTCTGATCGACTTTGGCGTGCCCAAGGGGATAAGCGGCCAGAGCGCAACGGATGACGAATCCCTTGCGCTCTGGCCCGCCATGTTGATCAATATCGGTCTGATCGCGGTTTTCGGTCTGCACCATTCAGTGACGGCGCGGACATCATTCAAACGCTGGTGGACCGGGATTATTCCGGCGCCAATTGAACGCGCAACCTATCTGTATATGACCGTGGTCATGACCGTTTTGCTGGTGACATTCTGGCAACCGATCCCGATCACCATATGGCATGTGCAATCCGGGTTGGGGGCAGGTTTTATCTATGTCGGATATATCGGCATTTGGACAATGATGGTCGCGGCTACGTTTCACTTTGGCCATTTCGGTTTCCTGGGGCTCGCACAGGCATGGCAGAATTTTCGAAATACCAAACCTTCGCCATCCAACATGACCGCGCGTTATCTCTATGCGCTGGTCCGTCATCCGATCAGTCTCGGCTGGATGCTTGCGCCTTTCATGACGCCGCATTTCACGGTCGGCCATCTGGTTTTTGCAGGCGCGACCTTTGCTTACATCCTGTTGGCGACACCGTTTGAGGAAGCGGACCTAATTGAGGAGATAGGAGAACCCTATCGCGATTATCGTAACCGTGTTCCCACTTTTGTGCCGTTTGCCAAGCGCAGGTTGTCCAAAGCAGTTCCGGAGCACAAATCCTGACCGCCTGTCCGTTAACCGATTATGGACCGGCGGGATCTGGCGTATAATAGCCCATGACTGGCTCAACCTTCAAAAGACTTTTGATATGGTCCCAATCCCCCGATTCCACGATGCGATCATAATGTTCGCCATGAAGTTCTTTTGATGCCCACACTTCCTGCAATACGAAGGCATTGGGTCTTTCGACATTCCGATAAACGATTGCGGAGATAAATCCCGGCTCTGAAGCCATGGCCTCGGAAACGCCGGCCATTATTTCCGAAAATTCCGTTAGCCCTCCATCGGTCGCCTCAAAGTTGATGATGAGTGTTACGGGCGCTTCCACATCTGAGGCTGCCGGTGCGTTTGCACAAGCTGGGAGCAAGGCGATAGAAAAGACTATCAAGAGGTATTTCAGTATGTTGATCGCTTGATTCTGAATCATTTGGGGGACTCCTTTTTTGTAGACCAGAGCGCCTGCGAAGCTTCGTCGGGTGCGGGCCCTAAGCCAGCAACCGCAAGCAGCTCCTCAATAAAGTCTTCGTCCGGGCGGGCCTTAAGCGTGCCCGAGCTATGCAGTCCAACCCCGCCATGCACGAGCATCCAGTAACGCATCACAGCCCTGCGTTTGTCATCATCGCTGCCTTGGTCGGGCGCAAGCACGGCTATTGACGTAGCGATCATGGCATCAGCGCCGGTGCGTAATTCGGTCACATTTTCAAACTGTGCGTAACTGCGGTTCATCATGATCGTGTAAAGGTGACGGTGGTTCAGTGCGAATGTCGCATAGGTGCGGACAAATTCCGCGGCATTCCTGGTTTTGGCAAGAAGCCCGGAAAGCTCATGATAGCCACCAGCAGCGACCGCCGACAGCAATGCGTCCTTGTCGGCAAAGTGATTGTATATCGCGCGGTGCGCCACGCCGATCTTGGTGGCCAGAGATCGCATGCTGAGCTTCTCTGCGTCGCCCTCATCAATGCGCCTGCGTGCAAGGTCCAGCACCGCCTGGCGCAAGTCCCCATGATGATAGTTATCGCGGGTTTCTTTGGTCAAGCCGCCGCTTTCGAAACGTGCCAGTCGACTTGCATGGTCGCGACTTCTTCTTCCGTCTCGTCACGCATGGAAACTTCCACGGCAAACTGAACCTTGCCGGCTTTATCCAGCGCGCTCAGCAGATTTTCTGCCGGCTGGGACAGTTTCGCAAAAGCGCGGATCGGACCCTTGGCCACTTTTACATATCGGATGGAGGCATTAGCGGCCACCGGTCTTACTGCCATCAGCACCGATACAAAACCTCCTGCCATCGCAGCACCGGATGCCGCTTCGCCGAGCGTGAACAGCGCACCGGCATGCTGGCTGCCAATGTGGTTGAGCGTCACGTCCTGCGCAGGCAGCAATGCTTCGCCCACGCCGTCTTCTATTGAAATCAGCTCAACCCCGGTATGGCTGGCAAATGGAACGGTTTGGGAAATGCTTTCCCGGATCATGTCATATGGTGTCATAGCGGCTCTTATATATCCAGTGGATATATTTATTGCAGGCAGATGCGCGATTGTCAATTGAAGACTTTTTAAAGGCCGGAACGAGAGAGGGCTACTCCAATTTCCTGACTTGGCGAATCAAGCCGCACTTACCCGCACTGGAATCGCGCTTTGCACAGCCTGGCCGGTAATCGGATCAAGATGATCATTGTCGACAATCAACCGGTTGGTCGATCCGCCCTTGGTCATCACATCATCCTTACCCGCTTCGCTGTCGCCAAAGGCATGGCTCATCGAGATAACGCCCGGGCGGACCTTTTCGTCTGCTTTGGCCATGCCGAAGATAGATGCAGTGGGGGAGGTGATTTCGATGATCGCGCCATCGCTGATTCCGGCCTTGGCCATGTCATCAGGATTGATAAAGGCGGGATTAGTCGGCATTTTCTCGACAAGTTTGGGGAAGGGATGGCCGTTGCTGTTATAGCGATGCTTCGACCGTCGCGAAATCAGGCGGAAGTCAAAGCCATCTTTCACCGGATCATTGGCCGCATAGTCGATCAGTTCGCTCGGCATAGCTCCGGCATTAAGGTCAAAGCGGTTTTCGCTGTCGGGATCGGCGGGGCCAACGACCGGGTGCAGCTCGTCATAAGTGATCGCCGCGCCCTTGCGCTCCAGCGCCGCTGCATCGGCTTTCGCCTTGCTGGGTTTGAGCAGCGAGCCTTCGGTTATCAGGTCGAGAACGGTCGCCTTGTCGGGGCATTCGTCCATTGAAACCGAACCGCCGGGATAGTTCATTTCAATGCCCATATGTTTGGCTAGCCACCAGAGCATTTCATATTCGTCCATGGTATCACCGGGCGCGGGGACCATCGCTTCGGTATAATGGGCATAGGCTTCTTCGGTGAACGCATCAGAGACATTGTTGATGTCCTCCCGCTCCAGACACATGCTGGGGGCCAGGATGATGTCGGCGCGTTTCGCACTGGCGGACATCCAAGGATCGATCTGGATGAAAAGTTCGCATTCATCGAGTGCGCGGCGGACTTTTTGTTGGTCCGGAAAGGCAATTTCGGGATTACCGCCGATAGAGATCAGCGCCTTGACCTGACCTTCGCCGGGTGTGAGGATTTCATCCGCCAGCACATTGCAGGGCATTTCCTTGCCTAACATGCCCAAACCGCGAATGCGCGACTTGGCAAAGCCTTCACCGAACATCGGTGTGGGCGGGGCAACCTGAGCCATTTTGGGCGCGCCACTCAGTGGGTTGAAGACCATCGGGGCGGATACTTTCTCGCCTTCCTGGTTGAAACGCGCGCACAGGATATTGAGTGATGCCACCAGATATTCTGTCAGCGTGCCATTTCCCGCCATCTCAGGGCCAGTGCCGGTGACAACGCGGCCCTTGTTCGCGCCAGCAAACATGCGGGCGGCTTTGACCAGCTCGTCTTTGTCCACCCCGGCGCGCTGTGCAGCGACATCGGGTGTCATCGATTTGACGGCAGCTTCCAGTTCTTCAACGCCATCAACATGGGCGGCGACGAAGTTCTGGTCATAGAGTTTCTCGGCAAAGATGACATTGAGCATGCCAGCGAGCAGGGCAGGGTCTTCGCCCGGTTTTACCGGCAGGTAAACGTCTGCCAACCGTCCCATGTCGCTGACCCGCGGGTCAGCGACAATCACCTTCAGACCGCGTTCCTTGGCATCGCGCAGGCCGCGAGACGGCGAGGATGTCGGCATGCCCCCGGAATAGTGGGAGACTATCGGATTGTTGCCAACAAACATCGCGACATCGGATTCGGTGAAGGCATTGCCGCCGCCCATCCACATGCCATAGCGCGCGGTGGTGAAGACCTTCGCAGGCTGGTCCACGGTCACGCTGGTATACCAGTTGCGCGAGCCGATGCCCTGCGCAAAGGCATAGGATGTACCGAGTACGGCGCTGTTCTGAAATGCATTGGTGCCGCAATAGACCGCGATGCTGTGAGGGCCGTGCTCCTCGACCATCTTCTTCATCTGTGCGCCCGCAAGTGCCAAGGCGTCTGCCGTTGCAATGTCCTTGAAGGTACCATCTTCCTGACGGATTTTGCTGGTGATCATCCGGTCGGGTAGGTTATGCATATCGGTGAGCTGACGACCCTTGATACAGGTATAGCCGTTGAACAAATGATCTTCTTTGTCGCCGCGCACGGCAACGACCTTGTCATCCTCAACATCCACCAGCATCGCGCAGCTGGCATGACAAAAACGGCAAAAACTTCTCTTGGTCTCAACGGCCATAGTAACTCTCCTACGGCCGGGAGTTTATCATGGGCAGCGACAGGAGCGACTGACAAAACTGTTTGGATCATCCGGCAGGAAAACCGCCAGGGTCGGTGCGCCTGTTTTCCCAATATCATATATGTTAGATGAGGCGCGGGAGATGGGAGCAGGCAATGTCATTGATAAGCGACTTTATCGCGGGACGAACACCGCCGGATTTATATGAAACCTATCTATCAAAGGGGCTGTTCATGCCTTGGGCCGATCCGCTTATCGAGGCTGTTGCGGCCTCGGGCGCCTGTCTCGATATTGCCTGTGGCATGGGCGTTATTTCCCGCAAGCTTTCTGATTTGCCTGAGGTAGCAACAATATCGTCAATAGATGTCGCACCGCCAATGATCGCCAAGGCGGAAGCCCTGCAACGGGAAAAAGATTATGCGCCGCGCGCGAAGTTTCAGGTCGCGAGCGCTCTCGAATTACCCTTTGATGAGGACATTTTTGATGTGGCGCTATGTCAGCAGGGGTTGCAGTTCTTCCCTGATAAAGTGCTGGCATTGCGTGAAGCGGCACGGGTGCTAAAGCCTGGCGGCAGTTTGGGGGCTGCTGTCTGGACTTCGGCGCATGATGGTAATCCGGTCTTTGGCGCTTTCGAAGACATATTGGCGCGCAATATCGGTAGTGATATCGTTCCGATTGCGCCGTTCTCTTATGGCGATCCGGATGAAATCCGGTCGGTCGCCGAGCAAGCCGGACTTGACGTACAAGCGGTTGAGCGTCGGGAGATGATCACGACTTTGCCAGCGGTGCGGGACTTTGTGCTGTTCGACGTAATTTTTCTTGGCCGTCCGGATGCCGATGGCGCGTTGCAAGCGGTCATTGATCCGGAAGATGACGCGGCGGACGAACTGATCGAGATGATTATCGCGGAGTTAACCGATGCGGTGCGCCAATATGCGCAAGATGATGGAACGTTAAAATCGCCAACCACCACTCATTTTCTTTTGGCGAAAAGTGCCTAAAACTCCACGGTCATGGCATCGGCGACGAAACCCATAAGCGGCGCGACTTTTTCAAACTGCGCCTCGACCGCGTCCTCAAACCTGGCTGATGTCGCGAGCTTCTCATCGGCGTTCTGAAAGCTGAAAAAGCTTTTGCGGCGCAGGTCGTCGATTAAGGGATGGTCGGGATCAAAACCCTTGGGTGCGCGTACCAATTGATCGCCGCGCAGGTCTATGCCTTCGATCGCTTCTTCCCAGCGGGCAGGCTTGTCGACGATACGTTGACGGATATTACGGAGCGCTTCACCCTGCGGACCCCAGACACCGCCGCCAAAAAAGACTTCTCCGGGGCCGAGGTGAACATAAAATCCGGGGGCGTGAGCATCTTTGCCTGCTTCGTGGCGAAACTGGCAGCCGACATGAGTTTTATAGGGGCTCTTGTCTTTCGAGAAACGCGTGTCGCGATAGATGCGAAAACGGCTGCCGCCATTGGGACGGGGATCAACTGTTATATGGGGGCTGATCGCGGCGACACGCGGTGCCATGTTGATGATGAAATCGGTGACCGGATCGACGACTTCCGCTTCATAGCGGTTCTTACGCGCCTTGAACCACTCGCGGTCGTTATTCTGTTCCAGTTCCCGCAGAAAATCGAAAAGTTCCGGGCTAATCATCGCTATCTCCCCAATATGAGCGCAATCTGTCACCCCCGAGCAGGGGAGTCAATTGAGGGAACTGGCTGATTATTTCGATGCGGTAAGTCTGCAGTTCTACCGTGACACCCGTCGCAGGTTGCTATGCGTTCGGGTTGTCTTTTCGTCGAAACTCTTGCCAAGTGCGGAGCCTGAAACCGTAACTTTGGAGTTTTTTACGTAGGTCCGCCCGTCCGGCGCTCTGGCGCAACTTGTTTGTAGATCAAACTGATTGATACGAGCAAAAATGACTGGCTTGAAAGATTTCGAGGCCGTCAGGCTGTAGGTCAATATTGCAGGCGCCTTTTTGTCCACTGTGACCCGTCCGGTCAGATGCTTGACAAATTTCTTGCTGGCCTTTTCTTCAGGGTCCGGTAGCGGCTTGAAGGCGTAGGTTGCAGTCGTGGCGGTTTGGCTGACGAGCCGTGCGCTTGCCGGGATACTTTTCGCCATCTCGCTGCACCAAAAACCTTTGTAGCCGTTATTTTCGATCTCCTTGACGGCTTTTTTAAACTCATCGGTCCAGGTCGATTTTGCCGGTCGAGATACCTTTACCCGCTGACCAGCTGGGCGGCTGGGATTGATCCGCCCGGCTGCATTCATTTCGCGCGTCACATAGCTGATATCATAAGAATAGGCCGGGCCGTTTTCTGCTGCGTTCAGCGCGCGTTTTAAAGGTGTCTGTGCGATGGCGGGGGCGGATGCAGACAAGCAAGATGAAATCAGCGCCAGATGTAGCGATACAGAGCGGAGAGAGGGTTTCATTGTAACTTTTCCGTTTTCAACTTGCAGATTTTGATCGCATATCAATAGAAACAGGACGAACCTGTAATGTCAAAACCGCAATGTGTTTGTTTAGGGTTATCTATTCCGGCTTGGTACCAGAGCGTTTTGTCGCGACAAAACAGCTCAGATCGGCCCGTCGGGTTTTTCAATGGTTATGAAGTCCCTGATCTCTACTGAGCTGGGACCAAGAGTTATGGGGTTCTTCACACCTGGCAAGACGCAGATGTCGAACAGCTCTGTAATCGCGCCGTCGAAACGCAACCATTGGGTAACATCGCCGCTGCCCAAGGATGTTATTTGAATGCCGCACCATGGGTCAGCGCCCTTTTCTTTCATCCTGTTGTCGAGCTCCAGGCCTTCGAAACGTTCATGGCGTGGCTTGGATAATGTCACAAAGGCATGCTCATTGTGAAATGCCAGCCCTCTCAAAAAACCGGGGAAGAAAGCAAAGGGTGTGAAGCTGTTATCGGCGGGATCTAGCCACCCCAGTTCACCCGTGCCTGAGTTTAACAGCCAGACCTTGCCATCATATACGCGCGGGCTATGCGGCATGGACAGTCCATCGGTCAGGATTTTGTTGCTGTCCACATCGATCACAACTCCGCCATCATGCCGGCGATCGCGCCAGCCATCAATCACATCGGATTGGCAAACAGCGCTCACATATTTGGGCTCGCCTTCGACCATCGCCAATCCGTTGAGATGGCAGCGGTCCTCTGGCACCAGTTTGGAGATAAAATCCGGCTTCCAAATCGGTTTGAAACTGTGTGTTACGCTGGGTTCGCACAAGCAGCTATGACGCGTGTTCACGAAGATAATATGACCGTTTTTGCGGATACCGATTTCGTGAATATCAACATTGCCCGTGGTCTGCATGTTCCGCGGAACATAGACTTTATCATGTGCATTGTTTGCCAACTGATCGGGTGTCAGCACATTTTCCATGCGAACCACCTGGGTCAACGTTCCCAGATAAATGCGATCCGCGTCACCGGTTAGACCCATGGCCTGGGGGTAGAGGGCTTCATGCAACGCCAGCATGCCATCTGCCCCGTGACCGACCAGATAAAGCCGACCGGTCTGGTAAGAGGTAAAACCTATCGAGATATTATTGGCCGCCAGAAATCCGGCCAGACCCTGTGAGAAACTAATGTCAATCTTGCCTACTTCTTCTGCCGGTGTGGGGGGTGCCTGGGTCGGTTTGTTGGTGGTGGCTGGTTCTACGGTTTTTGTATCACTCACGCCAAGCCCCATCCCAAATCACTTTCAGTTGGAACAGTGGTTAGGCAATAGCCCCTGATTGGCAAGCCAAATTTCACTTCCTAACCGTGTGCAGAGGACAGAGAGTCCGGCGGCTGCCTTATCCCGAAAGTGGAGCTGGAACGCGTCGGATGGTCGCACTATCAATCGATATTTTCCCACCACTTTTCGTTCACATAGAGTTGATCTGCCTCAACCACTTCACCAATTGTTGGTGTCAATATTTCAACTTTCTGTTTGGTGGCAGCTTCCAAGGCGCGGTCGATCGGCTCATCCCAATCATGAAGAGCCAGATTAAATGTCATCCAATGCACCGGAAGAAGTCGTTTGCCACCCACATCTAAATGGACCTGAATAGCCTCTTCTGGCGTCATATGAATATCTCTCCACGACTGACCGGGGCCGTAAGCGCCCACTTTTACAATATTCAAATCAAATGGACCCAACCGCTTTCCTATTTGGGCGAACAGTTTGGAATACCCACTATCACCGCTGTAGAAAACTTTGTGAGTTCCTCCAGAAATTGCCCAAGAACTCCAATGCGTCTCTTTGTTGTCCAGCAGCCCGCGACTTGAATAATGTCTATTGGGCGTGGCAATTATTGTCAGTTCACCGATATTGGCACTTTGCCACCAGTCCATTTCCACCACTTGGGTCGCTGGAATGTCCCAGTCTTCAAGATATTGTCCTACCCCCAGCGGAACAAAAAATTTCGTACCTTGAGCCGCCAAATGCCGGACCGTCGCTTCATCCAGATGATCATAGTGATTGTGGGAAATTACCACTGCATCAATACCGGTCAGTTGTTCCAGCTCAAGCGGGGCTTTGTGCGTTCGTTTGGGCCCGACAAACTGGAAAGGTGACACTCGTTGCGACAGCACCGGGTCGGTCAAAATGCGATAACCATCAATTTCCACCAATACGCTGGCATGCCCAAGCCAAATAGATCGGAGACCCGGTCGAGGACTATTTTGCAAATCGCTGGCATCTATAGGGGTTATCGGAACGGAACCTCCCGGTTCTCGCTGCTGCTCGCCAAAAAACTGTTCCTCAAGGAAATCCATGCCAAGCTCGTTTTCGGCCTGACCTTCTTCATTCACAAAGGCACCATCGACATAGTGCTCGGAATTTTGAAGTCTGCTTTTTCGTTCTTTTGAAATATCGGTGTGAAGATACCATGCCAATATTCCAACAAAGGCCGCGATACCAAGAAGCAAGAATGCAATCCATTTTAGAACATTGAGCAACTTTTTCATTTTCGGTTTCCCGCTCCCACCTCATCCTGCGTTATTCAGGCAAGATTTAGTGTTTCTAGCACGGTGATCACTATCTCCAAATGCCGATGTTCCCTTTTGCGGCCCGGAGCAAATTTCCGAAAACAAACTGCTGCGGTGTCCCTGCCAGACACAAATTCCCACAATTTTTCTGTTCTACAAGACCGCTTTTGTGCGACCATGGCTTATGCCTGTTGCATGCCAATGTGATTCCCGAGTTCCATTCATCATCGAGATCGCTCGACTCAATCGAATTTCAGCCCCATATCGCGTATAATTGTCTCCTTTCTGTGTGGAGTAACCTGCAATGATCGACCTTTATTTTGCTCCCACGCCCAATGGCTGGAAAACCAGTGTGATGCTGGAGGAATGTGGGCTCGATTATAATGTCAAATGGGTGAATATTGGCGCTGGCGAGCAGTTTGAACCGGAGTTTCTGGCAATCAGCCCCAATAACCGGATACCGGCGATAGTCGATCATGATCCGATCGAAGGCGATGAACCGGTCAGTGTTTTCGAGACGGGGGCGATTCTGCTCTATCTGGCGAACAAGGCGGAGAAATTCCTGCCTGCTGATCTGCACGGCCAGATTGCTGCAACCGAATGGTTGATGTGGCAGATGGGTGGGCTCGGCCCAATGATGGGACAGCACGGACATTTCAAACTCTACGCACCGGATCGTATTGCCTATGCCACCGAGCGCTATCGTAACGAGGTATTGCGATTGTTCGGGGTTATGGACCGACGGCTTGGCGATCATGATTATCTGGCGGGAGAGGATTACAGTATCGCCGACATGGCCTGTTTCCCGTGGGTGCAGACCTATAAGCGGCAGGAAATTGATCTGGCGGATTTCGCCAATGTGAAGCGCTGGTACAAGATATTAAAGCAACGCGAAGGGCTGCGGCGCGGCATGGCACTGGGGCGTGACAAGATTAATCGTAATCCTCAAGATGATGCCGAGGTGCGCAAGACGCTGTTCGGAATAAAGGAATGAGCATGACCACCAAAGTTGAATTCTACTTCGATCTTTCGTCTCCGTGGACCTGCCTGGCCTTCCACAACGTCCAGCCTATTATTTCAGAAACCGGTGCAGAAATTATCTGGAAACCGTTTCTTGTGGGCGGTGTGTTTAATGCCGTGAACCAGAGCGTTTATGCCGCGCGCGAAAATGCTGATAATCCGAAATTTGTGCACAGCTTTCGGGTGATGAAAGACTGGGCTGCGCTGGCCGGAGTGACGATGAATTTCCCGAGCGCGCATCATCCGGTGAAATCCGTGCACGCGATGCGCGCCTGTTGCGCGCTGGAAGACGATCAGGCTGCGCTGCACAAATTCGCGACCGCGGCTTTCAATGCTTATTATACCGATCAGCGCAATCTGGATGACCCGGCGGTATTGGCGGCAATTGCCAATGAAATCGGTATGGACGGTGAGGCGCTGGTTGCGCGGACGCAGGAACAGGCGGTGAAGGACAGGTTGCGCGCCAATACCGAGGAAGCGATTGCCCGCGGCGCCTATGGCTCGCCCAGCATTTTTGTACCCTATCAAGGCGGCGAGCGGATGTATTTTGGCAATGACCAGTTGCCGTTGGTTAACCGAGCGATTAAACTCGCAGCTGATAACTAAACGAATCCATTATACCGGAGCCTAACCATGTCAGAACGCGTCACTATCTCGGTTGAAAATCATATTGCTGATGTCCGGTTTAACCGGCCGGATAAAATGAACGCGCTCGACCCGGAGCAGATTGACGCGATCATCGATGCGACCGACAAGCTCGCCGAGATGAAGGATGTGCGGGCGATCGTACTGTCCGGCAACGGCAAGGGATTTTGTGCCGGGCTGGACATGGCGAGCTTTACGCAATCGAGCACGACCGGCAGCCTGGTCGATCGTAGCTATGGCAACGCAAATAAATATCAGCATGTCGTGTTGCAATGGCGGAGGCTGCCCGCACCAGTGATCGTGGCCATCCATGGCGCATGTGTCGGCGGAGGCCTGCAATTTGCCTCGGCAGGGGACGTGAGGATTGCGGCGCCTGACTCGAAATTATCGATCATGGAAATGCGCTGGGGACTGATCCCGGATATGGGCAGCTATACGACTTGGCGGAGTTTTGTGCGCGATGATATCTTGCGTGAACTGACCTACACCAACCGCATTTTCTCTGGCGAAGAAGGCAAGGAATTGGGCTTTGTCTCACACCTTGCAGATGATCCCCATGCCAAGGCGATGGAACTGGCGGCGGAAATCGCCGGCAAGAACCCGGATGCTATCAAGGCCGCCAAGCGGTTGATGAACAAGCTGCCGGATATGAATGAAGACGAGATTCTGATGATGGAAAGCGTCGAGCAGGACAAGGTGAGCAGGGCGCCCAATCAGAAAGAAGCTGTCATGGCCTTCATGCAGAAACGCGCGGCCAACTTTAACGACTAGCGCCTAGCCGCGCTTTACCATCTGCGCTTCGAGCACCGCCCGGAATTCGCCGTCTATCACCTTGGCTCCTTGCGGGTTGGTCAACACCAATGTCGTGGTGCAGGTGGCGACGCACAGGTCCTTCTGGAACGCGGCCGATAATATATCCCAGGATGAATTGCCAATCCGGCCAATACCGCTGCAAATCTCTGCATCCTCCGGAAAATGGGCTTCCCGCAAATAGTTGATCTGCACTGCCGCAATCAGCCAGCGGTCTCCTTCCGCCCGGTTTTCCATGCCCATGGAGCGGTTGAAACGGACCCGGCCATTTTCAAACAGGTCGGCCATCGCAACATTATTGATATGGCCGAGCAAATCCATGTCACCAAAGCGCGTCTGGGTGACATTGGAAAAGGGATAGCTAGCCTTTGACAGCTGCCAGGGTTCCGGCTTGGACATAGGGTGCTCTTTGAAATAGTGAGAGAGATTAGCTCATTTTTGCCAGCAGGTCTTTCTGCAGATGCTTGCAAAGCCATAGATAGGCAAGGCCGGACAGGCCATAGATCATAGCTGTGAAGCGCAATGCATCACGCACCCCTTCGCCCGTGACCTGACGACATGCTTCCAGAACGGCCTGGCTACCCGCGGCCAATATGTCCGCATCGGTACCCTTGCAAAGTTCCAATGTCATCTGGCTACCTAAGGCGGCATTGCTACTGACATAGGATGCTGACAAATAGTCGCTTATCGCACCAACAAACAGAGGACCAAGCCCATATCCGATCAGGTTGACCACGAATAGTAATATGGCGATTGCTGTCGCTCTTGCTTTCACATCGACGACACCTTGCGCAATCGTATATTGTGAACCCAGATAAGTATAGTGCAGGAATGCCGCAACGATGAGCATCACCAAAGCGGTGGCCTGACTGTCTGTTGAAAAGCCAATCCAATATAGTGGAAGCGATATAATAAGAGACCATCCCGGAACCCAGGCCACAGAGTTAACATAGCGACCACTCAGCTTCTCGATAGCATATCCTCCTCCGAAGGTTCCGGCCGCCGCTGCGAGCGACACGGGAAGAACCAGTTGAAGGGCGGCATCGGCAATGCTCAATTCATGTACACGAACAAAGAACGAAACCTGGAAACTGGAAACCCCATAGCCAACAAAAGCGACGATCGTCGCCGCCAAGGCGTTGATCCAATAGCTGCGGTTTCCGCTCAGTCTTCTCAGCGTTTCGCCAAAGCCGAGCTTCTCAACCTGCGGTGTGCCGGGAGGGTCAGAATAGCCCCGCGGTGGCTCCTTGATCGTGAACAACACGATGAGGCCAATAAGAACGCCGGGCAGGCCTAATATTATAAACGCTTCGCGCCAGGAAAAAGCTTCTGCAATAGGCCCGCCAAAAGCAGCAGCCAATGCGCTGCCCAGCGTCACGCCCATTGCGTAGATCGCGAGTGCCCGTGCCCGGCTTCGCGGCGGAAAATAGTCTGCGATGATTGAATTGGCTGGCGGCGTGCAGCCCGCTTCACCGATTCCTACACCAATACGAAATACCAGTAATGCGATGAAGCTTCCTGCGAGCCCGCATAGCGCCGTCATGATTGACCAGAAGATGACACTGAATGCGATAATGCGAACGCGGTTATATTGTTCCGCAAACCGCGCGATAGGAATGCCGAAAAGCGTATAGGTCAGGGCAAAGCCAAAGCCCGAAAGCAAGCCGAATTGCAAGTCAGAGAGTTGAAATTCCTGAATGATCGGTTCTGAAATAACACCAATCAAAGCGCGGTCGATAAAGTTGAGTGTATAAACAACGAGCAATGAAAACAGAACGTAGTTGCGATATCCACTGGTACCAAATGCTTGTCCGGTGTTTGTGGTGGGCGAGCCCTGGGCCTGGGTTGCGCTCATATCATCTCCTAAATCTGTTTTTGAGATGATGGCCTGATCCGTCTTGCAAGTCCAGCACGCATTGTCTGGTTTTTCAATAAATTGCTTTGAAATATGTTACATTATGTTACATCGAGATATATCTCGGTAGGCTCATTTCCGCAGGCAGCAGTTGCAGCATTGTTGTTTCGAGCGAGGAATTGGACTGGTAATATTGCCGAAACGACGGGGGCGTCGCAACAAATGAATGATTATATTCTACCGGCCGTTGAGGTCGTGCAAAAGGAATTGCTTCTCTTCGCAAGCTTGTGTTTCATCATCGGATCCATTGACGACATCATATTTGACATGATGTGGATCGTTCATTCTGCGAAACGAAAATTCCTGATCTATAGCCAATATGATCGTGCCGTTGTCGAGCAACTGCCGTCTTCGGACCAGAATCTACCGCTTGCCATATTCGTGCCGGCATGGCGCGAGGCTGCGGTTATAGGGATCATGCTGCGGCGATGTCTGGAGCAATGGGACAAGGACAACTATCGTATTTACGTCGGCTGCTACCCCAATGATGATGAGACAATCGCGGCGGTAGCGGATGTGGCGGCCGGTGCGCGGAACATCCGTATCATCATTTGCGACCATGATGGCCCGACGTCCAAAGCGGATTGTCTGAACCGATTGTGGCGAGCACTATGCGAAGACGAGATTCTTGAATCGACCAGCTACAAGGCCATCATTCTTCAGGATGCGGAGGATCTTGTGCACCCCAATGCTCTGGAATTGTTCGACTATCTGATCGACCGTGCCTCACTTGTGCAGATACCTGTTATTCCGCGCCGCGCTTCGCGCTCGACATGGGTGGCGGGTCATTATGGTGACGAGTTTGCTGAACTGCACGGCAAACAAATGGTGTTGAGAGAAGCTCTTGGCGTATCCATCCCGGCGGCAGGGGTGGGATGTGCTTTCAGCCGGGGTGCTCTCGGCAAGCTGTCCGCCCGAACCCAGGGCAAGCCGTTTGACGCGTCCAGTCTTACCGAGGATTACGAACTTGGCATCAACCTTACCGAAGGGGACGCCCGCGGAATTTTTGCGCGGCTCAAAGACCGACATGGCCAATGGGTAGCTACACAGGAATTTTTCCCGGACAATTTTGAAGATGCGATAAGACAGAAAAGCCGCTGGATGATCGGGATAGCCTTGTCGGGGTGGGACCGGCTCGGCTGGAAAGCCTGTTGGCGTGAAAACTGGATGCGCCTGCGCGATCGCAAAGCCAGTTTCGCGGCCATCATTCTGGCATTGGCCTATATCGCAATTCTGTTGACGGGATTATTATATGTTGTCGGCCTGACCGGCCTCTATCAGCCTAGACCGGTTTCTGGTTTGCTGAAAACCATGCTTGCGTTCAATGCTCTGTTTTTGTTGTGGCGACTGGCAATCAAGGGCTATTTTGTATTTGCGCTCTATGGATTGCGCGAAGCCTTGCTCTCGGTTCCTCGAACATTCGTAGCCAATATGATCAATATATTGGCAGCCAAGCGCGCTCTTGTTCAATATCTACAAATTCTTTCCGGTGCTCCGGCCAGATGGGAAAAAACAAGCCATTTTCATCCCGATACTGCCAACGTCAAGCGGCTAAGAGCAACCGAAAACATCCGCCGGAGCCAATAAACCCATGTCCATCAACAAAGGCGCTCCGTTAAGAGCGCTCTCCACCATTGCTATCCTCTGGATAGCGGTCCGGATTGTTTGGGAAGCGATATTTCCCTCTGCGAATTTGCAGCCAGCAATGGCCGCAAAAATTGATGCTAGCGTGCCGCGCGATGAAAACGCCGTCAAACCTTTGATCCGGCCACCGGCTGTTTTTGATAAAATTGCCTTAATCAGCCGTGAGCCGGAACCGCCGGGTGATCGAGGGCAGGGACAGGCCCGCTGCCAAAAGGTGCCGTCTTTGGCGGTGGGCATGTCCGGCAAATGGCTACAACAGGCGTTACTCGTGAAAACACAATCTGAATCGTCAAAACCGCCCAACTCCACGGGTGTTGGGGAGCCGATATCGTCAATATCACCAATTGAGGTTTCGGCTTCAAAAAGAGCTGCTGGCTCACTTCCGTCATCAAAGCTTCTATCTGGCTACCTCTGGGCCTTTGCTAGGCAAAATAACGGACTGGCACAGTTCGGCCAGGCGGCACCAATTGCGCAATCGCCGGGCGGACAATATGGTGGAAGCCAGGCAGGAGCCATTGTGGCCTATCGATTGGCGGGGAACGAGCAGCGTAGATTATCGACTTTTGTTCGCCTGTCGACTGCCCTGTCCACCGCTGGTGAAGAGGAGTTGGCGATAGGCATGAGCGCCAAGCCTTTCACCAAGCTGCCCTTGTCCGTGTTTGCTGAACAACGGCTAGGTGCAAAGAATTTTCGCAATCGCGGGACATCGGTCTACGTGGCGGGAGGAACCGGGCCGGATAGGCTGTGGGCCGATTTCAATCTGGAAACCTATGGGCAGGCGGGCTTTGTCTTTGCCGATAATAGCAGCTATTTTTTTGATGCTTCGGCTACCTTGCAGCGCAGGTTATGGGCGCGCGGTGACTATAAGGTTACGGCCGGGGCCGGAATCTGGGCTGGAGGGCAAGAAGGATTGACGCGCGTGGATATCGGACCGCGGGCCAATCTTCATATCCCGCTAGGTAAGTTGGATACGCGACTTTCACTGGATTGGCGGCAGCGAGTTGGCGGGAATGCACTGCCGGATTCTGGATTGGCAGTAACTGTCGCAACGGGGTTTTGATGATCTTGTGTTTCTGGTTTCTCAAAGATTCTTGACCATAGTTAGGTCAAGTCCCTTTATCCTGTAACGAAAAGGGATTAGTCCTTGGAAATATGGATATTTACCTCCCAATAGCCAATTTGTCAGTCGATGCGTTTGTCATCGTGTTGCTCGGCGGCCTGGTGGGTATCCTGTCCGGCATGTTTGGTGTTGGTGGTGGTTTCCTCACCACGCCGCTTTTGATCTTCTATGGCATTCCTCCGACCGTCGCTGCCGCATCCGCATCAACGCAGGTCACGGGTGCCAGTATTTCCGGGGTTGCGGCCCACATGCGCCGGAAGGGCGTTGATTTTCGGATGGGAGCAATCCTGGTGGTTGGCGGGATTGTTGGTACCTTGATAGGCACCGGCCTGTTCCAGATTCTGCAGCGCTGGGGTCAGATTGATACCGTAATTTCCGTGCTATATGTTCTGATGCTCGGTAGTATCGGCGCGATGATGGCCAAAGAATCCTGGGGCAGCGTCAAGGCGGTTCGCTCCGGCAAGCCGTTGCCAGCGCGTAAAAGGCGGCATCATCCCCTGGTCGCGAACCTGCCGATGCGATGGCGCTTCTATCGTTCCGGGCTCTATATCTCGCCCATCGCGCCTTTCGTGCTCGGCCTGATGACCGGGATATTGACAATGCTACTTGGTGTCGGCGGCGGATTTATAATGGTTCCGGCGATGCTGTATCTGCTTGGCATGGGCGCGCAGGTTGTGGTTGGCACTTCGCTTTTTCAGATATTGTTTGTCACCATTGCCTCAACCATGATGCACAGCATGACTACGAGAGCAGTAGACATCGTTCTGGCCAGCCTGCTGCTGATCGGCAGTGTCACCGGCGCCCAACTGGGCGCGAAATTTGCGCAGCGGATGCGGCCGGAATATCTGCGGCTCGCCCTTGCTGTCATGGTGCTGCTGGTTGCCATTCGCATGGCGTTGGGACTCGGTTTTCAACCGGACGAGATTTATACGGTGCAGCTGTTATGACTGGGCTGAGATCGAAATTCGCGACGATATTATGCGCTCTTGGTGCCCTGTTTTTAACCACTGCCAACACCCCGGTCCTGGTGCCCGATGTGTCTCAGGACAAGATCAGCATCCAGGGAGATTTTAACGGCGCGCAGCTGCTGTTATTTGGCGCGATCACTTATCCGCCAGGTACGCCCAACCGGGATCAGGCTGACATTGTCGTTGTGCTCAAAGGCCCGACGGAATCCATTGTACTGCGCGAAAAGCAGCAGGTAGCAGGAATCTGGATCAATGCTGCAAGCAGCGAATTCCGCTCCGCCCCCGGTTATTATGCCGTTGCCTCCTCGCGGCCGGTAGAAGAGATTGTCGATGACAAGACAGCCGATATTTATGAACTCGGCCTCGACCATCTGCAACTATCACCCGCCAGTGCCATTGACAGCAGGGAACTGGACCGATTTACCGACGGACTGGTGGATTTGAACACGCGGGGCAGATTGTACAAGAATCTGCCCAACAGCGTCGAAATCACCGATTCCGTTCTTTATCAGGCGCGGATCAATTTGCCTGCCAGCGTGCCCGTTGGTAAATACTCTGCCGAGACGTTCCTGATCATTGATGGCCGCGTTGAAGCCGCTGAAATAAAAGACATTACCATCGAGAAAATCGGGTTGGGACGGTTCATCACCAACCTGTCCCAGGAAAACGGCTTTATCTACGGCCTGCTGGCGGTTCTGATTTCCGTCGTTCTGGGCTGGGTCGCGGGCTATTTATTCCGGAAAATCTGACGCATGTCGTATATTCACAAGCGGACTACCTTTTTGAGAGGCCGGTAAATCTTCCTTAACCATGATGGCTTAATCCTGCCGGTAGATAAACAATACAGGATTGTGCCTTCATGTCAGATATGGGTTCTCATAGTTTTCCAGCCGCTCGCCCGCTTCCTTCCGATGATGATGACGTAGCGGCCGAACCGGTGGCCACATCTGCGCCAACAGCGACGCCGAAGCGGTCTGAAGGGCACAAGATTGGTGAAGTCATTGAAATTGCCGGTTCGGGATCCCGTATCGTCATGGATGCAGCGGTTCTGGGCAGTTTGACTGAACATCCCGACGCAACCGTAAAAATGGCTGGGCAGGTCGGTAGTCAGGTTAAAATCCGTGTCGGACAGACATGGTTGCTCGCCAACATCCGCACGCAAAAACTTTACGAAGGTCAGGCCGGCCTGATCATTGCCGAAATTGACTTTCTGGGTGAGGGTGATGAAGAACGGCTCACCGGTCATATTTATAATTTCCGCCGTGGTGTGACCCGTTATCCGGTTCCCGGTTCGCTGATCTATGCCGTCACAACCGCTGATCTGAAACAGGTTTACGCATCCGATGGCCGCGCCAATGTTGAAATCGGTACGGTTTATCCCACCGACGATATTCGCGGTGCTCTTTATGTTGATGCGATGCTCGGCAAACATTTCGCGCTTTTGGGATCGACCGGTACCGGTAAATCAACATCGGCCGCGCTGATCCTGCACAAGATTTGCGACATCGCGCCAGAGGGCCACATCCTGATGATCGACCCCCACGGCGAATATTCGGCGGCCTTCAAAAATAACGGGCGCCTGTTCGACGTGAACAATCTGAATCTGCCTTATTGGCTGATGAACTTTCGCGAACATTGCGAAGTATTTGTGCAATCCACCGGCGACGCCAAACAGATGGATTGCGACATCCTCGCAAAATGTCTGCTGGCGGCGAAGGCCAAGAGCCAAGCCGCGCAGGGTGTGGCTAAGCTGACCGTGGATAGCCCAGTACCTTATCTGTTGTCCGATCTGACGACGATCATTCAAAATGAAATGGGCAAACTCGACAAGTCCACCAATTCGGCGCCCTATATGCGGCTGAAGACCAAGATTGACGAGATCAAGGCCGACCCGCGCTACAGCTTCATGTTCTCCGGCATGCTGGTTGGCGATACGATGGCTGACTTCCTGTCGAAAATTTTCCGCCTGCCTTCCGACGGCAAACCGATTTCGATTATCGACGTATCAGCCGTCCCTTCGGAGATTACGCCGACTGTGGTCGCCGTCTTGAGCCGTCTGGTTTTCGACTATTCTATCTGGGCGAAAAATGAGCCTCAGCGGCCGATCCTGTTGGTCTGTGAAGAAGCCCACCGTTACATCCCCAATGATGATGTCGGCGGCGACAGCAGTGTCCGCGATATTTTGAGCCGGATTGCAAAGGAAGGCCGTAAATATGGTGTCTCGCTGGGCCTGATTACGCAGCGTCCATCGGATTTGGCCGAGGGCGTATTGTCGCAATGCGGTACCATATTGTCCATGCGTCTGAACAACGACCGTGACCAAGCCTTCGTGAAAGCCGCCATGCCAGAGGGCGCACGCGGTTTCCTCGACTCCATTCCGGCGCTGAGAAACCGAGAGGTTATCTGCTGTGGCGAGGGTGTCGCCATTCCGATCCGCGTATCGCTGGATACGCTGGTCGAAGAACGCCGTCCTGCGTCGGAAGATCCGATGTTCAGCGAGCTATGGCGCGAAAATGGCGGTGAGGAAGAGATTATCCAGCGGGTTATCAAGCGCTGGAGAAGTCAGGGGCGTTAATCCTCAAGCCCACTTTTATCTTTGTTCATAGGTTGTTGGTCGAACAGCAATGGCGAAACCACGCTGTTCGATTACATCTGTAGTCAATAGGCCGAGCATGATGCTCGGTCCGGTTGGATGGAGAACAGAGATGACCAACGGAAATTTTACGGGAGCAATTGCGGGACTGGCAGTCATTGCAATGGCATCGATAATCCCGCTTGCCGCCAGCAATGCGCATGATGGCAAGCACAAGTTCGACAAAAAATGGAGCGAAAACCTGGCCAAGAAGATCGAAGCCAAGGTTTCCGCCGGTATGGCAAAGGGCGCGATCGGAATGGAAAAAGGCGCGGACAAAATGCTGCGCGGTGCCGACAAGATGGAAGCCTATGCCGACCGGCTGGAAAGTGATGCGGCCTTTCGCGAGGCCGAAGCGGCGAAGAGGAACAAATGGAACGAAGGCAACATGACGGCAGATGAACTGCTGGCACAAGCTCCCGAGTTTCGCCGCGGTGCAACCGAAATGCGCGAAGGTGCGGCAGAGATGCGAAAAGCGGCCGAGAAAATGCTGCGCGGCGATACGAATTAGGGCAAGGCCAAAACCAAACCGTCTTGATCATGCTGAATCAAGCTCAGGATGACGGATTTGGCGGTTGGCGACTAACCCAGACGTGCAAGCGCTGCCTGCAGCCGTTCGGCCTCTGCGCTTTTATCGGCGAGATCGGCACGGGCTTTTTCGACCGCTTCCGGTTTGGCTTTCTCAACAAAATTGGCGTTGCCTAACCTGCCTTCGAGAGACTTGACTTCTTTGGACACGCCTTCCAGCGCTTTGCCGAGACGTGCTTTTTCGGCATCAATGTCAATCGCACCGGCCAGCGGTAGGACATAGGTAGCACCATCGATAACAATCTGTGCGGTTGCGCCCTCAGGTGCTGGATCAAAGGAGAAACTCTCCAAACGTCCAACCCGATCCAGAGCAGATGCCTGCCGCTCAATCCGCTGCTGCAGGGCATCATCGCCATCGCGAACATGGGCAGTCATCTTTGTGCCCGGTGCGATATTGAGTTCGACCTTTGCTGTACGGGTTGCCGAGATCAGGCGGATGAGCCAGTCGACTTCTGCCTTGGCATCGGCATCGATTTCCGCCCTCGGTTCCGGCCATTTCGCGACAATCAGATCATAGTTCCGACCACTGGTTTCGGAAGCCATGCTGTGCCACAGTTCCTCTGTGATAAACGGCATGAACGGGTGCAGCATCACAATGATCTGGTCGAGCACCCAGCCAGCAACCGCCCGCGTCTCATCCGCAGCAACCGCATCATCGCCTTGCAGCAGCGGCTTGATCAATTCGAGATACCAGTCGCAGAACCGATCCCAAGTGAAATGATAGATGGTGTTGGCTGCTGCATCAAAACGCAGGTCACCAAGCGCCTTGTCGAGGGTGGTCAGCGTTTCGGTCACCTCGGAAATGATCCAGCGGTTGACCGGCAGCTTGGCCTCTGGCGCGCGCAGGGTCTTGCTCGCGCCAATGCCGTTCACTTCACAGAAGCGCGAGGCGTTCCACAGCTTGGTCGCAAAGTTGCGATAGCCCTCGACCCGTTTGTCATCCATCTTGATGTCACGGCCCTGGCTTTCCATTGCCGCCATGAAGAAGCGCAGCGCATCCGCGCCATATTCATCAATCAGGCCGAGTGGATCGACAACATTGCCCTTGGACTTGGACATTTTCGATCCATCTTCGGCGCGGACTAACCCATGCAGGTAGAGCCGCTTCCATGGCACATCCTTCATAAACTGTATGCCCTGCATCGCCATCCGTGCATCCCAGAAGAACAGGATATCAAAGCCGGAGATCAGCAGGTCGTTGGGGTAATGACGTTTGAGGTCTTCGGTTTCTTCGGGCCAGCCGAGTGTGCCGAAGGGCCAGAGGGCGGAGGAGAACCATGTATCCAGGACGTCAGGATCGCGGGTCAAATTTACAAAATCAGCAGATATCCCAGCCGGAATACCGTCAATCGCTATCTCATACTTGTCGGGATAATAGGCTCTAGCTTCCCGAATGATTTCTTCTTCGCTGCCGCCAACGAAAATCTTATCACTATTGTCTTGCGCAACACCGTCTTCGATGGTCGGTCCAAACCAAGCCGGTATCCGGTGTCCCCACCAAAGCTGACGCGACACACACCAAGGCTGGATATTCTCCATCCAGTTAAACCAGGTTTTTTCCCAAGTCTTTGGAACAATCTCGATGCTGCCATCGCGCACAGCCTTGATCGCTGGCTGTGCCAATGTCTCTGCATCGACATACCACTGATCGGTCAGCCAAGGCTCGATCACTACGCCGCCGCGATCACCAAAGGGTGTCGCGATTGTGCGCGGTTCAGCATCATGCTCGACTTCTTCGCCGTCCTTGTTTTTGGAAACATGCGGGATCAGGCAGCCCAGCTCTTTCATCCGTTGCACAACCAGTTCGCGGGCACCGCTTACACCGTCTTTCCTGAAACGATGAAGTCCGATAAATTCGTCCGGCACCAGACCGTCAGCGGATTGGCAAACATTCGCTTCGCCATCGAGCATGTTGAGCATCTCGCCGGCTGCAAAACCGGCACGCTTGCCGACCTCGAAATCGTTAAAGTCATGGCCCGGGGTGATCTTTACAGCACCGCTGCCCAGTTCAGGGTCGGCATGTTCGTCGGCGACGATTTTAAATCTACGGCCTGTGATCGGTTGTTCGATCTCTTTGCCGATGACGCTCTGATAGCGTTCGTCACTGGGGTGCACGGCAACCGCCATATCGGCGAGCATGGTTTCGGGCCGCGTGGTCGCAACTTCAATATAATCCTGACCGTTGTCGAGCGTCATGCCATCAGCCAGCGGATATTTGAAATGCCAGAAACTGCCCTTGATATCAGTGGTTTCAACTTCGAGGTCGCTAATGGCGGTCTTCAGAGCGGGATCCCAGTTGACCAGCCGCTTGTCGCGATAGATCAGGCCATCACTATAGAGATCGACAAACACCTTAAGCACGGCTTCGTTCATGCCATCGTCCATGGTGAAGCGTTCGTTGGACCAGTCCATCGAACAGCCGAGACGGCGGAGCTGTCCGGTGATCGCGCCGCCGGATTCCTCTTTCCACTCCCAGACTTTTTCGACAAATTCTTCGCGTGTATAGTTGGTGCGCTTGTCCTGCCGCTCTTCCATCTGCCGCTCGACAACCATCTGTGTGGCAATGCCGGCATGGTCCATGCCCACGACCCAAAGCGCATCCTTGCCCTTCAGCCGTTCATGGCGGATAATGATATCCTGCAAAGTATTGTCGAGCGCGTGACCAATGTGCAAACTTCCGGTAACATTGGGCGGTGGATTGACGATCGTAAACGGCTCCGCATCGCCGCGTTCAGGGCGAAACTGGCCGGACTTTTCCCAATGTGCATACCAGCGCGCTTCGATGGCCGCCGGGTCGAAATTTTTATCTAATGTCATGCGCTGCCTTTGCCAGCGCTTGCGCCGTTATTCAACCGTTCAAAATTGCATCAATTTCGGCATTCGCCTTGGCGCGCAATTGCCGCTTGCAGGCGGCGAAACCGGGCTGTGCATTTAGCTCCTGCGCCTTTGCCACCGACTTTTCGATCAAATCGCCAGGCATCAGGGTCGCTTCGACCATGCCAGCACCAATGGCCTCATTGGGTTTCAGCAACATGCTCGACAGCGCCAGACGTCGTCGCCACGAGGGTTCCAGCCAATGATCCAATATCGCTTGCGGGACGGGCGGGAAGGGCAGCCCGGCCTTGGCTTCGGGCAGTCCGATTTTATAGTGACCAGAGGCGGCATAAATCCAGTCGGCGCACAACATCATGATTCCGCCAGCACCAATGGCATTGCCATTGACCGCGCACACAAACGCACAGGGCAGGCGGTGGAGCGATGCCGCATAGGCGTTGATGGCTGCAATCGCTTGTTCTTGGCCCGCTTCATCGAGCGATGCCGCGATCTTTGTGTCCATGCCGCAGGTGAAATGTTCACCCGCACCTGTGAGCACAACGCCACCTTTTGGACTGTCCTGCGCCAACTTCCGGAACACTTCCGTACCCTCGTTGAGCAACTCGGTCGACAACGTATTGCGCGGCGCGTTGGTGAGGGTGACGATGACGGTGTCGCCATCTTGTTCGGTTGGGAAAAAGCTCATTTATCTTCGCCTTCCTTGGTCCAGCGCGCCATCCAGTCAAAGACAGCATCGTGCCATTGGACGCTGTTCTTACCTTTGAGCACCCAGTGATTTTCGTCCGGGAAAATCAAAAGCTTGGATGGGATATTTCGTTCCTGTGCATAGGTGAATGGCATGATTGACTGCGTATAGGGAATGCGGAAATCCTTCTCGCCATGGATAAACAAGGTCGGTGTTTTCCATTTGGCGATATGTTGGATCGGATTCCATTTTTCCGGATCGGCGCGTTCCCACCAGGGGCCGCCATGATCCCATTGATCGAACCACAGTTCTTCGGTGGAGAAAGCAAAGCTGCGCAGATCGAATATGCCGGCATGGTTGATGATGCAGTCAAACCGGTCCGGCCATTGGCCCGCAATCCAGTTCATCATATAGCCGCCATAGCTGGCACCCAATGCGCAGGAACGGCTCCCGTCAATCTGCTTGTCAATTTTCAGCGCTGCCGCATGGCCCAGTTTCAGATCTTCGAGTGGTTTGCCGCCCCAATCCTGATTGATACTGTCCATAAATTCCTGACCATAGCCAGCTGAACCATGGAAATCGATCGTGACCACAGCATAGCCTTGCGACGCCATTACCTTGGGATTCCAACGGGTTGACCAGCTATCACCAAAACTGCCCTGCGGCCCACCATGGACCAGGAACGCCATCGGCAGTTTTCCCTTGGCACCTTTTGGCTTGATGATCTGACCCCAGACCTGATGGCCTCCAGCGCCTTTGAAGCTGAAGCGTTCCACGGCAACTTCATCAATCTCTGCCAATGTCGCGCCATTGATATTGGTCAGCTGCGTCACCTTTCCATCAGCATCCCGGCGGTAGATATCATCCGGTGCTTGCAGGCTTTTTCTGGTGAAAATCATCGATCCGTCTTTTAACGGCGTGATATTTCCCACGCTGCCATTTCCGGTCAGACGAGTAACCTTGCCATCGGCAATGTCCACTCGGAAGGCTGCATAGTCGAGAACTTCTTGAGCCGTAACAATCAGTGCCTTGCTGTCCGGTGTCCATGTGATCGAACTAACAGAGCGATCCCAGTCGCCGGTTAATATCCTCGGTTCCTCTTCACCTTTACCCAGCAGTTTGATGACCTTGCGATCACTTTCGTAACCCGGGCGCTCCATTGCTGCCCAAGCCCGCCATTGGTCATCCGGAGAGAAAGCAGGCAAGGTATCTGTTGCGTCACCGTTTCCTGGCATGAGTTTCGGTTCGCCGCTGGAAATGGCGACGCCGTAGATGTCGAGATCAGTTGATTTTGGCTCATTGCGATCTGCCTTGCGCAATGTAAAGGCCAAGCCCTTTCCACTAGGAGACCAGGAAATTTCTTCCCCGCCGCCAAAGGGCTTTGACGGACTATCGCCAATAAGCTTGCCATCTAGAGCAGTTCCATTGCCGGTGAGTTTGCCATCTTGCAAATCAAAGGCAAAAATCCGGCTGTAGTTGCCGGTCGTTTCCCAACTCGACCAGTGGCGCACGAAAAGTTTTTCATATTCACGGCCTGTACCGGGGCCGGGCAGGGCGCTATTGCCATCGCCACCTTCAGCTTTATCACAACCAAATGTCGGGCAATCTTTGGCGATATCTCCCCAGACCGCAACTTTGTCGCCCTTGGGGGATAGTTTGAAGCCCGCGATATCGGCTTGGAGGTCGCTAGCCTGCACTGGTTCACCCTCTTGTCCACCAGCAGTTATTGCAGCCTTCCAGAGCTGTTCCGATCCACCGGCATCGGAAAGGTAATAGAGCATCCCTCCATCGGCAGAAAAGGACGGGCTGTGTTCGCTGGCACTCGCTTTGTCGGCAATACGCACGGGAGCTGCATCTGGCTTGGTCAGGTCAAGCAGGTAAAGCCCCTTTGAGCGTTTATAGTTTTCTGGATCAGTTTCAGTTACGCCAAAAGCGGCCCATTTCTCATCCGGCGAAACAGTCACAGAACCGACGCGTTTCAGCGTCGCGAGATCCTCTGCTGTCATTGATCGAGCTAGAGCTATCGGGGTGGACAGAAGCGCGCCCGTCATCAACAAGGCGATACATGATGCTTTGGATAGATTTTTCATAGACGCCGGTTTAGCAGGCCTGCGCGCCATGGCAATTGGGATTGAAATTACTTGTCGTTCAGCCTTTGAATTTCACGAGCGACCATTTCCTCTACCAGCTTTGGCAAATTCTCATCCAGCCAATCTTTCAACATTGGCCTCATCAGATCGCGAGTCAGATCTTCCAGCGAGGTTCCTTGACTTGGTTTTGCCGGAGCCGGGGTGCTTGCCCCCTCCATAGCGACCAAGGCTGACAAGGACTGGCGCATAGAATCGAGCTTCTGATCATTGATCAACCGTTCTTCCTTGCGGCGATCACCGAAAACACCTTGAGCGGAGGATGGTCCGGTGTCCTTCACCTCATTGGTTAGTTCAAGAACGCTGTCATCATCGCCGGTGGTCTTCACAGTTGGCTTTTTGGTTTTACTGCTTTTGGTCGCAATATTTTTTGGCAGCGGTGCGATAGGTGTTACGTTGTCGGGAACAGGCTTCAAGTGCGATGCAGTATCTTCGCCTTGCTGAATATCTTCATTTTTTTCGGCAGAGCGGTCTGTGTCAATCGCCTTGTCCTCGGCAATGATTCGCTTAATCGACGACAGAATTTCTTCCATGGACGATTCTTTATTTTGTTCTGCCATTTGCAAAAGCCCCAAACTCAAAAAATGTTAAAGCCGCTAGTTGTCCAATCTCTTTAGCGCATTAACCTCTAGATCGGCAACCATTAGCCACCCGGTTTTATTCGCTTTCTCTCGACTCCGGCAAGGGTTCTATGTCTGCCGTTTGTGCGGGCGTATCTACAGTCCGGGTCGCCTGGGGTTCAGGATTTGGGTCCGATTGAAAATCGTAAAACTGGTTTTTAACCCGGTCATAGTTGACTTGCGGGTCATAGAGTGGACCGCCTTCAAGACCCAGATCACGAGCTTCCGCACGACCCATGGCAGCCAGCAACGTAAAGCCTGCCACATAGCTGTTGCGCCGCGCTGTTACCAATTGCACCTGTGCGTTGAGCAATTCCTGTTCCGCGTTCAAAATGTCGAGGATCGTTCTGTTGCCTACGCTATTTTCAGCTCTGACGCCTTCCAAAGAGAGCGCGCTGGCTGCCACGGCGCGCTCCGACGACTGGATGACTCGCTCGGATGCGCGCCAGCTGGAATAAGCGGCGCGTGTTTGCGCGATGATGCTACGTTCTGTCTCAATAAGCTGTTCATAAGCCTGACCCGATCGCGCCTGTGCCTGTCGCACCTGTGCCGCTGGCCGTCCACCCTGATAGATTGGAACAGTCATGCGCACACCTGCTTCTGCGTTTGACTGCTCTTGAACAAAGTTCACGCCCGGAACATTGCCGCCTAGCGTGTTAAGGAAATTGACATAGCTACCCTGAGCATAGGCCTCAACTGTAGGTTTGACCGCGCCTTTTGCAGTTTTGATATCGATTTCAGATGCTGCGCTTCGTTCTTTGGCTGCCAGCAGGTCAGGATTCTGTTGTAGGGCAATATCTACGGCTTCATCAGGCGATTCTGGCAGATTGGGAAGTGGTGGTGGTGACTGCAGCTCACCGGGAACCTGTCCTACTAAAGCAATATAATTTTCTTTGCTCGTGATCAGGTTTGCGCGCGCAGATTCCAATTCTCCCTTGGCAACTTCCAAGCGCGATTCGGATTGGGCCACATCGGTACGCGTGAGATCACCGATTTCAAAACGATCACTGGTCGCTTCCAGGTTGACGGCTAGAACACCGACGTTGGCGCGATTGAGCCGCACAACGGCCTCATCTCGCATTACATCCATATAGGCGGCGACTACGTTGCTGAACAGGCTGGCCTCGGTACCTCGTAGGCTAAATTGACCTGCGACAACCCGCGTTTTAGCAGCACGCACAGCATTTTTTACCCTGCCTCCGGAATAGATCGGCACATTGAATTCACCCCCTGCGCTTGCTTGCCGAAGAGGTGCGTTAAAACTGTTCGAGTTTCGAAGAAAATTTTCCTGAAAGGTGAAGCGGGACCCTGAATTCGGCCGCCCATCGGCTTTGGCGATAGCAACATTCTCATCTTCCGCGCGCTGTCCCGCTTGCGCTCCCGACAATGTCGGGTTTGTTTTGTAGGCAGCCACAAAAGCTTCACGCAGAGTGTCAGCATGGGCAGGAGTAGAGAGCGTCGCAACGGCGACGGCGCTAAGCAACAGATGGCGCTTACACATTGAAAAACGTCTCCCTGGGAAATTTTGCAGGAATACCTGCATCTTAGAAGCTGAAACTCTTGGCTTGTTCAAAGCCGGGCAGCGCGACGCCGCCGCAATCTGCGAAATATTGATACCCAATAGTGTCGCCAGCCTTGTGCCCGATGACAAGACGCGCCACGCCGTTATCCATGATCGCTCCTACTAGCCGGCCTTCCGGTTGCAGTTGTTCGACTAGCGCGTTCGATATGGCATCAACAGTGCCGTCAATAATAATCACGGAATAAGGCGCGTTTTCAGCAAAACCATCACTATGGCTCGCTTTTTCAACCTGGACATTGTCGAGTTCGCTCAGGTTGTTTTTCGCCTTGGTCGCAAGCTTTGATGACTGCTCTACGGCGACGACCGAACCCGCAAGTTGTGCCACTACCGCAGCGGTATAACCTGTCGCGGCCCCTACCAGTAGAACATGGTCGTCCTTTTTTAATTCGGCCGTATTCAGCAGGCGCCCCGTGGCGAGTGGCGCGTTCAATGCGCGTCCGTCGCCAATGGCTACACCACGGTCGGAATAGGCGACACTGCGTGATGCGGCAGGCACAAAATCTTCCCGCGAAACATGGCTCATTGCGGCAATGACACGAGGGTCGCTGACATCGGTTGTCCGCAGCTGGCTGACGACCATCGCTTTGCGCATTTCCTTAAAGTTCTCGTGACCCACTTTACCACCCTTGATGTGTATTAGTATATTTCAAAAAACGAACCATGCCATCTCTGTATTATTAACGCAATACAGTATGGAAATATTCTGTTAGCTTCTAGCCGCACTTGCCGACGCAGCCAAGACGGATTTCGGCGTTTTTCCAATGATAGTAACTTTTGCGTAACATCGTGAAACGTGCACCGGAATAAGTTAGGGTTGACATTGTCGGCAAAGCGAAGCAATTGCGCCCCCTCTCCGGCCCGATGGCGGAGTGGTGACGCAGCGGATTGCAAATCCGTGTACGCCGGTTCGATTCCGGCTCGGGCCTCCAGAACTTTTCTCAACCACATGCCGTTTCTTGCCAAAAGCAGAGCGGTTGCATGCAATGACGCCCGGCTTCGGTGTGAACTCACCCAAAGAGATGCAAGAAATAAGGTCAGGAAAGAATCCTGACCCTTTTCCCGATATACAACAGTCAGATAATCAGCTTGGGTCTTTCAGATATGCGATTATGTCCGCCCGCTGTTGTGCATCTGGCAGGCCAGCAAAGACCATTTTTGTCTTTGGAATCACGCGCTGCGGTTTTTCCAGATACTGGAACATTTTTTCCTCGGTCCAGGTAATGCCGCTATTCTTGTTGGCATCGGTGTAGTTAAATCCTTCAACTGCACCTGCCTGATTGCCCATAATTCCCGCCATTGACGGACCAATGCGGTTCACCCCTGGGTCGGTAACATGGCAAGTGCGGCACTTGGTAAATACCTTTTTCCCGGCATCTGCATCGCCGGTCAGGCTGGCATATTCAACACCATCAAGCGTTGCTATGTCGTCGGCAGCGGGTGTTCCAGAATCAACAGGCGCAGCAGTCGTTTCAGTTACTTCTGACGCTGGCTCTGATGCTTTTGATTCGGTTGTGTCTGCTGGCGGAGTGGATTCTGATCCTCCGCCGGAACAGGCTGCTGCGAGAGCCGACAAAGCAATTACCCCTGTTAGGGCTTTAAACTTGAGCATATTGTCTCCTCTTTCCTGATGTAGATGGTATATTTGATGTGCCAGCCGTGTAGTGCAGAATTCCGAAAAATTGAAGGAAGTTTTTGGTGCCAGCAGCATATCAGTACACAGGTGATCGGGGTTAGCGGAAGTACAACTGCCTCTACGGAATCATGTGCCACCGACATACCGCCAGGCGTCAAAACTGTGATGGGCTGTCCTTAAAGGCGTTTGCAAATCAAACAACCAACTCATTCGAATATCGATATTCGTCAAGATATTGTTTGTTTTGGATCCCCCGTGAGGATTCGAACCTCAATTAACGGAGTCAGAGTCCGTGGTATTACCATTATACGACAGGGGAGTGTCGGGGCGCGCAATAGGCCCGACATGCAAGCTGGTCAAGGTTTTTCAAATCCGCGAGATGGCGGGTCGTTTAGCGCTAAACTCTTGCACATCGAACGCCCCGGGGTTATCTCTACGATCAAGTACCGGCGGTATTACCCGATCCGGAGAAATATAAGAGTAACGGTTATGGTGGATGAATCATCCCCATCGCCGCAACGACAGGACGGCGGAAAACCGGCAAAGACGGTCCGCCCGAAACATGCGGCGACACATAAAAACGGGAGTCGAAATGCGCCTCCCTATCGAAACAATGGCGCTCGCTGGCCCAAATTGCGGTCTTATGCGGCGATTGATCTAGGTACGAACAACTGCAGGTTGCTGGTAGCAAAGCCGTCTGCTGACGGTTTTATCGTAACCGATGCCTTTTCCCGCGTCGTGCGGCTAGGTGAAGGCTTGGTCGAGACAGGGCGGATTAGCAATCGCGCGATGGACCGGGCTGTTGCGGCGCTGTCTATCTGTGCCGACAAGCTGAAACGCCGCAATGTAACACTGGCGCGTTCCGTCGCGACGGAGGCATGCCGACGGGCGAGCAATGGCGACAAGTTTATTGACCGTGTGCGTCAGGAGACCGGCATTGCGCTTGATATCATTACGGCCGAGGAAGAAGCGCGTCTTGCCGTATTGGGGTGCCAGATTTTGCTGGAACCGGGCGAGGGACCAGCTTTGATATTCGATATTGGCGGCGGATCAACAGAATTGGTGCTGGTCGATACATCCGGAGCGGCCCCCGAAATCATCGATTGGCTCAGCGCGCCGTGGGGCGTGGTCTCGCTGACGGAGAGCGAGAAATATGATGGCAGTGATGCGACGGCGCGCGAACAGGCCTATTCCAATATGCGCGCACGGGTCACTGACAGTTTTGCGGAATTCGCCAGTCGGCTGCCATCTTCCGACAATAGTGATTTTCGCTTGCTGGGCACCAGCGGCACCGTGACAACGCTGGCCAGCCTGCATCTCAAACTGCCGCATTATGACCGAAAGGTCATCGATGGTTTGATTGTACCAGCCGAATCAATGCGTGACATCAGTGCAATGCTGGCGGCATGTTCTCCAGAGGAACGTGCGGCGATACCCTGTATTGGCAAAGAGCGCGCAGATCTCGTGGTGGGTGGGTGTGCCATTCTCGATTCCATCCTCGACATCTGGCCTGCAAGCCGGGTCGGTGTAGCTGATCGCGGGATCAGGGAAGGTATATTGCGTTCCTTGATGTCCTCCAACGAAAGGGTGCGGCGATAATGAAGAGGAAATCGCCATGAGCCGGGGCAGGTCTGGACAACGACAGCGTGTAAAAACCGCCAAGGGACGGAAAATCGGTTCGACACGCTGGTTGGAACGGCAGTTGAACGATCCGTATGTCAAACAGGCGAAAGCGGATGGTTATCGTTCGCGTGCCGCCTACAAGATATTGGAACTGGACGAGCGTTTCAAATTTGTCCGCAAGGCCGAAGCCGTCGTCGACCTTGGGATTGCGCCGGGCGGTTGGGCCCAGGTCATCCGCAAGTTCGTTCCGCAGGCGAAGATTGTTGGCATCGATCTGTTGCCGGTCGATGCGATCGAAGGCGTCACCATCTTTGAAATGGATTTTATGGATGACAGCGCGCCAGACAAATTGATGGATGCGCTGGGCTGTGCGCCTGATCTCGTCCTTTCTGATATGGCTGCCAATACTGTCGGGCATCAGCAGACAGACCACCTGCGTACCATGGGCCTGGTTGAGGCCGGTGCCTATTTTGCGATTGAAAATCTGCAGGAAGGCGGCGCCTTTGTCGCAAAGGTCCTGGCCGGCGGGACTGACAATGAATTGCTGGCGTTGCTTAAAAAGCATTTCAAGACTGTCAAGCATGCCAAACCGCCTGCAAGCCGCAAGGGTTCATCCGAATGGTACGTGGTGGCACAGGGTTTCAAGGGAAGACCGGAAACCGCCTGAAAAGCCAATGGCGGCGAAGTTTACAATGTTTACTGTGTCTTTTTAGAGATGTTTGTCCAGCCGGCTGTCCTTCAAAGTTCACACAATTCTCACCGCCCTTTGCGTACGAAGTTTACAAAGTGCACAATGTCCTTTTGGGGATTTTCCCGCAATGCCAAAAGGCGAGATAACGACCCGAAGTTCACACAATTTTCAAAGCTTCAGAAGCTAGAATGGCGGACAGGGGTGATGTTCAAAACTGAGAAAGAGCCTGTCAGTTTCTATCACAAACAGCGGTTTGTAGGAAAGCGCGAGAGAGTTGGCGAACTCAGCGACGACGGCATCTAACCTATTTGGACCCGCGTGCCTTGGCGATCATATCCTTGATACCATCATAGCCGACCGCGCCAACTTCGGTCTGGTTGCCGACCACAAAGGCGGGTGTTCCGGTAAATTGAAGCTTCCGGGCTACCTCGATATTGTTCTGCAACTCCCGCTGGGCCTCTGGTGTCGCGACAAATTTGCGGGCTGCGGCCATGTCCAGGCCGACTTCCTTGGCTGCGCTTTCGATTGTTGAGGGGGTAGGGCGGCCAGTAGCGAACATGGTTTTGTGGAAGGCATAGTATTTCCCTTGCTTGGCGGCGGCCAATGCCATCAGGGCTGCGTCATTACTCGCTTCGCTAAGGATAGGTAGTTCACGGAAAACAACTTTGATATTCTTGTCTTCTTTCAAGAGCCGGTCGATATCGGCCGTCGTCTGTTTGCAATAGGGGCAGGCAAAGTCGGAATATTCGACAATGATAACATCACCCTTGGGGTTTCCGGCAAAAGCCGCTCCCGCAAAAGGTGCTTCGATATCGGAGCGGATTTCATCAATTGCTGCAGTCTTTTGCCTGGTCTGCAATATCTCGACAGCTTCGGGAATGATTTCGGGGTTTTCGAGAATATAGTCGCGGACAATGGCCTCGATGGCCGCCTGTTGTTTGCTGTCAATTCCCGCTGCCAGAGCGGCCTGCGCGGTTTCGTCGCTCGCGGACGTTCCGCCTGTTTGCATGAACCAGACGGCCGCAGCCGCCGCTATGGCCAAACCGCCACCTGCCATAATCATCCACTTTCTATTTGTATTTTCCACGTTCTTCCATTCCAAAAGACGAAGTCTCCTTGTCGAAGCTTCGCCCCTTTGTCCACAATTGTTACAGGGGAGTTTTGATTTTGCCTATCAGCTTTGCTTGTAAACCAGCTTAGCGGCGGCGCCGGTCTGACCGTTCAAATTCATTTTTCGCGATCAGAGATATGTCCTGCGCGCGGATCCATTCCGGTGTGTTTTCCTGGATTCCTGCCATAGCGATTTGTGAGCTGCGGATCGCACTGCCGTAGTTGCGCTGCAGCAGCGCACTTTCTGCGGTCGCCAATTGCGCGCGGGCCGTATCGCCTTGTTGGGAATAGACAACCCCTAGCTGATACCATGCAAAGGGATTGCGGTTGTCCTTGACCACGGCGGCCTTCAGGACCCGTTCTGCCTCTTCAAAATGCGTTTCATCTTCCGTCGCTATCAGTGCATGGCCGAACAGGCTGGCGATCAGAGGCTGGTTATTGGTCAGGCGTACGGCCTTTCGAAGTGAGGCGATAGCCTCTTTCGGTCTACCGGATTCCAGCAGGATCTGGCCGTGCAGTTCCAGAAAATAAGGATCATTCGGCGCATCTTTGAGTAGATTATTGACCTCCAGCAAAGCGCGGTCGGGATAAGCACTTTTATGCCAAGCATAGGCGCGTGCATAACGGGCAGGGATACTCTGGTCGCTTTCCGGGAATTTGCGCAACGTAGTCGTCGGTTCATTGGTGAAGCCAAGCAATTTTGCCTTAACACGCTGAAAACGTTTTTCAATTTCCGGGTCTGGTGGTGTGTCCCATGCCGGGTCGGCCTGGTAGACGTCTCGGAGCAGCGTCACGCGCTCGCCGGAGAGCGGGTGGGTGCGGCCATAGCTATCCTCTTGCGGAATGCCGAGACGGAACTCGTAATTTTGCAGCTTTTTGAAGAAATCAATCGAACCTCGACCAGTGATCCCAGCGGCGGAAAGATAGCGTGCGCCAGCGGAGTCTGCTGCCCGCTCCTGCACGCGGCTAAAAGCCAGGAACTTACCGGTCGCCGCCTGCTGGCCGGCTGCCAATATCCCGGCGCCTGCATCGCCCGCACCTGCGGCAATGGCGGCGGCACCCAGGATCAGGCTGAGAATTGTAATGCCGGTTGCGGTCTTGATACCTTCATCAAAGCGGATGATATGACCGCCGGTAATATGACCCAGCTCGTGCGCCATGATACCTTGGATTTCGACTGCACTGTCGGCGGCCTCGATCGTTCCGGAGTAGAAAAACATGCGTTGTCCGCCCGCGACAAAGGCGTTGATCTGGCTACTGTTGATCAGGATGACTTCGACATCTTTCGCATCCAGCTCGGACACTGCGACCAGTGGGGATACCATATCGCTGAACAGCGCTTCAGTCTCAGCATCGCGAAGAATGGATTGTGCGGCAACCGGTTGAACGGTGATCGCGACCATCGCGAGAAACGCGGTGATGAGTTGTCCGATGCGGGAGAGAGAAAGGTGAGCAAACGGTTGGCGCTTGGTATCATTCGACGATGACATAGATTTCCTTCGGGACGTCCTCTGGATGAAGTTCTGGCAAATTCGCTTGTCCAATACCACAAACAGAGTGAACCTGCGATGAAATCTATCTATTCCTCTACAAACCGGAATTTGTTCGTCAATCGGTAAAACGGTCGGGATAGGGTTATGGGCCTCTGTTTAAGCAGAGGCCCATAATCAGTAATCAACCGCCAGCAATCAACCAAAAGTCCGCTGCCACCATCCGCCGCGTGGCGATCCCGCCTTCTGGTCGGCTTTATCGGCCGTATCATCGGCTTTTTTGGTGGCCTTACTTTCCTTTGCAGCGCTTTCATCAACTTTTTTTGCAGCCGACTTCTTCGCTGTTGTCTTTCTAGCGGGAGCCTTCTTGGCTGGTTTTTCCGCCGCTTCCGTGCCGTCCGCATCAGCCTTCTTGGCCCTCGAACGGGGCGGTTTTTTTGCGGCCGGTTTTTCCGCCGTCGCGTCATCGGTCGTTTCCGCCGCTGCATCTGACTTTTCAGCTGCTGCTTTGGTTTTGCGCGGTGCGCGGCGACGCTTCGGTTTCTCTTCGGCGTCTTTCGCTATACTGTCATCGGCGGCTGGTGCCTCATCAGGAGTTTCAGACTTTTTGCGCGAACGGCTGGCTCGCTTCGGTTTTTCCGCTGCTTCAGCATTGTCATCAGAGCTGGCCTCTGCTGCCTTGTCATCCTCGGATTTCCGGTTGCCTGTGCTCCGAGAACGGCGTGCTTTCGGTTTGTCGCCGTCATCGCTGCCTTTCTCGTCGGCTTCCACTTTGCGGTCTTCAGCTGACTGTTTCTCAGCGGTATTTTCGCCTTCGGCTGCTTCGACATTGCTTTCGTTGTTACGATCTCCGCCGCGTCCCCGACGTCCGCGCCGCCGCCGCCGCTTGCGAGGACGCTCTTCTGCCTCTTCATCCCGTTCGGCGGTGTCGACAATATCGTCATCATCTTCATCGACAATCGGTTCGAATTTCGGAGCATTTTTGGGAGGGCCGCCAGAGCCTTTGACTTCCATCCGTGCGCCTTCAATTTCTCCGTCAGGTGTGATCTCTACAGAAACGCCATAGCGTTTTTCAATTTCGTCAATCTCGTGCCGTTTACTGTTCAGCACATAGATTGTCGCCTCCTGACTGGCCGTCAGTGTAATCTGTTTGGCTTTGCCTTTGGCCGCTTCTTCTTCGATCAGGCGCAGGGCTGACAAAGCAGAAGAGGACGCCGTACGGACAAGTCCTGTACCTTCACAATGCGGGCAAACTTTGGTTGAGGCTTCCAATACGCCGGTGCGCAGGCGTTGGCGGCTCATCTCCAGCAATCCAAAGCTGGAAATCCGGCCAACCTGAATGCGGGCGCGATCGTTTTTCAGTGCGTCACGCATCGCGCGCTCTACTTTGCGGATATTGCCGTGACGATCCATGTCGATGAAATCGATAACCACTAGTCCAGCCATATCGCGCAGGCGCAATTGGCGCGCAATTTCCGCGGCGGCTTCCAGGTTGGTCTTAACCGCTGTCGCTTCAATGCCATGTTCCCGCGTGGAACGACCAGAGTTGATGTCGATGGACACCAATGCTTCGGTCGGGTTGATCACCAGATAACCACCGGACTTAAGCTGAACCTCGGGCTGATACATGGCCGAAAGCTGATCTTCGACACCATAGCGCTGAAAAAGCGATACCGGGTCGGCATAGCTTTTTACGCGGCGGCTGTGGCTCGGCATCAGCAATTTCATGAAATTTTTGGCCGCTGCATAGCCATCTGCACCCTCGACGAGCACTTCTTCAATTTCGCGATTATAGATGTCACGGATGGCGCGCTTTATGAGATCGCTGTCGCTGTGGATCAACTTGGGAGCGACCGCACCCAATGTATTCTCCCGAACCTCATCCCAAAGCCGGGCAAGATAATCGAAGTCGCGTTTGATTTCCGGTTTGGTCCGCGATAGGCCCGCAGTGCGAACGATACAGCCCATTGTGTTGGGCAGGTTAAGATCGGCGATGATCGATTTTAACCGCTTGCGATCACCGGCATTGTTGATTTTCCGGCTGATGCCGCCGCCATGAGACGTATTGGGCATCAGCACGCAATAGCGACCGGCCAGGCTAAGATAGGTGGTGAGAGCCGCGCCTTTATTGCCGCGCTCCTCCTTAACGACTTGCACCAAAACAACCTGGCGGCGCTGTATAACATCTTGAATTTTGTAACGCTTGCGCAGGGCCATGCGCTTTTGGCGCGCCTGATCGCTGGCTTTGGCTACGTTTTTGCCGCCACGACCGCCACGTCCGCGGTTGCGGCCTTTACCGCGTCTGTTACGACCTTTGGTTTCGGTTTCTTTGTCGCTGTCTGTCGATGCATCGGTATCATCGTCGGCTTCGTCTTCACCGTCTTCCTCATCGCTGCTATCTTCGTCGCCATCTTCGTCGTCGTCACTGTCATCACCATTGGTATCTTCGGCTGGCACTTCGCCTTCCGTGACATCAATTGTATCGACGCTTTCGTCTTTCTCGACTTCGACCAGTGCGGTATCGAGCTCTTCGGTCGCTTCGCTACGCACCATGTCCGCGGGCGCATCTTCTTCCTCTTCCTCCTGCGCGCGCAGGGCCGCTTCTTCGGCGGCATGCTCCGCTTCCTCGGCGAGCAGGCGTTCGCGGTCTTCTTTTGGAATCTGGTAATAGTCGGGGTGGATTTCGCTAAAGGCCAAAAACCCGTGACGATTTCCGCCATAGTCCACAAAAGCGGCCTGTAGCGAGGGTTCGACCCGCGTCACTTTTGCTAGATAAATATTGCCTTTTAGCTGTTTATGTTCGGAAGATTCAAAATCGAACTCTTCAATTTTGTTCCCTTTTACGACCGCCACCCGGGTTTCTTCCTGGTGGCGCGCGTCGATTAACATGCGCGTTGTCATTCAATATACTCCTGGCATGATGCGGCGGGAATGCTCCCGGCGGGACCATGCAATATAAAAGGGACGACGTCTTCTTGCGCGCTGCCGAAAAAGGGGGAGCGGGCGGCGTCATCCGGTTAATTTCAAATATCTCTGAAAAAAATGTGTCTGCGACAAATGCATGGCCCGGGCCGTTAGCCAGAGTCTTTCCGTCCATAGAAACACTTCCCTGTGGAAGAGTTTCGGAGCCGGAGATGTCATGCCTCATGTCGCTTCAACCTGTATATGCTGGATAAACATCCAACTTAGCTCGTGCCGTTTTCAAAAATCTCTAACGACACAAATGGGGTGCTAGCACCGCAATAGCAAATCGGCAACACAAACTATCACCGTATCGGACCACCGGTATCCTATTGTTACGAATAGAAGCTAAGCTCATCGTAAATATAGTAAAAATGCTGTTAACCAAGTCATTTTACCGGCGCTTATAGGCTTATCCTTAATAGGGTTTTTACCGCGTTTTGTGGTGGGAAACCGAGGATGATGCCGCCGATATGAATTTTAACTGGACCGACATGGCTGGCACATTGCATAAGGCGGCCATGCCGTTCGCAGCAATTTTAGCATCCTCGCTATTGGCCCTGAACCCTGCAGATGCGGGCTCCGTAAGCCGTATTGATAGCAGCGATGGTCAGATAACTGTTTCTTTCGATGGTCTGGTGGAGGGTGCGTCGACATTCTCTCTAGTTGGTCCCGACCGCATTGCCGTTGACATAAAGGGCGGCAAAGCCGGGCGTGGCGGCCATGCTGAAGGCATGGTAAAATCCGTGCGTCAGGGGCAGTATGACCCCAATACGGCGCGGATCGTTTTCGATCTCGATCGTCCTGCAGTCATTACTGGAGGCGGTTTTTCGGCCGATGGAAAAAGCCTGAAACTGAGCATGCAATCAGTTGGCGGTGCTGCGATCAAAAAGGGGCGTAAGTCCTTCTTTCCGCCGGTTAAATTCCGGGCGGAACCTCCGAAGAAAACATATAGCGTGAAGGTGCCCCTCGGAAAACCGCAAGACACTGTGGATCTCCCGAAAATCAGTGGTCCTGATGATCCAAGCCGGCCGCTGGTTGTTATCGATGCGGGCCATGGCGGTCATGATCCGGGCGCGATTTCTCCGCATGGCAGTCAGCGCGAAAAGGATGTCACTCTCGCCATATCGCGGGCTGTTCGCGATCAGCTGGTTGCCAGTGGCCGGGTGCGCGTGGCGATGACACGCGACAGTGACAAATATCTGGTGCTCGAGGAGCGCTACGGCATCGCCCGCAGGCTGGATGCGGATTTGTTCATCTCTATCCATGCCGATGCTGCGGGTAATGAATCGGCCGCTGGCGCGACCGTTTATACCCTTTCCGAAGTCGCATCTGACCGGGAAGCGGCCAAATTGGCAGCACGTGAAAATCGGTCGAATATCATCAATGGTGTCAATCTTGGCGGGTCCAATCGCGATGTATCATCGATATTGATCGACCTGACTCAGCGCGAGACGATGAATGTATCTGCCGATTTTGCCAAGCTGCTGATCCGCGAAGGGCAGCGGATGATAAAATTCCGCGCCAATCCCCATCGTTTTGCATCCCTGGTGGTTTTGAAAGCACCCGACACGCCGTCAGTCTTGTTCGAAAGTGGCTATCTGACCAACAAAGAAGATGTCGAACTGCTGAGCTCTCGTGCCGGCCAGTCGAAGGTCGCCATTGGTATCGCCAACGCAATCGAAGCGCATTTTGCCCGGAAACTGGCGCAGCGAGGTTCGCAAAGCTCTGGTGCCGGGTCCAAATAGCGAATATCGTAACGCTGACTTTTGTAACATCATGTGTCGGTAAAGTTTTTCGTCGATATTCTCTGGAAAATGCTCCTGATACTGCTAGATAGCGCAGTATATGGTCGAAAATACACCCGATAATCAAGGCACTAGCGCGCCCGAAAGCCTTGCCTACAAGCTGGAACGCAACACTGGCGGTTTTCTGAATCGTGTTGAAAAACTGTGGGAAAATCGTTGGTTTCGGCTGTTTCTGGCCTTTGTCGCATTATGCTTGCTGGGCTGGTTATTGATCTGGGTTATTTTCGCTCGCGACCTGCCTGATGCGAAGACCCTTCAGCAATATGAGCCGCCACTGCCTACAATGGTGCGCGCTTATGATGGCGAACCGGTTCACAGCTATGCCCGTGAACGCCGGGTACAGCTGGAATATGCCGAATATCCTGCGCTCTTGATACGTGCATATCTGGCCGCGGAGGACCGGACATTTTTTGAACATGGCGGTCTCGACTATCCCGGCATTGCAACAGCGATTGTTACCAATATTTCCAGCAGCGGACGGCCGGTCGGTGCATCCACGATCACGCAACAAGTTGCCAAAAACCTGCTTTTGACCAATGAGGTTTCCTATCGCCGCAAGGTACGGGAGGCCTTGCTGGCTTACCGGATCGAAGAGGTTCTGACCAAGCAAGAGATTCTGGAACTCTATCTCAACCAGATATTCCTTGGCCGGAACGCTTATGGTGTGCAGGCCGCTGCCCAGGCTTATTTTGGCAAGGACGTCGATGAACTGGCGCTGCATGAAATGGCGTATCTCGCGATCCTGCCCAAGGGGCCGTCCAACTATCGGCCTGAAAATAACGAACAGCGCGCTGTCAACCGGCGCGATTGGGCATTGGGTCGGATGCTGGACAATGACTGGATCACGCAGGAGCAGCATGATCTGGCGGTTGCCCAACCTTTGGGCGCGATCCGCTCTCGTGGTGCGCGCTTTCAGCGCGTGGGCGGTTATTTTATCGAGGAAGTCCGGCGCCAGTTGATCGAGCAATTTGGCGAGAATGAAGAAGCCGGGCCTTATAGTGTCTATTCCGGCGGCCTGTGGGTCCGCACTTCGCTAAACCCCGAATTACAGGACTATACCAAAGATGCTCTGCGCAACGGCTTGCTGCGTTATAGCCGCGGCAAAAGCTGGAGCGGACCGATTAACAAGATCGAGATCGATGATCAGTGGTCGCAGCGCCTGGCCTCAACTTTCATCAATACTGACCATGCTGACTGGCGCATCGCAGTCGCCTTGAACCGTTCAGGCAATGGTGCAGAAATCGGATTTACCGACGGAACAACCGGGCGCATCGAGAACGCGCCGAGCAAGCTGGCAGCGGGCGACATTATCGCGGTAAGCCCAGCCGGTGGCAGTAGCTATGTGCTGCGTAATGTTCCCAAGGTTTCGGGCGGCATGGTGGTGCAAAACCCTCGCAACGGCCGGATTTGGGCAATGCAGGGCGGGTTTGATGATCGGATGAGTTCGTTTAACCGCGCAACACAGGCCGAGCGCCAACCGGGTTCGACGATCAAGCCGTTTGTTTATGCTACCGCGCTAGATCAAGGCATGACACCAGCGACCATCATTGTCGACAGTCCTTTCTGTGTTTATCAATCGGCGGCGCTCGGCCGCAAATGCTTCCGCAATTTCGGCGGTTCTCGCGGGGCAGGTGAGCAAACGCTGCGTTGGGGAGTGGAGCAATCCCGTAACCTGATGACCGTGCGCGCGGCCAATGACGCAGGCATGGACAATGTAGTAAAGACCATCAAGACCATGGGGATTGGCGATTACAAACCCTATCTCGCCTTTGCATTGGGTGCAGGCGATACCACGGTCGCTAAGTTGACCAATGCCTATTCGATGCTGGTAAATCATGGACGGGAATTGCAACCGACTGTCATTGACTTCGTGCAGGACCGTCAGGGTAAGGTGATTTTCCGCGCCGATAAACGGATTTGTGAAGACTGTAATCGGGATGATTGGGACGGCGAAGCAATGCCGCGTCCGCGTCCGGCCGGGAAACAGTTGATGGACCCGATGACGGCTTATCAGATGGTCAATATTCTTGAAGGTGTGATCACCCGCGGTACCGCGCAAAATCTGAAAAGCCTGAACCGTCCGCTATTTGGCAAGACCGGAACAGCAAGTGGTCCGACCAATGTGTGGTTTGTCGGTGGTTCTCCAGATATGGTCGCTGGTGTCTATATGGGCTTTGACCAGCCTGCCAATATGGGCGGCTATGCCCAGGGCGGTACTTTGGCCGCACCGATTTTCAAGGAATTTGCTCAAAAAGCCATGGCCGGAATGCCAAAAACGCCTTTTGTCGCGCCTCGCGGTATCCGTATGGTCAGGGTGGACAGAAAGAGTGGCAAGCGGGTCTTCGGCGGTTGGCCATCCGATGACCCCAGGTCGGCCGTGATTTGGGATGTATTCAAACCGGAAACCGAACCAAGGCGATCCATCCGCAAGGAAGAGTTGCTGGCCCGTCTGGAAGCCCGTAAGGCACAAATACGAGCCGCTAAACTTGCCGCGCGCGAACGTGATGCGAATAGCCGCAACCGGCCAGCACAAAATGATGCTGACTTCCTGCAGGACGAAGGCGGAATTTACTAGCAGCAGCAGTCCGGGAATCCGCAGAGCAGGTGATGCACCGGTGCCACAATTTACGACGAATGGTGATAGAATCGCCCAAAATCGGCCCATTTTGCGATGGGCCGAGTTGTCATCTTCTTGAAATAGTCAGGCGCATGCCCAATTGACGCGAGCGGGGCAACACCGAACAGGGGTTTGGAGTTGAATATGCGTAGTTCGTATAAACTATTTGCAGTCCTTGCCGCAGGAACGTCTCTTGCGTTCAGCGGTACCGCACATGCCGGAGAGCCTTATGTAGGTGCATCGGCAGGACTGAATTTACCAAGTGATTCAAAAAATCGCGGAGAATTTGAAGGCGATGTTGCGGCTACAGCCGACTTTGACGCCATCGCATCGGGTACTGATCTCGATTGGACGACAGAGCTCGATAACGGCCTCGACCTGAATCTGCTGGCTGGCTATCGTTTTGACAATGGCTTCCGGGTGGAACTGCAAGGCTTTTACAATAAAGCCAATGTTGATTTGCATCGGGATTTGGCCGTTGGTGGAACCGTGATTGACGGCTTAGACTCGGCTATATTGACCCGCGGTGCCGCCGATGCGGCCAATCCGACAGTGGGTGCGGTATTGAGCACCGATGACGGCCAGATCAAAAACTACGGTCTGTTTGCCAATGCTCTCTATGATTTCAAGATCAGTGAAACTCTTGTGCCTTATGTGGGCGCGGGCGTTGGCTTTACCAGGCAGGACGTGGAATATGCGCCATCGGGAATCGATGTGGTGGATGATAAGAAGACCCGGTTCGCCTATCAGGGCATAGCCGGTGTGACTTACAGACTGAGTCCATCCTTCGAGCTTTTCGGTCAATATACTTATCGTGCCACGGATCGCGGCGACTATGATGTCAATCTGTTGCCCGCTAGTTTGGGCGTGAAGAGTGAGCAATCACTGTTCAATGTCGGTTTCCGCATTCCACTGGGCGGCGGCTAAGTTTGCGCTGATATGACAGCTTTCCGCTGAATAGATGCGCGCCGCCTGACATAGTTCGACTGGCGGCGCGCATTTTACGCGTTTCCCTGCTGACAGCGGCGAAAACCCCTGCTATCGGCGCGGACATGACTGAACGTTCCCATATTCGTAATTTCTCGATCATCGCGCATATTGACCACGGCAAATCCACGCTAGCGGATCGCCTGATCCAATATACTGGCGGTTTGACCGAGCGCGAGATGAGTGAGCAGGTGCTCGACAATATGGATATCGAGCGGGAACGCGGTATCACCATCAAGGCACAGACGGTGCGGCTTAACTACACCGCCAAAAATGGCGAGGCCTATGAGCTGAACCTGATGGACACACCGGGTCATGTCGATTTTGCCTATGAAGTGTCGCGCAGCCTGGCCGCCTGTGAAGGCGCGTTGCTGGTGGTTGATGCGGCACAGGGCGTGGAAGCGCAGACGCTCGCCAACGTGTATCAGTCGATCGAGCATGATCACGAGATTGTTCCCATCCTAAACAAGGTCGACCTGCCGGCAGCAGAACCGGAGCGGGTTCGGACCGAAATTGAAGAGATTATCGGTCTTGATGCATCCGAAGCGGTGCTGGCCTCCGCCAAGTCCGGCATTGGTATCGAAGATATATTGGAACAGGTTGTCGAGAAGATACCCGCACCCGGCGGCGACCGCGATGCGCCGCTGAAGGCCATGCTGGTCGATAGCTGGTATGATCCCTATCTGGGCGTTGTTATTCTTGTCCGTGTGATTGACGGTGTGCTGACCAAGGGGCAGCGGATCAAGTTCATGGCGCAGGGCACGGAACACCTGGTTGACCGGGTTGGCTGTATGCGGCCGAAGATTGAGCAATTGCCGGAATTGGCTGCGGGCGAGATCGGTTTCATTACAGCGCAGATCAAGGAAGTGTCCCAGACTGCGGTCGGTGATACGATTACCACCGTTAAAGGCGGAGCGGAAGAAGCATTGCCGGGCTTCAAGGAAGTGCAATCGGTTGTGTTCTGCGGGCTCTTCCCGGTCGATGCGGCCGATTTTGAAAAGTTGCGTGAAAGCATCAGCAAGCTGCGGCTCAATGACGCCAGCTTTACCTTTGAAATGGAAACCAGTGCCGCGCTGGGGCAGGGGTTCCGCTGCGGTTTCCTGGGCCTGCTGCATCTGGAGATTATTCAGGAACGCCTGACCCGTGAATATGATCTCGACCTGATCACCACGGCTCCATCTGTCGTTTACCGGATGGTGATGAACGACGGGACCGAACAATTTTTGCACAATCCCGCCGACATGCCGGACGTCGTAAAGATATCCAATATTGACGAGCCTTGGATTGAGGCGACCATCTATTGCCCGGATGAATATCTCGGCGGTATCCTCAAACTCTGTCAGGACCGGCGTGGTGTGCAGAAGAACCTGACCTATGTCGGGGACCGCGCACAGGTTGTTTACGAGCTGCCGCTCAATGAGGTGGTATTCGATTTTTACGACAGGTTGAAAAGCATATCACGCGGCTATGCGAGTTTTGACTATCATCAGGTGGGCTTGCGGACGGGTGATTTGGTCAAGATGAACATATTGGTCAACGGCGATCCGGTTGATGCGCTCAGCATGATTGTCCACCGCGATGCAGCGGAATCGCGCGGCCGCCATATGTGCGAGCGGCTCAAAGACCTGATCCCGCGTCATCTGTTCAAGATCCCGGTGCAGGCGGCAATTGGCGGTAAGGTCATAGCGCGCGAGACAATCGCAGCGATGCGCAAGGATGTGACCGCCAAATGCTATGGCGGTGATATCAGCCGAAAGAAGAAGCTGCTCGACAAGCAGAAAAAGGGTAAGGCCAAAATGCGTGAATATGGCAATGTCAGTATCCCGCAAGAGGCGTTTATCGCTGCTCTGAAAATGGGTGATGAAAGCTAGTTAAGTATCTATAGTATATATATTATTGAACATGCATGACGCCCGAGGTGCAGGGCTTGCGGGCTCAAATACATATGCGAAGCTTGTTACTTTTCTAACTCGCAAGCCTTGATCTTGCCTGGCAGCAGCGCTTTGCCCACCGGGCGAAAGCGTGCGAAATAGCCGCCAAGTTCCGGCCGCTCCATAAAGCCGATCAGCTGATAACCAACCGCTTCAAATTCGCAGAATAGCTGTTTGGGCCGGATACCATGCTGGACAAAGGGGCGATCGACATCGACAACAATCACTTCGCCGCCATCATAGCTGCCACCATTTATATCCCGGCGGATGGAAGGACGCAGGCGTGATAGAAAAGCGTAAGGTTCCCGCACCTCATGGTACATGTGGACCAGAAAAATACGGTCAAAGCTGTCTTCGGGGAGGCGCGGATCATCTGGTGCGCCCAGCTTTATGGAGACATTGTCCAGCGCATCACGTGCGACTCGATCGGCGAGCCGCTTTATTGCATCCTTGTCGATATCCTGTGCCAATACCCGTCCCTCGGCACCGACTCTTTCAGCCAGCCGGACGGTATAATAGCCTTCACCAGCACCAATATCAGCAACTGTCATGCCGGGTTCGATTCCCGCAGCCTTCATGATTTCTTCCGCTTCGCCAACCTTGTCACGTGCGGTTTCGGTCGACCATTGATTGCCGGCAAGTTCAGACACCGGCCGAGACGCCGGCGGATAGGCCAGCGCGGTTTCCGGACGGTTGGCATCAGCATCGGGTATTCGTTTGCACCCTGCCAATGGAGTGGTGGCCGCCAATGCAGCAATTGCAATGACGGGAAGAAAGAAATGATTGCCAGTAAAAATACTCATGTTGAAAGATTTAGGCGAGGGATGCGACGGGGGCAATGGGGTTAATGGATGTTGGGATCGTAAATGCGGTTTAACGCGGCTCTCGAAGGCTTGTCGCTAGTTTGCGCTTCGGGCGCAAAGCGGACGCTGGATCTATATGCAGAGGACCGCCTCTCTCACTAGCCCGCCCGTTTCGCCCTCCGCGCCATCCGATGACTATCCCGATGAACAAAATTACAAAGCTGCCGATCAATATCCAGAGGAACATAGTATCCAGCAGCATCGCGAATGCCAGGTTGTCGACATTGCCGGTTTTCCAAAACACCCATTCGCCCGCGATTTCTGTAGCGAGCAGGGCGCTACCCGTTTCCAGGACAACAATTCCATCGCCAGTGTTCGGATCAAGTCGGACTGCGGTGTTGATCGCTGGTTCATTGTTCCCGTCATGACCAATGATGAACTCGCCGCGGTTATTTGGGGCGTATAGCATCACGCCCAATCCCCAAACATCCGCACCCAGCGATGACGCGTGAGAGGTGGCCATCATGCCGAGTATCTTTTCGGACAGCACGGACTGGTCCTTACCCGGTGACTGCATTTCAACAAACCTCGCCATGTCAGCAGGTGATGTAAAAAGCGAAGCTGCTCCAACAGCTGTGTACCAGCGGAACGGCTCGGTATTACCGTCCAATGTGAAATTTTCTGCAAGCCCCATCTCAATAGCTTCAGCATGGTCAAATGTTGTGTGCGTCATGCCGAGCGGCTCGAACACCCGCTCTTTCATATGGTCGGCAAATGAAAGGCCCGAGACTTCTTCGACAACGAGCTGCAACAACGTGTACCCACCGCCGGAATAGTTCCATTCTTTACCAGGTTCATGGCCGACTTTGACCACCCCGGTCTTCCCAGGTGAGGCGTCCTTGGCGCGCGTCAGTGAATCTTCAAGTGTCTGCACGTCACTGGGCGTATCGAACCCGTTATATCCTAGGCTGTCATCAAGACCAGCAGTATGGCTTAGAAGTCTGCCAATGGTCACGCCCGAATGGTTAAATTCGCTGTCGGGCAATTGCCAACGCGTTAGATATCGGGAGACGGGAGCATCGATGTCGATCAAGCCGTCTTCTACCAGAGCCATCACACCCCAGGCCGTCAACCATTTGCTCAGTGAAGCAACCTGAAAAACGCTATTCTCATCAACGGAGGCACCGTTTGAACGATAGTAGCTATTTGTCACTTCACCTTTTTCGACAAGCACCATCGCTATATTGCCAACAGAATCTTCATCAATGATCTTCTCGGCAGCAGCCATAAACGCATCTGATGAAGGGGAGGCTGTTATTGGTTCGCGCAGCCATCCTTCACTGGAGACTAGGAAAACCAAGGCCACCCAGCTGATAACGGCAACGATGGTGCCCAATATAATGCGAATATATCGTTTCATAATCTGCTCCTTTGTTTCGTGATCATCAGACAGATTTGTTGACCATCAAGGTCAGTGCTGCGATCAAATATAATCCGGCCGCCAGAAAAGATCCGCCGGTACGGAAATGATTGAGCCTGGTCCATCTTTGGGCATAATGCTGCCAATAGCCACGCGCTTCGACTGAGTCATGGGCCAGCGCAGCGAGCCGGTTATTCATCGGGACATTGCCGAACAATGTCATCAAGAACACGCTGCAAAGATAGCTGAAGGCTGCCGCAATGAGGATCAGCCTGACCGGGCCATCCAGGGCAAATATGCCATAAATAGCAAATGCCGCTGAGAAGGCAGTGATGGCAAACAGCGCCGCCACAAATTCGGTGCGGATCACTGTTTTGTTGATCTGCTGCATGCTTTCAATACCGCTAGCAGGTGCTGCGCGCAGAAGGCCCTTCATGACAAATTCGGAAAACGCCTTGAACACTCCACCTTCAAAGGCGCACCATAGGCCAAGGGCAAGGCAGATATAGACAGACCATAGATAAGACATCAGAAATTCCTTCTCCGGTAAGATATTGCGTTGTTCAGCGCATGATTACTGGGATTGTGTTGAACGAAATCGCAGCCAGATAATGGCGCCCAGACCGGCAATGACCAATTCCATGATCATGGCCTGAAACAGCGCTTGTGACGGCGGGCGATCGTGCATCATGCCACCACTTCCCAACAACCAGTTGCCGCTGCATCGTTGGCATAATCTACAAAATCCTTGGCAGGGCGACCCAAAGCTCGCTCCACTCCATCAGCGATATGTGCGTTACGGCCATCAAGTACGGTTGCAAAAAGATAGTCGAGCATCCAAACCACTTCGCCAGGAGCGCCAGACTGCCGGATGTTCTCGACAAAAGCTTCGTGAGGAACATCGACATAGCTGATTTCTCTGCCGGTTGCTTTTGACAGTGCCTTGGCCACGTCGTTGAACGTTATCAGCCTTGGGCCTGTGACTTCATATATCTTTCCTGCATGACCATCTTCGGTCAGTGCCGCAAATGCTACATCAGCAATATCGTCTGCATCAACAAAAGGTTCCGGCGTGTCACCTGCTGGCAATGTGATCGCGCCACCCATTACCATGTCAATAAAGGCACCTTCAGAGAAATTCTGGTGGAACCAGCTGGCCCGGACAATGGTCCAATCGAGACCTGCTCGCTGGACTATGCGCTCACAGGCTTGCGCTTCTGTCTCGCCGCGGCCGGATAAAAGTACTAGTCGTTTGACGCCTTTGCGTTTTGCTTTGTTGACAAAAGCCTGGATGGCATCACTTGCACCGGGAATGGCGAGGTCGGGGGTGTAGGTGATATATACAGAGGTCACTCCTTTGAGGCACGGGTCCCAACTCGCGTCATTGTCCCAATCAAATGATGGAACGGCGGATCTTGACCCAATCCGAAAATCATAACCAGATCGCCTCAGGCGTTCCGCAACGCGTCGGCCGGTTTTTCCCGTGCCGCCCAGAACAAGGGTGATGTTTTTCTTGTCATTTTGAAAGTCCACTGGCTTGCTCCTTATTTGGTGGGTGCAAACCGATGATTAAGGAGCGGCCAGTTTGTAATCTTGCCTGATGGTGCCAGTCTTTTGGCAGTTCGCGCCAAAAGTCAGCTAATCGTGGATTCCAGACGATAAGAACGCGGTGTTCGCCCCGCCCAGCGCTTGAAGGCCCGCGTGAATCCGCTTTGCTCTGCAAAACCGGTCAGGAATGCGATCTCCGCGAGGCTGTAATCCGTGTCTCGAAGCAACTGTTGGGCGAGTTCCTGACGGGCCAGATCAACGAGGTTCTGATAGGATTGCCCTTTATCGGACAATCGCCTTTGCAAAGTGCGAGAGCTCATCCCCAGCTTTGATGCGATAAGTGAAAGCGTTGGAACGCCTTCGCTGAGTAATTGCGCCACCGTTATCCGGACGCGCTTATCCAAACTATTTTCATCTGCCCGCGCAGCAAGTTCTTGTTCCAGATGGCGGTCGAAGAATCTCGCAATTGTTTCGTCACCCAGCTTGTTGGGCGCCGCTAAACTCTGTTCGCTGACGAGCAAGGCGTCGCGACCTGATTCAAAGTGTACAGGGCAACCAAAGTGATCAGTGTAAACCGATTCGTCACCCCTTGGAGCATGTTTGAAGAACACGGCTTGCGGGACAAAAGGAGCTGAACTGACTTCCTGACTAATGGTGACGACAGCAGAAAGACTGGCCTCATTCGAGAGCAGCATGCCAAGACTGCCATCACCAGTTTTATGAAGGCTATAGAACAGGCCCTCTGCGCATTGCTCGAGCGAATAGGTCTCAGCGCTGCCCAATACACGACCATAGCGCTCCGATCTTGTATAAGAGCCCCGTAGGTCAGGTGCAGATTTCCATGCTAATCCAAACGCTCCATATTCATCGCTATGCATGGCCGCACCAATGCGAAGGGGCAGTTCAAGGCCGTTCGGATCACGTTCGGCCAGAGCAGCGAAGAAGTCATAATATTCTGTCGAAGACACCATGCGGGTGGGATCGACAGGACCATCATATGCCAATCCCAATCCTTCAACCAAGTCCCGCGCCTCAACTCCAGCACTGGCTTGCCCGATGACCTTGTAAACATATAGCGACGTAATCTGGTTCATACGACCAGATATAAAATATCTAGTAGATTTGCGAGACTGATAATAACGAAAGTAAGTGTAATCGCCGCCATTCAAAAGCATCCGCTTTCGCAACAAAGCGGACCTGCCATCAACCTTTGTAATTCTTCCCGATATAGCGGGTCAGCGGCGTATCGCTTTTGATCGTCGGGCCACGCGGGTTCATTGTGTCGTAGACGACTGCATTTTCCAGCACGCGTTTGACATAATTGCGGGTCTCGGAAATCGGTATGTCTTCAATCCATTTCAGCCAGTCGATGCCGCCCTGTCGCGGATCACCATTGCGCCGCAGCCATTTGTTCACATTGCCGGGCCCTGCATTATAAGCCGCAGCGGCCAGTGGATAGCTGCCGCCATAATAGCTCAGCATCCGCTGGAAATAACTGCTTCCCAGCCGGATGTTATATTGGGGGTCGCCGGTCAGACCGGACAGATTATAGGACAATCCTATTTTGCCGGATTGTTCTCGCGCAGTACCGGGCATCAGCTGCATCAGACCGCGCGCACCGGCATGGCTGATCGCGCCTTGCGCAAACTGGCTTTCTTGCCGAGTGACCGCGTGAATGATGGTCCATCTGCTCTCATGACCGGAAGGAACCGGCATGGTCGGGAAAGAGGTTTCATCAATGGGGCCGACGCCTGCGCCAAGTGCGCTAATTCCTTTGATCACGCCAAGATCGCGGGCACCGATACGCTTTGATAAGTCACTGATCAATAAATAGTCTTTTGGGCTGTCGGCCTCATAGGCCAAGGCGCGGTGGAAACGAATTTGTTCTTTCCATGGCCCAGTCCGTGTGGAGGCCTTTGTGGCAATGACCAGAGGATTCTGGTCATAGGTGCGCCGGTCTTCGTCGGTGATCTCGATGGCCGGTTTCCGGTTAAATGCGGGAAGGGGCCGGCCCAATCGTTCCAGCGACAGCTGACCGTAAAAATGATCGGGGAAGGCCGCGGCCTTCTCAAAAAAGCTTGTTGCTTCAGCGGTTTGCCCCGCTTCGGCGGCTGCACGACCAGCCCAATAATAGCCTTTTGAGCGGATGTTGGGACTGTTATAGGAACGCGCATAACGGTCAAACATCGCGACCGCCTTGGCCGGATTACGCTGACCCCAGAGGGCGGCATTGCCGGCCAGCCAGGTCAGGTCGGAATATTTGTCACGGATCCGGCTGCTCTGCGCGGCAATATCAGTCGATCCGGCATAGGCATCATCGACTTTCGATGCGATATTATAAGCTACTGTCCATTGCCGGTCGTTATATGCCGCCTTCGCATTGATCAGATTCGCATCATACCAGGTCGCGATCTGGGAATCGCTCGTGGGGCGAATCCGCAGCACTGGCCGGTTGGCCATAAGCTGGCGCGCATTGTAGCTCTGTCCTTTGTTACGCAAATAGCGTGCGCGGTCGGCTATATAGCCGGCATCATATTGGCCAAGGCTATTGACTGTTGCGGCTTTCGCATTGGCATCCGGTGCGTTGGTCAGTTGCGCCAGACGGGCGGCAAAAACCGCACGGCGCCCGGATGATGCAAAGCCGAGCTGCCGGGCTGCATCCTGCGTTGCCCGTGCCCATAAAAGCGCATCCATCCTGGCATCATGATCATCCACTGTCAGGGCGGAGCTAAACCGGCTGAGCAGGGCTGCTTCATCTTCGTCGGTCAACGTGCCGCCACGCCAGGCCTGCTGCGCCATCGCATTGGCTTTCAGAGTTTCTCCCCTGGATTGCAGGGCAACCGCATATTTTGCCGCCCCGGCATTGGTCAGCGGTGCAAAGCGGTCAAAAAAGGCAATCACCCGGCCAGCGGAGAAATTGTTTATATCAATTGCCTGCTCTGCATTGCGCTGCATACGCGCGCCGTCTGGCCAATCAGGATAAGTGACAAGAAAACCGGCATAGTCTTCAAAAGAATAATTGTCGGATTGAGTCAAAACGCGCCAGCGTTGCAGGCCGAGTACGGCATTTCCACCAGTAGGGTCGGACAGTGTCGCACCGCCGCTTTGCTCTGCAGCCATGCATGTTACTGGTGTTAAAAGCAGGCTTGCGAGAATAATTCTTGATACCATACTGGACATTTTGGGGGTAGGCTCCTTATCAGGCGCTGAACGAAGAACTATATCATTGTTAAGCTTGAGTAAGCCTTGGCAATTTCTTAGCCAAATTTAAAGGAGTATTTCCATGTTTTCCGGCTCAATTCCGGCCCTGGTGACTCCCTTTCGCGACGGATCGTTTGCGGAAGGTGAATTTCGGGCCTTGGTAGACTGGCAAATCGAGCAAGGTAGTAGCGGTCTGGTTCCCTGTGGGACCACCGGTGAGTCCTCGACTTTGTCCAATGCCGAGCATCATCGCGTTATCGAAGTGTGCATCGAGCAAGCCGCCGGACGGGTGCCTGTCATTGCCGGTTGCGGTTCCAATGACACCACCAACGCCTTGCTCCATTTGAATTTTTCCAAAAAATGCGGCGCAGCAGCCGGTCTGGTCGTGGCGCCTTATTATAATCGACCCAATCAGGAAGGCATTTACGCCCATTTTGAGACACTGACGACGAAAAATGACTTGCCGCTGGTGCTATATAATGTGCCTGCGCGCACGGTGACGGATATATTGCCGGAAACGGTAGCGGCATTGTCCAAGCTGCCAAGTGTGATTGCGATAAAGGATGCCAGCGGTGAAATTGACCGGGTTACCGATCACCGGCTTGCCTGCGATGATGATTTCTGCCTGTTGTCCGGCGTGGATGAACTCTCTCTCGCCTTTAACGCATCTGGTGGTGCCGGATGCATTTCTGTGACTGCCAATGTTGCGCCTAAGCTGTGCGCTGAATTTCAGGCGGCTTGCGCTGCGGGCGACTATGAAAAAGCGCGTGAGTTGAATGACAAGCTCTATCCGCTTCACAAGGCGATGTTCGCCGATGCATCGCCCGGGCCAGTCAAATATGCCTTGTCCCGGGTCGTTGATGGTTTTCCGGTTGATTTGCGCTTGCCGATGACGCCGCCTTCCGATGCAGCCCGCAAAGCCGTGGACGCCGCGCTGGAGGGAGCTGGTTTGATCTGATGGCGAAGCCTCGTCCTCTTGAATTCGATAAACAAAAGATCGTCGCCGAAAATCGGCGAGCGCGCTATGACTATCATCTCGATGAGAAGTTCGAAGCGGGCATCATGCTGACAGGAACAGAGGTCAAGTCCTTGCGTTTCGGCTCAGGAACTATTGCCGAAAGCTATGCCGAGGTCAAAGATGATGAGGTTTGGCTAATCAACGCCAATATTCCTGAATGGAGTCATGGCAACCGCCATAATCACGAACCGAAGCGCCCGCGCAAATTGCTGCTTAACCGGCGGCAAATCAACAAATTTTACGGCGCCGTAATGCGCAAGGGCATGACCATTGTGCCCTTGTCCATCTATTTCAATGGCAAGGGCCGCGCCAAGATCGAGCTGGCATTGGCCAAAGGTAAGAAAGCCCCCGACAAACGCGCTACCGAAAAGGACCGCGACTGGAAACGTCAGCAAGGGCGATTGTTGCGCGAACATGGCTGATCCTAATTCATCGGGTAAAGACTGGGGTGCGCGGACCATCATGCGCGTCTTCCGCTGGCTCGAAGAAAAAATGCCAACCCGGGCGGGAATGGCGAAAAACAAGTATTTGCGTCCAATTGCCCACCGCTTTTTGCGTTCTGACCTATGGCGATTCACGCGCCGGTCAGTGCCGCGCGGTGTGGCCCTTGGCATGCTGGCGGCCTTTCTGATTCCGGTGGGTCAGATATTTGGTGCTGTCTTTTTGGCGCTGCCAATTCGCGCAAATGTTCCGGTTGCGGCGCTAACGACATTTATAACCAATCCATTCACTTACCCGTTCTGGATTGCCGCGGCCAACCAGATTGGCAAATTTGCCCTGCGTATCGATGCGCTGACCTATGGCCAGCCGATCAATACCCAGATACGCAGCGAGTTCGGCATGTGGCTTAGCTGGTTTGTGCGTGAAGCAGGTGTAACGGCTTTTGGCTTTTTGTTGTTGGCAATTACTTTCTCCGCCTTAGGCTATGTGATCAGTTCATTCGGCTGGCGCTGGTGGACAGCCCGGAAATGGGAACGACGGATTAAGAAATTGAACTTGGACAGCTACAAAGATGGCGAGTGAAGCCCGAGACAATATGGGGTTGCTGAACCCCAGCACGCGCAAGACCACGAATGACGTACGTCTGCGTATCCTGATATTGGTGGCGGCTATATTGGGGTCGCTTGGGCTGCTTTACTGGCAGGTTCAAAATACCGCGCTGCTTCTTGCTTTTCTGGCACTGGCAATGACCACAGGCGCGGTGGTTTATTTTCTGCGTCCGCAAAATAAGGCAACCGACGAAGAAGCAGCCTCTTTGGCCGATTGGGCGGTCACCCGGCTCGTTGCCGATCAATCCGAAATAGGACTGGCAATTACAGATCGTGCCGGGCGTCTGGTTTGCGCGAATGAGCTGTTCACGAAATGGTTTAATGGTCCGGCTGTTCCGCCGGAGTTACCGTTGCAGGATGGCGGGAATGAGTTGCTGACCACAGCTGGCCGGAACGCATGGCGTGATGGCCGCGGCTATGCCGAAGGGCTGAAGCGCGGGGTGGCCGAATATAATGCCAAGGTCGTGCGAGCGGGGCAGGGTGATGAATATCTGCTGTGGCAATTCAAACCGCAGCGCCGCAACGACGTGCTTGACGATACCATCGGCATGGTCGGCGGCGCGACAGGCCGGGCGCTCTCCGAAGCGGGCGTGCTGGCGACGGTTATTGGCGGCGAGGGGCGGATTAGAGCTTCCAACCAGGGTTTCGCTTTAAGAGCTACCGGCCGTGAAGAAGCCAATATATCCGGCCGCAACTTCATCAATTTCCTGCGGTCCGATGACAAGGGCATAATCTTTTTCGAACGCGACGGCCGGCATGGTACACCGGTACGCCTGTTTCATATCCCGCTGGACCGTGAACAGGAAAAAGGCCCTGCGCTGATCCTGCTCATCGACGATGACGGCGGTATGGTAGAGCGCGGTCAGGCGCTGGAACAGGTCGAATCGATGCTGTCGCTGCTACCGCTCGGGCTGGCGCTGACCGACCGCGATGGGCGCTTCCTGTTTTTCAACAACGCATTTGGCAGAGTGGCTGGTGTGCAGGAGGGAGAGAAACCACTCTATCCGGGGGATTTGATGATCCGGGACGACAAGTCGGCGGTGGCGGACGCGGTGCGGCGCTATGCCAGCGGGCCTTCCATGTCCGGCGATCTTGCGGTCCGGTTGCGCGATGGTGGAGATGATCCGGTCGCTTTGGGCATGGCCGGGATTCGCGGGCTCGGCGATGCGGCAGTCTTGCTATCCATCAAGGATAATAGCGAAGAGACCAAATTGAAGAGCCAGGTGGCGCAGGCGACCAAGATGCAAGCAGTCGGCCAGTTGGCAGGAGGCGTGGCGCATGACTTCAACAATATCCTGACGGCGATTATCGGCCATTGCGACTTGATGCTACTGCGCCATGCGCCGGGCGACAGTGACTATGATGATATTCAGCAGGTCAAGAACAACAGCAACCGCGCCGCCGGTTTGACGCGGCAATTACTCGCCTTTTCGCGGCAGCAGACATTGCGGCCTCAAATTTTGCAGTTGCCTGATGTGGTTGCTGACGTATCCAATCTGCTCAAGCGGTTGCTTGACGACAGCATCGAACTGGAAGTGAAGCATGGCCGCAATCTTGGCCTGGTTCGCGCCGATCCGGGGCAATTGGAACAAGTGATCATCAATCTGGGTGTTAATGCGCGCGACGCCATCAATGCCAGCGGCGCCAATGGCGGCAAGATATCGATCACGACTCAAATGATCGCTCCGTCCGATGTTCGGGCCATGAAGCGCGATATCCTTCCAGTTGGAGACTATACAGCGCTTTTTGTCACGGATACGGGCAACGGTATTCCTCCGGCGGTTATCGGCAAGATTTTTGAACCGTTTTTTACAACCAAGGAAGTCGGTAAGGGCACCGGGCTTGGCCTGTCCACGGTATACGGGATCGTCAAACAGTCAGGCGGTTATATCTTTGCCGATTCCAAACCGGGAGAAGGTGCGACTTTCTCCATCTATTTCCCCGTACACAAGGTTTCTGACCAGGAAACATTGCCGTCGTCAGAGCCGCTCAAGGCCGTGGCGAAGAAAGAGCTATGGGGCAGCGGTCACATCCTGCTGGTTGAGGATGAGGACATGGTCCGTGCTGTCGCTGAGCGGGCGTTGACCCGGCAAGGCTATACAGTTGTTACGGCCAGTGATGGCGAAGAAGGACTACAGCATATCGAAGCGCTGGGCGAGGGCGAGGAGATTTTCGATATGATCGTATCGGATGTTGTCATGCCAAACATGGATGGACCGGCCATGGCTAAAGAGGTGCGTGCGCAATATCCCGATATGCCAATCCTGTTTATGTCGGGCTATGCCGAGGAGCAATTGCGCAAGTCCATTGATCTCGACAATGTTGCGTTCCTGCCCAAGCCATTTTCCGTCGCCCAAATCGCCGAGGCCGTAGGAGAAGTTTTGGCCGAACATGCCAAATAGCATCTACTATTGCGCATAAGTACTTAAAGAAATTGTATTTTATGCAATTTCAAAAAAATTCTGTTCCACTCTTGTTCTAGTAGAACAAATGCGGTACATCATATCCATCATTGATTGATAACGTACAAGCATTTAGCGAAGGGGACAGGCAAATGGCCGGCAATTTAAAAGTCGTAGAATCGGATAATCAATTGAACTCATCAGACAGACAAAAGGCGCTTGACGCCGCGTTGGCGCAGATTGATCGCGCTTTTGGTAAAGGCTCGGCCATGAAGCTGGGTTCCCGCAAGGCGATGGAGGTCGAATCGATTTCCACCGGTTCCTTGGGACTGGATATCGCGCTTGGCATCGGGGGATTGCCAAAGGGTCGTGTAATCGAAATTTATGGTCCGGAAAGCTCTGGTAAAACTACTTTGGCGTTGCATGTCATCGCCGAAGCGCAAAAAGCAGGCGGCACGGCAGCCTTTGTCGATGCCGAGCATGCTTTGGATCCTGTTTATGCCAATGCACTTGGTGTGGACATTGACGAACTTATCATATCCCAGCCCGACACAGGTGAGCAGGCGCTTGAGATTACCGATACGTTGGTTCGCTCAAACGCGATTGATGTTCTGGTTGTCGATTCGGTTGCTGCATTGGTTCCACGCGCTGAGATTGAGGGTGAAATGGGTGATGCCCATGTTGGCCTTCAGGCGCGTTTGATGAGTCAGGCACTGCGTAAGTTGACCGGTTCGATCAGCCGTTCCAAATGCATGGTGATCTTCATCAACCAGGTGCGCATGAAAATTGGCGTAATGTACGGCAATCCCGAAACCACATCGGGTGGTAATGCACTGAAATTCTATGCATCGGTTCGTCTCGACATTCGCCGCACCGGGCAGATCAAGGAACGGGATGATATTGTCGGTAACTCGACCCGTGTGAAAGTGGTCAAGAACAAGGTCGCACCGCCGTTCAAGCAGGTCGAATTTGACATCATGTACGGGCAGGGCATTTCCAAGGTTGGTGAGATTATCGATCTTGGCGTCAAGGCCGGTGTCGTCGAGAAATCCGGGGCATGGTTCTCCTATGACTCCGTTCGTATCGGGCAGGGGCGCGAAAATTCGAAACGCTTCCTGCTGGAGAATCCGGAAATGATGGCAAAGCTGGAAAATCAAATTCGCGGCAATGAAGAAGAAATTGCCGAGGAAATGATGACCGGGCCCGTCGGAGCCGATAGCGACGCTGAAGCTGATGCCGAATAAAATAGGTGCAGGGGCGGGCTAGGTCCGCCTCTATCCTTCTCTCCAAAATTCAAGTTTTGCCAATCCGTTTTCCCCGAGACGGACTTTGGCATCCGGGCCGTCCTTCTGTCCCCCGATAGTCAGGACGGCCCTTTTCATTTGCTATCCAACAATTTCCTGTCAAAAGTTGGAAAATCCGGGCGGGTAAATTTGCGATCACTTCAAAAGGGGAATTCATGACCATTATTGTCCATCATCTCGAAAACAGCCGGTCCCAACGCATCCTCTGGTTGCTGGAAGAATTGGCGCTTCCTTATGAGATCAAACGCTATGAACGGCACCCGAAGACCCAGCGCGCACCGGACAGTTTAAAAGCCATCCATCCGCTGGGCAAGTCACCGATGATCGAAGATGACGGTCAGGTGATTATCGAGACGGCAGCAATTGTCGAATATCTCGTGAGGAAAGCGGGTGGGACATTGGGAGCGCCGGAAGACAAAACCGGAGCCCAGCTTTACACTCAATATTTGCACTTTGCCGAGGGATCGATGATGCCGCCGCTGTTTGGCACACTTGTTATCAATCGCTTGGGATTTCTGGGCTGGCCGGCAAAGAAACCGATAATGGGCATGGTGGAAGACCTGCTCTCATGGCTTGAAACCGAACTCGCGTCCCGCCCTTATTTCGCGGGTAGTGAATTGACAGCCGCCGATGTGATGATGAGTTTTCCTTTGGAGGCAAGCCAGGCACGCGCTGGTCTGGATGATCGTTTCCCGAATTTGCAGAGCTGGCTCAAACGCATTCATGACCGGCCACAATATAAAACTGCGCTCGAAAAAGGCGGTCCCTATGCCTATGCGTGATCATGCATCAGAATTTGCTGATTGATCGATTGACGGGATTGTAAACCGGACGGGCCTCGCCTAAGTCGATTTCATGATTACCACCAACGACATAAGACGCTCTTTTCTGGAATATTTTGCGGCACAGGGGCACGAAGTTGTTCCTTCGTCTCCTCTGATTCCGCACAATGACCCGACGTTGATGTTCATCAATGCTGGCATGGTACCGTTCAAGAATATCTTCACGGGCGCTGAGAAGAGCAAATTCCCGACGGCGACATCAAGCCAGAAATGCGTCCGTGCCGGCGGTAAGCATAATGATCTAGATAATGTCGGCTATACCGCTCGTCACCATACGTTCTTTGAAATGCTTGGTAACTTCTCCTTCGGCGATTATTTCAAGGAACAGGCGATCCACAACGCTTGGGAATTAATTACCAAGACGTGGGAAATTTCCGCCGATCGGCTGACAGTGACCGTCTATCATACCGATGACGAAGCCTTTGATTTGTGGCGTAAAATATCAGGACTACCGGAAGAACGCATCATCCGAATTGCGACCAATGACAATTTCTGGTCCATGGGTGACACCGGCCCCTGCGGCCCCTGCAGCGAAATATTCTATGATCATGGCGATCATATTTTTGGTGGCCCTCCTGGTAGCCCGGATGAGGACGGCGATCGCTTTGTGGAAATCTGGAATCTGGTGTTCATGCAGTATGAACAGCATGCGGGCGGCGATCGTATCGATTTGCCAAAACCATCAATTGATACCGGCATGGGGCTGGAGCGCGTTGCGGCCGTGATGCAGGGCACGCACGACAATTATGAAATTGACCTGTTTAAGGCACTGATCGCCCAATCCGGTTCTCTAACCGGCACCGAAACGACTGGGGATAATCAGGCCAGTCATCGCGTTATCGCCGATCATTTGCGCGCTTCATCCTTTCTGGTGGCCGATGGTGTTCTGCCAGCCAATGAAGGCCGCGGCTATGTGCTGCGGCGGATCATGCGGCGCGCCATGCGTCATGCCCACTTGCTGGGCGCTCAGGACCCGTTGATGCACCGAATGGTCGGCGCGTTAACCGGTGAAATGGGCAATGCATTTCCAGAGCTGATCCGTGCGAAACCGCTTATCGAGGAAACCTTGCTGCGGGAGGAAACCAATTTCCGTCTGACGCTCGACAAGGGCCTCAAGCTTCTGGATGCCGAGATTGCAGACATGAACGACGGCGATGTTTTGCCCGGCACTACCGCTTTCAAACTCTACGACACATATGGTTTCCCCTATGATCTGACCGAAGATGCTCTGCGGGCCAACTCGCTGGGTGTCGACCGCGATGGTTTCGATGCGGCCATGGCAGAACAAAAGGCCGCTGCCCGCGCCGCCTGGAAGGGATCTGGAGACCAGGCGTCGGAGACCGTGTGGTTCAACATCGCTGAGCGCGAAGGGAGCACGGAATTCACGGGCTATAGCGCGGAATCGGGTGATGGTGTCGTCATTGCGTTGGTCAAGGACGGTGAAGAAATTCAGTCTGCCAAAACCGGTGACGAAGTCATAATGCTGACGAATCAGACGCCGTTCTATGGCGAAAGCGGTGGTCAGATGGGCGATAGCGGTATGGTCTCTGGGCAGGACGGTTTCTCGGCCAGTGTTGCTGATACAAGCAAACCGCTCGGTCGCCTTCACGCGCACCAAATGAAAATAGATAACGGAGCGGTTGCCGTAGGTGATACCGTCCATCTGGTGGTCGATTCAAAACGCCGGACCGAACTGCGCGCCAACCATAGCGCAACCCACTTGCTGCATAAGGCGCTGCGACACCATCTGGGCGATCATGTGACACAGAAGGGCAGTTTGGTGGCGCCAGACCGTCTGCGATTTGATTTCTCCCATCCCGCCGCTTTGACTGATGCTGAAATCAAAGCCGTTGAGGCCGATGTAAATGCACAGGTGAGGGGTAACAGCTCTGTCGTGACCCGCCTGATGAGCCCGGACGATGCCGTTGCCGCCGGAGCGCTGGCCCTGTTTGGTGAGAAATATGGCGATGAAGTGCGCGTTCTGTCGATGGGCGTGGAAGACGATACCGACTATTCGGTAGAGCTTTGCGGCGGAACCCATGTCAACGCGCTTGGCGATATCGGTTTGATGGTAATCATCTCTGAATCGGCAGTATCGAGCGGTGTCCGCCGCATCGAAGCGTTGACCGGTGAAGCTGCCCGGTTGTGGTTAGGCGAACGGGACAGCAAGCTCAGATTCATTGCCGCTGCCTTGAAGGCGTCTCCCGAGGAGGCAGCCGAGCGGGTGTCCGCGTTGGTGGAAGAGCGTAAGAAGCTCGACCGCGAGTTGACGGAAGCGAAAAAGGCTTTGGCACTGGCCGGAGATGGTGGCGGCTCGGCAAAGAACGAAGTGGAAACCATTGGCGATGTTTCTTTTAGCGGCCAGGTGATAACTGGCCTGAATCCGAAAGAGCTTCGCGGCCTGATTGATGAAGAAAAAAAGAAAATGGGTAGCGGTATCAGCGCGCTGATCGCGGTTAACGATGGCCGCGCCACAGTGGCTGTCGGCGTAACGGATGATCTCACCGGCTCGCATAATGCAGTTGATCTGGTTCAGTCTGCGGTCGCGGCTGTCGGCGGAAAAGGTGGTGGTGGTCGCCCTGACATGGCGCAAGGCGGTGGACCGGATGGCACCAAAGCCGATGATGCTATTGCTGCAATAAAAGCTATTCTTGCGGGCTGAGTTTTGTCGCAGAAACGGTGCTATCGTCCAAAGCCGATGATTTAAGCTTGGGCCCAACTTCCAGATCACCGTCTTTTTGGATTTGGTGCCGAATCTGATCGCGTTTCTCATGAATGGACGCGATGACAGGCCCCATGGCGACGCCGTTTTCCACCAGTATCGCCTCTGATAATTGCAGTGACCCTTCCAGTGCCTCGGGTACCGCATTGGTGGCGCCGGCCTGATAAAGCTCGGCGGCGTGTTCTGTATCCCGGGCGCGTACAATAATCGGCAAATTGGGAACCCATGCGCGAACCTTCTTCACAACCTGGACGGAGAGAACCGGTTCGTCCATCGTCAATACGAGCGCTTTAGCGTGGCCAAGCCTTAGCCGGTCCAGCATTTCATTGCGCGCCACATTCCCAAAGATAATCGGATAACCGTCCCGCCGGGCGCCCGCGACCACATCAATATTCGACTCTATTGCCAGATAGTTCTGGTCATGTGCCTGCATCATGTCCGCCACCAAGCGCCCCACTCTGCCAAAGCCAATGATAATCGTTTTCTCGGCATCAATGACCTGATCGTCGGTGGCTTCGATATTTTCGCCTCGCAGCTCAATTCGTCTGGCCATATCATGACCAAACCTGGCCAGCAGAGGCGTGATCGTAAGACCGATTGCAGTAACAATTTGCCAGAAAGCGGCCGTTTGTGGCTGGATAAGTTGCGCTTGGGTGGCGGCTGCCAGAACGATCAAGGTGGTTTCTGAGGGGCTGGACATCAACACGCCGGCCTCTGTGGCGGTACCCGGCCGTGCACCGGCAAACCGCAGCAAGCCGCCGGTTACAATTGCCTTTACCAGTACCACCCCGACAACAGCTGTGATCAGGCTGGCCCAGTTTTCCAGAATGACACGAATATCGATCTGCATGCCAACAGTGATCAGAAATACACCGAGTGCCAGCCCCTTGAAGGGAGCAGTGATAACCTCAACTTCACCATGATATTCAGTCTCGGCGATAAGCAGTCCGGCCAAAAGTGCACCTACTATCGGCGAGAGACCAGTCGCAGCCGTCGCAAGGCTGGCGAGGATGATGACCAACAGGCTAACGGACAAAAAAAGTTCGGGACTTTTCGTCCGTGCTGCCTGTGCAAAAATCCGCGGCAATAATAGTCGTCCAAGCACCAACATCCCGATTATCACCGCGCCGCCAATAATAAGGGTGTTTATCAGCTCTTCCCACGACGATCCGCTGGCATAGGAAGGTGCGAGGGCGCCGAGCAGAAAAATGATCGGTACGATGGCAACGTCTTCGAACAGGAGCATGGCTAGCGCAGCGCGACCCACCGGGGTTTTTGTGCCGGACATCGGCAGTACAAGAGCCGTAGATGACAACGCCAAGGCTAGGCCGAGACCGAGTGCGCCGGCGGGATTCTGTCCTATCAGATAAAGAACAAAACCAATGATGAAACCGGATATGGTCAACTCTGCAGCGCCGACACCGAATACGAGTTGCCGCATCGACCAAAGCCGCTTGAAAGACAGTTCCAGGCCTATGGAGAATAGCAGCAGGATTATCCCGAACTCGGCGAAGGGCTCTATCGCTTCCCGATCATTGATCGTGACAAATTTGAGCCAGTCATATTGGCCTGAAAGAGCGCCGAGTCCCGAGGGGCCCAGCAAAATCCCGACCAGGATGAAACCGATAATCGGCGTGATCCGAAAACGCGCGAAGGCGGGAATAACCAGCCCTGCTGCTCCCAATATGACTATAGCGTCGATAAATGCCGGATTGTCGAGCGGTGTACTCATAAGAGACACCTATACGCGAAACATTCCGTTTGTCAGCAAGTCAAAACGCCTTGGAACCTATTTCCAGTTTTGCATTTCCGTTTCGAGATTGGAGCGGACCGCTTCAAAGAATTGTTCGGTTGTCATCCAGCTTTGATCCGGGCCAATGAGGATCGCCAGATCCTTTGTCATGCTACCGCTTTCGACTGTTTGGATGCAAACTTTCTCAAGTGTTTCGGCAAAGCGTGTGACTTCTGGCGTATCATCGAACTTGCCGCGGTAAATCAGACCGCGGGTCCATGCAAAGATGGAAGCAATCGGATTGGTTGAGGTGGCTTTACCTTCCTGATGCTGGCGATAATGGCGCGTAACCGTACCATGTGCCGCTTCGGCTTCCACGGTATCGCCGGTTGGAGTCATCAATACCGACGTCATGAGACCAAGCGAACCAAAGCCCTGCGCAACGGTGTCGGACTGCACGTCGCCGTCATAGTTTTTGCAGGCCCAGACAAACTTGCCGCTCCATTTCATGGCGGAGGCGACCATGTCATCGATCAGGCGATGTTCATAGATAATGTCCGCTTTTTCAAACTTGTCCTTGAACTCGGTTTCGAACACTTCCTCAAACAGATCTTTGAAACGTCCGTCATAGGCTTTCATGATTGTGTTCTTGGTAGACAGATAGACTGGCCAGTTGCGATTAAGCCCATAATTCATGGAAGCACGGGCAAAGTCGCGGATGGAATCGTCGAGATTATACATCGCCATGGCAACACCGGGGGACGGGAATTGAAAAACTTCCTCGTCAATCTTGGTGCCATCGTCGCCGTCGAAGACCAGGCGGAGTTTGCCGGGGCCCGGGACTTTAAAGTCAGTTGCGCGATATTGGTCACCAAAGGCGTGGCGACCAACCACGATTGGATCGGTCCAGCCCGGGACCAGCCGGGGTACATTGTCAATTACGATTGGTTCACGGAAAACAACGCCGCCAAGAATATTACGGATGGTGCCGTTTGGTGATTTCCACATCCGCTTCAGGTCGAATTCTTCGACCCGTGCCTCGTCCGGGGTGATGGTGGCGCATTTAACGCCAACACCATGTTTGTTGATAGCGTTGGCCGCATCAACGGTGATTTTATCATTGGTATCATCGCGCACCTGGATGGCGAGATCATAATAATGCAGGTCAATGTCCAGATAAGGCTCGATAAGCTTTTCGCGAATCCATTGCCAGATGATCCGTGTCATCTCATCGCCATCAAGTTCGACGACCGGGTTTTTGACCTTAATTTTAGACATAGAAATTATTCTTTCCTGCAAGCAATGTTTATCGAAGCATTCGGTGGGAGGAATCTAAGATGACGATCTCTTAGCAAAGATCGCAATATGTTCAACCATCTGTTCAAAACTCTCGTCATTGATCCTGCAAAACTGCTGTAGGAGTATTGTCAGAGCAGGACACTGCTTCTAAGGAACATGCATGGCGATAGAAAAATATTCAAACAAAGGCCTTGGCGAAGCCAAATGGTCTTTTCCACCGGTCCACCCCGAAGGCCGTAAATTTGCTGTCATCTCGGCGGCCATTACAGCAGTCTTTGCGTTTTTCGCATGGGAAACACTGGCATGGCCCATGGCTGGCGTTACCATCTGGGTGCTGGCTTTTTTCCGTGATCCGAAACGGGTCACGCCTTTGGACGACAAATATATTGTTGCGCCGGCGGACGGGCTGATCAATTTGATCATGCCGGTCGTGCCACCGCTGGAACTTCAAGGTGAGGGCGGCCTCGGGGACGAGGAACTGATCCGCGTCTCGATTTTCATGAGCGTCTTTGACGTACATATCAATCGCACGCCCATTGAGGGCACGGTGAAACGGCAGGCTTATATATCGGGCAAATTCCTCAATGCGGATCTTGATAAAGCCAGCGATGAAAACGAGCGCCAGCATTTCATGGTCGAACGCAACGATGGCCTGAAGGTTGGCTTTACCCAGATAGCTGGACTGGTCGCACGGCGGATCATGTCCTTTGTGAAAGAAGGCGATTTTGTTGCGGTCGGGCAGCGTATTGGCCTGATTCGCTTTGGCAGCCGCGTCGATGTTTACCTGCCCAAGGGGACAACACCCAATGTAGTTCTGGGGCAGCGGACCATCGCCGGAGAAACGATTATTGCCGAAATCGGGCAAGTGAAAGAAATTGAAGGCATTGGTCAATGACGACCGGGCCAAATATTCAGGGCTCGACCTAGTTAGTGGCTGATAAGAAAACCACGGAACGACCGGAACGAGGTATATCGCTGCGGGCCTTTACGCCGAATGCGGTGACCGCCCTGGCGCTTTGTGTTGGCCTCAGCGGTGTGCGCTTTGCATTTCTGGAAAATTGGGTGCTGGCTGCCGGTGCTGTTGTTCTGGCCGGTATATTGGACGGATTGGACGGGCGCATCGCCCGGTTGCTGAATGCTCAAAGCCGTTTTGGTGCGGAACTCGATTCGCTTTCTGACGTGATCGCTTTTGGCGTTACGCCCGCGCTTGTCATGTTTTTCTGGTCACTGCAGCACATGCCACAATTTGGCTGGGTGATATCCCTGACCATGGCCGTGGGGTGTGCGTTACGGCTGGCCCGGTTCAACGCGCATATTGATGACGAGGATCAGCCGCACAAATCGGCTGGGTTTTTAACCGGCATTCCCGCTCCGGTCGCTGCCGGTCTTGCCATGCTGCCCTTATATCTCTGGGTGATTACTGATCAGGAGCTGTTTCGCCATTATTTTGTGGTCGGGCCATGGATTGTGCTCATCGCCTTCCTCATGATCTCTAACACAGCCACCTATAGTTGGTCTTCACTTCGGTTGCGTAAGAATATCCGTCTGGAGGCTCTTGCGGGCTTCGCTCTGCTTGGTGTCGCGCTTATCAACAATCCGTGGATAACATTAAGTGTGATCAGTATCGGCTATATCGTTCTGATTCCGTTCAGCATCCGTAGCTACGCAAAGGTCAAGCGGCAGCGCGCAAAGGAACTGTCCGAACAGTCCGGCGGTGCGGGCTAGTCCGGCAAGCCTTGTTCGCTGGACCACGATTGCGCTGCGAGACAGCTTGTGCACTGACGTTCTTCTCACCAAGTTCCGCAACTATCACGGCCATTATTTTGTCCTGATAAGTATGAAACATCATCCCGATGGTAAGAACTGCGCCAATCAGGGCGAGGGCAAAGAAGGTGGCAATAGCGAATGTCAGCATGTCAAATTCCCGTATGTTCTTTCTATGAACCTTTAATGTTCTAAATATGTTCTCATGTCAAACATTATCTGAAACTTGCTTGAAATACGCATCAAGTGGCGAAAAGGTTACATCCTGCTGCTGATGTGGAATTCTCGCAGCCGGGGCAGCTTACGCCCTTTCAAGTTGTGCAATGGTCAGGCTTGGTCTGTTTTCAAAGGGCCGACCTTATCCAATTACATAATGGTCTTCCATTTCGTCCCCTCTATGATCGGAGGGTCGAAAGAAAGAGAGTGAATGTCGGTAGACCCTTATATCTATGTTGTTATCGTCAGCGCGCTAGCACTGTTGGCTTACTATTTCACTCTGCTGATGGCCGGTTTGGCGCGGGGCAGATTCAAAATTGAAGCGCCATCGCACAGCGGCCCTCCGGAATATGAACGCTATGTTCGTGCTCATCACAATACACTTGAGCATCTGGTTCTGTTTCTGCCCGGATTATGGCTCTTCGCTTATACGGTCAGCCCGGTCTGGGCCGCCGGGATTGGACTAATCTGGCCCGTCATGCGCGTGGGCTATGCTTTGGGCTATCATAAGGCATCTGAAAAGCGGTTGCTGTGGATTTATCTCAGCATGCCGCCCATATACATTTTTGTTCTGGGCTCGCTTATCGGCGGCCTGGTGCAGGCAATCTGAGGATGAGAGAGATGACTATGGAACATGATCTGGTGATCCGGGGAGGTACTATTGCCGACGGCAGTGGCGGCGCGCTTATCGAAGGTGACATAGCTGTTTCCGATGGTAAAATCTCTGTCATAGGAGAGGTCACCGGTCATGGGCGCGAAGAAATTGATGCGACCGACCGGATTGTCACACCGGGCTTTATCGACGTGCATACGCATTATGACGGGCAGTGCATCTGGGCGGAAGAATTAAGTCCTTCATCCTCACACGGCGTAACAACCGCGGTAATGGGTAATTGCGGTGTCGGGTTCGCTCCGTGCCGAAAAGACGACCATGATCTGCTGATCAATGTCATGGAAGGGGTCGAGGATATACCCGGTGTCGTGATGGCGGACGGTTTGCCATGGAACTGGGAAACATTCCCGGAATATCTGGATATTGTGGCGAAGGGCAAACGCGATATTGATGTCGCCGCCTATCTGCCGCATTCTCCGCTCCGGGTATATGCCATGGGTGAGCGCGGCGCTTCTCGAGAACCGGCCAATGATGATGATCTGGCACTTATGCGCAAGCTTTCGAAAGAGGCGATAGAAGCGGGTGCGCTGGGTTTTGCCACTTCGCGATTGTCGATTCACAAAACAGCAGATGGCGGAAGTATTCCGACATTCGAGGCTGATGTTCAGGAGCTGGAAGCGATTTGCAGCGGCATGGCGGATGCCGGGACCGGAACGTTTCAGGTCGTGCTTGATGCCTTTGTTGGCTGGGACAAGGAATATAAAGTGATCGAGCGGGTGGTTGAGGCGAGCGGCCGACCTGCGACCTTTACATTGGCCTCGGGGAATGATGGCCCGCCACGCTGGCGCAAGGTGCTCGACATGATCGATCAAACCAATGCCAGTGGCGGCAAGGCCACGGCGCAGATTATGCCGCGCCCGATTGGCTTGATCGCGGGTCTGGAACTGACCGTGCATCCTTTCGTGCTTTGTCCGAGTTGGTCCAAAATTGCCGACTCGTCTGTGGAGGAGCAGGTTGCTGCGATGCGTGATCCACAATTGCGTCAGGCCTTGATTACCGAGGATTTCGAAAAGGGTCATCCGTTTAACGAGCTGGCCCGGGACTGGAACTGGCTGTTCCCGCTGGCTGATCCGCCAGATTATGCCCCGCCAAAGGAAATGAGCATGGCTGGGCAGGCAAAGGCCAAAGGCTGTTCGCCGCAGGAAATCGCCTATGACCGGCTGTTGGAAACAGAGGGCAAAGGATTGTTCCTTGCCGCGCTGGGTAATTATGAGGATGCCACGCTTGATAGTGCGCATGAAATGCTCAGCCATCCGCATTGCATTCCCGGTCTCGGCGATGGCGGCGCGCATTATGGCGCGATATGCGATGCCAGCTATTCAACCTTTTTGCTGACGCAATTTGTGCAAAACCCCGGCAGTCTCCGCTTTGACCTTGCCGAGGCGGTGCATATGCTGTCGCACAAGGCTGCCAAAGCGGTCGGACTGCCTGAGCGCGGCTTACTGAAGCCGGGCGCCAAAGCCGATATCAATGTGATCAACTTGGAAGGTCTGAAATTGCACCTGCCGGAAATTGTAAATGACCTTCCTGCAGGCGGTCAGCGTCTTCATCAACGCGCCACCGGTTATGATGCCACGATTGTTTCCGGCGAAGTGATCCGTAGATTTGACCAGTCAACCGGCGCAAGGCCCGGGCAGTTAATCAGGAACGCTTAACGGTGAAGACAGGCCAATTAGTCCTGTCTTGCCGCGTTTTCGAAGTTTAGGCTTGCATTTCGCGGCGCATCGCTCTAACGGCACGCTCATTCCACATGGAAAGCGCTCATACCGGTGCTGATACCGGCCTTTCAGGTCGTTTGAGGTTCTCAGCTTTCCAGAGGCATAACCGGATAAGGAGAAGTACTATGGCGGCCCCTGTCGTCACCCTACAGCAATTGATTGAAGCCGGATCGCATTTCGGCCACCAGACCCACCGCTGGAACCCGAAGATGAAACCATATATCTTCGGTGCCCGCAACGGCGTCCATATTCTTGACCTTTCGCAGAGTGTTCCTTTGTTCGCTCGTGCGCTTGATTTCATTGCCAATGCAGTGTCTTCCGGCGGCAAGGTTCTGTTCGTTGGTACCAAGCGTCAGGCGCAAGAGCCTATCGCAGAAGCAGCGCGGATGAGCGGACAGCATTTCGTCAACCATCGCTGGCTCGGCGGCATGCTGACCAACTGGAAAACCATTTCCAACTCGATCCGCCGGATGAAGACGCTCGAAGAGCAGCTTTCCGGTGACATGGCTGGCTTCACCAAGAAAGAAGCCCTGCAGATGACGCGTGAGCGTGATAAGCTGGAACTGTCTTTGGGCGGTATCCGCGACATGGGCGGCATTCCCGACGTGATGTTCGTAATCGACGCGAACAAGGAAGAGCTCGCCATTAAGGAAGCCAATGTTCTGGGTATTCCGGTTGTTGCGATCCTCGACTCCAACGTCGACCCCAGCAACATCGCATTCCCGGTTCCCGGCAATGATGATGCGGCGCGCGCCATTCGTCTTTACTGTGAGTCCGTGGCTGCGGCTGCGACCAAGGGCGGGCAGGAAGCTGCTGTTGCATCGGGTAAAGACCTGGGTGCAGAAGTAGCTCCACCGGTAGAAGCGATTGTGTCCAGTGAAGCCAACGCAAGTGCAATGGCTGCTGGCGAAGCGGCTGCGGTTGCAGAGATTGTCGAAGCGGCTCCCGCTGAAGCGCCTGCGGCTGAAGAAGCGCCTGCTGCAGAAGAAAAACCAACAGAAGAAAAGCCAGCTGCAGAAGCAAAAGCTCCGGCCAAAAAGCCAGCAGCGAAAAAGGCTCCGGCAAAAAAAGCTGCTGCGAAAAAGGCACCTGCCAAGAAAGCGCCAGCCAAGAAAGCTGCCGCTAAAAAGGACGACGACAAGAAAGCCGACGAAAAGGCTTAAGCTTGAAGCGTCTTGGTGCGGTCATATATTGACTGCATAGGAAAATGGCGGGGCGGCATCGGTGCTGCCCCTTCATTTTATTAAAAGCATATCATTCTCACACACGAAAATTGAGGAACAAAAAAATGGCTATTACCGCAGCAGCAGTGAAAGAACTGCGCGAGCGCACCGGCGCTGGCATGATGGATTGCAAAAAAGCATTGAACGAAACAAATGGCGACGTGGAAGCAGCTGTAGATTTGCTGCGCACCAAGGGCCTTGCTGCCGCTCAGAAGAAATCCAGCCGTACCGCGGCTGAAGGTCTGGTTGGCGTGGCCGTATCCGGCACCAAAGGCGTTGCTGTTGAGGTAAACAGTGAAACCGACTTTGTTGCCAAGAATGACCAGTTCCAGGGCTTTGTAACCGGCGTGACCGAAGTTGCACTGGGCCTGGGCAGCGATGATGTCGAAGCTCTGGCAGCGGCAGACTATCCTGCTGGCGGTACGGTTCAGGACACCCTGACCAACAATATCGCGACCATTGGCGAAAATCAGGCGATCCGCCGGATGAAAACTGTTGCAGTCAGCAGCGGCACCGTTGTTCCATATATCCACAATGCTGTGACACCTACGATGGGCAAAATCGGCGTGCTGGTCGCGCTGGAAAGCACAGCGGGCGCAGATGTTCTGGAGCCACTCGGCAAGCAGATCGCGATGCATATTGCTGCGGCCTTCCCATTGGCGCTGAACGCTGATGGCCTGGATCAGGACATGCTGGAGCGCGAGCGCGCAATTGCCGCTGAGAAAGCCGCTGAATCCGGCAAGCCAGCTAATATCGTCGAGAAAATGGTCGACGGCGCGATGGCGAAATTTGCCAAAGAAAACGCGCTGCTCAGCCAGATTTTTGTCATGGATAACAAGACACCAATCGCTCAGGTTGTCGAGCAGGCAGGCAAGGATGCTGGTGCTGAAATCAAGCTGACCGAATATGTTCGCTTTCAGCTTGGCGAAGGTATCGAGAAGAAAGAAGAAGATTTTGCAGCGGAAGTGGCTGCAACGCTCGGAAGTTAAACAACCAAATTTGCGTCCAAATATCAGTTGGGCGCATTAACACTTGGCGCAATGGCGCGGACTATCTATGGTCTGCGCCATTGTCGTATTTGGTGCTGATACGTGACAGTTAGCGGGATGGAGTTTGCATGAAAAGACCAGCGTTTAAGCGCATTTTGCTGAAACTTTCTGGCGAGGCGTTGATGGGGTCCGGAGAATTCGGAATCGATCCGGAAACCGTGAATCGGATCGCGGCCGAAGTGAAGTCTGCGAAAGAAGCAGGTTATGAGTTATGTCTCGTCGTTGGCGGCGGGAACATATTCCGCGGACTGGCAGCAGCGGCTAAAGGTTTCGACCGGACGAGCGCCGACTATATGGGCATGCTGGCCACAGTGATGAATGCGCTGGCCGTGCAAAATGCGCTCGAACAAATGGGTTGTGACACACGGGTTTTGTCAGCCATTCCAATGGCAAGCGTTTGCGAACCCTATATTCGCCGCAAAGCAGTCCGGCATCTGGAAAAAGGCCGAATCGTTATATTCGCGGCAGGCACCGGTAATCCGTATTTCACGACTGATACAGCCGCGGCCTTGCGCGCGGCGGAAATGGGCTGTGAAGCTCTGTTTAAAGGGACTAGCGTGGACGGTGTCTATGACGCTGACCCGAAAACCAATCCGGATGCGACACGCTATGATGCGCTGAGCTTCGATCAGGTGCTGACCGACAATTTGAAGGTGATGGATGCCAGTGCTGTCGCGCTGTGCCGCGAAAATAATATTCCGATTGTTGTTTTTACCATCCGTGAGCAAGGCAATCTGGCGACCGTCCTTGGCGGCGGCGGTACGGCGACCATCGTCGGTGCAACAGAATAGATATTGGGAGAATTGAGCGATGGCACAATATGATAAAGGCAGCCTTGAAAAGAGGATGAATGCTTCTCTTGAGGCTTTGAAGCATGATCTGAGCGGATTGCGGACCGGGCGTGCCAACACGGCGTTGCTCGATAGCATCACGGTAGAAGTTTATGGTGCAAAGATGCCGCTCAACCAGGTGGCAACAGTGTCCGTGCCGGAGCCCCGCATGCTGTCTATTCAAGTCTGGGACAAGGGCAACATTCAGCCAGTGGAAAAAGCTGTACGGTCCGCGGGATTGGGTCTTAATCCTATGGTTGATGGCCCCAATATCCGGCTGCCCATTCCCGACCTGACCGAAGAACGCCGTAAAGAGCTGGCCAAGATGACAGGCCAGTTTGCCGAAAAAGCACGGATTGCAATCCGCAATGTCCGGCGCGATGGCATGGATGACATTAAAGCCGATGAGAACAAGAAGGAAATCGGAGAGGACGACAAGAAACGTCTCGAAACCGAGGTCCAGAAACTGACCGATGATATGATTGCCGATGCCGACAAACTGGCATCTGCGAAGGAACAGGAAATCCTGACACAGTGAGGCTGGCGCCATCCAAGAAAGGATCAATCGATCCAGATGCGCAGGGATCACACGTAGCTGACCTGACCTATGGCGCGCGTCACGTTGCCATCATTATGGACGGCAATGGTCGCTGGGCAAAAAAGAAACATTTGCCTCGGGCAATGGGTCATAAAAAAGGTGTGGAGACTGTTCGTAATATTGTTCGGGTTGCAGGAGAAATGGGTATCGAGGCGCTGACCCTCTATGCTTTCTCTTCAGAAAACTGGAGCAGGCCAGCTGATGAAATCACTGATCTGATGGGTTTGCTCCGCCAATACATCCAGTCGGACATCGATGAATTTGACGAAAACGGCATTCGCCTGAAGGTCATTGGCAATTACAAGGCACTCGACAGCGACATTGTGCAATTGATCGACAATGCCCTTGAGCGGACGGCTGATAACGACAAGATGACTCTCGCCATTGCTTTGAATTATGGTGCACAGGACGAAATGCTGAGGGCGGTGCAGAATATTGCGGAGGCTGTGAAGCGGGGTGATGTGGAGCCAGATCAGATCAATATCAGTCATATGTCCGGAGCCCTGGATACAGCCGGACTGCCACCGCTTGATCTTTTGATCCGTACATCTGGTGAATTGCGTCTTTCCAATTTCCTGCTTTGGCAGGCGGCTTATTCCGAGCTCTATTTTACTGATGCCCTATGGCCAGACTTTGATAAAAGGGAGCTGCAGCGCGCTTTGAAATCATTTGGGGACCGGGAACGCCGTTTCGGCGGACGTTGAGTCATGAACGATCCCGCCAGTCCTGTGAAAAAGCCGCCGAATGAACTGTTGACCCGGATCATTGTCGGCGTTGCTCTGGTGGCAGTAACGGTCGTTACGCTTGTAATGGGCGACCATGAAATTGGCAGGCACGCCTTGTGGTTTTTGGTGATATTAATGTCACTGGGCATAATGTCTGAATGGGCCGAACTGACTGGGCGGCTAGAGAATAAGCGCCTTGCCCTTTACGCTCTCTCTGTTCCTCTGGCTATCATGTCATATCTGGCCGCCGGCCCGTCGTTTCTTGCGCTGGGACTGCTATTGGGTGCGGCAATGTTCATCGCGGTTTTTGACCGCTCGATAAAATTGTCTCTAGGGATAATTTATGCTGGATTACCAGCACTTTCTGTCTTGTATCTGCGAGGAACTGATAACGGGTTGCTCATTCTGTTCTGGACGCTGGCATTGGTCTGGGCGACGGATATTGGTGCCTATTTTTCCGGCCGTGCGATCGGCGGACCAAAGCTGGCACCAACATATAGCCCAAACAAAACCTGGGCGGGATTGATCGGGGGCGTGATTGTGACAGCCTTGTTCAGTTTTGCCCTGCACGTTTACTTTCAACTGCCGTTCCGTCTGGTCCTGCTGAGCATTCCGCTGGCTGTGCTCGCTCAAATGGGAGACTTGTTTGAGAGCCAGATGAAACGCCGGGCAGGGGTCAAGGATAGCGGCACCATATTCCCCGGCCACGGCGGAGTTATGGACAGGCTGGATGGCCTGATTCCGGTCGCACCTGTTGTTGCGATCATCATATTATTTGGCGGCCAATGAACCACGCATCACTCAGAACTGTTTCCATATTCGGGGCCACCGGCTCTGTCGGTACATCCACGCTCGACCTTATTCGGTTGGAGCGTGACAAATATCGCATTCTTGCACTTTCCGCGAATAGCAATGCTGAAGAGCTGGCGAAGCTGGCCATTGAATTTGACGCTGAGATTGCCGTTATTGCGGATAGCAATCAGTATGAAGCTCTGAAAAGCCTGCTAGCCGGCACAAAAACCGAAGTTGCCGCCGGACCGGACAGGCTGGTTGATGCTGCTGCGCTGAGTGCTGACTGGACAATGGCAGCAATTGTCGGCTGTGCCGGATTGCCGCCGACATTGGCGGCGTTGAAGTGCGGAAAGACAGTAGCGCTGGCTAATAAAGAGGCTCTGGTTTCCGCTGGTGCGTTGATGATGGCGCAGGCCAGAGAAGCTGGTGCAACGCTGTTACCAGTGGACTCGGAACATAACGCAATCTTCCAGTCCTTACAGGGCGGGCGCGTTGATCAGGTTCGCAAGATTACGCTTACGGCCAGCGGCGGACCTTTCCGAACATGGTCCAAAGAACAAATGGCGTCGGTTACTCCAGAGCAGGCCGTGGCGCATCCCAATTGGGATATGGGTGCCAAGATATCTGTCGATAGCGCCACCATGATGAACAAGGGGCTTGAGCTGATCGAGGCCCATCATCTGTTTCCGGTTGGTTTGGAGAATATTGATATATTGGTCCATCCACAATCGGTTATCCATTCCATGGTGGAATATAAGGACCGGTCCACATTGGCGCAGTTGGGGTCGCCGGATATGCGCATTCCCATCGCCAGCGCGCTGGCCTGGCCAGAACGCATGACAACTGACTGTTTGCCGCTTGATCTGGCCAAAATCACACGCTTGGACTTTGAAACGCCTGATCATGATCGCTTTCCAGCAATAAAGCTGGCGCGTGACGCCATAGAGGCCGGTGGTGCGGTTCCGGCTATATTGAATGCAGCCAATGAAATTGCGGTTGCAGCCTTCCTGAAGAGCGATGTTCAGTTTCTGGAAATCACTGAGATTGTATCGCGCATTATTGACAGCTATAGCCCGCCGGTACCCAATGATCTTGTGGATATTTTTGGGATTGATAGAGAAGCGCGGGAACGAACCGCCGCCATGATTGAGGATGTTAGAGTTTGACTGAAAATCCAGGCATATTGCTGACTTTATTTGCTTTTTTGCTCACTATCGGTGTGCTCGTCTTCATACATGAAATGGGGCACTATCTGGTTGGACGCTGGTGCGGCGTAAAAGCTGATACATTTGCCATCGGTTTCGGCAAAGAACTGGTTGGCTGGAATGACAAGCGCGGCACCAGATGGAAAATATGCGCATTGCCACTTGGCGGCTATGTTCAGTTTGCTGGCGATATGGATCCCGCCAGTACACCCGGCGACGATTGGCTGAAGCTGCCTCCGGAAGAACGCAATCAAACCTTTCAGTCTAAATCCTTATGGCAAAGGGCTGCGATTGTTTTTGCAGGACCAGCGATTAATTTCCTTTTTGCCATTTTGATTTTGGCGGGTTTTGCTCTGACTTTTGGAGAACCTTACAGGTCGCCCGTAGCTTTTGTGCCGGCTGCCAATTCCGCAGCTGAACAAATGGGAATTCAGGAAGGTGACGTATTTGTAACCTTTGCTGGTCGTGACATTGAGACATTCGAAGAAATGGCGCAGCAGATAGCAATCCGTCCAAATGAAACGGTTGAAGTTGAAGTTTTGCGTGATGGTCAAACAGTTGATCTGACTGGTCGAGTTGGCGTTCGATACGAGCAAGACAGATTCGGGAACCGATATGAAATTGGTATGATGGGTTTACCTTTTCCGCCCCGAAAAATGCGGGAAGTGGGCTTTACCGAAGCGCCGATTGTCGCGGCCAAGCAAACTGGTCAAATTGTTGATGTGATTGTCACAACGCTTGGCCAGGTGATTAGTGGCAGGCGTTCGGTCAAAGATCTAGGCGGCCCGTTGAAAATAGCTCAAGTCTCCGGTGAACAATTTGCTGCTGGTTTGAGTTCATTCATATTCTTTGTAGCGTTAATCTCAATTAACTTAGGGTTCATCAACCTCCTGCCAATCCCCATGCTCGATGGTGGGCATTTGATGTTCTATGCCATAGAGGCGGTCCGGCGAAAGCCTGCTAATCCTATGGTTCAGGAATGGGCATTTCGATCGGGTTTTGCACTGGTGGTAATGTTCATGTTGGTGGTGACGTTTAATGATTTAGCCTCTTTTGGATTATTCAGGGCAATCTCTGGTTAACAGCCTGTTGATTGACCATTGATTGATCGCTCCGGTTGGGGCAGGGGGTTTCGCAAAACTTGATGCATTTATGCACTGGTTAGTATTTTTGAGTTTTAGGCGTGAAAGCGAGTTTGTCTGTGAAGCATAAAAAACGGCTCCTGCCCATGTTGTTGAGTGGTACCATATTGGCAGGCATTTCGGTGCCGGCCTATGCACAGGAGGCGCCAGCGGTTGAGCCTGTTCTGCCTGTCGACAACACGATCAGATCCATCGTGGTAAACGGCTCTCAGCGGCTGGAATCGGGCACTGTCCTTTCTTACATGAAATTACGTGTCGGGCAGACCTACACGCAGGAAGCTGCCGACCAAGCGCTCAAGGACCTGTTCGAAACAGAATTATTCAAGGATGTCAGCATCCGTAACAATGCCGGTGCGGTTGTTATCGAGGTTGTTGAAAACCCTGTGATCAATCGGATATTGCTGGAAGGCAACAAGCGGATCAAAGAGGACAAAATCCGTCCGGAAATCCGCTTGGCACCGCGACAGATTTTCACTCGTTCCAAAGTACGAGCTGACGTGGCCCGGATCGTCGAGCTATACAAACGCAAGGGCCGGTTTGCGGCCAGTGTTGAGCCAAAAATGGTTCAACTTGACCAGAACCGTGTTGATATTGTTTTTGAAGTCAATGAAGGCCCGAAATCCAAGGTTCAGCAGATCAACATCATCGGAAATGAAGTGTTTTCGGATGGCAAGCTGCGCGGCGAGATGGCGACGAAACAGGCCCGTTTTTACCGTTTTTTCAGTTCGAGCGATACCTATGACCCGGATCGGCTTGCTTTTGACCAACAGAAGCTGCGGCAATTCTACCTGACCGAAGGTTATGCGGATTTTCGCGTAATTTCAGCGGTGGCGGAGCTGACACCGGACAAAAAAGACTTTATCATCACCTACGTTGTGGAGGAGGGCGATCGCTACAAATTTGGCGACGTTACAGTTGAAAGCGAAATTCGCGATTTCACTTCAGAAACGTTGACCCCGCTTTTACCGATGAAGGAAGGCGATTTTTACAACGCGAAGCAAGTCGAAGACACAGTGGAAAACCTGTCCGAGACAGCTGGCCTGTTTGGCTACGCCTTTGCCGATGTCCGACCAGAATTTACGCGCGACAAAGACACTTTGACCATGGGGATTAACTTTCAGGTTGCCGAGAGTGATCGGGTCTACGTCGAGCGCATTGATATTAATGGTAATACGCTAACCGTCGACAAAGTGGTCCGGCGCGAATTCCGGTTAAATGAAGGTGATGCGTTTAACAGTTTTCAGGTCAAACGCTCCGCCAATCGGATCAAGTCTCTTGGCTTTTTCCAGGATGAACTGGAAATTGAACAGAAGCAGGGCAGTGCACCCGACCGGATCATATTGGAAGCCAATGTAGAAGAACGGGCGACTGGTGAATTGCAGCTGTCGGCCGGTTTCTCCAGTGTTGAGAACTTCATTCTTCAGGCCTCTGTCCGCCAACGGAACTTCCGCGGTAAAGGTCAGGAACTGCGGGCAAGTGTCAGCTATTCCAGTTTCTCTCAGGCAATTGAATTTGGATTCACGGAACCCTATTTGTTCGATCGGAATATTGCGGTTGGTGTGGATGTCTTTCGCCGTGATTTGAACAGTTTCAACTTTGTCGGCAATGATCGTGAGACGACATTTGAGCAGCTGACAACCGGTTTCCAGGTTCGTGCAGGCGTGCCGATCACCGAGTATCTATCCGCTTCACTACGCTACGGCCTCAGTTTCGACGACGTGACCCTGGATAGAGATTTGTTTTTCACAGACTCTAATAGTGATGGCACTCGCGGAAACAGCGCTGATGATACTTGTGATCCGTTGGTCGCAGGCCGTTTTCTATGCGATGCGCTCGGTAAACGCACCACCTCCTCAATCGGCGCGTCGCTGATCTATGATGATCGCGATAACCGAGTTCGCCCGACGCGCGGTCAAACTATCGTCGGCAGTCTAGATTTTGCTGGTTTGGGAGGCAGCGTCAAATATCTGCGAGGGCGGCTAAATGCAGCAAAATATTGGCGCCCCTTTGGCCAGTTTATTTTCTCGATAAGCGGTGAGGCAGGATATATTCATCCGCTGGAAAATCGCGGCAGTCCGGCTGATGGGATTGATGATATCCGCTTAACCGACCGTTTTTTCCTTGGTGAACCGCAAATTCGTGGCTTTGGTATTCGCGGTGTTGGTCCCCGGGTGGTCCGGAATTTCACCCAGCCTGCGCTGGATGATAATGGCAATCCATTTAACCAGATCATCATCAACGAAAATCAACGCACAGATGACGCAATCGGCGGGCGGGCATATTATTTGGCGCGGGCTGAATTGGAGATTCCCCTTGGTTCTGGAGCCCGTGAGTTAGGTTTGAGGCCTTCGATCTTTGTTGATGCTGGTGCGGTATTTAAAGTCACCACTCCGATTTTGCAAAATCCTCAGTTTGTTGGAAGACTTCAGGAACGCGACGCGAACGGTGCTGGCGTAACAATAGGGCGTGTTGATGATACTGGCGCACCCGTTCTTGATACAAATGGTGTGCAGATTCAGGACCCGGTTTTTGTTGATAATGCTCTGGGCTTCTTGAGAACAGATCCTAATGGCAACGCTATCATTACGCCGCAAGCCACTGACGCCAATGGTAATCCATTTCCGGTCGCCACCACATTCACAGAAAGCTTCTTTGGCGATACTGCCAGTCCCCGTGTTTCCGTTGGCATAGGTGTCAACTGGAATTCCCCATTCGGTCCATTCAGGATTGATGTCGCCCGCGCTTTGCTGAAAGAGCCCGGCGATGATACTAAGCTATTTACTTTCAATGTAGGAACACAATTCTAATGACATTTTCAACCAAGACACTTTTGAAATCGGCGGCATTGGCCGTTGCAACCTTGTCTGTCCCAGCGGTTGTTGCCTCGCCGGCAGCTGCGCAGTCCAGAACCAGCATCGGCGTTGCCAATTATGAAGCGGCAGTTGTTCGGTCACAGGCTTACCGGACGGCCGTGGAGCAGATGAAAACAACCTATAAGGCAGATATTGACGCGACAAATGCGCGCGCAACTGCATTGCAGACAGAGCTGAAGCCTTTGGTAGACGCTTATAACGCGGCTGTTCAGCAGCCAGGTGCTACAGCGCAGACGGTGCAACCACAGGCACAGGCATTGCAACAGAAGCGTCAATCTGGCCAGCAAGAGCTTGCTCGTCTGCAACAGCGTGTCACATTGGCGACAGCTTATGTGGAAGAGCAGGTCGGCATGAAACTTAACGACGCGATCAAGGCGGCGATGAAAGCTAAAAATGTTGATCTTGTGCTGCAACCTCAAGCTATTGTCGCACGCGAACCTTATGTTGATATTACCGAATCCATCGTAGCGGAACTCAACAAGCTGGTTCCTTCTGCAACGATAACACCGCCAGCCGGTTGGAAACCTGGTCAGGCGCAACAGCAGGCACAGCAGCCGGCCGCAACTGAACAACCTTCCGGTCGTTAATCGCTGCCATGTCTGAATCGCTGGATTATGACGTCACCAAGGTGATGGCGGTGCTACCGCACCGCTATCCGATGTTGCTGGTCGATCGAGTGGAAGAACTGGTCAAGGACGAATCGATTCGGGCTGTGAAAGCCGTCACGATGAACGAAGGATTCTTCCAGGGGCATTTCCCCGGACGACCGATCATGCCAGGTGTTATGATTGTCGAGGCCTTGGCTCAGGCTGCCGGCGTTTTGGCGATGGAAAGCTTTGGATTGGTTGGTTCTGGCAAGCTTGTCTATTTTATGGCGATTGACGGGGCAAAATTCCGCAATCCCGTGGAACCAGGCTGTTTGCTGTCGCTCAATGTTGAATTTGTGCAGAAACGTCCGCGGGTCTGCAAATTCTCCGGGAAAGCGATGATTGGCGACAAATTGGCCGCCGAAGCCAGTTTTACAGCCATGATCGCTGATCCGCCCAGTTCATAATTGGGCGGATAGACGACAAAAGAATCTTGCACTTTGGAGCGGCGGCAGTTAATGCGCCGCTTCGCATTCTATTACACGCTTAGGGAACTGGTCGGAAACCAGCCCGCTTTGGAGCAAAAAATGAAAAAAGATACGCATCCCGACTATCACATGATCAAGGTCCAGATGACCGATGGCACTGTGTTCGAAACCCGCTCTACCTGGGGCAAAGAGGGCGAAACTTTGCAGCTTGATATTGATCCGACGTCGCATCCAGCTTGGACTGGCGGCAACCAGCGCCTTATGGATGCTGGCGGTCAGGTTGCACGTTTCAACAAGCGTTTCGGCGGTTTGTCACTCAAGAAAAACTAAGCTTCGTTTGCAGAGGTTTAGGGCCTCTGCTCACCATAAGCTAACGGCACCAAGCCATGGCGTGAGAAGCGACAGCTTCTGGCGATAAATTTCTGTTGCCCGCTGACATGAGATTTTTACGAACTGGATTTCCGAACCTGGGCGCAGTTGCCCGATCAGGTGGCGATCGGCCCTTATGACTTGTGCTATTCGCGGATAGCCCCCGGTTGTTTGCGCATCTGGTCCGAGCAAGAAAGGCTCTCCGTCCGGTGGGCACTGGATTGTGCCCGGAAACACCGGCGCGCTTTGCATCTCTTCGTCATTCTCCATTTCGAGGACAATGCCATGCAAATTGAGCCCCATCCGATTAGCTCTTCGTCCGGCCTGAAACTTTTCTTCAAATAGTTTATTTTGAGAATAGAGAGTTAAGGCCGAAATTTCGGGTCCAGCGGTCACTCGAATGATATATTTCCCGGACAGGTTGGGGCGCAACTCGATGGGTGTTTTCGTAGCCGTCGGATCAGGTTCAGATTTCCCTGTCCACTGGACCTCGTCCCCGGCTTGCAAGGCGCGACCATGAAAACCTCCTAATCCGGCGCCGAGATAGGTGGATTGACCGCCTAAAAGAGACTGGGCGTCTATTTTTCCCGCGACAGCGAGATAGGATCTACATCCCTGATCTGCCGGACCGATATGAATCTCGTCGCCGGGTTTTATATGAATCCGTTTGTGCAACGATTGATCTTCGCCGTTGATGCGGAAAAATGAGGCGGCGCCTGTTAAAGCCATAGCACTATGTTTTTCGGCCACAAATTTGGCATCATCCAGAGTGATTTCGATCGCAATCGCGCCTGCCGCTTCGCCGACCAGATGATTGGCCAGGGCGAGGGACAGGCAATCTGCCGCTCCGGCTGCAGGCATACCTATGTGCCTATGGCTGGAGAATGGGGAACCTTGCAAAGTCGTTTGCAAGCCGGGTTTGACAACAGTGAGACTCATTCGCCCGGTTCTCTGGAATATTGTTCTTCGGCAATTTTTTCAAATTCGGCTTTATCAATTGATCTGAATGATACGACTTGATTGGCAGACAAGAGTGCGGGTTGGTTGTTCTCGGGACGAAACAGTTGAACAGGTGTGCGGCCAATAATCGGCCAGCCACCCGGGCTGCTAAAAGAATAGATGCAGCTCTGGTCACCAATGATACCGATCGAACCTGCCTCCACTTGCTGTCGGGGTTTTGGCAATCTGCCGATTTTAGCAATTTCCTCCTGGCATCGCAGATAAGCAAAACCAGGCATGAAACCGAGCATCGTCACAGTGAAAGACAGATTGCTGTGCCATGCAATCAATGCTTCGGGAGACATTCCCATTTTGTCGGCTATCCATTCCTGGTCGGGGGCGAATATTTTGTCATAACAAACTGGAACTGCGATGGGTTCTATTTGCGGCACTGCGGCGGCCAGCGGTTTCAGTAGTTGTTCACGAAGCAGGTGGGACGCTTCATCGGGCGTGATCTGGGCAGGATCAAACTGTACGGCAACACTTTCCAGGCCGGGAACAATCTCCCGCCATATGGTTTGCTGCCTTAAGGCAGAGCTCGCGGCTTGAACGGCGTCGAGGTCACCCAATTGGCAAAAAAGGGTGTCATCGAATATGTGAATGTCGACAATATTCACGCTTCCGGTGCCGCAATGGATATGCCTTCAAGCTCCAGTGCGCGCCGCATTGCCTTAGCGGTTTCCAGTGCGCCGTCGCTGTCGGAATGAAGGCATAGCGTTTCGGCAGGGATTATCTTTGGTGTATTCCCGGCCGCCGTGATGGGTTGCCCTTTGACCAAAGCCAGTCCCTGTTTCACGCGCTCGGCATCATTGGCGATAATGGCTCCTGCTTCCGTGCGAGAAACGAGGCGAGAATGCTGCGTATATTGCCGGTCAATAAATGCCTCGGCAATAAAACGAACGCCGTTTTTGGCGGCTTTTTGATGCAGCGTAGATCCCGCCATACTGACCAGCGCAAGTTTCTCCATTCGGGTGACTTCGACCAGGATATCCGCCAGTATTTCATCGTCCTGTGCATCGTTATAAAGCGCGCCATGCGGTTTCAGATGCGTGATATCTGCCGCTACCTCTTTCGCTACAGCCTTGATTGCCTCCACCTGCTCCAGCAAACTGGCCTTCAATTTGGCAGGTTCAATCGTCATGCTCTGCCGACCGAAATTGGCGCGGTCGGGATAAGAGGGATGGGCACCCGCTGACACGCCTTTTTCTTTCGCGGCAACCAGCATCGCCCGCATCGTCTTGAGCGATCCGGCATGACCACCGCAGGCAATGTTACAGCTGGAAACAACGTCCATAATCGCGATATCGCGCGCCATGGCTTCGGCGCTGTCGTCCTCTCCCAGGTCAGCATTTAGGTCGATCGTGACAGTCATGGCCACCATCCCAAAGCCCGGGCGATGAGACGAACGCCTAACATTGTCGTGACCGCCAATATAATCGCTCCGGCTATGTTGCCCTTCCAGCCATTAACGTGAAGGCCCAGCAACGCCTTGTCGTTGGCCAGTTTGATAAGGAAAAAAGCGATGATGGGGAGGAGTAATCCGTTAGCAATCTGTGCAACAAAGATAATCTCGACCGGTTTGTAGTTCAGCAATGCGCCGAAAGTACCGGACAAGATGACAAGCAACGCGCCGATCCTGAACGGGATGCGCGATGCACCAGTGCTGGATTTGCCAAAAATCTCCTGCACAATATATCCGGTAGCAAGTGGCGCCGTAATAGCGGAAGTCAATCCTGCGGCAAACAGCCCGGCGCCCAGCGTTGCGCTTGCAAAACTACCGAATAGTGGGTTCAACTGCTGAGCCATATCAACCGCGCTGGAAATCTCTTTGCCGCTTCCGAACAGGCTGGCCGCCGCTGTTGCCAATATGGTGATGGAAACCAGTCCGCCGAGTCCGATGGAAAAAGCGCTGTCCGTCTGTGCTTCGGCTAAATCATCCTCCTGTTTCCAGCGTTCCCGTACACTCGCGGCATGGAGGAACAAATTATATGGGACGATTGTTGTGCCAATCAGGGCAATGGCTGTTAACAGCCCGCCTTGGGGAACGGAGGGAATGAAGCCGTTTAAAATTGCCGCCATATCGGGGCGGGTGATCAGGAATGTCAGCAAGAAGGACAGGCACATGAACAGCACCATCGCTATCAATATCCGTTCTACCCAGCGCGGTTTGGAAAACAGGATGAGTGCCCCGGCAAGCAAGGCGATAGCCCCAATTGCAAGGTTGCGGTTGTCAGAAAAGCTGCCGCTAAGCGCTTCGAGACCTAACAGTGCGCCAGATATATTGCCAGCCTCGTAAGCCGCGTTGCCGAGAGCCAAGGCAGCGATAAGCAGCAAAGCCGCCAGCCACCGTAGGGGCGGTGAAGCGACCGTTTGCATCATTGCCTCGGCGAGACCCATGCGAGAAACCAGCGCGACCCGAACGGCAATCGATTGCAAAATGATGGTCGTCACGGTGGCAAAGGCGAGTGCCCATATCAACGCAAAGCCGAAATTCGCGCCGGCCAGGGTGCAAGCGGTAACCGTACCGGGGCCGATAAAGGCGGCGGAAACCAACATCCCCGGACCGGGGCGATAGCGGGTTATCTTCATGAAATATGCTGCAATCTAATCATTATTGATGACCTAACCCGCCCACGGCCAGGGCCGTTCCCTGAACCATTTTGTGATGACATATTTGGTGCCGCTACGCACTTTCATTCCGTGATGCAGGGTCAGATCATTGGCGCTGCCATCGGCGCCCATGTTGTTCCAGCACAATATACTGCCAGTCTTTGGTACAAATTTTTTGTTCAGTTTGACGAAGCGCGTGGCCCCGCCGGCGCTCGGTTCGTTCAAATAGATCATGAATGTCCAGGTGCGTTGACCCGATTCAGCGCAGAATTTTTCAAAGTCCTGACCATTGGGATCGAAATAGTCTGTATGGGCCTTGAATTCCTGTCCCTCCGCATAACGTTGTCCCTGCAACGGTTCACCAAAGGCAGGGTCAATATTGGCAAAGCTGCAGATTTTTTCATCCATTGCCGATACAAATGGGTCATCATGATCCAGATCGCATGTCTCGCTGGTGCGAAAATAATCATCGCCATTGGCATCGGCAATTGTTGACGGGCGGCGCTTTTCGTCAATGCGCTGGATAAGCTCCTCGCATTCGTTTTGACCGATAAAGTTTTTCAGCATGCAAAGTTCAACGCTTTTGCTGGGATAGCGCTGTACCTTGCCCAATGCGACCAGATAGTCGGCAGAGGTGGTGTTTTGATCTGTCATCAAACGGTCCGAAATCATTCCTATTATCGTGCTCAGACTAAATGAAAATTCGCGTGCTGCAACCGCTCTTTGCGGTCCGGTGGAATCGGGATATAGCAAAGCTAACCATGGCAGACACAAATCTCAATCGCAGCGATAGTACTGGTGCAGAGCGCGGTTTCACGCTGGTGGAAATGATGGTCGCCCTGTTCATTTTCTCGCTGCTGTCTGTTGCCGGTGTCGTCCTTTTGCGCGGCGCGGTGAACAGTAATGAAGTTACCGACGCCAAGCTCAGCGACATGGCGCAGATGCAGCGGCTCGTTTCGCTAATGGAGGCGGATTTGAGTCAGGCGCTCCCACGGCCGCATCGCAATGAAGAGGGTGACCGGGTTGCCGCCTTTGTGAGCGAAACCGGGTCGCAGGGCCGCGGATTTTTATCCTTCTCCCGCGGCGGACAGAGCAATATCAACAATAAGCCGCGCTCCAATATGCAGCGTGTATCCTATCAACTGAATGACGGCCGGCTGGAACGCCTGCAATATCAAGCAACCGATGGCGGTGCTGTGAGCGAGCCTGCCGTCTTGCTGGATGGCATAAGCGCACTTCAATTGCGTTTTCGCGACAAGAGAGGGCAGTGGGTTAGTCGTTGGCAGACAGAAAGGCTCAGCGACTTACCCCGCGCGGTCGAAATGCGATTTGATCAGAATGGGCGAAACTATCGTCATGTTTTTCTGATCGGGACGGGTTATTTATGAAGCCGGTTTACTTCGCCAAAAAAAGTGAGAGGGGTGCCGCGCTGCTGACCGTTCTGCTTTTGGTTGCGGTCATCGCCGTGCTGGCCGCCCATGGGATTGACCGGCTGGCGGGCGCGACCAAACTAGCGTCCAACGCGCGTGAGCTCAGTCAGGCCAAGGCATATCTGATCGCGGCAGAATCCATCGGCATGCAGTCGGCCGAACAAATCGTTAGCCTTTCGCCCGGCCGGACGACTAATCTTGGCGGCTGGAACGGTCAGGAACGTCAGTTTCCGGTTCCTGGTGGATTGATCACTGCAGCGCTTACAGACGGTGGAAACTGTTTCAACATCAACAGTTTGGTAAGCCAGACTGACGCGGTGTTTTCGGCTCGACCGGAAGGACAAACGCAATTTGTCCGCTTGATGGAGATGCTGGAAATCCCCCAAGGGCAGGCGGCGGATATTGCAGAGGCCGTTACCGACTGGATTGATAGCGATACGGTTCCATTTCCGCGCGGTGCAGAGGATGAATATTATATCCAACTGGAAACACCCTATCGCACCGCTAATGCGATCATGGTTGATGTCAGTGAGCTCCGCACGGTAAAAGGCGTGACAAGTGATGTTTACGCTCGTCTGGCACCCTGGCTCTGTGCGTTGCCGACCACTGACTTGTCGCCAATCAATATTAACACACTCCGTCCGGAACAGGCTGTCTTGCTGGCCATGCTGTCCAACAATCCTGATATTGTGCAGACCCGGCAGTTTCTTGGACGACGGACGGAGACCGGTTATGGTAGTCTCAACGACTTCTGGGCAGAACCGTTTCCAGCAGGCTTTCTGGCGCCATCACAGGTGCAGGGGCAAGTGAAATTGAAAACACGCTGGTTCAGGCTGGACATGGCCGTCGAAATGCAAAGCGCTCTGGTGGAGGAGCGGGCCTTGGTCGACGCGGCCCGTCAACCGGCGCGTCTTGTCCACCGTCAGCGCGGCGATGCGCTTTGACAATTGGTGGTGATGTTTGATTATCATTAGGTGCGCTAAATACTTGACGGCTGCCCCCATGCGTCCCTATGCAGCGCGGCGCAGCACGTAGTTTGATGCCTTGCGATTATGGCGATCGTAGCTCAGTTGGTTAGAGCGCCGGTTTGTGGTACCGGAGGTCGGGGGTTCGAGACCCCTCGGTCGCCCCATTTTCAAAATCACATATCCCATATATTCAAATGGTTAGGGGTTCCGAGGATATCTTGGGGTGACAAAAGTGTTTTGTAATATTATTACGTTTCCACCAAATTATGTTACTCATCAATTGAGGGGTTTTGCCAATGTCGGTAATGTGGGATTTGCCAGATTTTGACGGCCATGAAGCTGTCCATTTTTTTCACGATGTTGAAACTGGTCTCAGCGCGATTATTGCGCTTCATTCCACCCATCTGGGCCCTGGTGCTGGTGGCACGCGCTTCTGGCATTATGAGAATCGCGAAACCGCTGTAACTGACGCTCTGCGCCTGTCGCGCGGGATGAGTTTCAAGAACGCGATGGCTGGACTGCCTCTTGGCGGCGGAAAAGCAGTCATATTGGCGGATCGCAATCGTACCAAATCGCCAGAAATGATGGCCGCTTTCGGGCGGATGATCGATTCTCTGAGTGGCCGTTATGTAACGGCGGAAGATGTTGGCATCAGTACGGCCGATATGGTCGAGGTTTCCAAGCAGACACAATATGTCTCGGGTCTGCCGGTCAGTGACCAAGGTGAGGCTGGTGGAGATCCGGGACCATTTACGGCCATGGGTGTCTATCTTGGTGTTAAGGCCGCGGTAAAGCACAAGTTGGGCCGCGACAGCATGGAAGATATCCATGTTGCGATTCAGGGGGTTGGCAGTGTCGGCGGGGGATTGGCCCGCCTGCTGGCTGAAGATGGTGCGCGGCTAAGCATTGCGGACATCAACAAGGACCATGCGGCCAATTTAGCTGCGGAGATTGGCGCGACCCTCGTGGGCTTAAATGATGTGATGCGTCTTGAGGCTGATGTCTTTAGTCCCAATGCCTTGGGCGCGGTTCTGGACAAGGTTTCAATTGCCCAGCTCAACGTTCCAATCGTTGCTGGAGGAGCCAATAATCAGCTCGCGACTCCGGAAGATGGACAAAGGATTTTTGACCGCGATATTCTTTTTGCGCCCGATTATGTCATCAACTCCGGAGGCATCATCAGCGTCGGCCTTGAATATCTAGGCGACAGCGACGTTAATGAGGTCAATAGGCGGGTTGCAAAAATCCCTGCACGATTGACAGAAATCTGGAAAGAAAGTGCAGTGAGTAAGTTGCCATCAGCAGAAGTCGCCGACAATATGGCTCGGGCGCTTATAGGTCGTTAAGGCTTTTTTTTTGCGAGGTTGAGGCCTTTACAGCGACAGTACTCAGCCTCGGTTCTATACCGCGACTTGCATGAACTTGGGTTTGCTCGCCTGCTCTGACGCGCTTTGGGCGAGTGGATAATTGCCTGGTGGCAAAGCCGCGAGTGGCATTCCTGCTGCTGCAAGGTCATAGGGCGAGACCCGGTGACGGGTGCATAAGCCGCCCGCGCCGTCGCTAACCAATGGCGTTTCAAACTCAGTCGCGACCGTTGCTTCTTTTACCCGTATAACAGTGCTGATGACCAATTGCCCGCCGCCAAGATCAAGTACCAACTGGGTACCGATTGGAACGCCGAGCAGACCTTCAAACCGGGCGCCGGTTTTGGAAAGATCGCGCATGACAACGTCATATCTGTGGTCTTCATGAATAGCGCCGATCCGGCGGAACACTGTGCGTCGGTCTGGACGATATAAATCGGGGCCATCAGGTTCAATTTTGAATAGGCCGGTTCCCAGATTTTCCTCGATTTCTTCAAGCCTGAGAGCCTTGGAGTAAATCCACCCCTGAATATAACGGGCGCCCTTCGAGCATACGAGGTCAAACTGATCAAAGGCTTCGACACCTTCGACCGTGGTTTCCATACCCAGCGCTTCGGACAGGCTGACAATGGCGGCAATGATCTTGGCGCTGTTCTTGTCCTTCTGGGTACAGGAATCGACGAAACTCTTGTCGACCTTGATTTTGTCAAATGGTGCGGATCGCAGATAGCTGAGCGATGAATAGCCGGTACCAAAGTCATCAAGCGCCAGCCGGACGCCCAGTTCCTTCAAAATTTTGAACGTATTATCGATGGTTTCACTGTCGCCCATGAACACGCTTTCGGTCAGTTCCAGTTCCAGGCGTTCAGGCTCCAGCCCACTGGATGCAAGGGCATTCATTACAATTTCCGGGAAGCCGCTATTGGCAAATTGAACAGCCGATACATTGACCGCAATCCGGACCGATTTGGGCCATTGCAGTGCATCTGTACAAGCTTTGCGCAGTGCCCACTCGCCCAGTTGATTGATAAGATTAAGTTCTTCTGCAATTGGAATGAAAACGCCGGGGCTAACCGCCCCTCTCTCAGGATGAACCCAGCGCATGAGCCCTTCAAACCCGACGACCATATGATCATCGGTGCGGACTACTGGCTGATAATGCAGTTCCAGTTGGTCATTATCGAGTGCATCGCGCAAGTCTTCAACCAACAGCCGGCGTTCTTCCTCTTCATCTTTCAAATCAGCGGAATAAAAGCGGAATTGGCCACGCCCGGAATTTTTCGCAGAATATAGCGCAAGATCCGAACTGCGAACCAGTTCGTCCTTTTCAACACCATCATACGGGGCAACGGCGATCCCGATGGATGTACCGATAACCGCGCTTTTATCTTCAATGGGATAGGGCTGTGAAACAATTTTCACTATTTTCTCAGCAATTTCACCTAGCTTCCCGCGATCATCCAGATCCGGTAAAATGACTTGAAATTCATCACCGCCCAATCGCCCGATCTCACCGCGATCACCGATGATCGTGCGCATCCTTTTGGCAACTTGCTTAAGCAACTCGTCACCGGCTGGATGGCCCATTGTATCATTGACCTGTTTAAACCGGTCCAGATCAAGCATCATGATCGCGCAGCTGCGGTTGGCAGCCTTAAATGCGCCTAGAATTCCGGTGAGCTGAGTGTCCATGCGATGGCGATTGGCAAGGCCGGTCAGGGAGTCAAATTCTGCTAGCCGTGAATCTTCAAGCTTGCGCTGATACTCGACCGTAATATCCTTGGCGCTCCCGCGATACCCTTGAAACTCACCCGAATCATCGAACTTTGGATGGGCCGATATCATCCACCAAGTTGGATGATCGTCCTGGCTCAATGTCGCTGGCACCCGCCGGACGACGAGGTCGCGAAGTTTGCTGCGCCTGCTGAGTTGGTAGTGAAGCGGACGATCTGATTTCTCATCTGGATTGTCCGGATCATTCTCGAAAAGCGCCGTTAAAGGTTGTGCCAATATCTCCTCAACCGACTTGTTCAGGTTTTCCGCTGCTTTTTCGGAAAGATAAACAAAGCGGCCCTCAGCATCGGTCGCCCACAGCCAATTTATCCCTGCTTGTTCAAAGTCATCCAGGACTTCCAGACGTCGGGAATGGTTGTCAGATGTAATGACGGATATTGATTCATCCGATGAACCATTGGAAAACGCCTTGAGTAAACCTTTGACTGCCATAGATATTCTTTAACCTCAGCCCCACTGATAAGTTAATTCCGGTTTTGAGGTTTCGGGTTTAACCACACATGGTTACGATAGCGCTAACGGCAGTTATTTAACTTTTGTTTTCTGGACAATCAATTCGGAGGGACTTGGTGGACCGCGAACTGACCAGAAAAACACTTGTCGCTTTGCTGCAGTTCTGCCATCAAAAAATCAGATTCTACTGGTCGCACAGTAGCAAGAGGCAATGACCGTTTTTTAAATGCACGCTTACGCAAATCCTACCCGCTTTCTGTCACTTGCCAGACCGTTGACGCTTTGGTTTTTGATCCTTGGCCTGGCATTGATTACCATTGGCTCGGCCTATGGCTTATTCTACGCTCCTGCGGACCGTTTGATGGGTGATAGTGTTCGTATTCTTTATATTCATGTTCCTACTGTTTGGCTGGCTATGGGCGGCTGGACTGCAATTGCGATCGCCAGTATCGTGCAGATCGCATGGCGGCACCCCCTGGCAGCGGTTGCGGCGCGTGCCGTGGCTGTTCCGGGTGCTTTGTTTACCGCTCTGGGGTTGATTACCGGATCAATCTGGGCGCGACCGACTTGGGGTACCTGGTGGGTCTGGGATGGCCGTGTGACATCAGTATTGGTGCTGTTTTTTCTGTATCTCGCCTATATTGCGCTGGCCTTTGCAAGTAGCGAAAAAGGCGGTGTATCACGGGTAACCGCAATTTTTGGTATCGTTGGCGCTATCAACATTCCCATAATCAACCGGTCGGTCGTTTGGTGGAACAGCCTGCATCAGCCAGCGAGTATTACGGTGGGAGGATCTTCCATTGATAGTGCTTTTCTATGGCCACTACTTGTAAATGTTATTGGATTCAGCCTTTTGTTCGGGGCAATCGTATTGATGCGTATGCGCGGAATTTTGGCGGAAACCAAAGTCGAAGCGAGGCTGAAAAGGATGGCTGCAGAATGAATCACTGGCCTTTTGTAATCGCATCTTATGCGGTAGTGCTGCTCGGCACGGCAATCGTCATTTGGGGCAGCTATGCAGCCATGCGCAGGGCAGAAGCAAAGGCGAAACAATTGAGTAAACGTAAATGAAGGCAAAACATCAAAGACTGGCATTGGCGGTGCTTGCGCTGGTCGCTTTGGTCGGCGCGGGTCTGCTGGCGGCATTTGCGCTGCAGGATCAGGCGAACTATTTTTATACGCCTTCAGATATCGTTGAAAAGCAACCTGAAGTGGGTCAGGCAATTCGCCTTGGCGGCATGGTTCAGAAAGGCTCCATCCAACGCGCCGACGATGGTGTAACCGTAACATTCACGGTTCACGACGGTGCTTCATTTCAGCCTGCAACCTATACTGGAATTACGCCAGATCTGTTTGTCGAAGGGTCCGGAGTCGTAGCGGACGGAAAGCTGACTGCCGACGGTCTATTTGTTGCTGACACGTTGCTTGCCAAGCATGATGAAAATTATATTCCGCGCGAGCTGGAAGGCATTGATATGACCGGTAATATGACGAGAACGGATACGCTGGTCGAATGATTGCAGAAGCAGGTCTTATCGCGCTCTGGCTCGCTGCCAGCATGGCGTTTTTGCAATTTGCTTTATGCACCATTGGTCTGGTCAAAGGTCAGGACGAGTTTTTTGCAGCAATCAGGCCCGTGGCCATCGCTCAGGGCGTGTTGGTTGCCTTGTCTTTTCTACTGTTGGTTTGGTTGTTTGTGCGGTCCGACATGTCGGTGAAGCTCGTCGTCGCCAATAGCGTTGCGATCAAGCCGTTAATCTACAAGATTTCTGGCGCATGGGGTAATCACGAAGGATCAATGCTTCTCTGGGTCGCCATTATGGGGCTTGCTGGCGCATGTATTGGTATTTTTGAACGCAATCTCAAAACAAAGACTTTGGTGACGACCTTGGGCGCGCAAGCGTTTATCAGCATTGGTTTTTATGCCTATCTGTTGATTGCTTCCAATCCGTTCGAACGGATATTCCCGGTTCCGGCAGACGGGCAGGGGCTTAACCCGCTATTGCAAGACATTGGGCTGGCTCTGCATCCGCCGACGCTTTATATCGGTTATGTTGGTCTATCGATCGCGTTCTCTTTTGCTGTGGGAGCCATGATCACGCGAGATGTCGGGCCGGAATTTGCCAAGGCCATGCGGCCATGGGTGCTCGGCGCATGGGTATTCCTGACACTGGGCATTACGGCCGGCAGTTACTGGGCTTATTATGAGCTGGGCTGGGGCGGCTGGTGGTTCTGGGATCCGGTAGAAAACGCTTCGTTGATGCCTTGGCTCGCTGCCACAGCTTTGCTGCATTCGGTTACCGTATTGGCGACACGTGATGGTTTGCGTGCATGGACGCTGATGCTCGCAGTTGTCGCTTTCTCTATGTCGATGATCGGCACTTTCCTGGTACGTTCCGGTGTTCTTACCAGCGTTCACGCCTTTGCGGTTGATCCGGAACGTGGTAGCTTCATTCTTGCCCTGCTGGCCATTTATATTGGCGGAGCCATGGCTTTATTTGCGCTACGCGTTGGTACGGTTAAAGAAGGCTCCCAATTTGAACCCGTCAGCCGGGAAGGGGCGCTGGTGGCAAACAACCTTTTACTATCGGCCATATTGGGCATTGTTTTTATCGGCACACTCTATCCCCTGGTTGTCGAAGGATTCAGCGATGAGATGATCTCTGTCGGACCACCATATTTTAATCTGGCGACAGGGCCGCTGGCTCTGATTTTGGTGGCAATAATGGCTGCTGGACCGCTGTTGCGCTGGCGTCGTGATCAGGCGAAAGCGTTGCTTAACCGGATTTCGATTCCGGTCTTTTTGACTGCTGCTGCCCTGTTTGCGTTGGTTATATTCACCACATCAATGTCGGTTCTACCCTTGATCGGCCTCGCCTTGGCGGCGGGCATCGCTGTGGCAAGTTTTGCGCCCTTGTGGAAACGCAATCTGCGCCGGACGCCGATGCATGTTTATGGCATGGTTCTGGCACATTTCGGTGTGGCTGTTGCGCTAGTAGGAATGGCATCGGAAACTAGCTTCACCGAGGAGAAACTGGTGGCTGCGACACCCGGTGACGAAATCATGGTCAACGACTGGAAGATCAAATTCCAGGCGATTGAACCCGTCGCCGGCCCCAATTGGACTGCACTTGAAGCGCGCGTGACGGCACAATATGAAGATGAAGCGATTCACGAGATTGCACCACAAAACCGGATGTTCGCCTCTGCCCAGATGCAGACTAGCGAGGCGGCTCTGCTGACCCGTTGGAACGGGCAGCTTTATGTTGTTCTTGGTGACAGCGACGAGCAAGGGCGATGGCAGTTGCGTATCTGGTGGAAACCGTTTGTGACTCTGATCTGGTACGGCGGCGTGCTGATTGCTTTGGGTGGGTTGCTCGCGATGGTCGGCCGTCTGCGCCGCGCGGTCCGCCAAAAGCAGCAAAGAGCCTATGCCGAGGCAATGATATGAACCGCTGGCTGCTCTGGATTCCGTTGGTGTTGTTCAGCCTGTTTTTCGCGATCGTCGCAGGCGGTTTGATGAGGCCCAAGGATAATATCATTGAATCGAAAATGATCGGCAAACCGATCCCGGAATTTGCGCTGCCTGCTGCCATTGAGCAGCGCCCGGCGCTGACCACCACTGATCTGGCTACTGGCAAGCCGCAATTACTGAACATTTTTGCCAGCTGGTGCGTGCCCTGCATCGCAGAGGCACCGCAACTGCTTGCACTGGAGCAGGCAGGAGTATCGATCAACGGCATCGCCAGCCGCGACACGCCGGAGGATATCGCGAATTTCCTAAACCGTTGGGGTAACCCATATGTCCGGATCGGAACAGATGTTCGCAGCGCTGTCCAATTGGAACTCGGTTCATCCGGTGTTCCGGAGACGTTCGTAATCGATGGCAATGGTGTCATCGTACATCAGCATATCGGCGATATCCGCAAGGAAGATGTGCCGGAGCTGCTTGAAATATTGGAGAAAGCGGGATGACCAGATTTCTTTTTCTGATCGCCTTGCTGTTTTCAGCACCTGTGATAGCCCAAAACGCGCTCCCGGCCTCTCCTTATGCTCATCAACAGCTGGATGACCCCGTGCAGGAAGAAAAAGCGCGCTCGTTGATGGAAGAATTGCGCTGCCTGAAATGCCAGAGCCAGTCGATTGCGGACAGCGACGCGCCGATGGCGGGCGATATGCGCAGTCAGGTGAGGGAACGCATCGCCGCCGGTGCCACACCAGAGGAGGTACGCAGCTGGCTCATCGAGCGCTATGGCGATTGGGTAACCTACAATCCCCCGGTCAATGCGATAACTTGGCCACTCTGGATTGCGCCAGGGGTGCTGTTGATACTCGCCATATGGCTCGCGCGTGGGCTTTTTCGAAGGCGCAAAACTGACCAGAAGGATGCAAGCTGATGGGCTGGCTCATTCTACTCGTCATGACAATCGCACTTTTCGGTGCGCTTGTATTCTTGGGCAAATTGCCGCGGACCGCTTTTGAATTGACCGGTGCAGCTCTTTTGCTCGGCGTTGCGGGCTATGCATGGCAAGCCAATCCGGGGATGGTCGGTGTATCGGTCGAACCGACCGAAAAGCCAAATAGCTTCAATGAAGACAGTATTACATCGCGCGAGGAAATGGGCCAGCGTTTTGGCACAGCGCGGGAATGGTTGGTATTTTCAGATGCCTTGAATCGCAATGGTCGGCATGGTGCAGCGGCCAATTATCTGCGCAACGGGGTCAAAGAGCATCCTAATGATCCAGACCTGTGGGTCGGACTGGGCAATGCCATAGTCGTTCATGCAGATGGTGTGATTACCCCGGCGGCCCAATTTGCGTTTCAGAAAGCAGCTGATATTTCTCCCGAGCATCCTGGGCCGCCGTTCTTCCTTGGCATGGCCTATGCGCAATCTGGCAAGATTGACCAGGCACGTGCGATCTGGACGGAGTTGTTAGAACGTAGCGCCGAAGATGCGCCATGGCGTAAGGATCTCGAGTCGCGTTTGGCGGCTATGGAGAAAATGCAACCCGCGCTGCCGATGCCTCAAAGCCCACCTGCTGGTAACTAAAACATAGTTATATCAGGAGGTTGATCGGCATATCTGCGGCTCTGGTTGCGTGCTATAGAGGCCCATGCTAGTCGCGCGCGCTTGTCGAAACAGATGTGCGGGGTTAGCGCAACCATTTCGACCCAATCAGGGGAACGCCAAGACGGCAATCAATGTCTGAATCGACGTCACAACCGAAACGGAAACGCAGTCGCGTAATCCAGCCTCATGGGTCACGCCAAGAGGGAAGCGCCGTTGCAAAGCTGGCCGCTGGTGCGATTGGTATTGTCTTCGGCGATATCGGTACCAGCCCGCTCTATGCTTTTCGTGAGACATTTGTGGGCGCGCACCCGTTGGAGCTGGACAGGCTGCACGTCCTTGGAGTGGTCAGCCTGATTTTCTGGTCGATGACGTTGGTCGTGGCGATTCAATATGTGACCATATTGATGCGCGCGGACAATAAGGGGCAGGGTGGCAGCCTGGCTGTCGTTGCCCTGTTGTCCGGGGCGTTGCGACGATCAAAATTCGGTTGGGTCGCCATATTGCTGGGCGTCTTTGCGACTTCGCTATTTTACGGCGACAGTATGATCACACCGGCGATCTCGGTTTTGTCAGCCGTTGAAGGACTGACCGTGGTCAATAGCGGACTGCAGCCCATGGTTATTCCGATTGCGGTGGGTTTGCTGGTCTTTCTGTTTGTTATCCAGTCGCGGGGGACGGCGAAAATCGGGGCCTTATTTGCACCCGTGATGTTTGTTTACTTCACCGTTATTGCGATATTGGGCCTGACGCAGATATTCCATACACCCGAAATACTGCTCGCGTTGAACCCCTGGTATGCTGTTCAATTCTTCTTGATCGATGGTTTCAAGGCTTTTCTGGCTTTGGGCTCGGTTGTGTTGGCCGTGACAGGTTCTGCGGCGTTATTTGCGGATATGGGGCATTTCGGCCGCAAACCTATGCGTATTGCATGGTTCGGCTTCGTGATGCCTGCCTTACTATGTAACTATTTCGGCCAAGGCGCGATGATCATCGGATTGGATCAGGCGGGCGCCGAGGCAGCAATCCAGAACCCGTTTTTCCTACTCGCCCCTGAAATGCTGCGCTTGCCATTGGTCATATTGGCCACCATGGCGACCTTCATTGCCAGCCAGGCGGTAATTTCCGGTGCATTTTCGGTCACGCATCAGGCGATTCAACTGGGCTTCATCCCCCGGCTTACAGTCAAGCATACCAGTGCTTCCGAAGCTGGGCAGATTTATATTCCGGTAATCAACTGGACGATCATGATTGCCGTCCTGATCCTCGTTCTAACGTTCCAGAGTTCGAGCAACCTCGCATCGGCTTATGGTATCGCCGTTACTGGCGCCATGCTGATCGATACCTGCTTGCTCGCTGTTCTGGTCTTCACCTTGTGGAAGTGGAAATGGTGGTATGCGGTTCCACTAATCGCTCTGTTCTTCATTGTCGATGGCGCCTATTTTGCAGCGAACCTTACCAAAGTCCCACAAGGCGGTTGGTTCCCGTTGATGGTCGGCGGTTTCGCCTTCCTATTGCTGACGACATGGGCCAAGGGTCGCAAGATCATGCGTGAAAATATGGCGGAAGCGGCGATGCCCATCGAAATTTTCACCAAGTCAGCCAAAAACAGTGCCACGCGGGTTCCGGGAACAGCGATCTTCATGGCTTCTGCGTCGGTTGGCGTCCCATCGGCTTTGCTGCATAATATCAAGCATAACAAGGTGGTACACGAACGGGTGGTCATCCTGACCGTCAGTATTAAAGACGTACCCTATGTGGAATCGGAAAAACGTATCGAGGTTAAGGATCTCGGTGATGGTTTTTACAGGCTGATTCTAAACTATGGATTCATGCAGGAAACCGACGTTCCGGCGGCACTGAAAAAAGTCAAAGAATGCGGCATGGACTTTGACATGATGACGACCAGCTTCTTCCTGTCACGACAGACATTGTTGCCGTCTGAAAAGCCCAAAATGATGATCTGGCGAGAGAAGATTTTCGCATGGATGCTGCGTAACGCCGCCACCGCCATGGAGTTTTTCAAGCTTCCCAGCAACCGTGTGGTGGAATTGGGTAGTCAGATGGAAATTTGACGCTAAGCTTGGCGTTCAAATATCAGTTTTGTCCAACAGATACCTGCGGATTTATTCGCCGGTAGAATGGATTGAGATCGCTCGTTGTAGAGCGGAACAAGCTGATTATGCGCAGCCAATTTCACTGTCTCTTCGGCCGAGACGGCAAACATTCTCCGGCCCTTGGGGACAGGGCCGTGCCTTAGGGAAATAAAAAGCCGGCCATTTTCACCAAGTAGGGTAGCCACTGCTTTCATTGCTACTTCCCTCTGATCTTCATCCAGATGCATCCACACGGCATTGATCAAGATGAAATTGAACGTTTCGTCCAGTTCCCTTACATTCTTGAGATCAGGCAGGCTGTCGTCCAACCATCTGATTGTTGGCGAGGGATGCAGTCTGATGGCTCCTTCTCGCATTTCCTTGGTTGGCTCGGCCGCGACGACGTCATGCCCTCTCCTATCAAACCAGGCTGCATCCCGTCCGGTACCCGAGCCAATGTCCAATATTTTACTGGGCATTTGAGGGAAGTGATCGATTGCTGTGGTATAGCTTTCTTCAAACGACAGGTTTTCATATTGCTCCAAGAGAAAAGGGGCCTGTTTGGCATAGCCTTCGGTGCCGCTAACAATGCTGTTTTTCATATATGACAGTCTCTTGTGAACCGCTGCTCTTGTCCATCGTAAATTTATCGCCGACAAGGGCAATATTTGGTGGCGCATAAGGGGATCGTCTACTAGGTAGCGGGCATTCGATTCTTGTCTGGATATTGAGGACAAAGCCTATGCGTATTGCCATTGCTTCTGATCATGCAGCTATCGACATGAAAGCCGCTTTGGTGGAGTGGCTTGCCGAGGTCGGGCATGAAGTTGACGATCTGGGTCCCATGACGACGGACAGCGTCGATTATCCTGATTATGGCTATAAACTCGCAGATGCGATTGCGTCGGGAAGTGCAGAACGCGGGGTTGCCTTGTGTGGTTCCGGTATTGGCATATCCATGGCCGTCAATCGTAACCCGGCTTGCCGTTGCGCACTGGTTTCTGAAGGTCTCTCAGCGAAACTGTCTCGCGAACATAATGACGCGAATGTTATTGCAATGGGTGCGCGTCTGGTTGGCATCGAAATTGCGAAAGACTGCCTGAACAATTTTTTGAACACTGAATTTGGCGGAGACCGTCATCAACGGCGTGTTGATAAGCTGTCCGCCCCGCAAGTTGAAGGAGAACACGCGTGAGCAATGTCGCAGATATACAGGATATCCGCCCGACCGGGTTTTTCGATTTTTCGGTGGATGAGAGTGACCCCGCGGTCGCCGGTGCAATCAATGCAGAATTGTCGCGCCAGCAAAATCAGATCGAGCTGATTGCTTCTGAAAACATCGTTTCCAAGGCCGTGTTGCAGGCACAAGGCTCCGTGTTCACCAACAAATATGCAGAAGGCTATCCGGGCCGCCGCTATTATCAGGGCTGTGCTCCATCTGATGATGTTGAAACACTTGCCATCGAGCGGGCGAAACAGCTTTTCAATTGTGGCTTTGCCAATGTTCAGCCGCATTCAGGGGCGCAAGCAAATGGCGCAGTGATGCTCGCGTTGACCAAGCCGGGCGATACCATTCTTGGTATGTCTCTCGATGCAGGTGGCCATTTGACGCATGGCGCGAAGCCCGCGCAATCGGGCAAGTGGTTCAATGCTGTCCAATATGGTGTCAATGAAGACGATCATCTGATCAACTATGCGGAAGTTGAGGCGCTGGCCAAAGAACACCAGCCAAAGCTGATTATCGCTGGCGGCTCTGCCTATCCGCGCCAAATCGATTTTGCCAAGTTCCGTGAGATTGCAGATGCGGTCGGCGCGATCTTCATGGTCGATATGGCCCATTTCGCTGGCCTGGTGGCAGCTGGCTATCATCCTAGCCCGCTGGAATTTGCAGATGTGGTCACGACCACTACGCACAAGACTTTGCGCGGTCCACGCGGTGGTCTGGTCCTGACCAATGATGAGGCTATAGCGAAGAAAATCAACTCAGCGGTTTTCCCGGGTCTGCAGGGTGGTCCGCTAATGCATGTCATCGCCGCCAAAGCGGTCGCATTTGGCGAAGCGTTGCGCCCTGAATTTGCCAGCTATTCTTCCGCTGTCATCGAAAATGCCAAAATATTGGCTGCCCGCCTAAAGGAACGCGGCGCCAATCTGGTTGCTGGCGGCACAGATACGCACCTGGCTCTTATTGATCTCTCACCGCTAGGTATCACTGGCCGCGATGCCGATGAAGCACTGGAGCGCGCTGGTATTACCTGCAACAAGAACAGCATTCCCAACGACCCGCAGCCGCCGATGAAAACCAGCGGTATTCGTGTTGGTTCACCGGCAGGTACTACCCGAGGCTTTGGCCCGGCGGAGTTCCAGATGATTGGCGACATGGTCGCCGATGTACTTGATGGCTTGCGTGAAAAAGGAGAGGGCGGTGATCCGGCTGTGGAAGCCGATGTCCGTCAGCGCGTTGAAGAGCTATGCTCTCGTTTTCCAATTTACCCTGAATAAGCGAAACGGACCTTTATGCGTTGTCCCTTTTGTGCCCATGATGACAGTCAGGTAAAAGATAGCCGGCCCACCGAAGATGGTACGACCATCAGGCGGCGTCGGCAATGTGAAGGGTGCGGCGCACGTTTCACGACATTTGAACGGATACAGCTTCGCGAGATCACAGTGGTAAAAAGCGAGGACCGCCGCGAGACGTTTGACCGGTCCAAGATTGATTTGTCCGTCTCTCTGGCTTGCCGCAAGCGCGGGATTGCGCAGGAGCAAATGGATCAACTGGTGTCAGGTATCCAACGGCAGCTGGAAACTAGCGGAGAGAATGAGATTCCGTCCAAACGCATCGGCGAGATGGTCATGGAAGGCCTTAAGGGCCTCGATAGTGTCGCCTATATCCGCTTTGCATCGGTTTATAAGGATTTTACCGAAGCCAAGGATTTTGAGGAGTTCGCCGGCAGCGTGAAAGATGTGGGTATCGGCGATACCAGCGGCAAATGAGCACCGGAAAGCCGATCATCGTTCTGGTGAAGCCACAGCTGGGTGAGAATATCGGCAAGGCGGCGCGGGCCATGCTGAATTTCGGGTTCACCGACATGCGGATCGTGGATCCTCGTGACGGCTGGCCCAATCCATCCGCCGGTCCCACCGCGGCTGGCGCAGATAGTGTGTTGGAGGCCGCCCAGGTTTTCGAGACCACCGCCGAAGCGGTGGCGGACTGTTCGCATGTCTATGCCACTACGGTTCGTAAACGCGGTATGACCAAAGAAGTGCTGACCCCCGCAGCGGCGGCGGAAGACATGGCATCCGCCAGTGGCAAATGCGCGATATTATTCGGCCCGGAACGGTCCGGTCTGGAACTGGTCGATGTCGAACTCGCCCGCAAGATCATCACCGTGCCGATAAACCCGGAATTCGGTTCACTCAATTTGGCTCAAGCAGTGATTTTAATCGCCTATGAGCTGTCGAAACTGGATGGCGGTGAAACCGTGCAGCCGACAATCGAGACAAAAAAGCGCGAACCGGCCCCGCAAATCGAACTGGACCGCTTTTACAAACATCTAGAACGGGCATTGGAAGAGGCCGGGTACTTCTATCCGCCTGATCGTGCACCGGCGACGAAGGTGACGCTCCGCAATATGATCACCAAGCCGGCGTGGACCAATGACGAAGTTCAGACGTGGCGCGGCGTTATCAGCTCTCTGGAAAAGCCATTTGTGAAAAAATGAGTTTTTGACAGATCAGCCGTCTCGCATCTGATCCCATTTTTCGAGCTCGTAGCTGATCGACGTTTCTATCAGCATTTCCCAAATCGCCGCCATGGTCGGAACCGGGATGCCTGCGCTACTGGCAAGTTGTTTTACATTCTCCAGAACCTTTGCTTTTCGTCCTTCGTCACGCACAGCGGCGCGATCCTGTTTGATCCGCGCAGCGGCGTCCATGCAGGCAAAGCGCTGGGTCATCAGGGCAATAAGTTCACCGTCAATTCGGTCCACTTGTTCGCGGACATCTGTCATGGTTTCCATTGGAGGAAGCGTCGTCGTTTCTGTCATGTCAGCGCCTTTAATCATTGCGACCACCCAAGTCGAGTAATGATGGGGATTTTAGTGCGATTTTTGGCCCTGCAGATGCTTGACAATCACCCATTAGATCGTCATAGGCCGCGTCTTGCAATTGGCTCCGCACCCCGGTGAAGCGGTAGCCGCGTTAATCCAAGCGGATTTTCGGTGCATTCCGGGACGAATTGAAACAGCAAATTAGGAGTCAGTGAAATGACAAAGCGTACCAGCTCGAAATATAAACTTGATCGCCGCATGGGCGAAAATATTTGGGGTCGCCCCAAATCTCCGGTCAATCGCCGCGACTACGGCCCTGGTCAGCATGGTCAGCGCCGTAAAGGCAAACTGTCTGACTACGGCATTCAACTGCGCGCCAAGCAAAAGCTGAAAGGCTATTATGGCGACGTAACCGAGAAACAGTTCAAGCGTGCCTATAAAGAAGCATCGAGCATGAAAGGCGATACCAGCCAGAACCTGATCGGTCTGCTGGAACAGCGTTTGGACATGGTCGTTTACCGCGCCAAATTCGCTCCAACCATCTTTGCTGCTCGCCAACTGGTTAGTCACGGCCACATTCGCGTCAACGACGTTAAATGTAATGTTGCTTCGCGCAAAGTGCAGCCAAATGATGTTGTTTCGCTGAGCGATAAAGCAAAGGAAATGCTGTTGGTTATTGAGGCACAGAGCCTGCCAGAGCGAGAAATTCCGGAATATGTCACGCCAGACGGAACCGACAAAGTAACCTATGTTCGCGTACCAACGCTGGACGAGGTGCCTTATCCGGTAACGATGGAACCAAATTTGGTTGTCGAGTTTTACTCACGCTAATTGGTTCAACGACATATACAAAAAGGGCGGCCCGTTGGAGCCGCCCTTTTTTGTGCCTTGTTTCTATTTTACTTTGGCAGAAAAGACACGGATTTTTCGAGCATGTCTTGACGTGCCTGTGAGTTTCTAAGGCTATGTGCGAGTTTTTCATATTTGATATATGTCACTTGCTTGCCTGCCGATTTCAGTTTGCGGTTCATTAGATTGGAATGTTCTATCGCCACGTTGCGATCATAGTCCCCGTGGAAAAGCATAACGGGAGCTTTAATCTTATCGACATTCTGAGCAGGCGAGCCTTCCCGTACATGTGGCCCACTGCCAACAAATTCTCGGGTGACTGCTCCGCTATAATAAGCCCTGGAGTTACTTTTAAGAGTAGCAAGGTCAGTCACCGGCGCGATGGCGACAATGGCTTTGAATAAATCTGGATCGAGTACTGCCGATTGTAGCGCCGCATATCCACCATAGGACCAACCTACGATTGACAGGGCAGACGGTTTGGCAATCCCCTGAGAGATCAACCATTTACCTGCGTCGTTGACATCGCCAATAGATGTACGCCAGGATTGAAAGCCATTTTCTTTGTACCATTCCTCTCCGTATCCGGCGGAACCGCGGAAATTAGGCTGAAGTACTGCAAAGCCTTGGCTAACATAAAATTGTGCCAGCCAATCAAATCCCCATTCGTCTCGGGCACCAGGGCCACCATGCGGCATGACGATCGCAGGTAGGTCTTTGGTGGCTGTACCAACCGGCATGGTCAAATAGCCCGGTATCATTGTACCATCGGCAGCTGGGTAAGATATCGGTTTCACTTCCGCCAAATTATTGTTTTCAACCGATGGTCGAACACCTAACAATGGCCTTAACTGCTTGGTTGTCTTGTCAAACAGGAAATATTGTCCCGGATCAACGTCCGAGCCAGCCCAGATTAGCAACGTATTTTCGTCCAGGCTCGCATCAGCGAATTGAATTGAATAATTTTCGCCCAATGCTTTGCCGAGCGCATTCGCTAACTTTTCGAGTGTTGGATCAAAATAGACACCTTTCCGCTTGTCGGTGGCATAACTGACCCCGACCACTCGCTGGTTTCGGCCAATCCGGATCAATGCATCTACATCAACTTCGTCATGCGCGAAGACGACCTGTTGTTCAGCGCTACCGTCCAGCGCTATTGATACCAGTGCCTTGCGCCCCTTATACGGCGCAAAACCATAGACACGGTCGGTTTTTGGGTCGACCGCATAAGGGTTGAACCCCCTACGATTCGAATAATCGAGCCTTCCTAAAGATCGCCAATCATTGTCGGATTGATAAAAATATTGAATTTGGCCACTATCCAGTTCCGTACTGCCTTTCTTAATCCGGCTCCCCTTGATGCGGACATTGCCGACACCGTCTGTAATATACTCGACCGCTTCATCTTTCGGTCGCTCGATCATTTTCGATTTGCCGGTGATTGTATCGATTCTTTCGACGGCCAGGCCTTCATCGAGATTTCTGATAAGCGTTCCCGCAGCACCTGTTTTCAGATGATAGCGTGTCATCAATATCATGTTGTCATCTTGCGGCAGCCAATCGATAATATTGCCGCCCCCTAAATTATAACCAATCGCATTTCGTGGCGGTCGTTTACTAAGAAGCATAGGCTTGCTGCCATCAGCATTGACTGCAAACATGCTGGAAAACCCTAAGATATCGCCGGCATATTTTTCCAATCCTCCGATTTTGCAGGCCAGACGTTCATTGGAAACCCATCCGCACCAGAATAGATTTTCCGGATCACCTGAAGAGGTCGTTACACGGACCGGCTCGTTGCCCTTATTCAGATCTATGGAATAGAGGTCTGTCTGCAAGCCTGGGCCGGGTGAGATAAAGGCTATTTTGGTGCCGTCAGGGGAAAGGCTGATACTCTGAACTGCTGGCATCGAACCGAATATTTTGGCTTGGTCATTGGCGAAGACTGGAGTTGAAAAAGTGCATGCGAGTATAGAAACCGCAAAAAGCGGCTTAGAAATTTTTAGCAATGATGCCCCCTGATATTACAATACTGTAAACTGAATGAATAATGCACTATCGGCATGAGCAATTAATAACGCAAGAACGAATCTGTATTTCAGACTATATGAGGAACGTGCATAGCTTGCGCTTGCCCACGGTCTCTGCCACTAAACACCCAATAGCCGTCAGGCATAGTTTGATATGAGGACCTTAGAAATGCAAAAAAAATGGTTTGCCCTTGCGCTGATACCGGCGCTGGCTTTGGCGTCTTGTGTAATACAGGTGGATGATGCTGAAGATGCTGTCCCACTGCCAGAGGTCTCTGCACCGGAATTATCGGTCGATACGATGCGCGACATTACGCGGGAGCTTTCCTCTGATGCCTTCGAAGGACGTGCACCGGGCACTATTGGTGAAGAAAAAACGCTTGCCCTGTTGACCAAAGAGTTTGCCGAAGCCGGTTTGGAGCCAGGCAACGGTGATAGCTGGTTTCAGGATGTTCCGCTGGTCGAGATAGAAGCGAAAAACGTATCCGACCTGACGATCAAGGGTGGCACCGGCGATATGAACTTCAAATATGGTCCTGAAATGGTGATTACATCATATCAGGAACAGCCGAAAATCGACGTCGCGGATAGTGAGCTGGTCTTTGTCGGCTACGGCATCAACGCGCCCGAGCGCGAATGGAATGACTATGAGGGAGTCGACGTCAAAGGCAAGACCGTTGTCATACTTGTAAACGATCCGGATTTCGGAACCGAAAGCCTGGAAGGTGAATTTGGCGGCCGGGCAATGACCTATTATGGGCGCTGGACCTACAAATACGAAGAAGCCGCGCGTCAGGGCGCTGCGGCGGCTTTGATCATTCATGACACGGCTCCGGCGGCTTATGGCTGGAATGTAGTAGAATCGAGCTGGAGCGGACCGCAATTTTATGCGCAGTCAGCCAGTGGCGGCGCTGATCAGACAAAGGCCAATGGTTGGGTTCAGAAGGATGTCGCAGCCAGGATTTTTGCCAGCGCCGGTCAGGATCTGGAAGCGATGATGGCCGCCGCAAAGAACAAGGATTTCAAAGCCGTGCCTCTGGGCGTGACCGCTTCGATGTCCTTTGAAAATGACATAAGTAAAATGAACAGCAAGAATGTCATAGGCATGATCAAGGGCAAAACCCGGCCCGATGAATATGTGCTTTACACTGCGCATTGGGATCATCTGGGACGTTGTAAGCCAGCACCTGACGGTGATGATATCTGTAACGGTGCTGTCGACAATGCCACCGGGACGGCTGCATTGGTCGCTCTAGCCGAAGCGCATGTCAAGGCAGGCGCGCCCGACCGTAGCATCATTTTCCTTGCGGTAACGGCGGAAGAATCCGGCCTGCTCGGTTCCAAATACTATGCTGAAAATCCAGTCTATCCGCTCAACAAGACGGTTGGTGGTGTGAACATGGACGCCTTTGGCATGGCTGGCCCGGCGAAAAATGTCGTAGTGGTAGGCAAAGGCAAATCGCAACTCGATCGTTATCTGGAGGGTGCGTTGACCGTTGACGGGCGAACTGCCGAGGCTGAGCCAACGCCTGAAAAAGGCTTTTACTATCGGTCCGACCACTTCAGCTTCGCGAAACTCGGCGTGCCGATGATTTATTTCGAAGGCGGTGAAGACCTCGTTGACGGTGGTCGTGCCGCTGGTGAAGCGATCAGCCAGGATTATACCGAGAACAAGTACCATGGACCGAAAGACGAATTTGACCCGAACTGGAACTGGGACGGCGTCATGGGTGATCTGAAGGTCTATTATACTGTTGCTAGAATGCTGGCGATGACCGAAGATTGGCCGAACTGGAATGACGGCGACGAATTCCGTGATATCCGCGACACGAGTCGCGCCGGGGCCTGATCTTTAGCCTCTTGGACGAACTATGAGATGGCCAGCTGAATGGGAACCGCATGAAGCGGTCTGGATCGGCTTTCCGGGCAATCCAAAGGAATGGCCTGAGCAATTGGCGGAGGCGCAGCATGAAGTTGCAGCCTTCGCCAATGCCGTTTGTGATGATGGTAATGGTGAGAAGGTCATACTGGTTTGCCGCGACTCCGACGATGTCAAACGAGCGTCCGAACTTGTTCATCACAATATCCAAATTGTGCTCCAACCCTTTGGTGATATTTGGTTGCGTGATACCGGGCCGATAGTAACGGTTGGCATGGATAGACAGGCTCATGACTTTGGCTTTAATGGCTGGGGTCGGAAGTTCGAAATGGCGGGCGATCAGGATATTGGGCAGCGTCTTGCGACCACTGCAGGACTGTCCGTTTGCCAGCATGATTGGATATTGGAAGGCGGTGCCATTGATGGAGATGGTTCTGGCCAGCTCATCACCACCGAACAGTGCCTGCTCAATCCCAATCGCAATCATAATATGAACAAAGATGAAGCGCGCCAGAAGTTACGGCAAGCGTTAAATATTGAGTATATTTTCTGGCTTGGCGATGGCTTGATGGCTGACCATACCGATGGTCATGTCGATAATCTGGCGCGCTTTGTAGCAGCCGGAAAAATAGTGATTCCGCAGGCCAGTGATGTTGATGATCCCAATGCCGATATTTTTGACGATGCTGCTAACCGTGCGGCAATAGCCGGTTTAGATGTCGTTCGCATACCATCCGTTGGCAAATATGAAATTGACGGTAACATAGCGCCTGCCAGCTACATGAATTTTTATATAGCAAACACTGTTGTTGCCGTGCCGCAATATGGAGCGAGTTTTGATGCTGCTGCGGTGGAGTCTATTGCGGAATTATTTCCTGATCGCAAAGCCATCGGCCTTTCCAGCAAAGCGTTGCTGCATGGCGGCGGGAGCTTTCACTGTATCTCGCAGCAAATCCCCCAGACCTGATTTTCTGTAACCTCAACCCGATTCAAACGAACTATGTTTGAGGGGAGCAAAATGCTAACCTCTTTCTGTATGAATGAGGGGATGGCCGATGGCTGATGGAATTTTGAGTGTTTTGAGCACGCTCACATATATATTGGTTTTTTTGCTCGGCCTTGGTTTGGCCGGCGTGATCGTCCTGTTCGTTATCGACATAACTCAAAAGCAAGATGCCGTGCGTCGGAACTATCCAGTTATCGGCCGGTTCCGTCATCTGTTCAGCAGTCTGGGTGAATTTTTCCGGCAGTATTTCTTCGCCATGGACCGTGAGGAAATGCCCTTCAACCGGGCTGAGCGGGAATGGGTTGGTCGCGCGGCAAAGGGTACGGGCAATACGATTGCTTTTGGCTCTACAAAAAACCTCGACCCTGCCGGTACCCCGATTTTCGTCAATTGCCCGTTTCCCACGCTGGAAAAAGATGCTGCGGAAACCGCAACATGCACATTGGGTCCCTATTGCGAGAATCCCTTTGAAGCCAAATCACTGTTCAACGTCTCTGCGATGAGTTTCGGTGCGCTGTCTGTACCGGCGGTAAGAGCACTGTCTCATGGAGCCAAAATGGCGGGATGCTGGATGAACACCGGTGAGGGCGGTTTGTCACCTTATCATCTCGAGGGAGGTTGTGACATCGTCTTTCAGATTGGTACCGCCAAATATGGCGTGCGCAATGATGACGGCAGTTTGAACGACGATAAACTGCGAGCGATAGCGGATCACGAGCAAGTCCGTATGTTCGAGATTAAAATGTCGCAAGGTGCGAAACCAGGAAAGGGCGGTATCCTGCCCGCCGCGAAGGTCACCGAGACAATTGCAAAAGTACGCGGCATCCCGGAAGGCGAGGCCTCCATTTCTCCCAATCGCCATCCAGAAATCAACAGCGTGGAAGACATGCTCGATTTTGTTGATCACGTCCGCAAAGTCACTGGCAAGCCGACCGGCATTAAAGCGGTGGTCGGTGCCTACGGCTGGATAGAGAGCCTCTGCGAGGAAATTCATCGTCGCGGTATAGAGAGTGCACCGGATTTCTTCACGCTTGATGGCGGTGATGGCGGGACCGGTGCCGCGCCGATGCCGTTGATGGACAATGTCGGCCTGCAGCTGGATGAAAGCCTACCGATGCTTTCTGATATCCTGCACAAATATGATTTGCGGCAGCGCGTACGGATTATCGCATCGGGCAAAAGGATTACACCCAGCGAGGTGGCCTGGGCCATTTGTGCGGGCGCGGATTTCGTGAACAGCGCGCGCGGTTTCATGTTTTCGCTAGGATGTATTCAGGCGATGAAATGTAACAAGAATACATGCCCTACCGGCATCACGACCCATGATCCTAGGTTGCAGCGAGGGCTTGATCCGTCGGACAAAAAGGTCAAGGTCGCCAATTATTGCAAAAGTCTTGTTCACGAGGTCGAAGTGCTGGCCCACAGCTGCGGCGTGGACGAGCCACGTCAATTGGGCCGCAAACATGTCCGTATCGTTCAGGATACCGGGAAGTCCATTGCGCTGGATGAACTCTACCCGCGGCCGGAGGTTGTAAAGAAATTCAAGGTGATAGAAGACGTCTCTGGATAAACTGCTTTGCATGTCTGTGCAGCTGATTTATGTCGTCTATCAGAGAGATAATCCCCAACTGAAAGGCCGGAAAGAATGACAAAGAAGCTCTTATTCACTGGTGTCGCAACCGCGTTATTGGCAGCTGCAGGAGCGCCTGCGCTGGCGGAAGATGATGCCAAAGCTGGCACGACGCAAAGTGATGCTAACCTGATGGCGGTGATCAATCATGATCGCCGCAAGGATGACAATGCCCGTGACGTTTATCGCAATCCGGCAGCGACTCTCGCTTTCTTTCAGGTAAAACCGACCCATACTGTTGCGGAATATGGCCCGGGAGGAGGGTGGTACACACGGATATTATTACCCTATCTCAGCGCCAATGGAAAATATATCGCAGTCAACGGAAATAGCGACAGCATTAATTTCACCAGCCGTGCACGCGAAGGCCGCTCGAAAAGCTGGCCCGAGCGTTTCCCTGACGCTGCATCAGGATGGACCGGCATTCCTGCCGATCAAATTGCCGCTTTTGAAAGCGACGAAGTGCCGGACGAGATGAAAGGCAAGATCGACCGGGTAGTGATCTTTCGCTCACTGCACGGAATGCTCAATGGAACGCGCGCCGATTCCGAATTGCGCGCCTTGCGAGATATTCTTGCTGATGATGGCATGATCGGCGTTGTCCAGCATCGTGCAAATGCTGATGCGTCTTATGCAATGTCAAACGGAACAAAGGGGTATCTCAAACAGGATTCGGTTATCGCGTTGTTCGAACTGAACGGCTTTGAATTGGTCGACTCTTCTGAGATTAATGCCAATCCGAAAGATACAAAAGACTATGAGAAAGGCGTGTGGACATTGCCGCCTGTCCTTACGAACAAGGATCAAGACAGAGCGAAATATCAGGCTATTGGCGAATCCGACCGGATGACCTTACTATTCAAGAAAAGACCTTAATATCTGGGAGAGGTGATAATCCGTATCGCCTCTCTCGTTGAATAATTGCCGGAGGAGAGCAATGATGACGAAAAAGAAATGGATTATGATAGGCGCAGTTACAGCGCTTGGAGCACTGACCCTTGCTCCGGCTTCCGCAAAAAATCATGCAAAAGATGGTGTGTCAGGCGAAACCAATTTGCGTACTGTCATCACGCACGAACGCCGTGCAGAGGACAAGGCTCGTGACAAGTATCGCAATCCGGCCCAGACCATCAGTTTCTTTGATATCCAACCCGACGACACGGTTGTCGAATATGTTCCCGGTGGAGGTTGGTACTCCAGGATATTGGCACCTTATGTCGCGGAAAAAGGCAAGTTTATCGGACTGACCTTTGCACCGGATCCCCTGCCATTCGGAGATGAGGCAAAAGAACGTATTCGCGGCTTCCCAGCCAAATTTCCCAATGATGTCGCCGAATGGACCGGCATGCCGGCAGCCAAATTTTCAGCCTACACAACGGACAAGGTTCCTGAAGAGGCCAATGGCACCGCAGACTACGTCATCATTCCGCGGATGATGCACAATCTGATGCGCTGGAACCTAGCGGACAGCGAGATCAAGGTGATGCGCAATATGCTGAAAGATGGCGGCATGGTTGGTATCGTTCAGCATCGCGCGAAGGACGGCACGCCGTTTAGCTATGCCGATGGCAATAAAGGCTATTTGCGCACTGATACTGTGGTGAAATTCATGGAGGCGCATGGCTTTGAACTGGTCAAGCAGTCCGAAGTCAACGCGAACCCCAAAGATACAGCGGACTATCCCAAAGGCGTCTGGACTCTGCCGCCCCGCTATGCCGAAGGCGATACGGATAAAGCCAAATATACTGAAATTGGCGAGTCTGATCGTATGACGTTGTTGTTCAAAAAGCTGCCATGACGTCATGTTAAAACATGGGTGAATTTGCGGTCCGGGCGATAGTTTCGGGCGTGATTGTGGCTATTGTTGCGATCATCGCCCGCCGCTATCCAGCCATGGGCGCGCTGATCGCTTCACTCCCATTGATTTCTATATTGGCGATGATCTGGTTGTGGCGTGACACCGGCGATACCGAATTGCTCGCTGGTCATGTGCAGGCGACTTTTTTCTACGTCATTCCCAGCTTGCCGATGTTTCTCATCATCCCGGCCATGTTGCGTCAGGGGATAAATTTCTGGGCTTCTCTGTCTGTCGGCATATTGGTGACGATAATCCTCTATCTCGCGACAATTCCGATTGCGGCCCGTTTCGGCATCAAGCTATGAGCACATCATGACACAGAATATCACTGTTGCGGCTTTGCAGCTGTCCTTGAACGGCAGCGAAGCGGAAAATATCGAAGCAGTCAGCGGGCATGTGGCCGAAGCGGCAGAGCAGGGCGCACAGGTCATATTGCCGCCGGAACTTTTTGCCGGTCCCTATTTCTGCAAGACTGAAGATGAAGCGCTGTTCGCGCTCGCCAAACCTGCGCAAGACAGCGCGCCGGTTCAGGCCATGCAAAAACTGGCGAAACATTTGGGCGTTGCGATCCCGGCCAGTTTCTTCGAACGGGATGGGCAACACTATTATAACAGCATCGCGATGATTGATCCTGACGGCGAGATCATGGGGGTCTATCGCAAAAGCCATATTCCCGACGGCCCGGGCTATGAGGAAAAATTCTATTTCCGCCCAGGCAATAGCGGTTTCAAGACTTGGGATGTGTTCGGAACGACCATCGGCGTCGGGATATGCTGGGACCAATGGTATCCTGAAACAGCGCGCGCCATGGCGCTGATGGGCGCTGAAATTCTGTTCTATCCAACCGCAATCGGTTCCGAACCTTACGACGCCGACCTCGACACCAGTCGGATGTGGCGGCGCGCAATGCAGGGGCATGCGGTCAGTAATTGTGTGCCCGTGGTCGCGAGCAATCGCATTGGTGAGGAAGAGGGGCAAAGCTTTTATGGCCACAGCTTCATCGCCAATGAATGGGGTGATCTGGTGCTGGAATATGGCGCGGACGAGAGCGGCGTGCTTGTAGCTACCTTTGATCTGGAACAGGCACGTAAGCACCGTGCAGGCATGGGATTCTTCCGAGATCGCCGGCCCGAGCTTTACGGGCGTTTGGTTGAGGATTGCTAGTTCTGCGCCAGTGCAGCTCTAAAAATCGCTTCAAACATCTCGGCCGTCAATCGTTTGGTGTTCACGTTGTACCGGCTGCAATGATAGCTGTCGATCAGGATACGATTGCCGGGCAAGCTATGTACCGCACCGTGCGCGAATTTATGGTCCGCCAATCTGCTGCCTGTCATCCTTATCACGCTGTCATGGGCAATTTTGCCGAGTGCGAGGATGACCTTTAAGTTGGGCAAGCCATCCAGCGCCTTGATCAGATAGGGGCGGCAATTGTTAATCTCTGCACCATTGGGCTTGTTCTCCGGTGGCAGGCATTTGACCGCGTTGAGGATCATCGCGCCGCTTAGAGTCACACCATCATCTGCGCGGGATTGAAACATGCCGTGGGACAGGCCGACCTTGTCCAACGTAGCGAACAAAAGATCACCGGATGCGTCGCCGGTAAATGCTCTGCCGGTTCGGTTTGCGCCTTCCTTACCCGGCGCGAGACCGACAATCGCTAGCCATGCGTTGGGGTCTCCAAAGGCCGGGACAGGTGCATTCCACCATTCCGGCTGATCTTTTCGGAGCGATTTGCGCAGGCCCACAAGCCTTGGACAGCGACGGCAGTTTTTGGGCGCTTCGGCAAAAGGAAGGGGGCTATGATCGCTCATAGCCCCCGCCTAAAATCATTTGGACATCACGTCCAGCAAACTACTGAATAATCAGTCTTTCAATTCAGCCGGAACAATACCGCCATTGGCTGCAATTTCGGACATGACGCGCTTGTGCAGGGCTATATTGTCTTCTGCCGATCCACTATAGCTCGCATTGCCGAGTTCCTGTGCCAGCGCCTTGCGGTTTTCATAACTCGCATCAATCTGGACGAGCTTCATCAGGTCCACAATCGATGTGCGCCAGTTCAGTTTGTCTGAACCCGGAATATTGTCGAGCCGAGCAGTGACATCCACTTCGGTAATGGCTGCGCGTGCTGCTGGCGCTGCTTCGGCTGCCGGAGCAGCTTCTGGTTCAGCGGCTTTTGCTTCACCACCGAAAATTGCGTTTTTGATTTTTCCAAATATGCTCATGATGTGCTCCTCTTTGGTTCCTTTGGGTTTTGTCATTCGCCCCTTCGATAGTTTCTTCGGTGTTACAGTATGCAGAGTCAAATGCCGGAAGCCGAATTTCGGCCGATCTGTAGGTTTCCCGAGTGTAAACACTGGTAAAGCTTTCTAGTTGCACGTTTAGAGGAGAAAAAATCTGATACAAAGACCTCCTGAAAACAGAATCAAAACAGAATTTTTGTAGGATTAAAGGAGACCGGTGATGAATATTTTGGATGTTTTGCAGCAATCTGGCGGCATCGAAACAATGGCACGAGAGCTAGGGGTGAACGAAAGCGTGGCTCAAGCGGGGGCTGCGGCACTGCTTCCATCCATTTTGGGCGGTTTCAAGAAAACAACGCAGGCGCAACCCACTGGTTTGGATGGACTGGGCGGCCTGTTGGGACAGCTAGGCGGTGGCGGGTTGCTCGACAGTGTGCTAGGTAGTCAGCCTACACCGGTGAGCCAGGGCAATGAAATTCTCGGTCAGATTTTCGGATCGAAAGAAGTCAGTCGCACGGTTGCCGCCGGTGCGGAACAGCAAACCGGCATTAGTAGTGATTTGCTCAAAAAAATGCTCCCCATCGTTGCGATGATGGTTGCCGGCTATATGGCGAAACAAAGCGGTGACAATTCGGGCAACGGAGGCGGCTTGGGCGGCCTTATTGGAGGGCTTTTGGGTGGTGGTTCCAAAGCCTCCTCCGGCGGACTTGGCGGACTAGGATCATTGCTTGATCTCGACGGAGACGGAAACCCGCTTGACGACATTATCGGCATGGCCGGTAAGCTGACCCGCTAATATCAAGGAAGGAGACGATCAATGGGACTTTTGGACAATGCACTGGGTATTTTGCCCGACAATGTGAATCTGGACAGCCTGGCCGAGAAAGTAGGCATGTCAGCCGATGAATTGAAATCCAGCGGAGAAGCGCTTTTTACGAAACTGCAGGATGGCAGCGTTGATAAAGCAACCGCGATCAAGGAAGCGGCAGCAGAAGCCGGTGTCGATGCCGAGAAGTTAAAAGGCCTGATGCCCGCGATGGCTGAAAAAGCGGGGCTGGACGGCGAAGGCGGTCTGATGGACAAACTCGGCGGTGAGGATGGTATCCTTGGTAAAGTCGGCGGCTTTCTGGACCGTGACGGTGATGGCAATCCGCTGAATGACATTACAGACATGGCCAAGGGTTTCTTCAAGAAATAAGGCCTGCCTCAATTAGACGAATAAGTGGTTCTAGTCCTCCAGCGCTTCGAGTTGGAGGACGCCGCCTTCCACAGCTGAAACTCGCGCTGTGGTACCTTTTTTCATATCCGGTCCTTTTGCGGGCCATTCACCATCGGCGACTTTTGCACGGCCGCTGGTTGCGCTGATCGCTTCGACCACCGTAACGGTTTGGCCGACAAGCCTTGCGGACCGGTCATTGAGCAATGGGTCTTCGCTTTCGACCTGATTGGCCAAATACCAGCGACGGCCAAAGAAAACCGATGCCAGCGAGAGCAAGCCGAACAATGTGAATTGACCGGCGACGGTGATGTCGATGAACATCGCAACAAAACCGGTAACCGCGGCCGCCGCAGCCAGCCAGATAAGAAACACGCCGGGCACCATGATCTCGCCAATGCCCAACAAGAGCGCGATTATCAGCCAGTGATAATGCGATTCCAGCGACATTATCTGTTCAATGATATCCATATCTGCTCGCCTTATTGTTCAAACGGACCTTTGCGGCGGGGCGGCGGTGTAACGGCACCGTCATTGTCGCCCAGTGCTTCCTTGGCTAGTTCGCCAATGCCGCCCAGTGTCCCGATAAGCTGTGTCGCCTCGACCGGGAACAGGATGGTCTTTGCATTGGGTGAGACCGCAAATTTCTCGACGGCTTTGACATAGTCCTGCGCGACGAAATAGTTGATCGCCTGAGCATTCCCGTTTGCGATTGCCTCGGATACCATTTTGGTGGCCTTGGCTTCCGCTTCCGCTTCGCGCTCACGCGCTTCGGCATCGAGAAAAGCAGATGCCTTGCGACCCTCTGCTTGCAAGATCTCACCTTGCTTTTCGCCTTCTGACCGCAGGATTTCGGAAGCCCGTGCACCCTCGGCATCCAGAATATTGGCGCGTTTCTCACGCTCCGCCTTCATCTGCCGGGCCATGGCGTTCACGATATCCTGTGGCGGCCGGATATCTTTAATCTCGACGCGGGTAATTTTAATGCCCCAAGGCGTCGTCGCATCATCAATCACCGTAAGGAGGCGCGCGTTAATTTCATCACGTTTCGATAGCGTTTCGTCCAAATCCATCGAACCCATGACGGTCCGCAAATTGGTGGTCACCAGATTGAGGATCGCGTTGTAGAGATCATTGACTTCATAAGCGGCTTTGGCGGCTTCCAAAACTTGAAAGAACACCACGCCGTCGGTGGAGATCATCGCATTGTCTTTGGTGATGATTTCCTGACCCGGTATGTCGAGCACTTGCTCCATCATGTTGACCTTTCGGCCGACACGGTAGAAAAACGCTGGATAGAAGTTGAAACCCGGCTTTGCGATGGCTGTAAACCGACCGAAATATTCAATCGTATATTCAAAACCCTGGCGAACAATCTTGATGCTCGCGCCAAGATATATGATCACCAACAGGAAAAAGAAAAATGCGGCTGTGAATTCCATCTGTAAAGCCCTCCATCTTTAAGTCTGATTATCATTGATTATTTGCCGTATAATGCCAAGGAAAAACGAATATTCTTCTCAAAAACAAGGTTACCATATTCCATGCGTTTTTGTTTCACCGTCGCCGCTCTGATTTCCTCGTTCTCAATGACGGCCCATGCAGAGGATATTTCAGAAACGGATTTGCGGGCGCATATCGAAATATTGGCGAGCGATGATTTCGGTGGCCGGAAGCCCGGAACCGAGGGGGAGAACAAGACCCTTCAATATATCGCGACGCAATGGCAGCAGGCTGGATTGGTACCCGCAGCCGGATCGTCGTCCTGGTATGCGCCGGTAGCTCTGGTGGACCGGACGCCATTGAAACAGACCGTGCGCTTCACGAGGTTCAAGGGCGAGCGTGAAAAGATTATTCGGATTGATGACGATCAGGTCATACTACGCTCTGCCATGCAATCGGGCCGGTCGACCAATGTTCCTATCGTACACGTGGGTTATGGCAACCAGAGCGCTGATGCATTGGCAGAAGCCGTGTCGACCAAATTGGCTTTCATCTTCGTGGGTTCGCCAATTGGAGCCGAGGATTTTCCGAGCTATCGTGAACGTAAAGCCAAAGTCCTGGCCGCTGGCGCATGGGGAGTCGTCTCAATTGCGGGTAGCGAAGCACGCTACGCCCGCCTGGCCAGACGCTTTCGCCGCGCCAGCACCAACATCGACGCTGAGGGATATCATGCGGGTATGGAAGGTATTATCACCAAGGCGGCGGCGGAAAAGCTGCTGCGCAAAGCTGGCATCGATTACAAGCAACTGGCCAAAGATGCGGCCTCGGGTGCTTTTAGTCCTTTGGAAACGGGTGTCTATGCAGATCTGACGTCCAGCACCCGGGTGCGATCCTATCAGTCTCACAATGTCATTGGCAAAATTCCCGGACGCAAACCGGGCAACGGTTCCGTGCTGTTTCTTGGTCATTGGGATCATCTTGGCGAATGTCGCCGGGAGCCAGCCGTAGACCGCATCTGTAACGGCGCGGTCGATAATGCCAGCGGTATCTCTCTGTTGATCGAAACTGCCAGGCGGCTGGTAAGGGATCGTCCGGATAGGGATATCTATTTTCTCGCGACCACTGCGGAGGAAAGCGGACTGCTTGGCGCCAGAGCCTTTGCCGCTGATCCCAGTTTCCCATTGGAAGATCTTGTCGCTGTGTTCAATGTGGACACCGTGGCTTTGGCACCAGATGGCAAGCTGCTGGCGGTTGTCGGACGCGGTAAGACAGATTTGGATGAGGATCTTGAAAAAGTCGCTGCTGCTGAAGATCGGGAAATAGACAAAACCGACAAAGCCAATGCTTTTCTGAAGCGTCAGGACGGTTATGTTTTCCTTGAGAAAGATATTCCTGCCTTCATGATCACCAGCGCTTTTTCAGATCAGGAGCGTCTCGATAGTTTTTTGACCGGTCGCTATCACGGTGTTGATGATGAGGTGGATGAAACACTTTTGCTGGGCGGCGCCGCAGACGATGCGAACTTCCACGTTGCGCTGGGTCGCTATTTCGGCAGCGTCGACACCTATCCTTTGAAAGATGACGGGAATCTTGGGACGAATAGTGCTGGCGAATAGTTACAGAACTGATTACATGGGCCGCCACAGAATCGAATTCAGCATATCAGAAAGTGGCCTTCCATGAGCAGCAGAGAAATCCGGACCGGACTAACATTTGACGATGTTCTGTTGCAGCCCGGTGCGTCCGATATCGTTCCGAGCCAGGCCAATACCCACACTTGGCTGACCAAGGAAATCGGGATTAATATTCCGGTTTTGTCTTCGGCGATGGATACCGTGACCGAGGCTGACATGGCGATTGTCATGGCCCAGATGGGCGGCATTGGCGTACTCCACCGCAACCTCACTCTGGAACAACAAATTGCTGCGGTACGGCAGGTGAAGCGCTTTGAATCCGGTATGGTCGTAAATCCGATCACCATCGCACCGGACGCTACTCTGGCAGACGCCGAAGCAACCATGTCGCAAAACAAAATCTCAGGTATTCCTGTGGTGGAAGCGAGCGGGAAACTGGTTGGTATATTGACCAACCGAGATGTCCGCTTTGCAGAAAATCCGCGGCAGCCTGTATCCGAACTGATGACGAAGGATGACCTGGTCACGGTTCCGGTAGGAGTCAGTCAGGAAGAAGCCCGTAGAATGCTCCACCAGAGGCGTATTGAAAAACTGTTGGTGGTTGATGACGGCTATCGGTGTGTGGGACTAATCACCGTCAAGGACATTGAAAAAGCGGTGACCTATCCCGATGCCACCAAAGATAGTTCGGGGCGTTTGCGGGTGGCGGCTGCATCAACGGTTGGTGATGCAGGTCTGGAGCGGACCGAAGCGCTAATTGATGCGGAATGTGATCTGGTCGTTATCGATACAGCGCACGGCCATAGCAAAATGGTCTCCAAAGCGGTGGAAGAGGTCAAGAAGCGCTCCAACCAGACGCAAATTATTGCCGGAAACGTTGCCACCGCTGCCGCAACCCGGGCGCTGATTGATGCTGGCGCAGATGGCATCAAGGTGGGTATCGGTCCGGGATCGATTTGTACGACGCGTGTGGTTGCTGGCGTGGGCGTACCGCAATTGACTGCGATCATGGATTGCGCTGAAGAAGCAGCCAAATCCGGTATACCTATCGTCGCAGATGGCGGTCTCAGAACATCGGGCGATGTCGCCAAGGCGTTGGCTGCCGGTGCATCATCGGTAATGGTTGGGTCTCTGCTGGCCGGTACGGAAGAAGCGCCGGGCGAGACGTTCCTTTATCAGGGGCGTGCCTACAAGAGTTATCGCGGCATGGGATCCGTTGGGGCGATGGCACGCGGATCTGCTGATCGTTATTTCCAACAGGATATCAAAGATCAGATGAAATTGGTACCAGAAGGCATTGAGGGGCAAGTGCCGTTTAAAGGTCCGGCTGGCGATGTCGTGCATCAATTGGTCGGCGGTGTGAAGGCGGCTATGGGTTATACCGGTTCAAATACACTGCAGCATTTGAGAGATAATGCGGAATTTGTTCGCATTACGAATGCGGGCCTGCAGGAAAGCCATGTGCATGATGTATCCATTACGCGTGAAGCGCCCAATTATCCTACGCGTTAAGGGGGCGCCAATGATCGAAACGACGATTTTTCTGATGCTGTTGATCTGGCCAGAAGGGCAAGATCAAAGCAATCCCTTGTGGTCTACTGTGCCCTTTATGACCGTGACCGAATGTCAGGACTATGCGGCCAAAGCCATTGAAAAGGCGTCAAAGACATATGGTGATAATGTTCAAACGGAATATCATTGTTTGAGCAGAGATAGCCGTATCAAGGAATGACCCCATCGGCACGCCTGCAAGCGGCTATTGAACTGCTGGACGAGATTATTGTTGCAGCACGGGATAACGGCGCATCAGCGGACAATATTGCCAAGAAATTCTTCAAAGCACGCCGATATGCGGGCTCAAAAGATCGTCGGGCTGTCCGGGAGCATGTTTATGCTGCTATCCGGCGTTTTGGTGATCGACCTGAGAACGGGCGCGCTGCAATGGCAGGGTTGGCCGAGGAACAGCCAGAATTGCGTGATTTGTTTGATGGATCGGCTTATGGGCCAGCGCTGCTCCAAGGAGGCGAAGAGAAGGCCGCAGGAGACAATATACCCGGCTGGCTGTTGGACAGATTTGCAGGGCCAATAGATGGTGACGAGCAAAAAACACTATTTGACCGCGCGCCGCTCGATATCCGGCTGAACTCCAAAAAAGGCGGCGCCAAGTCAACAAAAGCAGCATGGCCGGAAATAGAAGCACTGCCTTTGCCCAATGCCTATCGGCTGCCGACCGGAACAAATGTCGAAAACAGCAAGGCCTATAATAGCGGTCAGATCGAGATTCAGGACCTGGGCAGTCAGGCGATAATTGCCGCTTGTCTGCCAAGTGAACCAAAGCTGGTTTTGGATATGTGCGCTGGGGCAGGGGGTAAAACTCTGGGCCTGGCAGCACAACTGCCCAATGAAACCCGCATCATTGCTGCTGATACGGATCGTGGGCGTCTGAGCCGCATTGAACCGCGCTTGCGCCGGTCCGGCGCCAATAATATCGAAACTCTGCTGCTGTCGCCGAACAAAGAGGGTGAAACGCTGGCTCCGTTCAAGGGTAAATGCAATCTCGTGCTTGTCGATGCGCCCTGCACGGGAACCGGTACGTGGCGGCGGAATCCTGAGCTGCGCTGGCGGATGACGCCAAAAAGACTCGATCAAACGGTAAAATTGCAAGGGCGATTGCTGGAACTGGCTAGTGCCATGGTCGCTCCGGGCGGCCAGCTTGTCTATGCGGTTTGTTCGCTTCTGGATGCTGAAGGCGGCGACCAAACCGAGAATTTCGTCAAAAACCATCCGGAATGGCGGGATATAGAGGTTGATTTGCCGATAGGGCGGCCATATCGTAAAGGAACTCTACTCACCCCGTATCAAGACGGAACGGATGGCTTTTATTTTACCTGCCTCGAAAAATTGTGATAGCAGATCATGACAGGCATCGGCATGTTCACCGAACGTGCAGGTGGCTCTGCTAGAAAGCCTGAGTCTTTATTGGAGCTAATTATGCGTTTTTCACCCGCCGCCCTTGCGATGTCCCTGGTTTTAGCCACTGTTTCCAGTGCCAGTTTTGGCCAGTCAGCAGATGTGGATATCAAGGCTCGTTCGGTAGCTTATATGCAGCAGGGAGAAGCCGCGCAGAAAAAGGGTAATCTGGAGCTGGCCACAGACCTTTATGAAACCGCCTTGGCTGTTGATCCACGAAACGGGTCTGCCTTTATCGCTATGGCCCAGATCGCGCGGGTTCAGAAACTGCCGGGTAAAGCCATAAGATTCTACCGTGAGGCACTGATCCTGGATCCCAATAATCTGGATGCATTAGCAGGGCAGGGCGAAGCGCTGGTCCAACGCGGTGCGGTTGAAAAGGCCAAAATCAATCTGTCACGGATCGAGACATTGTGCCGGACCCGTTGTCCACAAACAGCGCAATTGTCGTCCGCCATTACCGCCTCGCAAAAGACTCCGGTTCTCTCTGCTCAGGCGGTGACACCGAAACCGAAAGTCGGCGATGAGAAAACCGACGACGTCAAACCTAATTAATCTACTTCAAAAGTCGTAAACTAAGGTGGCACGGCTAAGGGTATCGGTCTTTTCGCGTCCGTCGGGCGGGTTGGTCTCATGCTCAATCGCATAAGAGAGGCGCGCCGACAGCTTTCCGTTAATTTTGGCATCCAGTCCGGTCGTTGCAGTTAGCGTATTGGTGCCAGATGAAAATATGACATTGGCGCTCGTCAGGCTTTGCGCATCCGAGGCTAACGTTGCGCCTGCGCCCTGAGTCAGTTTCAGATTTTTGGCAATTTGCCAGCCCAGATCAAGACCGATCAAGCCGGCGATACTGCTATCCGACCCGCCTTCGGTAAATTCGGTGAGCCGCCAGGCAGGTCCGGCTTTCACATCTAGAAAAATGTCTTTCTCTTTGATCACGGTATAGCCGATCCCGCCAGAGACCGTGTAGCGTGAAGAAAAGCCCTGAAACCGGTCTCGATCATATTGCGCCAATCCATAGATGAAAAGGCGGTCATCAATCTTATACTCTGGTTCCAGCGCGGCTGCATATTGCTCTCTGCTGGTCACGCCGTTGCTGCGTTGATAATCGGCGCGTGCACGAAATTTCAGGCGCCAATCTACCGCATCCTTCGCCAGTTTGATTCCGCCACTTATGCCAACATTGCTGGAGTTACCGGTGTTGCGAAAGCCGCCAAGCTCTCCTTCACCCGTCCAGTTTTCGAAAAAGGGCGCTTCCATTTTTGCCTTTTTTTCGGCTGCTGCGAGCTGTGTTTTCTTTGCGGTATATGCTGCGAACATTGCATCAATTTCGGCAACATCATCGGGATTCGCAACTTTGGCAAACTTGATCACGGATCTTACCTCCGCGTCTTTGCCGGAGGCAATGGCTGCCTCAATCATGGCCTTTACCGGTTCAGGAAGAGCTGCTTGCGCTGGCGATACTATGCCAGCAGCCGCTATTGAAAACGGCCAAACTATCTTCTGCAACATACTATATTCCCGTAACTATTCCAGTTTACACTCAGATTAGCGGTCCAAATTCCTTTAATATTGCGCGATAAAGATCTCGTTTAAATGGCACGATCATTTCGGGCAAATCTGATGGATCGGCCCACCGCCAATCCGAGAATTCCGCATGGTCCGTAGCGATATTGACATGCTTGTCTTCGCCTGTAAACCGCATCAGAAACCAGTATTGGCGCTGACCCCGGTATTTCCCCTTCCAGATTTTCCCTAACAATTCGTCGGGCAGATCGTATAAATATTCTTCTGCACTGCGGGCAATTATCTGCACAAGATCGGCAGATATGCCCGTCTCTTCCTCAAGCTCGCGTATCGCAGCCGCCTCGCTTTCCTCGCCCTTGTCAATCCCGCCCTGCGGCATTTGCCAGGCATGAGGATATTTGCTGTCCTGCGCATCCAGTCGCTGCCCGACAAAGACTTTACCATCTGTGTTGGCCAGCATGATGCCGGCGCACGGCCGATAAGGAAGGTGGCTGAAATCGGTCATAGAGTGGCCAGGGTCGCTTTTAGGGCGTCGCAGATGCCATCAACATCCTGTTGCGAGGAGGGAATGCCCTTGCGCAGGCAAATCAGCCCGTGAATATTGCCCTTTGCTTCCATGAAGGTAACTGGAACACCTGCTTCGATTAGCTTGGCAGCATAGGTGCGACCTTGATCCCGGAGCGGATCTAGACCGCCGGTGATCAGCACCGTAGGCGGACTGCCGGCCAGATCACCGTGGATAGGGTCACAGCGTATATCGCCGGTGACCCCGGCATAGTGACCCATGAAATAGTCCATTGAGTCCTTGGTCAACAGAAAACCTTCTGCAAATTCCTGCATTGATCCTTCGGACGCTGTGCTGTCGACGACGGGATAGATGGGAACCTGCGCAATAACCGGCACTGCCGCAGGGTTTTTGGCCAAGTCCTGTGCCACCACAATCGCGAGATTGCCGCCCGCACTGTCGCCGCAGGGGATCAGGCCATCAATCTCGATGCCCAGCGCCGCTTCGGCGTTTTCAGCGATCCACCGGGTGGCCGCTTCGCAGTCATCGGGAGCCGCAGGGAAGGGCGCTTCGGGGGCCAGCCGATAGTCTACCGCAATTAAGGGCAAATCCATTTGTGCTGCCATTTCCGTGCAATAGGGGTGATGGCTTTCCAGATCGCCAATGACAAAGCCGCCGCCATGATAAAAGATGATCGCCGGACCCTTTTCCCGCGTTTCCCGTTTGTCGTAATAGCGCAGCTTGATATCGCCCGCTGGTCCCGGACATATCAAATCTTTGATGACCGCGAGTTTCGTGGGTTCTGCGTCGACCAGACAACGCATGCCGACATAGGCTTCGCGAGCGGCAGCCGGTTCCATCTGGTCCATCGGGACTTCCATGGCTGTTTCCAGCATCGCCAGCATTGCTTGGGCATCGGGTCGCACAAAAGCCGTTGTCATCCTCTTATCTCCGTATTGTTGCATATTGATTTGCTACTGATCCTGTGGCGAGTAGATCAGCCGGGGTTCACTAGGCAAGATGTATTCTATTTCTCCCGTTTCAAACAAAAACTTTATCCCTAGTAGTTTTTATGGTTTGAAGCAGAGGGGAGAAGTGCTTTACCGCATCTTCTAATGAGTTTTGGGTACGGAAATTATATATGGCTACGGCGCTTAAACAGGACGATTCAGACAACAACCGGCCAGCGAATGCGGAGAATGTCGTCGTTCGCTTCGCTGGCGATAGCGGCGATGGTATGCAGCTTACCGGTGGACAATTCACATTGTCGACGGCGCTGGCGGGCAGCGATCTCGCGACTTTTCCAGATTTTCCGGCCGAAATCCGGGCGCCACAGGGAACGCTTTTCGGTGTTTCCGCTTTTCAGATTAATTTTGGTAGCCGCGCCATTGAGACTGCGGGCGACCAGCCTGATGTCCTGATTGCGATGAACCCCGCTGCATTGAAGACCAATGTCGATGCATTGCGTGAAGGCGGTCTGATCATTGCCGACGAAGGTGAATTCGGGAAACGCAATCTCGATAAAGCCAAATATGAGAATAATCCTCTGGAAGACGGCTCTTTGGCCAAGTGGCAATTACTCAAGCTGGACATTTCTGCGCTGACGCTCGAAGCGGTGAAGCCTTTTGGACTCGGCAACAAAGAAGCATTGCGCTGTAAAAATATGTGGACGCTGGGCCTTGCGCTCTGGATGTTCGAGCGCGAGCGTGAGCCGATTATCGACTGGCTCAAGACCAAATTTGCGAAATTGCCAGATGTGGCTGATTCCAACATTGCCGCGTTGAATGCGGGTCATGCTTATGGCGAAACCGCTGAGCTTTCCGGTGACGGTCTTGGAAGCGGTCATCTCACCACACGCAAAGTGGGTGCTGCTCCGTCAGCACCGGGGGAATATCGCACGGTGACAGGTGCGGAGGCTTTGTCACTTGGTTTGGTGGCTGGTGCGCAGCTGGCCGACTTGCCGATGTTCTTCGGTGGTTATCCAATAACACCAGCCTCTGCCATTCTGCATCACTTGTCACGGCTCAAGGAATTTGGCGTCACCACCTTTCAGGCCGAGGACGAAATTGCTGCGATCGCGGCCGCTATCGGCGCAAGCTACGCTGGCAAATTGGGCATTACATCGTCATCCGGTCCGGGTATTGCGCTGAAAGGCGAAGCCATGGGCCTTGCGATCATGACCGAGCTGCCCTTGGTGATTGTCAATTCACAGCGTGGCGGGCCTTCTACCGGTCTGCCGACCAAGACCGAGCAATCGGATCTGTATCAAGCCATTTACGGTCGCAATGGCGATGCGCCGATGCCGGTCATTGCTGCGCGCTCGCCCGGTGATGCGTTTGAATGTGCAATTGAAGCGGTGCGGATAGCGGTGCAATATATGACGCCGGTTATGTTGCTGACCGATGGTTATATTGCCAATGCGGCTGAGCCCTGGAAGATTCCGGATGTCGATACACTGGAACCGTTTCCCACGACCTTCCTGGATAAAATGCCGGCAGACGGACTGAAGCCTTACGCGCGCGACGAAAAACTCGCGCGGCCATGGATCAAGCCGGGCACGCCGGAATTGATGCATCGCATTGGCGGCATCGAAAAAGGCATTGATACCGGCCATATTGATTATGGCGCAGCCAATCACCAGCAGATGACCGAAATCAGGCGCGACAAGGTGTTAGGCGTTGCAGACAGCATCCCCGATCAGGACGTTGCACTGGGCAAGGCAGGCGGCAAACTGGCCGTCGTTGGCTGGGGTTCAACCTTTGGACCAATCCATCAGGCGGTGCGCCGTGCCGTGGAGGCTGGAAAAGACGTCAGTCATATCCACATCCGGAACGTCTGGCCGATGCCGAAAAATCTGGGCGAATTGCTGAAAAGTTATGACCGGGTCATAGTGCCGGAAATGAATACCGGGCAGCTGAAAACCGTATTGCGCGATCAATATCTGGTCGATGCAAAGCCCGTAAACAAAGTATCGGGTCAGCCTTTTACCATTGCCGAAATTGAAGCGGCGATTGAGGAGAATCTGTCATGAACGAGATGACAAAAATCACGACGCTGAAAGACTGGGAAACCGATCAGGAAGTACGTTGGTGCCCAGGTTGCGGTGACTATGCGATCCTGAAAGCGGTGCAGCGGACCATGCCTGACTTGGGCGTCCGTCCAGAAGATACGTTGTTTATCAGCGGGATTGGCTGTTCTTCTCGCTTTCCTTATTATATGGAAACTTACGGTTTTCACACAATCCACGGCCGCGCGCCTGCAGTGGCGACGGGTGCCAAGTTGGCCAATCCGGACCTTGATGTCTGGATCATCACCGGTGATGGCGATGCGCTCTCCATTGGCGGCAACCACACCATGCACCTGTTGCGGCGCAATCTGGATTGCCAGATCATGCTGTTCAACAATGAGATTTACGGCCTGACCAAGGGGCAATATTCCCCGACTTCGCGCGTCGGCACCAGCAGTCCGTCGACACCCTATGGATCGGTTGACCGGCCCGCCAGTCCCTGTGCCTTTGCGCTGGGTTCCGGTGCACGGTTCATTGCGCGTGGTATCGATGTCCACAAGGATTTGACCAATGTTCTAAAAGCCGCTCATGCACATAAGGGTGCCGCTTTTATCGAGATTTTTCAGAACTGTATCGTCTACAATAAAGACGTGTTCGAGGAATTTGCGGCCAAGAAGACCGCTGCTTCTACCCAGCTCCTGCTCGCCGATGGTGAGCCGATGCTGTTTGAAAAAGGCGAAAAAGGTATCACGCTGGACCGCGAGACATTGTCGTTGAAAGTGGTCGATGTGGTTGATGGCGACTGGCAGGCAGCCAATGTCATTGTCCATGATGTGACCAATCGCTCGGTCGCGCATATGCTCATTGAAATGCCGTTCGGGGAATTCCCTATGGCTATCGGAGTGCTCTATGATGACCCGCGTCCGACATTTGAAGGCGCTGTCGTTGAGCAAAACGCGCAGGCGGCAGAAGGCAAGAAGGCGGACCTGCAGGCGCTGCTTAACAAAGGGCAGACCTGGACCGTGACCGAGGACGGGCCGGAACTTTAGCGGCATTTTCCAGCACTTGATGCTTGCAATGTAGGATTTGCTTTGCCAGCATGCCGTCAGGGCATCAGCCCTTTCGTCACGCTATGGGGTGGGGCGATTTTGAACGGACATTTCGTCGCTCATATGAAACAATTCAACCGAAGATGACCCCGTTTTGCTTATAATATGTATAATTTCCCGGTCCGGTTTAGGCGGCTCTCTGTCGCATGGATAATCTAACCCATAGCCTTGCCGGAGCCGTTTTGGGTCAGCTCGGTTTGAAGAAGAAAACCGGCCTGGGCATGGCGACTTTGATAATCGCGGCCAATATTCCTGATATTGATGCGTTCGCAACGCTGCTTGGCGGCGTCCAGCATCTCGCCATCCGTCGAGGTATTACGCACGGCCCGATTGCGATGGTGATATTGCCGCTACTGCTGACCGGCTTCATGCTGTGGTTCGATCGCTGGCAAACCAGGCGCGGCAAACGGCCCGCCGATCGCTTGCCGATTCACAAGGGCTGGCTGTTAGCCTTGGCCTATATCGGCTGTCTCAGCCATCCCGCGCTGGATTGGCTCAACAGCTATGGTGTCCGCCTGCTCGAACCTTTTTCCTCGCAATGGTATTATGGAGACAGCATCTTCATCATCGATATCTGGATCTGGGCCGCGCTGATCATCGGTGTCTGGATATCACGGCGGCGCGAGAAAAAGGCTAGGGATGACTGGCAGCGGCCGGCATGGGTGAGCTTTACCGTGATTTGTGCGTATATCTTCGCCAACGGGTTGATTACCGGCAAAGCGGAGGCCGATACGGCCTTGGCTGTCGAACAGCGAACAGGCCAGCAACCGCAGCAAGTTGTTGCCAATCCGATGCCTGTCACATTCTGGCGCCGGGACATGATCTGGCAAATGGTGGATGAGAACGGCACGGCCTACGGTGAGACGATATTCGACCTTTTGGATCCGGAGCCGTTTTACTGGAAAGGCGAATTGGTAGCGAATGATGCATCTGATCAGATGATCGCAGCTGCCAAAACAGCGGATCCCGACGCATGGGCTTTTCTCTTCTGGGCGCGGATGCCTGTTTTGCAGCAAAGTGATGATCCAGATGATGCTGGTAGACTGGTGCTGGATCTAGCAGATATGCGGTTTCGCGATCCTTTGGTGAAGGACCGCTTCACGGTGCGGACTATCATACCACCCAAGATTGACCCGACGAAAGCGGATCGAGGCACCGGCAGCAAATGATCGCACCGACGATAGTCTGGTTCCGTCGCGATCTGCGGCTTTCAGACCAAGCCGCCATTGCAGCTGCCGCCGCTCAAGGCCCGGTCATCCCGGTCTATGTCCTCGACAATGAAACACCCAAACACCGCATAATGGGGGGAGCCTCGCGCTGGTGGTTGCATCATAGCCTGACATCTCTCGACACGGACCTGCGGGCTAGAGGATCGCGGCTGATCTTACGGCGCGGCAAAGCGGCTGAAATTTTGTCGGAACTGGCCGCGGAATATGGCGCGACAGAAATCCGCGGGCTGCATCATTACGAACCTTGGTGGTTGAATGCGGAGAAGCACTTGCGGGCCAAATTGGATGGCAATGCCGCATTCGTCCTGCACCACGGTAATTATCTGCTCCCGCCCGGGACGTTAAAAACGGGCGGTGGAAGCCCCTATAAAATCTACACGCCGTTCTGGAAATCGCTCCGCGAGCGGATGCCGCCAGCGCCAGCGATGGCACCGCCCAAGGCACTGGATTCCCCCGATGCCTGGCCGGACAGCGATGTTCTGGACAACTGGAACTTGCTGCCAACCAAACCCGATTGGGCAAAGGGATTTGCCGACCATTGGACACCGGGTGAGCAAGGCGCGCAGGATAGTCTTGAGGCTTTTGTTGATAAAGCGGTGCGATATGATGAAGGCCGCAATCTGCCATCCGAACTATTGGTGTCCCGCCTGTCGCCGCATCTCCATTTCGGTGAAATCAGTCCAGCGACGATCTGGAACCGGATTGTCGGGCAGGGCGCCAAAGTGGAAACCTATCTGAAAGAGATTGTCTGGCGGGATTACGCGCAGAATGTCATTCAGCAATTCCCGCAATATGGCGGGGAAAGCTATCGCGAAAAATTCCGGGCGTTCCCGTGGCGTGATATAGCTGATCCGAAAGTGCGCAAAGATTATGAAGCCTGGTGCCATGGCCAAACCGGCTATCCGATCGTCGATGCCGGCATGCGGGAACTATGGGCAACAGGTTGGATGCACAACCGGGTTCGGATGATCACGGCTAGCTTCCTGATCAAGCATTTGCTGATCGATTGGCGCGAAGGCGAGAAATGGTTCTGGGACACTTTGGTCGACGCCGATTTTGCGTCGAATAGCGTCAATTGGCAGTGGACCTCAGGGACCGGAGTCGACAGCAATATGTTCGTTCGCATCATGGCGCCATTGACCCAATCAGAGAAATTCAATGCAGGTGATTATATCCGCAAATGGGTGCCGGAACTCGCCGATGTCAGCGATCCTTATATCCATGATCCCGAGGAAAGCGGTGCTAAACCGCCCAGCTATCGTTCAAAGATAATAGCGCACAAAGAGGCGCGCGCGCGGGCGCTGGACGCGTATGCAAAAGTGAAATGACGGAAGGGATTGTAATGACTGAAATCTTTGCTTATTCATCCGGACAATCAAAAAGAGGATATCAGGTCGATGAATAAGTAGGTCGCCTTCAGGCAAATCAAAATTAAACCCTTCAGTCCGCCGGGCTGGATATTTTGACACCTATATTCAGGATCTTTTATGCACAGACTATCAGGAAAATTTTGCGTTATCACCGGTGCTGCTCGCGGTATTGGTAAAGCCATTGCCAAGGCCTTTATCGACGAGGAAGCAACGGTCCTTTTGACCGATAAGGACGATGAAATATTGGCGCAGGCTGGACAGGAATTGGGAAGCCCCACTCTTGTCCTCGATGTCGAAAAGGAGGCGGACTGGGACCATCTGGCCGAGCTGCATCCCACCGCGGACGTCGTCGTCAACAATGCTGGCATTACCGGATTTGAAGCGGGCGTGGCGCCCCATGATCCGGAAAATGCGTCGCTGGAAGACTGGCGGGCGGTACACCGGGTCAATCTTGATGGCACTTTCATGGGATGTCGCTATGCCATTCGCGCGATGAAGGAAAAAGGAGCGGGCTCGATCATAAATATCTCGTCCCGCTCTGGCATGGTGGGTATTCCCGGTGCCGCGGCCTATGCATCCTCAAAGGCGGCGATCCGAAACCATAGTAAATCCGTGGCGCTCTATTGCGCGCAACTGGGATTGAATATTCGGTGTAACTCAATTCATCCAGCCGCGATCATGACACCGATGTGGGAACCGATGCTGGGCGAAGGTGCGGAGCGTGAGGCCGCGATTGAGGCGTTGGTCAAGGATACGCCGATGCGGCGCTTTGGCGAGGCCGAAGAGGTGGCCGCGGTTGCTGTGCTGCTGGCTTCGGACGAGGCTAGCTATATCACTGGCACCGAAATGACGATTGATGGCGGCATTTTGGCTGGCTCTGCTGCGGCTCCGGGGTCTTGAATTGTTAGTCATTGATACGGATAGTTCCGCATTGCCAAGCAGTTACCACTGGTCCATATTTGCATCATGAATGCGGAGGCACCAAAACGAGGCAAGCACCTGCTCGATGCGCGTAAGCGCTTCGGGACAGGAGGCGGACTGTTCGCGCGCCTGACCGCGCCGGGCTTTCACCGGATACTGGACCGGATCGACGCTGGCATGGATCATGGCACGTTTGAAGGCAAATTGCCCGATGGCACCACCCGCATTGTTGGTGGACGCGGCGAAGGGCCAATGGCGGAAATTACCATCCACAGCTGGAACGCTTTGCTGCGTCTAGTGAATAGCGGTTCGGTTGGCTGGTATCGCGCTTGGGAACTCGGCGAGTGGGAAAGTCCGGACTTGGTGCCGGTATTTGATCTGTTCACGCGCAACCGTGCGGGTTTGAAGGATACAGGGCGTGCTGCCGGAATATTCCGGTTCATTGCCAAAATGCGCCATTCGCGGCGGCATAACGACAAAACACGTGCCCGGCAGAATATCCAATATCACTATGATCTGGGCAATGATTTCTACCGCCTGTGGCTCGACGAAAGCATGAGCTATTCCAGTGGATTGTTTGACGATGTAGCAGGAAACGCCGCGACGTTGGGAGAGGCGCAGGCCAAAAAGGTTGCGGCGATAGCCAGCCGTCTTGATACCAAGTCCGGTCAGAAGGTCTTGGAAATCGGATGCGGTTGGGGATATTTGTCGGGAACACTGGCGCGCGACCACGGGTTGGACGTGACCGGCATTTCCCTATCCGACGAGCAAACCGAATGGGCGCGCAAGCACCATCCGGAGGCGAATTTTCTGATTCAGGATTATCGTGATGTCACTGGTCAATATGATGCTATCGCCAGTGTCGAAATGGTCGAAGCGGTCGGGCAGAAATATTGGCCGGACTTTCTCGACTGCGTGGCGCGCAATCTGAAAACCGGTGGCCGCGCTGCCGTTCAATATATCAGCATCGCCGATGATATTTTCGAACAATATGCCGCCAGTGCCGACTTTATTCAGACCTATATTTTCCCCGGCGGAATGTTGTTGTCGGAAAGCCGGTTCCGTGCCCTAGCCGAAGAACGCGGTCTCGCCTGGACGGATCAGCATAACTTCGCAGCCGACTATGCCCATACGCTTCGCCTCTGGCGGGAACGTTTCGAAGCGGTTGTCGAGCAGGGGGAATTACCAAAAGGATTTGATGAGCGTTTTGTCCGGCTATGGCGCTACTATCTGACTTATTGCGAAGGCGGTTTCAGTGGCGGCGGCATTAATGTCTCGCAAGTGACTTTGATAAAAGAATAAAAACAGGAGTGGATAATGGGTTTAGGTAAAAAACTGACGCTTGCGATGACAGGCGTTGGACTGTGTCTCGCGCTACCCGGTTGCGAGAAGGTCAAGGAAGTCGCGGCAGATGCCGCTGGATTGCCGACCGACAAGAATATCCTGTTCTGGACAGATGATCAGCGCAACAAAGCTTTTCGGATGATGGATACGCTCGTGCCTTCCAATACGATCGCGGCTGGCGATGAACCGAAAGTGCTGGAGCAGGGCGAAGCGTTCCCGAAAGAATTTGAGGTGGATGGGAAGATGCTATCTGTGGATCAGTATATGGCTGATCAGCGTTCGGCTGGCATTGTGATATTGCAGGATGGTAAAATCCGGTTGGAAGAATATCGGATGGAATTCGGCAAGGATGATCGCTGGACATCTTTTTCTGTAGCGAAATCCTTGGTGTCAACAATGGTCGGTGCGGCCATCAAAGATGGCTTCATCAAGTCAATCGATGATCCGCTGACAGATTATATCCCGGAGCTAAAAGGTAGCGGCTATGACGGGGTGACTGTCGAGCAGCTTTTGACCATGACGTCCGGTGTCAAATGGAACGAGGATTATGCTGATCCCAAATCCGATGTTGCGCTGTTCAACAATACCAAGCCGATTGACGGCGTTGATCCGATTATCGTGTATATGAAGACGCTGGAAAGTGAAGCAGAACCCGGCACACGCTGGCAATATAATACAGGCGAAACCAATCTCATTGGCGTGCTGGTAGCCAAGGCGACGGGCAAGACAATATCTGAATATCTCTCCGAGAAAGTCTGGACACCTTATGGCATGTCGCAGGACGGGGAGTGGCTGCTCAACGAAGGTGGCAAGGAAATTGGCGGTTGCTGTATCTCTGCCACGGTCAGGGACTATGCGCTCTTTGGTCAACTCGCAATGAATGGCGGTGTGATTGGTGGCGAATCGATCGTACCTGAAGGATGGTTTGCCACGGCTGGAACCAAACAGGCCGATATCGATATTCCAGGCCGCGGCTATGGTTATCAATGGTGGACTTTTGATGATGGCAGTTTTGCCGGTCAGGGTATTTTTGGGCAGGGGATCTTCATCGATCCTGCGCGCAAATTGGTGGTCGCCAGTAACAGCAATTGGCCAAGCGCAACCCCGGAAGAGCAGGGTGCTCAACGCATCGCCTTTTTCAATGCGGTGAAAGCCTATCTGGATTCAGAAAGTAGAGAAGCGACGGAAACCGCGGCTGCTAATTGACGTCGAAACTCTCACCGGTTTCAAAATCGCTGGCGAGGATTTCAACCATGCGATCTGCCACAACCTCGGGCGGTTTAACGGATTGGGGATCTTCACCAGGATAGGCGCTTGCCCGCATGTTCGTTCGAGTACGGCCCGGATTGATTATCGCGGTGCGTAATTTGCCTAGGTTGCGCATCTCTTCGCCATAGCTGATGACCAGTGTTTCGAGCGCGGCTTTGGAGGCCCCATAAGCGCCCCAAAAGGCACGAGGAGATCGGCCGACGCTGCTGGTTATGGCGAGTAGGCGGGCATTTTGGCTCTTGCGCATCATCGGATCGAACGCAGCAATCAATGCTTGCTGCGCGATCAGGTTGAGTGTCAAAAGACTATTGAATTCCTTCCCGTCAATGGCTGGAACGGGTGTTAACGTCCCAAGCATGGCGGCATTGAGGACCATAATATCAAGCGCTTCCCAGCGACCCGAGATGGCGTGAGCAAGGCGACCGATGCTATCGCCATCGGTCAGATCAAGAGGCGCGATAGTAGCATGTCCACCGGCCTGGTGAATCTTCTCTTCTACCTCTTCCAAGTCTTTCGCGGTGCGAGCCGTCAATATGACATGGGCACCTTTCGCTGCCAAAGCGATTGCAGTAGCAGCACCAATACCACGGCTTGCGCCGGTGACCAGCGCCAGTTGATTTTCAAAACTCATTGTTAAATTTCAAACCTATCCAACTTGCTCGACCAATATAGGTGTTTCTTTTGCCGCCACCTTCTCATTTAACAGAGTAAGCTGATCAGGCTGCTGCCCACCTTCCTGATCTGTCAGCGGTGTTGGGTACGCGCCGGTGAAGCAGGCATCACAATATTGTGGCTCCACTTCCTGACGTGCTTTCTCACCGACGGCTTTGTAAAGTCCATCTATGGAAATGAAGGAGAGGCTGTCTGCTTGAATATACTCGCACATTTGCTCGACCGATTTCATCGCAGCCAGCAATTTTTCCCGTGTCGGCGTGTTCACACCATAAAAGCAGCTGTGCATGGTCGGCGGACTGGCGATACGCATATGCACTTCTGCTGCGCCAGCTTCGCGCATCATCTGGACAATCTTTAAACTGGTGGTTCCGCGCACGATACTGTCATCGATCAAGACAATTTTTTTGCCGTTTACCAATGGTCTGTTGGCATTGTGCTTAAGCTTTACGCCAAGATGGCGGACGCCGTCACCGGGTTGAATGAAAGTGCGGCCAACATAATGGGACCGAATGATGCCCAGTTCAAATGGGATGCCGGACTGCTCTGCGTAACCGATGGCAGCGGGTGTTCCGCTGTCTGGAACGGGTATGACATAATCTGCATCTACCAGGTTTTCGATGGCGAGTTGCGCACCGATTTCTTTACGTACGCTATAAACTGACGAGCCATCGACGATGGAATCCGGACGCGAAAAATAGACATGCTCGAAAATGCAGGGTCGAGGATTTGTTTGTCCAAATGGTCGATGCGAACGCATTTCGCCGTTGGAGACGACGATCAACTCGCCGGCATCAACGCTTCGGACATAATCTGCGCCTACAAGGTCCAAAGCCACTGTCTCTGATGCAAAAACATAGGCATCGCCAATTTTGCCTATCACCAAAGGCCGGATGCCCAGAGGATCGCGGCAAGCAATCATACCTTCCGGTGTCATGCAAATGAGTGAATAGGCGCCCTCCACTTTTCTGAGAGCATCGATAAACTTGTCCAGAAGTGTCCGGTATTTTGATGTCGCCAGCAGGTGAATAATTACTTCGGTATCGCTGGTTGACTGAAATATCGATCCATTCTGTACCAACTCGTGCCGTAATTTCAGTGCATTGGAGATATTTCCGTTATGAGCGATAGCAAAACCGCCAGAAGCAAGATCTGCTTCCAGCGGCTGAATGTTACGCAATGTCCCGGCACCGGTAGTGGAATAGCGGACATGGCCGCAAGCATAGTCGCCGCGCAGCTTGTCCATGACTTCCTGGCTATCGAAATTGCCTGCCACGGGGCCAAGGGCACGATGACTATAAAATTCGCGGCCATTACGACATGTGATTCCGGCTGCCTCTTGTCCGCGATGTTGCAAGGCATGAAGGCCCAGAGCAACCATCGCGGCGGCGTCTTCAACTCCGGCGACACCAAATACACCGCATTCTTCACGTAGTTTGTCATCTTCAAACGGGTGGGTTGTAAGCATATCGCACCTTGTTTGCTGCCCAAAATATATGCGTCTTAATGACGCCAGCAGGGGATGGCAGGGATATAGATTTGATTCCCGGGTTTGTCTTCCCCCTTGGTCATAAAAATATCATATTTGTCGCGTTTCATTGAATCGATGGCGGAAAGAGTGGTTTTGCGTTGCGTGTTGTGCTCTGCAACACTAGTTCAAACGAATGACCGATGATCAAAATACCGACCGCGAGTCCGGTTTGCAGCTCAATCCGAAATATGATTCGAACGGTTTGATAACCGCTGTAGTCACCGATAATTCGTCTGGCGATGTTCTCATGGTGGCATTTATGGACGCTGAGGCGCTGCATCTGACTATAGAAACAGGCGTCGCGCATTTTTATTCACGCAGTCGCCAGAAACTTTGGAAGAAAGGTGAGACGTCGGGCAATATTTTAAATTTGGTCGAGATGCGCATTGACTGTGATCAAGACGCTATATGGATCAAGGCCAGGCCGGCTGGGCCGACCTGCCATACCGGAGCTACAAGTTGCTTTTATCGCATAGTGGGGAAGGATCGATTGGAGAATATCGAATGAAACCGAGGATTGTTGCACTGACAGCCTGCTTGTTAGCTGCTTGCAATCAATCCGGTACACAATCGGACGACTCTCTAGCAGTTTCAACAGAGGAGCCTTCGGGGTTGGAAAAGGCTGCGATCGAAGCAGGCGTTATTCCGGATGTCCGCAACGTTAGTCTATCAGGAGCCTTTGAGAGACAAAGTGATCTGGGGCAAGATCGATTTTGCGCGGTTGGTAACGATGAAGCCGGTTATCAGATTGGCCTGCTCGCGGTTTTTGGACCAGATAGCAAATGCGAAGGGTTGGGGGCTGCTAGACGGTTAGGCGAAGACGTCGAGATAGTTTTGGATAGCGAACAAAGATGTGGTTTTACCGCAAGCTTTGATGGCGTTTCCCTTCGTTTTCCCGGCAATTTGCCAGAATCTTGCGCGAGCTATTGCACGCCACGGGCAGTTCTTGACGGCGTTAGCTTCTACTTGGTGGGAGAAGGGGACGCGGTGGCACGATCAACGCGGGGTCGTGAAATTGATAGCTTATGTCCCAGCGGTTAGTATTGACGTTTACGTTAGCGTAAGCTATAAGGCGGTATGTCGAAATCGCTGAACCATGCCGAGATTGATACGCCTGACTTAAAGAATCGTGAAACTTTTACGATTTCCGATCTGTCTGAGGAATTTGGAGTCACGGCGCGTGCGCTCCGTTTTTATGAAGACGAAGGCCTTATCGCACCACATCGCAAAGGTTTGTCCCGTATCTACACAAAACGTGATCGGGCACGTCTTGCATGGATCATGCGCGCTAAAAACGTCGGTTTCAGCCTGACCGAGATTCGTGAGATGATTGATCTTTATGATCTTGGTGATGGGCGAATTACGCAGATGAAGGTGACGATTGATCGATGCCAGGAAAAAGTAGACCTGCTCAAGCAACAGCGAAGCGACATTGACAGTTCGATCAAAGAACTGACCGAGTTTATAAAGATTGTGCAAGAGGCCGTAAAAGACGCCAAAGTACAACAGAGTTAGAGGACAATTTGCCAGTATTATCTGGCTATTCCCATTTAAGAGAAAGTCATAGAAAGTGCCAAATTATCAAGCGCCCGTCCGGGATACGCAATTCATCATCAATAATGTTCTTGGAATCGAACGCTTTTCAAACCTTCCCGGTTTCGAAAATGCCACACCTGAAATGATTGATGCTATTTTGACCGAGGGGAGCAAATTTATTGAAAACGTGCTGTTTCCCCTCAATCAAGTTGGCGATCTTGAAGGTTGTACGCGCCATGAAGACGGCAGCGTGACCACACCAACGGGCTTCAAAGATGCTTACAAACAATATTGCGAAGCGGGTTGGGGTACGTTGTCGGGACCAGAGGAATTTGGTGGTCAGGGCTTACCGCATATCGTTTCGATGGCATTTGAAGAATATATGGCCAGCGGCAATATGGCTTTTGCAATGTATCCGGGCCTTACCCACGGCGCGATCTCGTCCATTTTGGCCAAAGGCAGTGACGAACAGAAAGCCAAATTTGTTCCCAAAATGCTGTCGGGTGAATGGACTGGCACAATGAACCTGACCGAACCGCATTGTGGTACAGATCTGGGGCTGATCCGAACCAAGGCCGAACCGAATGCCGACGGTTCTCATGCAATCACCGGGACCAAGATCTTTATCTCGTCCGGTGAACATGACATGTCTGATAATATTATTCATCTGGTGCTCGCAAAGACACCGGACGCACCAGACAGTGTTAAGGGTATTTCCCTGTTTATCGTGCCGAAATTCATCGTCAACGAGGACGACGGTTCGCTCGGCGACAAGAACGCCGTGTCTTGCGGTTCTATCGAACATAAAATGGGTATTCACGGAAACTCGACCTGTGTGATGAACTATGACGGCGCGACCGGATATCTGGTTGGTGAGGAGAATAAAGGTCTTGCGGCCATGTTCATCATGATGAATGTCGCGCGTTTGGGCGTAGGTCAGCAAGGTTTGGGCATCGCTGAGGTCGCTTATCAAAATGCGGTCCACTATGCCAACGACCGGCGTCAGGGACGGGCGTTAACCGGGCCAGAAGATCTCGAGGAAAAAGCGGACACTTTGTTTGTTCATCCTGATGTGCGCCGGATGCTGCTGGATGGAAAAGCCTTTACCGAAGGCATGCGTGCTTTGTGTCTATGGGGCGCTCTTCAAGCCGATCTGATTCACAAGGCACAGACCGAAGAAGAACGCCAGATGGCAGACGACCTTCTGTCGCTGTTAACTCCAGTCATCAAAGGCTATGGCACCGACAAAGGCTATGAGGTCGCTACCAATGCGCAGCAAGTCTATGGCGGGCATGGTTATATTGGCGAATGGGGTATGGAACAATATGTCCGCGATGCCCGGATCGCAATGATCTATGAAGGGACTAACGGTATTCAGGCGATGGATCTGGTCGGCCGGAAGCTGGCCCAAAATGGTGGCCGTGGTGTTCAGGCGCTTTTCGCTGTGATTGCCAAAGAGGTCGAAGAAGCCAAGGGTGACGACAAACTGAAAAGCTTTGCCGAAGGTCTCGAAAAAGCCAATGACGAGCTGCAGAAAGCGACGATGTGGTTCATGCAAAATGCCATGGCCAACCCGAACAATGCCGGGGCAGGCGCGCATCATTATATGCATATCATGGGCATTGTTGCGCTGGGCCTGATGTGGCTCAGAATGGCAAAAGCAGCTTCGGAAGCATTGGCTTCTGGCGAAGACAATGCACAGTTTTATGAAAGCAAGCTGGTGACCGCTCAATATTTCTCCGAACGCTTTTTCCCTGACGCTGGTTCGCTGCGCCGCAAAATTGAAGGTGGAAGCGAAGCAATCATGGGCCTCGAACCGGAGATGTTCGCAGTCGCCTAAGTCTGTTTGCTTCGCGGCAGATAGTGCTGGATATCGGGCAGTATTCAAAAAACCGCCACAAAGTCTTGTTTTTGTCTCGTCTAGCCGCTGCTCGCTTGTTTTGCGGGTAGCGGCGGGACATTACTGCGCGAGACAGGGGAATGATCTGCATTAGGAGTAGATGCAATGACTTCCACAAAGACTTTGAAGCCAGCGCGAAGGATGACACCTTACTTGATAACTGTTGGTGTCGGGTTCTCCATGGCCACTGGCGCGATTGCCGCCCAGGATACACAAGAAGAGCCAATGGAATCCGAAATTCCTGCGCCAACCATTGATACCGATGGTGACGGCACGATGGATGCATGGGATCGCAGTGGTGACGGCAAGCCTGACGCGTGGGACACTGACGGTGACGGCAAGCCAGACCTGCTTGACGACGATGGCGACGGCAAGCCCGATTAACGCCAATCTCCTTAAAACGCCGGGCTGGGTCGCACTTTGCCCGGCGCTTTTTTGCTAGAACAACTCTTCAAACATACTCAGCATTGCGGCTTTGCTCTGTTGATCTGCTGACTTGTTATAAGCCACTGCATCAAGCGGCTTTGCATCGCTTGTGGGGTCGGTAAAGCCATGCACGACACCGGTATAGGTATGCATGTGACAATCGGCGCCCGCGATATCCATTTCTTCCAGAAAAGCCCGTACCTGCTTTGGCGGGACAAGTGGATCGGCCCTGCCATGGCAGACCAGTATCCGTGCCTTGATCGCTCCCCTTTTTGCCGGAAGCGGCGTAGCCAACAGTCCGTGAAAGCTGACGACCAAGGCCAAATCCTCTCCGCCGCGTGCCATTTCCAGGACAATTTCTCCGCCCATGCAATAACCGATCGCTGCGATCCGGTGGTTCGCGAGTTTGGATCGCTTGCGCAGTTCGTCCAGTGCACAGCGAAAGCGTTCCCGATAATTTTCGGGATCCGCCCGAAGCGCATTGGCCATGGATGAAGCCGCGCGGTGATCAGTAATTTCACCCTGACCATAAAGATCGCAGACCATGGCAGCATAGCCTTGAGAGGCAAGCCAGCGTGCCCGTTCGAGCATTATCTTGTTCGGACCGGCGATGGTCGGGACAATCAATATCCCAGCGCGCGGATAGCGGCTCGGCTGGGCCATATAGCCTGCGAGTTCCAAATCACCATGATGATAGGTGAATGTGTTGACTTCGATGGAGCTCATTCTTCGGGCAGAAACTCTGGTACAGATAGATAGCGCTCACCGGTATCGTAGTTGAAGCCGAGTATATTAGCTCCTACGCCAAGTTCCGGTAGTTTTTGAGCGATGGCAGCCATTGTCGCTCCAGAACTGATGCCGACCAGCATGCCCTCTTCCTTTGCGGCGCGTAGCGCCATGGCTTTCGCATCTGCCGGTTCCACTTGAATGGCCCCATCAATGCTCTGTGTATGCAAGTTGCCTGGAATGAAACCGGCACCAATGCCCTGAATGGGATGGGGGCCGGGTTGGCCACCGCTGATGACCGGTGAACCGGCTGGTTCCACGGCATAGACTTTCAATCCGCTCCATTCCTGTTTCAGCACTTCAGCTACACCAGTAATATGACCTCCCGTGCCAACACCGGTGATAATCGCATCCAGCGGATCATCTTTGAAATCCGCCAGTATTTCCTGCGCTGTGGTCTGTTTGTGAATCTCGAAATTCGCAGGATTCTCAAATTGCTGTGGCATCCAGGCGCCTGGCTTGGATTCGATCAATTCCTGTGCGCGTTCGATAGCGCCCTTCATGCCTTTTTCTTTGGGGCTGAGATCAAAGCTGGCACCATAAGCCAGCATCAGGCGGCGCCGTTCAAGCGACATCGATTCTGGCATTACCAGAACCAGCTTATATCCCTTGACCGCAGCGACCATGGCAAGGCCAACTCCGGTATTGCCGGAAGTTGGTTCGATAATTGTGCCGCCGGCTTTCAATGCCCCGGATCTTTCGGCATCCTCGATCATCGCCAGCGCAATCCGATCCTTGATCGATCCACCGGGATTGGAGCGCTCTGATTTGATCCAGACATTGGCATCACCAAACAGGCGTTGCATCTTGATATGCGGCGTGTTTCCGATGGTTTCGAGAATATTATCGGCGATCATTGGTCTGTTCTCCTAGACATGTTCATGTGGCACTAGCCGTCTGGTTTTGGTCTTTTTCCAAATCCTCCGGGGGATCAAAAGTCTTGGCCGCACCCAGCTGTGGAAACAGGCGCGACCAAATTCCTGTAACTACTATAGCACCTGCGCCGCCCGCGACAATGGCTGCAATAGGGCCAAATAAAACAGCGAGCCCGCCCGACAGGGCATCACCCAGTTCATTGGAGGCGCTGATCGTCATCTGGCTGACGGCATTGACCCGACCGCGCCGATCATCGGGTGTGTGTAGCTGTATCAGGGAACTGCGAACATAAACACCGAACATATCGGCCGCTCCGCACAGTGCGAGGCAGGCCATCGAGAGAGGCAGGGACGTGCTGAGCCCGAAACCGATCGTTCCGATGCCGAAGACCGCCATGGCTATCAGCATCATGTTGCCGACATTGCGCGACAGCGGTGCGAAGGAAAATATGCCGGCGACAATAACGGCCCCAACTGCGGGAGAAGCTGCGAGCAGAGACAGGCCAATCTCGCCAGCCCCCAATATATCTTTCGCAAAAACCGGTATCATTGCGGTTGCACCGGCGAGAAACATCACCAGTAGGTCGAGAGTGATTGCCCCCAGAACCAGCTTGTTGGTCCAGACATAGGACATGCCGTCCATCACCTGACGCAGCGGGCCTTTGGTCCGGTCTATCGCGCTACGCGTCACCGGACCGATCATGAAGATCGCCAGCGTCGCCAGCGTATAAAGCGCTGCGCAGACAAAATAGGGCAGGGCAGGCGCAATTTTGTAAAGCGGACCTGCCATGCCCGGACCAGCGATAACGCCAACCTGCCAGGCAATAGTTGAAAGGGCGATGGCACGCGGCAGCGACTCCTTTGGCACGAGATTGGGTGCAAGCGAAGTGACCGCTGGTCCAAGGAAAGCTCGACATACTCCCAGCAAAACGGCGATGATATAAATCGACCAGAGAGTAATCTGTTCGGAAACTGTAAGAAATCCGAGGATCAACGCAATGGCGGCCTGAGCGCCCAGCACAATTCGTGCAATCCAGCGTCGATCCATATGGTCGGCTACCCACCCAACCACCGGCGTAAGAATAAACAGAGGCACAAATTGCAGCAAGCCGAGTAGCCCCAATATGCCGGCCGATGCGCCTATGCCCATATCTTCACGGGCCAGATTATATGCTTGCCAGCCAAGGATGAGCATCATCGCGTAGAGCGCGAACATGGAGGCCAGTCTGGAGAACCACAAATAGCGGTAGTTGGCTATCGAAAAAGGATGTGGTGCGGTCTGGGCGATGGTGCTGAATTTCTTTGAAGATCAATTGCTTTAGACGACTTTACGCAGCGTAAGCACGCGAGAACAGCAATTTTTTATTTGATCGCACAAATTAGCTTTTGTTTCTTAGCAAAGGTGACAAATTATACGCAAATCACGTGTGAAGGTGAGTAGATCATCTTAACCAGCGATGGGCGCAGTGCTTCGCATTGAGGATGTATCTGTCACAGTCAGATATTTGTAGGAAGGAACGAAAAGAGGGCTTTTTACTCTTCGGTCCACGATACTTGCACGACAGCCGCCGCGGCGATTGAGAGGTGATCAGATATTCACCGGTTTCTGATATTCGTTGATCGCTTCAAATATGGTGATCAGCGCGGATCTTTCGGCTTCAGAAATTTCCGGTCGCCAGACTTCGAACAGCAATATTACACGCCGCTCTTTACTACGATTCCAGGCTTCATGCTCGAAAGAATCATCAAAGATAAGGGCTTCACCGTCTTTCCACGGCCGTGTTTCTCCGCCCACACGCAATGCACAATCGGCGGGAAGAATCAGCGGTATGTGACAAATTAAACGCGTATTGAGCAGGCCATAATGTGGCGCGATATGGGTGTCCGCTTCCAACACTGAATAGAGTGCCATTGGGGAACGTTCTTTTATGATCGGGATAGGCGCGACGTTTAGTGCTGCGACGGTTTTTGGGCATTGTACGGTATTCTCGGTAATCTCTTCACCGCTTTTCCAGAAGTAAAAAGCTCCCCAGCTTGAATCATCCAGCAAAGGATTGTTGGGGCGAGGGCGATTGGCAATCGACTCGACGTAGGGTGAGAATTTTTGTGTCTTTGCGAGTACAGCAGCCAGTTCTTCTTTCATATCGGGAATGGCCGCTTCCAGCTGTTCCAGCCAAGGAAACTCACGTCGTTCATAATACTCGCGCTGCGGCATTCCGGGATAATGGAACATTGATGGTTTCTGGTGAAAAATCTCCCGTCTGCCCATCAACATGTCAATGGCATTACTCACCGGCTTTGGCGTATCATCACCCTGGAGACCGGCTTCACCGAGTTTTCGCAGGAGAAAATCCTCAAAGCGGCCATGTGCGCCAGCGAGAAAATCTTCAGCCTGTTTTAGTTTGGGTCGGAGGTCATCGGTTACCTTGGCACCAACGCTGACCATATTCAGAGCGGCTTTATAAAAACCATTAGCCGCACGGTCATCATTTTGACGGGCTTTTAGTTCGCCCATCAAAAGCAAAGCCGCCAGATGACGTTTGTCGACTGCGAGCAGTTTTTGCAGAGCGGCCTCTTCCGCTTCGTCATCGCCCATCATGCGGCATGCATGGGCCATCAGCAACCATTGCGGATTGATCGCATCGCCAGCCTGTTGCAATTCTTCCAATAGCGAGCGCGCTTTTGCCGCGTTTCCGGCTCGCAAGGCGGTCACGCTATCCTGTAAAAGCGTCTGGGCATCTGCTGCTGATAAGGTCATGGTTTTGCTATATCGGATCAAAAGTCTTGTGCAACTGCTTCTGTCAGGTGTTTCCCACAGGCGAATTCAGCATGCGCTTTGGTTAGGTCGTTATCCAGTCGGCGCTGCTTTAACGATGCTTTTTAATCTTTGTCATTTCTCCGTCTCCCAGCGGTACAGGCCGAAATCCGTGATGGTTGCGTGTTTTTGATTTTGGTAAACAGCTTCTTAACGTTTGAGGGGCTTTGGACATGACTCATGATATCGCAATGCGGATCAGCAAGACGATACTGTTTTTGGCAGGAGTTGGACTTGCTGCACTCCTGACCCTGGGAGCTACCCGGGCTATTGTCGTCGAGACACCTGCTGTGCAATCCGCCAGCGAACTGTCTAGCAAGTCCCCCGAGAAACCGCTTGATACCTCTATAGCCGCAACTGTTCCGCCTACGGATGTTGCAATAGATATTCCGCCGGTGGCGAACGCTGCGGATACGGTTTCTGCGATACAGTCAAAACCGGCATCGCCTTTTGTCGTCAAGCGTATCCTTCAGATTGATGAGCCATTTGTGCATGGGTATTATAAATGGGATGATGAAGGCGTGCCAGATGGTGAGATTGTCATCACCGTCGATTTAAAGGCTGAATCACTGTCTGTTTTCAGGGACGGCTATGAAATTGGGGCGACGGTAATAAAATTCGGCGATGCTCTGAAACCGACACCGACCGGTGTTTTTCCGATTACCCAAAAGAGCAAGGATCATGTTTCCAACATCTATCATGTCCCGATGCCCTATATGCTGCGCCTAACCAATGACGGTATCGCCATCCATGCTGCGGAAGTGAAATGGGGATATGGGACACGCGGCTGCATTGGCGTGCCCCATGAATTTGCCCGGTTGCTGTTTGAGCAGGTCAAGCTCGGTGACCGGGTGATAGTTACCAATGGCAAAATGCTGGATCTTGGCGAACCAATTGTCGCTGGGTGAATCGGTTCACACGTTTGCCATCGAAATGCTTGGGCTTGCTTTTGCCTCTCGATGAACCAGGTGGTCCGCCAATCTGAGGCTAAGCGCCATGATACCCAGTGTCGGATTTGCCCATCCTGACGTTGCAAAAACCGAGCTGCCAGCGACGTAAAGGTTGTGCAAACCATGTACACGGCAATCGGAATCGACAACACCGGTACGCGGTGATCCTGACATCCGGGTCGTTCCCATATGATGATAACCGCCGTTCGCGTGGGTAGAGATGAGCCGGTCGGTTGTCCAAAGTGTTTCGGTCTCCTCCAGCCATGGGGCCGGGTCAAATTGCCCAATGCCGAGCCTTTCCAGCTCTTTGGCAAATTCGTGCATCATGACTTTGACACTATGCTTGTCGATATCGCTAAAACGCCAGTCAAGTTCTGCCAGCGGGATGCCCAGTGTATCACGTTCCTTGGCAAGCTTTACCCGGCTATCGGGATTGGGTGCCTGTTCCGCGCGAATCACAGCGCTGAGACGCCAGCCAAAAGCCAGGAGCATTCGGGGACGAAGCGGGTCCACCACCTCATGAGCACGCATCGCGGCCCTTTTGATATTGAGCCACAGAGCCCGGTTCGATTGAGTGGGGGAGAGGGAGTGCTTCAGACCATGATAGGCTTTCATTGTGGCGATCATGTCCGCCTTTGCCTGTTGTCTCACAGCGAGTGTGAAGGCGCTGTTGAGTATCCCTTCGCGCCGCTGCATGGCGTCTGAGGGGCGTATCAGGGCTGCATGAACATTTCCGCAGGAATCGCGCATCCGTCCGTTGAGTAGTTTCAGCAGCTGCCAAAACCGACCTTGTTTGACTTGACCGCCACGCGCGTGGGGATGTTCCATGAAATAACGGCCGACTTGGTCATGACCATTGCCGATATCCGAACTGAGAAGCAGCCGCGCATTTTCTATCCCGCCTGCTGCGAGCACATATTGCCTTGCACAGACGGCTGCGGTTTTACCGGAAATGTCAGTAATGGAAAGTTGGCTGACCTGCTGTCCATCATTAGCTGTTTCAATGGCCGTGACGGTTGCGTGTAACAGGATGTGCACATTTTGACTGTCCACCAGATCCTGACATTTGCGCAATGTGAAGCGTTCGGTTTGGGGTGTGAATTGCCAGAAATCAGTTGTCAGGCCCTCTTTTCCGAAAGCAGGGGGCTTTTGCCCGAACTGCTCCCAAAGATCCTCAGGCGATTGATTCGCCGGCAAATCAAGTAATGCCCGCGCGCTATCATAATAAGGTTTGAGATCATCAAACGAGATCGGCCAACCGCTATGAGGTATCCAGTCCCGGCGTTCGAGATCAATCGGGTTAAACTCCGCACAGCGCCCGCCCCAGATGGCAGTGGTTCCGCCAAAGAAACGCAGACGTGAATCTACCAGTGGATAATAGTCATGGCCGGTTGATGGTCCCTCGGCCAGCGCCTGAATATCAGGTTCAAAATCAATGCCACCGCTTTCCAGCAGCAATACTCTCCGGCCCAACTTATCCAGTTGGCGCGCCAGCGTGATGCCTGCTGCGCCTGCTCCAATAATACAAATATCCGTTTCGAACCGCGTCGAGGGATCGGATTTCCTCAGGTCAATAATCACTAGGCTGCCTCAAACAAACAGTTTCCGTGTTCCGCAACACAGAAGATGACCCTACCAACATAAATATAGCATTTTTAAGGAGTTCGACAATAGGGAGTTCGGCAAAAGATAACTGCGCTGGCCGAAAATGTTAAATTCTGATCTGGATCGTAATCGTAAGTTGAAAGTCGGTTTGGACCGGAAAATATCCTCTCAACATTATGCTTTAACGGTTGTGATCGAATACCAGACTGCCTTGACTGCATAACTTAGAAACCAGGGTCAGAACATCATCCGAACCGACAAGGCTCTCATCCAGTTCCACGCGATCCCTTGCACATAGCTTCTCAGCGAAAACGCCGGTTTGATCGGCACAGGTAAAGCATGCACCATCGACAAATAGCAGAACTGAACCTGCCGATTGCCGGATATAGGAAAAACGGCTGGCAGGATTACGGTAAAGGGGCAAACCACTGGTGAGGTTTTTCCTGATCTGCCGCACGTCAACGGCCTCTTCGGCGGGCCAGTCAACATCGGGATATTTTGGTGTGCTGCTATATTGGCCAAACCAGCGTGCGAATGCTTCTCGATCGCCGATTTTTTCCATGATCATATTGTGGAGACGTTCGATAGCCGCCGATTGAATCTCCCCGGGATTGTCCTGTAGCTCGAGTGCGGGATCGCTATAACGGTCATCGTCCTTCATATCCGCGAGCAGGTCATCGGCCCAGTAACCGATCAGCTCGCTGCGCGACGGGGCGCGAAAGCCGATCGAGTATGTCATGCAGTGCTGACCAATAGCGACGCCATTATGCGCTAGACCGGGCGGGACATAAAGTATGTCGCCGGGTTCGCAAATCCATTCATCAGTTGCGTCGAAACTGGAGAGCAATCGCAAATCATCATGCGGCATTAATTCGGTTTCCTCGTCACAGGAAACGCCAACTTGCCACCTGCGCTGGCCCAAGCCCTGGATCAGAAAAACATCATATTGATCAAAATGCGGGCCAACGCCGCCGCCTTCGGTTGCGTAGCTGACCATCACATCATCGATCCGCCAGTTGGGGATGAAGCGAAACGGCTCGATCAGCGCAGCCACTTCCGGCACATAGTGATCGACGGCCTGTATCAGCAGCGTCCAATGTTTTTCGCCGAGCTGGCCGAAACGTGTTTCAGGGAACGGACCGTGTTCGAGTGCCCAACCACCCGCTGCGTCCGTCTGCGTGATCAGACGTGATTCAACGCCTTCTTCGCATGCCAAACCGGCCAGATCGTCAGGCTCCAGCAGGTCTTTCCAAGATTGCCACGGATTTTTGATCAGCAATGGTTTTTTTTGCCAATAATCCTGCAGAAAACTGTCGGCGTTGAAATCGGTCAAATGCATATCTGCCCTATACAAAAGCGGGCAGGATAATCATCAACAATAAAGCCCGATACCGGAAAAGTCACTTCATCAAGTCCGGTTGGTTTTCAAATAGCTGCAGACAGTGGAAAGCGGCAAATTCTTTCCGGTAGGTGGCAATTTTTTGCCGAAACGACTGCCTTGCTCGCCTCTCAACCGGGAAAAAGCCGGCAAATGGTTCATTCCAACGCCTGCAACCAAAACTGGCACAGGCTTTGCTCTGTTTGACTCAAGATATCGAAATATCGCGGCTGCGTCTGTGTTTGCGTCGCGGTGAAGCAGGGTCGCCATAGATGGGTCGATCCGCAAAAGAGGACCGAATTTTATGAAGAAAACCGTCGCAGCCTGGGAAATCGAAACGCTTCTTGATGATCTGGATGAGAATATAGAATTATTGTCGCTGGACTGTTTCGACACGTTGATCTGGCGAAACGTGAACCGGCCAACCGACGTTTTTTATGATCTGGATATCCCGGACTGCAACATGGAATTGCGTGTTCTGGCGGAGAAGCGGGCGCGCAAGGCACTCATTCTCAATGCGAACAAGAATGACGTCACGATTGAAGAAATTTATCAAAAGATGTTCCTGGGCGCCGATGAAGCGCGAATTTCAAAATGTGTCGAAGAAGAGCTGTTGGCAGAGGCCCGGCATTGCTTCGCCTTTCAGCCGGTCAGCGCTTTAATAGAGCGTGCCAAGAGTCGCGGCCTGAAAGTCATCATCGTCTCCGATACATATTTGCCGGAACCGTTGCTTCGCCGATTGATAACAGATGCAGCCGGTTCAGAAATCGCAGATGAAATCGACAGGATTTTCTGCTCCTGTGAATATGGCATGGGCAAAGCGGGCGGCCTTTTTAAACCTGTGCTGGCTGATCTTGGAATCTCGCCGGGCAAAATCCTCCATTTGGGTGATAATCTCGAAGCCGACTTCAAAGCCCCTGCAAAATTGGGGATACATGGCGTTCACTTCGAACAGTTTGATGATGAAGCTGCCGAACGCCTGCGGCTGGAAGCAGTAGCTGCGACCATAATGGATAAAGATATCCGTAAAGTCTTTCCGGCTTTACAGCCGCATCGTGCACAGATTTCGCTGCGACAAGAAAATGACCCGACCTTTCAATTTGGTCATGATGTACTGGGCCCGATATTTCAGGGTTTCTCTCGCTGGATCGCAGAAGAGGCAAAGGACATTGAAACGAAGACAGGAAAGAAGCCGAAACTGCTTTTCCTGCTACGAGATGGCTTTCTGCCGGCACAGGCTTTCACCAAAATCTATCCGGAATATGCCGACCAGGTTGCGATGGTTGAACTTAGTCGTTTTACCGCTAATGCAGCCAGCCTCACAAACAAAGAGGCGGTCAAATCCTTTTTGATGGCCGAAGCAACGAGCAACAAGAAAGATGCCTATTCGAGCCAGCGCCAAGCGGCCTATTGCCGACAGCTGCTTTTCGGCAAAGACGAGATACCGAAGCTGGCTGCTATTAAGACGCCCGAGGCCTTTATTCGTGAAGTTCTAAAACAGAAAAACGTCAAAAAGATCGTTGCTCGTTCCAGGAAATTTCGGGCCGGACTGGTCGCGCATCTTCAAAATAACGGTGTGGAAAAAGGCGATAGCGTTGTTTTTGTTGATCTGGGATATAACGGGTCTGTCCAGAATGTGATTGAACCGGTGCTCAATTCCGAAATGAGCCTCGACATATCCGGTCGTTACCTGCTTCTTCGGGAGTTGATGATAACTGATCTTGATAAAAAAGGTCTCATCGATATCCGCCACTATGATAATAGCGCGCTCAACGCTCTGTGCGAGTCTATTGCAGTTCTGGAGCAGCTCAGCACGCAATCCAATGGCTCCGTTCTTGGATATAGCGAAACAGGAGAGCCAAAGCGTGACACGGCCGATATCAAGGGAGAACAGAGTGACGAGCGCGATCAGGCGCAAGCGGCTTGTTTAAGCTATATTGAGAAAATCGGCCACGGATGGGCAACAACGCCGCGTTCATGGGACAGCGATTGCGCCCGTCAAATGGCGACTGCCTGTCTTTCACGACTCTTGTTCTTGCCTGTTGAGCGGGAGATCGGGATCTTTGAAAATTTCAATCATGACGTAAACCTGGGCACAAAAGACATGCTCAAATTTATCGATCCGGAATCGGCGGAACAGGGAATAAGACGCCGCGGATTATTCTATACTAAAAACATCTCCCGGATTTATTTGCCGGGAGAATTAAAGCAGAGAGGGATGGAAGCTCTGCTCCCCCTGTTTACCGGTAATCGCTTCGGGCTTGATTTGCGGCAAAACGATTTCCAGAGCGGGGGCATGAAAATCCCGGTTATGCTCGCCGACGACCAAGAGCATATTCAGGTGGAAATTGATGCCTACCCGACGGGTGATGGTTACTATCAAGCTCTGATTCCAGCCGGCAACGGCCGGTTTAATATTGCGATCATGCTAGGACAAGTCTGTGAATGGTTGCAGGTGGAAGAGGTCAATTTTCAAGAAATCGAAAATTTCATGGCGAAGAAAATCGATGATGACGCGATTGCGGCTCACCCGGTCTATGAAGGAATCACGGAAAATGCACCCGGCCTCCACCGTTGCGGCAGGAAAGATGCGTTCATGTTCGTCCCACCCCCAACTATCACCACTGGTGAAGCACTCATGCTGAATCTGGTTTTCCGGCCAACGATATTGAGTAGTTCCCCCCAAATTGCTGCGCGAAAGGTCGCCTGAACATGCCTGATCTTCTGATTCATTCAATGTCCGAATTTTCCGACATCATTGTCAATGCGATGAACATCGCCAACGTTTCGGAAATTGCCGAAATCGGAGCGGAATATGGCGGAATGACAAGCATATTGGCTGATTATGTTGAGGCGAATGATGGTCACCTTTACAGCATAGACCCGGCGCCAAAGCCGGAATTCCTGGATTGGGTTGCTGCTCATAAAAAGGTGACTCATATTGCAAAACCAAGTCTTGACGCTTTTGCTAAACTCAAGAATATCGATCTCTGGCTGGTGGACGGGGATCATAACTGGTTTACGGTCTATCATGAGCTGAAAGCGATTGAGGTGGCCAGCATGAGGGACAAGAAACCGTTCTTTGCGATTATGCATGATGTCTGTTGGCCCGCCGCCCATCGCGACATGTATTATACCCCGGATGCCATTCCGGACGAATATCGCCATGACTATTGCATGAATAGCGGCGCGAAACCCGGACAGTCGGGATTGCTCCGCGAACAAGGCATGCGGGGAATGGGTCATTTTGGCTGGGCCCTGCACGAAGGCGGAGAGCGCAATGGCGTGAAATGCGCTGTTGTTGACTTTATCAACGAAGCGGAAGCCAATGGGCGCGCAATGGCCTACGCCGAAATTCCGGCAGTCTTTGGTTTGGGCATATTATTTGACGTTGATGCACCTTGGGCCGGTCAGTTGAGTGATTTGCTTGTCCCGTTTCACGACAATCCCCTCATCGCGAAACTGGAACAAAACCGGTTGGCCAATTATCTGACAGTGCTGGATTGGCAGGATGGTGCCATTGGCTAGCACGGCGTGATGTCCGTGTTATGTAAAGAGCCTGGGGCAAGCACCTAATCATTTGCCGACAGCCGCGGTCGGTGCCAAAGACGTGCCATGTCGCAACTCATCCTTTTCAACAAACCTTTCGGAGTGCTGTCGCAATTCACTGACCGCGGCACGCAAACCACCCGTCCGACACTGTCTGCTTATATAGAGGTACCCGGCGTTTATCCCGCCGGGCGGCTGGACCGGGATAGTGAGGGATTGCTGTTGCTTACAGATGACGGGAAGCTGCAGTCACGGATCGCCGACCCCAAGTATAAAATGCCGAAAACCTATCTGGTGCAGGTTGAGGGGGATGCTGATGAGGGCAGCCTTGATCAGCTGCGACAGGGTGTACGTTTGAAGGACGGTTTGACTCGGCCAGCGGACGTTGAGCGTATTGATGCACCCGATCTGTGGCCACGTAATCCGCCGGTGCGTTTTCGCAAAACGGTACCGGATAGCTGGCTGCAACTGACCATTCGGGAAGGGCGAAACCGGCAGGTGCGCCGGATGACGGCCGCTATAGGCCATCCCACGCTGCGGCTGGTGCGCTGGCGTATCGGGGAGTGGAGCCTGGATGGTCTGCCGTCCGGTGAATGGCGACAAGTGCCAGTCTAGCCCGGTAAGCTTTCAGTCCAATATCATTTGCGAGAGCGCATTACCGGAAAGCCAGGCGCATTCGATCCGGGGACCAAGTAACCAGTCGCCACAAACACCGAGCTTGGCCTCATTGTCGTAGAGCGCATTTATACCAGCGCTGCCCGACCGCGCATAGCGCCAGCGATGGGCGACGGCGTGAACGGGTTCCGGTAACTCCATATCAAGATCAACGGCAAGAGCTTTGATCAAGGCGGCGCACACCTGTTCGGCATCATCTTCCAGATGATCTCGTGACCAGTCTGGTGATGCCTGTATGACCCAGCTGTCCGCGCCCTCCCGCATCGGCTTGTCGCTATTTCTGGCGGCCCAGCCGATGACTGCACCGTCTCTCAGGATGTTAACGTCGGTGGCCAGCGGTTCGGTAAAGGCCAGCATGACGGTCCAACAAGGATCGGAAACGGTGCTGTGTGCTTTTTCAGCAAAACTGCTGACCAATGGATCGAGCAAGTCTGCCGCCTGTTCGGCTGGAATGGCTATAACCACGGCATCAAACAGCGTCTCCACCGGCGCGTCTTCACCATTAAGCTGCCAGTGTTTCTGTTGTTTCGTCAGGCGCTCGATGCGCATCGACCATGTGACATCATGATCGGTCGCCATTGCCTTGACGGGTGCATTCATTGATGGCGTCCCGACCCATGCCTCATCGCCCGCTGCCGGCCATTTTGCGGCCAGATCGCCTTTGCGCCACTGCTCGACAATGGCTCGGAAACGGGGATCCCGAGCCGTGAAATATTGTGCGCCATGGTCAAAGCGCAATTCACCTGTCGATGTCTGGGCACGCCGCGTGGACATGCGGCCACCGGGACCGCGGGATTTGTCAAAGAGCCGAACCTGATGACCTGCGGCTACCAAAGGATCAGCGCAAGCCAGACCGGATAGGCCGGCGCCGATAATGGCGATTTTCATGATGATATTCTCCGCATCTTCAGCTTCGTGCGTTTCAGGCGACTTCTACAAAGCTATCAAGCACACGTTTTTGACCGCTCTTTTCAAATTCGATTTCCAGCTTGTTGCCTTCTTTTTCCATCACCTCGCCATAGCCGAATTTGGAGTGGAAAACGCGCATGCCAACGGTAACATCATCGCGGCCCTTATTGCCCAGAGAGACTGCGCTTCGCCTGGCTTCCTTGATATTTTGCGGCTTGCTGTCAAAGCTGCCGGTATTGCGTGCCCGTTTCCAACCGGGTCCTCGTGTTGATCCGCGCGCGGCATCGGCGAAGGGATCGGCACGTTCCGACCAGTTGGCGCGCCACAGGCTTTCGCCGCCCATCATACTGGTTTCTTCTTCAATATGTTCCGGTGGCAATTCGCCGATGAAGCGGGAAGGGATGGAGCTGGTCCATTGCCCGTAAATCCGCCGGTTGGCGGCATGGAAGATGGTGCATTTTTTCTTTGCTCTCGTGATCGCGACATAGGCGAGACGACGTTCTTCCTCGAGGCTTGCAATCCCGCCTTCGTCGAGGCTACGCTGGGAAGGAAATACACCTTCTTCCCATCCCGCGCAAAAGACATGGTCATATTCCAGACCCTTGGCCCCATGCATGGTCATGATCGTGACCTTCGCTTCATGATCGGTTGCATCATTGTCCATGACGAGGCTGACATGCTCCAGAAAATCGCCCAGCGTTTCATATTCTTCCATCGCGCGAGTCAACTCGGTGAGGTTTTCCAGCCGTCCTGCGGCTTCGGGCGTGCGATCCGCCTGCAACATGGTGGTATAGCCACATTCATCGAGGACGATCCGCGCCAGCTCAGCATGGGGGACTTCATCGGCATTGGTGCGCCATCTGGCGAAACTGCGCATTAACTCCTGAAGCGTGGTTCTCGCCCGCGCTGGCAATTCGTCCGTATCGCAGATACTAAGCGCAGCTGCGGCCAGTGGAATCCCTTGCGCTCGGGCTAACCTATGGACTTTTTCCACAGTTTTATCCCCAAGCCCGCGTTTGGGCACATTGACGATCCGCTCAAAGGCGAGATCATCCGCGGGCTGCGCGATAACCCGTAGATAGGCGAGGGCGTCGCGAATTTCGGCGCGTTCGTAAAAGCGAAAACCACCGATAATCTTATACGGCATACCGATGGAGATAAACCGGTCTTCAAATTCCCGTGTCTGGAATTGTGCGCGGACCAGAATCGCCATGTCGTTGAGGGAAACGCCCTTGTTCTGTAGGCTTTCCATTTCCTCACCTGTGCGCCTTGCTTCTTCAGGACCATCCCAGACGCCGGTGACTTGCACCTTGTCGCCGTTCTCTTCCTCAGTCCACAGGGTCTTACCAAGGCGTCCGCTATTGTTGGCGATCAGCGCAGAGGCAGCAGCCAATATGTGCGGCGTAGAGCGATAATTTTGCTCCAGCTTGACGACCTTGGCGTCGGGGAAATCTTTCTCGAAGCGCAGGATATTGGCGACTTCCGCCCCACGCCATGAATATATGCTTTGATCATCATCGCCAACGCAGCAGATATTCTTGCGTTCCTGCGCAAGCAGCCTAAGCCAGAGATATTGGCTGCTATTCGTGTCTTGATACTCATCGACCAGAATATATTTGAAGCGTTCTTGGTAGAGCTTCAATATTTCCCGATCGGTTTTGAGTAGGTTGAGAATATGGAGCAACAAGTCACCAAAATCGCAGGCATTGAGAGCTTTTAGCCGCGCCTGATAAACGGCATAAAATTCCTGACCGCGGCCATTGGCATAGCGTTCATTTTCATTGGCATCGAGATCAGCGGGGTTCAGTCCGCGATTTTTCCATTGATCGATCAGTCCGGCAAGCGCTCGCGCAGGCCAACGTTTCTCGTCCAGTTCTTCGGCTTGAATCAACTGTTTGAGCAAGCGCAATTGATCGTCTGTGTCGAGAATCGTAAAATTGCTCTGCAGTCCGACCAGTTCTGCATGACGGCGCAGCATTTTGGCGCCGATGCTGTGGAATGTGCCGAGCCAAGGCATGCCTTCGACCGCGTCACCGACAATCACACCAATCCGCTCTTTCATCTCGCGTGCTGCTTTGTTGGTAAATGTCACCGCGAGAATTTCTGATGGCCACGCTTTGCGGGAGTAAATCAGATGCGCCAGCCTCCGCGTGAGAGCAGCTGTCTTACCTGTGCCCGCACCGGCCAGAACCAGAACCGGGCCCTCGGTTGTCAGCACAGCATCGCGCTGCGGCGCATTCAAGCCCCTGACATAGGGAGGATCGCTCTCGGCGGGCATGTTCGAAGCATCGGTCACAGGTGAACAGTTAGGGAACATCGTACGCGGCGGCAAGGCCAATATCACTTTTGACATGACCCAAGGTGCAGGTTGTAATTCATGTTGCGGTGCACCAAATAGCGATCAACAGAAAATCCTCCCAAGAATTGGAATCGATAATGAGTAAAAGATTGATGTTTAGTGCGATCCTCGCGACCGCTTTGATGACGACGACGACATTTTACACGCACGCACAAAATCAAGAGCAGGAAACTGCATCTGCTTTTGAGGCAGCGAATAGCTGACCTCTTGAGGCGGCAAGGCAACTAGGTGGGTCGCAAAATATGGAGCCTAGCCTTGCCGCTATCGCGTTGACTTTCCAACGTGAAACCTTTGACGTCGACCTCTTCCTTGCGAGACGTTTCAATAGCAATCCAGCTTGATGGCGCGAACCATCCATGGCGACTAAGCTTGTCGAGCGCCACTGCACCGGCCCCCGTTTCATAAGGCGGATCCATCAGGATCAAATCATAGGGCTTGCGGGCTGGTCCCAGCGCCAGAACCGATCCGATCCGGACATCGGCCTTTGCACCAAGCGTTTCGATATTTTTCTCCAGAGCCTTTAACGCATCACGGTCTTGCTCCACAAAAGTGCAATGCGCCGCGCCGCGCGACAAAGCCTCAAGGCCGAGTGCACCGGAACCTGAAAACAGATCGAGCACGTGCAGGTCGGCAAAATCGCCCAAGCGACTGGTAAGCATGGAAAATAGCCGCTCGCGGGTACGGTCCGCGGTTGGACGGGTGGTCTCCCCCTTAGGCGCAACAAGTTTGCGCCCGCGCCAGTCGCCTGCGATAACTCGCATTATTCCCCAAACCTCATTTTAAAGTCTTCCGAAACTTGACCAGATCATGGCGGCGGACAGCGTCAATCTCACCCTTGGCGAGATCACCAAGTATAAACGGCCCATAGCGGGTGCGGATCAGGCGCGAAACTTTTAGACCAAGATGTTCGAGCACGCGGCGGACTTCGCGGTTTTTGCCCTCGGTCAGGGTCATTTCAATCCACTGGTTTCGCCCAGTGCGCCGCTCCAGATTGGCTTCGATCGGACCGTAATGCATGCCTTCGATAGTGATTCCGCGATATAGTTCTTCAAGCTGGTTTTGCGTAATGTCGCCAAATGTCCTTGCGCGATAGGTCCGCTCGACGCCAGTTTTTGGAAGCTCCATCTCACGCTTGAACTCGCCATCTGTGGTCATCAGCAGCAAGCCTTCGGTGTTGAGATCGAGCCGACCGATTGGCATGATGCGTTCCATATCCTTGGGCAGGACATCATAAATGGTTTTCTTGCCGGAGGCATCGCGTTCGGCAGTGATATAGCCATTGGGTTTATGAAAACGGAACAGTTTGGCAGGCGCAGGTTCCGCCACGGGATTGCCATCGACGGTAATCCCGGTCAGGTTTTTCAGCAGTAGAGAGGGGTGCTCGACAGTCACCCCGTTGAGGGCAATCCGTTCGTCACCAATCATCCGTTCGATTTCCCGGCGCGATGCGACACCGGCGCGGGCCAGTAATTTGGCAATGCGTTGCCCTTCGCGCACTGGCGCTTCGGTAGGCTTCGCCTTTGCCGGTTGCTGCTTTGCACCGTGCGTCGGTTTGGCCTTATAGATTTTACCTGATTCTTTATCGGTCATGATTTTGCGCATGGCGGAAAAAAAACTTTGTCGCAATCTGTAACCTGCAGGATGGTGGGCGCGAATGACAGGATAGTTACTTGTTAGGAAGGTCTCTCGATGCGTAAAATAATATTGCCGGCAATGATTGCAGCTACTGCTTTTGCGGGCTTTATGGGTGCCCAAATCGCCCAGTCATCAAGTGAGGCCTCTGCGCAGGCAACTACACCCGCGAAAACTTTTGACGGCGAAACGGTTTCCCCTACCCCGGTCGTCGTCGAACTCTTCACCAGTCAGGGATGTTCATCCTGTCCTCCTGCGGATACGCTAGCATCCCGACTAGCAAAAGATGACTCCCTGCTGGTGATTTCGCGGCCTGTTACCTATTGGGATCGCCTTGGTTGGAAAGACACGCTGGCGCGGGAAGAAAATACCCGGCTGCAGCGAACCTATGCCGCCAAAGGCAAGGCTGGTTCCGGTGTTTATACACCTCAAATGGTTGTCAATGGCGGTGGCGGAGCCGTCGGGTCCCGTGAAGGCGATGTGCGGTCGCTGGTTCGTTTGGCGAAAAACAGCGCCGGTCCTGTGATCGTCACCGATCGCGATGACAATGGTGACGTAACCGTTACCATCAGAGGGCAATCTCGTTATATGGCGGGAGTTTCTTTACTTGCGCTCAGCTCCTCCGAAACCGTACAAGTCGGTCGCGGTGAAAATGGTGGACGCAAACTGCATTACACAAATGTCGTAAAAAGCGAGCGTAACCTGGGCAGCTGGGACGGCTCGTTGATGCAGGTCAAACTGTCAAATGCGGATTTGAATGTCACCGGGGCCGATAAATATGCGATCATCGTCCAGCGCCCCGGCGCAGGCGCGATTGTGGGCGCCAAGTTGCTCGATATTTAGGCTGTCTCAAAAAATCTGACTGGCATTCGAAGCATTTGCCGCTAATGTTTCCCTCAGTTCGAGGGAGAGTATGGCGTGAGTGAAGCGGCCCAGACAGCAGAAAAGCCGGGTTTTAGAAAATTGATAGCATCGCTTGGTCAAAGAAAGACCGGCATGATGTTCGTATTTGGGTTTTCAGCCGGGCTGCCTTATTCCTTGCTGCTCGGCACGCTTTATGCATGGCTTTCCGATGCAAAAGTGGATCTGGAAACCATGGGTGTTTTTTCACTCATAGGACTTGCTTATGCGTTCAAATTTCTCTGGTCACCTGTTGTTGATCGCGTCAAGATTCCGGGCCTTAACAGGCTCGGGCGCCGCAAAAGCTGGCTTATACCCGCGCAATTGTTACTCGGCGTCATTCTGTTAACATTGTCGATGCTCAATCCCCAGACTTCCATCGGCTGGTTTTCTCTACTGGCAGGCTTGGGAGCTTTTGCTTCGGCGACGCAAGATGTCGTGATTGATGCTTGGCGGGTTGATGTGGCAGATGAAGTTGCCACACTGGACATGCTATCGACAGTCTATCAACTTGGTTATCGAATTGCTGCACTTGCGGGCGGCGCCTTGGCGCTATTCTTGGCGGACGCGTATGGTTGGCCGCTGGTCTACGGCCTTATGGGTGCAATCATGATAGCCATATCCATGATGACTTTCTTTGCCCCGGACACTCCGGCAATTAATGGTCCAGATGGCGATAACGCTCTTCGCATGGCGGGGCAGCTTGACCCCAAAATCCGGACCTATGGTTTGGCGATCGTTGGTATTCTTTGGGGATGGGCCCTGATCAGGGTCGGTGTGTTCATGGTGCAATCGCTTGGCTCTGATCCGGAAACGCGTCCTGATTCCGTTGCTTTTATTCAGTTTAATGGACCACTCATTGTCATAGCGACGGTTATTATACCGGCCATCATTGCCGCCGTTCTGGAATATTGGCGTCGCAACGGGAAATATGTACTGCAAACCGATACGCAGCGCGAAACGAAATTTGATGCCGTGCTCGATCATGGGTATCGGGCATTGGTGCTCCCGCTTACCGATATCATGGGGCGCCTTGGCTGGGCCGCTATACTAGTGTTGGCGCTGATCCTGTCCTATCGGATTACCGACAATATCTGGGGCAGTTTTGCCTATCCGTTCTACTTGGGAGAGCTGCAATATACGAAGAGCGAAGTCGCCGTCGCTTCCAAATTTTTCGGTGTAGGCATGACCATGTTGGGTATTGCCCTGGGCGGCGTATCTTTCGCTTATTTTGGGCGTATGGCGACACTGACTATCGGGGCAGTAACCGCGGCGGCCAGTAACTTGCTATATGCTAACCTGGCGGCTGGCGGGGCGGCTATCGCGACTTTTTCTAAAGTGACCGGGTTTACCTGGTTGGTGGGTCTATTCGGTGCTGATGAGCGAATGGCCAAACTCATGCTCGCGATCACAGGTGAAAACTTAGCTGGTGGTTTGGCCGGCGCCGCTTTTGTCGCTTATCTTTCTTCCATCACGAGCAAACAATATAGTGCTGTACAATATGCACTTCTATCATCTCTAACCTTCTTGATCGGTACATTGGGTCGAGGGGCGCTGGGTGAGATGATCGAACGGAATGGCTATTATCAGATATTCCTGTTTACAGCTGCGCTTGGTGTTGCTGCGATCATATTATGTATTTTTGAATGGATGCGGACCAATCGAAATGCAGCACGGGAAAAGCTAGTCACTCCGGCAATTGCCGATTAGCCTCCAAAACCGTGCCAGCCAGATAGAGCGATCCTGCAATCAGGACGGTTTCGGGCTTCTCCGTGGCGATGACTTTCAATGCTTCTGTAACATTGGGGGCATCTGAAACAGGCACTTCAGAGTCCGCAAAATCCGCCATTCCGTGCGCCTCGTGACCCTCGACAGGCACAACCGTGATATTGGCGATCTTCGGCCCTAAAGGTCCGACAATCCCGGCAGGGTCTTTGTTGGCGAGCATGCCGAGAACCAGGTGGATGGAACTGTCCGCATAGCTGTCGAAATGCGCTGCCAAGGCCTCGCCTGCGTTTACATTATGCCCGCCATCAAGCCATATTTCGGTTCCCTCTGGCAGAATGTTCCGCAATGGGCCCGGTGACAGCTTTTGCAACCGCGCGGGCCATTTGGCCCAACCCATGGCGGCGCGAAAGGCGGCCTCGGAAATATTGATCTTATCTTGATGACGCAGCATGGCGATCGCAAGGGACGCGTTATCCGCCTGATGCGCGCCGGGCAGGGCGGGCAGGGGAAGCGTCAACTTGCCCTGATCATCGCGATAATGGAGCTGGTCTTCATAAATGGCGGCATCCCAATTATCGCCGCGCGGCAAATAGAGCGCCTGCGTCGCTGCGGCATGCTCTGCAATCACTGCAGCCATATCATCACGATATTTCTGCGTGAGCAGGGGGGCACCGGATTTGGCAATGCCCGCTTTTTCCCATGCAATACGAACCATCGGATCGGTTGGGGTCCCGCCTTCGGGAGAGAGAAGAAAAGCCTCATGATCGATGCCAAGTGCGGCCATACCAGTCGCAGCAGGCGCTGGCACGATATTGGTCGCGTCCAACCGGCCGCCCAGGCCGACTTCCAATATGCAGGCATCCGCCGGTGTTTCGGCAAACGCGAGCATGGCTGCCGCCGTGGTGGCTTCAAAAAAGCTGGGATTAATATCTTCGCTGGCATCGAGGACACGCGCCAACAACGCCGCAAGATATTCGTCTTCGATCAATGTTCCGGCAAGCCTGATCCGCTCGTTGAAACGGACCAGATGCGGACTGGAATAGACATGCGCTTTCAGGCCGTCGGCCTCTATCGTTGCGCGCAAAAAGGCACAGGTGGAGCCTTTGCCGTTGGTCCCCGCAACATGAAAAACCGGCGGCAGGTTCAGATGCGGATTGTCCACGCGGTCCATAACCGCACTGATCCGCTCCAACCCCAGCACATCGCGTCCGGGTGACAGCAGCGAAAGCCGGTCGAGTTGTTTCTGAACTGCCGGATGGTCGGATCTTGCGCCGTCTGCCATGAATGGGTGCGGCTAAGTTAAGCCGCTGTTTTCCAAGCCATGAGATAGCTCATCACACGTGCCAGTTCGGCGCGCAGTTCCTTGCGATGAACAACCATGTCCAGCATACCGTGATCAAGATAATATTCCGAAGTCTGGAAATCGTCAGGTAATTTCTCGCGGATAGTATTCTCAATCACACGCCGCCCCGTAAATGCTAAGGTAGCGTCAGGTTCCGCAATCTGGACATCTCCAAGCATTGCATAAGCTGCCATAACGCCGCCTGAAGTTGGGTCAGTTAAAACAACAATATAGGGGATGCCGGCTTCTTTCATCATTGAAATCGCAACCGTCGTTTTGGGCATCTGCATTAAAGATAGGGTGCCTTCTTGCATCCGGGCACCACCTGAAGCCGTAAAACAAATAAGAGGGCATTGATCTTCAATCGCACGATTGGCAGCATCCACAAAAGCTTGCCCCACAGCGAGCCCCATGGAGCCGCCTAGAAAAGCAAAATCCTGAACACCAACTACACACTTATGTCCTTCGATCGTGCCAATAACATTCACCCAAGCATCCTGTTCTTCGGTTTTGGCGCGCGCGGCTTTTAGGCGATCGGTATATTTCTTCTGATCTTTGAATTTCAGCGGATCTTCGGGGACTGCTGAAAAGGGTATGATCTTCCAGCTATTCTCGTCCATGATCTGGGCGAACCGGATCATCGGCCCGATGCGGCCATGATGCTCGCATTTCGGACAGATATGCATATTGTCCTCAAATTCCTTAAGGAACACCATCGCTTCGCATTTTTTGCATTTGTGCCAGAGATTATCCGGCGTTTCTTTTTTGGTGATCGAAGCGATCTTGTTACGGACGTTGCTAAGCCAAGACATGCGTCAATTCCCCAGATTTTTTAGCGCGCGCTTCTGATAGCATCAGAAAGTGATTTTACATAGTCTTTGACATGCGGCGCAGCGTCGGCGCCATGTTCAGCGATGATCTCGACAATTGCAGAGCCAACAACGACACCATCAGCAACGCGGGCGATATCCGCGGCCTGTTCTGGTGTGCGAACCCCAAAGCCGACGGCGACGGGCAGGTCCGTTCCGGCTTTTAGGCGCGCAACCGCTTCTTCAATGCTGGCCTGTGCTGCCTGTTGTAATCCCGTGATGCCTGCGACCGAGACGTAATAGAGAAAGCCCGAGGCATTGTTCAGGATTTCCGGTAGCCGTTCAGTATCAGTCGTCGGTGTAGCGAGGCGGATGACAGCGACGTCCTTGGCCCGCAAAGCGTCGCCCAGGCTATCATCTTCCTCCACCGGAATATCGACGCAGATTACGCCATCAACCCCTGCGTCAACGCAAGCTTCGGCAAACCAGTCGGCTCCGCGTATCGTCATCGGATTGGCATAGCCCATCAGCACGAGCGGCACCGTGGGATGGCGTTCCCGAAAAGCACTCGCGATGTTCAATATGTCTGCGGTTTTTGTACCTGCGCTCAAGCTGCGGATATTCGCGGCTTGGATGGCTGGGCCATCGGCCATCGGGTCGGTGAAGGGCATGCCGAGTTCTATGATATCCGCACCGCCTTCGACGAGTGCGTCTAGGATTGCACCGGTGTTTGCTGCGGTCGGATCACCTCCGGTTACGAAGGCGACTAGGGCGGCGCGGTCGGTTTGGAAGGATTGTGATAAGCGTGTCATGCAGGTGTCATTATGTTAAAGGGTCCAGTTGTTTTTGCATGATATGTTTTGTGCCATCCGCATGGTGGATGGCCGCTTGCTCGCACAAAGAACACGCCAGGTCCTCGCTTGGGATGAACAGAAACATCGATGCACGAGTAGAATATATCGTCGCTCAGAAACAAATGCGAAACAGCTTCTTCGACAGAACAATCTGTTGTACCGAACAGATGCAATTCTATCTTCGAATCCAAGCTCGACTCTAGTCCCATGGCATTTGCTGCTTGCGATAAGGCATCAAGAAAATGCAGCTTGAACTCGTCTTGGCTTACTTTCATATTTCCGTACCCAAAGCCTCGGCGACTGTGAAAATATCCTTGTCGCCGCGCCCGCAGAGATTGGCGAGAATGATCTGGTCCTTGTCCAACTTCACAGCTTCGCGCGCGACAGCAGCAATGGCATGACTCGGCTCCAGTGCCGGAATAATCCCTTCGGTGCCGCACAGCAATTGGAACGCCTCTAGCGCTTCGGTGTCGGTCACGCTGTCATAGCGCACCCGGCCGGATTCTTTCAGCCAGCTATGTTCCGGACCAATGCCGGGATAGTCGAGGCCGGCACTGATCGAATGGGCTTCGTCAATCTGCCCATCTTCGTCTTGCAGCAAATAGGTTTTGTTGCCGTGCAAAATGCCGGGCTTCCCGCCCGCCAACGACGCGGCATGTTCTTTTTCCAGACCATGGCCAGCCGCTTCAATGCCCAACATTTCGACGTCGGGATCATCGAGAAATGGATGGAACAGACCAATGGCATTTGAGCCGCCACCAATAGCCGCCACCAAAAGATCGGGTAGGCGACCGGTGCGCTCGAGCAGTTGTTCGCGTGCTTCGCGGCCAATCACGCTTTGGAAATCGCGCACCAGCTCGGGATAGGGATGGGGGCCAGCGGCCGTGCCGATAATGTAGAATGTATCATGCACATTCGCGACCCAGTCGCGCAATGCGTCATTCATGGCGTCTTTCAACGTTGCAGAACCACTGGTTACCGGCACGACTTCTGCGCCGAGCAACCGCATCCGGAAAATATTCGGTTTCTGCCGCTCGATATCAGTTGCGCCCATATAGATGACGCAAGGCAGGCCAAAGCGAGCGCAGACCGTGGCCGTGGCCACACCATGCTGACCCGCACCAGTTTCAGCGATAATCCGGGTCTTGCCCATGCGCTTGGCGAGCAATATCTGGCCGATGCAATTGTTGATCTTGTGCGCGCCGGTATGGTTGAGCTCATCACGCTTGAACCAGATTTGTGCGCCTTTGCCTTCCGGAGCCTCTTTCCGGACATGTTCGGTCAGGCGTTCGGCAAAATAGAGCGGGCTTGGACGACCGACATAATGTTCCAGCAAGTCATCAAATTCTTCTGCAAAAGCGGGGTCCGCCTGTGCCGCGCGATAATGCTTCTCCAGATCAAGGATCAGCGGCATCAGCGTCTCGGCCACATAACGCCCGCCAAATTGGCCGAAATGGCCGCGTTCGTCTGGTTGATTGCGGAAGCTGTTCGATAGTTTATCGTGTTTGGTCATATGTGCGAACCGCTTGGCAAAAGGCAGCGATTCTGTCCACATCTTTGACACCGGGAGCGGATTCCACGCCTGAGGAAACATCGACGAGCGGTGGGCTAGTGGCTTCCATCGCGCTTACGACGTTCTCTGGATCCAAACCGCCGGCGAGGCCCCATGGGACCTTGTGATCATGGCCCTGCAGGACGGACCAATCAAAGCTCGTTCCGGTGCCGCCGGGAAGGGCCTTTGCCGGAGCATCGAACAACAGGCGATTAGCAGCATCATCGAACCGAGCGCTCTTGGCGAGCGTTGCCTTGTCGCGCAGACCCAGTGCTTTCCAGACCTCTACATTGCTTTGATCGCCGACCAGTTTGATCCATTCGGGTGTTTCGCTGCCATGAAACTGAATCACATCGGGGCGGACAAAGTTGATCGCATGCCCGGTCAATTTCGGGTCTGCATTGACCAGCAACAATACTATCTTCAGTGAATCCGGCGCAGCTTCGCGCAATTCGGCTGCGCGTTCCAGCGACACATGACGCGGGCTTTTCTCAAAATGCACAAGGCCAATATAATCAGCTCCGGCATCAGCGGCGGCGTTGATCGTCGTGATGTCGGACAAGCCGCATATTTTAATCTGGGTTTTCATTGGCTGGCTTAGAGCGTTGCTTCAATCGATCGCGCCGCGGCATTGGGATTTTCCGCGCCTGTAATCGGGCGGCCAATGACCAGAACGCTAGCGCCATTATCGCGAGCAGCGCGCGGCGTTACCGTGCGCTTCTGATCGCCGGCCTTGCCATTGGCGGGGCGCAGGCCGGGCACAACAAAATAGCCTTCTTTCCAGATTTTATGCGCTGCGCCCACTTCATTGCCGGAACAGACAATGCCGTCCAGACCGGCTTCGGCGGCGAGATTGGCTAGGCGCTCAACCTGGTCATGCGGGGTGCCGCTATAACCAATCTTCCCCATGTCGTTTTGGTCGAGAGAGGTGAGCAAGGTAACACCGACAACCTTGGTGTTACTGCCTGCCGCTGCTTTGGCATCTTCCATCATAGCCCGTCCGCCGGATGCATGCACCGTCACTATCGCCGGTTCGAGGACATTAATCGCCTGCATCGCTTTCGCGACCGTGTTCGGAATATCGTGGAGCTTCAGGTCGAGGAAAATCGGCAATCCGATTTTCTGGATCTCGTGTACTCCGTGATGGCCATTGGCGCAGAAAAACTCGAGGCCGAGTTTCAATCCGCCGACATGACCGTTGATCGATTTGGCGAGCGCGACCGCATTGTCCAATATAGGCGTATCGAGCGCGACATATATAGGATTACTCATGTGCCTGCCGCCTTGTCGTCGCCCGTGATCGGTGAAACCGCAGTCGCAGGCTCAGAGATTTGTTCTTTATCCAAGTCCAGCGGCGCCGCAGCTGGCTTTGTTTGCGGAGCTGGTGCTGGCGAGGATTTGGTAGCAGCACTTGTCGCAGTTGCGGGCACCGGTGCAGGCCGAGCAGCGGCTTCAAGTGTTTTGATACGGCGATTTAGGCGCCATTTTGATGTGCGGTGAAGGATCCACAACGGAACGAAGCCCAACAGAAACGCGCCAATAACGAGAACGGGCAGTTTCGTGTCGATACGGATATCTTGCCAAATCAGCACCGATGTTGGTGACCAGTTATTGACAGCAAACACCACCAAAATGACGGCCAATATAACCCAGAAAAGTGTTTTTATGAATTGCATTCGGAACCCTCAATTACCCATTTCATTCACATTACCCGTAATTTCGACCAGTGACCAGAGTGTTGCCGTTCTGGATCACATGGCGGATTTTTTGTCTCGGACTTCAGTCGCCAAAAACCCGATCGAAAATCGTGTCGATATGCTTGAAATGATAATCTAGATTAAAGCTCTCTTCCAACTCCTCATGCGATAGCTTTGCCGTTACGTCGGGATCAGCTTTGAGTAGGTCAAGCAAGGCCACTTCGCCATCTGATTCCCAGACCTTCATCGCGTTGCGCTGAACGATGCGGTAGCTGTCTTCCCGGCTGATACCTGCTTGTGTAAGTGCCAGCAGCACGCGCTGGGAGTGCACAAGCCCGCCCATCCGGTCGAGATTCTTCTGCATGCGTTCCGGATAGATGAGGAGTTTTTCGACAACGCCGGTCAGACGGGCGAGGGCGAAGTCCAATGTGATTGTGGCGTCAGGACCGATCATACGTTCGACTGAGCTGTGAGAGATGTCCCGCTCATGCCATAGAGCAACATTTTCCATCGCGGGCAGGGCATAGCTCCTTACCATCCGGGCAAGTCCGGTCAGATTTTCGGTGAGAATCGGATTACGCTTGTGCGGCATCGCGCTCGAACCTTTTTGTCCCGGTGAGAAATATTCTTCCGCTTCCAGAACCTCGGTCCGCTGCAAGTGGCGAATCTCGACCGCTAGGCGTTCGACTGAAGAAGCAATAACAGCCAGTGTAGCAAAATACTGTGCATGGCGATCGCGTGGAATGACCTGTGTTGATACAGGCTCAATCTCCAGTCCCATTTTTTCAGCCACGTGCGCTTCGACTTTCGGGTCGATATTGGCGAAGGTACCCACCGCGCCTGATATTGCACAGGTCGCGATTTCCTTGCGCGCCAAAACCAGTCGTTCGCGGTTCCGTTCAAACTCGGCATAAGCTTGCGCCAATTTCATTCCGAAAGTCACCGGTTCGCCATGAATCCCGTGGCTGCGGCCAATGGTCGGGGTCAGCTTATGCTCGTAAGCACGGGTTTTGATCGCCGCGAGCAACTTGTCCATATCATCGAGCAATATGTCCGTCGCGCGGGTTAGTTGGACGGCCACACAAGTGTCGAGTACATCGCTTGATGTCATGCCCTGGTGCATGAAGCGGGCCTCTTCACCGACATTTTCTGCAACATTGGTCAGGAAAGCGATGACGTCATGCTTCACCTCGCGTTCAATTTCATCAATCCGCGCGACATCAAATTTCCCTTTGGCCCAAATCGCCTTGGCGGCATCCTTTGGTACAACCCCCAGTTCGGCGAGCGCATCGGTCGCATGCGCCTCTATCTCGAACCAGATCTGGAATTTGGATTCAGGTTCCCAAATGGCAACCATATCGGGGCGAGAATAGCGCGGGATCATTTTTTCTTTCCTTGAAACTGAAAAAGCTGGTTTAATCTGATCATAGCATGACCAGAGATTTGCGGACCCGCTAGCAGCTACATTATGAGTCGGCAACGTGGTTAATTAGGGAGAAAAATATGCGTCTGGCAGTATTAACCGGCGGCGGCGATGTTCCTGGCCTTAACCCATGTATCCGCTCGATTGCCATGGCTGCCTGGCAGCGCGGTTGGGATGTCATTGGACTGCGCCGCGGCTGGGAAGGGGTTCTGGAAACAGATCCAACCGATCCCTGGTCGCTGGAAAATTCCGCGATGGTGCTTGATAGAGATGCAGTGCGAGGTATTGATCGGCAAGGTGGGACCATTTTGCACAGCTCACGCTGCGACCCTCGAAACACCAGTGAAGGTGACCAAACACAAAAGGTACTTGATATACTCGATGCGCTGAAGGTGGATGCGCTGATCACCATGGGCGGCGATGGAACCTTGCGTTTCTCAGCGCACCTAGCCAGTCTGGGACGCAATGTTGTTTCCATCCCCAAGACGATGGACAATGATGTGTTCGGTACCGATTATTGTATCGGTTTTTCAACCGCGGTCACCCGGTCCGTCGCTGCGATAAATGCACTAAGAACAACAGTGGCCAGCCACGAACGGATCGCGGTTATCGAACTGTTCGGCCGCCGTTCTGGCGAAACCGCTCTGCTGTCTGGCTTTTTGTCCCAGGCTGATCGCACAGTGATTGCCGAAGTCCCCGCGGATATTGATGTGCTGTTGCCCTTGTTGCTGAAAGACAAGGCGAACAATCCGGAAAGCTATGCCATCTGCCTTGTGTCCGAAGGGGCTCAATTGGCTGGTAGTGATACGGATGATGGTGAGATAAGCAAATCCAACACCAACCGGATCGGCGTGAATATCGGCACTCAATTGGCGAGAGAAATTGAGACGCGGTCGCCCGAGCGAACAATTGTTCAGGAGCTGGCCTATCTAATGCGGGCTGGTGAACCGGATGCGATGGACCGGATGGTTGGTTTCGCCTTTGGTGCCTTGGCGGTGCAACTGATCGAGGAAGGCCGCACGTCGAACATGGTTTGCCTTGAAGATGGCAATTATGGTGTCGTGCCTATTGGGACGCTGCTCGGCGGAACCAAAGGCGTTAACGTATCTGGTCTTTACGACGCGCGCGAATATCGCGCTAATCTCGTGCAAATAGAAGGCATGCCGATGTTTCTATATTGATTGCGTGATGGCAAGCTCTAACCTGCTAAGAGTAGAAGCAAATAGGTTGGTAAGGGATTCGGAAATGAGTATCGAGCAAGCTTTGTTGCAAGAAGAACGGCTGTCTCCATTTTTCCGGGTTACACTGCGTATCTGGGTGAAGACTTATCGTTCGATCATATCGTTGATCAGTCCTATTTTTGATCTGCTGGTCCGATTGTTTGTAGCGCAGGCGATATTTCGGTCCGGTATAGTTAAATTGTCCGATTGGGATACGGCCCTCAACCTTGCACGTTTTGAATATCCTGTATCTTGGATGGAACCCGAAACGGCGGCTTTGGTTGGTGTGATTATAGAAATTGTTGCGCCGATATTGCTACTGATCGGACTTTTAACGCGCGAGGCAGCATTGGCGATATTGGTGCTGCTGGCAGTTAGTCAGGTTGAATATGTTCCGACCGATCTCAATCTCTGGTTGATCGCTATATTGGGTTGGTTTGTGCTACGTGGGGCGAAAGGCTTTTCGTTCGACCGTGCCGTGGCTGGCGGATTAAGCGGCAGTGCTATACCATTTACTGATCCTGTTCTGCGCGCGTTCGAGTTTTTAACGGACAAGGCTGCGATCGGATGGTTGCTGGTCATTCGGCTATGGCTGGCCGTGACGTTGCTTGCGGTTGCTGGAATGGTCGGCATTGCGGGTCAGGAAGTTTTTCTGCCCGTTAAAACTTTCGTTGGCATCAGCCCCGCTTTGGCCGTTTGTTTAGCGATATTGCTGACCATCGGGCTTGTTGTTCCGCTAACGGGACTAGCGCTTATTGTCTCGCTCAGCACGTTGGCCGTCATGGGGCTGCATCCCGATCTCACGTTTTATCCAATGTTACTTTTTGGATTGATGGCTATTTTTGGCGCGGGCTATTTGTCGATCGATCGGATGATCTCTGCCTGGCTGGAATCCAATATTTTGTTCGACCGGAAATACGAGGATGTTCCAGAGCATTGGCCTCATATTGTTGTCGTTGGTGCTGGATTCGGCGGGCTGGCATGTGTTGGTAAACTCAAGAACTTGCCTGTTCGTATCACGCTCATTGACCGGCATAACTACCACTTGTTCCAGCCGCTACTCTATCAAATTGCAACAGCGGCACTGTCGCCAGCGGACGTGGCGACCCCTATACGGGGGCTGTTCCGCAACGACGGAAACGTCCGGGTGCTGCTGGGTGAGGTGCGCAGCATTGATAGCGCAAAGAAAACACTGACCTACGGCCAAAATAGTTTGGACTACGATCATCTGGTGCTGGCAACCGGTGCATCGCACAGCTATTTTGGCAAAGATGAATGGGCGCCGTTTGCCCCAGGATTGAAAACTATCGAGGACGGCGTTTCGGTTCGGGGTCATGTATTGCGCGCGTTTGAGCGGGCGGAATCGTCCAATGACCCGGAACGGGTTAAACGTCTAATGACTTTTGTCATTGTCGGTGCTGGTCCGACAGGTGTTGAGCTGGCCGGTGCGATTGCCGAGCTCGCGCATCACGGGCTCAAAGACGAATTCAGCCGAATTGATCCAGAACAGGCGCAAATCATCCTTGTGCAATCAGGCGATCGAATATTGCCCGCCTTTCCAGAAGACCTATCTGCTCATGCAGCGGATTCGCTCAGCAATTTGGGTGTGGATATCCGTCTGAAATCGCGCGTTACTGATATTGCTGCTGACCGCGTCAAAATCGGCGACGATATAGAAATTGCAACCGAAACGGTGCTCTGGGCCGCCGGAGTGATTGCCTCTCCTGCCGGTAAATGGCTGAATGCTGAAACCGATCGGGCAGGGCGGGTCGCTGTGGATGACTATCTGCGAATTACGGGTCACGAGAATGTCTTCGCTATTGGCGATACGGCAGGTAGCAATGCGTGGAACGGCAATCCGGTTCCGGGACTGGCTCCTGCCGCCAAGCAAGCGGGGGTCTATGTGGCCGATTATATCCAAAAACAGCTTCTGGACGATAAGCAGATTGCGCCCTTCCAGTACAAGCACCAAGGTAGTCTTGCGACCATTGGCCGCAAAAGCGCTGTGGCGGATTTTGGTTTTATGAAATTGCACGGCGCTTTGGCCTGGTGGTTGTGGGGCGCGGTGCATGTCGGTTTTCTTTCCGGGATGCGGAACCGGATAGCGGTGCTGGTAAACTGGATATGGTCCTATTTCACACTGCAACTCGGCATTCGCCTGATCACTGGCAAGGATAGCGGCGCTTAAAGCGGTATTTAGATCAAACCTTTTGATCGAAAGGATGTGTGGCCGTCGATACCGATGATGATATGGTCATGCACCGCAATGCCGAGTTTTCTCCCGGCGTCGCATATATCCTTGGTAACGGCGATATCCTGACGGCTGGGCGTGCTATCACCACTTGGATGATTGTGGACCAATATTATCGCCGCGGACCCGAGTTCCAGCGCTCGTTTGATGACTTCTCTTGTGTAGATCGCCGCCTGATCGATCGAGCCTTCGCTAACCAGCTCGTCACGGATCAAACGGTTTTTGCTGTTAAGATGCAATACCCGAACTCTTTCGTGGACAAGATGCGCCATATCCGCGCGGAGATAGTCGAGTAGCGCTTGCCAGCTTGTCAGAACCGGTTGTTCACGGACGGGCTCGGAAATCATGCGTAGCGCGGCCGCCTGTACAATTTTGATCGCCGCCGTGCTGTTTTCACCCATTCCCGGCACCTTCCTGATCGACTCTCCATCGGCTGTCAGTACCGCAGACAGACTACCAAATGTATCGATTAGGTCCTTTGCCAACGGTTTCGTGTCTTGTCGCCTGATGGCTAGAGCAAGCAGATATTCGACAAGCTCGTGATCCAGAAGTGCTTCGCTGCCACCGTTTAGCAAGCGTTCACGCAGTCGGGCACGATGGCCTTCGCCGTGATGGCCTTTTGTGTTTCGTTTGGATTTTTGGGCGTTATCCAGAGCGGGCATGGCCGAACTATAGATTGTTTGTCGGGAAATGAGATAAGAAAGCCAATTAACCTGCTGAATTGGCCGAATATGTCCAATTCCAAAAAAATGACGTAAAAACTATTCGTCCTGCGCACTTGTACATTGCAACTTAAGCTAGACTTCTGCATTTCAATCGCCATGGAGGAAGAAACCGACCAAGGTCCGATAGGGCGCCGATTGGGGCGACGGCTATTTGTCTATCTGGTCCTGTTTCTGTTGCTGGTCGGCTTTCTCATCTTGTGGTTCAGTCGGATCACTATTGCCGATAATTTTGTCCGCTCTCAGCTCAATGATCTGGGCATAGAGGCGAGTTACGAGATTGAAGATATCGGTTTGCGAAAGCAGGTCATCCGCAATTTGGTAATTGGCGATCCCCGGCAGCCTGATTTGACAGCGGACCTGGTGGAAATCGGAAATAGTGTGGGGACAGGCGGGGCCGGAATAAACTGGGTCCGAGCAACAGGGGTCAAGGCATTTGGTCGTTTGCAAGGCGGTAAATTGTCCCTTGGAGCACTCGACAAGTTTTCGGATCCGGAAGATGATAGTCCTTTGGCGCTGCCCGATATTGCGCTGACCGTTGAAAGCGCGCAATTGCGGATCGACAGCGACTTTGGCGCGGTTGGGTTGGCGCTAAACGGCGCTGGCAATTTGCATGACGGCTTTGAAGGTGAGCTCGCTGCATTGAGCAAGAGCCTGAATTTAGGTGGTTGTTCAATTTCTGATCCCAGCTATTTTGGGGAGATTGCGATCAGCCAGCGCAAACCACGTTTGAATGGTCCATTGCGCCTTCCCGATGTGGAATGTCCCGACCTGGACTTGTCAGCGAAAGATATAGGCGTTCAGCTTGCATTGGAACTGGGTCAGGATTTTACCAGCTGGTCAGGCGATGCAGGTATATCGGGCGGGCCACTGGTTTACGCCGACTATAGTGCCAAGGAAGTAAAATCGACAATTGGCTTTAACGGCGATCTGGACCGCAGCAGTGGAAATATTGATCTGACAACAAATGACGTGGATTCTCCTTATGGTCGTGCGAATATTGCGCGGGTTAGTGGACCTTTCCAAATTGGTTATGGCGATGATCCGATAACAGCACGGTTTGAGGGCGCGCCTGAAATCCGGTCGGCAAAAATATCCGCCGGCATGCTCGGGCAAACGGAGGGGCTGGCAACATCGACGGATGGGACGCCGATCGGACCCATTGCGGCAAAGCTGGCTACAGCGATTAGTAACGCGGGTAATTCTCTCAATCTAACCGGTGATATCCGATTTGATACAGGAGCGGCGGGAACCAAATTGGCGATCAATGCGCTAAGTGCAACTTCCCGGTCTGGCGGAGAAATGGCGTTGGATGACGCGATCTTGCTTACTTTTGTCGGCGATGATGTGAGGATGCTCGCGCAAGGCGATCTCTTGCTTAATGGCGGTGGTTTCCCCGATGCCAGAATTGATTTGAATGACGGCAGCCTCTCACGCGGTTTTGCCGGCAGCGTAAACATGGCCGCTTATCAAGCGGGAACAGCGAAACTCAATATTCCAAGCCTCAGCTTTGCGCCCGCGCCCGACGGCGGAACGAATTTCGATGGTCGCTTGATCCTGTCCGGCCCGCTACCAGAGGGCCGGATTACAGGTCTTCAGGTACCGGTTAACGGCAGTTTTGGCGGGCGAGGAGGTTTTTCCCTGTTCCGCGAATGTGTCGATTTGCAATTTGCCAGTTTGCGCTCAGCGTCTTTTGTCGCTGGACCGACCCGCACAAGGCTTTGTCCCGAGAACAGTCACGGCATCGTGTCCAGCCAGGGTGGCGACGTCAATGTCGCGGCCCGCGCGCCGTCTTTTGACCTGACCGGTAATGTTGGTGGAACACCACTTGTCCTGTCCAGCGGCGCACTTGGTTTTTCGATGGCCAATGGTGTTACAGCGCAGGATGTTTCCCTCCGCATGGGCACAGCCGACAGCATGACGAAACTTGACATGGCGCGCCTCAGTGCCGCTTTCGGGCAGACAATCACTGGCAAAATCACCGGCGCAGAAGGGCAGATCGCGAACGTTCCCTTGCTACTAAATGATGTCGAGGGTGATTGGCGCTATCTGGATGGCGCGTTCCTGGCTGGCGCACAGCTGCGGGTGCGGGACGAAGAGCAGGTTGAACGCTTTCGTCCGTTAATCAGCAAAAATGTCCAGATCAAATTTTCTGACGGTCAAATTACCGCTGAAGGCTTACTGCAAGAACCAACAACAGAGCGTGCCGTGGCGACCGTCAACATCCTTCATGTGCTGGACAATAGTACCGGTGAAGCCGTGATCGAGGTTTCTGGGTTAACCTTTGACGACCGGCTGCAGCCAGAATTGCTGACGCCTTTGACGCTTGGTGTGATTGCCAATGTCGACGGCACCGTGACGGGTAACGGAAGAATTAATTGGGATGCAGCCGGAGACGGTGTTCGCAGTACGGGCAGTTTTCGGACGGATTCTATCAATCTCGCCGCAGCCTTTGGACCGGTTACCGGGCTGTCCGGGGTAATAGAATTTTCCGATTTGCTCGGTCTCGAAACCACGGAGGGTCAGCTCGTTCGCATGGCAGAGGTCAATCCAGGTGTTGCGGCCTTTAATGGCCAGCTTTTCTATCGGCTACTACCTGATTATAAAATGCAGGTGGAAGGCGGCCAGTGGCCATTTGCCGGCGGGATGCTTTATCTTGAACCGACCATCCTTGATCTGGGTGAGGATGCGGAACGGCGGCTGGAATTTACCGTTGTTGGTGTGGATGCTGCACAGTTTCTGACACAATTTGATTTTGAAAATATCACGGCTTCGGGGGTTTTTGACGGGAAATTGCCAATGGTCTTTGATCAGGATGGCGGCCGGATTGCCGGTGGGTATCTGGTTGCGCGCAAAGGCGGCGGCTCGCTATCCTATATTGGCGAATTGACCTACGAAGATATGGGAACCTTCGCAAACTTTGCCTTTAACGCCTTGAAATCTCTTAAATATGAGCAGCTAACGATCGGCATGGACGGCGCTATTGATGGAGAGATCATCACCGAAGTGAAATTTGCTGGGTTGCAACAAGGTGATAGTGCGAGCAAAAATTTCTTCACGAAACAGATCGCCAAGGTGCCTCTTGAATTCAACGTCCGCATCCAGGCACCTTTCATGCAGCTATTGAGCAGTGCGAAAGCTTTTTACGAACCGGAAATACTGGTCGGCCAGAACTTGCCAGCGCTGTTGAGGGCACAGGAAGAGCGGGCTGCAGAGGCCGCAAAAGCGTTAGAAAATAATTCTGAATCAACTGTTCAGCCACGGGAAAGCGATAATGAGCCATAAGATATGCCAATTGACGGATCGGTCTGGAAATGCGATTCGATCAATTATGAGGAATAGGAAGACAACCGGCCTGATATCTGGTGTCGCCTTGGGGCTAAGTGCCGTTCTGGCAGGATGTGTGCAGGTTTCTGCGCCAGACAAACCCATCGTGATCAACCTGAATATCAATATTAAGCAAGAGGTCGTGTATCGTCTGGATGGCGATGCGAAGGATTTGATTAACAGTGAAGCGGAGATTTTCTGATGTTTGAGTTTATACGGAAAAATAAGGCGGCGGCCATCGTTGGCGGCTTGGCTTTGACCGCCATTGTTGCGACGCCGGTCATGGCACAGCGCGATCCTGCCTATGCTGCCGCACGTGCTTCTGGCGCGATTGGTGAGAAGCCCGACGGCTATCTCGGCTATGTGAGCTCTCCATCGGCATCGGTGAAAGCCATGGTCGAAGATCTGAACATCAAGCGCAAGGCGGCCTATACGCGCAAGGCCCAGGAAACCAACTCGACGGTGGAACAATTCGCCTTTACCTCGGGATGCAATCTGATCATGCGCACGGTGGCCGGTGAGAAGTATCAGGCACCCAATGGCAGCTGGCAGACCAGAACATCGGCCGCACCAACGCGTGACTCGCGCTGTCCATAACGCCGATTGACTATATTATTATGACATCGGGCGCGCCGCTTATATCGGCGCGCCCTTTTTTGTTTCAAATCGTTGATTTTTTATCGAATTTTCTGCAGTGCAGCATCGCTGTTGACTTGGCGCACCCGCTTTTCTAAACGGGCGCGGTTAGCGGGGCTACTCGCTGTCGTGAGTAGAACCAGATTAATCGGCTTTTTCGCTGATTTTCAATAGTTTTGCAAAGAATCACGACAGAGAATGGACCTGGTAAATCTGATGGACGATGATGCTAAGATAGAGGCGCTGAAAAAGCGGATCGATCAGGCAACATCAGAAGAAGCGGTCAGATCAGGCAAAACCCAAAAAGGGGTCGATGACAATTATCGGCTCGGAAACCGGGTTTTGGCGGATTTGATTGCAGGCATTGGTGGCGGTGCATTGGTCGGCTGGGTGCTCGATCATTTTATCGGGACCTCGCCCTGGCTTCTTTTGGTTTTCCTGTTTCTAGGGATCATCGTGGCGTTCAGAAATATTATTAAACTCTCAAACGAGAGCGCAAAAAAGCATAAATGACTTTTGCGCACCGTTTAGAAAACAGGGGTCCCTTGCGTGGCGACTGAAGAAGGTAAAATCGATCCAATGTACCAATTTGAGGTACAGACGATTTTGGAAGGCTTTTCATTAGGCGGACAGCAGATTGCGTTTACCAACAGCGCAGTCTGGATGCTGGTTGCGGTTGCTGGTCTTTGGATATTCATGCTGGGCGGTATGAAGCGGGAATTGGTTCCCGGTCGCTGGCAGATGATTGTCGAGACCTTTACCGGTTTCATCGACAATATGATGGAGGCCAATATCGGCCCCGCTGGCCGTAAATATGCGCCTTATGTATTTTCCCTTTTCATGTTTATCCTGTTTTCGAACATTTTCGGCCTGCTGCCGGTAGGCGTTTTGGGATTGCATCCTTTTACAGTGACGAGCCATCTGACGGTGACCGGCGTATTGGCGATCATGAGTTTTTCGATCGTTTTGATTGTGGGTTTTGCCAAGCACAAGCTTCATTTCTTTTCGCTGTTCATTCCGCACGGGACGCCGCTTCCGATGATACCTTTTATCTTCATCGTTGAGCTACTGTCCTTTCTGGTTCGTCCTTTTAGCCTCGCACTGCGTCTTTTTGTCGCAATGACTGCGGGTCATATCTTGCTGAAGGTTCTGGCTGGTTTCGTGATCAACAGCACCAACGCCGGTGCCGGATATGGCGTGCTGGTTGGTATCCCAAGTTTTGCGCTGATGATCGGCATCAGCGCCCTCGAATTGCTGGTGGCGGTGGTGCAGGCTTATGTCTTTGCGCTGCTGACATCGCTTTACATAAATGATGCAGAAAACCTGCATTGATTTGAAACAAGACTTTATTTCCAAACGATATTTTTGAACAGGAGTTATTATCATGGACGCAGAAGCAGCAAAATTATTGGGCGCAGGTCTGGCAGCAATTGGTGCCGGTGTAGCCGCCGTAGGTGTGGGTAACGTATTCGGAAGCTTCCTGGAAAGCGCGCTGCGCAATCCATCCGCTGCCGACGGTCAACAGGGCCGTTTGTTCATCGGCTTTGCGGCTGCCGAGCTTTTGGGTCTGCTGGCATTTGTTGTCGCAATGATCCTGATTTTCGTTGCCTAATATATGATATGAAACTGGCGGGGTGGCAGAAACGCCGCTCCGCTATTTCAAACTATTGGAGCCTCTGGTTCGATGCCACAAATTGATCAAATTGCCCTAACTTATGGATCGCAGATTTTCTGGCTTTTGCTGACTTTCGGGTTCACATTCCTTGTTATCGGTTTAGGCATGTTTCCGAAAATCCAGGGCACAGTTGATGCCCGGGACAAGCGGATTGCAGACGATCTGGAGGCGGCGCGTGCGGCCAATTCCAAGGCGGACGAGCTGGAAGAAAACTATCGCGTCAAAATGGAAAAAGACCGTAGCGAGGCTCAAGCTGTGGTGGAAGCCAGCAAGGCGAAAGCCAATGCAGCTGCCGAGAAGCGCAAAACTAAAGCCAATGCCGATATTACCGCGAAACTGGCAGCGGCAGAAGCCGATATCAAGGCACGCTCCGATGAAGCCCTGAAAGAAATTGAAGACGTTTCTGCGGAAGTTGCACAAGATATGGTTGCCAAAATCTCTGGCGCGAAAGTGACTAAAGCGGCGGCATTGAAAGAAACAAAGGCAGCGTTGAAACATGGTTGATTTTGCTATTCTCTCTTCAGCTGCGGCTGACATTGCAATGCTGGCATCTGGTGCCGGTGAAGAGCATGTTACGCCTTCCGTATTCGGCATCTTCAATGCGACCGTATTTGTTTCGCTGTCGATGCTGGTCGTTATCGGCCTGGTCCTCTGGAAAAAAGTTCCTGCCGCGATCGGAGCATCGCTCGACAAGAAAATCGCTGATATTCGTGAGCAACTGGATGAAGCCAAGAAGCTGCGGGAAGAATCCGAAGAACTTCGTGCGAAATATGAGTCCCGTTTGCGGGCGGCCGATGACGAAGCCGCTGAAATCTTGGCGCAAGCTGAAAGCGAAGCGGAACTGGTTGTCGCAGACGCGAAGAAAGCGACCACTGACCTGATTGCGCGTCGCAAGAAGATGGCGGAAGACAAGATCGCTGCCGCAGAACGTTCGGCGATTGCTGACGTTCGTGCGAAGGCTGCTGGGGCGGCGACAATTGCCGCGCAGAACCTGATCGCTGCCAAACATGATGCGGGCGCGGACAAAGCAATGATCGACAAAACGATCAGCGATCTGGGCACAAAGCTTAACTAATACAAAGCATTCCGGTTTGGATTGGGCGCTGGTAATCATCAGCGCCTGCGCTTAGATATATAGCATGTCCGGCCCACAGTCTCCCGACCGTTTTAACGAAGATAAGGCGACCTATGCCGTGCGCGGTAATGAGACGCCGGACCTTGAAACGGGTATGGCGGCGATCCGCGAAACGTTGAATACATTGCCAACGCGGCCCGGTGTTTACCGGATGCAGGACAGTCGTGGAGACGTGCTGTATGTCGGCAAAGCGCGATCACTGAAAAACCGGGTTGGTTCCTACGTCCAGATGAACCGCTTGCCGCATCGTTTGTTGCGGATGGTTGCGCAGACCCGGTCGATGACGATTGTGACGACGGGCAGCGAGGCCGAAGCGCTGCTTCTCGAAGCACAACTGATCAAGAAATTTCGTCCTGCATATAATGTTCTGCTGCGTGACGATAAGAGCTTTCCGTTCATCCTGCTGCGCGAAGATCATGATTTCCCGCGCATCCAGAAACATCGCGGGGCGCAGAAAACCAAAGGCAAATATTTCGGTCCTTTTGCCAGTGCCGGTTCTGTAAACCAAACGCTCAACGCCTTGCAGAAACTCTTCCTGCTGCGGTCCTGCACGGACAGCTTTTTCAACAATCGCTCGCGGCCCTGTTTGCTCTATCAAATTAAACGCTGTTCCGCCCCTTGTGTCGATCGGATTAGCAAGGAAGACTATGCGGAGCTGGTGGAGGACTCTCGGAATTTTCTCTCAGGCAAATCGACCGAAGTGCAGCAGAAACTCGGTGCGCAGATGGAAAAGGCATCTGAGGAACTCGATTTCGAGATGGCGGCTCTTTATCGCGACCGACTAAAGGCGCTGACCTTCATTCAGGGCAATCAGGCGGTCAATGCAGCCGGTCTGCCAGACGCGGATATATTCGCATTGGCGGCCAAAGGTTCGACGGTTTGCATACAAGCGTTTTTCATCCGAGGCGGCCAGAATTGGGGCCATCGCAGCTTCTTTCCCGCACATACAAGCAACGTGGAAATCGAAGAGGTTCTCTCCAGCTTCCTGATGCAATTTTATGATCGGATGCCGCCGCCAAAATTGGTGCTTCTGGACCGCGAATTACCGGATGAAGAACTTCTGGCTGAGGCTTTGGGCACGCGGTCGGACTATAAAGTCAGCGTATCCCGGCCCCAACGCGGTGATCGATTGAAACTGCTCAAACAAGCGAGCCGCAATGCGGAAGAAGCGCTCGACCGTCGTTTGGCAGAATCGTCTACACAGGCTAAGATTATGCGTGAAATGGTCGAACTGCTCGAGCTTGATGCAGTGCCAGACCGTATTGAGATATACGATAACAGCCATATTCAGGGGACGAATATGGTTGGTGGTATGGTTGTTGCGGGGCCGGAAGGTTTTCGAAAAAGCGCCTATCGTAAGTTCAACATAAAAAACCCTGATACCAAACCGGGAGACGATTTTGCGATGATGCGCGAGGTGCTGGAACGCCGCTTTGCACGAGCACAGAAAGAAGACCCGGATCGCGAGAAGGGCGAATGGCCTGATCTGGTGCTGATCGATGGTGGCAAGGGCCAGATGACCGCCGCCAAAGAAGCCCTCGCGGAAATCGGAGTTGAAGACGTCAACATGATTGGCGTGTCCAAGGGGCCGGATCGCAACGCTGGGCGTGAGACGTTTCACTTCATGGATGGGCGCGAGTTGAACCTACCTATAAACAGCCCCGTTCTATTCTATCTTCAGCGGCTGCGGGATGAAGCCCACCGCTATGCGATCGGGGCGCATCGGCAGAAACGCGCCAAGTCTATTGGTCATAGCTCGCTGGATGACGTTCCCGGCATAGGGCCGGCGCGAAAGCGCGCGATGTTGCTGCATTTCGGCACGGCACGAGCGGTGAAGAACGCGTCACTGGAAGATCTGCAAGGCGCGCCGGGGGTTTCGGCGACTGTGGCGCAGAAAGTGTATGACTATTTCCATGGCTAGTCTGCGCACTTCCGCGATCATCTGTTCCGTCCGCCAGCATGGCGAGCATGGCGCAATCGTGCGGTCTTTGACGCCCGAAAACGGCTTGATGGCAGGATATGTCAGGGGCGCAAGGTCGCGGACAATGCGGCCCATTCTCATTCCGTCGAACATCGTTCAGGCCGACTATCGTGCACGAACAGAGGATCAACTGGCGTCGATGACTGCTGAACTTCAGCAAAGCCGTGGTCCTTATCTTGGTGAACCGCTCGCTAGCGCTGCTCTCGAATGGGTTACGGCATTAACAGCGGCAATCCTTCCGGAAGAGCACAGCTACCCGCAGCTGCACAGTGCGCTTTCCGCGTTGCTGGACGCGATATGCGGTGCGCCATCTGCTAAGGGATGGGTAGTCGCTCTTGTGCGTTATGAGTTACTTCTGCTGTCCGAACTGGGATTTGGGCTGTCACTGGAAAAATGTACCGTGACGGGGGATACAGATGGCCTAGTGTTCATCAGTCCCAAAAGTGCGACGGCGGTTAGTCTGGGGGCGGGCCAAGTTTATAAGGACAAGCTTCTGCCACTGCCCCCATTTTTGAAGGAACCCGCTACCCCGGACTGGAACGATATTTTTGACGGTTTGAAAGTCACTGGATTTTTTCTCAAGCGCCATTTTTTCGAGGATTGTCGCAATGACGTCATGGCGTCCCGCACGGTTTTGGTGGATCGCTTAAAAAGGGTGGTTGCCTAATCTCTTCAGGCGCGGCAGGGATGCGCGCAAAGAGTTGAGGAAAAAGCATGCATATTGCGGTACTCGCCGGCGACGGCATAGGTCAGGAAATCATGACGGAAGCCTTGCGCGTGTTAGAAGCGATGGGGCTGCCCGGTCTGCAGCTGGATCAAGCCGATGTCGGCGGAGTGGCTTACAAAAACCACGGTCATCCATTACCGCCGGCGACACTCGAATTGGTCATGGCCGCCGATGCCGTCTTGTTCGGGGCTGTCGGCGATCCCGATTGTGACGATCTGGACCGTCATTTGCGTCCTGAGCAGGCGGTGTTGGGGTTGCGCAAGAAAATGCAGACATTTGCGAACCTGCGTCCGGCAAAGGCCTTTGCTGGCCTTGAAAACCTGTCAGCCTTGAAACCAGATGTTGCAGGCGCGATCGATCTGCTGATCTTGCGAGAACTGACCGGCGATATCTATTTCGGTGAAAAGGGCCAGCGGACGACAGATGCCGGCTTGCGGGAAGGCTATGATATCATGGCCTATGACGAGGAAGAGATTAGCCGCATCGCTCATGTCGCATTCAAGGCCGCACAGGGCCGCCGCAAAAAACTATGCTCCGTAGACAAAGCCAATGTTCTGCAAACATCAGTGCTCTGGCGCGAAGTTGTCAACGAAGTCAGTGCCGATTATCCCGATGTTGAACTTAGTCATATGTATGTCGACAATGCCGCAATGCAGCTTGTGCGAAATCCAGGGCAGTTTGATGTGATGCTGACGGGAAATATTTTTGGTGACATCCTGTCTGACCAGGCGAGTATGTGTGTAGGTTCGATCGGTTTGTTGGCATCAGCCTCCCTGGGTACTGGAACGAAAGGCCTGTATGAGCCCATTCATGGCAGTGCGCCTGACATTGCGGGGCAGGGCATTGCCAATCCCTCTGCAATGATATTGTCTGCTGCGATGATGTTGCGTCACAGCTTCGCGATGGAGGAAGAAGCTGTGCGGATCGAGCAGGCCGTCGCTGATGTATTGCAACAAGGCATATTGGGGCATGATCTGGGCGGCAGTGCTCCTACGAGGGAAATTGGCGATGCAGTTGTTGCGCAGCTTGCCAGTTAAGCGTCGTTCGGCTTAGGAAAAGATATGAAAAGAGATACCGGCCAAAATCGCGAAATCACCAAAAACTGGCGACCCGCCACCAAAGCTATCCGCAGTGGAACCATGCGCAGCGAATTTGGTGAAACATCTGAGGCGTTGTTCCTGACCTCTGGCTATACTTATGACTGCGCCGAGGATGCGGCGGCACGTTTCAGTGGCGAGCAATCGGGCATGACCTACAGTCGACTGCAGAATCCAACCGTAGAGATGCTGGAAGAGCGGATTGCGTTGATGGAAGGCGCAGAAGCATGCCGCGCCACCGCGTCAGGCATGGCAGCGATGACGGCCGCCTTGCTGTGCCAGTTGCAGGCCGGCGATCATGTTGTGGCTAGCCGTGCATTATTTGGTTCTTGCCGCTGGCTGACAGACACGCTGTTGCCGAAATTTGGTATTGAAACCACCGTGATCGATGGCCGCGAAATCGAAAATTGGGAAAAGGCAATCACGCCTAAAACCAAAGTGTTTTTCTTTGAAACGCCGGCCAATCCGACGATGGATGTGATCGATTTGCGCTCCGTTTGCGATCTTGCGCGCGCGAAAGGGATTACAAGCGTTGTCGACAATGCTTTTGCCACCAATGTGCTTCAACGTCCGATGGAATTTGGCGCCGATGTTGTTGCCTATAGTGCGACCAAGATGATGGACGGGCAGGGGCGCGTGCTGGCCGGGGCAGTGTGCGGCTCGGAAGAGTTTATTGAAGAGACTTTGCTCGCCTTCACCCGCAACACTGGCCCCACGCTTAGCGCTTTCAATGCTTGGGTCGTGCTCAAGGGACTCGAGACGCTTGACCTGCGGATTCGCAAACAGAGCAATAATGCCATCGAAGTGGGCAAGTTTTTAGAGCAGCGGGTAGAGAAAATATTGCACCCCGGTCTGCCAAGTCACCCGCAACATAATCTCGCGATGAGCCAGATGGAAGCGACCGGACCGATTTTTTCGCTTTATGTAGGCGGTGGTCGCAAGGAAGCGCATGGTCTTCTTAATGCATTGAATCTCATAGATATTTCCAATAATATTGGAGATAGTCGCTCACTTATGTGTCACCCAGCATCGACAACCCATCATGGCTTGGGCGAGGAGGCGCGGTTGGAAATCGGGATTACCGAAGACATGCTGCGGATCAATGTCGGACTGGAAGACGCGGTCGATCTGATTGAAGATTTGGATCAAGCCCTTTCGTCTGTTGGTCTTTGACGCTATTATAACAAGATGATGCAGGCGTTCTTTCCATTCTCAGAAACTACCGACGGCGTGACCGTTCGGGTATCGGTCACATTTTTACCGGAGCAATCGGACATTGATGGTTTGCGCTGGTTTTGGGCCTATCATATTCGCATAGAGAATGAACGCGATAGCGCAGTTCAGTTGATGACCAGGCATTGGCGAATCTCCGATGCGCGGGGCGCACTGCACCGGGTCGATGGCGATGGTGTCATTGGCGAGCAGCCGATCATCCAGCCAGGCAAGTCACATGATTATGTCTCAGGTTGTCCGCTCAACACGCCAAGCGGCGCGATGGCTGGACACTTCATGTTTGTCGGAGAAGAACCAGAAGCTTTTGAAGTTCGCATTCCTCACTTCCCTCTTACTGCACCTACTGTAGAGCAATGAAGCGTACGCATTTGCCGCTCAACGGGCTTCGCGTGCTCGATGCCGCAGCTCGGCACCTCAGCTTTACGCGAGCAGCTGACGAATTGGCGGTTACACCTGCCGCTGTCGGGCAACAGATCAGGGCGCTTGAGGACATGCTTGGGGTCGTGATGTTTCGGCGCACTCCAAAGGGGTTGGAGCTGACAGACGAAGCCGCCGCCGGTCTGGATGCGCTGCGATCCGGTTTTCTGGAATTTGAAGATGCCGTGCGGGCTATGCAGGCCGGTCAGTCTTCCCACAAGCTTACCATTGCAGCTCCGCGTGATTTGACCGCGAAGTGGCTGAATGAACGGCTCGCAAGCTTTTCACAGGACAACAAAGATGTGAGCTTCGCACTGGTTGCATCAGAAGGCGGCGCGGATTTTACCGAAGCCAATCTGGATGTGGCGATCGGACTGACAGATGGTCCGGGCGATAACGAGGGTGTTATCATCGGCGACACGATGTTCGTCAAAGTGGCAGCTCCCGGCGGGAAGGCAGGTCAGAAAATTGACTGGCCCGGCTGCCCTATCTCGGAAGGTGAAGAAACCTTGATGCGCGTGGCAGACGGTGGCTTGGCGATAGAGGCTGCTGCCAACGGATTTGGGCATGCCTGGGTACCCAAGATGTTGGTACAGCAGGACATTGCAGCAGGCCGCGTTGAAGTCATCGGTGAGGATAGCAAATCTTCTCGCGGTTACTGGTTGGTTGCGCCGCTGCCGCAATGGCGACAGAAAAAGGTAAAGGCACTGGTCGCCGCGTTAACAGCATGACCTTACCTATTTTGTCGACAAAGAGGCTGCGTCTGCGCCCTTTGCAAGTTGATGATGCTGATGCTCTTCACCCCGCTTTTGCAGATGAAGATTTATTGCAATGGTGGTCCAGTGGACCTCATAAAACAGTCGCGGAAACGCGGGACTATGTGGCGCAAAATTGCGAAGGCACGCGTTGGCAAACGTGGGCCATAACGACAATTCAGGAAGATGTGGCTCTGGGCTGGGTTGTTCTTATCCGTTCAGAAGATCGCCCGAATGTTAGGGAAATTGGTTATATTCTGAACCGTGCTGTTTGGGGCAAGGGAATAGCGCGAGAGGCCGTTAGCCGAACGATCCAATATGGCTTCGAAGAACTTGATCTCCGACGCATCTACGCAGATGTTGACCCTGACAATCTGGCTTCGATAAAACTGCTGAAGATTCTGGGCTTTCAACAGGAAGCGCATTTGCGGCAGGAATGGGAAACACATATCGGAATCCGGGACAGTTTGATTTTTGGATTGCTGCGTGATGATTGGCTGAATGTTGATCGATAATCTAGCGAGCGGCGACGAGGTTTAACAATCGATTCATCATCAGAGTGAATTGGTCATTGTCGACAGGCGCTTCACTATTGTTCCAGCTTCCGGAAACCGTATAGCTCTTGCCTGACTTCGATTTTGCCAAGAAGGCGAAGGATATCACTCCGGGCTCAGAACCGCCCTTGCCGCCTATATAGTTCCATCGTAGCGCATCGCCCGGTGAAATGATGGAATTGATCTTCAAGATATCGAGCACTACCGGGTCATCGGTTTTGACGATGTAGTCGAACAAATTTGAGATATCGGCCGGTGAAGCAAACCATTCAACCGTATCGATATGAACGGGTTCGTTGACCAGATTTTCTACTAACACTGAATCAATGCCCAGTCGCGCTTGCTCGCTATCCAGTAACCGCTTCTGCTCAGTTTCAGATGCCCTGATATATCGCTGTCGCAGATCGTCATTGGCCGGCATTTTTAGGGCAAACATTTCTATAGTGGTAAGCATAGGTGCCATTTTTTCGGGCTGTGCATGACCCGTGCGCAGTACCATCTCATCAACATTATCGCGTCCGACAACATCGATCAGGATATCGGTCGCGCTGTTGTCGCTGATCGAGATCATCTTGGTTGCCAATGTTTGCAACGTTAGCGGTGTGCCGTCTGGCCAGTCCTGTAAGACACCGGACGGGATGGATTTTCGGCTGAGGGGAACGACATCGCTCCACTGTCTTTCGCCGTTTTTAATGCTGCGCGACAATTCGGCCAGAACATAGAGTTTGAAGGTCGACCCGATCGCCAGTTGTTGATTGGGATTAAGCCCGGCGACCACCTGTGGTTTGTCTCCGGACAAGTCGGCAATTTGGAATCCAGCGACACCGGGGAGAGCAGCGATTTCATCCGCAATTTTCTGTACACTGTCGTCTTTTATATTGGCGCCAGTAATGAGCAGGCCGATCACCGGATAGGGGGTTTTGCTGTCCAAAACCATCCTCATCGCGAGAACCGCCTTGGTATATGTAATTTCAACTGTACCGTCCTTATCGCTTGCCGGAATGATCCGACTGATGCTTTGCGGTTCACCATATTGCGTGTTGAGTTGGTTCAGAAGATCACGAAACTGAGCTATTGGAACGGCATCCAGAAAAGAGCGGGCAAAGAAAGTTTCTTCTTTTTGCGACCCTTTTAGAATTTCGAGAAGTTCGGACGCGCGGCCCTGATATTCAGAAGATACAGTTGTCATTTGTTCCGCCCTTGCTGGAGAGGGAACCCCTGTAGAAAACATAGCGACAAGTGCTGGGAAAAGCCAGAACCGGACAAGCCGGTCAGGCATCAATGGCTTCCTCATCAAGGCTGGCCGCGTTTTGCTGGATGAAGTTGAACCTGTGTTCCGGGTTTTTGCCCATCAGACGATCGACAAGATCCTTAACCACTGCCCGGTTTTCATATTCTTGCGGCAAAGTGACGCGATATAAAGAACGCGTATCAGGATCCATCGTGGTCTCTTTAAGCTGACCCGGGTTCATCTCGCCAAGGCCTTTGAACCTGCTGACTTCAACCTTTTTGCCCTTGAACGGACCATTCTCGATTTCGGCCCGCGCTTCGTCATCTTGCGCATAGAGACTCTTGCCGCCAGCGGTCAGGCGATAAAGTGGTGGACGAGCCAGGAACAAATGCCCTTGTCGAACCAACTCAGGCATTTCCTGGAAGAAATAGGTCATGAGCAGCGTTGCGATATGCGCGCCATCGACGTCGGCGTCGGTCATGATGATGACGCGCTCATAGCGTAAATTGTCAGGATCACAGTCTTTACGCGTACCACAACCCAGTGCCAGCGTAAGATCAGCAATCTCCGAATTGGCAAAAATCTTGGCACTAGCGGCAGAAGCAACGTTGAGGATCTTCCCGCGTATCGGCAGGATCGCCTGCGTTTTTCGGTTGCGTGCCTGTTTGGCAGAACCGCCAGCACTGTCGCCTTCGACGATAAACAATTCGGTTCCGGCCGGGTCATTGCCAGAGCAATCGGTAAGCTTGCCGGGCAGGCGGACCTTGCGCCCGCTGGTAGCGGTCTTGCGCTTGACCTCACGCTCGGCCTTGCGTTTCAACCGCTCTTCCATGCGCTCCATGACGAAGCCGAGCAGTGCCTTGCCGCGGTCCATATTGTCCGTTAGGAAATGGTCGAAATGATCACGTACTGCATTTTCGACATATTTCGCGGCTTCGGGTGAGGTCAGCCGGTCTTTGGTCTGACTTTGAAATTGTGGTTCGCGGATAAATACGGATAGCATCATCTCGCCGCCTGAAATGATATCATCGGCCGTGAGTTGCGCAGCTTTCTTTACCTGCACCAGTTCACCAAAGGCACGCATGCCCTTGACCAACGCGTTGCGCAGCCCGGTTTCATGTGTGCCGCCATTGGGTGTCGGAATGGTGTTGCAATACCAGCTATAGCTGCCATCGGTCCAGATCGGCCAAGTGATGGCCCATTCGACTCTGCCAGCGCTGTCCGGAAATTCCTGATTACCGGCAAAGAAATCTGTCGTGACGCACTCCCGCCCGCTCAGCTGCTCGCGCAAGTGGTCGGAAAGCCCACCGGGGAACTGGAATACGGCTTCTGCGGGAATCTCTTCGCTGGCCTGTTCTGGATCACATTTCCAGCGGATTTCCACACCCGCGTAGAGATACGCTTTGGACCTAGCCATCTTGAATAGGCGGGACGGCTTGAATTTATTACCTTCCCCAAAAATCTCCGTGTCTGGAACAAAGGAAATACTGGTGCCGCGCCGATTTGGCGTGCTGCCGACTTCTTCCAGCTTTGAAACGGCATTGCCTTGTGAAAAGGATTGGCGATAAATTGTTTTGTTGCGCGCGACTTCCACGACAGTGTCAGAGGACAGGGCGTTGACAACCGAGACACCAACGCCATGCAGGCCACCTGATGTGGCATAGGCTTTGTCGGAAAACTTACCGCCTGAGTGCAGGGTAGTCATAATGACTTCCAACGCTGACTTATCCGGAAATTTGGGATGGGGATCCACCGGGATACCGCGACCATTGTCTGTGACGGTCAAACGGTTGTCGCTATCAAGTGTGATCTCGATACGGCTGGCATGGCCGGCCACCGCTTCGTCCATGCTGTTGTCGATGACCTCTGCTGCCAGGTGATGCAGCGCGCGCTCATCAACGCCGCCGATATACATGCCGGGACGTTTGCGGACAGGCTCTAGCCCTTCCAATACCTCAATTGCAGAGGCATCATATTCACCGGATTTTGTATTGGTTGGCGGATCACCGCCAAAAAGATCATCAGACATAATGATCCTATAAGAGTGTGAGAGTCAGACTGGCAAGAGGCTTGTTGGGCCTCCTGCCAAATGGTCTGTAAAATAACGTCTTATTGCCTGATTCAGCGAACTCTGGGGCCGCCAAAGGGCAGCGGTGGCGGTGCACGCCGTGCGCCGCGTGGCAACTGTGCCTGAAATGCTCTGCCGCAATGCTCTACGCAATATGGGAAGCCTGGATTGACCTCTTCACCGCAGAAATGAAAATCCGGTTCACCGGGATGATTCATCGGCCAGCGGCAAATTTTATCGTTCAAGTCCAGCAAGCTGGTTTTGTCAGCAATTTCTTCACTGGGTTTGGCAGGAACCAGACGCCGTGGCGGTGCGGGTGGAATGGGTGCCTGCTGATCACCAGGGCCCTGACGCAAAAAACCGCCAGGTCCAACGGAAACGATTTTGGGTCCGTCTGACTTGGGCATTTTGGACTGTTGCGCAGCATGTGTGCGAGCAGCGGGTGTTGGTGGCGGCATCGCACGGCGAGCGACATGTTCTTCTTTCTGTTTGGGTTTCTTAGTCGCCTTGACCGCTGCCTTTTTCGGCTTGGGCGCCGGTTTGTCACCCTTTGCCGTTTTCGCTTTGGCTTTTACTGGTGATGGGCGAGATTTCAGGCCGAGGCGATGCGCCTTGCCGATTACTGCATTCCTGCTGACGCCGCCCAATTCTTCGGCTATCTGGCTCGCTGTCAGGCCTTTTTCCCACATTTGTTTCAAATGATCGATACGTTCGTCGGTCCAAGCCATGCAAAATCCTAATCTGTTCCACTACTGCGCCCAATATAAGCCTTGTAGCCGCATATTCAATCATACGCGAATGGCCAAGATAATATGGGTTGTGATTGCTGTCCGGAGCAGATAGGCGAAAAGCCTATGTTAGACCAGCCCAAAAATAACAATTCTGATCAACCCGAGTTTATTGCACAAACTTATGCCGAGCCCGGTGTGCCGGCCATACGCGGCGTCAACTGGGGCGGTTTCCTGGCGCTTTACTGGAAGGAAGTACGCCGCTTTTTCAAGGTACAGCTTCAAACTGTCTGGGCTCCGTCGATTACTACCTTGCTATTCCTGGTGATTTTTACCGTGGCATTGGGCAGGGGTGATCGCACTGTCCTGGGGGTGCCGTTTGCTGATTTCATTGCACCGGGCTTGATCTGCATGGGCATGATTCAGAACGCCTTCGCTAACAGCAGTTTTTCGCTTTTGGTCGGGAAAATTCAAGGCACAATTGTGGATTATCTTATGCCGCCATTGTCTGTCGGCGAATTGCTGGCAGGCCTCGTTGGAGCTGCAATAACCCGAGCAGCATTGGTTGGGTTCGCTGTCTGGCTGGCCATGGCACTTTGGCCGGGCGTTAACGTTAGCGTCAATCATTGGTGGGCCGTGCTATGGTTCGGTTTCATGGGCTCGGCAATGCTGGCGCTGCTTGGTGTTCTCACATCGATTTGGGCGGAAAAATTCGATCATGCAGCGGCTGTGACCAATTTTGTCGTGGCTCCCGCGGCCTTGTTATCGGGGACATTCTATTCGATTGACAGGTTGGCCCCCACATTTCAGGCGTTTAGTCACTTCAATCCGTTTTTCTACGCGATTTCTGGGTTCCGCTACGGGTTTCTGGGCGCAGCCGATTCCCCGATAATTGTTGGTTCTTTTGTTCTGCTGGGGATTAATATCGGACTGACCGCCCTTTGCTACGTTCTGCTCTCAAAAGGCTGGAAGATTAAATCCTAGTGCTTCGACAGGACTAGTGCCGGTGAATCCGGTGCAGCTTGTATTTGCCGTCATCTTCAGCTTTGAACATCTTTCCGACTTCGGGATGCATAACGGGCTCTCCGCTATCGTCTTCAAGCAGATTCTGTTGACTGACATAGGCCACATAACTGCTATCTGCGTTTTCTGCTAGGAGATGGTAAAAAGGCTGGTCCTTTGAAGGCTGCAGATCCTTTGGAATGGCATCATACCATTCATCACTGTTAGCAAAGACCGGATCAATGTCATAAATCACGCCGCGAAAATCAAACAAGCGATGTTTTACCACGTCGCCTATCGTGAAATTCGCATTTAACACGGGCGGTGTGCCTTTTGGCAGCGGATTGGTGGACGCAAGATATTTGGTTTGAGCCATAGTTCTAATCTAATCAGTTCCGGTACAGATGCAAGCACCGGTCATTTGTTTATCATCGCGGTTTCTCGCTTGGCAAATCACAAATCATGGTCTAAGCGCGCCGCAGATTCGACGCTTATGGCTGCTCAGGCCATGGTTTCCAACCAAGTGCGGAGAGGTGCCAGAGTGGTCGAATGGGGCGGTCTCGAAAACCGTTGTGCGAGCGATCGTACCCAGGGTTCGAATCCCTGTCTCTCCGCCAAACTGGATCACCAAGCGCGAGAGAGAACAGCATTCTACGTCGATGTATGAATTCTGCTAGTTGCCTCATATCCGGACAAAGTGGTCTGCTCTGTCGTCTAATATCCATTTTGACCAATAAAGACTGGGAAACGCAGTGTTTTTTTGGCAGGATGAGTTAAGGCCGGACGGGTCTGGATTATTTGAGGGTTAATATGGCTGATCGGGATTCCCATTTGCAGGACGTGCTAAAGGCGCCTGACGGGCCGCATATTGGTGCGTTGTTTGATTTTGACGGCACAATTATCGCCGGTTACTCCGCCACAGCCATGCTATGGGAGAAGATCAAGCGCCGCGAAATGACTGCGGAAGAGCTGGTCGAAACTGCCAATGTAATGGCCCAATACAGCATGGGGAGCATGGGCTTTTCTGGTTTGATGTCGGCCGCCTCGAAATTCATGAAAGGCGTAACCGAAGATAGCTATTTTGAGTTTGGCGAAGAGCTCTATGAAAAACACATCGCGCGCAAAGTTTATCCGGAATCCCGTGAACTTATTGAAGCGCATATCGCGAAGGGCCATACCGTTGCGATCGTTTCTTCTGCCACCATTTACCAGATTGAACCAACTGCGCGTGATCTGAATATCGAGCATGTCTTATGCTCGCAATATGAAGTCGAAAATGGAGAATTTACGGGGAATATAATCCGTCCACTCTGTTTTGGTGAAGGCAAGGTTATCGCTGCAGAAAGGCTTGCAAAAGAGCATAAGCTGGATTTGAGCAAGAGTTATTTCTATTCAGATAGTGATGACGATCTGGAGTTGTTGGAGCGGGTCGGTAAACCACGGCCGTTGAATCCCAACAGCAAACTTACTGAAATTTCCAAGGAACGTGGTTGGCCTCTGCAGAAATTTGACAGCCGCGGGCAAGGCAAGCCGGTTGATTATCTCAGAACGATATATGCCACAGGTTCGCTAGTTACGTCTTTTGTTGCTGGACTGCCGATTTGGGCCTTAACCGGATCTCAGAGGGAGGCGACCAATTTTTCGACCGGGTTATTTGGTGATATCGCCACGGCACTGACCGGCGTGGAACTGGATATCACTGGCGAAGAAAATCTCTGGGTCAATCGGCCATGCATCTTTGTCTTTAACCACCAGAGCAAGGCCGATGTGATGATCATGGCAAAGCTGGTGCGTAAAGATGTTGGCGGCATTGCCAAGAAAGAGGTTAAGGATACGCCAATTATCGGCAAGGTCATGGAAATGGCCGGAACCGTGTTTGTGGACCGGGCTGATGGCCGCAATGCGATCAAAGCGATGGAGCCATTGATCGATGCGATCAAAATTGACGGTAAATCAATTTGTATTGCGCCTGAAGGAACCCGAACATTATCGCCGAAAGTGGGACCATTCAAGAAAGGTGCTTTCCACTTGGCGATGCAGGCGGGCGTTCCGATGGTGCCGATTGTTATCCACAATGCTGGCGATGTGGCTCCCAAAAATGAATTTGTAATGCGGCCAGCCACGGTAAAGGTCGATATTTTACCGCCGGTCGATACCAGTAAGTGGAAAAAATCAACGCTTGATGCTCATGTTGCCGAGGTACGAGGCATGTTCCTGGAAGCCTTGGGGCAAGAGGATGAAGAGTCCGTGCACGCGCCCGTCAAAACGAAGGCCGAACCCGTCAAGACAGCATCGAAGCGGACATCCACCGCAAAGACGGCTAGTCGTGGCAAGTCAAAAGCAAAGGCTGTTCCCAAGAAAGCGGCGTCGGCTGCGAAGAAGGTGGGGTCGACCCGAAAGCCGACGGTCGGGAAAACGGCGACTGCCGCAAAAGCAGCTCCTCGACCTGCTGCTAGAAAAACAGCACCGAAATCTGCAACGCGCAAGCCTGTGGTCAAAAAGCCGTCTGTTAAAAAAGCAACGGCCGGCGGTACATCAGCGAGAAAACCTGCGCCCAAAAAGACACCCGCCAAAAAGCCGACAAAAACGAAAAAATAGGGAGCCGGAATGGATGAATCGAAGGCAATAGCAAAGGCGGTACCTCTACTCACACAGGGGCCCAAACTATTTGTCATTGATGCCCGCAACCGGGTGGAGCGACGTCATCTGCTGGATTGGCTTCATACGTCGCTGGCTGAAGGCGGTCCGGACCGGGAGATAAACTGGGTAAGCCTTCCAATATCCGATGAGCGCGCCCGATTGCGGTTGAAGGAGTTGGGCCGAAAACTGGATGCCGATCCGGATACCATGGTGATACCGGTCCGTATTGCCTGGCGCATACCTAATTTCGAGAAGAGCCGGGCTCTCAAAAAGCGGCATGCTCTTTTTGGCGATCCTCGGACGCCCGGCAGCTTTCGAGCTCGCATGATATTGGTTCGTAACAAACGCCGCGCTCATTGCTTGACTGGACAACCGGCCACTATCGGCGAATTAAGAGAGCGATTTGAACATCAAAATGCGCTGCATGCCGAGGGCGACGGTGAGAATGAGTTTGCCGGATTTGTGGCGCGTCAGGCTGGTTTGGTTCTCGATATAGAAGAACGCGGCCTTCGTGGACGACGGTATAAAGTGCCCCGTTTTGTGGCTGATGGATTGCGCACCAGCTCAAAGTTCCGTGCGGCGATGACAGAGCTCGCCACCGATCTGGATAAGCCGGAATCGGCTCTGTACGAAGAGGCCAGCAAATATATGAAGGAGCTGATCGCTCGGCCCAGCGCTTTTTTCATTGATATGAAGGCCCGACTGGATCGCTTCATGCTGTCGCAAGGTTATGAAGATGAAATTGTGTTCGACAAGAATGAGCTTGCGCGCCTGCGCAAGACGATGCGTGACCATCCAACCTTGCTGCTTTTCACCCACAAAACCTATATTGATGGCGTGACGCCCACTGATCTGGCGTATCAAAATGACTTGCCGATGGTACATGTTTTTGGCGGGATTAATCTTGATTTCTTTGGGCTTGGCTTTGTCCTGCGACGCGCGGGCACGATTTTTATTCGCCGCAGCTTTGAAAATAACCCGGTCTACAAGCTCGTCCTTCGCCACTATGTCAGCTATTTATTGGAAAAACGCTTCCCGATGACCTGGGCTTTTGAAGGTACACGCTCGCGGCTCGGCAAGCTGATGCCGCCACGCTACGGCTTGCTCAAATATGTCATGGACAGCGCCAATCTGAATGACATTGAAAATGTCCATATCATCCCGGTCGTGACCAGTTTCGACTTGATTCGCGATGTCGAGGAATATGCGACCGAGCAAACGGGGCGGGTCAAAAAGGCAGAGTCACTGAGCTGGTTTGTGGGTTATCTACGCAGTCTGCGAGAACCTATGGGTAAGGTCTATGTGGATTTTGGCAAGCCGGTTGTTGTTGGCAATGCCCCGGAGCCTGATGATCGTATTGGGCTGTCCAAAATTGCCTTTGAAGTGGCAGTGGAGGCCAACCGGGCCACGCCGTTAACGCTGACGTCACTCATGTGTCTCAGTCTGCTGGGTACTGCGCCCCGCGCTATGACGGCTGATGAATTGCGCGCTGTGATCAATTTCTTCGTGGAATGGGCGCAGGAACGCAATATTCGGTTCAGCGATGATCTGACCAAGCAAAATCTGGAAGGCATTCAAAGGGTTGTCGATACCCTGGTCAATAGTGGCCTGTTCATGCGCTACGATCAGGGTTCGAGTACCGTCTACGCTATCCAGCCCGAAAAACATCCACTGGCAAGCTACTATCGCAATTCAATCATTCATCATTTTCTGGACAAGGCAATTATTGAAATGTCTTTGCTTAAGGCGAGGGAAGATAAGGATAAAGTTGCTGCGGACGTATTCTGGGATGAAACAGACAGGTTACGAGACCTGTTCAAATTTGAATTTTTCTATCCGCCGAAGGATGAATATCGCGAAAACCTGAAAGCAGAATTGACCCGTGCTTGCCCGGATTGGAAGATGAAGCTCGATCAGGGCGGCGTTATGCTAAAGAGTCTAACGAACCGGTTTCAACCGCTTATTGGTCACGCAGTATTCCTGCCATTCGTGGAATCTTACACGGTCGTGCTAGATATATTGTCCCGGTTGGAGCCAGGGCAGGTCATTGACAAGAAGCATTGTGTGGAAGAGGCTCTGAAAGAGGGGCGGCAGGCATATTTGCTGCGGCGCATCACCAGCGAAGCGTCCATAGGCAAGATTCTGTTTGAAAATGGTTTCAAGATGGCTGCCAGTCAGGATTTAACCGGCGAAACAACCGAGGAAACCATAGCGAAACGAAAGGCTTTGCTCCGCAAGTTCCGGGCATTGTCGCGCCGAATGGAAAAATCGAGGCTTGAGGTGCTTAGCCTGGCTGACAAGATTTTTGATTAAGATCATTAGATTTAGGGGAACGATATATGTTGCATCAGCTCAGTGCCCAAGACGCCCAGTTCCTTTATATCCAAACACCGGAAAACTTGACTCATGTCATGGCGGTCTATGTCTATGATCCATCGACTGCACCAACCAAGAAGGTACGATTTAAGGACATTATCGATCATGTCCGCAGTCGGCTTCATATATCCCCGGTATTCAAACGTAAGCTTTACCGGCTGCCTTTTGATATTGATCATCCCTATTGGGTAGAAGACCAGCATTTCGATATCGAAGCGCATATTTCCCATGGTCGATTGCCGGAACCGGGCGATTGGCGGCAGTTTTGTATTCATGTGGCTCGCCATTTTAGCAAGCCGATGGATATGAACCGCCCTCTGTGGGATATGTATGTCGTGGAGGGGCTCGATCGGGTCAAAGGCTATGGCCAGGGCAGCTATGCAATTTTGACACGAGTGCATCATGCCGCGATTGATGGTGCCTCGGCTGCTTATTTTTTCACGGCGCTCAGCGACATGGATACAAAGGGCACACCGGCGATAGAAGTACCGGCTTCCGATTGGGATTATGGTGATGTGCCATCTTCTTCGGATGTCATGAACCGTGCTCTTTCCAGCAATCTGTCGTCACCAGTTAAGCTGGCCAACGCCGTATTAAAGCTAACGCCTACCCTTTGGGATGCAGCGCAGAAAAACATGTCCAGCGATGGGGAGGGCGGGGGACTCACTGTTCCCGAAACCCGGTTCAACGGTGCAGTTTCGCCGCATAAAATGTTCGACGCTGTAAGTTTCGATTTGAACGAGCTAAAGGCTATGCGGACCAAGGTGGAGGGTGCGACAATTAACGATGTCGTACTGACCATTTGCAGCGGCGCACTGCGTAAATATCTGATGAAACACAAGGAACTGCCAAAAGAAACGCTGGTGGGTGTAGCCCCTGTCAACGCCCGAAAGCGGGATGGTCAGGAAAATACACCCGGTAATAAGATTACCGCCATGACAGTCAATCTGTGGACAAATATTGCCAATCCGCTGGAACGACTGGAAGCTGTGCGTAATACGACGAGGGAAACGAAAGCCGCCAAGTCTGGTTTGAGTGCACGGATCATGACGGACCTTACCCAGCATATTCCCGGTGCGACTATGGCTGGCGTCGCCAAGATTCTGACCAGTGAGCGTTTCGCTCCCAAGATGAGCAACGTCTTCATTTCCAATGTGCCTGGACCGCAAATGCCGATGTATATGAATGGTGCGAAACTTACGCATCAATATGGCATGGCGCCGCTCGGTAATGGAATGGGCCTGTTTATCGCGACACCTAGCTACAATGGAACGATGTCCTTTGCGGTTACAACCGACAGAAAAATCATGCCTGACATTGAATTTTTCCGCGAATGCATTGAGGCCGCCTTTGTCCAACTGAGGGATGCAAAGCCAGCGGTGGGCAGACGGAAGGCAAAGAGCACGCCCGTCAAAAAGGCACCGCAACCTAAAGATGCTTCGGTCATGTATCGCCGGGTGTCCAAGACGCCGAGACGAGCACCAAAGAAAAAGGTGAAATAAGTAGTGGATAACTACCTAATTTTCCCGTTAACGGGTGTTTTTCCTAAGCAATGCGTGTATTCGGTCTGTCAGTAAGCGAGTAAATTATGATTTTGAATACAACTTTGAAGATGGAAAAGGCGATGGCCCAAGCGGAGAATTATTCCGATTGGTCTGATGCCGCAGCCGCCCACGACCGCTCCACTGGCGTCGACAAGTGGAAGGCCTCTGACGATAGCAAGCATTTTGATAATGCCTCTATTCGCAGGCGTTTGAAACGCCTGTCAAAGCTTTGGAAAGCCCAGGATAATGCGGGCCTACTCTATGCACTGAATGAAGGTATCCACGGTAATATGGATGGTATGGGCAATGACCGCCTGCACCAAAAAGCCAAATTTGGCACCAAGCAACTAATTCAGGATTATGTGGATGCCATTGTCAATTCGCTGGAATATCTGGCCAGCGATAAGGTTGATGACATTCCGTTTGAAGAGAAACTCGATTTCTTTCGTCGGGCGCAACATTGCTATGGTCGTTCTGCCTTTTTAATGAGCGGCTCAGGCGCCTTTCTGTATTTCCATATGGGCGTGGTGAAAGCTTTGTGGTCGGAAGGGCTATTGCCGCACATCATGTCGGGTTCCAGTGGCGGCTCTATCGTTGGCGCTTTAATCAGTACGCATGTGGATCATGAGATTCCGCCATTTTTTGAACCCGAAAATCTGGTCACTGAAGGCAGCGATGAAATAGCCTCGCAGACCGGGTTGAGCATATTTGGTGGCACAAGGCGTCTGAAAATAGATGAGATCCGAGAGCGTATCAGCAATATGATCCCGGATCTGACGTTTCAGGAGGCTTATGAACTGACCGGGCGGCATTTGAATGTATCGATCGCTCCAGCGGAAAAGCATCAAACATCACGCCTTTTGAACGCTATTGCGTCACCCAATGTCTATATCCGGGAAGCAGTTATGGCTTCTTGCGCCGTACCGGGCGTTTATCCTCCTGTGACATTGGCAGCCAAGGATCATAAAGGGGAACGCAAACCTTATCTGCCCAATCGCAAATGGGTTGATGGTTCTGTAACCCATGACTTACCAGCCAAACGGTTGGGGCGGCTTTATGGAGTTAATCACCATATTGTCAGTCAGGCAAATCCGCTCATCACACCCTTTGCGACTGATGTGAAGCAGCAGAGAACTCCGATTTCCGCGATCCGGAACGCAACGACTTCGACGATGAAGGCTTGGCTTAACGCCAACGTCGAAATTATGCAGAAGCCGCTATCCTATTTTCCGCGACTGAACAGTATGGCCAATATGACGCTATCCGTCATTAATCAGGACTATACCGGCGATATTAACATCATCCGTCCGACGATGTTCTGGAGTCCGGCTAAAATACTAAGTGATCTGTCGGTGGAAGAAATTAGTGAACTGATACAACTTGGCGAGCGGACGACTTGGCCGAAAATTGAAATGGTACGAACCCAGACCAAAATCAGCCAGACATTGGACCGCATATTGTTTGAATATGAAAATGAACTGGCCCATGATCACGAACTTGTGATGAAAAGGAAAATCGCTTGAGGCATGAAGAGGCGAGTTTGACCCTGGTCGCGCCATCGGCGGCCGCGGGTGCATCGCTTTATTGCCAAAGCTGGACGCCGGAAACTGCTGCGAAAGCAGTCATTATATTGGTTCATGGCTATGATGAACATAGCGGGCGATACGGATATTTTGCGGATCATTGCACTAAACACGGATTTGCGGTTCAAACCCTTGATCATTGGGGGCATGGAAAGTCAGACGGAGCAAATGGCTTCGTCCCTGACTTTTCAGTTTATCATGATGGTTTGGATAGCCTGATCAAACAATTGCCTGCGGAACAAAAAGGCCTTCCACTGATATTGGTTGGACATAGTTTGGGCGGTTTAATTGGTGCGACCTACCTGCTCAAAAATCCGTCTCGTTTCACGGCAGCTGTGTTGTCTGGTCCAGCGATTAAAGCGACGGAAGAGCCTTCTGCAGTCATGAAGGGGCTCAGCAAACTTCTCTCGAAATTGGCGCCCACAATGGGCGTTTTGGCATTGGATGCGAATGGAGTCAGCCGCGATCCGAAGGTTGTCGCGGATTATTTGGCCGATCCGTTGGTCTCCGGTACCAAGATCAGTGCCCGGCTGGCAGCTGAAATGATGGCTAATATGGAATTGGTGCAAAGCCACGCTGCCAAAATAACATTGCCGATATTGCTGCTGCACGGCGGAAAAGACAGCCTGACAGCACCGGAAGGGTCGGTGTTTCTCAATGAGAATATTGGCTCCGGCGAAAGAATGTTGAAGATCTATCCGGAACTTTTTCACGAGATTTTTAATGAACCGGAAAAAGATGCGGTGCTGACGGATATGACTGACTGGATGGGTCGCATATTGACAAAATAGCGACCAGAAGTGCGAACGGGGGAATTTCGCAATGATGATCATTCTATATATTTTATGCACCATAATATTGGCGGTGTTGATCGCCTATTTCGTGTTTCCGAAGGCGCTTTATGATCTCATGACCGCTTCGCTGCGCCTCCGGGGAGGAATGCGCCAAAAATCCATCAAAATCGGTGACAATGTCTGGCCGTATCTGGAAGGTGGGCGAGGGGATGGTGTGCCACTCGTTTTGTTGCATGGTTTTGGTGGTGACAAGGATAATTGGTCAATCTACGCGCCGCATATCACCAAGGATCATCGTTTGATTGCGCCGGATCTGCCGGGCTTTGGTGAGAACAACCGATCTCTGGATCGTGACTATGATATCCTCTCGCAGGTCCATCGACTGAGTGCGTTTCTGGACGCTATCAATGTCCCCAAATGTCATATCGGCGGCAATAGCATGGGCGGATTTATCGCTTTGCAATTTGCAATGGAATATCCGGACAAAGTCGCGTCATTGACCTTGTTTAACAATGCTGGCGTCATGGGCGATGTGAAGAGCGAATTGGCAATTGCGGCAGAAAAAGGTGAAAATTCCTTGGCGCTGAGCGACGTCTCCGATGTTGATCGGCTTATGGCTTTCGTTTCTTATAAACCAGTGCCGATGCCAAAGAACTTCAAGAAAATATTCTTTGCAGAGGCCGAAGCCCATAGAGAAGTTCTCGACAAGATATTCTGGCAAATTGCCGGTGCCGGTATCAATCACCCGCTCAATAATCGCCTTGACGAGGTAACGGCACCAACGCTGATTATCTGGGGGCGCCATGATCGGTTGATTGATGTTAGCTGCGTTGCGGTGCTGGATGATGGAATCAAAACTAGTGAAGCGGTTATTTTCGAAGAAACCGGACATATTCCGATGATTGAGAAACCCAAAGACACTGCCGCTGTGCACCGGGCATTTCTTGCAAAACACTAAATTTCCAGCCAGTTTAGTGACATAGAACTCCTCAAAAGGGGAGTCGCGGTAAAATTTGGGGAAAAGCTATGAAATTGCGCGTCGGGCTATTGGGTGGAGGGTCCTGGGGGACAACCGTGGCATCACTGGTCTCGCGCAATGCCCCAATCAAGATATGGGCCCGAGATGGCGACACTGTCGATGATATTAACAACAATAACCGGAACAGCAAATATTTGCCTGATGCCGAATTGCCGGAAGCACTGGAAGCCACGGGTGATATCGGTGAGGCCGTCTCTGACGCTGACGTACTTGTCATGGGAATCCCGTCCAGCAACTTTCGCAATGTACTAGAAGAAGCCAAATCTTACTTGCGGCCCTGGGTTCCTGTGATCAGCCTGACAAAAGGTTTGGAGCTCTCTACCGGCAAACGTATGACTGAAGTCATCGAAGACGTCTTGCCGGGCCACCCTGTTGGTGTCCTGACCGGCCCCAATCTGGCGCGGGAAATCATGGCCGGGCAGGCTGCGGCCAGCGTAATCTCTATGGAAGACGAGATTATCGTCAAGCAACTCCAACAGCTTTTTCACTCCGGAATGTTTCGTGTTTATACCAATACTGATTTGCTGGGCTGCGAGTTGGGCGGGGTGCTGAAGAACATCATCGCCATTGCCGTTGGCATGGGAGATGGATTGGGCGCAGGCGATAACACCCGGTCCGCTCTGATCACTCGTGGTTTGGCAGAGATTACGAGATTAGGGGTGGCCATGGGTGGCCGTCCCGAGACTTTTGCCGGCCTGACGGGAATGGGGGATATGATCGCCACCTGCACCAGCCCATTGAGCCGAAACCGGCATGTCGGTGTCGAGCTTGGCAAGGGGCGGAAAATTGACGACATTATTGAGGAAATGCTGATGGTTGCTGAAGGTGTCAAAAGCGCGCCGACGGTTATGGCTTTGGCCAAGAAATATAATGTGGCAATGCCAATTGCAGAAGACGTGTTTGAAGTAACAAAAGGGACGCGTTCAGCGGTCCGTGCTTATCGTGGTCTAATCAGCGCATCTGCAGGCTCAGAGGCTGATGCTGGATAGATAGTATCGAAAGAAACTGTAATTTATCCAGAAAAAATTGGCCGAAAACGTCAAGCTATATTGTCAAAAATGGCCATTTCAGTTTGAAAATTTACTAGATTTTACAAAAGCTTATTTACCACTAAGCATCGCCAAAGACTGGCATTTTTTTTGGTCCATTAAGGATGTAGTTTAAGCTAAGTACTTTTACTTGCTTCTTTTTGGGGCGTGCCATAAAAATATCTCTCAAGCACTTCGGAAATTGTTACGTCTGAGTTTCGACGTAGCCCCGATTATGTGGAGAGTATGTATATGGATTTACGAAGCCAAGCCGTAAACGATGTCGAGACTGATCTCGTATTCGACGCGACAGAAACACTGATCACACCGCACCGTGGTCTTGGCTATGATATATTCAAACAGAAATTCAATGAAATTGATTTGCGGTTCGATAAAACGGATGAAATCTTCTGGTGCTATATGAACCAGAAATCTCGCCCCAGCTACACATATGAATTGGGCGATGAAATCCAGATGGTCCAAGACTGGATTCATACAAATTATGCCATGGATGGAACCCATACTGAGGATCCAATGCGCTATTTTGTTTGTGGATCGCACACGCCAGGCATTTACAATCTCGGCGGCGACCTGAAACATTTTGCAGACTGCATTCGGCGTCGCGACTTGGGTGCTTTGAAGAAATACGCCCGGACCTGCGTGCATATGCAATATGCGAACAGCACGGGTTTTGGTGCCCCAATTATTACCATGGCTTTGGTGCAGGGTGATGCGTTGGGCGGCGGTTTTGAACATGCTTTGGCTTTTGACATTCTGGTGGCCGAGAGAAGTGCAAGGCTGGGCTTGCCCGAAATTTTGTTCAATCTCTTCCCGGGCATGGGTGCCTACAGTTATCTGCGTCAGCGTCTGGGGCGCAAAGAGACAGAACAGTTTATTCTGGAGGGCAAGCTGTTCACTGCCGAACAGCTTTACGACATGGGTGTGGTTGATATTTTGGCCGAGGACGGCAAAGGCGAAGAAGCCATTATCGAATATACCCAGCAAAACCGGAAACGGTTCCACGCTGAACGCGCTGTCTATAAGGCGCGTCGCCTTGCCAATCCCGTAACGATTGATGAATTGCTCGAAATTACGGAAATGTGGGCGGAGACAGCGCTTTACCTTGATGAAGTCGATGTAAGAAAAATGGAACGCCTTGCGAATGCGCAAGAGCGCCGAATTGCCCGCTCGCTCAAGACTGTTTAGCTGCGAGCTTAGCCTGCTGCGCTATATCCATTATCGGCCTCGCCGCCCTGAGCCATTTCCGGATCGTTCAAGAAAGCTTTGATGAGTGACACTTCTCGTTCGATTTGTGCGAGATATTCAAAACGCTTTTGCGTGAATTCTGATTCCGTTATGACTTCCAAGTGGCTGCATATTTGAGACAATTTTTTTGCGCCGATGTTGTTGGCGCCGCTCTTGAAAGCGTGAGCATGGAAACGAAAATCTTCTACTTTACCGTCTTCAACCGACTTTTTGAATGCCCTCATGATGTCTGACGTGTCCTCAACATATGCATCGATGATTGACTGAACGAATGCCTCGTCGCCTATGGATTTCAAATAGTCCATTTGCTCTGGATCAATTGGTGGTTGAGGGTCATCTGTCAACTTTGATCCGATGGTCTGCACAACGTTGAATGGATCATCATGCAGCGATTTTTGCGCTTCACCTGCCTTACGGAAATTGCCTGTCTGTTCTGCAACGGTGTCGAGCAAAACACTTGCTTCTATTGGTTTTGTGAGCCTTAAATCCATGCCGGCATCAAGGCATTTTTTCTCTGTTTCCGACGTAGAATCGGCGGTAAGGCCGATAATCGGGATATGATGGCGGGGACCTTCTATCTGGCGCCATAGCTTGCAGCATTCTATGCCACCAATATTGGGCATATTGACGTCCAGAAACACGATGTCGAAGGAATATTGCTCCAGTTCATCAAGAGCTTGCTCACCATCAGAAACAACGACTACTTCATGGCCAGCATTAATAAGGATGGTTTGCAAGACCATCTGGTTGGTGCGATTATCATCAGCAACCAATATCTTGAGCGAAGCAGATGTTCGAATGATGCGGTCAGGGTTGTCTTCCAATTTCTTGCCGATACGACTGAAAGAACAACCAATTTGAACAACGCTGCGCACGGTATCAAAGTCTGCAGATGCCGGTAATACTGATGCGAAAGCGGCTCGCAGTTTAATCTCGTTTAGGCTCTTGCTGCCACTTTTGGAGAGCAGGACTGGTGGCAATTTGGCCTCGCGAAAATGATTCCAGAATATGGAGTCATCTTTGTGTTGCTCGGCGATTTCTTCATCGAGAAGAGCCATATCATAAGAGGAGAACGAGCGGTTTTTAAGGATCGATTCCAGACGATCATTCTTTGCGCATTGAATATGTTCAATGACAACAGAACCGTCGTTCTCTTGTTCAATATTCGGGCCATTCAGACCAAAGCCCAGCGACAATATTCTGTAGCTTTCTAGGTTCGGTATAATTTCATTGTCGACAACCGGTTCGACTGGGCAAGCAAGAGTGAACGTGCTGCCCTTTCCGACTGTGCTTTCCAATGCAATATTGCCGCCCATTTGCATTGCCAGTTGCTTACAGATAGCAAGACCCAGCCCCGTACCGCCAAAATTGTCAATTATACTGTCATCTGCTTGTTGGAAAACGCCGAATATTTTCTCATGCGCGTCGGTCGGTATACCAGGTCCAGTATCAGTGACTGAACACCATAACACGGGAGCTTCAGAAACATCATCTTCTATTCCGCACTTCAATGTTATCGTACCTGTTTCCGTGAACTTTACGGCGTTGCTGGTCAGATTGATCAGGATATTGCGTATATGGTCAAGTTGTCCCGCAACAGCTTGGTCGCTCAGTGCTTCGGCTTCGAGATGAATTCTCAAACCTTTTTCCGCCGCGGCCAATTGCAAGATGTCGCGCACATCTGTCAGCACATCGACGATACTGAACTCTTTTGGTTCCGGCAGTTCTTCCTGCGTATCCGATCTCGCAAAGGTCAGTAGCTGGTTGATCAGATGTAACAGATGCTGACCGGCGGATACGCTGGTGCTCACCATCTGTTGTTGTGCTTCAGGCAACTTCATGTCGAGCAAATGTGTCCCGTATCCGATAATGGCATTTAGGGGCGTACGCAGTTCGTGGCTTATGCTTGCCAAAAACAGGCTCTTCGCTTTATTTGCGCTTTCAGCTTCTTTGGTTGCTTTGGATATTTTGATAATCAGGGTCGAGCAATATGCAGGAACGACGATCAAACCACCCAAGAGACCTAAAGACAGGGATAAATTATGATGCCAGTAGGGCACGGAATATATGGCCCAACCGAATGACATTGTTCCTAGCGCCGCCGCGATGCCAAGCCATTTGATACCAAAGCGGAAGCCATAGCCTAATATCACCCACAGGTACAATGGATAGAGCGCAGCAACTGCTCCGCCGCCAATTTCAAACAAATAGGTCGAAACACCGAAGTCAACCACCAAGCCTGCCAGCCGTCGCCCGTTGCTTGGTCCAGGCTTTAAACGATAAGCGATAAAGATTGCCAGGCTGCCCAAAAGGTGCAGTTGAAAGCCGAGCATCAGGTCTGCATTCCCGTCAAGAAAATAAGTGACGGTGAGCGCGATCACGATCAAAACCAGTCGGTTTATGATCATCTCTCTCTCTCGGTCACGACCCCGCTCGGTAGCGTCACTGTGATGTGAATGACGATGATGATGGACGTGTCTGTGCGTGTTATGCTGCTTGGTAGAGCGCTTGCTTTGCAAGAAAGGTAGCATGCCGCTATCCTTCCGCCGAACCGGTAACTTGTTTCCGTTGTACTCCGAACAATTTCGACAAGTCTGTCGCACGCTGTGGACGCGCTATTTTGAAGCCTTGAATCTCGTCACATCCTGACGCTTGGAGGAGCTCAAGCTGGGCATCATTTTCGACGCCTTCAGCTATAACCCGCATATCCAACGCGTGAGCGAGATGGGAAATTGTACCTATAATCGCACGGTCTGCTGCAGAATGTTCAATCCGCGATATGAAAGTACGGTCAATCTTCAAACAATTGGCCGGTAAATCTCTTAGATATTGTAGCGAGGAATAGCCGGTTCCAAAATCATCTATCGAAATACCGACCCCGACTTCGCGCAATCTGATCAAGGAGTCGCTCACATGATCATTGTTATTCAGCAGTAATTCTTCGGTAATCTCAATCACAATTTTCGACGGATCAATCTGGTTCAACTCAATGTTCTTCAACACCTCTTCGCAGATTTTCTGATTCTGAAACTGACGCGGGGATACATTGATAGCAACACGCGGAAGATCAACACCTTCATCCGCAGATCGCCTTATTTGGCTGCATACCTCGGCGATTACCCATTTGCCGACGGAGTCCATTATTCCCGTATCATCTGCAACGCGAATGAACTGCACCGGCAACAGGCGTCCACGCGTTGGATGATCCCAGCGCAGTAGTGCTTCCAAACCTACATATTCTAATGTTTTGGCATCGACTATTGGTTGATACTCAAGAGCGAACTGGTCCTGACTTAAGGCATCACGCAATTCAATCTCAAGCGACGCATCTGCCTGGGCAATCTGGTTCATGCCCTCGGAGAAGAAACGATGACAGTTACGGCCATTTGCCTTCGCATCGTACATCGCGAGGTCAGCAAGCCTCAGCAATTCTTCATATTCGTCGCCATCATTCGGAATCAAGCTGACGCCGATACTGGCTCCGATGACCTGTTCGATTCCACTAATGGAGTATGGTTCATTAATTGCTTTCAATATTTTTGTGCAGCGGGAGTTGATCGCATCAGGTCCGCTGACTTTGCCAAGAATAATGGCGAATTCATCACCGCCAATACGCGCCGCGAAATCGTCCGGGCCGATAATGTCGAGCAACCGTTCTGCAACTTCCCGCAGTAATGTATCACCGCTGTGATGGCCGCGTGTGTCGTTGATGACTTTGAACCGGTCGAGATCCAGCAGCAGTAGAGCTGATTCCTGACCGGTCTTTTGACAGGTGTCGATTGTTTTGCGTACTTTTTCCGCCAACAGCGCACGATTGGGCAGCCCCGTCAGCATGTCGTGCAAAGCCAAATGGGTGCGGTGTTCTTCCGCAAACTTGCGGGCAGTGATGTCGACCGCAGTGGTCAATACACCAATTGTCTCACCTTTATGGTTCAGCAGCGGAGACTTGTTACAGTGAAAAATAAGCTCAACGCCATCGCTGGAGAATTTTTCCTCATAATGTGGAATGGGTTGTTCCGACTTCAGCACTATCTCGTTTCGGCGATTTGAATTTGTTGCGAGACCAGGGCCCAGTATCTCGCCAAAATCGCGACCGACCATCTCATCGGGCGTTTTGTCAAAAAGTGCCGATTGATAGGCATTAGTGAACAAGCAGCGACCGGCCCGATCGGTGGCATTGATCATGATGGGTATTGTATCGATGATCTGTTCAAGCATGCTTTTGTTTGCTGGTGCGTTACTATCCGGCAGATCGGAAAGTGCGGCATGCTTTCTTTCGATTTCAGACGCCCGTTTTCTCAGATTATCGCTTTTTTGGCTTTTTGTCAGAAGCGATGTCGCGCGCCGGCAAAATTCCACATGTGATACCGGGCTCTGCAGAAAATCAGTCGCGCCGGCATCCAGCGCGGAAAGTCGGCATTCACGGTCCTGATGAGCGGTTATTACGATTGCTGGCACGTCACCGCATTTAGACATCTTGCGGACTTTTTTGATGAACTCTGCGCCGTTCATCTGAGGCATCCGATAATCAACAACCAACAGTTCCGCGCTGTTGCTATTGAGCCATTCAAGCGCCTCCAACGGATCGGCAAATGTGACGGAGGAATATTCTTCCCCCATCATAGTCACAAACTGGGCATAAATCCTGAGATTTGTGGGCCGGTCATCGACGATTAGAACGCGCGTGGTCATACAGTCGCAATAAGAGGGGATAATCAAAATAAGGTTAACGCGTCATTGGTATTGTATCGGGTGATATTTTTGTCAGCCAACCTTTGGAAATCGGCCAAAAACCAGCTGTTTTGGGTATAGAACCAAGTTTGCCGTCGGCTGGTGCAGGGATTTTGCGAATGATCATCTTTGTCCACAAGAGCCAAAGAATGAAAAGATTCACCCATAAAACCGCAAAATTGTAGTCGATTCTTGAAGGGTCTTGCTCTTAATCGGTTACATACGGATCGTTTGTCCTCGATCTTATCTTGGCAGATTGCAAATCCGGTTGCGCTTGATACTGGATTGAACCATTTTGGTTGTGATGCTTCTTGCTACCGGAGTTCCAATTCAGCATTGCGATAACAAGTTCGAAACAAGAACAATGATGTTCATCAATATGTCTCTGAACCGTTGTGTTGTTTATTGGGGGGAATCGTGGAATTTACCTATGCCGAGATACTGGATACCTTATCCACCAAGCATAATGTTGCCAGCGCTAAAAAAATCGCTTTCCGTGGGCGATTGCAGCATTTTCAACGGCTTGGATTTCCTGCGGGCGCGAATACCGGAAAGGGTAAGGGGGTTGCCTATTCATGGCGTGAGCTTTTCTTGATTGGTTTGGCATTGGATTGCCTGGAAATCGGATCCACACCAGATCGAAGTGTAAACGAAATTGTGAAATTTGAAGACGTTTTCCTGTCGGCAATTGCCAGCGTTGGCTTGGGTGCTCAGGAAGAAGATGGCCGCGACTTTAAATGTTTCCTGATTGTTGAATTGTCCAACCTTATGTCTTTGAAAGAAGAAGCCGATTGGAGCCAAATCGTTAAACTGCTGTCTCATCAGGATATGATGCAAATCTTGTCCAGTGACGGCTTGGATGCCCATCGTTCTCCTTATGCGTTGATTGATTTGCGACAGTTCCTCGCCGCCATTCTAAACGGAGTGTTTAGCTGTCTTGAAGCGCCCAAAAAAATGATCATTAGTGATTTCAAAGCTTGGGCGAGGCAACAGCTATAACGATCTTTTAGACGATGAGATGTGCGATAGGCCGCATGCTGACTGAAGCCTATGATCATTAAAACGTTCCAATTTATTGTGATTTGTCCGGTTGAGGATAGCCGTGGAGCTGTATAGCATCGATCGCTACTGACATGGAGTAAGCGTGTGATTCCCAGCGAGCATTATGAACAGCAATATCTCGACCTGATGCGGCATATCTGGACGCAAGGCGATGAACGAGTGGACCGTACCGGCGTCGGGACCAAAGCAATTTTTGGCGCAACGATGCGCTTTGATCTGGCTGACGATGCGATTCCGCTGCTGACTACCAAGCGGGTCTTTTGGAAAACCGCAGCCAGAGAAATGCTGTGGTTCCTGACCGGAGATACGAACATCCGTTCGCTGGTAGAGCAAAAAGTACATATCTGGACCGATTGGCCATTGGACAAGTACCGGCGAGAAACCGGTGAAGAAATCGACCGAGATGCCTTTGAACAACGTATTATCGAGGACGATGCGTTTGCTAGGCAATGGGGTGACTTGGGCCCGGTCTACGGCAAACAATGGGTTGATTGGCCGCGCTACACACCGGCCGGTGAGGGGCTCTATCGTCTTGAAGAAAAAGGTATCAACCAGATAAAATTGCTCGTTGACGGGCTGAAAAACAATCCCGGTTCTCGTCGCCATATATTTACCGGCTGGAACGTCGCTGAATTGGATCAGATGGCTTTGCCACCGTGTCATAAGACATATCAGTTCTATGTATCAGGTGGCAAGTTATCGGCGATACTCTATCAGCGCAGTTGCGACTTGGGGCTGGGCTTCGCTTTTAATGTGTTTTCGGCGGCATTGTTGATCCGTATGATCGCTCAGCAGTGCGATCTGGAACCAGGGCAACTGGTTTGGAATGGCGGCGACGTACATCTTTATTTGAACCATTCAGAGCTTGTCGAAGAACAATTATCGCGCGAGCCTGCTGGTTCCCCAAAGTTCAAAATATTGCGGAAACCGGAATCGGTCTTTGACTACAGGATTACTGACTTTGATGTTCTGGACTATAGCCCGCAACCTCATATTTCTGCGCCTGTTGCCGTTTAGGCGATAATCCCAAATTACAGTGAAATATTACTGCAGCTGGTTACTGCAGCATAACCCCGCGCAACTTTATTGCATCACGACAATTCAATTTTACAATAAAGTGTGATATTCGTACCGTCTTAGCGAGTCGTAGGGGTTCCTAAAACAGTAGTTTCGATTAGTTCAACCAACTCTTAGGGAGAACTTGAATGTCGTTTTCTGTCTTTAGCCGTTCTTTATTTATAACTGCATCTTCAACAGCGTGTCTCGCCGGATTAGCTGTGCCGGCCCAAGCGCAAACGGGACCAAGCATCGCGGACACTTCCGCTCAATCTCGCCCTGTAATGGTTGAGAATGCTCCCAATATTGTCATTCGGGATGATCTAACTTTAGACGACCCGCCTCCGGTTGGAGTATTTGATAATATTGTTGATGTCACAGGCGTCGGACAAATGACAGTGCGGCCTGACCAGACGACGACTAGCTTGGGCCTTTGTACAGGTTCCCTGATCAACCCCCGTACAGTTATATTCGCGGCTCATTGCGTGAACGACCAAGCTGCCGACAGCTATGGCTTTGCTTCTGGAGGAACGGCAATTGCCTTTGGTTTTAGTGCGGATAATCTCCCTGCCGTACGCCGTTGGGTTGGACTTGATGGCGGCGTCGCAAATCAGACGGACGTGGATTTCAACATCTATAACGTTGAGCAGGTCTGGTATGACGAACGCTCCATACCGACGGGTTTCCTTGAAGCCGACGTCGCGCTCGCGACTCTTGATACTCATGCTGATGGCGTTCCCACATGGACCTTGCTGTTCTCACCATTGAGAGAAGAAACGCATGGCGTTATCAATGGTTATGGAGCAAGAGGGTTGGGTCCCAATGGCTCCGATCTCGGCATTGATTTCCGTCGCCGCATTGCAGAAAATATGATCTCATCGGCTAGCTCGCTGGATGACAGAAATAATTTTCTCTTTGAGCCTGGTGATCCGGTATTGCCACAAACGCTGTACAACACGGATTTCGACAGTCCGGCTGGCCAAGATGCTTTTGATCCCAACAATGGCATGTTCGACTTCGACCTTTATGACGGCGAGGCATTGCCGCGAGAAGGCACCACGGCCGGTGGTGATTCCGGCAGTGCATTGGTTGCGGACGAACTTTTTGATACGCCGGTTATTACATCGGTATTGTCTGGCGGTTCGCGATTTTTTGGGAACGATCCGGAAGATCCTTTAACATTCCAACCATTTTCGTCCTATGGCACCCAAAGTTTCTATCAGCCGCTTTACTTGTTCTGGGATCAAATCGTAGCGAATAACAGCTATGTTTATTCGTCCAGTCGCGCCGGGACCCGCAATTGGATGAATCCGAACCATTGGGTTCAGGACATGGACCCGAACTATGGCATCAGTGTCGATGGCGAACTCGTCAACGCCCTGCCAGGATTTGAGGCACCAGGCGTTACCGGTGACACGCCCAAATTCGGGAATGTCTGTTTTCTGGACGACTGCCTTGATCTGTCAACACTCAGCGTCGAATTTGATGAAGGAACACCCAATAGCGTCTTTATCGAAGGCGGCCCCGGTAGCCGGAATTTCGTCCCTAACAACATAGTAGCTGATCCGTCAGCTGGCATTCGGGCACGCTATTACGAGGTTACATTGGCTGCCCCTGGCGCGACGAGATTGCGTGACGATGTGACCATCGATCGTCTCAATATAGAGGGCGAGGCACGCCTGGATATCCGTAGGCGCGGCAATCTGAAAGTTTGGGGTGACTATACGCAAACCGGCGGTTGGCTTGACCTCCGGGGAACTCTGACAACCGGCGAAGCGTTCTTAGGTACTGGACTTCTGACGGGCAATGGTTTCTTCGATCCGACATTCCTGACTTCGGTCAATGGTGTCATCGCACCTGGTCGTGATATCGGGGATAGAGCGACTTTGACAATTGCTGGTGACGTTATCCTGGCTTCGGGTACGATATCGATTTTTGAAGTTGCCCGTTCCGGTAACGATAAATTGGCTGTACTCGGCGATGATGATAACGCAGGTATCATTTCATTGGGTGGTGTAGCGGCAGTGTTTAATGCCTTTGGGCGGAATAGTGCCCGCTTTGGCCAGACTTTTGAGATTGTTACAGCTGAAGGTGGAGTCGAGAACACTTTTGATGATGTCGTAGGGCGAATTGGCGTGTTGTATCCGGAGCTGATTTATGGTCCGAACAACGTGATTGCAAGAATGCGAGCGGCTCGTTTTACCGACTTCTTCCGGGGTAACGGGGTTACCAACCCATTTTCACTCGCTTTCGGTAGCGCTTTGGATAGCGCTAGAGGTAGCTCTTACAACGATCTGTCCGACGTCTTCGGTTTGATTGATGTCATGGAAGCCAGTCAGTTAAGTGCCACTTTCCAGAATCTCTCGGCATCTCAAGCTGGGCGGACGACGACACTCGATCAACAACAGGGCGCTGCCATGCGTAATCTTGTGTCGGACCGTCTGTCCCTACTTGGTGCCAAGGAAGGTGTGAAAGGCAAGATCAGGATCATCGGTGCGCCGGGAGTTCTGAACAGTCGCCAACTGACGAATAGCTCGGCTTCGCAACTGAGTTTTGCCGGAAACTACCAGTCTTCAAGCTGGAATGCGGTTCAGTTGCCTGAGAATATGAGCGGATTTATGTCGGCTGGATATACTCAATCTGCATTGGCATTTAGTGGCAATGGTGCACAGGACAAGCAAGGCAGTTGGCATATCGCTATGGGGCTGGAATTTGGCTTGGACGACCGCACAACTCTTGGCACCGCCTTCGGCTATGCCGATGGTGCCCAGCAAGTCAGCGGAAGTCTTGCGAATGTTGAGACCAATCAGGCGTCGGTCTATGGCAATTATCGTCTTGGCGGTAATTTCTATATCGGTGGACAAGCGTCCATGTCTCATTCCCGTATCGGTTCCGATAGTAGGATATCCGGCGGTACCACGCTCAACAGGCTGGACACCAGCTCACTGGCCTTTGCGAGTGAGATTGAAGCTGGTTACAATATCGATGTAGATGGTTTGCTGCTGACGCCGCGTGCGAGTATCGGCTATTCATCCTATAATGTTGATGGGTTCCGCGACAGTGCTGGTAGTCTCGCAATGGCTGTGGATGAAATTAGTCGTGCCGGCTTGGAAGCCAAGATAGGTCTGAAAATTTCCGGCAACGCCAAAATGGGTTTTGCGTCAGGGTGGTCGTTCCAGCCTGAGATGAAACTTGACTATGTCAACCGGATTTCAGGGAACGACACCAACTTCAGTGTGAGGTTCCTGGATGCAGAGAACTTACCATTCGCTTTGCCTATCGGATTGCAGGATGCGTCTTATGGTGAGATGAAAGGCGGGTTTAACTTCACCAACGGCCCGTTGAGCTTTGGTGCGGCAATTGAAACCCGTGTGGGAGAGCAGGTCTTCCGAGATGATCGGGCAGTGGTAAACATGGCTGTGCGTTTCTGAATGTAGACATCGCCAAAGATAACGTAGAAAAGGGGAGCAGATATCTGCTCCCCTTTTTTGTCCAAAGGCATAGGACAGATATATTGACCTTTTTGGGAAGATGAAATAATATAACAATCAATTGAAATAAATATTGCGCTGCAACAATGCGGCTAAGCAGGAGATTCTGGATGGCTGGCGACAATAGCAAAACCAATTTACCACCACTATCTCTGCATGTTCCCGAACCGAAATACCGTCCTGGCGATACGGTTGATTATAGTGATGTGGATATACCCAAAGCAGGTGATCAACCCCGCCCCGATGTCAGCAGCGATCCCGCAACCATGCGTGAAATGGTATATGATATGGTCCGGGTGCTGGATGAGGACTATAAAGCGGTTGGACCATGGGATCCGAAGCTTTCTGATGACACGTTGCTCAAGATGCTGAAAACCATGGCACAAGTGCGAGCTTTTGACGACCGGCTGCACCGCATGCAGCGACAGGGCAAGACGAGCTTTTACATGAAATCTACAGGTGAGGAGGCGACTTCAGTTGCGGCAGCCATGGCGCTGCATAGCGATGATATGTGTTTTCCTAGTTACAGGCAGCAGGGGATACTTTTTGTTCGCGGCTATCCTATGGTGGACATGATCAACCAGATTTTCTCCAATCGGGAAGACAAGTTGAAAGGCCGTCAGCTGCCGATCATGTATTGTTCGCGCCGACTGGGATTCTTTTCCATTTCTGGAAATCTTGCGACCCAATATCCGCAAGCCGTTGGTTGGGCAATGGCGAGCGCGGCCAAAGGGGATACGCGTATCGCAGCAACCTGGTGTGGGGAGGGGTCCACCGCGGAAGGCGACTTCCACAGCGCGATGACCTTTGCGACGGTGTATAACGCGCCAATCATTATGAATGTCGTGAATAACCAATGGGCCATTTCTTCTTTTTCAGGGTTCGCCGGAGGAGAGCGAACAACTTTTGCAGCACGGGCTGCAGGCTATGGCATTGCCGGCTTGCGGGTTGACGGCAATGATCCGCTGGCCGTTTATGCGGCAACGCAATGGGCAGCGGAACGGGCGCGTACCAATAACGGCCCCACATTGATCGAACACTTCACCTATCGTGCAGAGGCACACAGCACATCTGACGACCCTAGCGCCTATCGCAGTGCGCAAGAGCGTGAGGAATGGCCACTAGGTGATCCGATTACGCGATTAAAACGGCATCTGATCCATCGCGGTGTTTGGAGCAAGGAGCAGCATGAAGCGCTCGACAAAGAATGCATTGAGGCTGTTAAAGTGGCAACCAAGGAAGCGGAGAAAAACGGCATTTTGGGTCATGGTCTGCACCAGCCGTTTGAAACCATGTTCCAGGATGTGTTTGAAGAAATGCCTTGGCATCTGAAAGAGCAGAGCGAGCAAGCGAATAAAGAGCGGGAAATCAAATGGCCTGATGCGGAGGCATCTAAATAATGACGACCATGAACATGATAGAAGCCATCAACAGTGGCCTGGATAATATGATGGCGCGCGATGATGATGTTGTCATCATGGGCGAAGATGTAGGCTATTTTGGCGGTGTGTTCCGTGCGACGGCTGGCCTTCAGGAAAAGCACGGCAAGACACGTTGCTTCGATACGCCCATCAGCGAATGCGGGATTATCGGTGTGGCTGTTGGCATGGCGGCTTATGGCATGCGTCCTGTGCCAGAGATCCAATTTGCAGATTATATCTATCCCGGCCTTGACCAGCTCGTTTCAGAAGCAGCGCGTTTGCGTTATCGGTCTGCTGCCGAGTTTACCAGCGCGATTACCGTGCGCTCTCCCTTTGGTGGCGGCATATTTGGCGGGCAGACGCATAGCCAGTCGCCCGAGAGCATGTTTACGCATGTTTGTGGGTTAAAAACGGTAATTCCTTCAACGCCTTATGACGCCAAGGGACTGCTGATTTCAGCGATTGAAGATAATGACCCGGTGATGTTCTTTGAACCCAAGCGAATCTATAATGGCCCGTTTACAGGCTACTATGACAAACCGGTTGAGCCATGGTCGAAGTTTGAGGCGTCTGAGGTTCCCGAGGACTACTACAAGATTCCGATTGGCAAGGCGAACATCGTGCGGGAAGGCGATGCTGTTACGGTTCTGGCTTATGGTACGATGGTGCATGTCGCCAATGCAGTGGTTGAAGAACATGGCATCGACGCAGAGGTCATCGATTTGCGCACGCTCGTCCCGCTGGATATCGAGACGATTGAAGCTTCGGTGAAGAAAACCGGCCGCTGCCTGATCATTCATGAGGCGACCCGGACCAGCGGTTTTGGTGCAGAACTGTCGGCCTTGGTGCAGGAGCGTTGCTTCTATCACCTTGAGGCACCGATTGAGCGGGTGACAGGATTTGATACACCTTACCCCCATTCACTGGAATGGGCTTACTTCCCGGGACCGGTCCGAATTGGGGAAGCTTTGGATAAGATAGTCGGGGAGCTGACATCATGAGCATTTACACTTTTAACCTGCCGGATATCGGCGAAGGCATTGCCGAGGCGGAGATCGTTGCTTGGCATGTGAAGGTTGGTGACTGGGTCGAGGAAGATGATCAGATCGCCGACATGATGACCGACAAAGCAACCGTTGAAATGGAAGCGCCGGTGACCGGAACGATTGTTGCTGTTGCGGGCGAAGAAGGCGATATCATTGCCATCGGTTCTATGCTGGTTCAGATCGAGGCGGAAGGTGACGGAAGTGCCGCGGAAGCGGGACGGTCGGAAAGTAACGCTGCGGTCGAAAGTGACGTCACGACGCCAGTTCAAGCTACTGATAATAAAGAAGAAAATGAACGTTCTGCCGAAGTTCCTGCACCGGAACCCGAAGTTGACAAAACCGTTACGGAACCACCCAAAACTGACGTCATGGCAGCAGAAAATGCACCATCGGCGAAGGTTCTCGCGACCCCCGCCGTGCGTAAACGTGCGGCCGATCTGGGCGTCGATCTGAGCCTTGTGAAGGCTCAGGGCGAGCATATCCGGCACAGCGATCTCGATGCCTATCTCAGCTATGGCAGTGGGCAGGGCTATCGTCCCGCAGGCGCTTCCCAGAAGCGTGATAACGAGACGATCAAGGTCATCGGCATGCGCCGCAAGATTGCTCAGAACATGGCGGAATCAAAGCGTCACATTCCGCATTTTTCCTATGTCGATGAGATTGATATGACGGCGCTGGAAGACATGCGCGCGGACCTCAATGCCAATCGCGGCGACCGGCCAAAGCTGACCATGTTGCCCCTGATGATCGTCGCCATTTGCAAATCATTAACGCAATTTCCGATGCTCAATGCCACTTATGACGACGAGGCAGGCCTTGTGACGCGTCATGGCGCTGTGCACCTGGGTATGGCCACACAGACCGAACAAGGCCTCATGGTGCCCGTTATACGGGACGCGCAGGACAAGAATATCTGGCAATTGGCGGCAGAAATCGGCCGTTTATCGGCTGCTGCGCGCGATGGCAGCGCAAAGGCTGACGAATTGTCGGGATCAACGCTAACATTGACGTCTCTGGGGCCTTTGGGCGGTATAGCGACCACACCCGTTATACAACGCCCGCAGGTTGCGATTATCGGTCCTAACAAGATCGTCGAACGCCCCATGATCATTGACGGCGAGATTCAGGCGCGCAAGCTGATGAATCTGTCGATCTCGTGTGATCACAGGGTCGTGGACGGCTATGACGCCGCCAGTTATGTGCAAGCGCTCAAGCATTTGCTTGAAACACCTGTTTTGTTGTTTGCTGATTGATTGTCGCGGTTTCCGGCACTCCCCAAAGCGCTGATTTTGCGATAATCGGCCAACAAAACGGACATAGAGCAACGCGCTCCGCATCAAGTGCGGAGCACAACTCTATAATAATCCGCCAACTGAAAGGCAGCGGATTTTAGACGCAACTCACCCCTTAAAGCCCCAAACTTCCTAAGGTTTGCTGGTCAAATTTCAGGCGGAAGGTGATGAAGGGCCCATCTCTGGTATAGCGGCTTTCTTCAAAGTCGCGGTCTTCAAAACCCACCACATTATAGCCGAGCGAGATATAGCCATTTTTAAACGGCGTGATCCCGATACTCGGTCCTCCGCTATAGGCAATCGTATCAAAATCCGTGCCTATACGCGCAGTCGCCTGTCCGCCGATATCAATGGTGTCTGAAAGGTCGAACTTGACGTCTGCCCCGACCACATTGCTCCAGCCTTCGACATCATCTTCACCAAATTTATCGAAAACATAGCGGCTTCCCCAAAAGAAACTATATTCTCCGGCTTCGGTAAAGATGCCGTCATCCGCGTCAATCGGCGTATAATTGACGCTTAAACTATTGATAATTCTACGAGAAGTTACATCACCATTGACCAGCAGCGGTGCGCCGCCAATCGGTCCGGACGTGCCCGCGGTCGCATTGCGCACGCGGTCTTCGCGAAATTCGAGTTTTTCGAGCCACGACCACTGACTGTCTGCCGGGCGGTGAGCCCAACTGGCTTCCGCTTCGATCACTCTTGTACTGGTGCCGGTTTCATCTTCGGCAACAAAGATGCTGCCCAATGCCCCCAGAGCACTGCCTTCACCGATTTGTTTCAATACCGCGGAGGTGAAACCATAGCGTTCCGAAATATCGCCATCACGATATTCTGCTCGCGATACCCAGCTCCAATCGTCGGTTCGGAAGGTCGCGCCGGCGGTGACGGCGACGAAATCCTCTGTCAACGAGCCATCATTGCCCAGGAAACCACCGGAAGCGACAGGCTGTTCGTCATTAATCACATCGCTGCGGTCAAAACCCCCCAAGGTTTCGTTGCCATCGAGTGAGAAATCGATCGTCCACTTGTCGTCGATCGGAATAGACTGAGTCAGGCCGTAAGCCGCAAAGGTGCGCGGCCCAAATTCGGTAATTTCCTGTTGATTGGCGCTGACCACGGCGCGTGCCCCATCCCACGGCGCGACATCGACACCAATGCGAGCGGTACGCGCATCAATATTCTCGCCATCGGCAATCTCATAAGTACCGACCAGCTTGATATCGTTAGTGATCGCGTAGCGTGCGGTGACGCTGTGACGGGCCGGGAAGTCGATACTTTCATCCTGTCCGCCAAGCGCGAATTCGGTTTGCGCATCCAGTTCCAGCTTGCCGTCAAACAGTCTTTGCGTCGCCCCAAGCCGCGCAAGTGTAGAGCGATTGACGCTGCCGTCCGACAATCTGTCTTCGGCATGGACGACGCCGGCGCGCAGGGCCGTATCATCGCTACGATATTCGATTTCCGCTGTGCCAGAGCGCCGACGGGCATCGGTGGTCAGGAAGTTTTCCTGATAACCGCTGGCGGCCAGCGACAGTTTGTCACTCAGACGCACCCGCGTATCGATGCCGAATTTGCGTGTGCCGCTTTCGGCCGCGTTGAGCTGACCCAGGCCAAAGCCTGCAGATTGCTGACGCACATAGGCGAGTACATCGAAATTGGAGCCATGATGCTCTGCCTCGACCAGCCAGGCGACGGCGCTATCCGCACCGCGCGGCTCACCGTTCAGCACATCGGCGGTTTTGTCTTCGCTGTCACTGGAAGCCACCTCTGCGCGGAATTCCGTTTTCAGATTGGGCCGGTAGCGGACATCCACGCCGACAAGATCGCTTTTGACGCTCTCATTCTCGTCATGGATCGCGGTTGCGCCGATTTTAAACTTCTTGTCCTTGGACTGGTAGGTCAGACGGCCGCCAGCGTTGAGATCACGGCCACCGACGCCAAGCACTTCATATTCGGCGATGATGAATTGCGGATCGAGACCGCTGCTGCGGCTCAAAATCGGCTCGCGGAAACGCAAGGTGCCAGCGAGATAGTCGATATCATAATCGATATGACGCGTTAGTTCTTTGCGCTCGACGATACGGTCAGAGCGCAGGCGATCGCGGGTTTCCAGCGTGATACGCTCGCTGTTCGCGATGATATCACGGGTGGAGAGGGCATAAGGACCGGACAGGCCATTGCCCTGAATTTCCTCACGCCGGAAACGATTGGCGGCATCCGCGCCAAAGGCGAGCGCGCTGACCTGATCGCTGCGATATTCGGCTTTTACGCCGTTAAACGCGCGTTGGTAACGGGCCAGTTCCGGTTCGTTGATGCCGGTCTCATAATCACCGAACAGTGCATAAAATTGCGGGCGTTCAAGTTTTAGATAGAGTCGGCGCACCGATGCGGCGTCGTAGCGTTGCTCCGAACGATCGGCATAAACCGTGTAATAGCGGCGTGGATCGATGATCCCTGCAAAGCGGGTCTCGTCTTCTTCCTTGTCCGTGTCATAGGACAGCGTCATCAGCCATTTGCCGGTGACGCGGCCTTTTGCGTAAAGGGCCACCCGGCCATCCAGATTGATATTATCATCGTCGTCGGTCAGATCTTCGAGACGCTCGTCAAGGGTGTTGAAACCTACGGTTCCTGCGGCAAAGCCGACTACAGTCCACGGACGATTGCCTGGGTCAAGCCATGTTTCGATACGCTGTTCGCGCGATACTTCGCCGTCGCGGAACGGGAATGTGATGCTGACAGAACCAGAAGCGGTCGTTGGAGCCAATTCGATATAGGCAATGCCTTCATCGCCTTCGACGCGCCACACGGGGGCGCCGCGCTCGAGGCCGGAAAGCTGGTTTGCCTGCTGTGCATCCACCTCAATGGCGGGGGCGTAAGGGGCAGGGACGCTGAAGTCGCCGGTTGCGCCGTGATGGGCAGGGCGGCCGTCACGGTCGGTCAGGCGCACGGCCAAAATGGGCCGGGTTACGCCGTCTGCGATCAAAACGGATTTATCTTTCAGCAGTTCGGCATTGAGAGGGCTCGCCGAATAATGGACTTCGCGGGTCAATAACTCAACCAGCTTGCCGTTTCTGTCCAAAACTCGCGCCACGAGCGTGTTTTTGCGGTTTTTAATATCCAGACCGCGCCAAATGCTGATCTGTACCGATCCATTGGCGCTTTTCTCTTTGCCTTCATACGACAGCGGATTGACCTTTTCACCGTTCAGGGAAAGTTCTACCCGTTGGCCCTTGCGATGCTTCACCGCCGCCCGAAGCGACTTAACCCGGGGGTTATAGCCGGTTTCGGGGAAGACAAATGCAATGCCCGGGGCCTGTCCGGCTAGCCAGTTACGCTCGGCACCAGCAGCTTCCTGATCGGTGAGAATTTCAGGTTTCTCGTATTTTTCGGCAGTCGTTACTTTGCGTGCAGCTACCTTTTTGGCTCGGAAATCTGCGCGTTTCAGGGCGCCTCCACGACCTTCGACAAAGCGCGAAATGTCGCTGCCGGCGGCGCGCGTGTTTTGTGCGCAGTTAATCGGAGCCATATCAGCCGGGAAAGTCGATGGATCGACCTGAACGACGTGCAATCCGGGCCTGATGCCCTCAAAATGATAGCGGCCGTCTTCATCGGTGACGGTATAGGTTCCGTCCTGCAGCATGACACGAATACCGCCAATTCCTGAGGCTTTGCGCGGGTCAACGCTGCATCCGCCGTCGGTAATGCGGCCGATAATCGTGAATCTTTCGGAGATGCCGTCCCTTTCAATACGCACGGGCACACTGGCGACAGGGCTTTCGGCGCCGCGATTGTCGCGCGCCTGGGCCGTGTTGATCGCATCTCCGGGGCTGGCATCCTGACGGACTTCAGCCAAATAGGTGAGTAATCCGCTGCCTGCTGGGGGCAAAGCAGGGACGGTGACAGAGAAATTCTGTCCGTTGGGCTGCACAATGGGCGTTACAAGAGCGCCGTTATAGCGAACAGTATCGATGCGCAGGCGCATCGCGTTCGGCAACTGGTCCTCGATCGTAATTGCGCCGGTTGTGCGCACCGGATCGCTGTTTTGCACGGTCACCCGGTACTGGAGGGCATCACCCGGGACGGCAATCGCGGTGGATACCTCCTTGGTGAGGGTAATCGGCACGCCCGGTCTGTCGAGCGGGACGTCGACGCGCACCGGTGCCGGGTCATCCAGCGTGATGATCCCGCCATATGAGCCATCCACAATGGTGAAGGGCAGGCCGTCTGTTCGCCGGAAGCCGTCAAGCTCCTCAGGCGTGGCCGCCGAGGGCGCCGTATAGGGCGCTGGCGGCTCGATCAACAGCCTGTATTGGCCGGGACGGGCAAACGGGAAGCGATAGAATCCCTCGGTGAAATTATACACATTGCCGCCGCTATCGGTCACGGATCCGCCGGAAATCACTGTGCTGGGGAACACAGAGACGCCGTCATCACCGAAAACTTCAGCTGGCAGGCCCGTGGCAACGTCTATGAGCGTTACCTGTGTGCCATCGACAGGGGCGCCATCGCCGCTGTCAAAGGTTTCACCAAAGGGATCAATCAAAATCCCGACTTCGACTGTGCCAATGGCACTACCGCTGACCTCATCAATACCGACATCGAGCTGATCGCCAGGCTGCACGGAAAGGACGCAATCGCCCTGTACCGGCGCAGGCGGTATCGCTGCGGTATTGATCATGCCAACGAAACGACCGCTATTGATCTCGGTTTCAATGATATTGATGGTCTCTTGGTCGCCAGAGGGCGTCGTGAGAACAATATCGAAACTATCGATAGCGGCACTGTTCAGATTCCTGTTTGGGGCAAGAACTGAGACAATTAGTGGCTCTCCAGCGCGGATGCTGCTCGTTGGGGCGATAGCAGCCGGACTGGTATTGATTCCAGCGAACGCGCCGCGTAGCTCAACCGGGACATTGCCGCCAGAGCCTCTGCAGATTGTTCCCGGAAGATTAAGCTGTTCCGCGCCTGGCGGATCATCAAAACGATATAAAGTGATCTCAGGCGGCACAGTTGGGGGTGCGACAACCTGAATATCGACGCGATTGGACGGGGTTTGCAGGCGCGTGCTGCCAACATCCCACTCCGCCTCTGCGACATTGGTAATAAGGGGAAAGCTTTGGGCGTGCGCAGGAATCATAGAGGCAGGTGCGATCATCGCCCCTGCAGCAAATGCCAGACTGACTGGCTTAATAAGATTGGTTAACCAACGCATCCAAAAGGGGGAGGCGACGACTTCCCGGAAACCCGGACAGCCGCCGCTATCCTCTATTCTTAGTCTACCGTTGCCCGGAAGAGCAGCGTTTCGGTAACGCCGGCAGCAACATCGCCGAGATCACCGGTGATAACACCTGATGATTCTGACAAAGTACCTGCATCGGCATTTGTACCCGTGCCATCGCAGGCAAGGGCAGAACGAACACCATTAGCCGCCGGAATGGTGGCTGGTCCGGTTACCGGCGCGGTTGCATAGAATGACAGATCCAGAGCGGAAATGTCATCAGAAATGCTGACGCTGGTGGCCGTTGCACTGCCCGTCGCGTTGGTCACGGCGATACAATATTCGATAACCGCACCCGGAATGGATTTCGGGTTCGTGCTGCCGTTTACCGGATCCCACAATACGGAACTGGATTTCACAACGCTGACATTAGCAGCAGAAATCACGAAGTTATCCGTATCCGATGCAGATGCATTGACATATACGTTATCGATATTCGCTGCGTTGACCGTGCCATCTTCGGTATTGGCACCTGCGTTGACGGTATAGTCACCACCAAGGCTTCCGCCTGTAGCACCCTCTTTGATGGTCGCGGTCAGCGTGATGCCTGCGGCGTCACCGGTTGCAAGACCAAGCGGGATGTCACCGACCACATAGACGGTCGCATTGGCGTCTTCAGCCAGCTCGTCAATGAATGTCGCGGTGTCTTCCGTTGGCTGATAGCCAGGAGTTGCGCCGGATTCTACGAAGATGAGAAGCCCGGTCACATCAAAATCATCGGTGCCGCTAAATGGGGTCGCGGCTCCGGTTGTTTGCTGTGCAGCGCTCAGTTCAAAGTCGACGACATCGTTTGAATCGTTGGTCACCGTGTAGGTCAGGAAGGCCGGATTAGGCGCGCCTGCCGTCTGGCCTGGCGTAACCGATTGGGCAGCACCATTGGCTTCCGAAACGGTCAGGTCGAGCTTACGGTCGACTGTGAACGTGTCTGAATCGGTTTCAGCCGTCTGGGACACGCCGCCAACCTGATAGTTTACGGTGACGTTGTTAGTAATCGCGTCGCCTGCGGTCGTTCCTGCAGCAAATGCCGGGTTTGCACCCAGCATTGCGGCAGTAACAGTGCCTGTGGCAACGAGAAGTTTCAGTTTACTGGTCATTACTGTACTCCTGTTTCACTCTATTGTGGATCGCCTTACCCCCGCGGCGATCCGATACGGTTTGCGGTCATTTTACTGTCCCGCGAAATACAAGTTTTCCTTCCGAACCCACTGAAAGAGAACGATTAAATTTCCACTTGATATGCGTTACGTCGCTCATCAGGGCAGGGCGAACCTCCCCGTTTGCGCGCGTATAGGTAAGAGCCGAAAGCGGCCCCCAGTTTTTGCCTCCGTCAACGGAGACAATTTCGGTGCCATCAGACGTTCCATTGAACGCGACCGCTTTGGGGAGCGGGTTGGTGACAGAGAAATCGGTGGCTGGCGTGCTGCCAACATTCTTATATTTGACAACGAAGACGAGATTATCGCCTGGAATGACCGTTTTGGGCTCTTCCAACATGACGGCGGTTTGTCCGTCCGCGTTCTCGATCTTGCGTTCGACAAAAACATCGCTGGAAAGTGCGACATTATTGGCAGCCATGGCCACGCCGGGTGTAATTCCCGGGATCGCCAAGGCTGCAAGCATTGCTAAACGTTTCAAAAGATTGATTTTCATCAATTATTCCTCAATCTATCGTTACTTGGAAAGTGATGGTGCGGGTCTGGCCGCCGGGAACCGTGCCCAGGCTGACTGCAATCTCGCTGCCATCAAATGACCCGGCGTCCGCATCGGCATCGCTATCTGTCAGGTTTGCGCCTTCCAGAGTGATGCTTTCTGCCGTGTAGGTGGTGTCAGTGGGTATATCGTCGGTGATATTCAGGTTGGTCAGGCTGCCTGATCCCGTGATTGTAGCAACGAGCTGATAGGTAATAGTCGCACCTGGAACCGGCTGATTGCCGCCAAATTGATCGGTCACAGTCGCACTTTTTGCCAGCGCGACCTGCGCCGCCTGTATCAAGAAGAAGCTGCTTGCTTCGCCGTCGGCGCCGGTTGAACCGACAACGGCGTCACCGCCGCCATCACCTTGACCGGCAAAACTGGTACCAGGCGTGCCGCTTCCTGTAATAGCCACGGCGGACAATTCGACTTCTGCGCGTTGCCCGTCTGTTGCGGATACCGGGATATCCGACAATATGAAGACGTTTACGCTAGCATCTGGTGCCAATACGGGATCATTTGAGCCGGGCGAATAAATCGTATCAACACCGGGATCAAAAACACCATTGTCGTCGGTATCCAGATAGATAACGGCGTTGCTGGTATCGAAATCGTCGCCGCCCTTGGCTGTATCGGCTGTGAGCGTAAAGGCTTCATTGCCGTTGCCAGTGTTGGTAACTTGATAGGTTGTAACTTGCTGTGTGGCACCGCTATCTACAGCAATGTCACCCGGGTCGGCTGATGCGACTGTGACATCAAGCAGTTCGTCCACGGTAATGGTTACGGTATTTGAATCGATAACGACAGGACCGCCGGGACCATCGTAGGACGCTTGGGCGGTATTGAGAATATCCGTGCCAGCTATCGTGCCAGCGGCGTTGGCCGCGGACATGCCCACTGTCCCCAGCGTCATGACGGACAGCGTGGCGGCCAGCGTCATGGCACCGCGTTTTACTATCGCGCCAACAGGCTGAAGACAGCCCGTCAAACATGCTTTTCCTACATAATTCATGAACTTGATATGCAGGAGAAAGGCAAATATTTCGTAAAGATGACGTCAAAAAGTCGTTGCCGTCATTTCAAATAAAAACCATAAAAAACATATACTTAACATATATTTCGGCAGGGAATGTAACGTTTGCTTAATACCATTTTAACTGTAACGATTTGTAACATATGTTAAACTGTGTAACACTTTCATCCGAAATGGGGGCTTCGCAAAACCGTGGTTTCAAATTGGCCTATTGGGTCAAGTTGACGCCAGATCGATCATCGGGCTTGCCGGAATTTCGCAATCAAATCAGCGACCCAATAAGCGGGAAGCAAATTTTCTTTGAATCTTTGCAAGAGTGTTGTTGACAGTTAGGCAGAGCTCTTATACTTGCGCTTCTCCACTGCATATCCCGGCTAACATGCCGGTGCATAAGCGGGTGTAGCTCAGTTGGTTAGAGCGCCGGCCTGTCACGCCGGAGGTCGCGAGTTCAAGTCTCGTCACTCGCGCCATTGCCTCAAAAAGAGGTTATTGGCGGTTCAGGAACGGAATTTCCCGGTATTTATCCATAGCAGTAGCGGTTTGATGGGATATATCCAGATTATCCCGGCGATCACGTAGATCGGTAGTTGTAACCAGAAATTCAGATCGCTGATCCAGTCGATCAGGCTGACAACAATACCGCTCCAGATCAAAATGAAGACCAGCATCAAAATCACACCAACAGGAGCGCGCCAATTGGGTGCATCTGGCGGATTGTAAGGCGGTTTCTTGTCCGGATCTGTCGTCATGACGTCGTCTCAACTCTTTGAATTATTTCAGATTCTGTGACAATCATCTCCAAAGTGACGTCATGGGGCTGCATCGGGATATTTTCCGCTTCCTGTACAGACCAGGCGAAACCTATTCGCGTCGCTTTCGGGTATTTTTCAAAGGTCCGATCATAATGCCCTTTGCCTTGTCCGAGTCGACCCAGGGATCGGTCAAAAGCAATCATCGGAGTGATGATAAGATCTGGCGTGACGGCGGGACAATCGGTGCTTGGTTCCGAAATATTCTGATATCCCGTTTCCAGTAATTCGAGATTGTCCACTTGTCGAAATTCCAATGGAGAGTCGCCGATAACTGCTGGAAACGCTATGGTTTTTCCTATTTCGATACAATATTCAGCCAGCCTGGCTGTTGGGGCTTCGGAGCCCATTGCGCTATAGAGCGCGACGACTTCACTCTGCTCGATCAGCTTTGCTAACGGCGAGGGCGGACGGCGAAAAGCCAAGCCCTTTGTCGCTACATCCAACTGGCTATAAAAAGCATCGCGCCGCCGCCTATACTCTTCACGTAAAGCCTTCTTTTCATCTGATAAGTTATTCAAAAATATGTCTTTCTTGGAGAAAGGTGACGGGACCACCAGGGTCGTTTACCGGAAAATCCTCTGACGCCAATTACGTCAGGTGGGCGCCATATGCTTCGAACCCGACTTCCAGAAAGTCCGCAATTCGAGCAGGGACAGCTCCCTTGGATGTTATATCGCCTCAGGGATGTTCGCTTCTGGCTCGTGCCAGGCAGTACCCGTCAACAGCTATCTAGGGAAGATTGGCGGTCTGCTCAAGGCTGTTCGCAAAGGCCTCTGCGCGATCAGCCAGTTTTTCCAGCGCAAGGAGCACGCGTTCATCTTCAGCATCGTTGGTTTTCTGCGGCTTACCAGCAGGTGGAATTGCGGGTTGAGGTGCCGGTTCATTGCGGTCAGCATTTTTTGTGGCATGAAGTTCGTCCGCCAGCAAAAGGGATGTGAACAATAGCATCCGGCTTTCGGTTAACCCTGCAGGATCGCCAGCTTCTCCTGCTTTTGCGTCCACCATGGCTCCTAGTTTGCCAAGATGCTCTTCTTCGCCGTCCTGACAGGTGACCATGAACGAACGGCCGCCGATTTCTAGCTTCACCTGTGCCATATCAGCGCTCCTGCCGGGCAATCAGCCCGTCTATCGTATGGATGGCCTGTTTCATTTCTTCTTTCAGGGCCGCGTGCCGTTTTTCCAGCTCTGGATCGACCTGTGGGGCAGTTGTGGCTGCCTTGACCGTTTCTATGCGACTGAGCGCCCGCTCTATGCGGCCGATCGCGAGGATCACTCGTTCGTTTTCCATGACTTGGTTCCGACTTATAAGTTATTGTGTTTCATTGGTAACAATCTCGGGCCGCTGCGTAAACACTAGATCGGTGAAGCGCAGCCTTGACGATATGAGCGCAGGCCATCAAAGGGTGTGTCAAAATGGCGAATCGGTAGATTTCCAATATTCCATCGTTGCCATAATTTGATCACTGCTGGGGGATCCGAAAAACATGGCCGTTTCCGATAAAATTTCCGAAAAAACCATGGCAAATGCCATTCGCGCATTGTCGATGGATGCAGTGCAAGCGGCCAATAGCGGCCATCCGGGCATGCCCATGGGTATGGCAGACGTAGCGACCGTATTGTTCAGCGATTTCCTGAAATTCGACCCGAAAGCGCCAAAATGGGCCGATCGTGACCGGTTTGTACTGTCGGCAGGCCATGGTTCGATGCTGATCTATTCGCTTCTGCACCTGACCGGTTACGAGCGTCCCACATTGCAGGATATCAAGGATTTCAGGCAATTGTCGTCGCCTTGTGCGGGCCATCCTGAAAATTTCAAACTGGAAGGCGTTGAGGCGACCACCGGACCTTTGGGGCAGGGCTTTGCCATGGCCGTCGGCATGGCAATTGCCGAACGGCATTTGAACGCGCATTTCAGCGACGAACTGGTGGATCACAAAACCTGGGTTATCGCGGGTGATGGCTGTCTGATGGAGGCAATCAACCATGAAGCGGTTGGTTTGGCCGGTCATCTGCAGCTGGGCCGCCTCAACGTTCTGTGGGACGATAATGGTATAACCATTGATGGCGGCACGGATTTGTCCACTAGCGAGGATATTCCGGCGCGTTACCGGGCTTCAGGCTGGCATGTGGTATCCTGTGACGGGCATGATTTTGACGATATCCGCAAAGCACTGAAAGAAGCCGAAGCCGATCCGCGGCCTTCGCTCATCGCTTGTAAAACCGTGATTGGCTATGGCTCTCCCAACAAGCAAGGAACCTCCGCTACCCATGGAGCAGCACTTGGTGAAGACGAAGTTGCGGCAACGCGGCAATATTTGGGCTGGAATGATAAACCCTTTGAAATTCAAGATGATATATTGGCGTCATGGCGTAAGATTGGCGAAAAAGGAGCCGGGAAACGCGCTGAATGGGAGGCGCGTCTAAAAGCTCACAGTCTTTCTGAAGAATTTGAGCGGCGCATGTCGGGTGCTTTGCCCGACAATGGTGCGATGCAAGACTATCTCGAAGGCCTGGCCCAAGACCCACCGAAGGTAGCAACGCGCAAGGCGTCGGAAATGGCATTGGGCGCGATTACGGCTGCAATGCCCGAAATGCTGGGCGGTAGCGCTGATTTGACGGGTTCAAACAATACGAAAACAGATTCTACCAAGCCGCTGACCAAAGATGATTATTCTGGGCGTTATATCTATTACGGCATCCGCGAATTTGGCATGGCGGCGGCCATGAACGGTATGGCGCTTCATGGCGGTATCATCCCTTATGGCGGCACATTTCTGGTCTTTACCGACTATTGCCGCGGTGCAATGCGGCTTTCCGCCATTCAGAACACACGCGCGATCTATGTGATGACCCATGACAGCATCGGTTTGGGCGAAGATGGGCCCACCCACCAACCGATTGAGCATATTCAAAGCTTGCGGGCCATGCCGAACATGCAGGTCTTCCGGCCTGCCGATGCAATTGAGACGGCGGAATGCTGGGCCCTGGCTATCAAGCGGTCGGAAGGGCCTTCAACGCTGGCTTTGACCCGTCAAGGGTTGCCGCCGTTACGCCATGACGTCAGCGTAAACCATTGTGAAAAAGGCGCTTATTTGATGAAGCCGGCGGAGAACGCTAAACGCGTTGTGCTGATCGCCACGGGTTCTGAAGTGTCGCTGGCGATGGATGTTGCGGCCAAGCTTGAGGCAAATGGTGTCGGCGCAGATGTCGTGTCGATGCCATGCACCGAATTGTTCGATGCGCAATCCGATGATTATAAGTCGGAACTGCTCGGCGAGTCCGGAACATTACGGGTTTCAATCGAAGCCGGTACGACCTTTGGATGGGAACGTTACACCGGACTGGACGGCCTGCGCTTCGGCATAGACAGTTTTGGCGCATCCGCACCGATTAATGACCTGTTCGAACATTTTGATCTCACCGCAGAGGCGATTACACCACAAATAATGGCAAAACTGGGCTGAAAACAGCAAGAAACTGGAATTCAAAGGAGCAACATTTATGACAAAAGTAGCAATTAACGGATTTGGCCGCATCGGTCGTTTGGTCGCTCGTGCTATATTGGAGCGTCCGGACTGCGGCCTTGAGCTGGTTGCGATTAATGACCTTGCTGATGCGAGCGCCAACGCGCTTTTGTTCGGATATGACAGTGTCCATGGCCGTTTTCCGGGCGAAGTGACCGCCGATGGCGACAGCATCATAGTCAATGGCAAGAAAATCGCTGTCACGTCGGAACGCGAGCCAGGCAAGCTGCCCCATGGCGAAATGGGTATTGATATCGTTCTGGAATGCACGGGCTTCTTCCAATCGGTTGAAGCGGCGCAGCCTCATATTGATGCAGGCGCCAAACGCGTTTTGATCTCTGCACCGGCAAAAGGTGACTTGAAAACCGTCGTTTACGGCGTGAACCATGACGTATTGACGTCATCGGATGTCATTGTTTCTAATGCATCTTGTACGACAAACTGCCTTGCGCCAGTTGCCAAGGTGCTGAACGACGCTATCGGCATTGAGCGCGGTTTCATGACCACGATTCACAGCTATACAAATGACCAGCGCATGCTTGATCAGATGCACAGCGATATGCGCCGGGCCCGCGCCGGTGCGGTTAACATGATCCCGACGACAACAGGCGCTGCTCGTGCGGTTGGTCTGGTATTGCCGGAACTCAACGGCAAGCTCGATGGTTCTTCGGTTCGTGTACCAACGCCCAATGTAAGCCTGGTCGACCTGGTCTTCACGCCAGGCCGCGATACCAGCGTTGAAGAAGTCAACGGAGCGCTGAAAGCCGCGGCAGACGGGCCTATGAACGGTGTATTGGTCTTTGAAGACAAGCCGCTTGTTTCCAGCGATTTCAATCATCAACCGGCCAGTTCATCGGTCGACAGCCTGGAAACATCGGTTATGGATGGCAAGCTGGCCCGCGTGGTGAGCTGGTATGATAATGAGTGGGGCTTTTCCAATCGGATGATCGACACCGCGACCGTTATGGCAAAATTGCTCTAAACAGAAAGGTTCTGAGCAATGGCTGGTAATAGATTTAAAACACTGGATGATCTTGGTGACGTGTCAGGGCAACCTGGACTGGTCCGGGTGGACCTGAACGTCCCAATGGCGGATGGCAAGGTGACGGACGATACGCGGCTGAAAGCAGTTGTGCCGACCGTGACAGAGCTCGCCGATCGCGGTGCCAAAGTTTTGTTGCTGGCCCATTTCGGACGACCTAAGGGCAAGGCGGATATGAAATATTCGCTGGAACCCGTGGTCGCGCCTCTGGCCAAAACGCTGGGCCGGGATGTCGGCTTCATGCAGATGCCTGACCGGGATACCATCGATGCTCTGCCAAATGGTAGCATCGTGGTCGTTGAAAACAGCCGTTTCGCGCCGGGCGAAGAGAAAAACGATCCGGGCATGGCCAAGGCGATTGCTTCTTTTGGCACATTTTACGTCAATGATGCTTTTTCTGCTGCCCACCGGGCACACGTAACAACCGCCGGTCTGGCCGAACATCTGCCAGCCTATGCAGGACGTTCGATGGAACGGGAGCTGAGCGCGCTTGATAAGGCGCTCGGCGATCCAGAGCATCCGGTGGTTGCGGTCGTTGGCGGGGCAAAAGTTTCCAGCAAGCTCGACGTTTTGCGACAAATGGTTGAGAAAGTGGACCATCTGATCATCGGCGGCGGCATGGCCAACACTTTTTTGGCGGCGCGCGGGGTCGGTGTTGGCAAATCACTGTGCGAGCATGACCTGACCGACACGGCCAATGAAATCCTGGAAGCGGCGGATAAAGCGGATTGCACGGTCCATCTGCCCTATGATGTGGTTGTCGCAAAGGAATTTGCTCCCAATCCGCCAACCCGCACCGTGAATGTGCATGAGGTTGCCGAGGATGACATGATCCTTGACGTCGGGCCAGCAGCCGTCGAAGCCCTGTCTGATGTCCTGAAAACCTGCAAAACCCTGGTCTGGAACGGGCCGATGGGCGCGTTTGAAACACCGCCTTTTGACATGGCAACCGTTGCGCTGGCGCAAACGGCCGCGGCACTGACCAAGGAAGGCTCTTTGCTTTCTGTTGCAGGTGGGGGCGATACGGTCGGTGCGCTTAATCATGCGGGCGTTGCCGATGATTTCAGTTTTGTATCCACCGCTGGCGGCGCATTTCTGGAATGGATGGAAGGCAAGGAATTGCCGGGCGTAAAGGCTCTGCAACGATGAATATCCGGCCTGCAGAAGATAGAGACAGGCCGGTAATCGCCGAAATTCATGCGCGCAGCTGGCAAGAAAATTATCGCGATTATTTGTCTGAAGACATGCTGGACAATCAACTTTCCGGAATGATGGCAGAGCGTTGGAGCAATGTTGAGATTGGTCGGCAGGACATCGTTCTGGTGGCCGAAGATGATCAGGTTCAGGGCTTTGTTGCGGTCTGGGATGACGAGGTGCCCTATATCGATAATCTCCATGTTCGCAGCGAGGGTCGGTCCAAGGGCATTGGTCGCAAACTGCTTGCCGCAGCTGCCCGTGCAGCCAAGGCAAATGGCCGCAAAGGAATATGGTTGCATGTGGTAGTCGGCAATGACCGTGCCCGCAGCCTATATACCCGTTTGGGCGGGGTTCCGGACGGGGTTGAAGACAAAGACCTTTATGGGACCATGGTTCCCAATGAACGTATAATATGGCGGGATATCGATATCCTCGTCGAACAATCTAACTGAACGAGGACGAATTTCATGCATGATCCGAAGATGATGGACAAAATCGAAAATGGCGCAGGATTTATTGCGGCTTTGGACCAGAGCGGAGGTTCTACGCCAAAAGCGCTGAAAGGCTATGGTGTCAGCGAAGATGCTTATTCTAATGACGATGAGATGTTTGCCCTGATCCACGGCATGCGCAGCCGTATCGTGACTGCACCAAGCTTTGGTAGCGGAAAAGTTATCGGCGCGATCCTGTTTGAAAAAACCATGGACGGTGAAGCGGACGGAAAACCGGTGCCCACTTTGCTCTGGGAACGCGGCGTGGTGCCATTTCTGAAAGTGGACAAAGGTCTGGAAGATGAGGCCGACGGTGTTCAAATGATGAAACCTAATCCCGGTCTTGGCGAATTGCTCGAACATGCCAAAACAAAAGGCGTGTTTGGCACCAAGATGCGTTCGGTTATCAATCGGGCATCGCCAACCGGCATCGCAGCCATCGTAAAACAGCAGTTTGACGTTGCCAGCCAGATTCTGGATCATGGCCTGATGCCGATGATTGAGCCTGAAGTGAACATCAAAAGCGCGGAGCGGGCAGAGTGCGACGCCATCTTGCTGGAAGAGATCACGAAGCAGCTTGATGCCTTGCCAGAAGATCGCAAAGTCATGCTGAAACTATCGATCCCGGCCGAAGCCAATCTCTATGCGCCGCTTGTCGACCATCCCCGGGTGGCCCGTGTAGTTGCCCTTTCTGGCGGGTTTTCACGCGATGAGGCTTGCACCGAACTGGCCAAAAACAGCGGTATGATCGCAAGTTTCTCTCGCGCTTTGCTGCAGGACCTGCGTCATTCCATGACCGACGAAGAATTTGACCAGTCGCTGGGCAGCGCCATTGATCAGATCCACAAGGCTTCGACCGTTAAGGTATAAGGGAACAGCATTTGGCAAAGTCCGATCCAAGCTGGTCAGATGTCGATGATTATATCGTCGAGCATTTGATTGGTGACGATCCGGCGCTGGACGCCTGTCTGGCTGCCAATGCCGAGAACGATCTTCCTTCCATAGATGTTTCGGCAACGCAGGGACGAATGCTGGAGTTGCTTGCGCGCGGCGTCGGGGCAAAGCGCATATTGGAAATCGGAACCTTGGGCGGATATTCAGCCATCTCGCTGGCGCGTGCTTTGCCGGATGATGGTCAACTTGTCTCGCTGGAATTGGAACCTGAATATGCCGCGCTGGCGCGAACAAATATCGAGAACGCGGGGCTGGCGGCCAAGGTCGAGATAATGGTCGGGGAAGCGGTGCATTCTCTTGCGGTACTCGAAGAGAACGATGTACCCCGGTTCGACTTTGTTTTCGTTGACGCGGACAAAGAAAATTATGCGGCCTATCTGGAACATGCAATTCGTCTTTCCCGTCCCGGAGCGATGCTGGTTTTTGACAATGTTGTGCGGGAGGGCGAGGTGATCAATCCCGATAGCCCTGATCCCAAAGTACCCGGCACTCGGGCGTTGTACAGCGTTTTGCAACGGCATCCTCTTGTCGATGCTACGGCCATTCAGACTGTTGGCTCAAAAAAATGGGACGGGTTTCTGCTGGGCATTGTTCGAGACAATTAAGGGGCAACGACTATGACTATACCACCTTGCCAGCTTTATCTGATTTCACCTCTTGATGTTGGCGGTGACTTTCCGGAACAGTTGCAACAGGCGTTGGAAGCTGGGCCGGTTGCGGCCTTTCAGTTTCGCGTAAAGGATGTCGACCAAAGCGAAGCAGCACGTTTGGCCGAACCACTCAAAGCGATCTGCGATGCGCATGATGTCGCTTTCATTGTGAATGACGATGTCGTTCTAGCCAAGCGCCTCGCAGCCGATGGTGTCCATTTGGGGCAGGGCGATGGCGACCTGAAAGATGCTCGGACTGAATTGGGGGATCAGATTCAGATTGGTATAACCTGCCACGACAGCCGGCATCTGGCGATGGAGGCCGGCGAGGGCGGTGCCAATTATGTTGCTTTTGGTGCATTTTTTCCCACCACGACTAAGGAAACCCATCATCGGCCAGAGGTCGATATATTGAAATGGTGGTCGACGGTAATGGAGATACCGTGCGTTGCCATTGGCGGGATTACGCCGGATAACTGTCAGCCGTTGGTTGATGCAGGTGCCGATTTTCTGGCAGTCAGCGGTTCAGTCTGGAACGATCCGCAAGGCCCGGCGCACGCGGTTAAACATTTCAATGAAATATTGGCAGACTAAGCCATCGAACGGATAGCGCTCAGGAAGTGCTTTCGTTCACCCCGATATTCGATTCAACATATTGCTCCAAAAACTGGTCTTTGGAAGGTGGTGCAAAATTTGGTAGTTGTTCCAAATCTCTAACATATTCAGGGAGCGGTATAGTGGAACGCACCATGCCATCACTAATGGAATAGCCGAACAGGCCTGACGCAACCGGATCGCATGCGTCCGTTTCTTCTGCGGGTTTGTTTCGATCGGGTTTCAGGATTTCTGCTTGCGCCATATCCATTAGTTACATTGATGTCAGTGCGCGGTATTGTATGAAAAAGACATACTGGCCGACATCAAGCCGCAATCTTTCAAGGACTGATGACAAAAAGCCCCTTACGGCCTTTCAGAAAATTTCTAACGAAACTTTCTTCCGAAGGGATTCCGAAATGCGGCATGCGTTCGATTTCGCTCAGAAAGCCGTCATGGCGTTTCGGTGACGGAATGCGCACAACCGCTTCGGTCCCGCTGAATAGACCAGCAGCGGGAGCAGTTGTTTCTTCGGGCGACACCGGATCCGGGATATTTTCCATTAATTGGCGCGTAGATTGTGCTTAGCGGAATGTATTGTATGAAATCGCCATATCCGGTCTTCGCTGTGCTTGCCTATCTTCGTTCGCCGTTATAGAGGGCCGCAACACAAGATTTCCGAAAGCGAGACGTTCCATGAAGATCAGCGGTGTAGATATCCGTCCCGGCAATATATTGGATTATGAAAACGGCCTGTGGAAGGTCGCGAAGATTCAGCATACCCAGCCCGGCAAAGGCGGTGCATATATGCAGGTGGAAATGAAGAACCTGGTGGATGGCCGCAAGACCAATATCCGTTTTCGCAGCGCTGATACGGTGGAAAAGGTCCGTCTGGATACCAAGACGTTTCAGTATCTTTTTGCCGATGATGATATGCTGACTTTCATGGACAAGGAAAATTACGAGCAGATTACATTACCTGCAGATTTGCTTGGTGATGCGGTTGAGTTTTTGCAGGACGGTATGGATGTTCAGCTTGAGCTTTACGAAGAGAAGCCGATTTCCGTGCAGTTGCCGGACCAGATTGAAGCTGAAATTGTCGAAGCCGATGCGGTGGTCAAAGGTCAAACCGCCTCGTCAAGCTACAAGCCCGCGGTTCTCGACAATGGCGTACGTGTCATGGTGCCGCCATTTATTTCGGCCGGGACGCGGATCATTGTTGATGTTTATGCCCGCGAATATGTCGGCAAGGCATAGCAAGAGGATTACATGCCAGCACATTCCGCCCTTATAACCGTCATGGAGCGCGCCGCGCGCAAGGCGGGATCACGCCTGCGCCGCGATTTTGGCGAAGTAGAGCATCTTCAGGTCTCCAAAAAAGGCCCGGCTGATTTCGTATCCAAAGCCGATATGCGATCCGAACGCATTCTCTATGATGAGCTGATGAAGGTGCGCCCGGGTTGGGGCTTTGTGCTTGAAGAAGGCGGCATGATTGAAGCTGAAGAAGGAAAGCCGCGCTGGATTGTTGATCCGCTGGATGGAACAACAAACTTTCTACACGGCATTCCGCATTTCGCGATTTCCATCGCTGTGCAGGAACGGTCCTATGATGGACAGGGCTGGGGTAAGATTACCAGCGGTCTGATCTATGAACCGGTTTCTGACCAGACATGGTGGGCAGAAATGGACAAGGGTGCCTATCTCGGTGAAAAGCGCTTGCGGGTTTCGGCGCGGCGTGACTTGTCCGAGGCGCTGATCGCCACAGGCATTCCTTTCAAGGGCCATGGCGACTTGGCCGAATGGTCGCGTATTTTTGGTTCCATTGCACCGCAAGTGGCGGGCATTCGGCGCAATGGCGCAGCGTCGCTCGATCTCGCGTGGTTGGCTGCTGGCCGCTATGACGGTTTCTGGGAAGCAGACCTGCAGGTTTGGGATGTCGCGGCGGGCATATTGATGGTCCGTGAAGCCGGCGGTTTTGTAAGCGATTATACCGGCGGTGACCAGCCGATCGGACAGCGTGAAATATTGGCAGCGAACGAGGCACTGCACAGCAAGTTGCACAAAATTCTGGCGAGGTCGCTGCTGTAACATTGTAAACAGCAATAGATAGCGCCAATTCGAGCCATTTGGCCCTTGCAGCTTGGTGAGCCTATCCCTAAAAGCGGCCCTGAATTTTAGAGAAACGAGTCTTTTGTGGTCGATCTAACCGAATATGCGCCAATACTGCTTTTTCTTGCAGTGGCTCTTGGCCTTTCCGCCCTGTTTGTTTTTCTGCCCATGGGGGTATCACGACTGACGGGCACGCATAGTCCGGATCCTGAAAAACTGTCGGAATATGAGTGTGGTTTTCCTGCCTTTGAAGATTCACGCAGCCAGTTTGATGTGCGCTTTTATCTCGTCGCTATCCTGTTTATCATTTTTGATCTGGAAGCAGCATTTCTGTTTCCCTGGGCCGTATCTCTTGATCAAATCGGCTGGACCGGCTGGTCGTCGATGATGATCTTCCTGTTCATCCTGACGGTTGGCTTTATTTACGAATGGAAAATGGGAGCGCTCGATTGGGAGTAGAAACTGGCAGCAACGTTATTCTGAATGCTGATGGTACGCCAATGGCCCCAAATACGCAGCCGGATGAGGCGTTTTTCAAAGACCTGAATTCGGAAGTGAATGACAAGGGTTTTCTTGTCACGTCCACTGAAGACCTGTTCCAATGGGCGCGCACCGGTTCGCTCTGGTGGATGACCTTCGGCCTCGCCTGTTGTGCGGTCGAGATGATCCACGTCAACATGCCGCGCTATGATATGGAACGTTTCGGCGCTGCTCCCCGCGCCAGTCCGCGTCAGTCTGATGTGATGATCGTGGCCGGGACGCTTTGCAACAAGATGGCGCCGGCGCTGCGCAAGGTTTATGACCAGATGTCAGAACCCAAATATGTGATTTCCATGGGCAGCTGTGCCAATGGCGGCGGCTATTATCATTACAGCTATTCTGTGGTGCGCGGCTGTGACCGGATCGTGCCGGTTGATATTTACGTGCCGGGATGCCCGCCAACGGCTGAGGCGCTGCTCTACGGTGTGATGCAATTGCAACGGAAAATTCGCCGCATCGGGACGTTAGAGCGTTAATATGGCAAACGGGGCTCCAACCATGTCCAGCAACGACGGTGTTGCTGCGACTCTCGCGAAATCATTGGGCGCGGCCGTGCTTGATACGGTCGAGGCGCACGGTGAAATTAGCTTCACCGTCGATCGTAAGAAATTGCCTGCGGTAATGGACAAGTTGCGGAAGAGCCATGAATATCAGCAGCTTGTCGAGATCGCCGGTGTGGATTACCCCGAGCGGCCTGAGCGGTTCGAGGTTTGTTATCATCTGCTCAGCCTGACCAAAAATCACCGTATCCGTGTAAAAGTGACAACTGATGAAGACACGCCGGTACCAACCGTAACGCATATCTGGGAAGTGGCTGGCTGGCTCGAGCGTGAAGTGTTCGATCTTTATGGCGTGCTATTTGATGGAAACACGGACCTGCGGCGCATCCTGACCGACTATGGTTTTCAGGGGCACCCGTTCCGGAAGGATTTTCCGCTAACCGGCTATGTCGAAATGCGCTATTCTGAGGAAGCCAAGCGGGTGGTTTACGAACCGGTTAAACTGGCACAGGATTTCCGCAGCTTCGACTTCATGTCGCCTTGGGAGGGTGCAGACTACATCCTGCCCGGTGATGAAAAGTCGGAAGATGGTGATGATAAGGGAGCCAAAAAATAATGGCTGATTATCTCGACGAAATGGACGGCATAGCCGACGAAGCTGATCCCACGGTTGGTGATCTGGAAATCCAGAATTACACGATCAACTTCGGCCCCCAGCATCCTGCGGCGCACGGCGTTTTGCGGCTGGTAATGGAGCTCGACGGGGAGATTGTCGAACGGCTTGATCCACATGTTGGCTTGCTCCACCGCGGCACCGAAAAGCTGATTGAGCACAAGACTTACCTGCAGGCTCTGCCTTATTTCGACCGGCTGGATTATTGTTCACCGCTGGCGATGGAGCATAGCTATGTGCTGGCGATTGAAAAATTGCTCGACCTCGAAGTTCCTCTGCGCGGCCAATATCTGCGGGTATTGTTCGCTGAGCTGACCCGTATCTGCAACCATATGCTCAACATCGGTGCGCATGTTATGGATGTTGGTGCAATGACGCCCAATATCTGGGTGTTCGAAATTCGTGAGCAATGCCTGGCCTTTTTTGAGCGTGCCAGCGGTGCGCGTATGCATAGCGCCTGGTTCCGCCCCGGCGGCGTCCATCAGGATGTACCGCTGAAACTGCTTACCGATATGGCTGATTGGCTGGACGAGTTTCCATCCTTTTTCGAAGATGCAATGAGCCTTGTCATCGACAACCGTATTTTCAAACAGCGCAATGTCGATATTGCAACCGTATCCAAAGAAGATGCGGTACGCTGGGGTTTTTCCGGTCCGATGATCCGTGGTAGCGGTATTGCTTGGGACCTTCGTAAGTCTCAGCCTTATGATGTCTATGACCGTATGGAATTTGACGTGCCAGTCGGTACGCGCGGCGATTGCTATGACCGTTTCATGGTACGAGTTGAGGAAGTGCGCCAGTCCGCACGGATCATGCGCCAGTGTTTGAATGAAATGCCCGATGGTCCGGTGGCTAGCACCGACCGTAAAGTCGTCCCGCCCAAACGCGGCGAGATGAAACAGTCGATGGAAGCGCTGATCCATCATTTTAAACTTTATACCGAGGGCTTTCACGTTCCTGCCGGCGAAGTCTATGTCGCGACTGAAAGTCCGAAAGGCGAATTTGGCGTCTACTTGGTGAGCGATGGCAGCAACAAGCCTTATCGCTGCAAAATCCGTCCCACCGCTTTCTCGCATTTGCAGGCGATGGACTTCATGTCCAAAGGCCATATGCTCGCCGATGCCACGGCCATTTTGGGCGCGATGGATATTGTGTTCGGGGAGTGTGACCGGTGATCGGTCGCGAGATCATCATTTTTGTTGCGGCATTCGCCGGTTTTGCTTCGCTTGTGGCAGGTTATCTTGTGGCGTTTCACGGAGAGGTGAGCCTCAAGGAAACACTGTCGACCGCCTTCGCGGCGGTTGTCGGACTATATGCCGGACGTTATCTCGAACGGAGATTGCGCCATGGCTGACGCTCCCGACACATCGAAAAGATGGCGGCTCGGCGGCGGCGCAACGGTCTTTGTGATCGTTGCGATAATGCTGCTCTGGGAATTGTGGCGGCCAGATAACATGCTCTGGAACATCATCTTGTTGACCATGATGGTGGGTCTGGTTGCTGCTGGCCTCTGGCTGAACATATATTTCTCAAAACATTGGGACGAAATCGGGGAAGCGCGTTTTGATACGCGAAACAAAAGTGATGTAGATGGCTGAAGCTCCAAACATACCTGATGAACTTGAAGTGCGTGCCAAATGGGGCGATTTCAAATTCACGCCAGCGAACGAAAAACTCGCCAAATGGCAGATCGCGAAATATCCGGAAGGTCGTCAGAAATCGGCGGTTATGGCCTTGCTTGATCTCGCCCAGCGTCAGGTTGGCGCGGATACCGAAACACAGGGCTGGCTGCCGGTTCCGGTGATTGAGTATGTCGCGGCTTATTTGGACATGCCCTATATGCGCGCTTATGAAGTCGCGACCTTCTATACGATGTATAATCTCGCGCCGGTTGGCCGTTTCCATGTACAGGTTTGCGGCACAACACCGTGCATGTTGCGTGGCAGCGACGACGTTATGGCGGCCTGCAAGAATAAAGGCATGGCCAAGGGCAAGACCACGCCGGATGGCCTGTTCACGCTGACCGAAGTCGAGTGCATGGGCAATTGCTCCAATGCCCCGATGGTCCAGATTAACGACGATAATTACGAAGATCTCGATTACGATATCATGACGCGTATTTTAGAAGATCTGGCCGATGGCAAAGAAATTCCAGTCGGTTCACAAATTGGTCGCAAGACCAGTGAACCGGAAGGCGGTCCAGTGATTTTGAAAGATATGGTCAAGGCCAATCATGACTATCGGAAGGAGTGGTAGGATGCTGCTCGACGGATATGCAGGATGGGTTGCGCTGGCGGTTGTCGCGATTGCGGTTGCAGGCGGTCTTTGGGGCCGCAGGAGTAAGAAATAATGGCTTTTGACTTTCTCCAGGACAAGGACCGGATTTTTACCAACGTCTATGGCTTTCAGTCATGGGACCTGAAAGCTGCACAGAAACGCGGTGACTGGGACAATACCGCCGATATTATCAAGCGCGGTAATGACAAGATTATCGAAGAGATGAAGGCAAGCGGCCTGCGCGGTCGCGGCGGTGCGGGTTTCCCAACCGGCCTGAAATGGTCCTTCATGCCGAAAGAGTCACCGGACGGGCGGCCTAGCTTTCTGGTCATTAACGCCGATGAATCCGAACCCGGCAGCTGTAAGGACCGTGAAATCCTGCGCAATGATCCGCACAAGCTGATCGAGGGCGCTTTGATTGCCGGTTTCGCGATGCGGGCACGGGCAGCCTATATCTACATTCGCGGCGAATATATTATGGAAGCCAAGGTCATGGAGGCCGCCGTTAAGGAAGCCTATGACGCTGGGCTGATTGGCAAGAATGCCGCCAAATCCGGCTATGATTTTGACGTCTTCATCCATCGCGGCGCGGGCGCTTATATTTGCGGTGAAGAAACCGCGATGATCGAAAGTCTTGAAGGCAAAAAGGGCCAGCCGCGCCTGAAACCGCCATTTCCTGCCGGGGCAGGACTTTATGGTTGTCCGACGACTGTCAACAATGTGGAGTCCATCGCGGTTGTTCCGACCATTTTGAGACGCGGAGCAAGCTGGTTTGCGAGCTTTGGACGCGAAAATAACCACGGCACGAAACTGTTTCAGGTTTCCGGTCATGTTGAAAAGCCGGCCGTGTTTGAAGAAGCCATGTCAATCCCGTTCAAGGATATGATCGAGAAGCATTGCGGCGGGATTACCGGCGGGTGGGACAACCTGCTTGCGGTTATTCCAGGCGGTTCTTCGGTGCCGTTGGTACCGGCCCATGAAATCATGGACGCGCCGATGGATTTTGATGGCCTTAGCGCGCTCAAATCTGGCCTCGGTACAGCAGCGGTGATCGTGATGGACAAGAGCACCGATATCGTCCGTGCGATTTCGCGACTCAGCTATTTCTACAAACATGAAAGCTGCGGCCAGTGCACCCCATGCCGTGAAGGCACAGGCTGGATGTGGCGCGTTATGGAACGCCTGCGTGATGGCGATGCAACGATTGAAGAAATCGATACGCTTCATGAAGTGACCAAACAAGTTGAAGGTCATACCATCTGCGCATTGGGCGACGCGGCCGCTTGGCCCATCCAGGGCCTGATCCGGCATTTCCGGCCAGAGCTGGAGCGGCGTATTCGCGAGAATGCTGGCGCAGAACCGGTGATGGAGGCTGCGGAGTGAAAATTCTATTCAACGCTCTGACAATCGTTGCCTTTGTGCTGAGCGGATACCCTAGTGTTGCGCAAGCTGCGTTACCTCAAAAAAGGGAGTTTCAAGCTGTTGAACCCCAAAAAGCTACCCGGAACTTTCACACTTTTATGACATGCGTTGCTCGTAAGAATCCTGAAAAAGTTGCAAATTGGATTTTAAGCGAGGCATGGGATGAAACTTACCCTGAGATAGTAGAGCTAGTTAAACATTCTCGCTGCCTTCGTGGAACTTCCGACCATAAATTTGATGCTAGTGAAACGCAAATTAAGGGCGTATTTGCTGAAGGACTTTTTGAGCTGCAAATGCATGAAAAAGAGGTCTATCCTAGTTTCATAGAAATTGAGCCTCTCATCAATGCTGAAGAGATAAAAGCAGCTAAAAATAGTGATATTAAATCGAGATTGATAGTCGCGGCATTCAGTGAATGTGTCGTTAGAAATTCGACCGATAATGTGTTGGGTTTGCTAAGCTCAAAACCAACCAGTTCGACGGAACAAAGCTACTTTTCTGCTATGTCTTCTATAATGAGCATCTGTTTGCCACAAAATGACGGGACAGAGATAGTTTTTTCAAAATCGATACTTCGGAGCAATTTTGCGCTGGCAGCGTATAAGCTTTTTGAAATTCAGACTGATCCACAAAGAGTAGGGTCCTCATCGTTTGAACGTCCATTGTCGGAGGCAAAGAACTAATGCCTAAAGTTACTGTAGATGGCATCGAACTTGAAGTTCCACAGGGCGCGACCGTGCTGCAGGCGGCAGAGCTTGCGGGTAAGGAAATTCCGCGTTTCTGTTATCATGAGCGTCTGAGCATTGCGGGCAATTGCCGCATGTGTCTCGTCGAGGTGAAGCCCGGACCGCCGAAGCCGCAGGCTAGTTGCGCACTGCCCGCCGCCGAAGGTCAGGAAATTCGCACCGATAGCGAAATGGTCAAAAAGGCGCGCGAAGGAGTGATGGAATTTCTTCTCATCAACCATCCGCTGGATTGTCCGATTTGCGACCAGGGCGGTGAGTGCGACTTGCAGGATCAGGCCATGGCCTATGGCAAGGGCGGCTCGCGCTATGATGAGAACAAACGTGCGGTGACCGAGAAATATATGGGGCCGGTGGTCAAGACGATCATGACCCGCTGTATCCATTGCACCCGCTGTGTCCGCTTTGCCGAAGAAGTGGCTGGCGTAGAAGAAATCGGCGCGATTGGGCGCGGCGAGGGGATGGAGATCACATCCTATCTTGAAGGCGCAGTGCATAGTGAATTGAGCGGCAATGTTGTTGACCTATGTCCGGTTGGTGCGCTTACCAGCAAGCCTTATGCGTTTGAGGCCCGCCCTTGGGAGCTGACCAAAACCATGGGTATTGACGTCATGGACGGCGTCGGCACCAATATCCGCATCGATAGCCGCGGCCGCGAAGTGCTCCGCGCACTGCCTCGCGTCAATGACGATGTGAACGAGGAGTGGGCGACCGACAAGACCCGCCATGCGATTGACGGTTTGATGAAGCGCCGTCTTGACCAGCCTTATATCCGCCGTGATGGCAAACTGCTTCCCGCCAGCTGGAACGAAGCCTTTGAAGCCATTGCGGCGATCAAGGCCGGTAGTTCGGTCGCGGCCATCGCCGGTGATCTTGTTGATTGCGAAACAATGTACGCAACAAAGCGGCTGCTGAAATCCATGCGGTCCGATATGCTCGAAGGGCGTCAGACCGGCTTGTCTTATGATGTGTCCAATCTGGCTTCAGTCAATTTCAACACGACCATTGCCGGCATCGAAGAAGCCGATGTGATCGTGCTGGTCTCGACCAATCCGCGCTGGGAAGCGTCGCTGGTGAACACGCGCATCCGCAAGGCTGTCCGTAAAGGCGGCGCGAAAGTCTTTGGTATCGGTCCGGAAGCGGACCAGACTTATCCGGTGGAATGGCTCGGTGACGATATGGGCTTGCTGGCCAAACTTCCCAAGGCCGCTGCAGATGCCCTCAAAAATGCCGAGAAGCCCGCACTCATCCTTGGTGGCGGCGCATTGAGCGTCGAAGGCGCCCATGGCGCTGCCTTGAAACTGGCGGCAAAATATAAACTGGTTCGTGACGATTGGAATGGTTTCAATGTGCTGCATATCGGTGCTTCGCGTACCGGCGGGTTGATGCTCGGCTATGCCTATGATGGCGGGATAAAGGCCATTGCGATGAAGAAGCCGAAATTGCTCTTCTCGCTCGGCGCGGACGAGATGGATTACGCGGCGTTTGATAAGAGCTTTAAAGTCTATATCGGTCATCATGGTGACGCGGGCGCGCATGCGGCGGACGTTATCCTGCCAGCGGCGGCCTATACCGAGAAAAATGGAACTTACGTGAATCTCGAAGGGCGCGTGCAGCGCTCCAACAAGGCGATTTTCGCCCCCGGCGACGCACGCGAAGACTGGAGCATTTTGCGGGCTTTGTCCGATGTGATGGGCAAGACGCTGCCGTTTGACAGCTTTGAAGAGCTACGCAGCAAGATGTACAAAGATCATCCGGAAATGGCGGAAGAAGGCCTGGTGTCCTTTGATTGGTCGCCGCCATCGGGACTGCCAGATAAGCCGAGCGGGCAGGGCGTCCACCCGATCAAGGATTTCTACCTCACCAACAGCATCGCCCGCGCCAGCGCGACGATGCAGCGCTGTTCGGCGGAATTGCTGCACGGTGATGATATGCTGGAGGCGGCAGAATGAAAGACCTTCCTCAATTTGTAAGACGGCTTCCATATATTTTCTATTTTTTGGCCTTGGTTACGGGTATTTGGAGATACACGAACGATTGGCTAACTGTTTCGGAATCGATGCGATACGCAACTGATGTTGGTCCTATGAAGACAATTGCTCGTTCAACTGCATTGTATTGGGGCGTTGTTGAGGCTGCATATATGGCAGCTAGTGGCGCAATGATTCATGTTCTGATTGCGATTTACGACAAGGTTCGAAGCGAATGACCGAATATCTCCAATCGACTTTTCTTGGCCCCGAGATTGGCTGGCTTGTTGCCACGCTCGCGCTGATCCTGCTGATCGCGCTGCCGCTGATGCTGGCCGTGGCGATGATTATCTATGTTGATCGCAAGATTATTGCCGCCGTGGCGCTGCGTCGCGGCCCCAATGTGGTCGGACCTTTCGGCCTGCTTCAGAGTTTTGCCGATGGTTTGAAGGTATTCCTTCAGGAAACGATTATTCCGTCGGGTGCTAATAAAGGCCTGTTCCTGCTGGCGCCGATCATCACCTTTACCGTGGCTTTGCTGGCCTGGGCTGTCATTCCATTCAGCGAGGAAATGGTCCTCGCGAACATCAATATCGGTGTGCTCTACATTCTCGCGATCAGTTCGCTTGGGGTCTATGGCGTCGTGATTTCCGGTTGGGCGAGTAACTCGAAATATCCGTTTTTCTCAGCCATGCGTGCGGCCGCGCAGATGATTTCATATGAAGTCTCTATCGGCTTCATCCTTATTTCGGTCGTGCTGTTTGCCGGCACATTCAATCTCAACGAGATTATCAAAGCGCAGGAAGGCCATATTTTTGGCGCTGTGAGCGCTTATGGGCTTAATCCATTGCTTTTCCCAATGGCCGTGATGTTCCTGATCAGTTCAATGGCCGAGACGGCGCGCGCGCCTTTCGACCTTACTGAAGCGGAGAGTGAACTGGTCGCGGGTTATCAGACCGAATATTCGTCCATGTCTTTCGCGCTGTTCTGGCTTGGCGAATATGCCAACATCCTGCTGATGTGCGCGCTTAACGTGATCCTGTTCTGGGGCGGATGGCTGCCACCAGTTGACTGGGAACCGCTTTACGCTGTGCCGGGGATCATCTGGCTGTTCTTGAAGATGTTCATGATTTTCTTCATCTTCAGTTGGGCCTGGGCGACGGTTCCGCGCTATCGCTATGATCAACTTATGCGTCTGGGTTGGAAAGTGTTCCTGCCGATCAGCATATTCTGGGTATTCTTGGTCAGCGGATATGTAATGATTGATAAATTTGGGTGGCCGCTATGAGAATATCGCAAGTCATAAAAGCCTTCTCTCTGTATGAGATCGTTTTGGCGCATGCTTTGACGCTGAAATATTTCTTCAAAAAGAAAAAGACGATCAACTATCCCTATGAGAAGAACCCGATTTCGCCGCGGTTCCGGGGCGAGCATGTGCTGCGCCGCTATCCCAATGGAGAAGAGCGCTGCATTGCCTGCAAGCTGTGCGAAGCGGTTTGTCCGGCACAGGCGATTACGATCGAGGCGGAACCGCGCGAGGATGGCAGCCGCCGCACAACGCGCTATGATATCGATATGACCAAGTGCATTTACTGCGGTTTCTGTCAGGAGGCCTGTCCGGTTGATGCCGTGGTTGAAGGACCGAATTTCGAATATTCGACCGAGACACGTGAAGAACTTATCTACGACAAGGCAAAACTGCTTGAAAATGGTGACAAATGGGAGCGAGCCATCGCATCCAACCTTGCCGCCGACGCGCCCTATCGTTAAGGCGCTGACAGGATTCTAAGGGGGTTACGGAAACCGTAAACATGCAAATATTTGCTTTCTATCTATTCGCATCCATCGTCATTGCCAGCGGTGCGTTTTGCATCTTTGCGCGTAATCCTGTGCATAGCGTTTTATGGCTGATCCTGGCGTTTTTTAACGCCGCGGGATTGATGTTGCTGGTCGGCGCCGAGTTTATCGCTGCCTTGCTGGTCATAGTCTATGTCGGCGCAGTGGCGGTTTTGTTCCTGTTTGTCGTGATGATGCTCGATATTGATTTTGCCGAGTTGCGGGCCGGTTTCATGAAAAACCTGCCTTTGGGGCTCTTGTTGGCTCTCGTATTACTGGCAGAAATCATATTTGGCATCGGAGCATGGAGTGCTGGCGGCATGGGCGAAGCCACGGCTGTTGTTGGACCTCCGGCAGGCGGACCTTCCAATATCGAAGCTCTCGGCACGCTGCTTTACACCAAATATGTGTTTATATTTGAAGCTGCGGGTCTTGTTCTGCTGGTCGCCATGGTCGGTGCGATCGTTCTGACCAACCGCAAACGCGGCGGTGTCCGGATCCAGAATATTCAGGAGCAGGTCGCAAGGCGTCCGCAAGATGCGACACGCAACGAGCAGCCAGAAGTCGGCAAGGGGGTCGAACTATGATCGGCATTGAACATTATCTGGTGGTCAGTTCCATCCTGTTTGTGATGGGCATGCTGGGGATCTTTCTGAACCGCAAGAATATCATCATCATCCTGATGGCGATTGAGTTGATTTTGCTCTCGGTCAACCTGAACCTGGTCGCGTTCAGCGCCTTTCTGGGTGACATGACCGGGCAGATATTTGCGATGTTCGTGCTGACGGTTGCTGCGGGTGAAGCGGCTATCGGTCTTGCGATATTGGTTATTTACTTCCGTCAGCGCGGCACGATTGCCGTTGATGATGTCAACCGGATGAAGGGTTAGGGACTTGACGATCCAGCTTATCGTTTTCCTGCCCTTGCTGGCAGCAATCGTCGCAGGCTTTGGCAATCGCGTGATTGGCAATGTTCCGGCGAAATTCGTGACCACCGCCGCTCTGTTCGTGTCTTGCGCGCTGAGTTGGCCGATCTTTATTGACTATATCCTGCTGTCCCGCGCTGCCGAAGTTGTGCCCGTGCTGACATGGGTGCAGTCGGGTGATCTCAATTTTGAATGGTCTCTGCGGGTTGATGCGCTGACCGCTGTCATGCTGGTAGTTGTGACTACAGTATCGGCTCTGGTGCATCTCTATAGCTGGGGCTATATGGAAGAAGATCCTGACCAGCCGCGCTTTTTCGCCTATTTGTCGCTCTTCACCTTCGCCATGTTGATGCTGGTGACCGCCGATAATCTGGTCCAGATGTTCTTTGGCTGGGAAGGGGTCGGCCTAGCCTCTTATCTGCTGATCGGTTTCTGGTTCAAGAAACCGACAGCCAGTGCTGCCGCGATCAAGGCTTTTGTAGTCAACCGGGTTGGTGACCTTGGTTTCATGCTGGGTATCTTCGGTACGTTCCTTGTATTTGGCACTGTATCTATTCCGGAAATTCTGGAAGCGGCGCCTGCGATGGCCGGCTCGACAATTACATTTGCGGGCATGCGACTTGATACGATGACCATCCTGTGTCTGTTGCTGTTTATCGGTGCGATGGGCAAATCTGCGCAATTGGGACTGCACACCTGGCTCCCCGACGCGATGGAAGGGCCGACACCTGTGTCTGCGCTTATCCACGCGGCAACGATGGTTACGGCGGGTGTGTTCATGGTTTGCCGTCTTTCGCCCATGTTTGAAACCAGCGAAGTGGCTTTGGCGGTTGTGACAGTGGTTGGTGCGTGCACGGCGATTTTTGCAGCGACCGTCGGTTTGGTCCAGCATGATATCAAGCGTGTGATTGCATATTCGACCTGTTCACAGCTCGGTTATATGTTCTTCGCCGCGGGTGTTGGTGCCTATAGCGCGGCAATGTTCCACCTGTTTACGCACGCTTTCTTTAAGGCGCTGTTGTTCCTTGGTGCCGGCTCGGTGATCCATGCAATGCACCACGAACAGGACATGCGCTACTATGGCGGCCTGCGGAAAGAGATCCCGTTGACCTTCTGGGCGATGATGGCGGGGACGCTGGCGATTACCGGTGTTGGTATTGTTGGAATCGGTGGTTTCGCTGGTTTCTATTCGAAAGATGCGATTATCGAGGCGGCTTTTGCAAGTGGTTCAAGCACCGGCCAGTTTGCCTTTATAATAGGTGTATTGGCGGCGTTGCTGACAAGTTTCTACAGCTGGCGCCTGATGTTCCTGACTTTCTGGGGCACACCGCGCTGGATTCAGTCCGAGCATATTCAACATAGCGTTCACAAGACACCCGAAACGGCGGAAGACTCAACCGGCGGCTATCATCCGCATGAAAGCCCATTCTCTATGCTGATACCATTGGGCGTCCTCGGCTTTGGTGCGATTGCTGCGGGCTTCCTGTTCCACAATCAGTTTATCGATGCGACCGAAGGCTTCCGCTTCTGGGCTGGCAGCCTGGCGTTTGATCGCCATTTGATGCATGAAATTCATGAAGTACCGCTTTGGGTGAAACTGGCCTCGACAGTTGCAATGCTCATCGGTCTGACAACGGCGTTCCTGATGTACTTCCGCGGGAAAGACCGTCCAGCACGTCTCGCTGCGACCTTCCAACCGGTCTATAATTTCTTCTTCAACAAATGGTATTTTGACGAGCTCTATGACCTCATCTTTGTACGCCCTGCTTTCTGGTTTGGGCGGCTATTCTGGAAAACGGGAGACGAAGGTACGATTGATCGCTTTGGTCCGAATGGTGTCGCGGCGGTTGTGGCTAGCGGTGCGGGGGTCGCGAAGAAATTCCAGACTGGATATCTCTATAGCTATGCGCTGGTGATGCTGCTTGGATTGGCGGCTGCGGTGACGTGGCTTATCGTGCGGGGAGCAAACTGATGAACCAGCTTGATTTCCCGATCCTGTCGCTGATGTTGGGCTTGCCGATGCTGGCCGCTATCATCTGTCTGTTTCTAAATGCGCAAGCGGCACGGTTGCTGGCGCTGGTCACGACTCTGGTGCTATTCGCTCTCGGCATTGTGCTCTGGGCCAACTACGATATTGGTGGTCCGCAATGGCAATATGTTGAGCGGATCGAACTGTTTGGCAATTTCGCCTGGGCACTGGGCATAGACGGCATTTCGATGATGCTGATCATGCTCACCGTGTTCCTGATGCCGATATGTATCGGCGCGAGTTGGGAGTCGATCAAGGAACGCGTTGGCGAGTATATGGCGGCCTTCCTGTTCATGGAAGTGCTGATGATCGGCGTGTTTGCAGCGCAGGATATTTTCCTGTTCTACATCCTGTTCGAGGCTGGCCTGATCCCGATGTATCTGATCATCGGTATCTGGGGCGGCGCCAACCGGATTTACGCGAGTTACAAATTCTTCCTCTACACATTGCTTGGCTCTGTGGTGATGCTGATCGCGATGCTGTGGATGGTGCAGGATGCGGGAACCAGCGATATCCCAACCCTGCTCAACTATGACTTTGCGCCTGAGGCACAGACTTGGCTCTGGCTCGCGTTTTTTGCCAGCTTTGCGGTCAAGATGCCGATGTGGCCGGTCCATACCTGGCTGCCCGATGCGCACGTTCAGGCGCCAACTGCAGGTTCTGTGATACTGGCGGGCGTGTTGCTGAAAATGGGTGGCTATGGCTTCCTGCGTTTCTCGCTACCAATGTTCCCGGAAGCGTCAGAGCAATTTATCTGGCTGATCTTCGCACTGTCGATGGTGGCCGTCGTCTACACCTCGCTCGTCGCTTTGGTGCAGCAGGATATGAAGAAGCTGATCGCCTATTCATCAGTGGCCCATATGGCGATCGTGACACTGGGGCTTTTCGCTTTTAACCGTCAGGGTATTGAAGGCGCGATCATCGTTATGCTGAGCCACGGTCTGGTGTCCGGCGCGCTGTTCCTGTGTGTTGGCGTGATCTATGATCGCCTGCACACAAGGGAAATTGACCGCTATGGCGGCCTGTCGATCAACATGCCGAAATATGCGCTGTTGTTCATGCTGTTCACAATGGCATCTATTGGCCTTCCCGGCACAAGCGGATTTGTCGGTGAGTTCCTGTCGCTTGTGGGTCTCTACAAAGTGAATAGCTGGGTCACGCTGGTTGCGACGACCGGTATCATTTTGGGTGCTGGCTATATGCTCTACCTTTATCGCCGCGTCGCTTTTGGTGAACTCGTTCATGATGATGTGAAGGCCATGCCGGACCTTTCCGCTCGTGAGATGGCCTTGCTCGCACCGATCGCTGCGGCGGTTATGTGGATGGGCGTTTATCCGGAAAGCTTTATGGCGCCAATTCGCGGCGACGTAGGGACGCTTGTCGCCCGTATTGACCGCGCAGCGCCAGAGGGGGATGCGCATTTGAAAATGGGGCAAGCAACAGCGGCACCCAAGGGCCATGAAGCCGAAGCCGGCCACGGGGAGTCGCACTGATGGACTATAGACTTTCACTGATTTTCACGCTGCCCGAAATCATTTTGTCGGTGAGCGGCATGATATTGCTGCTTGTCGCTGCGTGGGGCGGCGTCAAGTCAGCACGTTTGATTAGCATATTGGCGGTTGCCGCCCTGTTCGGCTCTTCGGCTTACGCTTCGGAATTCCTGACCAATCCATCCTTTGAATTTGGCGGTGATGCCTTTTACGGGCTCTATCGGATGGACGGGTTTGGCAGTTTTTCCAAGTTATTGATCTATTTTGCAGCGATTGTCTCGCTGATCATTGCGCCGCGTTTCTTTAAAGACAGTGGTACCTATCGGCCCGAATATCCGGTGCTGATCCTGTTCGCGACCGTCGGGATGGGCATGATGGTATCGGCCGTGGATATGTTGACGCTCTACATCGGACTGGAGCTTAACAGCCTGTCCGCTTATGTTTTGGCAAGTATCATCCGCAATGATGTCCGCTCCTCTGAAGCCGGTTTGAAATATTTCGTTCTGGGTTCATTGGCGAGCGGCATGTTGCTGTTCGGGATTTCACTTGTTTACGGTTTTGCCGGATCAACCAGTTTTTCGGTTATCGCGGATACGTTGACCGGTGATCTGTCGACCGGACCGCTCATCGGCGTCGTACTGGTGCTTGCCGGTCTCGCGTTCAAGATCAGCGCCGTCCCATTCCATATGTGGACCCCGGATGTTTACGAGGGCGCTCCGACGCCGGTAACCGCCTTTTTCGCAAGCGCACCCAAAGTAGCGGCTATCGCTCTGACGGTTCGGGTGATTATTGATGCCTTTGGCAGCCAGACATCGACTTGGCAGCAGATCATTGTTTTTGTCGCGCTCGCGTCCATCGTGCTCGGTGCAGTCGCGGCTATTGGTCAGCAGAATATCAAACGCCTGCTTGCCTACAGCTCGATCAATAATGTCGGTTTCCTGCTTATTGGTCTGGCTGCAGGTACGGCTCAGGGCATCTCCGCGATGCTTTTCTATCTGGTTATTTACGTCGCGATGACGCTGGGCAGCTTCATCTGCGTCATGGAAATGCGTGATGTAGAAGGCAAGCCACTGGAATCATTATCCAGCCTTGCCGGCCTGTCACAAACACGACCGGGACTGGCCGCTGCTTTTGCCGTGTTCATGTTCTCGCTGGCCGGCATTCCGCCATTATTCGGTTTCTGGGGCAAGTTTCTGGTCTTTGATGCAGCCGTTGCAGCGGGCATGTTGCCGCTGGCGGTGATCGGTATTGCCGCATCGGTGATCGGCGCTTTCTATTACATCAAAGTCGTCAAGATCATCTATTTCGATGATCCAGCTGGTCAGATTGCCAAAACAGGGCACAAGACCGAGAATGGATTGATCGGATTGATGGCTCTGGCTGTGTCACCCTTGGGATATCTCACCATTCCGCTGTTGGCACCTGTTACAGCAACGGCGGCTCAGGCTTTATTCTGACCTTTCATATAGAAACAGTGGCTGAAACCGCATCGACCAATGCGGATATGAAGGCACGCGCCTTGAATGGTGCCGATGAAGGTTTGTGGCTTCGCGCGGAAAAACAAAGTGGCGGAATTGGACGTCTCGGCCGCAAATGGGAAAGCCCGGAAGGCAATCTCTATTGCAGCACCATGGTCATGTGCCGTACCGAAGACCCTCAGCCATCGACCTTGTCGTTTGTCGCTGCTTTGGCAGTGCACAAGGCAATCAGCGCTCACGTACCGCACGATGACATCAGGCTGAAATGGCCCAATGACATATTAGTGTCTGGTCATAAGATATGCGGTATTTTGCTGGAACGGTCGGGTGAGGCTGTCGTTGTTGGCATAGGCGTCAACATCGCCGTCGCTCCACAGGTCCAAGGGCGTATTGTTACGAGCCTCCACAAAGAAGGAGCCGAGGCTGGTCTGACTGCCGCAAGCTTTCTGGAGACGCTGGCGCAATATTTTGCTGATGCTCTGAACGAATGGAGACAATCAGGCCTTCCCGCAATTCTTAAAGCATGGCAAGAACGAGCGCATCCTTTGGGAACGCGCTTGTCGACCAGCGATGAAAAGGGCAATCGTCTGGAAGGCGAATATGCGGGCTTGTCCGATCAGGGAGCGCTGCGCTTGAGAAAGGCTGACGGAGCGCTTATCGAGATACATGCCGGTGATGTTGATGTCGGTTAGAAGGAAGGATCAATCATGCTGCTCGCGATAGATGCCGGCAACACCAATGTTGTATTTGCGCTTTTTGACGGAGACGAGGTTAAGGCGCGTTGGCGTATAGCGACCGACCCACGGCGCACAGCGGATGAATATGTCGTATGGCTGCGGCAATTACTGGATCTTGAAGGGCTGGGTATCGACGCCATTGATGCCGTTATAATTGGCACTGTTGTGCCAAGAGCGCTGCATAACCTGACCGTTTTATCGGAAAAATATTTCGGTGTGACACCGCTGGTGGCTGGTCGCGGCGATGCTGGATGGGGTGTGGCGCTGGATGTGGCGCAACCCGATACGGTGGGCGCGGACCGGGTTCTCAATATCATTGCAGCTCATGAAAAGTATAAGCAGGACGTAATAATCATTGATTTCGGCACCGCCACCACTTTCGATGTCGCGGATTATGACGGGGCTTATAAAGGCGGTGTAATCGCGCCGGGTATAAACCTGTCGCTGGATGCTCTTGTCGGGAAAACCGCTCAGCTTCCGCGTATCGCTCTTGAAGCACCGGAAGATGACAATGTTATCGGACGGACAACCGAAAGCCAGATGCTGATCGGTATTTTCTGGGGTTATGTCGCAATGATTGAAGGTCTCGTCGAACGGACCAAGGCGCAGATCGGCCGCCCTACCACAGTTATCGCGACTGGCGGATTGTCTGTTTTATTTGATGCACATACAGACGTATTTGACCATCTGGAGTCCGACCTTACCTTGCGCGGACTCTTAATCCTCTATCAGAGAGCAACCAACACCTAATGATAAAACCAAAAAACGAACTTCTCTTCCTGGCTCTCGGCGGGTCAGCGGAGATTGGCATGAACGTCAACCTTTATGGCTGTGACGGGAAATGGGTGATGGTCGATCTGGGTATGACTTTCGCCGATCCCGGTTATCCGGGTATCGATCTCGTCTTGCCCGATCTCGAATTTATTGAAAAGCAATCCAAGAACCTGCTGGGCATTGTCCTTACGCATGGCCATGAAGATCATATCGGCGCCATTCCCTATTTTGCTGGAGAGCTGAATGTTCCGCTCTATGCAACACCGTTTACCGCGGGCCTGATCCGCCGGAAACTGGCCGAAGCTGGTCTGGAGGATGATGTAGAGCTGAACATCATTCCCAATGAAGGTAGCTTTGATCTGGGGCCGTTCGGTTTTCGCTATCTGCCAATTGCACACAGCATCGCCGAGGGCAATGCCCTGTTGATTGACACGCCATATGGCAAGATTTTCCATACCGGCGACTGGAAGCTGGATGACGAACCAATGCTTGGCGTCCCCTCGACAACGGAGCAGTTAAAAGCAGTCGGTGATGAGGGCATATTGGCAATGGTGTGCGATTCCACCAATGTCTTTAACGATGCACCGTCGGGGTCGGAGGGCGATGTTTATCGCAACCTGATGCGGGTCGTTGAAGGTCTGGAAAACCGGGTATTGGTAACGACCTTTGCATCGAATGCGGCACGCCTCCAGACGCTTGGCGAAGTTGCAAAACATAGCGGTCGACAGCTGTGCGTCGCCGGGCGCTCGCTCGACCGGATGATCGAAAACTCTCGCGAGAACGGTTATCTAAAGGATTTTCCGCCAACGGTGGATTTCGATGAAGCCATGAACATTCCGCGCGATGAAATCATGATCATCGCAACGGGCGGGCAGGGCGAAGCGAGAGCGGCTTTGGGGAGGATTGCTGGTGACAGCCATAAGATCAAACTGACCGAAGGCGATCATGTCCTGTTTTCCTCCAAACAAATTCCCGGCAACGAGATCGCTATCGGCCGCATCCAGAACCAGCTTGCCGCCAAGGGCGTTGTGATGATCACGGACCGGCAGGAGCATATTCATGTATCCGGGCATCCGGGGCGTCCGGAACTGGCCAGCATGTATGAATGGATTCGGCCCCAGATATTGGTTCCGGTGCACGGCGAAATTCGCCACATGAAAGAACAAGCACGCTTTGCACAAGAGCAGGGCGTTCCGCAGAACATCTTTCAGCAAAATGGGGATATCGTTCGGCTTGCACCGGAAGGTCCGAAAATCATAAGTCAGGAGAGGACAGGGCGTCTGGTTCTTGATGGCGATGTGATCATACCGGCCGATGGCAAGACACTTAACGAACGTCGGAAAATTGCTTATAATGGCAGCATATCGGTGGCCGTTGGTCTCGATGAACGGGGCAAAATCATGAGCCAACCCATGCTGCGTTTACATGGTGTCCCGCTGGAAGAAGATGAGGAAGATTTTCTCGACGAGATGTATGAGACGATAATGAAGAAATTCAAAAAGCCCGTAGGTGATATCGAGAGATTTTCAGAAGAGTTGCGTTTGTTGGTTAGGCGCAGCGCAACTGAATGGACTGGCAAAAAACCGGTTGTTTCGGTTCTGGTTATTGAGGCGTAACGTCAATGGATTGGACTTCGATTCTCGCCATTTATGTGCTGTTCTGGGTGTTATCGGCTTTTATTATATTGCCCTTTGGGATACGCAGCCATTCGGAAACGGGCACAGAAATGGTAAAGGGGCAGGCAGATGGAGCCCCGGTCAATTTCAGACCGGGCCGGACATTGGCCTTTACGACATTACTGGCGACGCTTGCCTTTATCCTGTTTTATTTCAACTACACCAATCAATGGATCACCGTTGATGACATAGATTTTTTCGGCAGCCGTGACAGACTGGAACAGAAGTAACCCGAAAGTGGTGAGCTTTTAGTTGCGAAGCCGTTCGATAGCCTGCGCCAAGGCGACATAGAGTTTGCCGATATCCGATGACAACAACGTCACACTGATTGCGCTACCATCGCGGGTCGCAAGTACGCCGCGCAGCATTGTTTCAAAATCGTGGATATAGCGGTTCACATGCTCGCGGAATTCTGAATTATTGTCATATTCCGCCAGAATTTCGCGCACTTCTCCGGTATCAAGCAGGCGTACGGCGCGGCGGGTAAATATACCCCGGTCGCCTTTCAGATAAGCGGCCCATTCCGTATCGGTCACTTCATTGGATAGTAATTTCGTGACGTCGATCGCCGTGGAATTGAGGGATTCGGTGAGCAAAGCGACGCGGCGTGTGAAATTCTCGTCGCTGCTCTGCTCCGCCTTTTCCTTGGCGAACAATATGCGCTGTTCCAATTTTGTGGTCATGTCTTCAATGGCGGCAAGCTGCGCCGTCAAATGGCCAGCGGTAGATTCCGTCGTCGCGACCGCTTTCGACACTGCTGTTTCCAGCTTCGGCGCGATGGAAGAGATTTTTTCATCAACAATCTTGGTGAGCGCTTCTTCGCTGACTTTTTCAAACGTCTCGGCAGATCCTGAAATAGATTTTTCCAATGCCTCGCGCGAATGTTCCGATGCCTGGCGAGCAGTCTCTTTGACCCGCAGCAGTGCGCTGACCAGTTTTTCGCCGGCGCTTTCGGCCAGAGCTTCATTCTGGTCACGGACTTCCTGCAGCTCTTTTGCGAGTCCTTCGATTTTGCCGAGAACATTATCGGTCGCAATAATGCCATCATCGCTGAGCTTGGCCAGTTTCGCCCGCTGTTCCTCGATAGCTTCGTCCGATTTTTCAATCTTGGCGGTTACTTCATCTGTTACCGTGCCGACTTTTCCTGCTTCTTCAGTCATGCGGCTGAACAGGGCAGAGCTGGCTTCGGATTTTTCGTTCATCCGGTCAAACGCGGCGGGTAATGTTTCGTCCAGCTCCCGCGCGCCGCTATCAAGAGCGACAAGCAGCTGTTCGACGCGCTCGATCATCTGATCCGCAGTACCATGGCCCTCTTCGATGGATTTCTTGAGTGCGTCGCTATTCTGCTCGAGCGCCGTCATCGCAAAGGCCAGCTTGGCGGTTTTTTCGCCGCTTTCATTGTCGAGCGTTTCCACTTTGGTCGAGATATCCGCAACGCTTTGATGGAGTTCAGCCACAAGTTCCTTCAACCGCGCTTCTTCATCATCAGCCGTTTTGCCTACCAGGGTCAGGGTTTCTTCTATGCTCGCCAGATCGGTCCTGATTGCCTCTGAGCTTTCAGATGTTTCCGCAGCCAGTTCGGACCGAGTTTTGTGCAAAGCGGCGATCACGTCTGCGGAAGTATTTTTCAAAATGTCAGCAATCCGGGTCGACCCTGTTTCCGTTTCAGTCAGTTGCTTGGTCAATTTGTCTTTTATTGCCTCAGCGGTTGTTTCGAGATTGGACAGCGAATCTTCCGAACGTTTGGTCAGTTCATCAAGACTGGCTTTCGCCGCCGTTCCAACATCGCCAACCCGGCTCAATGTATTGACCATGGCAGCCATTTCCGTCTGAGCGGCACGACCGGAATTCCCAATTTGATTGGTCACATCTTTTGCTGTGTTGATAACGAAGGGAAGATGCACGCGCAATTGTTCGAGATTCTTGTAAGCGGTATCGCCCACCGTATCCAATTTCTTCATCTTGGACAGGCCATCACTCAAGGCCGATTTGATATTGCTGGCTGCTTCGTTGAGTTTTGTCGACGATTGAGAGCCCAGCGTTTCCAGTTCTTTCGTTTCACCGGCAAGGAATTCACGCGCCATGGCCAGTTCATTGTTCACCGTTTTCAAACGGAATTCCAGCTGCTCGGATTCCATCCGTAAAGAAGAGGCGACATCATCAAATCGCTTCGCTTCCCGGGTGCTGTTGCGCATGTAGAGCAGATAGAGGATAGCGAAGGTCGCAATCGGCAGGCAATATTGCGACAACAGGTCAATTCCGCCCTTCATCGTCGGAATTGTGGTAAATATGTCGCGATTGGCCCACGCGAAGAAGGCGGTCCATAACGCTATGGATAGACCTAACAGCACTGGCGCAATGTAATGAGATCGTGACTGGCGAATGATATCGTCATCGGCATAATGACTCCATTCTTCATCGCTGCTGACCTCGTCAAGCTCCTGATCCGCTTCGCTTTCAACGGCATCGCTGCCATCGTCTTCGTTCAGCTCAAGGGCATCACTGCCATCTGTTTCGTCAAACTCGACATGCTCCATATGAGGTTCTTCACCCCGGTCACGTCTGATTCCGATAATTTTCGATCCACCTGTCATGAGTCGGTTTTACCATAAAAATCGGCCAGAGAAACTATAAGTTAACCATGGCACCGTAAGAAATGCCCATGTCATTCGATTATGGAGCGCTCGACGCGGCTTTAACCGCCGCAGTTGGTGACGATCAGTCACTTATCGCGGAATTGCGTACAGCCTTTCTGGACAGTGCAAAACGGCAGGTAGACTTGCTCCATCGCGCACGTTGTGATGCCAATTGGGAATATGCTGCTTTGCGCCTAAAGGGGTTGGCGGCCAGTTTCGGTGCGACTCATGTACTGGATCTGGCGGAAGAAGCGGTTACGTCTGCTCCGGGTGAACCGACGGTGCTAAAAAAGCTCGAACGGGCTATCGCCGCAATCGAAGATCATCGAGACTAATCACCCCGTTTATCCGCATTAAAAGATGAAGATATCGCTTTGATGCAATAGCGGTAAATCCTATATGATGCTCACGTCTGTTGACTGGCAAATTGGGATTTATTTTTGAGACTGGCCCTTATCTCCGTATCGACCGAGCATGAAGTGGGGCATGGGCCTGCTGGCATGCTGCCGCTGTTCGATGGTAATGTCATTGAACAGCAAGTAAGATCTGTCCGAAATATGGGTGCAGAGAAGATTATATTGCTGAGCCCAACTATGCCCGGGGCTTTGCTGCAATATGTTGATGCCTTGAAACGTCAGAATATTGATGCCGAGATTATCCGCGATACCAGCGATCTGGGGCAATATGCGTCAGAAAATGACGACCTTATTTTTCTTGGAGATGGTATTCTCCCCGCAAAGCCGATTGAAGATCAATTGAGCGGAAAATCCGTTGAATCAATATATGTCGTAACAAATGCGGATAATTATGACAGTTTTGAGCGGATTGATCTCAGTCACCGATGGCTCGGCATAGCTCTTTTAAAAGCCAAGCGCCTCGGGGAGATATCGAATATCCCCGATGATTGGGACGTCGGCTCTACGTTACTTCGTACCGCAGTTCAGTCGGAATGTGAGCGAGAGCTGGTTTCTGACGAGGACATGCGTTCGGATGCAGTGTCACAGCTGATCGATGCCGAGAGGAGCTTGGCTTATGCCGACCGGCGGCTCGGTGCGGTGCGAATTCCCAAGCAGAATTTCCTCGATCGATATGTCGTTTGGCCGTTGATGCGCAAACTGATGCCGGTACTTTGGCAGGCCCCGGATGCGAAGAAATATTTTGGGGTGGCCAGTATTGCCTGCTCGATTATCGCCCTGGGACTTGGACTTATCATATGGCCTGCAGCTTCGTTGGGCTTTCTGTTTCTTGGTTCTCTGGTTTTGATACTCCACAAAAGAATTCCCATGTTTTCGGCCGAATTGAACAAGCCTGACTGGACCGCACCAATATTCTATTTGATAGCCGCAATCGTTTTGACAATTACGGTCCTGCGGACAGCGTTTTCGGCAACCTTGTTCGCTGACATATCAATATTGCTGCTACTAATTGGTAATTTGTGGCTCGTTCGCACGGCGGAGGATAATATCCGATTGAACTGGATAAGGCCTGATACTCCTCTGATTTTATTGGTTTTATTGATCGCCGCTGCTCTTGGTACATTCTCTCTTGGTCTTTACACCGCTGCCTTGTTCTGTTTGGTTTATCTGGTTGCAGAACGAAGCGACTATTTTTCTTCGGAATCTCGCGCTGAATCTCAAAAATAGAAGATATTGCACTTAGCCAGATATTAACCACATTGGCCTACGGCTAAAGCCATGGTGAAGCGAGATTTTTTGATGGACCAGAATACGGGCGTTGGCCTTGTTCAGCAGGCTGCTGCAATCAGCGGTTCAAGCGCCGCTGTGTCTGATGATCTTGCTGCCGCGCTTTTTCCGAAATCAGACATTATTTTGTCTGATCGCATGCTGTCCAACGGCCGCCAATATTTGCAGTCTATCGTCCAGGATATCGAAACCGAAATCTGCATGATTGCTGTCGAAGATTTTGGCCTGACACATGATACGATTATCGAGATCGGTAACAGCGACAGAGGGCATAGTTTTCCTTTGCTTCAAAATGCGGGTTTGCTGGAAACCAAAACACTGCTCGACCATATTTTCATTAGCGTGCAGCGTGTAGAACTTGGCGCACGGCTTTTGCAGAAAATTTCACAGGCCGATCTGGAAGCTGTTTTAACCCGCTATCTCGACAATGAAGATGCCGCGATTGCGGATGCCGCGATGGCATCGCTTGTGGCGCAAAGCCGCGACAATGCGTCACCGGGTTCCATCCACGCTCATATTGCCAGCCTACCTGCAGAAATTCTGTTCGCACTCGTGTGGCCTATTGTCGCCGCTGTCCAGAAACTGTCCGGCTATGATGGGCCGGGCCTGAAAAAAGCAGCAGAGAAACTGCTCGGCAGACATGATGAAAGTGCCGGCACGCAAAGCCGGGCACGCCGTCTGGCGCAACTTGTTGACCAATTGGCGGAGGACGAAAATCATCTTCATCCGCTCTATGACGGGCTGGATCTGTTTCTTGCCCGCTTGGCAAAGCGTTCGGGATTGTCGGTTGATCAGCTTATTTTGTTTACTGCAGAACCCAATATGGTTCGATTGGTTCTGACCATGCGTGCAGTTGATTTGCCGACAGACCATGCCATATCGATTTTCGGTGTGCTGGACGGTAGCGGTCAGTTACTGACCCCCGCTTCCTATAACGAGATCGATGGTGAGAAGGCCGCAGAAATGGTCAGCAAGTGGGCTGGCAACAAGCTTTTCCAAGATGCGCAGCGCCAGCTAAATGCCGGCCTTGCGGGATTCTCTGACTAATGCCGGTTACCGGCAATCTGGCTGAGCCGGTTCGCGGACAACTGGATGGCGATGGCCGTCTGGTCTCGGCGGACCCGCCGCTGCTGCGCCTTCACCTGCATTGCGGCGGCTATGAGGGCGGGCCGCTTGCTGTACCACAATTGTCAAATCTCTGCCGTTTGAGCAGGCAGTTGAACATGAACCTGTCGCGTCCGGTGCAGGCGGCTGATGAAGACAACCTGATCAACATGTGGGTCGAGATTCGACTTCAACCCGATGACCAATATGGCAATATCGGGATCAGCATCGTTGACTGGAAAGAAACGCCTGCGCCATCGACAAGCAGTCAGGCATCTGGGCGGCAGCGTGATTTTGACCGGCTCAATGGGCGAGGGTCGATCCGGACCGATGCATCCCTGCGTATCATGGCCTTGTCCATGCCCGGTGATCTGGATGCGGTTGAGAAATATATCGGCCAATCCCTGCTGGATATTTTCGACTTTGTAGAGCCATCCAAACAGAGTGTGTTGGTGGAATCGATATCTGAACGCCAGCCGGTGCGCGGTCAGCACGTTCGCCAGAGAAACGGAAAAAGATCCTTCTACAGTCTGTCCGGGCAGCCATTGATTGACAATGATGGTCTGTTTTCCGGTTATCGCTTCGCGCTGGAACTGGATGAGGAACGGGAAGCCAAAGAGAATAAAGACGAGGCAAGTCTGCCAATCAAAAAAAGCGAATTGATCAGCGATTCCCTTTTCGGTTCCCAATTGGGTCCGGCTTTGCGTCAGCCACTAGGCAAGATTATCGCCAATGCCGAGACTATTGGTAGCCGGTTGGAAGGGCCATTGCGTGGAGATTACTCCGATTACGCGAAGGATATCGCCTCCGCCGGTCGCCACTTGATGGATCTGGTCAATGACCTGTCCGACCTCGAAGCAATACAGCGGACCAGTTTTTCCGTTGCGGCAGATGATATCGATCTTGTTGATCTGGCGCACCGGGCCGCTGGCCTACTCGCCGTAAAGGCAGCCGATCACCAGATCCGAATTGACTTGCCTGACAAAGACAAGGAAATGCCGATAAAGGGCGAGTTTCGTCGGGTTTTGCAGGTATTGGTCAACCTGATTGGTAACGCAATCCGCTACTCTCCCGATGGTTCGGTCATTAAGTTGCAGGTTGTTTCAGAGGGCGAGTTCTCAGCGATCACCGTGCGTGACCAGGGCGATGGTATTGCCGAAGATGATCAGCAGCGCATATTTGAAAAGTTCGAAAGACTAGGGCGCTCTGGCGATGGCGGTAGCGGATTGGGCCTTTTCATTTCCCGCCGCTTGGCCAATGCCATGGACGGCAGCCTGACAGTTGAAAGCGCCGTTGGCAAAGGTTCTACCTTTAAACTCAGCCTGCCATCACGCGCCGCTTAGGCACAAAAAAGGGAGCTATGAGGCTCCCTTTTTATTTTATCTTTGTCCTGGATTACCGTTTGCCAATTTCCACATAATCGCGCTGTGTGGGGCCGGTATAAAGCTGGCGTGGACGCCCGATGACTTGGCCGGGGTCAGAAATCATCTCGTTCCACTGGGCAACCCAGCCAACCGTCCGTGCGAGCGCGAAGAGCGCTGTAAACATGGAGGTCGGGAAACCAATGGCCGAAAGAATGATGCCGGAATAGAAATCTACGTTCGGGAAGAGCTTCTTCTCTTTGAAATAGTCATCATTCAGAGCCATTTCCTCTAGTTGCAGAGCAACTTCAAAGACAGGATCGGTGACTTTCAATGCGTCAAAGACTTCACGGACAGTCTTCTGCATGACTGTCGCACGCGGGTCATGATTTTTATAGACCCGGTGACCAAAGCCCATCAGGCGGAATGGATCATTCTTGTCTTTTGCACGTTCAATATATTCCGGAATCCGGTCAGGGTGACCGATTTCATGGAGCATATTCAGTGCCGCTTCATTGGCGCCGCCATGGGCAGGGCCCCAGAGGCAAGCAATGCCGGCTGCGATACAGGCAAAAGGATTGGCTCCTGATGAACCAGCCAGACGCACGGTTGAGGTGGAAGCATTTTGCTCATGGTCAGCATGAAGGATGAAAATCCGGTCCATTGCCTTTTCAACTGCTGGGACAACTTCATAGGGCTCAGCAGGAACGCCAAAGGTCATACGCAAGAAATTACCTGTATATGACAGGCTGTTATCCGGGTGCATGAAAGGCTGGCCGACGGCATATTTATAAGCCATCGCAGCAATGGTTGGCATTTTTGCAATCAACCGGTGGCTTGCGATCATCCGTTGTTCTGGATCGCTAATATCGGTGCTGTCATGATAGAAAGCTGAAAGGGCGCCGACGACACCGCACATGATTGCCATTGGGTGGGCATCACGGCGAAAGCCATTGTAAAAGGTGGAAAATTGATCGTGCAGCATGGTGTGGCGCGTGATCGTGTTGGTGAACTGCGCATATTCGTCTGCTGTTGGAAGCTCTCCGCGCAATAGCAGGTGGGCTACTTCCATGAAGCTGCTATGTTCGGCCAGTTGACCGATGGGATAACCGCGATGCAGCAATATGCCTTCGCCGCCATCAATAAACGTCAATTCAGATTCGCAGCTGGCTGTGGATTTAAAGCCTGGATCGTAGGTGAAGGCACCAGTTTGTCCGTAAAGTTTCCGAATATCCACGACATCCGGTCCTTCGGTTCCCTGCATGACGGGGAATTCGTAATTTTCGCCGTCTAGGTTAAATGATGCGCTATTGTTGCCCACAATATTGTCCTTTCTGCTCCTGAGAATTCAGGTTATTTTATTTGATCTGCAAGACGATCCAATGACTCTTCCTTGCCCAAGAGTATCAGCACGTCAAAAATTCCGGGTGAACTGGTGCTTCCCGTTAAGGCAGCCCGCATAGGTTGTGCAAGCTTTCCTAACCCCAATTCGACGGCTTCTGCTATGGCCTTCACCCGGTCCTCGGTTGCCTGGATCGTCCAGTCGTCAAGGTCGGTCAAAGTCGAATGAATCGATTCAAGCAGCTGCCGTGCGTCAGCACCTAGCAGAGATTGTGCCTTCTCGTCGAGGTCAAGTGGTCGTTTTTTATAGAGAAAAAGGCTATTATTAGCCAATTCGATAAGGTTTTTGGCCCGGCTTTTCAAAACCGGCATGGCCTGGGCGAGCAAATCGCTTTCAGCCGGTGTCAATTTTGCTCCCAATTCTTCCTCAATCCAGGGGGTCGTGAGCGTTACAAGCGCCGTATCATCGGCCTCGCGAATATATTGGCCATTTAGATTCTGCAGCTTTTTGGCATCGAAGCGCGAAGGCGATTTGCCAACGCCGGACAGGTCAAACCATTCGATGGCCTGTTCACGCGAAATAATCTCGTCGTCGCCATGGCCCCAGCCCAGGCGAAGCAGATAGTTGAACATCGCGTCCGACATGATTCCCATATCCCGATAGGCTTCCACGCCCAACGCGCCATGCCGTTTGGAGAGCTTTGCGCCATCATTGCCGTGGATGAGCGGAATGTGAGCATAGGTCGGCTCTTTCCAACCCATTGCGCGGATCATGGCGAGCTGCCGAAATGCATTGTTGAGATGGTCGTCGCCACGGATCAAATGGGTTACGCCCATGTCATGATCATCCACGACCACGGCAAGCATATAGGTTGGTGTGCCGTCGGAGCGCAGCAGGATGAAATCATCAATTTCACTATTCTGAACCGAAACTTCGCCCTGAACCGCATCTGTGACAGTCATCTTGCCGCCGGTTTCGGTCTTCAGACGGATCACATAAGGCGCGCCTTCGGGGGCTTCCGACGGATCCCGGTCCCGCCAGCGGCCGTCATAGCGCATGGGTTTCTTTTCTGCCTTTTGCTGCTCCCGCATGGCGGCCAGTTCTTCCGGTGTCGCAAAGCATTTATAGGCGTTTCCGGCAGCGAGCAGTTCATGGGCGACTTCTGCATGGCGCGCGGCGCGTTCCGATTGGAAAACTGGTTCATCATCCCAATCAAGACCCAGCCAGTCCAACCCTTCCAGAATCGCATCAATCGCCTCCTGCGTGGATCGCGCCTTGTCGGTATCTTCAATTCTGAGCAGCGCCTTGCCGCCATGATGCCGGGCGAATAGCCAGTTGAACATCGCCGTACGCGCGCCGCCAATATGCAAAAACCCGGTGGGGGAGGGCGCGAAACGCGTGACGACTTGTTCTGATTTATTAAGATTCACGCTTGGTGTTTCCCTGTGTTAGGCAAAAATAATGCAGAGTGGCTTTGATCCGAATAGCCCTGGCGTAACGCCCGATGATATCGGTATGGCCGCCATTTCCGGTTCGAATGGCAAGGCCCTTAGCATGCCGTTTCGCGCACGACAATTGCCTGAATATCTTGGAAATTTGGAAATTTTCAAACGCCTGGAAATGCAGCTTGAAAAAGAGCGCGACCGGCTTGCCTTATGGGTACCTGTTGGTGTCGGTACGGGAATCGCGGTCTGGTTTCTGCTGGCAAATGTAGCCCTTTGGATCGCCTTTATCGCACTTTCTTGCGGCTTGGCCTTAAGTGTCAAAGCCCTGAATATGGGCGGACGGATCAGTAACGCGTTTTTCTGGTTCATGATGTTGCTAGGTATCGGCTGTGCGCTCATGGAGTTTCGTTCATGGGCTGTGGCAGCGCCGGTATTGGAACGGCCCATGGTCGCGTTTTTTTATGCAGAAGTTGAAAAGGTGGAAGTGGTCAGCGCCCGCGACATTGTTCGATTGACGCTGGATACGCATGAGAAACAGGATTTGCCGCCGCGGGTGCGTGTGAATTTACCGATCGACAAAGCGGTGGTCGATTTGCAGACTGGCGCGATCATTCAACTGCGCGCCCGGTTAATGCCGCCCGCGATGTCCAGTCTGCCCGGGGCCTATGATTTTTCTCGCCGTGCGTGGTTTATGGGACTGGGGGCTACCGGCCAGTTGCTGGGAGAAATCCGGATCGTTCAGGCAGCGGAGCCGTCTTGGGGGCCGCTGTCGGCCATGCCGGAATATCGGCAAGTGCTGTCGAGCCATGTCCAGTCCCGCATGGTGGGCGGGGCAGGGGCGATTGGTGCAACGCTCGCCACGGGCGATCGCGGGGCTATTAGTGACGAAGATGCAGAAGCCATGCGGCGCAGCGGCCTGGCGCACCTTTTGTCGATCAGCGGCCTGCATGTGACAGCGGTTGTCGGTGCAGTTTATCTGCTGGTTTTGCGTGTTTTGGCGCTATTTCCAGCATTGGCGCTGCGTTTTCGGTTGCCGTTGGTGGCTGCTGGGTGCGCGGCCGTGGCTGCGTTGGGCTATACGTTAATGACCGGCGCGCAGGTGCCAACGATAAGGGCATGTGTCGCAGCATTGCTGGTTCTCATGGCTCTTGTCATGGGGCGCAGTGCCATCACCCTGCGCATGGTCGCGGCAGGTGCCCTGTTCGTGCTCATCATCTGGCCGGAATCTCTTGTAGGTCCGAGCTTTCAGCTTAGCTTTGCCGCTGTCACTGCGATCATTGCGATGCACGAACATCCCAAAATACAGGCGCTGTTTGCGCGGCGGGAGGAACGCATTGCACGCCGATCGGGCCGTATTATATTGGCGCTCTTTCTCACCGGTCTGGTCGTCGAGCTGGCATTGATGCCCATTGCTCTGTTCCATTTCCACAAAGCGGGAATCTACGGCGCGCTGGCCAATATCATAGCTATTCCGCTGACAACATTTGTGATTATGCCGCTGGAGGCATTGGCGCTGTTGCTGGATACGATGGGTCTGGGGGCACCGGTCTGGTGGATATGTGAAAAGGCGTTGAGCAGCCTTTTGATGCTGGCGCATTATGTATCTAGTCGCCCAGGATCAGTCACGATGTTGCCGACCATGCCCCTAATGGCTTTTGGGTTGGCGATTGTAGGCGGACTATGGCTGTCCCTCTGGAGCCAGCGCTGGCGGCTCTGGGGCCTTGCGCCGATAGCGCTGGGTGTCTTGATGATCGCTATGACCCGTGCGCCTGATCTCTACATTATGGGAGATGGCCGCCATGTCGGAATCCGCAATGATGATGGTGAACTAGCGATGCTCCGCACGCGCAGCGGTGACTTCGTTCGCGACATGTTGCTGGAAAATGCCGGGATTGACGGGGAAGCCATGGCTCTGGAGGACTGGCCCAATGCGCAGTGTAATGCGGACAGTTGCACCGTCATCATGGAAGCTGACGACAGGGATTGGGTGATCGTTGCGACGCGCAGCTCTTACTATATTCCGGCCATGGCGCTGTCAGCAGCCTGCCGGCGCGCCGATATTGTGATCAGCGAACGGCGTCTCCCTGCCAGTTGTCAGCCGCGCTGGCTCAAGGCGGACCGTACTTTATTGGGTCAGGTTGGCGGCATGACGATAGATCTGGATAACCAGCAGGTTGCAACCGTTTTGGGTCGTTCTGGGCGTCATCAATGGATGCGTTTCACCGAGCCCAAAAGTGTGCAGCCGAAAGAGAAAACTTCCAAAATAGCGACAGAAATCAAAGGCAGTCAGGAATAAAGCTGCGCCTAGTTATAGCGCCGCAACAGTCCGGCCATTTTGCCCTGTATCCGCACCTCTCCTGCGCCAAATATCTGTGGCTCATAGGCTGGATTTGCGGGATCAAGGCGGACCTGTCCATTATCCTTGAACAGATATTTCAGTGTAGCTTCTTCATCATGGACCAGCGCGACCACGATTTCGCCGTTACGCGCTGTTTCCGTGCGTTGGATAAGCGCATAGTCGCCGTCCAATATACCCGCTTCGATCATCGAATCGCCGGAAACTTCCAACGCATAATGCTCGCCGGAGCCCAGCAACGCCGCTGGAACACTGAGCGCGGACTGACCTTCAAGGGCTTCGATCGGAACGCCTGCTGCAATCTTGCCATGAAGCGGAATTTCGATCACATCATTGGCCGCGACAGGAATTTCTTTCATCGGTGCGGAGGGAGCCTGCTCAGGGGCAATGTTTATGACATTGGAAGCAGCCGGTTTCAAATTACCGCCTTCGGGTAGCTTGGTCACTTCCAAGGCTCGTGCTCGGTTGGGAAGGCGGCGCAAAAAGCCGCGTTCTTCCAGAGCGCTGATCAACCGATGAACGCCGGATTTTGACTTCAGGCCCAATGCATCCTTCATCTCTTCAAAAGAGGGGGATACGCCTGATTCCTCCAGACTGTTATGAATGAAGCAAAGCAGTTCATGTTGTTTCGGTGTGAGCATGTTTCATGTCCTTATCGGGAACGAATAAGGAACAATTATGAAACAAACCGTGCCAAGTCAAGCATTTTAGATGGCGATATACGAAACCTCTGCGCCGACAGGTTGCTCCGGGCTATGTGCGGGGCGATAGAGCAGGGCGTTGGCGGCGGCCAGTATCGACAGCTTGGCGCTGTCCTGGCTGTCAAAGGCGGTGATGCCGTTGTGATTAATGTGCGCGCGGAGAAATTCGGCGCGTTGGCTTGTGGCCGGCAGCACTGTGCTCGTCTCCGCTGTTTGCATCACAGGCATGTAGTTTTGCGCGCCCGCCAGATAGCGGATCAGCGGCAACAGAAACAATGTGGCGGTGACAAAAGCAGAGCCGGGATTGCCGGGCAGGGCGAGAACAAGGCTTTCGCCGAGTTTTCCGGCCATGAGCGGCTTGCCCGGTTTCATCGCGATTTTCCAGAAATCCGTTTGCCCGCCAAGGCGCTGGAACGCAGGCGCCACTAGATCATGATCGCCAACCGATGCCCCGCCGATGGTCACGATGACATCGCATTCGCTGGCGCTTTCCAGCGCCTCACACAAGCTATCCAGATCATCCTTTATCCGGCTGATCGAACGGGTTTTTGCCGGCAGCTGCGACAGCATGGCGGCAACCATGATATCATTGCTCGCCGGTATCTGATGCGGCTGTGTATTCGTGCCGGGCGCGACCAGTTCGTCGCCGGTGGAAAGGATCGCGACTTTGGGACAGCGGCCCACGCTGACGCTGCCGGAGCCGGCGATGACGGCGTGACCCAAGGCAGCGGCATTGAGCTGGATGCCGGCTTTTAGCGCAACATCTCCAGCCTTGAAGTCGCCGCCCTGGAACCGGACATGACGGCCTTTGGCCGGGGAGGGTTCGCTGGTCAGCAAAATCCGTTCGCCGTCACTCTCTACATTCTCCTGCATGACAACCGTATCGGCGCCCTCCGGCATCAGAGCGCCGGTGAATATACGTGCTGCCTGACCCGCTTGAATGCGCGGGCAGGGCGGGCTTCCCGCCTTGCATTCTCCGACCAGCTGCCAGGGGCCGTCACGATCTTCAAAACGGATGGCATAACCGTCCATCGCCGACATATCGGCCGCCGGTTGATTGCGCTTGGCGATGACATCTTCCGCAAGATAGCGCCCCAGCGCATCGCTGATGGCAATGGTTTCAGAAGGCAGAGGCTGTGCCATGGCAATCAAACGCTCTTGCGCTTCTTCCAGGGGCAGCAGCGGCTTCATTCTGCGGTCCAGTCTCCTGATTTTCCGCCTGATTTGTAGAGCAGGCGAATATCGCTAATCACCATGTCTTTCTGCATCGCTTTAGACATGTCATACACTGTTAAAAGTGCGGTTGAAGCAGCTGTTAAAGCCTCCATTTCAACCCCTGTCTTGCCGGTCAGTCGTGCCATCGCCCGTACCTTGATACCATCATCTCGATATTCAAAATCAACCGCAACTTTGCTGAGTGCCAGCGGGTGACAGAGCGGGATAAGGTCGCTGGTCTTCTTTGCCGCCATGATCCCGGCAATGCGGGCGGTGGCCAGCACATCGCCCTTTTTCATGCTGTTGGCTTTGATCGCCTCCAGCACATCTGGATTCATGCTGATAAAACCTTCGGCATGCGCTTCGCGCACCGTCTCTTCTTTGGCTGAAATATCAACCATATGCGCTGCGCCGTCGCCGTCAATATGAGTAAGTTTGCTCATTTATGCCTATCCCTTTTCCGGGCTACCTGTCAGGAGCAGCCGTGTCGCCGCTTCGACATCATCCTGCCGCATCAACGACTCTCCGACCAGAAAGGTGCGTGCGCCCGATTGCGACAGGCGCTGGCAGTCATCATGCGTAAAAATGCCGCTTTCGGATACCATGATCCGGTCATCGGGGACCAGCTTCGACAGTCGCTCGGTCTGTTCAAGGCTGGTTTCGAAGGTTTTGAGGTTGCGGTTGTTGATACCCAAAAGCCGGGATTTCAATTTAAGCGCGCGCTCCAGCTCCACCTCATCATGCACCTCGATCAGGGCATCCATACCATATTCCATCGCTGCCGCTTCTATTTCACTGGCAAGAGTATCGTCCAGGGCCGCCATGATAATCAGAATCGCATCGGCACCCAGAGCACGCGATTCTTCCACCTGCCATGGATCAATCATGAAATCCTTGCGCAGGCAGGGCAGGGAACATGCCGCCTGGGCGGCCACAAGATATTCGTCTGCACCCTGAAAATAGGGCATGTCGGTCAAAACGGAGAGACAGGCGGCACCGCCGGCCTCATAGGCGCGTGCGTGGCTCGGTGGATCAAAATCCCCGCGGATCAGGCCTTTGGACGGGCTGGCTTTTTTGATCTCGGCAATCAGCGCGAAACCGGTTGCCGACTTTTCTTCAATAGCCCGGACAAAACCGCGCGGCGCAGCCTGATGCCGCACCTGATCATGCATGGATGATGAGGAAATATCAGCACGGCGCTTGCGGACATGCAGGCGTTTGGCCGCGCATATTTCGGTCAGTTTATTCATTGCCCGCGCCTCATTGATTGGCGACCCAGCAATTGAGCAAGGCATTGGCCAGGCCCTTGTCGAGTGCTTCAGCAGCCTCTTCGACTCCCGCCTCCCAGCTATCGACTTCACCCGCGACCATCAAAGCAGCGGCACTGTTCAGCAATACGGCATCGCGGTAGGCTGAGGGTTCGCCCTGCAACAGCGCCTGCAGCGCTTTCGCGTTATATTCCGCATCACCGCCTTTGATCGCTTCGGCTGCGTGGCGGGAAAGGCCCAGGTCTTCCGGCGCAATACGGCTATGGGTAATCGATTGTCCCTCGACAACGGCCAGTCTGGACGGTCCGGAAATGCTAAGCTCGTCCAAACCCTCTTCGCCGGATACGATCATCACCTTTTCATAACCGAGCTGCGCTGCAGCCTCGGCGTAGATTTCCACCAGATCGGGAGATGCGACGCCGATAAGCTGTCGCTTGACCCGGGCAGGATTGCAGAGTGGACCGAGCAAATTGAAGATTGTCCGCCGTCCGATAGCCTTGCGAATGGGAGCCAGCGGGCCAAGCGCGGGATGATGGTTGGGCGCGAAGAAAAAGGCGATGCCTATCTCGCGCAGGGATTGCTCACCGCCGGTCGCTGCTTTTGCCAGATCGAGGCCCAGAGCTTCCAGCGTGTCCGCAGCCCCTGATTTGCTTGATGCAGCGCGGTTCCCGTGTTTGGCCATCGGTATGTCGCAAGAAGCAACGACCATGGCCGTGGCGGTGGAAATATTCAGGCTGTGACTGCCATCCCCGCCCGTGCCGCACACGTCGATTGCATTTTCGGGCGCCTCAACGCTAATCATGCGCGCCCTCATTTCCTGCGCAGCGGCGGCGATTTCGGTCGCTGTCTCCCCGCGGTCGGCCAGTTGAACGAGAAACGTGCTGATCGCTTCGCCATCGACTTTGCCGTCCAGTATTGCGGCAAAAGCGGCTCGGGCATCGGCGGCGGACAGCGCGGTGGCTGGATCTGGTAAAATCATCTTGATTGCTCCTCTCCCGGAACGCCGGCATCCTGAAGCCGGCGGATCAGACCGTTTCTATGTACCTCATCCTTGAATATGCGGGCGGGCAGGAAATTGAACATATGATCGGAACGATAGAGCAGAACGATTTTGTCGTCCGCCCGCCATTTGACCATGTCGGCAAAGGTCAGGTTGGCATGGCCTTGCTCGTTGCCGGAATAAAGCTTGTCATCATCCCACCAGCTGGTCGTTTCCAAACGCAAGTCTTTCTGCTGTTTATAAATTTTCCTGGACAGGCGCGGCACCCACCATATCGGAATCAGGATGGTAATGGCCAACGCGACAATCCCGGCCCATATCGTCATGCCGACGATCAGACCAAGTGCTGTCGGCAGATTCTCGAAGCCATCATATGCCGCCATGGCCAAGCCAATCGACAAACCGAAGAGCAGCAGATAGCCCAGCCGCTTCCCGCCCATCTGTTTCAGATGCAGGCCATAGGCTGCGCGCAAGTCTTCCTCTGTGGGGGTGAAGATGATTTTTTCGGTCATGCGATCTGTTTAGGTGTCAGCCCCGCCAGTGTCATGAAATTGGCGAGCAGGTCATGGCCATATTCGGTGGCGATGCTTTCGGGGTGAAACTGAACCCCATGAATGGGCAGGCTTTCATGGCGAAAACCCATGACGGATCCGTCTTCGGCGGTGGCATTGACTGGCAGGCAAGTTGGAATATCCTCGACAATCAGCGAGTGATAGCGGGTTGCCGTATAAGGGGAGGGTAATCCTGTGAACACGCCGCTATTGTCATGCTTTACCGGTGATGTCTTGCCGTGCATCAGTCCGCCGCGGATCACTTTCCCGCCGAAATGCTGACCAATGCTTTGATGACCAAGACAGACCCCGAGCAACGGTTTTTCTGCATCGGCACAGGCAGCTACCAGATCAAGCGAGATGCCGGCTTCATTGGGTGTACATGGGCCGGGCGAAATCAGAAACGCGTCAGCCCCGGTTGCGAGAGCCTCTGTGGCGCTCAGCGCATCGTTTCGCTCGACCTGAACCTTGGCCCCCAGTTCCATGAGATAATGGACAAGGTTGAAGGTGAAGCTGTCATAATTGTCTATAACCAAAATCATGGATGCTGCCTAATGCCAAAAACCTCGCAGGCCAAGTTTTTCTGGCACCTGTCAAGCAGATCGTTTGACGGCCAAAATCGGCGTGATAAGGTCGAAGCTCGGGAGACAAGAATATGGGCCAACCGGTAACCGTCAACATTCCTCACAAATTGGGCCTGGCCGAAGCGCGCAGCCGCATTGGTGCGGGTGTACATACATTGGGTGAGACCGTGCCTGGCGCGACAATGACAGATCATCATTGGGAAGAGGACACGATGCACTGCACATTGGAAGTGATGGGTCAGCGCATTGGCGGCGAGATGCAGGTCCGCGAAGACGAGGTTTACGCCATTTTTGATTTGCCGCCCTTGCTTGCCATGTTCGCCAACAAGTTAAAGGAAAAGCTTCAGAAAGAAGCACCAAAGATGCTGGAATAGGGCGCGATCCGGCAACGGCAGGCAGGTGTTTTGAGTTGGTACTGAAAATGCCAATGTCCACGTTATCCGGAAAGCGGACATTGGCGCTGCATCTTCACGATTGTCTTTCCATTTTTTGGCGAACTTTCCAAAGCTCGACATTGCGCGCGACAAAGCTGGTTAGGTCTTGCGGCGCGTTGCCTGTCAGTTCATAGACCGAACCAGTCAATCTATCTTCACCTCCCGCCGCTATGGCGGTATCCATTGCCGCGAGCAACTCTGCGTAGGTCTTGCTCAATCCGCTTGATTGGATGCGCTCGACCAATTCCTGTTCGCTCAGTTTATGATGGGTGATCGTGATGCCCAAGGCATCGGTAAGGATCTCGGCAACCTCATCATAGGAAAGCGACTTAGGTCCGGTCAAAATGGCATCACCATTGGGGATGGCAGGATCCGTCAGCGCAGCGGCGGCGACTGCGGCTATATCATCGGCATCAATGAAAGGAACCCGTCCATCTCCGGTAGCGGAATAGATGGCATGTTCATCACGAATTGTCGGCAGATGTTGCTGTTCCGAAAAATTCTGCATGAACCAGGTGGGACGCAGAACGAACCAGCCTGGCGCGTGATCATGCAGGTAACGGTGCACGGCACCCATCATCGGACCACCTTCTTCGAGCGAAGATGCACTGAGCAGAACAAAGCGCTCGACACCGCTCGCAATCGCGCGATCGATAAATGGCTGCATGGCGGCCAGCGGTTCCGGAACATTCGCAGGCGCGACGAGATATATCGCCTTGACCTCATCCAGCGCCGCTTCGTAGGTGGCTGTATCTGCCCAATCAAAGCGAACCTGATCGGTCTCATGGGGGTTCCGGGTTGCAACAAGAGGGCTGTGACTGCTAGCGCGCAGCTGATGGGCAAGACGGCTTCCCGTCTTGCCCGTACCGCCGGTGACAAGGATTTTATTGCGCATCACCGGCCTCCTTCAACGCTGCAGCAATGGCGTCATCGCCGCCCATCGCGCGCAACAGGATCAGAGGGTTCCAGTAGTCGCGATAATGGGTGATATATCCATCTGCTAAGGTCACCACGGATATGTAGGTTTGATCATAAGTGATCCCAGTTTCGGTACCGTGACCGGCGCAGGTGAATTCCAATATTGCAATATTGGAATCCTGCGCCCGATGAACCACCGGCTGTGACATTGACTCGATCGTGATAAGCGAAGCCGCGCCGGGCAAATATTCTGCCAGTGCTGCTTTCCCTTCCACGCGGGGCACACCGCCCGGCGGCGCATAGGGAAACTCCATCACGATATTATCGGCTACCATATCCAGAAACGTCCCTGCTTCTGGGGCCAGCAAGTCACCAAGCGCTGCCCTCAGGAGGCCGGAAAAGCTGGAAAAAGGGTCGGGTTGCTTGGCCATTATGCTGCACTCCTTTCGCTATCAAGGTGCGCGAGCTGAGACTCGGGATAGCGAGCACCGGCTGCACTGCCATTGGGAATGGCGGCTTCAATATCGGCTAGATCGGCTGCACTCAGGGACAGCGACATTGCGCCCAGCGCTTCGGCAAGACGCTCGCATTTGCGGGCTCCGATCAAGGGAACGATATCCTTGCCCTGATGTGCCACCCAGGCGATGGCAATCTGGGCCACCGTCGCATTTTTGGCTTCTGCCACCTTGCGAAGAGCATCAACAAGAGACAGATTATGCGCGAGATTATCACCGGCGAAGCGCGGGCTCATGCTTCGAAAATCCCGCTCGTTGTTGCGATCGGGTGACCAATGACCGCTGATCAAACCGCGCGACAAGACGCCATAGGCGGTGATGCCAATGCCCAATTCACGGCAAGTCGACAGAATTTCATCCTCGATACCGCGCGAGATCAGCGAATATTCAATTTGCAGATCGGTGATCGGGTGAATCGCATGAGCGCGGCGGATGGTCGAAGCGCCTACTTCGGACAGACCGATATGCCGTACATAGCCTTTTTCAACCATATCAGCGATGGCGCCAATGGTGTCCTCAATGGGAACGGCGGGGTCCAGCCGGGAGGGACGATAAATATCAATATAGTCCGTACCCAGACGCCGAAGCGAATAGGCCAGGAAATTCGGAATCGCTTCCGGGCGGGCATCATAACCGCCCCAGCCTATGTCGGGATCCCGCAAAGCACCGAATTTGACACTGATGGCAAGAGAGTCGCGCTTATGGTTGCGTAGCGCTTCGCCGATCAGCAGTTCATTATGGCCCATGCCATAGAAATCGCCTGTATCAAGCAATGTGATCCCTTGCTCGATAGCCATAGCGATCGTGGCGAGACTTTCGTCCCTATCTGCCGGACCATAGACATCCGACATGCCCATACATCCTAAACCAACGGCAGAGGTCGTGGGGCCTGTATTTCCAAGTTTACGATATTCCATATTTCATTCCTTTCTGGGGGTTGCATTCTCTATATGGCTGACGCGGCTCCAAGAGCGGTAGAATGCTAATCCGGGAGTCTTGCCCGATCCTCCAGAATGACCGGCATGCTCTTGTCCGAGTGTAAAATCCGTGAGATAAAGTGATCATGGAAAAAGCGCAGGAATTGACCGACATTGTCAGCCGTCATCAGACTTTTGATGGTATAGAACCCTGTGCATTGCCGCGGGTTAAGCTTATACGATCCGTGACGACAACGGCATCCATGCCAACAATTTACGAGCCTTCTCTGTGCCTTGTTGCGCAAGGAAAGAAGCATGTGACCTTGGGGCACCTGGATTACGTCTACGATGTGTCCCAATATCTGGTGGCGTCGGTTGATCTGCCGCTGCAAGGTTCAATCATAGAAGCGAGCGAGGAGCGCCCCTATCTTTGCATTAGTCTGGACCTCAATGTTCCTGTGCTCAGTGAACTGTTGCTGGAACATGGGACCCGTGCGCCCGCTGCGACATCAAAACCTGGAATAGCACTCAGTACCGTTACGCCAGATCTTATTGACGCGATGGTCCGCATGCTGCGGCTGCTTGATACGCCTGAAGATATTCCCGCTCTTGCTCCTCTGGCAGAGCGCGAAATTCTCTACCGGCTGTTAAACGGTGAACAAAGTGAGATGATGCGCCATATTGCCAATGCTGAAAGCCATCTCAGCCAGATCAGCAGAGCGATAATCTGGATCAGAGACCATTATGCAGAGCCATTCAGCATTGATCGACTGGCTCAGGAAGCCGGGATGAGCAGTTCGTCATTGCATGAGCATTTCAAGGCTGTAACCACCTATAGTCCGCTACAATACCGGACCCGCCTTCGCTTGCAGGAGGCCCGCCGGATCATGGTTTCCGATGCATTGGATGCGGCCAGTGCGGGATTTAAAGTGGGCTATGAAAGCCCGTCGCAATTCAGCCGTGATTATGTCCGGGTATTTGGCGCACCACCCATGAAAGATGCGCAGCGACTGCGAGCCAGTCCCGATTTTGCCATGGCGTGAGGTTTTGTCGCTTCAGGCGCTGGTCACAAAATTCCAATGCTGGCATGCCGGTTGTTGGTGATTTTTAACCTCCGCTTTAACGTCTCAACTGGTCAAAAAGCATGCCATCCGGCGTGTCAATCCAGAAGAACGCCAGCCAAGCTATATATCGCCCTAACTGCTATTGTCCGAATCCGATATCCTGCGCGCGGCGAACTGCTTCTTTTGCTGCCGCCAGTAAAGCGCCTGACTTCGCTTCGCATTCGCGTTGTTCATAGGCGGGATCGCTGTCTGCCACGATGCCGGCGCCGGCCTGTACATGCAGCATGCCGTCTTTTACGATACCGGTGCGCAGGACAATACAGCTGTCCATGCTGCCATCGGGAGAGAAATAGCCGACGCCGCCTGCATATGCGCCGCGGGTTTCCGGCTCCAGTTCCGCGATAATCTGACAGGCACGGACTTTCGGGGCGCCGCTGACCGTGCCGGCCGGGAAACCGGCGAACAGCGCATCAAGTGCATCCTTGTCCGGTGCCAGTTCACCGACAACGTTGGAAACGATATGCATGACATGGCTGTAAAATTCGACTGTATAGCTGTCAGTGACCTCTACGCTGTTGGCCGTACTGACGCGTCCGACATCATTGCGGCCAAGATCGAGCAGCATCAGATGTTCCGCCCGCTCCTTGGGATCGGCAAGCAGGCTGTCACGATTGGCTTTGTCTTCTGCCGCGCTGCTGCCCCTCGGCCGGGTTCCGGCAATCGGGCGGATGGTAACTTCATCGTCCCGGGCACGCACCAGTATTTCCGGGCTGGATCCGATCAACGCAAAGCCCGGCAGGTCAAGGAAGAACAGGAAAGGTGAGGGGTTTATCCTCCGTAATGCGCGGTAAAGCTCTACCGGAGGCAGGGAAAAGGGCGCGGTGAAACGCTGTGCCAATACCACCTGGAATATGTCTCCCGCCTCAATATAGTCTTTGGCGCTGAGCACCATATCCTCATACCGCCCCGGCTCCAGCTTCGGGTGAAAGGTCATGTCTTCCGGATCTATATTCGGGGTTTCGGAGGCCGGCGGTGGAACCTTGGCAGCAATCTGCCGCTCCACTTCATCCAGCCGTTCTTCGGCAGCGGATATCTTGCCCTCCGTATCTCCCGCTGTTTCCGGCCATACGGGAGCGACCAGGAACATCTCGTCCGCCAACCGGTCAAAAATCACGATCACGGTCGGACGCACAAACAGCATGTCAGGCAGGTTCAGTTCGGACTGCGGCGCCCGGGGAAGCTTTTCCACCAGGCCGATCGTTTCATAGCCAAAATAGCCGACAAGACAGGCCAGCGCCCGGGGCAGCCCTTCCGGCACGTCCATCTGGCAGCGTTTGACCAATGTCCGCAAGGCATCAAGACTGGAGGCGTTTTCCGGTTCAAAGGCTTCGCGATCGGTCAGCCAGTTTTGGTTGATCGCCGCCTTTTCGCCATCCGCGCGAAAAACAAGGTCAGGGGCAAGCCCGATCAGGCTATGACGCCCACGGGTTTCGCCGCCTTCCACAGATTCGAGCAGGAAATCGCCGCGCTCGGCTTCCATCAGCTTCAGTGCAGCAGATACCGGTGTTTCTGTATCCGCAACCTGCTTGCGCCAGATGAGGGCAGGCTTTCCGGCGTCCAAGGCATTTTGGGCGGCGGCAATGTTTAAGCTGCGCATGATCAGTCCGGAAAAGGCTGGGAACGGATCATCTAGTCCGGCCGGTCAGCTGGTTTTTGAGGGCCGTCAGAGCATCCTCATTCTTCTCTACACCGACATCGACTTTCATCGCGTTGATGAACTGTTCGGTATATTCATTCCCGAATACCTGCTTGAACTGCCCACTTGTTGCGCTCAGAAGATCTGCCCGCTCGGACGCGTCTCCGCGATCAATATTGTTCAGGTTAACGACAAACCAGCCCTGGTTCTGAGGAGCCTTCAAACTCTTTGCGGTCCCTTCCGCCATGCTGAACATCAATGTCAAGGGCGGTGGAACATTGCCCTGCTGGCTCTGCCGGGCCAGCTCAGCGCGTGTACTTTTCACAGTCTCGATCGCCGGCAATCTCACTTTTGCATCCGCCATAGCCTTGGATAGCGAAGCGCCGTCACTGACCTGTTTTACGATATTGTCAGCAACCACTTTTGCTTTCTGCGATCCCTGTTCCAATATGTAGTCACGCGCTACCAGCTCCTTGATGGAATTGAGCGGTGGCGGAGCAGCAACGGCTATTTCACTCACGGCCATGATTGCATATTGTTGACCCGGTATGATTTCGACGACCTGCGGGTCGGAATCATCATCCAATTGGAAAGCGACAGGCAATATGCGCTGCATCTCCGGTATCGGCCTGTAATTCGGGTCTTGAGGATTTTGCCCATTGGCAAGCAGCATTGGAGTTGATTCAATCTTCAGCTCTTCCGCCTCGGCAACATCAGCCAATGATGAGCCTGCGGCAAACTCATCTTCCATTTTAACGGTCAGTTCAGCCAGTGCTTCATCAATCTTGTCACGGCTGAGTTCAGCGGCAATTTGTGCGCGGACTTGTTCCAGGCTTTGAGCCGGCACCGTCTGGATGTCGTTAACCTTGGCAATGTGCCAACCCAAGGCGCTTTGTGCTGGTTCGGTAACATTACCTGAAGGCGCTGAAAATACTGCGTTGGCAACGGCTTGTGACGTTGTTCCTGCCAATTCGGTTTTGCTGACAGATCCCATTTCAGCGGAGGACAGTCCAACAGATTCGGCGGCGGCGCTAATCGACATACCGCCGCTAACCTTGTCGGCAAGCGCTTTGGCTGCTGCCTCGGTCGGCAGGATTACCTGATCAATATTGCGGGTTTCGCTTGCCGCATATTTGGCTTTGTCGAGATTATACTGTCCCTCGATTTCCTGTTCGGTCGGTTTGACTGTTTCGTTAAACCGCTCTTTGGAAAACAACGCATAGCTGATCGACCGGCGTTCGGGGATGGTGTAGCGCGATCCATTCTTGCTGTAAAAAGCTGCAAGGGCAGCATCAGCAGGCTTCACGTTTTCTACAAAAGCTGCCGACGGAATGATGGCAACCTGACCTTGACGGGCTTCCAACAGCAAAGAGGCATAGGGTGTTACCAGTTTTTGGGGTACCGATGCGCCAAAGCCGGCAACCGTAAGCAGCTGATCCGCCAGCAGATTACGGGTAAAGTCATCGCGAAGCTGCTGCTCTTTAATCCCTTGTTGTTGCAGTGCACGACGGAAATTTTCTTCGCTAAACTGGCCATCGGCGCCCTGAAAAGAAGGGATACTCGCAATTTCGCCATCGACCAGCCGCTTGCCTGCGGTCATACCATATTTGTTGCCGAAATCGGCAATGACAAAGCTGTTGATTAACCGGTCCAGGATGCTGTCAAATCCGCCGCCTTCAACATAGGTTTTCAGATCCAGTCCAGTATTTTCACGCTGTTCTGCGCGAAAGGCATTGTTTACCGACTGGTTGAGCTCCGATGTTGTCAGTTTGGAATCGCCGATCGTCGCCGCGGTGCCAGAGCCGGTAACGCCTCCGAATGCGCCTGAGCCGGTGACATCGGCTGATGCAAAAGCAATCGCGATCAGGGCCACGAAGCACATGGTGAGGAACAGGCCGATTTTCGACGAGAAAATATTGCGGAAAAATGTGATCATGAAAATGCTGCAATTCTGTTAGGGCAAATATATTTGCTGATGCTTTAGGCGGCTTGTGTTTTTCGTTCAAGCAAAAGGGCATGGGGCAAGTCGAAAGGCAGTTTGGCAAACGATATTTCGCTTAAACGCGTTTGGCAGGCCGATCAGAATTTGTTAGCGCAGAAGCAGAATTGAAAAGGAGCGGAGAAAATATGGCAAATCGCAAATATATCGTCGGAAATTGGAAGATGAATGGTCTGCGCGAGCAATTGTCGGACGTTGCAGATATTGCCGGCATTGCCGAAAACCATAAAGGTGTTGATGTTGCGATTTGCCCCCCGGTAACCTTGATTGCGCTGGCGACAGAGACTGTTCCTGGATTTGCGATTGGCGCACAGGACTGCCATTTTGCCAGTAAGGGTGCACATACCGGTTGCCTGTCAGCAGCAATGATCCGCGAGGCCGGCGCCACCATGACGATATTGGGGCATAGCGAGCGCCGCGCCGACCAGCATGAAACCGATGCCGATGTCAAAGCTAAAGCCGAAGCGGTTCATGCTGCCGGACTGGGCGCAATTATCTGTGTCGGCGAAACTGAAGAAGAGCGCGATGCAGGGCAGGCGATTGATGTCGTTTGCGGCCAGTTAGAAGGATCTTTTCCCGACAATGCAGATGCCGGTTGGCTGACTATTGCTTATGAACCAGTCTGGGCAATTGGCACGGGCCGGGTACCGGAAGCATCTGATGTTGAAGAAATGCACGCAGCCATTCGAAACAAGCTGAGTGAGTTGATGGGCGATGGTGCTGAAGCAGTTCGCATTCTCTATGGTGGATCGATGAACGGCGGAAATGCTTCGGAATTGCTCGTTGTTCCGAATGTCGATGGCGGCCTGGTTGGCGGCGCTAGCCTGACGGGTGAGAAATTCGGACCTATTATTGAAGCAGCTGCCGCAGCCTGACGGATCCTCATTCACGGGTGCTGAATGGCTAAATGGGCAGCATACACTTTGTAAACTTCGCCCGAAACAGTCGAAAATTCGGCAAAATAATAAGCAGCCCTTCAGTGTAGCATCTATGGTGTAAACGAATGTGTTGATCGGGTCAGCTTGTTCTGGCCATAAATTTCATTCTGGTGCTAGCGCTGAGACAAGCTGTTTCACTGCTTGAACTCGCATCATCCAATCGCTATGTGCGCTGCACAAAGATAAATCACTACGTTCGGATTTGATTCATGTTTCTATTTCTCACCGTTGTTCAGGCCATTGTCGCCGCTGCTCTTGTTGGCGTAATATTGATGCAGCGCTCTGAAGGCGGCGGCTTGGGCGTTGGGGGCAGCCCATCGGGCATGATGTCTGCACGCGGTGCGGCGGATCTGTTGACCCGCACAACGACAGTCCTGGCGGTTCTGTTCGTGGCTTTGTCCATTTCGCTGGCTTTTCTTGCCGCGTCCGAGGGTCAACCTTCGACGATTGACCAGACTCTGGAGCGTGATACCAGCATACCGGTGGCTCCGGCTGCACCTGTTGATGCGGTACCTCTGGTCGGTGATGACCCGCTGGCGGCCGCAGCAGCACAGGCAGCGGAAGAAGACGCGCCTGCAGAGGGTGCTGTTCCTCTGGACGAGTAAACCCTGTTCGCCAAAAAATGTGGTTTTCCATCAGATAGTCTTATGATGGCGCGTGTCGGGACGTAAATTTTAGTACCGATTGAAAATAAATATCGTTTTTTCGGATTCGCACGCTTGCCATTTCGGCTCGACACGCCTTAAGCCTTTCCTCCCATGGCGCGATATATTTTTATTACCGGCGGTGTGGTTTCCTCACTTGGCAAAGGTCTCATGGCGGCGAGCCTCGGCACGCTTCTTCAAGCACGCGGATATTCGGTGCGAATTCGCAAACTGGACCCGTATTTGAACGTCGACCCGGGTACCATGTCGCCCTATCAGCATGGCGAAGTTTATGTCACCGATGACGGTGCCGAGACCGATCTGGACCTTGGGCATTATGAGCGATTCACCGGCGTGCCGTCGCTGCAATCGGACAATGTGACCTCCGGGCGAATCTATCAGTCGATCATTACCAAGGAACGCCGCGGCGATTATCTGGGCGCCACGGTGCAGGTCATTCCGCACGTTACCGATGCTATTCAGGAATTTGCCCAGGATAAGCTCGACGGCATTGACTTCGTGCTGTGCGAGATTGGTGGCACAGTGGGCGATATTGAAAGCCTACCGTTTATTGAGGCGATTCGGCAGCTGCGCAACAAGGTGGGACGGGCCAATGCGATTTCAGTTCATGTAACGCTAGTCCCTTATATCGCGGCTGCCGGGGAGCTTAAGACCAAGCCAACGCAGCATAGCGTGCGTGAGCTGACGTCTCTGGGAATTCAGCCGGACATATTGCTTTGCCGCTGTGAACATGATTTGCCGGACGGTGAGCGCGCCAAAATTGCGCAATTCTGTAACGTCCGAAAAGAAGCTGTGATCCCGGCGCTCGATGCCAGCAGTATTTATAACGTGCCGCTGCAATATCATGAAGAAGGCCTCGACCGGGAAGTCTTGAACGCATTCGGGATCATCAATGCACCGGAACCGGATCTGACCCGCTGGACCGACGTAATGGAGCGGATCGAGAATCCCGAAGGCGAAGTCATCGTTGGCGTCGTCGGCAAATATGTCGGGCTTCAGGATGCCTATAAGTCATTGCAAGAGGCGTTATTCCATGGCGGGTTGGCAAACCGGGTCAAAGTGCAAGTACGCTGGCTTGATGCCGAGCTTTTTGAAGATGAAAGTGATCTGGCTGCTAATCTGGAGCCCTTGCATGCGATTTTGGTGCCTGGCGGGTTTGGTGAACGGGGCAGCGAAGGGAAAATTGGCTCTGTACGATTCGCGCGCGAACATGACGTGCCATTTTTTGGTATTTGCCTTGGGATGCAAATGGCCTGTGTCGAAGCAGCGCGCAATCAGGCCGGCATAGATGAAGCCTCGACAACAGAATTCGGCGAAACTGCTGAACCGATTGTAGGACTGATTACCGAGTGGATGACCGAGGAAGGCCTGCAAAAACGCGAATCGGGTGGCGATCTCGGCGGAACTATGCGGCTCGGCGCATATGAAGCCCGTCTGCAGCAAGGTTCCAAAGTCAGCGAAATCTATGGATATAACGTGATTAGCGAGCGGCATCGCCACCGCTATGAAGTAAACAAGGGCTATGTTGAGCGGCTGGAAAAGACCGGATTAATATTCTCCGGAATGTCGCCAGATGGCGAGCTTCCCGAGATTGTTGAGCGTCCTGACCATAGCTGGTTTGTAGGCGTGCAATATCATCCCGAGCTCAAGAGCAAACCGTTCGATCCGCATCCACTTTTTGCGTCCTTTATCGCAGCTGCGGTAAAACAGAGCCGACTTGTCTAATTTATCCAATCCTTTTTACACCAAGTGACTATTGTCACATTCAAGCCATGATAATTGGTTATCAACCAGTTAACAGACGCAAGACACTGGGATGGAGCGAATTTAGTGAAGGCCGAAGACCTTGCAGAAATACTGGCAGAACATAGTCTATTCGCTGATTGTGATGAAGCGGAATTGGCGGATTTGATATTGCGCGGGCATTTCGTGCAATATGAAAAAGGGGATGAATTGATCATGCAAGGTGATCCTGGAAACTCATTACTGATATTATTATCGGGCAATGCGCGGACCAGCATGATCGCCAGCAATGGCCATGAGATTGTTCTGGATTATGCCGAACCAGGTCAGGTTCTGGGCGAGATCGCCTTGCTTGATGGCGGCGAAAGAACTGCCAGTGTAACTGCTATTCAGCCGACAACGGCTTTGACCATTACGCGGGCGGCTTTTGAAGAAATTTTGAAAAACCATAAAAATATGGCATTACGGTTACTTAAGGTAATGGCAAACCGCATCAGGACTGCCAATACGATGATAGAGGGCGACCGTGCCTATACATCAGGACCGCGGTTGGCGCGTTACCTGTTGAGATTGTCAGTCGTCGGCGCAGAAGAGGGGCGTTTAAAGCTGGATTTGAGTCAAAGCGAACTGGGCAATTTTGCCGGGATGTCGCGGGAACATATTAATCGGCAACTTTCAACCTGGTCAGAAGATGACATTGTTTCGGTTGAAAGCGGAAAGGTACGAATATTGAATCACGCCGTCCTTTCCAACATTGCCAATGCAGATTCTTGAATGAAGTTGGCCATTTGCGACCCGGGCTAATTTCGTCAAGAGTGACACCACGCGGGTGTCAGGGGCAGTCGGATCCTCATCTGGCTGCCCCATTTTCATGAGTTCTACTGATCGCAAATAAAAAAGGCAGCCAAAGATAATTGGCTGCCTCCGATAATGTTTGGAACGCTGGTTTACGCAGCTTTTTCCTCTGATTTTTCAGATTTGTGATCAATCTTGGTAACATTGTCACCGGTATTGATGGCTATTTTCTGCGGCTTCATCGCATCCGGAATTTCACGCACCAGATCAATGACCAGCAAGCCATCGCTCAATACTGCGTTATCGACACGGACGAAATCGGCGAGCTCAAAGCGGCGCTCGAAGTTGCGGTTGGCAATTCCCATATGCAGAAACTGCTTTCCTTCATTTTCGTCGCTGCCTTTATTACCAGCTACGAGCAAAAGATTTTGCTGCGCGGTAATTTCAATTTCGTCATCTTTAAAACCTGCAACGGCTAGCGTGATTCGATAATGATCGTCGCCGTTACGTTCGATGTTAAAAGGGGGATAGTTTTCAGATTGCTGTGCGCGAGCATTATTCTCGAGCAGATCAAACAGCCGGTCAAAACCAACGGTTGAGCGGCGGTAGGGGGTAAAATCAAAACGGTTCATATCTTTATCCTCTGGTGAGCAATTAAAATGGTGGACCCAAAATGGCGTCCGGTTCTGTAGCGCGAAATCCGTAAAGGCATCTCGCCTGACTAAGATATTGTCATATTTTTCGATTTCAAGAGGTTGAAGATGTCGGCAAGTAGGCCAGAATCAAAAACGCCCGGAGCCATTTCTGACTCCGGGCGAAAATGGTGACGATAATATCGTCCCCCTGTTTTCCTGTCTTATTCAACGCCGTTTGTCCCCCAACATGCGGCGGAACCAGAAAGGATCCCTGAACCATGACCATTAAGCGGTGATTGATTCTGTAACTAACTCTGATCGCGATGGCCGCTATTGTCATGCAAATTTTCACAAATGTGCAATATTGGTTCAGGCTTGTGTCATAATAGCAACAGCATTTTAGCCAGCATCACTCTTGCCTGTGCCGCTCCACAACCGTAAAGCCACAATAGTTTTTCAGGAAGATCAAACTCCTATGCTTCTATCCCGTTATGAATGGGTCATCGCAAAACGCTATCTTCTGCCCGGCAAGGGTGAGGGCTTTATTTTTCTCGTGGCGAGCATCAGTCTTGTTGCGGTGATGCTGGGCGTCGCCGCTTTGATTGTCGTGATGAGCGTAATGAACGGTTTTCGTGCGGAATTGTTCGACAAGATTGTAGGTTTGAATGGTCATGCCGTGATTCAAGGCTATGGGGGGCGACTTCCAGATTGGCGTGACTTGTTAGAGGATGTGCGAGAAACGGAAGGGGTGGTTTCGGCTTCTCCGTTGATAGAGCAGCCATTGCTGACAACCTTCAACGGACGGGTGGAGGCAATATTGGTGCGTGGAATGCTCGTGCCTGATATTCTGAACAATGACACGCTGGACGGGAAAACGGTGGCGGGTGATTTGGCGAGGTTGGAGCCTGGGGCGGGGCGCGTTGGTATAGGCAGTCGATTAGCGACAACTCTGGGTGCACAGGTTGGCAATCGAATAACGGTCATAAATCCACAAGGGCGGACAACCCCATTCGGTACAGTTCCCCGCGAGATATCTTATGAAGTGGCTGCTATATTTGAAGTAGGCGTTTATGACTATGACAAAGCCTTTGTCATTATGCCGATGATGGACGCGCAAACTCTGATGCTACTGGGCGATCAGATTGGCATGATTGAGATAAAAACCAATGATGCTGATAATGTATCAGAAATTATTGCACCACTTTATCCCAAGGTGGTTGATCGGGCGGTGATTACCGACTGGAAGTCCATGAACGCCTCTCTGTTCGAGACTTTGCAAGTCGAACGAGTCGTGATGTTCGTAATCCTCTCGATCATCATATTGGTTGCAGTTTTCAATATCCTGTCGTCGTTGATCATGCTGGTCCGGGCAAAGACGCGCGACATAGCGATATTGCGGACGATGGGGGCATCACGGGCCTCCCTGACGCGAATATTTGTGACGGTGGGAACTTCCATCGGTGCCCTCGGGATAGCTGCAGGCATTATACTTGGCTTTATCGCCATATATTTCCGGCAAAGCGTTATTAACTTTGTCCAAACGATAACCGGTCAGAACCTGTGGGATCCGTCGATACGGTTTTTGACAGAATTGCCGGCGAGAACAGATCCGATGGAGGTGTTTGGCATAGCGATGCTAGCGCTTCTTTTCAGTTTCCTGGCGACACTATATCCAGCTTACAAAGCAGCAAGCACGGATCCTGTTCAGGTGCTTCGCTATGAATGATATGGGAGCCAAGGTTGTAGAACTGCGCAACGTAAAACGCAGCTTCAAGCAAGGTGATGTGCAGATTGACGTGCTCAGGGGTGTTGATCTCGATATCCGATCTAACGAAATAGTCGCGCTGCTGGGGCCGTCTGGCTCAGGCAAGTCAACCCTTTTACAAGCGGTAGGGCTGCTTGAAGGTGGGTTTCAAGGGTCCATCAAGCTGGATGGCGAGGAAACGGCACAAATGTCAGCCAGCGGGCACACGCGGATTCGGCGGGAACTGTTGGGTTTCGTTTATCAGTTTCACCATTTGCTACCGGATTTTTCGGCCGAGGAAAATGTCGTGATGCCGCAACTGATCGCTGGCAGTTCTCAAAAAGATGCCGAGGAACGCGCCGAATCACTGCTCGTCAGCCTAGGGCTAGGTGAACGGTTGGATCACAAACCCAGCAAATTATCAGGCGGTGAGCAACAACGTGTGGCGGTTGCAAGAGCTTTAGCAAATGCGCCGAAACTGGTTTTGGCCGATGAGCCCACCGGAAACCTTGATGAAACAACGGCGGATATCGTGCTCGCCGAACTTATGGCTTTGGTTCGTGAAGAGGGTAGCGCCGCGTTGATCGCAACGCATAATGAGCGCTTGGCGGCAAAAATGGACCGTGTCGTTCGGCTTCATGACGGGATATTAAGCTAGTATTTTCAGAGCGTAGCAAGATAGGCTTTGACATTTGACAGGCGACTACCAATCTGACGCTTAATATCGGGGAACAAAATTGCAAAGAACGGGGTAGATCGATGCAAATTACAGAATTTGAAGTCAAACAAGCTGACGGTTCGATGTCGGACCTTTCCGCACATAAGGGCAAAGTGCTACTTATCGTAAACACTGCATCAAAATGCGGGTTTACGCCGCAATATGAGGGCTTGGAAGTGCTGCATAAAGAATATGCAGATAAGGGATTGGAAATATTAGCCTTTCCGTGCAATCAATTTGGCAATCAGGAACCTGGTGATGCAGAAGAAATCAAGAATTTCTGTACGCTGAACTATGATGTGAGCTTTCCTTTGATGGGAAAGATTGACGTCAACGGCAAGGATGCCGATCCCTTGTGGAATTATCTGAAGTCTGAGAAATCTGGTCTATTGGGTTCACGAATCAAATGGAATTTCACCAAATTCCTCGTCGATCGCGACGGGAATGTCGTGGCTCGACACGGACCAGCCGTGAAGCCGGAGCAGCTCAAAAGCGAGATTGAAGCGCTCCTTTAACAAAAAATCCCAACTAGTTGTGGAAAACCGGTCGATAGGTCGTGTTGATGTGATCTGATCGTGGCCAAAGCTTTTTGGCCGCGCTAGAGCTTAGTACATGTCAAAGACTCCGTTTGTTCATCTGCGTGCTTTTTCGGCCTATACCATTTTGGACGGCGCGATGGAGCCGAAGGCGATGGGCGTCGTAGCCAAGGAACGGGGATTTCCAGCAATTGCGCTCACGGATCGCATAGGTCTCTTCGCATCGATGGCTTTTGACGACGGCTGTCGAGCGAATGGCGTTCAGCCAATAACCGGCTGTTTTTTGAGAGTCGCGCGGCCCGGTAACGGCGCGGGCGATAAACCGGCACTGGACTGGATCGCGCTATATGCGCAGAATGAGGACGGTTATCAAAACCTCTGCAGACTGGTGTCCGCCTCTCATCTGGAACGCCCGGCGGAGCTTGATGCGCATATCCCGCTTGAGATGCTTGAGCAGCACAATGCCGGTCTTTTGGCACTTACCGGTGGTGGGGAAGGGGCCGTAACCCGGTTACTTGCTGAAGAACAACAATCAGAAGCAGAGGCCTATCTGTCACTGCTTCAGCAATATTTCCCTGATCGGCTGTATATCGAACTGTCCCGCCGGGATGATCCGGTAGAAATGGCTGCGGAGTCGGGACTGATTTCGTTAGCGATGGACCGGAATATTCCTCTGGTAGCCACTAATCCCAGTTGTTTTGCCGAACCCGGCTTTCACGAAGCTCATGATGCGATGAAATGTATTGCCGGGTCCGCTTATGTCGAAAATGATGATCGCGATAAACCGTCTCCACATTTATGGATAAAGAGCGATATGGTGATGGAGGATTTATTCTCCGACCTTCCGGAAGCGCTTGAAAACACGCTGGTGGTAGCAAAACGCTGTGCATATTCACCACCACGCCGAGATCCCATTTTGCCAAGTCTGGCAGGTGACCTTGCTGGAGAAGCAGAGCAGTTGCGCCGCGATGCGACAGCAGGACTGGAGGAGCGCCTTGCCCATGCTGGTGATATGGAAGAAGCAGAGCGGCAGGAATATTTTGACCGGCTTGATTTTGAGATCAACGTCATCGTCAACATGGGATTTCCGGGCTATTTTCTGATCGTTGCAGACTTCATCAAATGGGCAAAGGAACAGGATATTCCGGTGGGTCCGGGGCGTGGTTCTGGTGCTGGCTCGGTGGTCGCATGGGCGCTGACGATCACCGACCTTGATCCGATAAAACTGGGCCTGCTTTTCGAACGCTTCCTGAACCCGGAACGCGTGTCGATGCCTGACTTCGACATCGATTTCTGCGAAACCCGGCGCGGTGAAGTGATCCGATATGTGCAGGAGAAATACGGCACGGGACAGGTCGCCCAGATTATCACCTTTGGTAAACTGAAAGCGCGAGCGGTTCTGCGCGACGTTGGCCGCGTTCTCCAGATGCCTTATGGTCAGGTCGACCGGTTAACCAAGCTGGTGCCCAACCATCCGACCGACCCGTGGGACCTGAAAAGGGCGCTGAACGGTATTTCGGAGCTGGCGCAAGAATACAAGCAGGCCGATGTGAAGCGTCTGTTTGACCTTGCCATGAAGCTGGAAGGTTTGCCGCGCCACAGTTCGACCCACGCCGCCGGTGTCGTCATTGGTGACAGGCCGCTCGACCAGTTGGTTCCACTCTATCGCGATCCACGGTCGGATTTGCCCGTCACCCAATTTGATATGAAATTTGTCGAGCAAGCCGGTCTGGTGAAGTTCGACTTCCTGGGTTTGAAAACGCTCTCTGTCCTGAAGAAGGCGGTGGAGCTGCTCGCCGAGCGCAATATCAAAATCGATCTGTCGGCATTGGCCTGGGACGATCCCAAGGTGTTCGAGTTGCTGCAAAGAGGCGATACCGTCGGTGTGTTCCAGCTTGAATCGGAAGGCATGCGGCGTACGCTGGCGGCGGTGAAACCCACGAATTTTGGCGATATCATCGCTCTCGTTTCGCTCTACCGGCCCGGCCCGATGGACAATATCCCGCTCTTCGGAGATCGCAAGAATGGACGCGCGGAGCTCGCTTACCCGCACCCGCTGCTCGAAGACATATTGAAAGAGACTTACGGGATCATCGTCTATCAAGAACAAGTGATGCAGGCCGCGCAGGTCATTGCCGGCTACTCGCTTGGTGAGGCGGATATGCTGCGCCGGGCAATGGGTAAAAAGATCCAGTCTGAAATGGATGCGCAGCGCAGTATCTTTGTCGAAGGCGCTGCAAAAAATGGCGTGGAGAGTCAGCAGGCCAATGAGCTTTTTGACCTGATCGACAAATTTGCCGGCTATGGTTTCAACAAAAGCCACGCCGCGGCCTATGCCTTGCTGGCTTATCAAACGGCTTGGCTCAAAGCCCATTATCCGCATGAATTTTATGCCGCCTCCATGTGTTTCGATATGCATCAAAGCGACAAGCTCAGCATTTTTGTTGATGATATGAAGCGGCTTGGCGTGACGATATTGCCGCCATCGATCAACAAAAGCCGGCCATCTTTTGCGGTTGAAGAGCAGGAGGGTGCACTGCTCGCCGTGCGCTACGCCTTGGCGGGGCTTAAAAATGTCGGCGAGAAGGCAATGCAGTCGCTGGTCGCCGAACGTGCCGAGAGCGGATCATTCGAGTCGATGGACGATTTTGCAAATCGCGTTGATCCGTCCGGTATGAACAAAAGACAGATTGAAAGTCTTGCCGCCGCGGGCGCCTTTGATGAAATGGAACCCAATCGCGCTGCCGTTTATGAAGGTGCGGACATGTTGCTGTCCGTAGCTAACAGCGCGGCAGAGGCGCGGATGAGCGGGCAGGGCGGCCTTTTCGGTGAGGGCGGAGCAAGTGACATGCAGGCCATCCGGCTGCCAGCGAACAGCAACTGGAATCTTAGCGAAATCATGATGCGCGAGCGCGATGCTTACGGCTTCTACTTCGCTTCTCATCCGGTCACGCAATTTCAGGCGGTAACTTCCTCTCACGGGGCGATGACTTACGCTGCCTTGTGCGAAGAGGGGCCGATCGCCGAGGGGCAGCGCAAGCCAGCGGTAATGGCAGCCCTGGTCGAGGGTGTGCGCTGGCGGGAGAGCAAGCGCGGCAAACGGTTCGTGCTGGTCGATTTGTCGGACAGCAGCGGGCAGTTTTCCGGCAGTTGTTTTGAGGAAGAGCAATGCGAATTGCTGGCGAATATGGCCAAGGAAGGCAGCTGTGCCTTGCTCAACGTCGAACTTGATCAGCGGTCTGATGACGAAAGTCCGCGGGTGGCGATCCGGCGGGCGCAGGCCATGGACGGTCTGGAAAAGACCACCCGGACCCGGATGGAGCTGGAGGTTGCCGATCTCGACGCGCTGCAGGAGCTGAAGAATTTTCTCGCACCGCTGGCAGGGGGCAAGAGCGAGTTGATCGCAACGGTTCCCAGCTTTGAGGGGGAAGTCGCCCATATCTGTCTCGGCCGGTCTTTTCAGCTGGACGCACAGGCGGCTGAGACGCTCAGTCATATTGCCGGACTTGAGAATATCCGACTGGGTCCAGCCACCGGTTCCCGCCCAGTTCGTCATCGCCGACCGAATTTAAGGCTTGTAAGCTGAGCCGTTTCTGTCAAAAAACAGCCAATAACTAACGGGAGAGACCAATGGCTGGAGCTATGCAGGGCAGCGCGCTCAAAATCACCAATCTGATTGACCATGCAGCGCGGGAACATACGACGCGGGAAATTGTCAGCTATTGGGCCGATGGCTCTCTCACCCGCACCAATTGGGGTGAAATAGGCCAGGATTCACGAAAATTTTCGCAGGCGCTGCAACGACTTGGCATGAAAAAGGGCGACCGGATCGCGACTATTGCGATGAACCATGCTCATCATCTGATCAGCTGGTACGGCTCTGCGGGCATTGGCGGCATTCTGCACACCGTGAACCCGCGACTGTTTGAAGAGCAGCTGGTCTATATCATCAACCATGCCGAAGACCGGGTCCTGCTGTTCGACAAGATGTTCACGCCGATTATCGAAATGCTGAAACCGCAGCTGAAAACGGTCGAACATTATATCCAGTTTGATGGTGAGAAGGGCGACTACCCGACCTTCCGCGAGCTGGTTGATGCCGAAGACGGTAATTTTGACTGGGTCGATGTGGATGAGAATGATCCTTGCGGGCTTTGCTATACCAGCGGCACCACCGGCAATCCCAAGGGTGTGCTCTATGAACATCGCTCCAATGTCCTGCATGCGCTGACCGAGGTGCAGCCGGATATTATGGACCTCGCGACCCGTTCCGTGATGTTGCCCGTCGTGCCGATGTTCCACGCCAATGCCTGGGGACTGCCTTTTGCCTGCGCGGCGGTTGGCGCGAAAATGGTCTTTTCGGCCAGCAATGAGGCGCCGGTTCTGTGGAAACTGATCCGTGACGAGGGCGTGACCCATAGCGCTGGTGTGCCGACGGTCTGGCTCTCGATGTTTGCCGATATGGATGCCAATGGCGGCGACTATGGCAAGTTGCAGGTCATTACCATCGGCGGTTCGGCTTGTCCGCGGTCGATGATCGAGCGGTTGATGAAAAACGGCATGCGGGTGGCCCATGCCTGGGGCATGACGGAAACCTCGCCCATTGGAACCGCAGGCTCGCTTCCCGCCAACTGGGATGACCTGAACTTTGACGAGAAGGTCGACGTGATCTGCAAACAGGGACGGCCTCCCTTTGGTGTGGAACTCAGGGTTGTGGATGATGATGGTAATGTCCTGCCGCGCGATGGCGAGTCGAGCGGAACATTGGAAATCCGCGGCCCCTGGATCATCCAGCGCTATTACCGTGCCGATGAAGAAGCGGTTGAGGATGATCTGTGGTTCGATACCGGCGACGTTGCAGTCCTCCATCCCGATGGGACAATGCAGATTACTGATCGTGCCAAGGACGTGATCAAGTCAGGCGGCGAATGGATCAGCTCGATCGAACTGGAAAATGCCGCTGTAGGCTGTCCCGGCGTGGCGGAAGCGGCTGCGGTCGGCGTCTATCACCCGAAATGGGATGAGCGGCCCTTGTTGCTCGTCGTCAAAAAGCCGGATGCTGATGTGACTGGTGACGAGATAATCGCTTGTCTGACCGACAAGGTTGCCAAATGGTGGCTGCCCGATGAAGTGAAATTCATCGACGAATTGCCGCACACAGCGACCGGCAAAATCCTGAAACGCGCGCTGCGTGACGAGTATAAGGATTATAAACTGAGCAGTCTGGCGGAGGCTTGATTTTAAACCTCAGGCGGTGACACGGCTAAATCTGTCGCCTTGGCTATCGCACCATAGGGCGCGGCGGCAGTCGGTCCGCTGCCAGTTATAAAGGTTATGTCCGAGTGCAGCGAGGAAAACCAGGCGGGCGGACAGATCAAGACAGGCCGGGCAGCAATGCCGTCGCCCCAGCAAATATCATGTCAACGGCAATGGCCAACAAGATCATCCCCATCAACCTTGTCATAATAACCCGCATTGTTTCAGTCAGAACCTTGCCAAAAAAAGAAGCAAAGAAAAGTACAAGAAACAAGAGTAGCAACACGGCAGCAATGACGATCCCAATCGGTATCAAACCACTCTCGCTGCTGACATGACCGGCATAGATTATGATTGTTGCAATTGTCCCGGGACCAACAATCATCGGAAAGGTGATAGGGTAAAATGCCAGGCTTGATAAATCTGACATTTGACCTTTTTCACCATCCGATCCATGATGAGAAGCAGCATCGGATCCGTTGAGCATTGACCAGGCAATATGGGCCAATACAACACCGCCGGCTACTCTAAATTCGTTCACTGATACACCAAAAAAGCTGATGATCTGCTGTCCAGCTATTAATATGACGGCGCACATGACAGCTGAGAAGAGAGCGATCTTGCAGGCCAATAGTCGTTGCTGGCTTACAGAAAAGTCCGTGGTCAGCGCCAAGAAGATCGGCAAATTGACAAACGGATTCATGATTGCGAAGAATGATCCGAAGGCCTTGGCCATAAGTGCTTCGTCCATAACACATCCCCCTGCATTTTGGTGATATTGGATAAATCGTTTTCACTCTTTGGCCAAGCGATGAATCAAAGATGGTTTATTCCGACATTTTCTGATGTCCGTTTTTGAAAACTCATCACTCCGGGATGCATTCTCGAAAATCATGTTTGCTTAATCTGGCTATTCGTCGGTCATTCGCAACTCCTATTGTCGCAGCGGAAAATTTTGCTGATTTTTGAAGATTGTCATCATCTTGAAGCGCTTCAAGATAGGCCAGCAGGTAATTCTCGAAAGGCAATTTTAACAGACAAGCGATGGCCGAAGTCCCGAAGCTATGTTCGATTTCTGCTGTCATCTGTTGCCCGACGAAATAGGAATGTTCGCCGAAAGAACCGTCAAAGGCCAGACCGTATATCTGGGGAAACCTGGTTTCAATCTCTGCCGGTTTGTGGTCGATCGCTTCGATCATATAGTCGAATAGTTGGAAATTATATTCCAGATGACGGAAATTTCTTCGGGCCAGTGAACGGGAAAAATTCGAATATCTGCCATCTCCCTTGATGCCCCGCATATCGCCGATATGCGATGCGGATCCCTCTATGGCCAAACGTTCGAACATGAAGTCATAGGCCGCCGTTTGTGTTTTAATCTCGCTCAATCCCGGTGAAGCGGGATAGGCAAAGCTGTTCTGCATGGAATGGTAGGTTTCATGGGCGATCAGCCTTATGATTGCATTATATTCGCCTTCCATATCCGCAGCCAAGCAAGGGATATCGATAAAGAAGATGCCCTCTTTTTGAAATCCGCCGCAGGAAAAGCTGGCTCCGGCGAGAACGACTTTGCCCTCAAATATAAAGTCCTCGGGAACATAGGGTTTCAGGAGTGCAGTCACACGTGCGTTTAGTTGCTGGCGGTTTCGTGACAGAAAATCGATGGCATCACGCATTGCGTCGCGGCGTTCGACCAGCGCGGAGAACCGGAACGGGTCCGGTGATGGAATTTCGCAGCGTGAAATGCGCTGCAACCCGGCGACATAATTTTCAAACGAGAACCGTTCGGCAAACTGCCGATGATGGGCCAATTGTGCCTGCAACTGCTCTGATGCGGCCCATTCTGCTTCATCAATTTCCGTATTGGAACAGGCAATTTCAAGCAGGCGTTCAGCCTGGGAAATATCGATATCCAGATTGATGGTCTGGGCAGCCGCAGGAGAAACAAGCGTGAACAGGCAGATAATTGAAAAGACAAAGCGCATAATATCCATCCCAACTGTATTGGTAATATAATACAGTTGGGATGGTTTGGCGCAAGCTGAAAATCCAGAAGCTATTCCAGCGCCTGTATTTGGGCAAGAAATCGCATCAGATGGTTAACATCATCCGCATCATGATAAAGGCCGAAACCGATGCGCAGGACGTCTCCGCGTACGTCGGTCACGACGTTCCGTTCCACAAGTGCCGCGTGCAGGGATGCCGCGTTTTCGCCCTTGAACGCCAGAAACCGGGCATGGGGCTCGCCATCAAGCGGATTTAGCAGGTGCATGCTTGATAGCGGGTCCTTTTCCAGAAACTGATTTTGCAATGCCGCGACATGGTTCGATATTTTGCCTGTCGACAGTCCGGCATCAGACAGCATCGCCTGTACGGCGTTGAACCGGTAGAGGCCCGACGGATCAAATGTGCTGCCCAGAAACCGGCGGCCGTCGGCGGCATAGCCGACCTTGCCGGGCGGCAGCGCGAGATCATCAAAGGCGGCATACCAGCCAGTCACCGGTGGCCGCGGTGCGTATCCGGGCGGGGCGTGGAGGAAACAGACGCCTTCTCCCGACATCGCATATTTATAGCCGCCGGACAGGTAGAATATCCGGTCCGCGACGGCAGAAAGATCGGTATCGAGCGCCATAAACCCGTGATAGCCGTCTATGACCACCCACGGTCCTTCCGGGCAGGCGAGCGCCGCGAATTGATCGATACCGCTCAGCACTGTGCCCGAGTTAAACAGCACCTGGCTGGCAAAGATCAGGTCATGGCCGCCGGACTGTGCTTTTCCAACCAGTGCATTTGCCGGAACCGCTTCGACAATAACATCTCCGCTTTCTGACCAGCGATCCATTTGCCGCCGAAAGCTGTGAAATTCACCATCGGTTGTCAGGACGCGGACCGGACGGGCTGAAATGGCTGATATGATGCGGACCAGAAAATCATGCGTATTCGGCGCAAAAGCAATAGTGCCCGGATCAGGCAGATTGAGCTCTGCGGCGACATGGCCCTGTGCCTCCGCCCAGACCGGCCCCATGACCTTGTCCCATTTGTGATCGGCCAATCTCATGGCATCATCGCAGGCCGCCATATGGCCTTCATAAGCCGCATCCGGCCAAAGATGATGACTATGCGCCGCGAAATGCAGGCGATCGGGATTGGCGGCCAGAGCCTTGGAAAAGAGTGTTTTCCAGCTCACAAGGTCGTCCGCACTGACCAGAGTTCGGGAAAGGCGCGCTTGGACAGGGTGGATTGCAGATAGGAAACCCCGGCGGTGCCGCCCGTTCCCATTTTGCCGCCGATAACACGCTCCACCGTCAACACATGCTTGTGCCGCCAGGTCGCCATGGCATCATCCAGATCAACAAGCTTTTCGGCCAGCTGGTAAAGCTCCCAATAGCGCTGCGTATCACGATAGACGTTGAGGAAGGCGGCTTCCACCTCTGGTGAGGGAACGTGTGATGTGCTGAAATCGCGTTCGAGAATGGCGGATGGAATATCAAAACCGGCGCGGGCGAGGGCGGCAATGGCATGGTCCCAAAGGCTGGGTGCTGCCAATGCCGCCTGCATCGCGGCCTGAGCTTCTGGCCGGTCGTCCTGATATTTCAGAAAGCCCTTGTCTTTCAGCCCCAAGAGATATTCAACCGTCCGGAACTGATCGGACTGAAAGCCCGAGCTTTCCCCAAGCACATGGCGAAACCGGCTATAGTCGCTTGGCGTCATGGTGGAGAGCACATCCCAGCTCAGCGTCATTACTGCCTGTATCCGGCTGACCCGAGCGAGCGCCTTATAGGCAGGCACCAATGCATCATTGGCAATTTGCGTGATGGCGAGATGCATCTCGCGGATAATCTGTTTCAGCCATAATTCCTTGGTCTGATGGATGATGATGAAGAGCATCTCGTCATCGTTATCCGACTTCGGGTGCTGGGCAGACAACAGGGCGTCGAGGGCAAGATAGCTGGCGTAAGTAACATTTTGTTTTTCGGTCATGGGGAAATGTAACCCTGGCATCGGCCGAAGGGAAGGTAAGTTTCCCGTATAGGCAAAATTAGGCTCAACCGTTTTTGGATGGCTTGATTAGTCAATTAAAGCAGAATATTGATGATATATCATAACAAATAATGAGAGTTTGAAATATGTCATATTGCTTGTCGCGAATAGCGGTAATGATTGCTCTCGCTTTCGTTTTGGTCATACCGGGCGCGCAGTCTGTATCCGCAGAGGATGGCGCTATCGTCTCTCGCGAAGCCTATGATTTTCCGTTTGCCACCTATGACAAATGGCTGGCTTTTTCGGATAAGGCGCCCGATCCTGCGTGGCACGCAGTTCACATGAAGGGGTTTTTTTCGCGGCAGACATATGATCGTTACGCCAGTCGTGAGATTGTTCAGGCGGAACGGATTGAATATTTGAGCGACGGTTTGCGGATAAAATCAATCTTGGTTCGCCCCACAAAAGTCACGAAGCCTCTTCCCATCATTCTGTTTGCGCATGGCGGCGTCGCGAAATGGGGCAAGATTACATTTTTCGAGATTCTTGAATTTCATCGGTTGGCAGAGCAAGGATATATTGTTGTTGCATCGACATTTCGGGGGGAAGGGGGCAGCGAAGGAAAGCCCAATTTGGGGGCCGGCGATCGTGCCGATCTCTTGAACCTGATGAAAATGGCGCAGGGGTTGCCGGAAGCCGATGCTGAGAAGATCGGGCTATGGGGCTTCTCCCGCGGCGGCGGGCTTGGTTATCGGGTGCTGGCTGCTACCGATGCCATAGATGCAGCATTTTTTGTCGGCGCGCGCGCGGATCATCTCAACTCGAAGCGCCGAGCAGAGTTCGACGAATTTGTCTATCCAGATGTGGTTAAATCCTATGCCGCAGACAAGGACGCGGCCTTAACATCTTTATCGCCATTATTCTGGCCAGAAAAGCTGTCGACCAAAACGCCTGTCTATTTGCTGCATGGCACAGCCGACCAGCGTGTGGAGGCATGGAATTCCATTGCGATGGCGCGTAAACTTGATGCACTCAATCGCCCCTATGAGCTGTTGTTGATCGACGGAGGATCCCATAGCCTGATCGAACATCAGTTCAGAGTGCGCCAGGAAATGGATCGCTGGTTCGCAAAGCATTTGAAACCGGAAGGCCCCTAATGGTTTAGAACAATTCCATCTGGCTGCCTTTGACAATCGGCCGGCGGAACAAATCTGTCCTCAGGGTAAATTTTGCCTGACCCAAACCGCTTTTGCGGGCGGCGATAGCGGTGCGATGGTGCAGCAATTTTGCCCAGGGGCCTTTTCCTTTCATGCGGCTGTGGAAATTGGGATCGTTTTTCTTGCCGCTGCGCAGGGATGCTATGATGCTCATCACCTTTTGTTTGCGGTCGGGGAAATGCGCTTCGAGCCATTGTTCAAACAGTGGAGCAACCTCATGCGGCAGGCGCACCGGAATGATGGAAATGCTCTGTGCGCCATGCTCGGCGGCGGCAGACACAATCGCTTCGATTTCATGATCGGTGATGGCGGGAATGACCGGCGCAATGTTGACATGCACGGGAATGGCGAGGTCCCGCAGCGTGCGAACCGCCTCCAGCCGTTTGGCCGGGGAGGGCGCGCGCGGCTCTAGTATGCGCGCCAGGGATCCATCCAACGTCGTGACGGAAATAGCGACGGCCGTAAGCTTGAGACGAGCCAGTTCAGTCAGTATCTCAATATCATCAATCACGCGGTTGGACTTGGTTGTAATGCCGACCGGATGCCGTGTTTCCATCATGACTTCCAGTATCTGGCGCGTAATTTGATAGCGTTTCTCAATCGGCTGATAGGGATCGGTATTGGTACCGATGGCAATGGGCGCCGGGCGATAAGTGGGTTTGGCAAGGGTCTCGCGCAGCAAGGTCGCGGCATTGGGTTTGGCAAATAATTTGGTTTCAAAATCCAGCCCCGGTGACAGGTCATGATAGGCATGGGTGGGGCGGGCGTAGCAATAGACACAGCCGTGTTCGCAGCCGCGATAGGCGTTGATCGACCGGTCAAAAGGAATATCCGGTGAAGTGTTAAAGCTCAATATCGATCGAGGCGCCTCTGTCGTGACGTTGGTGCGCAGCTTGGCAGGCGCGTCCCCCAGTGCCTCACGCTCGTCCAACCAGTCGCCATCGGCTTCGCGGCTTGGCAAATTGAATCGGCTGCTGTCGCTGTTGGTCACCGCGCCGCGCCCTTTTAGCGCAGGCAAAGACGGCCATTTTTCCTGTTCCATGCATAAGATATAGCATAGGAACAAAAGTAGAACAAATATTATTGTTCGAGCAGCCTTGGGATCAACTCAACAAAGTTACAAGGCCGGTGGCGGCTGTCGAGCTGCGTATCCAATATGCCGTCCCAACCGTCCTTTACCGCACCATTGGAGCCGGGCAGTGCGAAAATATAGGTCCCTCTCGACACCACGGCACAGGCGCGGGACTGGACAGTGGATGTGCCGATCTTGTCATAGCTGAGCCAGCGGAACAATTCGCCAAAGCCGGGAATATCCTTGTCCTTTACCGCGTCGAGCGCTTCAGGTGTGATGTCGCGGCCAGTTAACCCGGTGCCGCCGGTGGTAATGATCACGTCGACTGTCTCTTCATCGATCCACTGGTGCAGCTGTGCGACAATTTTCGATTTGTCGTCACGGATCAGGTTGCGATAAATCAGCTGGTGACCTTTGCCCGCAATGCGCTCTGCAAGGATGTCGCCGGACGTGTCTTCCTTGACGGACCGGGTGTCGGACACTGTCAAAAGGGCAATGTTGATCGGCTTGAAGGTCCGGCTTTCGTCTATAGGCATGGGATTCTCCGATGAATTTTCGGCTGCTTTATAACCCACATTATCCGACTTTTCTAAGCCATAAAGAATAGGGGCTTTTCGCGGCTGCCCGAACCGTCTAATCGCTTGTATTAATGTCGAACGTTCCGGACTTAACCGCTGTCATATTGGGCCTGATTCTCGCCGCATGGCTGGCTGCGTCCGCATGGGCGGTGTGGACCGGTCTGGCGATGAAGAAAAAGGCAGATGCGACCTTGCGGCAGTCGGGCCGATTGGGTCGGCTGCTGGAAACATCCCCGGCCTTGCCGCTATTGGTCCGGTCCGACGGGAAACTGGAGGCATCGCAGCGATTGATGCACTGGTTGGGCTTTGACTATCTGCCATCACATATTTCGGAATTGTACAGCCAGGATGCGGGGATGAGCCGGGAAGATATGGAAGCGCTCACGCAGGATGTTAATCTTGCCCAGAAATCGGGAAGCAGCTTCACGCGTGCGATCAGGGTTATCGGGTCGGACAAATCCTTGCTGATCCGGGGCGGTCTGGCGGATCAACAAATTGCGCCCAATGGCAGCGCCTTGTTGTGGGTTTTTGATGCCACAGAGAGCCAAAGCCAAATTGACGAACTACGCGCAGAAAATGAAGAAGCCCATGCGGCTTTTGATGCCTTGTCGGCTTTGATCGAGGCTGCGCCGATGCCGATGTGGCATCGCTCTCCGGATATGAGGTTGACACTGGTCAACAGTGCTTATGTCAGGGCCGTGGACGCCAGTAACGGCGCACAGGTCGTCGAAGAAGGCATTGAGTTGATCGAGACCATAAACGGCGTGAGCCCAACAGATGCGGCAACTCAGGCCAGAGAGAAAGGCGAACCGCATGAACGGGTCGTTGCAACCACCATTGGCGGGCAGCGGAGGACGACTCAGGTGGTTGATGTTCCCCTCGGCAAGTCAGGCATTGCCGGCTATGCGATTGATATTCAGGAGCTGATAGATTCGCGCAAGGAGCAGCGACGGTTCAATGAATCGCAGCGTGACATGCTGGACAAGATATCGGCCGCCGTGGTGCAGTTCGACGCCGACAAGTCCCTGCAATTCTGCAATTTACCGTTCCAGCGCATATTCTCCATGCGGCAACAGTGGATTGCCGAGCGTCCGGAATTTCCAAGAGTGCTGGACCGGATGCGCGAGATGAACCGGATTCCGGAAGTTCGCGATTTCCCCGAATGGCGGGAGGAGCGGACCCAATGGTTCCTGTCCACCGGTTCGATAGAGGAAAACTGGCTGCTGGCAGACGGCACTCACTTGCGAGTGATTGCCAACCCGACACCCGATGGCGGCCTGTTGATGATTATTGAGGATAGGACTGAGCAAGTACAATTGGCCAGTGCGCGAGATACCTTGCTGCGCGTTCGCACGGCGACCTTCGACAACCTGTTTGAGTCTGTCGCGGTATTCTCCGCAGATGGAAAGTTGAATATCTGGAACCATCAATTCGCGAGTACCTGGGATCTGGAAGAAGAGGATCTCGGCAAGCATCCGCGTGTCGATTCCCTGATGCAGAAAATGGCCATGCAGCTGAAGCAGCCCGCCCGGATATCCGAGGTGCGCGCCATGGTGCGTACCGCGACATCGGAGCGCGAACAGCAAAGTGGACAGATTTCCTTTGTTGACGGGCGCCGCTTTGAATTTGCTGCCATTCCCCTGCCAGACGGCAATGCGCTGTTCACGATGCTCGACATATCCGACAGCCGCCGGATCGAGCTGGCCTTGCGCGAGCGCAACGAAGCGCTGGTCGAGGCGGATTCAATCAAGGCGTCTTTCCTGTCCAACATGAGTTATGAATTCCGCACGCCTCTGACCTCCATTGGCGGGTTCGCGGAATTGCTGGACAACGAGGTTGCCGGGCCGCTGACGGAGCAGGGCCATGAATATGCCCGCGCCATCCTGCAATCGGTCAAACGCCTGGGTATGCAGATTGATAATGTGCTGGACCTTAGCCAAAGTGAGGCGGGCGCCTTGCCAATTGCCAAGGAGAAGGTGAACCTGAACAAGCTGGTCGAGGATGTCGCGGCGCAATTTGCCGATGACGCACAGGCCAAGACGATTGAGATGGAGTTACAGCTGGATGAGACGCTGGGATCGGCATTGGCGGACAAGAAAAGACTGTCACAGGCAATCGGGCAAATTATCGACAACAGCATCCGCTATACCGGTGAAGGCGGGCGTCTGCTGATCAATGGCAGCGGCAACGTGAAGCAGGCGGTCATCCATATTTCCGACGATGGGCCAGGCATGAGCGCCGGTCAGCAATCCAAAGCGTTCGACAGTTTCGCCCGGTCGCGCAACAAGACAGGGGAGAATGTCGGCGGGCTGGGGCTTCCACTGGCCCGGCAGCTGATGCTGGCGCACGGTGGTGAACTGACATTGACCTCTGAACCCGGTCAGGGAACGCTGGTCACTATTCACCTGCCGCGGCAATAAACAGTGGGGCACTAGACAGGCAATGCCGTTGATACTGGATAATGAAGTCGCAACATTGGCATTGGGCAAAAAGCTTGCGGATGCCTTGCGACCTGGTGACAAGATCGCTTTGACCGGCACGCTGGGGGCGGGGAAGACCACGCTGGCACGCGGCATATTGCGCGGTCTCGGCTTCGGCGATGATGTGCCGAGCCCGACCTTTGCCATTGTGCAGCAATATGATCCGCCGGAGGTCAGACTTCCGGTGGCGCATGTGGACTTTTATCGTATCGAGGAGCCTGATGAAGTTCAGGAGCTTGGTCTGGATGATATTCTGATGGATGGTGCTATGATCGCGGAATGGCCGGACCGTATGCCGGATTCTTTCTGGAGCGATGCGCTGCAGCTTACCCTTGAAATAGAAAATGATAACACTCGCCGGTTGACTTGGACGGCTGGCCCCGCTTGGAAAGACAGATGGCCAATAACATGACACCGCCTGCAACAGCGCAGGATTTTCTGAACAATCATGGCTGGGGTGGCGCAGAGATTTTGCCAGTGGCAGGCGATGCGTCTTTTCGCCGATATTTTCGTGTTGTTGCCGGGGATCGCAAGGCGATTTTGATGGACGCACCGCCACCGCACGAAGACCCGCGGCCGTTCATCCATATTGCGCGCCACCTGAAGGCTCAGGATTTCGCTGCACCGGAAATTTTTGGCGAAGATCTCGATCATGGTCTGGTTTTGCTGGAGGATTTCGGTGACCACCGGATGCGGGAACATCTTGACCACCATCCTGAAGACGAAGAGGCTATCTATCGGCAAACAGTGGACCTGATAAAGGCGCTGCACGAGAAGCCGGCGGCCGACATAGCGCCTTACGACTGGGATCAATATCTGAGGGAAGTAAAACTTCTCCCGGAATGGTACTGCCCTGCACAGGCTCTGGATGTGGACGAGGCGGGATTTGTCGATGCTTGGAATGCGGTCTTGCAGCCAGTCATTGCATCGCAAACATCGCCGGTGACAGTTCTTCGTGACTATCATGCCGAAAACATCATGTTGCTGGATAACAATCGTCTGGGCCTGCTCGACTTTCAGGACGCACTGGCCGGGCACGCTGCTTATGATCTCGTATCGATGTTGCAGGATGCGCGCCGCGATGTTTCGGACGATTTGGAGGAGGCGATGCTGGACTATTATCTGGACGGGCAATCAGCTGACCATGCCACGGAGTTTCGCAGCCATTATGCGATTTTGGGAGCGCAGCGAAACACCAAGATCATCGGCATATTTACCCGGCTTTTTGTTCGCGATGGCAAGGCCCGTTATCTAGATTTTCTGCCGCGTATGTGGCGGTTGCTTGAAAAAGATCTGGTATACTCGGATCTCGCGCCGGTCGCGGACTGGTTTGACCGAAATATTCCGGCGGATATCCGCAGCAAACCGATTGCGGCTTCGCAGGCATGAGCAAGGTTGAAACGGCTATGGTCATGGCGGCTGGCCTTGGCAAACGCATGCGCCCGCTTACCGCAACCCGGCCCAAACCGCTTGTCAAAGTGGCTGGCAAGGCGATGATCGACCATTGTCTCGACAAGCTATGGGAAGCAGGAGTTATGAAGGTGGTCGTCAACGCGCATTACCTGCCCGACGCGCTGGAAGCCCATCTCAAATCCGTCAATTATCCCTTTGACATCCGCATTTCGGACGAACGCGTGCAGCTGATGGAAACCGGCGGCGGGATGGTGCAGGCCGAACCGTTGATCGATGAAGACCTGTTTTTCTCGATCAACAGCGACAATCTTTGGACCGATGGCCCAACCAACAGCCTCCAGCGGCTGGAAGAGCGTTGGGATGATGCAGAGATGGATGCGCTGTTGCTGCTGGTTCCGCAAACATCGGCACATAACTATAAAGGTGCCGGGGATTTCAAACTGGATGATTATGGCCGGGTTTCGCGCCGTTTGCCGGATCGCCAGGCGCCTTTCATTTATACAGGCATCCAGCTTCTATCGAAGCGTCTGCTCCGCGATGCACCGGAAGGACCATTTTCGACCAATATTCTCTGGAACCGGGCGATTGAGGAGGGACGGCTATTTGGACTGGTGCATGAAGGCAGCTGGTTTGAAGTCGGATCACCGGATGCTATTGGGCCCACCGAAGCGGCCTTAAGTCGTGTGTAAACTGCCATGAGCAAGCGGCTTCAGCCCGCTATTTACAATATCGCCGCGCACGGTGGCTTTGCCGATGCCCTTGCACAGGGGTTGATTGACCGGTTTGCCAAAGACCCGCTCGGTCTGGCGCGGGGTCTCATCATATTACCAAATAATCGCGCGCGCCGCGCCGTTCACGATGCCTTCGTCCGGCTCAGTGAGGATGGGTTGTTGTTGCCACAAATGGCGGTGGTGGGCGATCTCGAGCTGGATGAGTCCATCGGCGTGGCGCTGGACCGGGGTGAGCTGACTCTCGACATAGCGCCATCGGTGGATCCGCTGGATCGCCTGCTGATGCTGGCCCAGTTGATTGAAAGGGAAAGTGCGGCGAAAGGCAGCGCTTTGTTATCGAAAGAAGCACTGCGGCTGGCGCGTGAGTTTGCACGGACGCTGGATCAACTGACGGTCGAGGAAATCGCGCTCAAGGACCTTTTTGATATTGATGTGGAACCGGAACTGTCCGGCCATTGGCAGGATTCGCTCGCCTTTTTTCGCGTGATTGCCGAGAAATGGCAGGCAAAGCTGGCGGATATGGGCGCTGTTGATGAAGCGGCGCGGCGCAATGCCCTGTTCGATCAAACTGTGAAGGCATGGAAAACGGCCCCGCCTGACCATTTTGTGGCCGCTGCTGGCATCACCACCTCCGCCCCGGCCATTGCACGTTTCTTGCGGGCCATTGCCTTCCTTCCAGAAGGAATGGTGGTCTTGCCGGACCTAGACATGGTCATGGCTGATGAAGAATGGGACATGCTCGGCCCGTTTCAACCCGATGCCGAGACTGGCAAAATCGAGCGTGCGCAGGAAACCCATCCGCAATATCACATGAAGCTGCTGCTCGAACGCATGTCGATTGCGCGCGGCGAGATAATGCGCTGGCCAAGGACAGGGACCAGCGGCGCGGCGGCAAAGCGCAGCCGGGCACTCAGCAATGCCTTTGCGATTCCCAAACTGACATCGCGCTGGCAGTCGCTGGATAGTGATGAACGCAGCCTCGCCGGCGTCCAGACGGTGGAAGCGCGCAACAGTGCCGAAGAGGCGCAGATTATTGCGCTGTTGGCGCGTGAGGCGTTGGAGACACCGGAACGCCGCGTTGCGATCATCACACCGGATCGGGCATTGGCCGGCCGTATATCAGCGCATCTCGAACGCTGGATGATCGCGGCGGACGATACGGCGGGTCAGCCTTTGTCCAAAAAACCGGAAGGCATATTCTTCCTGGCCTTGCTGTCCGCAGCAACAGACGGATTTCCTCCGGCCGAATTTCTGGCTTTGCTGAAACATCCATTGGTGCGGGCAGGGGAAGGGCGTCTGGACTGGCTTACCCAGGTTCGCAAACTCGACCTGTTAATGCGCGGTCCCCGGCCAGCGCCGGGATTGGCTGGAATTGACAGCCTGTTTCAAAGTGAAAACAAGCGCACCGAAGGTTTGCGAGACGATTTGCAGGCATGGTGGACAGACGTGCGGGCAATATTTGCGCCCGCGGCAGAAGTCTTGAGCGGAACGATGAACTGGGCCGAGATGCTGGCAGAAATCCGTCAATTGGCGGACTTGCTGACCAACGGCCAGGTCTGGGCCGGATCGGCAGGCCGCCAACTGGCTGACTTTCTTTCCGATATGGAAGATCGCGCAGCCTTGGGACCGATGAAGATCCAGGCACCCGAGATTGCCGGATATTTTGAGACTTTTTTAGCCGATATGCCGGTGCGTCCCCCTTATGGCGGACATCCTCGCATTGCGCTTTACGGTTTGCTGGAGGCGCGGCTGCAACAGGCGGACCTCGTGATCTGCTGCGGCTTGAATGAAGGCAGCTGGCCGCAAGCGATAACGCCTGATCCATGGCTTGCGCCGATGGTACGTAAATCTCTGGGTCTACCTGCGCAGGAACGGCAGATTGGTCTGTCCGCGCATGATCTGGTCGGCGCAATGGGCGCGCAAAATGTGATTCTCACACGGGCGCAGCGTGACGGGTCCGGCCCAGCCATTGCCTCGCGCTTCCTGTTGCGCCTCAAAGCGATGTGCGGCCCCAACCTCAAAGAGCATGCTGTCGCTCAGAATTGGGCACGGCGCTTAGATCAGCCGGATGAGTTTATCCGTATCGAACAACCTGCGCCGGAGCCAAGCGCGGAACAGCGCAAGGTGAAGTTGTCTGTGACGGATGTGGATCGGCTGATTGCTGACCCGTTCGCTTTTTATGCTGCAAAAATCCTGCGGTTGGGGTCGCTCGACATGATTGATGCAGAGCCAAGCCCTGCGTGGCGCGGCTCGATCATTCACGACATATTGGATAAATGGGCAAAAGAGGATGATTTTGATCCCGATGCCCTGAAACGGCGTGCTGAAGCATTTTTGAACGAGCGTTCGTCCCATCCCCTGATGCGCACTTTATGGGCGCCGCGCCTAATGGAGGGCCTGTTATGGGTGGCCAATACTGTCGCTCGGCAACGTGCAGACGGGCGCGAACCGCTCAAGTCAGAACAAAAGGGCGTTGCACGCATCGCCGGCGTCGATCTGTTTGGAATAGCGGACCGCATCGACCGGATGGCTGACGGCGGTCTTGCTATTATCGACTATAAAACCGGCGGTCCGCCATCGAACAAAGCCGTCAAGGAAGGCTTTGCTCTGCAGCTCGGCCTGCTGGGGGCTATCGCTGAAAAAGGCAGCTTTGGCGGTCTTTCCGGCAAAACAGGCGGCTTTGAATATTGGTCATTGGCAAAGCAGAGCGGCAAAAACAGCTTTGGTTATATTGCGACGCCGACCAACCCGCGCAGTCCCGACAAGATCGAAGCTGACCAGATGGTCGATCATGCCGTGACGGAATATACCAAGGCGGTAAACAGCTACATCGATGGCAATGAACCTATGGTGGCAAAGCTCCATCCGGAATATGCGCCTTATGCGGACTATGACCAGTTGATGCGCCTTGAAGAATGGTATGGCCGCGCCGACGTGTCGGAGCAGGGAGGCGCGCATGAGTGATACGCCGACGCTTTTTCCGCTGGCCGACAAACAGAATGAGGCGGTGCAGCCGGACGATAATATCTGGCTGAGCGCATCTGCCGGTACTGGCAAGACGCAGGTGCTGACCGCCCGGGTATTCAGGCTGCTGCTCCGGGAAAATGTCAATCCGGAACATATCTTATGCCTGACCTTCACCAAGGCGGGGGCCGCCGAAATGGCCGACCGGATCCACCGACAACTAGCCAGTTGGGTGCGGCTTGATGATACGAAACTGGCCGCCGATCTTTCCGCCATCGGCGCGCCGGTTGATCCCGCGACACGGGAATATGCGCGAACATTATTCGCCCGCGTATTGGATGCGCGCGGTGGCGGTCTCAGGATCATGACGATCCACAGCTTCTGCCAGACGTTGCTGGCGAGTTTCCCAGAAGAGGCCGGTATTCCGGCACTGTTCAAACCGATTGAGGAACGCGATCAAAAGATATTGGCGCGCCAGGCGCTCGGCGATTTGCTGCTGGATGAAGAGGTCGCAGGCAATACTGGCATCATTCAGGCTATTCAGGCGCTCAGCGTCCGGATGGGGGAAGAAGAAGCCGAAAAATACCTGATGACATGTGCATCCAAAGCCGATGCGATGGAAAGCCTGCCCAGCGGCGTGCTGCCTTTTGTCCGCGGATTGCTGGGACTGCCGATTGATGGCGATGCACAAAGCTGGCTCGAGCAGCGGTGCAGTGATGAGGCTTTTGATATCGCAGCGCTTGAGAACATTTCGGATGCGCTGGCAAGCTGGGGCACCAAGACGGCTGCTGGATATATCGATAAAATTCGTACATGGATGGCCGCTAGTCCTGTCGATCGGGCGGACGCGTTGCCAGAACTACACAAGATATGGGCCAAGGCAGATGGCGAATGGCGCTCCGTACCAAAAGGTCTGGAAAAGGTTGCACCGCATTATCATGAGCTGAGCGTCGATATGTACGATCATTGCCGCCAATTGATCGAGACCAAGGCGCTGTTTGATTATGCTGACCTGTTTGCAGGGGCGCTGAATGCCGGTCGCGGCTTTTACTATCGTTATCGGGACGCAAAAAAGCTGCAGGGTGTGGTCGATTTTGACGATATGATCCGGATGACGGCAAAATTGCTCAACCAGGGCAATATGGCCGAGTGGATCCGCTACAAGCTGGATCAGCGCACCGATCATATATTGGTCGATGAAGCACAGGACACCAATCTGGCGCAATGGGATATTGTCCGGGCGCTGGCGGGAGAGTTCTTCGGAGGTTTGGGCGCGAATGCTGACAAAATACGGACGCTGTTCACTGTCGGTGACTTCAAACAGGCGATTTTCGGGTTTCAGGGAACCAGCCCGCATAATTATGTCAAAGCGCGCGATGATTTCTTTGCGCGGGCGGAGGCATCGGAAAGGGCGTTCAGCGACCTGTCACTGGACCGCAGTTTTCGATCCACGCCGCCAGTGCTGGAGGTAGTCGACAAAGTATTGGAACATGTCGGGGAAAAGGAACTCGGCCTCGATAAAGCCATACCAGCCCATCAGAGCCACTATGCTGGCGAGCCGGGAAGCGTCACAACATGGAGGCCCGTTGCCCACGGCGCGGTCAGCAATGCGGATGATGACGAGACCTGGCTAAGTGATGAGAAACGCGTTTTTGCCCAAAGGCTCGCGATTCAGATTAAAGAATGGCTCTCACCCGAAACAGCGCTTTGGCTGAACCACGAAAATCGCCCGCTCGAGCCCAAGGACGTCATGATCCTTGTCAGTAAGCGCGATGATCTCAGCGCCCTTATCGTGGCGCGGCTCTTTGCCGAAAATGTCCCCGTCGCCGGTATTGACCGCATCCGGCTGAACCAGCCTCTGGTCGTGCAGGATCTGCTCGCCGCGATCCGCTTTGTCTTGCAACCGGAAGATGATCTTAATCTGGCATCGCTGCTGGTGTCTCCGCTGTTGGGCTGGTCACAGGATGATCTGCTCGAACGCGGTTATCGCGGAGAGGCGCATAAGGATAAAAGCCTTTGGGAATATTTGCGCACGCAAGATCGACTTAAAGGGCATGTCGAACCTTTGCGTACGCTGTTAAACATGGCGGATTTCAACACGCCTTATCAGTTTCTGGAAACCATCGTTTCCGGCCCGATGCAGGGACGCAAGAAGCTGACGGCACGCCTTAGTCACGCGGCGCTCGACCCGCTCGAGGAGTTGCTCAATACCGCGCTGGCCTTTGAGCAGGACCATATTCCGACCTTGCAGGGTTTTCTCGACTGGTTTGATCGCGGCGACGTAGAAATCAAACGGGATCAGCTGGAAGGCGGCAATGAAGTCCGCCTGATGACCGTCCACGGGGCCAAGGGTCTGCAGGCACCACTGGTCATTCTTGCCAACGCGACATTTGATCCGGCGAACAAGAAAAGCGGCGGCTTTGACATCCCGGACCCAACGCGACCGGATGACGACCTCGAATATCCTGTCGTACCGGTTCGCAAGGCCGAGCGCATCGGATTGCTGGACGCCTTTGCGACCGTGGCAGACGCCCGGGAACGGGAAGAACATTGGCGTTTGCTCTATGTCGCCATGACCCGCGCGGAAGAACATCTCGTAGTCACCGGGACATTGGGACCAAAAGCCAAAGGTGTTGTGCCGGAGGCCAGTTGGTATCACGCTGTGGAGCATGGTTTGACTGCATTGGGAACGGAGCAAACGGATTCCGTGCGCTGGATCGCCGAGCGAACATATACGGGGCCTGATGCACCAGACAAAGCCGGACGGAGGGCCAAAGCCGCCGAGCCGTTACCAGATGAGGAGCAGGCCGCATTGCCAGACTGGCTTTTCGCGTCAGCCCCCAAAGAGGCCCGCCCGCCGCGACCCCTTACGCCGTCGGATCTGGGCCCGGACGATGCTGCGAACCCGCCACCGGCAAAGGCGATGCGCGATGCGGCCGAACGCGGCAAACTGCTCCATAGCCTGTTCGAGCGGTTGCCGGATATTGCGCCGAAAAACCGCGCGGATGTAGCAGACCGCTGGCTCGCCAAGCAAAAACAGGTCAGTGATCCGGAAGAGCGTCGGGCGCTTGTTGAGACGGTGTTGTCCGTCTTGGGCAATCCCGTATGGTCAGACCTGTTCTCTCCCGGCAGCTTTGCCGAAGCGCCCATTGCGGCCGTGGTTGATCAGCATGTGATTTCGGGCACCGTTGACCGTCTTTTGATTACTGATGAATTGATCACTGTTATTGATTTCAAAACGGGGCGCGCAGTGCCCAAAGAAGCTGCCAATGCGCCTTTGTCTTATCTGCGCCAAATGGCCGCTTATGTCGCCGCACTTGAAAAGATTTTCCCCGGACGCCCCATTAACGCCGCCCTGTTGTACACGCATGGTCCCATCCTGCTGGAGCTTTCCGACGATCTGATCGAACGGCATAAGCCCAGCAACAAGCCAAGCTTGGAGCGCCCATGAAAATCCTTTTCGGGCAGAGACTTGAGCAATGGACTGTGCAGGACTAGATTATATTTAAACAAGCAAAGGAGATTCCCTATGGCTACCAAAGCAATTACTGACGAGAGTTTTGAACAAGATGTCCTGAAAGCCGACGGCCCCGTGCTTGTCGATTTCTGGGCAGAATGGTGCGGCCCCTGTAAGATGATTGGACCAGCGCTGGAAGAAATCAGCGATGAATTGGGCGAGCAGGTCACGATTGCCAAGCTCAACATCGATGACAGCCCGGATGCGCCCGGAAAATACGGCGTGCGCGGCATTCCGACAATGATACTGTTCAACAATGGTGAACCGGTTGAAACTAAAGTCGGTGCAGCGCCAAAGAGTCAGCTGAAATCATGGCTGGAAGAAAGCCTGCCCGCTTAATATTGGCCAGCTTAATCGGTAAAAACATCCCCCAGAAGCTCGGCGGCCTCATCCCATAGTTTGGGCGATGAGGCCCCGAGCAATCCGGTTTTGCGATCTGCAGGTCGATAGGCGTCACCGTTCCAGCGCGCCGCTTTCCCGCCGGCTTCATTCAGAAATAATATGCCTGCGGCATGATCCCAGGGCAGGCTGCGTTCAAAGGTCGAAATGTGGTTGGTGCCCAGCGCCAATCGTGGATATTGCTCGGCCGCACAACGCGGAATATCGACAATTTCATAATGTCCATCCGCTTCGTTAAGAAGCTTGTCCCGCTGCTCTGACGTCATGAAGCCAGTCGCCAGAGCGGCTATGGGTTTTCCGTCTGGATCGGCTGATACGCTAAGCTTTTCACCATTGATAGAGGCACCTCGCCCCTTTGCGGCATAGCAAAGCCGGTCCTGTAAGGGATCGTAGAGCCAGCCAGCGACGGTTTCGTTTTCCTGCGACAGCGCGACAATCATTCCAAAAGGCGGTTTCCCTGCCGCAAAATTGCCGGTTCCATCGATCGGATCGATAATCCATGTCTGATTGTCACCTAGATGATCCATGACCGAGGGATCAGCGGCGCTGGCTTCTTCACCCACAATGGCCGCATCGGGGAGCAGGGCAGTCAATTTTTCACCGAGCATCTCTTCGCTCAGCCTGTCAGCCACGGTCACAAGATCACCGGGCGACTTTTCCTCAATATCTGCGGTCTTGAGGTTTTGGTAATGTGGGAGAACGACTTCTTTCGAAACCTCTTTCAGGATGTCCCGTACCGCCAGATTAAGGCTGGAATGGCTCATGCGGGCGACAATATCTGTCCCAACCGCGGGAAATGAACATGGAGTGCGCCAACTTGTTCATCCACTCGTTTGATGATTATCTCTCTATCATTGAGACCCACCAATTCTCCGACAACGGCTGCAGGATCAGGCGTCTCGGTTCTTACGGAAACCTTGTCACCAGCGGAAAAGCCGGATGCTGGATCCACTGAACCGCTGCTGACCGGTTCTGATGCCTTGGCATAGTCGATCGCTTGCTGCCCCGACCATTCCTCGAAATTTCCATAACCAATGCCGTCAATACGATCATACCAAGCCGCGACATCTGAGCCGAAGTCTGACGGTTTCTTGCCAGCAAAACTGGCGAAACGAATGTTCATGTAAAGCATCAGGTCCGCATGGCCCGCCAAGTCACCGCTTATATAGTCCCGTCCATCGCTCAGGGTTTTTGCGACCAACGCTGCGCCGGCCTCAAACTGCCCTGTCAGATGCGGCACCATCGGCAGGAATTTCCGGCGATCCATGCCGAACCGTTTGGCCCGGTCTTCCCAAAATTCATCGCTGACAATGTCAGGATTGGTGCCCAGAGCCACGCCAACTGCTGGCATGAACCAAAGGCCGCCTGACCATAAGGCAATGATCCGCCCGGCAAAGCCCAGCGGTTTTGGATAAAGACTTGGCTCAGGTTTGAGGGCTTCAAGCGCGTCGACAATGACGGCCGTGTCGCAATAGATTTCCGATCCGATTTGCAGCACGGGTATGCGTTCATAACCGCCGGTAAGCGCGCTGAGATCCGGTTTGGGGCAAATGTCAGGTTGCTGGACAGACTTCCAGTCCATACCCTTCAAACCCAGCGCGAGCCGCATCGCTTGTCCGAAAGGCGAATTTTCGTAGTGATGCAATATGATTTCGGTCATTTTAGCTCCTGTAGTCGGCGTTTATCGAGATATATCCGTGGGTCAGGTCACAGGTCCAGACCGTGGCCTTGCCATTACCGATCCCGATATTGACGCTGATGTCAATTACGTCGCCCTTCAGGTGCTCAGCGACCGGGGCTTCATCATAATCAGGCACCACGAGACCGTCGCGCGCAACGGTGATACCGCCAAACCCGATGGACAGCTTGTCACGATCCGCAGGTTCACCGGCTTTGCCAACCGCCATGACGACCCGCCCCCAATTGGCGTCTTCTCCCGCAATCGCGGTTTTGACGAGCGGAGAATTGGCGATGGAGAGAGCGATACGCTTGGCGCTTTCGTCGCTTTGCGCGCTCGTCACGGCAATTTCGATAAATTTGCTGGCGCCTTCGCCATCGCGGACTACGAGATGCGCCAGTTGCATACATAGATCGCTCAGGGCTGCTTGAAAGGCATCGGCCCCGGCGTCTTCAAACGAGGTTAGGGCAGGGGTGTCATGCTGACCCGTGGCGAAGGCCAAAACAGTGTCGCTGGTCGATGTATCACTGTCGACCGTGATGCAGTTGAAGCTTTTTGCGGTCGCCGCATTCAGCATTTCTTGCAGCAGATCGGCATCGACAGTCGCATCCGTAAAAATATAGCCGAGCATTGTCGCCATATCCGGTGCAATCATGCCGGAACCTTTGACGATACCATTCAAATATACCGTTTTCCCACCGACAATTGCGCTGGTGGTCGCCATTTTTGGGAAGGTATCGGTGGTCATGATCGTGGCAGCCGCCTCTTCCCAGCCACATGCCTTCGCGGTAAAGGCAGCCTTTAATCCGGCTTCGGCACGGTCCTTGGGCAAAGGTTCGCCGATAACACCGGTAGAGGACACAAATATCTCTTCTTCTGTGCATCCCAGATGATCGCTGGTGAGCGATAGTATCCGTTGCACTGCCTCCATGCCACGCGCGCCGGTAAAGGCATTGGCGTTACCAGCATTGACGACCAGTGCTCTTGCCTTGCCGCCGGGCAAGGCTTTGCGGCACCATTCCACTTCTGTGGACGGACATTTGCTTTGTGTGAGCACGCCCGCGACGGATGTGCCTTCGTTCAGCTCGATATAGGTGAGGTCACAGCGATCCCATTCCTTGTACCGCGCCTGGGCGATGCGACAGGTGACGCCCGAAATTTCCGGAAGCTTTGGGATATCTGCGGGGGCAAGAGGCGATATAGTTTCTGACACTTAACTTGCCTTTATCTATTGGTTTGCTAAAGCGAAGTTCTTCTCACAGGGCTTATTGATGAACGTCTATATTGCAAGTTTTATGTTGCTGCTTTTCAATGCAGTTGGCGTTAATGCGCCGGCTGCTGCTATGGCAACAGAGACTGCCGGCAATGAAGTCGCATCCGAGGCTGAATTGGCAACGCCATCGGGCTGGGATAAAGCGGCTCGGGCCTTCATTCAGAGCGAAACGCCTTTTACAGTTCGCGTGCCTGGCGGCCGCGATACCGCTGTTTTCTGGTCGGTATTGCCGGTCCTTTCAACCATTGGTGACAAGCTGGAGCATGTCGAAGGCGCGCCTTAGCCGTCTTCTGGACAATCACTCGCGTTGAATTGTCCCCAATCGTCCCCAAATGCAGATAAATCTGGGCGTGAACCACGCCCAATAGCTTAAGAAATATCGGAAATCATCATGATCGGCGGCTTTGCCAAATCCCTATTCGGGTCTTCTAACGACCGTTACGTTAAATCCATTATGAAAGTGGTTGATAAAATCAACGCTTTCGAACCAGAAATCGAACCACTTAGCGATGATGAGCTAAAGGCGAAAACACCGTATTTCCGGGAACGGGTAGCCAATGGGGAAACGCTCGACGATATTCTGCCAGAGGCATTTGCGGTTGTTCGTGAAGCAGCCAAACGGACCCTGGGCCAGCGCCATTATGATGTGCAGATGGTCGGCGGTATTGTGCTGCATCGCGGTGAAATCTCCGAGATGCGGACGGGTGAAGGTAAAACGCTCGTTGCCACGCTCGCCTGCTATCTCAATGCAATTGAAGGCAAAGGCGTCCATGTTGTTACGGTGAACGACTATCTTGCCCGCCGTGATGGTGAGTGGATGAGCCAGGTCTATAACTTCCTGGGCATGAGCGTCGGAACAATCATTCCTAACATCGGCGAAGAGCAGCGCCGCGAGGCCTATGCAGCCGATATTACCTATGGCACGAACAATGAGTTCGGTTTCGACTATCTGCGCGACAATATGAAACATGACCGTGCCCAGATGGTCCAGCGGCCTTTCAACTTTGCGATTGTCGATGAGGTGGATTCGATCCTGATCGATGAAGCCCGGACGCCGCTAATTATTTCAGGCCCGACAGACGATAAGTCAGATCTTTATATTTCGGTGAACGAGATTGTTCAGCATATTGATGAAGAAGATTATGAAAAGGATGAGAAAAGCCGCCAGATATCGTTAACCGAAGATGGAACGGAGAAAGCGGAACGCCTGCTTGAAGAGGCGGGATTGCTGGAAGGTAATAATCTCTACGATTATGAAAATACGCAAGTTGTCCATCACCTCAATCAGGCCTTGATGGCCAATGTCATGCGTAAGCGGGACACCGATTATATCGTCAAGGACGGCAAGGTTGTCATTATCGACGAATTTACCGGTCGTATGATGGATGGTCGGCGTTGGTCCAACGGACTGCATCAGGCCGTTGAGGCCAAGGAAGGTGTTCAGATTGAACCTGAAAACCAGACGATGGCATCGATCACTTTCCAGAACTATTTCCGTATGTATCCAAAGCTGTCAGGCATGACCGGTACTGCAGAGACGGAAGCGGCCGAGTTCTTCGAGATTTACAAGATGAACGTCGTAACCATTCCGACGAACAAGCCAATTCTGCGACTTGATGAAAATGACGAATTTTACAAGAACACGCTGGATAAATTTGCTGCAATCGCCAAGAAAATCAAAGAGCATAGCGATAAGGGCCAACCCGTTCTGGTGGGCACGGTATCTATCGAGAAATCAGAGCTTTTGTCAGACTTCCTGAAAAAGGAAGACGTGACGCACAATGTCCTCAATGCCCGCTTTCATGAACAGGAAGCGCATATTGTTGCACAAGCGGGTGCTCCGGGTGCGGTGACGATCGCGACCAACATGGCTGGTCGCGGTACCGATATTCAGCTCGGCGGCAATATTGATTTTCGTATCGAGCAGGAACTCGCCGATATGGAAGAGGGGCCAGAGCGCGACAAGGCCGTGGCGAAAATTGAAGAAGAAGTCCGGGCGCTGCGTGAAGAAGTGCGCGCAGCGGGCGGTTTATTTGTTCTGGGCACTGAACGGCATGAAAGTCGCCGCATTGATAATCAGCTGCGTGGTCGTTCGGGTCGTCAAGGTGATCCGGGGCTCAGCCGCTTCTATCTGTGCTTGGAAGATGATTTGCTTCGGATTTTTGGCACCGAGACCATGTTTGCCAAGATGATGAACAAGAATCTCGAAGATGGCGAGGCTATTGGTGGCAAGTGGCTCTCCAAAGCCATTGAAACGGCCCAGAAAAAGGTTGAAGCGCGCAACTATGAAGCGCGGAAACAGGTTGTCGAATATGACGACGTGATGAATGACCAGCGCAAGGTTATTTACGAGCAGCGCTCCGAAATCATGGATGCCGATACGGTTGGCGATGTTGTCGAGGATATGCGGCTTGAAACCGCCAATGCAATCGTTGCCGATTGCTGCCCGCCGGGAAGCTATCCAGAGCAGTGGGAAATAGAAACACTGAAAACCCGCGTCGAAGAGGTGTTCGGTCTGACTCCGGATATCGATGCTTGGATGCAGGAAGATGCAGTTGAACCGGAGATTCTGGAATCGCGGATTGCGGAATTGGCCGATGCCGATTTTAGCGCAAAAGTGGAACAGATTGATCCCGAAATCTGGGTGCAGATTGAAAAGTCAATCCTGCTGGAATCGCTGGACCATAACTGGAAAGAACATCTGGCAACGCTTGATGCCCTGCGACAGGTTGTCTTCCTGCGCGCTTATGCCCAGAAAAAGCCGCTGGATGAGTATAAGAAAGAAGCATTCGGTCTTTTCGAGCGTATGCTGGAAGTTATCCGTGAAAGCGTGACCAAAACCATCGCCGTCAGCCAGTTCCATCGTCAGGAAGAAATCGAGGTGCCGGAATTGCCAGAATTGCCCGATTTCCTGACCACGCATATTGATCCGCTGACCGGCGAAGATGACAGCAATGATATTGATGGCGGTACATTGGGTACGGTCTCAACCGCGCTGCCGCCACGTCAGTCCGGTGGTGCCGCTCCTGCCGATGTCAATTTTGACGGCGTTAGCCGAAATGCACCATGTCCGTGCGGTTCAGGCCGGAAATACAAGCATTGTCACGGCAAATACTGATATTGTGAGCCAGTTACTGAGCGAGACCTGAGATGGCATTGGGCACGGCCGGTCTCGCTTTGCTCTTTCTGCTGACAGCGGCGCTTTATGCGTCGGTGGGCTTTGGCGGTGGTTCGACCTATATCGCTCTGCTGGCTCTAGCGGATCTGGATTATCGTCTGCTGCCGATTGTTGCGCTTATCTGTAACATCATCGTGGTCATGGGCGGCACCGTGCGCTTTCAGGCGCGTGGATTGGTTGAATGGCGGAGGATTTGGCCGATTCTGCTGTTATCCGTACCAGCAGCGTGGATCGGGGGACGTCTGGTTATAGATCAGGGCAGTTTCTTGATTTTGCTAGGCTTTTCTTTAGCTGCCGCGGGTCTTTTGCTTCTGGCGGAACCATTTTTTCGTAAGCGGGGCGATGCGTTTGCGGAACATCGGGCCAAACAATTCTGGCTTGCCCCGACTATTGGGGGAGGAATTGGTTTTCTCTCCGGTATGGTAGGCATCGGAGGTGGCATCTTCCTTGCTCCGATTTTATTGCTGATCAACTGGTCCGACAGCCGCCGTATAGCGGCGACGGCGAGCGTCTTCATTCTTGTCAATTCGATAAGCGGACTTGCCGGGCAGCTGGCAAAATCGGCATGGGGCCAAGGCACAGACATATTCTTGTCCTATTGGCCATTATTTGTCGGCGTGTTAGTCGGCGGACAGATTGGCAGCTTTTTGGCGACCAAGGCCTTGCCGGAACACTGGATCAGGCGTCTGACAGCATTGTTGATCCTCTATGTGGCCGGCCGGATATTTTGGCAGCAATTTGGATGAATGATCTGCAGATGAGGGTTAATGTCCGTTATGGGCGCAAAAAGAGGACGCTCCAATTTTAGAGCTACCGGTTGGTATCACTCCCGTTCGATGAATTGATTGCCCTCGACAAGATGTTGTTTAGTGTAGAGCATTCTATCGAAACTACAATTGTGGGGCACCTGAGACAAATGCGCATAGTTTTGCTTGATGGTCATCCGGACGACGGACGATATTCATCCCACCTCCTTCAGGTCTATGAGAATGCGCTTCCCTCGGATGCAATTGTCGAAAAGGTCGCTGTGCGCAACATGGAGTTTTCACCGGTTCTCAGATACGGATATGCAAAACGCACGGAGTGGGAGTCAGACGTCTTATGGCTGGCCGAACGGCTGGATGCGTGTGATCATCTTGTTGTCAGTTTCCCCATGTGGTGGGGCAGCGAACCGGCGGAGCTAAAGGGTTTGCTGGATCGTCTTTTGCTTCCCGGCTTTGCCTTTGCTTACCATGACGATGACCTCTGGTGGGACAAACTCATGGAAGGTCGTTCCGCTGATGTAATCGCGACAATGGATACACCGCCGTTTTTCTTGCGTTTGATGTATGGCAACGCGCTGATCAAGCGCTGGAAACGGCAGGTACTCGGTTTCTGTGGGTTCAAGCCAGTTCGGGTCTTTGCGTGCGGCCCGATCAAGGACGGAGGCGTTGAAGCGGGTTCAGAGAAATGGGAACGCCAGATCAAAAAGTTGGCAAGGTCGATCAAACCGTTTTCGGGTCACAAAAAACAACTCAGACTGGATCGGTTTCTCCACCGGGATGATTGAGAATATCAATTTGCCTGTTGCCGAAAAAGTTCACCTTGCATCGGCAGAATCGCAAAAATTTAGTCCGAAAATGGAATAAGCAATTAAGCGAATAAGACAATGTCCGCTTTCGAGATAAAGTGGACATCCCTTTACTTTCCTACAACCCCTCTAATGGGTTATGCTCGACTTGGCTCTTTGACATTGGCAAGTGTGAGGTGGTGATACGGTTTGGTGGGGCCTTGCGAAAGGTCACACTCGCTTAAGTTAATTCTATTATTTATTGATTGATATCAAAAGATTTCTAGTCGCGAACATCGAAAACAAAACTGGCTTTCCATGTGAACAACAGGCGCATGCTTATGGTTCGCTTTCGGGATCAAGTGGACGCAAAAATAGGCAGGCGATCGATCGCACGCGACCGCACCCGCAAATATTCATCGTCTTGTTTCAAGAGAAAAATGGCTCCCCGGGACGGATTCGAACCATCGGCCAATCGATTAACAGTCGATTGCTCTACCACTGAGCTACCGGGGAATAGAAGCGATTTGCATCACAACGAGCGCGGCTATAGCAACGTCATTCGCACCCGGCAAGCCATCAAACGACAAATTGTTCCATTGCTATCCGATCATCCAGAGCATGTTCTGGATCAAACAGCATGGTCAGTGTCTGGTTGCGGTCGATAGAGATTGTTACCTTTGCAACATCGCGCACTTCCTGCTGGTCACCAACCGCACTAACTGGCCGTTTTTCAGCGTTCAGCACGTTGATGCTAATAGGCATTTTATCTGGCAAAATCGCCCCTTTCCAACGTCGCGGACGAAACGGGCTGATCGGCGTGAGGGCCAGTAGATTTGAACCCAGCGGCAATATTGGTCCGTTGGCTGACAGATTATAGGCGGTCGACCCTGCAGGTGTTGCGATCAATATGCCGTCGCAAACCAGTTCTTCCAGCATGATTCGGTTATTGACCTGAATTTCGAGTTTTGCGGTTTGCCGCGTCTCTCTTAGCAGGGAAACCTCGTTGATCGCTGGGAGTACAAAACTGGCACCGGAAATTGTTTCAACTTCCATCTTTAGCGGGCGAACCTTGAAGGGTCGTGCGCCTTCAATACGGCGGACTAGATCATCTTGGTGCCAGTTGTTCATCAGGAAACCGACCGTGCCGAGGTTCATGCCATAAACCGGCATGATTTTCCGCCGGTTGAGCATTTGATGCAATGTTTGCAGCATGAAGCCATCACCGCCCAGAACGACAGCTTGATCCGCTTCTTCAATCGGAACCCAGTCCATCAAAGGCTGAAGTTTGTTTCCCGCCTCCTGTGCCTGCGGGGTAGGGGACACGACAAGTGCCCATTTTGATTCGCTCATCCGCCCGTGACGTTCATGTGACGCTCCAATATCTCTGCGGACCCGTCTAGTTGCGCATTAAAATCATGTCGTAACGGTTTGAGCTTCAAAGCTTTCTGAAGCAACCGGTCAACAGCCTCAATGCCTTCATTGCGCACGGCGGCGCGTAAATCAACATGCGCGTTGTGACCAAGGCACATAAATATTTTGCCATCTGTTGTCAGGCGCAGACGATTGCAGTTATCGCAGAAATTATTGCTGAGCGGCGTAATCATGCCAAGCCGCAATCCCAGTGGTTCCACCGCCATGTAGCGGGCAGGGCCCGCGCTCTTGTGCGCTATCGGACTGACAGAATATTGATCCGACAGAGGGGCGATGAATTCCTCTGCTGAAATATGCTCCAGTTTCCGGTCCGCGCCGACGTCACCCAAGGGCATTGTCTCGATAACCGTCAGGTCATGACCATTTTTCGCACAATAATCCGCCATCGGCATCAGCGCGTCCTGATTAAAGTCCCGGAGGGCAACCATGTTGATCTTTACGCTTATATCCGCTTGCCGGGCCGCTGAGATGCCGGAAAGCACCTGATGGACATCGGCACCGCGCGTAATCTCCGCGAATTTGTCGGGATCAAGCGTATCCATGCTGACATTTATCCGGCGCACATTATGTTCTGCCAAATGGTCCGCATATTCTTCCAGCAACGATCCATTGGTCGTGAGCGTAAGTTCTTCCAGTTCACCTGATTTGACCTTACGTCCAAGCCTTTGGATCACATCGCTCATATCACGTCTGACGAGTGGTTCTCCCCCAGTCAGCCGAATTTTCTTAACCCCATGGCCGATAAACCGTTCGGCTATCAGCGTGATTTCCTCCAAGGTTAGCAGCTCGCTCTTTGGCATGAACGTCATCTTTTCGGACATGCAATATTGGCAACGGAAATTGCATCGGTCGGTGACCGAGATACGCAGATAGTCTATTTTGCGGCCAAATCCATCGAGCATTATGATTTTCCATTGCAGCTTTGGCGCAAATCCTAGCGTTTTGTTTAGAAGCAGGCAACGGGCTATAAAGGTTTGCTTGCTATGGAAAAGAATAGGGGGACTGGGTATCGGTTTGCGCCCCCAATATGGAATATAAGGGTATTGCAAGTCATTCAGGAATCCTCACCTATCTCCGGTCAAAGGGACGCCAAGCATTTATTCTTGCTGTCCTTTCATGATCGTGACCCCATGGCAGCAAGAATTTCTGCGATGGGCTGGCGCGTCAGTTCGGCCCGCAGACGGGATGAACTGGCGGGACGTTTCCTGTCTTCCAATGCTCTGATTGCCGTAATCGACCTGCGCGAAGCCGTTGATGATGGCTTGAAAGCGATTTCGGATATTGCTGCACTGGTGGATGATAGCGGTATCGCGATCCTCGCTTTTGCCGATCAAGCCCTGCATAATGATATCGCGGCCAAGTGTCATGATGCCGGAGCCACCCATTTCCTCGATATTTCCAACCCGCATGCGGACATCGGGCCGGCCATAAATTTTGCCTATCGCTATGTAGAAAATATTCGTGGCGGTTCGGAGGCCACACAGAATTTCAATAGCTTACTCGCCCAGGTTGAGGAAAAATGGGCCTTTTGCAAAACGGGAGTGCAGCAAAACTGGGTTAGCGATCAACTACGGGAAAATCTGAAAAATGTACATTTTGATACTTATCCCGCCACCGGCATTTACCGCATTCTCTCGCCGGAAGAGAGGTTCAGGGTTCGCGGTGCCTTTGGACGGCTGCGCACCGGAGCTCCACAGGCCGCAGTGTCCCATTTGTTGAATGGCAACAAGGTTATCCATCATTTGCATGTTTCCGGTGATTATATTCACGGCCGTCTGGAACGCGTCACTGCGGACGAGGCTGGCCACAGCTGGACCGATCGCGATCTTTTGTCAGGCCTGCGCAACGGATCAGCGGCACGTAGCTGGATGCGGGATCGTTTGGAGCGAGGTGAAAATCTTGGTCTGATGATCATCGGTCTCAAAAATTTCGGAACGATCAATGCGGCCTATGGGCGAGCTGTTGGCGATGAAATCATGCGCCGCACTGGTCAGCGGTTGATTGCCGAGACTATTGATGAGTCATCCGACAAATGCATGGTTGCCAGAATGGACGGCCAAAATTTTGTCGTCGCGAAGACACTGGATAGTGCTTCAGGCGATATGGCAGGAAAATTCGCCAGCTATGCAGAGCAGCTTTTAACCCGCAATTTCGGGCCTATTTCTATTGAAGGCCGTAAAATCGGACTCGTCGCGCGCGCGGGCGTCGCGGTTGGACGAGATTCGTCAGATGAAACGCTGCTGGTCAGACGAGCGACCCTGGCCCTGGCAGAGGCAATGGTGTCGGATGCTGTGCCCGTCAAAGTCAGCGGGTCATCCGAAAAAAACATTTTGTTGGAGCAAAAGCTGGAAAGTGATTTGGCCCATGCGCTGGAGCGTGATGAGATAACGATCGCTCTGCAACCGCAGATCAAAGTGGATGACGGACAGCTGGTCGGTGCCGAGGCACTTGCCCGGTGGAATCATCCTGAACTGGGTTTTTTGGGTGCCGCTACGCTGTTTTCTGTGGCCGAACGGGCCGGTCTGATGAAACTCCTGTCATCGCACATTCATGCCGCCGCTTTCGCCACAGCGGCCAGATGGCCGGATAGCCTTTCGTTTCTGCGGCTGTCGGTCAATGTCACGGCAGGGGATCTAGCTGCACCCGATTTTGCCCAAAATATTATGGACAATATTGCTGCGTCCGGTTTTTTCGTGGAGCGAACTACACTTGAAATCACAGAGTCTGAATTAATAGGCAATCTATCCAGCGCGGCACAGCGTCTTGCGGCACTGAGAGAGAAGGGGGTCCGGATCGCCATCGACGATTTCGGGACCGGGTATAGCAGTTTGGCCTATTTGCAGAATCTGCCGCTGGATTATCTGAAAATCGACAGCGGTTTAACCAGCGATATCAGCGGATCCGCCAAAGATCAGGTGGTTGTGAAGTCGATCATTAGCATGGCGCGCAGCCTTGATCTGGCGGTCATTGCCGAAGGCATTGAAACCGAGGCACAGCTCGAAAGCCTGGCGCTGGAGGGCTGTGAATATTTCCAAGGATTTCTGCGGTCTGGCCCTATATCGCCAGAGGAATTCGAGATATTTGCGCTAAGAAGTAACTAGCCCGCTTTTTGCTGCGCCAGTTTTGACAATCCCGTGGTCAGCTGCGTCAGGCCATGAAGCCGCGATTTGGGATCGCGCCAGCGCCGTTCGATAAACAGCTTGTTATCTGGCCTGATCCGGGCGGTACCTTTCAAGCGCTCGGCATAGGCCAGCAGTCCCGGAACATTGGGGAACTTGTCCTTGTGAAAGCTTACCAATGCGCCGCGCGGGCCCATTTCAATCTTGGCAATATGGGCTTTGACGCAGTTCAGTTTGATTTCCATCAGTTTGAGCAGATTGTCGGTTTCAACCGGTAATTCTCCGAAACGGTCGATCATTTCTGCCGCAAAAGCCTGAATTTCCTGATGACTATCAAGTCCGTTCATCCGCCGATACAGCCCCATGCGGAGTGATAGATCGGGGACGTAATTTTCGGGAATCAGGATCGGCGCATCGACGGTAATCTGAGGCGAGAAGCTTTCGGTTTCTGCGTCCAGTCCGGCGCCCTTGGCCTTGGCTTCCAATATGGCGTCTTCCAGCATCGATTGATAGAGTTCGAAACCTACCTCCCGGATATGGCCGGATTGCTCGTCGCCCAGCAGATTTCCGGCTCCGCGAATGTCGAGATCATGACTGGCCAACTCAAAGCCTGCACCCAGACTGTCGAGATCACCAAGAATTTTCAGGCGTTTTTCAGCCTTTTCGGTGATGATCCTGTCCTTTGGTGTGACCATATAGGCATAGGCCCGCGTCTTGGATCGACCAACCCGCCCGCGAAGCTGATAGAGTTGCGCAAGGCCAAAGCGATCGGCGCGATGGATGATCAGTGTGTTGGCGCTTGGAATGTCTAAGCCGCTTTCGACAATGGTTGTTGCCAGCAGAACATCATATTTCTTGTCATAAAAGGCCGACATCCGTTCTTCGACCTGCGCTGGCGGCATTTGACCATGGGCGACAACATAGGTGATGTCAGGGACATATTCTTTCAGAAATTCCTGAATTTCCGGCAAGTCCGCAATACGCGGCACAACAATGAAGCTCTGCCCGCCACGATAATGTTCGCGCATCAATGCTTCGCGCAGGGGTATCGGGTCCCAAGGCATGACATATGTGCGCACTGCCAACCGATCTACAGGCGGTGTCTGAATGACCGATAGTTCACGCAAACCGGTCATCGCCATTTGCAAGGTTCGCGGGATTGGCGTTGCGGTGAGGGTCAGGACATGGACGTCCGATTTCATCGCCTTCAATCGCTCTTTGTGGGTGACACCGAATCTTTGTTCTTCATCTACGATGATCAGTCCAAGGCGCTGAAACTCAACGGATTTGGCCAGCAAAGCATGGGTACCGATGACAATATCAATATTGCCATCGGCCATGCCTTCTTTCGTTTTCTTCGCCTCTGCAGCCGGTACAAGTCTGGACAATCGACCAATATTGAGGGGGAAGGGGCGAAAGCGCTCTTCAAAATTGGTAAAATGCTGACGGGCGAGCAACGTGGTGGGAGCGATAATGGCCACCTGCATACCGGCCATGGCCGCGGCAAATGCGGCGCGCATGGCAACCTCGGTCTTGCCAAAGCCGACATCACCGCAGACCAGCCGGTCCATTGCTTTGCCTGATCCCATATCGCCGAGGACTTCCTCGATGGCCTGTTGTTGATCGTCCGTCTCCTGATAAGGAAAGCGGTCAACAAAACCGGCCATGTCACCGGCTTCAATCCGTGCCGGTGTCGCCGGTTGCAACGCTCGGGCGGCGGCGGTCTTGAGCAATTCATGCGCAATCGCCCTGATACGTTCTTTGAGCTTGGATTTTCGCCGCTGCCAGCCTTCGCCGCCGAGACGGTCCAGAACAACCGTTTCCCCGCCTTCGCCATAGCGGCTGAGAACGTCGATATTTTCCACCGGAACAAATAATTTGTCCCCACCGGCATATTTCAGGGAGACGCAGTCATGGGGGCTTTCACCCACCGGGATAGATACAATCCCCTCGTACAGGCCGATGCCGTGCTCCAGATGAACGACCAAATCGCCTTGACTGAGCGCTGACAATTCCGCGAGGAACGCGTCACCGCTTTTCCGCCGTTTTGACTTACGCACCAACCGGTCGCCGAAAATATCCTGTTCGGTGAGCAAAGCCAGACTGTCTGTGCGAAAACCAGCCGCCAGTGGCAATATGGTCAAGGCAACCGCCGCTTCGGTTGTGCTGCAGGATTCCCAGTCATCACAGAGCACCGCCGTCTTGACGTCATGATCTTTCAACAAGTCAAAAAGCCGGGCGCGAGAGCCTTTGCTGTAGCTTGCAACAACAGCAGTTGTACCAGTTTTTGTAAGTGTATTCAGATGTGCCGCCAAAGCCTTGTAAATATTCTCGTTACGCGCACGTTCGGGTGAGAAGTCGCGAGACGAAGACACAGAGAGAGACAGAACGGTTGATGATTCTGGTTCATCAAACTCGCTGATGATGTGAATGGGCCCGTTGGTCTGTTGCCCCCGCCATTCTGAGGGCTCCAGATATAGCATTTCCGGCTTTAGCGGACGATAGCTCGATAAATTCGCTTTGTCTGCTTCTAGCCTGTTCTTATAATAATCCTGGATGGATGAAAATTGCGCGTCAGCGGCTGCAGTGACTGCCGCATCGCGGAAAACGAACGTATCTTCTGCAAGATAATCGAAAAAACTAGCGAGCCGCTCTTCGATCAATGGCAACCAGTGCTCCATCCCGGACAGCCGGCGGCCTTCCGAGAGGGATTGATAGAGCGGATCACTGGTAGCAACCGCGCCGAACAGTTCCCGATAACGGGTTCGGAAACGGGTGATGCTGTCTTCGTCCAGTAAAACTTCTGACACAGGCAACAGATCAAAGCCGTCGATATTGCCGATAGTGCGCTGGTCAGCGGGATCAAACTGGCGCAGCGTGTCAATTTCGTCGCCAAAGAGATCGATACGCAGCGGCATCTCGGCGCCCGGAGGAAACAGATCAATCAGCCCTCCGCGCGCGGCAAATTCGCCGCTATCTGCGACTGTGTCCACCCGAACAAAGCCATTGGCATAGAGAAAGGAGACAAGTTTTTCCTGCTCAATCACGGTACCGGGCGCCAGTCGCGTGACCAGCTCTTTTACCCGTTCCGGAGTCAAAACCCTCTGTGTCACGGCATTTGCTGTCGTGATCACAAGCTGGCCGCCGGAGATCGGAGCTGCTAGCCGGGAAAGGGCTGCCAAACGTTCCGAAGTCGTATGCAAGGCAGGTGATGCACGGTCGTAGGGCAGGCAATCCCAAGCCGGGAATTCAATGATATCGAGACCCGGTTGAAAATATCGCGCCGCTTCTGCCACCGCACTCATCGCTGCATCATCGGTTGCAATAAAAACGGTTCGCTTGCCGGACTGTGTGGCAATATCCGCCAGACAATAGGGGCGATATCCCGCTGTCACACCAGCAAGCGTCATTCCGCCTTCTGCGGATAATAATTTATCTAAATAAGGCACTTATGGAATCTATATCATTCTTAACTTGAAGGTTTTCACTTGGTGAAGTCGAAGTAATCTAGCTGTTGCATGGCGGTCATCTGGTCGTTCTGAAACTGCTCTGGCGGTGTTTGCTTTCCAATCGCCCAGGCCATGATGTCTACATCCTCTTCCTCAAGCAATTTTTCAAACCAGTCGATTTCCGCGTCGGACCAGGCCTGCCCCCATTTGTCGAAAAATCCGCCGATCATATTGTCGGCTTCCCGGGTGCCCCGATGCCAGCTGCGAAAATGGAGCCGTTTAAGCCTGACTTCGCGTTCCATATCTGCTCCTGAGCCTTTGCCTTGTGATTGCATGTATGTGCGGGGACTCTGTCTGGTATATTGATCCCGCTTGCGTATAAGGCGGATAGACATGCGGCCCGAGATACTCAATCCATTATTTGGCGAAACACAGTCACTCAAAGGTGTTGGCAAAGTGCTTGCCAAGCCACTGGAGAAACTGCGCCTGATGCGTGTGAAGGACCTGCTCTATCATAAACCGAGCTATTGGATGCGGCGCAAACGGGTGCAGGAGCTGGACGAAGCGGATGTCGGCCTGACGATTATCGCGGAAGTGACGCCGGCAGACTATCGGAGCGGTGGACCGCGAAGCCCGTTTCGGGTGCAGGCAACCGATGCGCAGGGCAACTATATCAGCCTGACCTTTTTTGGACGGAACACCGGTTGGCCAAAGAAATTGCTGCCGCTCGGGGAAAATAAAATCATCTCGGGTAAGCTGGAGCGTTATGGTGACGAGCTACAGATGCTGCACCCTGATGTGCTGGAACTGGCCGAAGAGAAAGACATTGCGCTAGTTGAGCCGATTTATCCGCTGTCTGATGGTTTGGGTAATAAACGCATGGGACAGTTGGTCACGCAAGCTGTGGATATGGCGCCGCAACTGCCGGAATGGATCGAGCCGAGCTTGCTCGAATCCAAAAAATGGGAAGGTTGGCGGGAAAGCATTGTATCTCTGCACAGCCGGGAAGATATCGAAAATACCGACCGGCTCGCCTATGACGAGATTTTTGCCAATCAACTGGCTTTCATGCTTGTCCGCGCAAGCAATCGCCGCAAGAAAGGCATTCCGATCCAAGGTGACGGGCGCCTGCGAGATCAGATCAAACTGCCTTTCGAGCTGACCGGCGCGCAAAAGCGATGCATATCGGAAATTGAAGGCGATCTGGCACAATTCTCGCCAATGCTCCGGCTTCTGCAAGGTGATGTGGGTTCAGGGAAAACATTGGTTGCCCTGATGGGGTTGCTGAGCGCGGTTGAGGCTGGTTATCAGGGTGCCTTTCTGGCGCCGACGGAAATCCTGGCGCGGCAGCATTTTGAAGGACTGCAAAAGCTTCTCACCGGGCTGCCGGTCAACCTTGCGATCCTGACAGGACGCGACAAAGGAAAGGTTCGCGAGTCTACCCTGATGGGTCTTGCCGATGGTTCGATCGACATCCTGGTTGGTACGCACGCGATTTTTCAGGAGAAGGTGCAGTATAAGAAGCTCGCGGTGGCGATTATCGATGAACAGCATAAATTTGGCGTTTCGCAGCGCTTGATGCTCACCCAGAAAGCGGAAAATACGCCGCATCTTCTGGCCATGACAGCCACGCCGATACCGCGGACGCTAACGCTCAGCCAATATGGCGAGATGGATGTGTCGCGGATTGATGAGTTGCCGCCAGGGCGTCAGGCCATCGAAACACGGGTCATTTCAGACGGCCGCTTGCCGGAAGTGGTAGACGGGCTCGGTCGCCATATCGCGGGCGGTGGTCAGGCCTATTGGGTCTGTCCTTTGGTGGAAGAAAGCGAAAAAAGCGATCTGGCTGCCGCAGAAGAGCGCGCGGCCGCCCTGAAACTGCGATTTGGCGATCAGGTCGGCCTTGTTCACGGGCGCATGAAAGGGCCTGAGAAAGACGCCGAGATGGAAAAGTTCCAGCGCGGTGAAACCCAGCTCTTGGTTGCGACTACCGTTATCGAAGTTGGCGTAGATGTGCCCAATGCCAGTCTGATGATCATTGAAGCTGCGGATCGTTTCGGTTTGGCGCAACTGCATCAGTTGCGCGGCCGTGTGGGCAGGGGGGATGTGAAATCCAATTGCCTTTTGCTGCGCGGTGATACGCTCAGCGAAACGGCTCGGGCTCGATTGACTTTGCTGCGGGAAACCAATGACGGTTTCAAGATCGCTGAAGAGGATTTACGGCTGCGCGGCGCCGGCGAGTTACTGGGTACGCGGCAATCGGGCGATGCCGGCTTTCGGATAGCAACGCCGGACCAGATATCGCAGCTAATTTCTGCTGCGACAGACGACGCGCGGCTGTTGCTGGACAGGGACGGCGGACTTAGCAGCGAACGCGGTCAGGCCGCTCGTATCGCGCTATATCTGTTTGAAAGAGATTGGGGTGTCAGCTTGATCCGCAGCGGCTAGGCCGGGCCTGATTCGGAATGTCCGATCTGATCAAGCAGAGCTACAAAATCCGGCTCGCGGATAACGCGCTCAAACTCAAAACCGGAACGCCCGCTATGGGACCATACCAGAAATGCCTCGATACGGCCTGCTACTGGAAGGCGAACGACAACACGGTCACCTTTGTTAAGCTCGACCTCGTGAATAAACTGACAGCCATGAGCGGAAATGTTGCTCAGTTTAACGGAAAACTCACCATCTTTGCGCGTTTCGCAAATCGTTTCGAAATCAACTGGAAAACGAGTTGCGCGGCGTAATTCGGGCATTTTTTTGTTCGATACGCTTGGCATTAAGGACGCTCCGTCGATTGATGAAACCCTTAATTAACCTAATTTCCCCAATAAAAGGTAAACCAGCGTAACAAAAATCCGTACTTTTATAATGCGCGTCGCAAAAGCCCGTGCTTCTTTTTACCAGCGGAAATTTTGATATCACCGTTTGAGATAGCGATCATCGTGCCTGCATCTTTGACGGGCTCATCATCTATGCGGGCGCCGCCGCCTGCAACCATCCGCTTTGCCTCGCCTTTGGAAGCGCAAAAGCCGATATTTACCAAGGCGTTGAGGATAGAAATTTCACTGTCGGCTACTTCAAAAACCGGCAGATCGCCGCCGGCATTGCCTTGCTCGAACGTCTGTTGGGCCGTGCTTGCTGCATCTCTCGCCGCATCTTGGCCATGGGCCATCGCCGTTGCTGCATCGGCAAGGACTTTCTTGGCTTCGTTTATCTCGGAACCTTGCAACGCTTCGAGCCGGGCGATTTCATCAAGATCAATGTCGGTGAAAAGTTTCAAAAACCGGCCAACATCGGCGTCTTGCGTATTGCGCCAAAATTGCCAGTAATCGTATGGGGCGAGCTGGTCGGCGTTGAGCCACACGGCGCCGCTGGCTGTTTTGCCCATCTTTCCGCCATCGGCGGTGGTAATCAACGGTGTTGTCAGACCAAATAATTGTTTGCCGTCAATGCGCCGCGTGAGCTCAATGCCGTTCACAATATTGCCCCATTGGTCGGACCCGCCCAGTTGCAGCCGGCACTCGTTGCGCCGGGACAGTTCCAGAAAGTCATATGCCTGAAGAATCATGTAGTTAAATTCCAGGAAGGTGAGGGGTTGCTCCCTGTCGAGACGGAGCTTTACCGAGTCGAATGTCAACATCCGGTTGATCGTGAAATGTGGTCCGATATCGCGCAGAAAATCGACATATTGCAGGGCATCAAGCCAATCAGCATTGTTTATCATCACGGCATCGGTCGGACCATCGCCAAATGTCAGGAAGTTGTCGAAAATCCGCCTGATACTCGCGATATTCTGATCAATATCTTCCGCGCTGAGCATCTTCCGGCTCTCGTCTTTGCCAGAAGGATCACCCACTTTGGTCGTGCCGCCGCCCATGACCACAATCGGTTTGTGGCCGGCCTGCTGCATACGGCGCAGCATCATGATCTGGACCAGGCTACCGACGTGCAGAGAAGGCGCCGTCGCATCAAATCCGATATATCCAGGTATAATCGTCTCGGATGCAGCAGCATCCAACCCGTCCGCATCGGTTAATTGGTGGATATAGCCGCGATCATTCAGTAAGCGGAGGAGATCAGATTGATAATTGGTCATGGAGTGGTTCGTTACATGCAGCAGAGGAAACTCGCAATATGCGTTTAGACCTGCAATGCCATCCTTTGACGCCCGTCTCTGTGGTGGACGAAATTTCGCTGACCTATGAATGGAAAGATCACGAAAGCCTGTGGCTGAGATATCATGCCGAAGGTCTGCTTCATGATCTTGATTTACCAGAGTGGACAGAAGCACAGCGCACTGACGGACTATGGCAAACCACCTGTTTCGAGCTATTCCTGCAAGAATCATCGGCCAACAGATATTGCGAGTTTAACTTTTCGCCTTCCAGCCAGTGGGCCGCCTATCAGTTTTCCGACTATCGCGATGGCATGAAGCATCTGCAACTGCCAAAGCCGCCAGATATTTTTCTTGATTTGAATGATTCTCATGTTGCTATCGAAATCACGCTGGGGTTGCCGGATATTTGGGGGGAAGTTCCTCTCAACGCATCTTTTTCGGCTGTAATTGCCGAAAATAGCGGCCCCAAATCCTATTGGGCTTTGTCTCATCCTCCGGGAAAGCCGGATTTCCATCACAAAGATTGCTTTTCACATCAACTGAAGGCAGCAGGTAATTTATGAAATTTGGAATTGATCGACTTCTCGCCGAGCCGGAATTGCGAGCGCCGCTTGCCGGTAAACGGGTGGCACTATTGGCTCATCCCGCCTCCGTCACCGAAGACCTAACCCACTCGCTCGATGCTTTGGCGCGATGTGACGATATCAACCTCACCGCCGCTTTTGGCCCACAACATGGTTTGCGTGGTGACAAGCAGGATAATATGATTGAGTCGCCGGACTATGTGGATCCGGTCCACGAAATTCCAGTGTTCAGTCTGTACGGAGATTCTCGCAGACCAACGGGCCAAGCGATGAGCACGTTTGATGTTCTGATCATCGACCTGCAAGACCTAGGTTGCCGGATTTATACCTTCATCACGACTTTGCTTTACATGTTGGAAGCAGCCGCAGAGCAGAATAAAACCGTGTGGGTACTTGATCGCCCCAATCCCGCTGGCCGCCCCATAGAAGGCATGATGCTGGAAGAAGGTTGGGAGAGTTTTGTCGGTGCTGCACCAATGCCGATGCGTCATGGCCTTACTCTGGGAGAGATGGGTGCCTGGTTTGTCAGCCATTTCAATCTTGATGTCGATTATCGCGTTATTGAAATGCAGGGGTGGCAGCCAGAGGGCCCAGGCTTCGGTTGGCCGACCGACCGCGTCTGGATCAATCCCAGCCCCAATGCACCGAACCTGTCAATGGCACGGGCCTATGCCGGCACCGTCATGCTGGAGGGGACGACATTATCGGAAGGGCGTGGAACAACGCGTCCGTTGGAACTTTTTGGCGCACCGGACATCGATGCCAAAGCGGTTATTGCCGAAATGCGGCGCAAGGCGCCGCAATGGCTGGAAGGCTGTGCGTTAAGAGAATGCTGGTTTGAACCAACTTTCCATAAACATGTGGGATTGCTTTGTAATGGCGTCCAGATTCATGCCGAGGGCCCATTTTATGATCACGCTGCTTTCCGTCCATGGCGGTTGCAGGCCCTTGCACTGAAAGCGATCAGCAAGCTTTATTTCGGTTACGAACTGTGGCGGGACTTTGCTTATGAATATGAGGAAGGGAAGCTAGCGTTTGACGTAATCAATGGTGGCCCTGCGCTGCGCGAATGGATTGATAATCCATCGGCAATTGCCAACGATCTGGAAGCCATAGCTGCGCCTGAGGAGAGGATGTGGGGACAGATGTTAAAGGACCATCTGATTTACTGATATCCTAACGCCCCAAGGCCGGAAGCCTCTTTGCTATCGGCGGGGTTTCAGGAGCGGTCCAGCGTGGTTCGCCAACCAGTTGATCATCCAGCACCACAAGTACCGGGCAATTTTCGATGCGTCGGTCAACAGCAGCAATTATTGCTGCGGGCGCTTCCCTGTCGAGCGTACGCATCTTTGGCTTGTCTGTTTTGTCGAAGTCAATATTTTCAACAATATCCAAACATTTGGCCGGGTTGGGAGCTGCATTTGCCGGGCCAGTTGCGGCCAGTAGCGGCAGTGTCAGGGGCAGGAATATTTTATGCATGGGGGACTCCTCTGCGAAATCTTACCATATGTAAGAGATATTCGAAAGTGAGTTGGCCGGTTTAGGAAATGTTGCAATGCAACATTTCTGTTGCGTCGTCGTCTATTTTTGATATCTTGCAGCCATGCTACCAAACAAAGAATTTTTGGAAGGCGTTGCGCTGAAAAAATGTGTGACCGCCACTTATAACAAAATGCAGGTCACCCTTGCGCCGCATATTCTCTATACTCGTCATGATGAGATGCATGTTGATGCTGTCACGATCGAGAGGGAAGGGCAACCGCCTCGCGAGTTGAAATTAGGCACGTTTAAACTTTCAGGCCTGAAAGAGGTGGTGGTCGAAGATCGGCAGTTTGAACCGTCGGATCTTTTTGATTCAGCGGCTGAAAAATACCAGGGAACAACCTTGCTGGCGGTTGAAGCTTAGCGCTTTATGATCCATGTTTACGGGTCAATTCCTTCATGGCGTCGCTCAAACCCTCCAATGTCAGCGGGTACATCCGATCGTTCATCAATTCCTTGACGATTTTGACACTCTGAGAATAACCCCATTGCTTTTCCGGTACCGGATTTAACCAAGCGGTCGCGGGATAAGTATTGGTCATTCGGTTAAGCCAGGTCACGCCGGCTTCCTCGTTAAAATGCTCGACGGAACCGCCGGGATGAGTGATTTCATAAGGGCTCATTGACGCGTCACCGACAAAAATCAGCTTATAGTCATGGCCATATTTATGAAGGATATCCCAAGTATTTGTCCGTTCTGAGAAACGCCGGCGATTGTCCTTCCAGACACCTTCGTAGACACAGTTATGGAAATAGAAAAACTCGAGATTCTTGAATTCGGTAGTCGCAGCTGAAAATAGCTCTTCGCAGAGTTTGATAAAAGGATCCATTGATCCGCCCACATCCAAGAAAAGCAATAGCTTTACCGCATTGTGCCGCTCAGGGCGCATATGGATGTCGAGCCAACCCTTCTTGGCGGTTCCATTAATAGTGCTGTTGATATCCAGCTCGTCGGCAGAGCCTTCTCTGGCAAAACGCCGCAAACGTCGAAGTGCGACTTTGATGTTACGGGTTCCCAATTGCTTGGTGTTGTCGAGATTCTGAAACTCGCGCTTGTCCCAAACCTTGATGGCTTTCTTCTGACCACCTTCACCACCGATTCTTACACCTTCGGGATTAAAGCCGCTGTTACCGTAAGGAGAAGTACCACCGGTGCCGATCCATTTGCTACCGCCTTCATGGCGTTTTTCCTGCTCGGCAAGACGCTCTTTCAGCGTCTCCATAATCTCGTCCCAGCTGCCAAGTTTCTTGACTTCGGCCATTTCTTCTTCGGACAGATATTTTTCCGCAATGGCTTTCAGCCAGTCGAGCGGAATATCTTCTTCCTGCATCCCGTAACTGGTTTCAATACCTTTGAAAACCTTTGAGAACACTTGGTCGAAGCGATCCAGAAGCCCTTCATCTTTAACAAAAGTTGCTCGAGACAGATAATAGAATTCTTCCGGACGGCTTTGGATAACTTCCTTGTCCAGTGCCTCCAAAAGCACCAGATGTTCTTTAAGCGAAGCGGTTATTCCCGCTGCTCTTAGCTCGTCCATGAAGTTGAAGAACATCTGGTTCGCTCCGTTTAACGCGCTTCGCGTTTCGCCATGAATGCCAAGCGTTCGAACAGCATGACGTCCTGCTCATTCTTGAGCAAGGCCCCATGCAGTGGCGGAATGGCTTTGCTTGGATCCTGAGACTGCAACACTTCAAGAGGCATGTCTTCGGAAAGCAAAAGCTTCAGCCAGTCGAGTAATTCCGAAGTGCTCGGTTTCTTTTTCAGGCCTGGAACTTCCCGAACATCGTAAAAAATATCCATCGCTTTTTTGACCAGAACCCCTTGAATATCAGGGAAATGGACATTGATGATTTCCTGCATCGTCTCGCGATCCGGGAATTTAATATAGTGGAAGAAGCAGCGGCGCAGGAAGGCGTCGGGCAATTCTTTTTCATTGTTGGACGTGATCACGACGATCGGCCGTTCTGCCGCCTTGATGGTTTCTTTCGTTTCGTAAACATGGAATTCCATGCGATCGAGTTCCTGCAACAAATCGTTGGGAAATTCGATGTCCGCCTTGTCAATTTCGTCGATCAGCAGGACCGGCAATTCCTTGCTGGTAAAGGCTTCCCAGAGTTTACCCCGGCGGATGTAGTTCGAGATATCATGGACACGCTCATCGCCTAACTGACCATCGCGAAGTCGCGCAACGGCATCATATTCATAAAGACCCTGATGGGCTTTGGTTGTAGACTTTACATTCCATTCGATCAGCGGCGCGCCAGTGGCCTTGGCAATTTCATGTGCAAGAACGGTTTTACCGGTGCCAGGCTCGCCTTTTACGAGGAGCGGGCGCCGAAGCGTCACGGCAGCGTTGACCGCAACCTTCAAATCATCGGTTGCTACATAATCTTTGGTACCGTCAAAACGCATATTCCATATTCCCTTGCCGTAAACGTCAATGGAATAGCGATAGGGAAAAGGCCGTTTTGAGGCAAGTTAATCATTTAGTTAATCAAACAAATGCCTGATGTTGCCGGTCAGCCTGCGTTACGCGCATTCTTGCGGGCTTCAAGGAGCTGCCAAAGGCCGCGATGTTGGGTCAATATCTGATCGACGCCAAAATTGATCGCGCGCTCAACGGCACTGGATTGCGACAGTTCAGCATTTAGAACATGCGTTGCTTCCGCTGAAGGTAGAATCGCTTTTCTGGGCTCTACACCTAATTTTATGGCGACCTTTTCAAGCAATGGCCGGATAGCTTGCCAATCCAGAACAAGGGCAAAGGATGCACCCAGGGCACAGCCGTTGCGGTCAGACTGTGAGAGCATCTCGAGCGCTTTGCGCTGGGCCAACACAGTTGCATTGCTTTGGTCTTCGCTGCGCACGCCTGATATCGGTCCGGCAGCGACGGTCAACGTCGTCAGAAAGGCCCGCTCGGCGGAAAAACCGTCCATCGCTTCTACAAGCCATTCGCGGGCGACAACATCAGCGGTCTTGGTAGCGGCATGGTCGACCACACCGGGGTGGCGGCCGTGCAAAACGCAAAGAAAATGAGCGATATCGGCAATATCCGCGCCGCTTAACGCCGTGAAATCGCTCTCGATCGCTTCAATATAGCTGGCAGATTGCGTGCCATGTTCGGCGACATGGTCCACCAAAGATGGTCGCGCGGATGGTATTAAACTGGTTTCTGGCATTGCGCTCACATCACGTTAGAGTTCCCGGTGATCTGTCGGACATTTGATGCCCGGCAAATCGCGTTACAACTCGTGATTAGCGCGAAAACCTAAATACCCGGTTTACGCCGCGTTAGCTAAGTGCAAACCATAGTATTGAAATGCTCGAAAACAGCGAAAAACTGCGTTTTATTGATCCAGGAAGCTTCGCATTTTCCGGCTACGGCTTGGATGTTTCAGTTTCCGCAATGCCTTTGCCTCAATTTGACGAATACGTTCCCGTGTCACGCTAAACTGCTGGCCGACTTCTTCCAGAGTGTGGTCGGTATTCATACCGATACCAAAACGCATCCGCAAAACCCGCTCTTCACGCGGTGTCAGGCTAGCCAACACCCGTGTCACCGTCTCTTTCAGATTCGCCTGAATCGCGGCATCCACAGGAATGATCGCATTTTTATCTTCGATGAAATCGCCCAGATGCGAATCTTCTTCATCACCAATTGGCGTTTCCAGGCTGATCGGTTCTTTCGCGATCTTCATGACCTTGCGCACTTTTTCAAGCGGCATGGAAAGACGCTCTGCCATTTCTTCAGGGGTCGGCTCACGGCCTTGCTCATGGAGGAACTGGCGTGAGGTGCGGACCAGCTTGTTGATCGTTTCAATCATATGGACCGGAATACGAATCGTCCGCGCCTGATCGGCAATCGAACGCGTGATCGCCTGGCGAATCCACCAGGTTGCATAGGTCGAGAATTTATATCCGCGGCGATACTCAAATTTATCAACCGCTTTCATGAGACCGATATTGCCTTCCTGAATCAGATCGAGAAACTGCAGGCCGCGATTGGTATATTTTTTCGCGATGGAAATAACGAGCCGCAAATTGGCTTCGACCATTTCTTTCTTGGCAATACGCGCCTCGCGCTCACCTTTTTGTACCATGTTGACGATACGGCGGAACTCACCAAGTGATGTTCCGGTTGCGGCTGAAATGTCGGAAATCTCAGCGCGAATCCGTTCGACAGACACTGCTTCCTTTTCCGCAAAGGCTGCCCATTTTTTATCTGTCTTGGCCATGTTGGCCAGCCAGCCGTCATCCAGTTCGTGGCCGACATAGCCTTCCAAAAAGGCACGGCGCGGCACTTTGTGGCGCTCTGCAAGTCTCAGCATCTGGCCGCCAAGCGCAGTCAACCGGCGGTTGAACGAGTAAAGCTGGTCGACCAGAAATTCGATCTTGTTGGCATGAAATTGCACGCTTTCCACCAAAGCGGTGAGTTCTTCGCGCAGGTTGTGATATTTTTTCTCGGACGCTGCAGGAAAATCATCACCAACCGCAAAGGCTTCCATGCGGGTATTCTGTAATTTCGAGAATTTCTTGAATACGGACGTGATGGTTGCGAATTTTTCGAGAGCCTCAGGTTTCAGGGCTTCTTCCATCTGTGCAAGAGAAAGCGTGTTATCTTCTTCCTCTTCTTCGACAACGCGTTTGGTCCGACGTTCGGTCAATTCGTCTTCATCGTCGCCTTCACCTTCGGCCACTTCCGGTTCGTCTTCTACTTCATCATCATCCTTGAAAGATGGACCAGCCGTTTTCTCGCTGATTTCGCCGTCATCATCATCTTCGTCTTCAAGATTTTCCGGCACAGGATCTTTTGACAGCATCGCATCAAGGTCGAGTATTTCGCGCAGCTGCATCTCGCCATCATTAAGGGCGGTGGACCATTCGATAATGGCGTTGAAGGTTGTCGGGCTTTCGCAAAGGCCCCAGATCATCGTATCCCGGCCAGCCTCGATACGCTTGGCAATGGCAATTTCACCTTCGCGGCTGAGCAGCTCAACCGCGCCCATTTCGCGCAGATACATACGCACCGGATCATCGGTGCGGTCGCCAGCTGCTTTTTTCGGAGCAGCCGCAGCGGTGGTTTTTTTGTCTTTCTCTGAACCGTCGATGGACTCGACTTCATCGCCGCCCATTTCCTCGGCAGCTTCGTCATCATTTTCTACAATTTTCACGCCCATATCGGAAATTGACGACATCACATCTTCAATTTGCTCGCTGGACATCTGGTCCTGCGGCATGGCTTCGTTCAATTCATCGTAGGTCAGGTAGCCGCGTTTTTTTGCCTTCGTGAGAAGCTTTTTGATGCCGGACTCATTCATGTCAATGAGCGGCGCATCTTCTGTTACCGCTGGTTTTTTTGCTTTGCTTGCCAAGTCTCAGGGCCCTTATTTTTAAAAACTAATCTTCAAAGTTCACACAATTCACACGATGTCATCGATATTCACACGATGTCATCGATTTGGGTGAGTTCAACCAATCTGTCATGAAATTCCTGTTTCGCCTGCCGCAATCTTTGTTGCTCCGCATAGCTTTCTTCATCGAGATTATCCTGCACCCGCCGTGTTGCCTCCGCCAAAGCCGCTTCCAGTCCCGGTCGCGCAGAGATTACCTTAATCGCTTCTGCCAAATCATTCTGCGCCCGTTCGATATCGTCCGACGGGGCATTATCTGGCAGTTTGCGGTTGAAAGTGAAATTCAGCGCATCGGCCCGTAACAGCCCTTTTGCGACATTATAACAATCTGTCTGTTCCAATATGGTAAGAAGGCCCTGCATATCAAGCATTTCTTTGCTCATTGCGGCATGTATCAACTCCGATAGCAACGCCTGCATCTGCGAATCGGCCAATCGCAGTACGGTTAGTTCTTCAAAATGCTTGGAAATCTGCGAAGGATGGCGGATCAGACCGCCCAATATGGCTTTTGCAATACGCAGGTCATGGCCGTCGATCAAAACGGACTTGGTATCGTCCATAGGCTTGAACGAAACATATTGAGATTTGAAACCGCTTTTTGACCGCGCGAACTGTTTCTGACCCGGGGCGTTGTCACGCCTTCTGAAAAAGGCCTCTTCATATCGCTGTTGAAAATCCTGACGGTAATGCTGTGCAATATCCTGATCGGCTATATCGCGAACATGGTCGGATAGTCGTTTTTTCAGGCCTGCCTTGGTTTCCGGCGTGTTGAGCGGTTCGGCCTCGAACTCCGCCTGCCATATCTTTTCGCCGAGCATTTGTGGTTGGTCGATTAAAGCTGCAAATGCCTGTGGCCCTTCGGATCGCAGCAGATCATCCGGGTCTTGCCCTGCCGGCAGCGCGATGAAATTCAGGCTGTGAGACGGCCGCAATATCGGCAAGGCCCGCAAGGCGGCCCGCATGGCGGCTTTTTGACCGGCATTATCCCCGTCAAAACAGAGGATAGGGGCTTCGACCATCTTCCATATCCGTTCGATCTGATGCTCTGTCAGTGCAGTGCCCAGCGGTGCGACGACATCCTCGAAACCGGCCTGGGCCAGTGCAATGGCATCCATATAGCCTTCCACGACCAATATCCGTCCTGTTTGACGGGATGCTGGTGACGCCTTGTCGAGATTGTAGAGTGTGCGGCCTTTGTCAAACAAAGGCGTATCAGGGGAGTTGAGATATTTGGGTTCACCATCGCCCAATATCCGGCCGCCAAAGGCAATCACCCGTCCGCGTGGATCACGGATCGGGATCATCAGTCGGCCGCGAAAACGATCATAGGGATCACGGTCGTCAACTTTGATGAGCAGGCCGGCCTCAACCAGTTGATTGACCCCGTGAACCGAAAGGGCTTCCTTGAGCCGACCACGCGAATCTGGCGCAAAACCAAAGCCAAATTCGCGGATCGTTTTCTTGGAGATTCCGCGATTTTTCAGATATTCACGAGCGGCCGCGCCTTCAATTCCATTAAACTGCGTGACGAACCAATCCTGTGCTGCCGCCATGACGTCATGTAGCGTTGCCCGGGCTTCCTGCCGCTGTGCAGCTCGCGGATCAGGGGCAGGGACTTCCATCTGGGCTTCGGCCGCCAGATCCTTCACCGCGTCCATGAAGCTCAGGCCGCGCTGGTCGGTCATCCATCGGATGGCATCACCATGGGCCCCGCAACCAAAGCAATGGTAGAAGCCCTTCTCGTCATTAATCGTGAAGCTTGGCGTTTTCTCATTATGAAACGGGCAGCAGGCCTTAAACTCGCGTCCTGCCTTCTGGACCTTCACCGTCCGGCCAATCAGCGTGGACAAAGTCGTCCGGCTGCGCAATTCATCAAGCCATTGGGGAGAAAGGGTCATGAGGCGTCGGCCACCGGATAAATTTGCGTGAGATTGGGTTCAAATGCAGGGAACATGACGGTCAACATCCATTCAGGCGTTACGCCAAGATGAATTTCCAACCTTTCCAAAACTTCTGAATATCCCTCGGCATCTTCCGCTATCTCGATAATGCCATCTTTGGAGGTGAAAGCCAAACATACACAATCGACCGTTACCAAATCCCGTTTGAAAGCATGAACCTTCTCGATATCCTCCCATCGCAAATGGGCCGTTTTCTTCCGAAAACGATGAGTCAGGCCATTATCATCACATTCCACAATTTCAACATTGCGCAGCCGCCATTTGAGATAGCGCTGCCACAAGCTTTCCTTCATCAGGACAGCGCGGCCTTCACCAGACCGCTGGCCTTGCTCATGTCGATTTCACTGCCGTGACGGGATTTGAGTTCCGCCATCACGCGGCCCATATCTTTCATCGATTCTGCGCCAAGTTCTGTCTTGATGCCGTCAATTAGCGCCGCCGTATCCGCTTCGCTCAGCTGCGCGGGCAGGAATTCCTCGATCACGGCAAGTTCCATCTTCTCGCTCTTGGCCAATTCATCGCGGCCACCTGATTCGAACATCTCAATCGATTCGCGCCGTTGCTTCGCCATTTTTTGGAGCACGTCGGTCACCATGACATCGTCATCGAGCTTGCTGTCTTTGGTGCGCAGCTCAATATCCTTGTCCTTGATCTTCGCCAGCATGGCGCGTGTAGCGGCCGTGCGATCCTTGTCGCCGGCTTTCATAGCCGCAATTTGTGCCGCTTTCACGTCATCGCGAATCATAGCGTTCCCCGTAATTTTGGAATAAGCTACCAACATAGCCGCAACTTATTTTTTTTCATAGATTGCGACGGCAAAAAACTACACCTAGGCACGGCGAAATTTGCTTGAAGCGCAGGAGCATGCGGCTCCCGCCATAGATAAGGATGAAGCCCATGACCGACACCAGCATCCCCGCCGCTCCCAAGGGCGCCACTGGGATATTGGTATTGGCCGATGGCACTGTTATCTGGGGACGCGGCTTTGGCGCGACCGGTTCTGCGGTTGGTGAAGTCTGTTTCAACACATCAATGACCGGCTATCAGGAGGTTATGACGGACCCGAGCTATGCCGGACAGATCGTCACCTTCACCTTTCCCCATATTGGCAATGTCGGCACCAATGATGAGGATGTCGAGGCGGATGCGCCCCATGCGCTGGGCTGTATTGTCCGTGAAGATGTGACCGAGCCGAGCAGCTTTCGCAACAACAAGCCGTTTGACCAGTGGATGACGGATCAGGGCCGGATCGGACTTTCCGGTGTCGACACACGGGCATTGACGCGCCGGATCAGGGAAGCCGGCGCGCCCAATGCCGTGATAGCGCATGATCCGGATGGCGCGTTTGATATTGATGACCTGCTCGCCAAGGCGCGTAACTGGGCCGGGCTGGAAGGCATGGATCTGGCCGTCGAGGTCACCGGGCATCAGACGAAGATCTGGGACAGCGGTATCTGGCGACTGGGTCATGGATATGCGCCGGTGGAGGATATGGAGACACGGCCGCATGTTGTGGCGATGGACTTTGGTGCCAAGCGCAATATCTTCAGAAACCTTGTGAAAGCTGGCGCAAAAGTCACTGTTGTTCCAGCGCAAACTTCACTTGATGATATTTTGGCGCTGGAGCCTGCGGGGGTATTTCTCTCCAACGGTCCCGGCGATCCGGCGGCGACGGGGGACTATGCGGTTCCGGTGATCAAGGCGCTGCTGGACAAGGATATGCCGATTTTCGGCATCTGCCTGGGCCATCAGATGCTGGCACTGGCGGCGGGCGCGAAGACCGTCAAAATGCACCAGGGTCATCGCGGCGCCAATCATCCGGTGCAGCGGGTTGGCGGCGATTGGGATGACAGCGAAGGGCTGGTTGAAATTACCAGCATGAACCACGGTTTTGCGGTGGATAGCGAAACACTCCCCGACACGATCGTCGAGACCCATAAAAGCCTGTTCGACGGCAGCAATTGCGGCATCAGCATCACCGGCAAACGCGCCTTTGGTGTGCAATACCACCCCGAGGCCAGTCCTGGGCCGCAGGATAGTTTTTACCTGTTTGAGAAGTTTGTGGGGGGATTGGGGTGAAATTCAAACAAATTTTGATTTTCTCATTTGGTGCAATCCTGGGTTTTGGCGTTTGTTGGGGGTGGCTTTCGCAAAATTGGTTTGGAGATCGGCCGCCTTTGGCATTGGCGGTAACTGGCGTGGCTTTTGAAGGCCATCTAGATACGCCGATTTCGGAATTGGCTTGGCTCCCGCCAACCAGACTCGCTCTTGAATGCAAAGCAAGTGAGTTCTCAGTACAACCGATGACTAGTAATCAAGAAGTTATGACGATTTCTTTGAATTCAAAGAGCGCTGAAATTGTCGATTGCATATTAGAGAACTCTGATTGGGGGCACGAAGAATCTGTCCGCCTAGGATTGGAGAAAATAGAGAATGTCAAATAATGCCAAAAAGAACTGACATAAAATCCATCCTGATCATTGGCGCCGGCCCGATTGTTATCGGACAGGCCTGCGAATTTGACTATTCGGGGACACAGGCGTGCAAGGCGCTGAAAGAGGAAGGATACCGGATCATCCTGGTCAACTCCAATCCGGCGACGATCATGACCGACCCCGAGATGGCGGACGCGACCTATGTCGAGCCGATTACACCGGAAATTGTCGAGAAGATTATCGCCAAAGAGCGCCCCGATGCGGTGCTGCCAACCATGGGCGGGCAAACGGCGCTGAACACGGCGCTGACGCTCAACAAAAGGGGGGTGCTCGACAAATATAATGTCCAGATGATCGGCGCGGATGCCGAGGCCATCGACAAGGCGGAGGATCGCGAGAAATTCAAGGCCGCGATGGACAAGATCGGGTTGGAAAGCCCGCGTTCTGCCATTGCGCATAGCGAAGAGCAGGCGCTAGAGGTTCTCGAAGACATCGGGCTGCCTGCAATCATGCGGCCGAGCTTCACCATGGGCGGCACCGGCGGCGGCGTGGCCTATAACCGCGAAGAATTCATCCACTATATCCGGACGTCGCTGGAAGCCTCTCCGACCAATGAAGTGCTGATTGATGAATCGCTGATAGGCTGGAAAGAATATGAGATGGAGGTTGTCCGCGACAAAGCGGATAACTGCATCATCATCTGTTCGATTGAAAATGTCGACCCGATGGGCGTGCATACCGGGGACTCGATCACGGTCGCACCGGCGCTGACGCTGACCGACAAGGAATATCAGATCATGCGTAACGCCTCTTTGGCGGTCTTGCGAGAAATCGGAGTTGAAACAGGCGGTTCCAACGTACAGTTCGCAGTGAATCCGAAGGACGGACGTCTTGTTGTGATCGAGATGAACCCACGGGTATCGCGCTCGTCGGCCCTCGCATCCAAGGCCACCGGCTTCCCGATTGCGAAAGTCGCGGCGAAGCTTGCTGTGGGTTATACGCTCGATGAGATTGATAACGACATTACAGGCGCGACACCCGCGTCATTCGAGCCAACCATCGACTATGTCGTCACCAAAATTCCGCGCTTTGCCTTTGAGAAATTCAAGGGCGCGGAACCATTGCTGGCCACCGCAATGAAATCCGTTGGTGAAGTCATGGCCATTGGTCGCAATATCCATGAATCGCTGCAAAAGGCACTGCGCGGTCTGGAAACCGGACTGGACGGCTTTAACAAGGTGCAGGAATTGATCGGCGCCTCGCGTGACGAGATTGCGGCGGAATTGGCTCGGCCAACGCCAGACCGGCTGCTGGTTGCAGCCCAGGCGATGCGCGAAGGCTTTAGCAATGCTGAAGTCCATGAGATCGCGCATTATGATCCCTGGTTTCTCGCACGGATGCGTGAGATAATCGATGCCGAGCAGGATATTCTCGATAACGGCCTGCCCAATGGTGCGGAGGCGCTCCGCAAGCTGAAATCCATGGGCTTTTCCGACGAACGGCTTGCAAAACTGGCCGTTGATGCCGTGCATGTCGCTGGCGGGGCAGGGCGCGCGGTTGCGGGCGGGCACGGGCTGGTTCATGACGCCGTTGCCGCCATGGCTGGTGCAACGACCGAGAAAGAAGTCCGCGAGCTGCGCCACAAGCTGGGCGTGCGGCCTGTGTTCAAGCGGATTGATACCTGTGCGGCGGAGTTTGAGGCCAAGACGCCCTATATGTACTCGACCTATGAAGCGCCGATTTTCGGGGAACCGGAAAATGAAGCGCAGCCGTCGGATCGCCGGAAAGTGGTGATTTTGGGCGGTGGACCCAACCGGATCGGGCAGGGGATCGAGTTTGATTATTGCTGCTGCCACGCCTGTTTCGCACTGGCCGATGCCGGTTTTGAAACGATCATGGTCAATTGCAATCCGGAAACCGTTTCGACGGACTATGATACGTCTGACAGGCTCTATTTTGAGCCGCTGACCGCCGAAGATGTACTAGAAATATTGGCGGTGGAGCAGAGTAAGGGCGAGCTGGTTGGCGTAATCGTCCAATTTGGCGGGCAAACGCCGCTGAAACTGGCTTCTGCGCTGGAAGACGCCGGGATTCCTATCCTGGGCACCACGCCCGATGCGATTGATCTGGCGGAAGATCGCGAGCGCTTTGCGAAACTGGTCAATGATCTGAAGTTGAAACAGCCGGATAACGGCATGGCGCGGACCGAAGAGGAAGCGGTGAAAATCGCTGAACGTATCGGCTACCCGGTGCTGATCCGGCCGAGTTTCGTGCTTGGTGGCCGGGCGATGGAAATTGTCGATGGCCCGGCGCAACTGGAAGATTATATCAATACCGCCGTGCAAGTGTCGGGCGATCAACCTGTTCTGGTTGACCAATATCTGCGCGACGCCGTGGAAGTGGATGTTGATGCGATTTGTGATGGCGATCAGGTCGTCGTTTGCGGTGTACTTCAGCATATCGAAGAAGCAGGCGTTCATAGCGGCGACAGCGCATGCACCATCCCGCCTTATAATCTGTCCGACGAGATTATTGCCGAAATGGAACGGCAGGCGGAGGCTTTGGCTTTTGGCCTGAAAGTACGCGGCCTGATGAACATCCAGTTCGCGGTGAAAGATGGGGAAGTCTATCTGATCGAGGTCAATCCGCGCGCCAGCCGGACGGTGCCCTTTGTCGCCAAGGCGATTGGCGTGCCGATTGCCAAGATCGCTTCACGCGTGATGGCCGGTGAAAAGCTGAAAAACTTGCCACCGATTGATAGACATATCGATTATATCGCTGTGAAAGAAGCAGTCTTCCCGTTCAACCGATTCCCCGGCATCGACCCGGTATTGTCACCGGAAATGAAGTCTACCGGTGAGGTCATGGGTATTGATAACAGCTTTGCAATTGCCTTTGGCAAAGCGCAATTGGGTGCGAACAATCATCTGCCTGATGGCGGGACGCTGTTTGTGTCCGTGAAAGAAACCGACAAGAAAGTCATCGAACCAGCGGCGCGCTTGGCCGAGAAACTAGGTTTCAAGATTATCGCGACCAGTGGGACGGCCGATTATCTGACCGACAAGGGCATCGCGGTGGAGAAGGTCAACAAGGTTGCCGAAGGGCGACCGCATATTGTCGACCGGATTATCGATGGTGACGTTGATCTGATTTTTAACACAACCGAGGGCTGGCAGTCGCTGAAAGACTCCAAATCGATCAGGGCAGGGGCGCTGAACGGCAAGATTCCATACTATACGACCGCGACGGCAAGTGTCGCGGCAATGGAGGCAATATCGGCCATGCGCGACGAGACTCTTGAAGTTCGGGCGCTTCAGTCTTATTATAAGTCTTCGCAGACTTAATTCCCGACAATCTGTCACACTGCGGGCGAGCCTTCACAGGGAGGGGCGCCGGGAAACTATTTTTGACGCTGTGGTCCAGAAAACCGCCGCGAATAGAAGGAAGAAAGGCCAAAAATGGCTGTAGAAAAAGTACCGATGCTGGCCGAGGGCCATGCCAAACTGGAAGCCGAGCTGAAGGCGCTCAAAGAAGAGCGGCCACGCATTGTTGATGCGATTGAAGAAGCACGCGCGCATGGCGATCTATCGGAAAATGCCGAATATCACGCTGCAAAAGAGCGTCAGGGCCAGGTCGAGGCGACCATTGCCGATATCGAAGACAAGTTGAGCCGTGCGCAGGTTATCGATCCGACGACCCTGTCCGGCGATAAAGCCGTATTTGGCGCTACTTTGACCTTGCTCGATGAAAATGACAAGCCAGTGAAATATCAACTGGTTGGTCAGGCGGAAGCCGATGCCAAAGTGGGCAAGATCAGCTATAATAGCCCGATCGGACGCGCTTTCATTGGCCGTAGTATCGGTGACGAGATTGAAGTCACGGTACCAGCCGGCGACAAATATTATCTGCTCGAAAAAATCGAGTTTATCTGATTTGATATGAACCTGCCAAACGGAAAGCTGACCACCGGGTTGATCATCGCCAATGTCGTGGTCTTCCTGTTGCTCTGGATTTCCGGTCTGGAACAGGACGCAATCCTGCGCGGCGGCTTTTTCCCTATACGATTGGGTCAGGGGCTGCCTGAGTTTGACGGCATAAGCGGGATGGTGCCGGCCTGGCTGACGCCCATGTCGTCGTCGTTCCTGCATGGCGGATTGATGCATATTGCGTTTAACATGCTGATGTTATTGTTCTGTGGGCGGTTTGTCGAGCAAGCGCTAGGACCACAGCTTATGGCGTTTCTCTATGTCGTAGGCGCATATGCAGCGGCGCTGGCAGAATTTGCGGTGAACGGGGATTCCGTCATCCCGGTCGTGGGCGCAAGCGGAGCGATATCTGCGATAATTGGCGCCTATGCGCTGTTATTTGCGCGCAATGACGTGAAACCCGTTGGGCCATTTCCAGGGCATGTCGTGCGTATTGCCTGGCTCACTCTCGCCTGGATAGGTATTCAGTTGATGATCGGCGTCGCAACGCGCGGCAATCTGAACGGTATTGCGATCTTTGCGCATATTGGCGGTTTTGTTGCCGGGTTGTTGCTCACCCGGCCCCTGCTGCAATGGCGTTTTAAAAACGCCTGATCATCGCAATCAGTCTTCGGCGGGAAGTTCCGGTTCCAGCAACTTGTGCAGGTGCACGATGACATATTTCATTTCCGCATCGTCTACGGTGCGCTGGGCGTTGGAACGCCATACATCTTCGGCTTCTTCATAGCTGGGGTAGACACCGACGAGATCAACCTGATCGAGATTTTCATAGTCCAGTCCGCGCGGATCCTTGACCCGTCCGCCCATTACCAGATGCATTTTGCTGCGATCGCTCATATGTGCCCCCAACTTCTATTTGCCAGATTTTTCCGATTTGACCGCATCACCTGCGGCTTCGGCGGCGCTCTTAGCAGCTTCGGTGGCTTTGCCAAGCAGATCTTTAATCTGGTCCTGAACGCTGTCTTTGTCGAGGCCGAGATTTTCAATCTGTTCCTGACCGGCTTCCTTGGCCGCACCATAGGCTTTTTTGGCGGTTTCATTGATTTTTTTGCCCGCCCCACCGACATATTTGGTTTCCGCCTTGCTCTTGGGAAGCAGAGCGCCAACCAGTGCACCCAGGGCCAGACCGCCGGCGACGACCGCCAATGGGCTTTTGGTGATTGTTTCTTCTGACTTGTCAGCGGCAGTTTTGGCCATCTTTCGGGTTGCGGCTACACCTTCAGCTGCCCTGGCTTTGCCATCACCGAGCAGTGCGGCTGCACGTTCCTTGCTTTCGGACATTTTCTCGAGTGCAATGCCGGTGCCTTCGCCCGCCTTTTCCTTAGCGATTTCGAGCCGTTCCCGGGACGCAGCCCGTGCCTTTTCAATATTGTCGGATAATCTGCTCATGGCTCATTCCTCAGCATCATTGGTTTTCGCGCCATCATTATCGGCGCGGCGATTGGTAAAATAATTGGTGATCGGTTTGCGCAGCGCCAATAAAGTGGCTGCAGCCGCCACGGAGGCCACTTTCCCGGGATTGTCTTTCACGCCCTGGAGAGCGCTTTCGCCAGTCTTTTGGACGCGGTCCAATGCTTTATCCTTCGCTTCCTGAATAAGGTTGGCCGGCCGCAGGCGCTCTTTTGTCTGGGAAAGATCCTCGCTCAGATTATCCCGCGCTTCCTTTTTCTCAATTGCGAGGTTGCGCAGCTTGAATATGTCATCATTTTTTTGGGTCATTTTCATTCTTCATTTTCATCAATAGGTAGTTTGCGCGCCCGTTTTATTGCCATGTTCATCAGAACTGTTGTCACAAGCAAAGCGCTTCCGGTCAACAGGCCTGTTGCGGCGACAGGTCCCCAATAATGTGACAATATCAGCAATATGCCCAATATCAGCGTAACCAAGCCGGTTATTCCTACTATGGCGGCGACGCTGAACAGAATCAAAACAGTCTTGGTCGCCGCCATGTTGACGGACAGTTTTGCCCGGTAATATTCGAGCTCCGCCTCTGCCAATTTGCGGACATCATCTACCAAACCGTCAATCTGCGATTTAATCGATTGGTCATCGGCGGCAGGCAGGTCTATTGGTTCCGCCACCTTGTCAGGCGGTGACGGCGGATCTTCTGTGGCCACGGTCTTGTCGTCCAATATTTATCACCCGTCCCGATCAAACTGATTTTTGACGATAACCGCTTTAGCTGCGATCATCCATCCCTGACTTAATCAGCCGGGCAACAAGCAAGCCGACGACGGCTGCTGCACCTATCGCGACGGCGGGTTTTTTGCGAACGAACTCGCGCGCGTCCTCAACCATCTCGTCGACGTCTTTTGCGTTGACCTTCTCTGCAAAAGAGGACACAGAATCGGCTGCAGATCGGGCATAATCGCCATATTTTTCGCCGACATTCTCGTCGATGGTCTTCGCGCTATTCTCGATCATTTCGCTCAATGTGCCGATGGCTTCTCCAGCTTTGGCCTTCCCGTCGTTCGCGGTCGAGCGTGCTTTGTTAATGGCACGATCTTTCAAATCGGTTGCCGCATTGGATTGTGAAGAGGCGGCGCGTGTTGCTCCAGCCTTCAGGGGAGCTGACGGTTTTGCCTTTGTCGTCTTTTTAACATCAACCCCTTTTGCGGGTGTCGATTTTTTAGCGGTTGCCCGTTTACTTGCGGGTTTTTTTGTTGCTGGCTTCTTCGCAGCCGGTTTTTTCGCAGGTGCCTTGCGTGCTGATGGTTTCTTTTCTTGATCGACGGCCATATTTAAAATTCCTTCCTCAAAACCCTTGCCAACAATATGCAGCCGATAAACTATCGACCGGTTTTCCCTTAAAATTAAATGGTGTCTAATCCTTATGATTCAAGGGTAAATTGCCGAACTGATGCCGTTATACAGCCAGCTGATGATTGCCACGAGCCTATCATAAGGATAAGGGCTTTGCGATACGCAACCTTCCGCAGGAGTCTTCTCGAAAATGACCGCTATATTAGATCTTCACGCCCGTCAGATTCTGGACAGTCGAGGCAACCCGACAGTTGAGGTCGATATACTTTTGGAAGATGGTAGTTTCGGGCGTGCAGCAGTGCCATCGGGGGCATCCACCGGAGCCTACGAAGCTGTCGAATTGCGCGATGGAGACAAAAGCAAATATCTTGGCAAGGGCGTGCTCAAGGCAATTGAGGCCGTAAACGGAGAACTGAGCGAAGCGTTGCTTGCCATCGATGCAGAAGATCAGGAAGAACTTGATGCTATCATGATCAAGCTTGATGGGACGGAAAATAAAAGCCGCTTGGGTGCCAACGCGTTATTGGGTGTCAGCCTTGCAGCCGCCAAAGCAGCGGCCGACGCGAGAGGATTGCCACTTTATCGTTATGTCGGCGGTGTGTCTGCCCGCGTCTTGCCCGTACCAATGATGAACATCATCAATGGCGGCGAGCATGCTGACAACCCGATAGACTTTCAGGAATTCATGGTCATGCCTGTAGGGGCTGGCAGCCTGGCGGAAGCGGTGCGTTGGGGATCGGAGATTTTCCACACATTGAAAGCAGGTCTGTCGGAAAAAGGACTGGCCACGGCCGTTGGCGATGAAGGCGGCTTTGCACCCAATTTGGGATCAACCCGCGATGCGCTGGATTTTGTCATGGCGTCTATCGAGAAGGCAGGTTTCAAGGCAGGAGACGAAGTGGTGCTCGCGCTGGATTGCGCGGCAACCGAGTTTTTCAAAGATGGTAAATATCATATTTCAGGCGAGGACAAGATATTGTCGCCTGCGGAAATGTCGGACTATTTGGCAGAGCTGTGCAAAGACTATCCCATCAAGTCGGTCGAAGACGGCATGGCGGAAGATGATTTTGAAGGCTGGAAACTTTTGACCGATGCAGTGGGCGATACCGTCCAATTGGTAGGCGATGATCTATTTGTGACGAACCCTGCACGTCTGTCACAGGGTATTAAAGATGGTCTTGCCAATAGCCTGCTGGTGAAGGTCAACCAGATTGGCACCTTGTCGGAAACGCTGGAAGCTGTCCGGACGGCGCATAATGCCTCTTACACCGCCGTCATGTCGCACCGCTCGGGCGAGACAGAAGATGCGACAATTGCGGATCTTGCGGTTGCAACCAATTGTGGTCAGATCAAAACCGGCAGTCTCGCACGCTCTGACCGGCTTGCGAAATATAACCAGTTGATCCGGATTGAAGAAGAATTGGATACGGTTGCTCATTATGCCGGCCGATCCATTTTTTCCTGAACTGGACGCGGTTTAGAGACGCTTTGGCGGTTTGACGGAATCTGCCTGAAATAAAAGTGTAAAAGCGCTTGCCAGCGAATCAATATTCTGATTCAAGAGAATTATGGCTCATAAAGAGAAAATCGGTGGTTTGATCAAAGCGGCTCTTGGGCCGGGCTTTGCGCTGCTGACCCTACTCGCCATTGCTGGCTATGCCGTGCTTGGTCCTACGGGGGTTCTGGCATGGGGCGAATATCGTGCTGCGCTTGATGAGCGCGGAACACAGCTTGCTGCTTTGGAATCGGAGCGGGACGCGTTGAAGAACCGTGTGAAACTGCTCGATCCCAATGGTGCTGATCCCGATCTGGTGGGTGAATTGCTTCGTAAAGAAGGTAATTTTGTGCATCCGGATGAAATCATCGTTCCGCTGAAATAAGCTCTGAGCTTTGCCGGATTTTTTGTAGCGATTTCCGGCGTATAAGGCTTGGGAATTTTGTCTTATCTGTTTAAGATGCCGCAAACCAAAAATACAGGAAGATGCAAGCGTGGCAAAATCTCCCCAGAAAGCCCCATCAAAATCAAAAACTCCGGCCAAACGTGCCTCCAAAGCGCCGCCCAAAAAGGCGTCGGCGCGAGCAGGTGCCCGGCTGCCGGTTCTCAAAACACCGATATACAAGGCCAGCAAGGCCGAGCTTATGGAGTTTTACGAGCAGATGCTGCTCATCCGCCGCTTTGAGGAAAAGGCGGGACAGCTTTACGGCCTCGGTCTGATAGGTGGTTTTTGCCATCTCTATATTGGCCAGGAAGCTGTGGTCACAGGCCTGCAATCCGCGATTGAACCAGGCAAGGATAGCGTCATCACCGGCTATCGCGATCATGGCCACATGCTCGCTTGCGGTATCGACCCGAATATTGTCATGGCCGAACTAACGGGCCGGGCGTCAGGTATATCGAAGGGTAAGGGCGGCTCGATGCATATGTTCTCGGTCGAGCATGGTTTTTATGGCGGGCACGGCATTGTCGGTGCGCAGGTTTCTCTTGGTACCGGTTTGGCCTTTGGTCATAAATACAAGGAAGATGGCGGCGTCTGTCTTGCCTATTTCGGGGATGGTGCGTCCAACCAGGGGCAGGTTTACGAAAGTTTCAACATGGCGGAGCTTTGGAAACTGCCTGTCATATTCGTTATCGAGAATAACCAATATGCGATGGGCACCAGTGTCAATCGCTCCTCCTCCGAAGACCAGCTCTATCGCCGCGGTGAAAGCTTTCGTATCCCGGGCGTCCAAGTGGATGGCATGGATGTTCTTGCGGTGCGGGGTGCTGTTGAAGAAGCCCTTAAATATGTACGTGCTGGCAAAGGTCCGGTGCTGATGGAGCTTAAAACCTACCGCTATCGCGGCCATTCCATGTCCGATCCGGCAAAATATCGCAGCCGGGACGAAGTGCAGGATGTGCGCGAAAAATCGGACCCGATCGAAAGACTGAAAGTCATGCTGATGAAGCAAGGGGTTAAAGAAGAAGATTTGAAAGCACTGGACAAGAAGGTGCGCAAGACTGTGCTGGAGGCGGCAGATTTTGCCGAAGAATCGCCGGAACCCGAATTGTCCGAGCTCTATACTGACGTTCTGGTGGGGCAATATTGATGGCGATTGAACTGAAAATGCCCGCGCTTTCGCCAACAATGGAAGAAGGCACACTGGCCAAATGGCTGGTCAAGGAAGGTGATGAGGTCAGCTCTGGCGACATATTGGCAGAGATTGAAACCGACAAGGCGACGATGGAATTTGAAGCGGTCGATGAAGGCGTCATTTCGAAGATTATCATTGCCGAGGGCACAGATGGTGTCGCGGTTGGTGCAGTGATCGCCGAGATGACCGGAGAGGATGAAGAGGAAGGTGCATCGCCCGTGCCGTCTCCCGCCCCCGAAGCATCATCAAAACCTGAGCCATCACCGGAAATAGCTCAGCCAGCTGCAGCGCCGCCGGTATCTCGCGCCGATGATCCGGCCGTTCCGGAAGGCACGAGCATGATCAGCATTACTGTCCGCGAAGCACTTCGTGATGCGATGGCAGAGGAAATGCGCACGGATGACAGTGTCTTTGTGATGGGTGAGGAGGTTGCCGAATATCAGGGCGCTTACAAAGTGACGCAAGGCTTGCTGGATGAATTTGGTAGCAAGCGTGTTATCGATACGCCGATTACTGAGCACGGTTTCGCCGGCATTGGCGCAGGTGCAGCTATGGGCGGGCTGAAACCGATTGTTGAATTTATGACGTTCAACTTTGCGATGCAGGCTATCGATCAGATTATCAACTCGGCAGCGAAAACCAATTATATGTCAGGTGGACAGATGCGCTGTCCTATTGTTTTTCGCGGCCCCAATGGTGCTGCGTCTCGTGTTGGCGCACAGCATAGCCAGAATTATGGGCCCTGGTATGCCGGTGTTCCAGGCCTGATTGTGATGGCGCCATATGATGCGGCCGATGCCAAAGGCCTGTTAAAGGCGGCGATCCGCTGTCCCGACCCCGTGGTTTTTCTTGAAAATGAGTTGCTTTATGGACGGTCCTTCGAGATTCCGGATTTGGATGACTATGTTTTACCAATCGGCAAAGCACGGATCATGCGGGAAGGCGCTGATGTTACGATTGTCAGCTATTCGATAGGTGTTGGTCTGGCGCTTGAAGCTGCCGATGCGCTGGCAGGTGAGGGCATTGATGCAGAGGTTATCGACCTGCGTACATTGCGTCCGCTGGATACGGAAACAGTTTTGCAGAGTCTGGCAAAAACCAACCGTCTGGTGGTTGCCGAGGAAGGCTGGCCGACCTGTTCCATCGCCAGCGAGATTATCGCTGTCTGTATGGAAAAGGGCTTTGACGATCTTGACGCACCGGTTGCGCGCGTGACCAACGAAGACGTCCCGTTACCCTATGCTGCGAATCTGGAGAAAGCGGCGTTGATCGATAGCGACCGGATTATCACCGCCGCAAAAAAAGTCTGTTACCGTTAAAAAATCTGACTCAGGTTATAACGTCGTAACGGTTACACAGCCATTTCTGTCCGTTCGGAATATTGCTGGCATTTCGCATCGCGTGGTCATTGCGTTCACGCGCCACAAAAGCACTTTCGTAGCGGATGACAATATTTCCAAAAAAGCGATCTGATATCAGAGGCTTGTAGTCGTATATGACCTCGACGAAGTTGACAGCTGACGCAGGCGTCGCCGAGATTTTCTTGCCGGTCGGTCCTATACCCGAGGCCAAAGACGCATTGGTTTCTCCATCGCCTTCAGCGCCGAAACTGGATGAATAACTTGTATTGCCGCCATAGCAACGTTGCCAACGGATCCATTGTCCTTCATCGGAACCGGCCAACCCATTATGCTCCAGATTCGACAGGATAATCCTGGCATTGGGCGAGAAGTCGATGCTGCTGCCAGTCAGATGGGCACCGGTGAAAATTTCCCGAATATCAGCTTCATCAATAGTGTTTCGGACACGTGACGCGTTATCCGCTACCAGCATAGCGACCTGACTGACTTGCAAATGTCCAACAGCGAGATTGGCAGTTTCCATTCCGGTAAGGCCGATCGTGAGCATGAACGGTGCAACGAAAGCAAATTCGATCAGCGCCAGGCCGCTCTTGTCCTGATGGAGTTTACCGAGAAACCGGGTTGCCCGGTTGTCAGGCATGATTTTCTTTGGCGTAAATTTTTTCAAAATATTGTTCATATCACGGCTCACACAATTCTGGATCGGCGACCTGGGAACCATAAGGCTGGTTCCGGACCGCCGTAGCGTTGTAGCTGGTCATTCTTTTGCTGCCGCCAAACATACTAGCCAGCGGAAATATTCGCGGTGAATCGATAGTGATTTCGTAGTTCACAATATCGTCGGGTCCACCGGTTCCGGTTCTACCGGTGTTCACATCAAATACGCCGTTACCATTACCATCAAGATAGCAATCTCCGCTATCGAGGTTACCGTCGCCATTGACGTCTGTGGTCAGCTTTTCCGGTTTTCCGATATTGGTAAACTCAAAATAGCTACGGACTTTGACATCAACTGTCGCATTTTTCAGCAGAAGCGGGCCCAATCCCTTTATGACGTCAGCCTTGACGTCGGCTTCGGTTTTGCCACCGACCGAAGCCTGGCGTGCGACCTTGTGCATCACAGATTTTGACAAAGTGTCGATATAGCCTTGATAGCCAATCTCCATGATACCGAGCAGCAGCACGATCAGGGGACCGGCGATCAGGCCGAATTCCATGAGTGTTGCGCCCTCTTGGTCGCGGTTCAAGCGAGAAAGTCTGGATTGTATATTCATCAGTTTGACAACCTCAATCCGCCGATTTTCTGTGCAATGTTCGCGAAAGCAGCCTGAAGGGTTGCTCTGTCGGTCGCAGCGGCGGCGTTACCGGGACTGCTGGCGCAGGCCAACATGTTCGCCGATACGGTCGCAGTACCAAATTGAACGACCCAGACTGTCCACCCCTTCGCCCGGACTGCAGCGCACATTAACTGGAATCGGTGGGCTTGCCGCGCAGCCAACTCTGTATCGCCAGCATTTGCAGTCGCGATACTGCTATCCAGTTTTTGATAGCCGTAGGCACCATAGTTGGTTTGCCGGATTACCATATTACCGTCAGTCATGAAGACAACGTGCCGGCCAATGCTGAAACCATTTGGTGCGGTTGAGTTCTCAGCCTTGAACAATCCGTCCTCTGACAGCAAACGAGCGCCCCAGATCATGCCGATGGTATGATTGGTGAAACCACCATCCTGCAATCCGGAGATATAGCTTTCCAGATCATTTGACGAACCATCATCATAGGTCGCGTAAGATTGCAGTTTCCGGGCGGGTGCCGGGCAAGCTGCAGAGTCTCCGCTCAAAGAAATTTTTGACCCTGACGTCGCCGTATTTGTATCTGCACGGTCATATTTTAAGTCTCGCCAGAATGGAGCCCATCTGGAATCTGCATCAGTTGGCAAGAGATCAATTTGCAGATCAAGCGCATCCGCCGGGATGGCCGTCGTGGCAGTGGTTATGGATGTATTGGACTTGCGCTCAACGATACAGCCTTCCCAACGTTCCAGATCCTCACCATCAGTCGTAGGGTTCTGCGCCGCAGGATTGGTGGATTTTATGGAACGCACATAATCATACACATCGTGCGTCTCAGCATCATAGGACCAATCTGAAATTTTCACTGCCCCTGGCTGCCATTTGTCAACCTGAACAATGGGTATCTCTTCCGTCGTTCTGGTACGGGTACGTTCACACTGACGCCAAAAGGAAGGACCAACGGCTCCAGCAGGCGGTGCATCCGTGCTGCCATCCCAAGACGTATATTCAAAACTGTCTACGATGCGCGTCTTTATGTTTCCGGATCTTGTCTCGGAAATGAGGAGCGGATCACCGGATGGGTTTGGAACAAAATAAGTGTCTACATTGAGGTTATCTGCATACCGGTCTGTGCACTCTGGTCCATCGAGCTGAGCCAGCGATTCAACAAAATCGTTCTCAACAATGGTATATCCTGGAGCGGTCTTGTCCTCGACCTCGAAAACCGCCTTGCGGGTCTGATAAGTCGCCCGATCGCCTGCGGTTCCTCCGATGAGCCAGGTTGGATCGGCATCATACAGGATCTCACCGACATTGACGGTGCTGGAATAAGGTACAAAGCCGTAACGGATCTGTTCGTTTGAAACACCGCCTCCGGGTCCCAATATTCCGTAAAAGTCTTTAACTGCGACTTTCAAGGCATCCAGCCTGGTGCCGCCATCTGTCACAGTGTTGCCCATGGAACCTGTTACGTCGAGTACCATCATTACATCGACATTACCGACATCAAGACGACTGGTGCAATCTGTTTGGATTACCATATTCTCGTAACCAAAAACGCGCATCAATGTCGTTCTGATTGTGGTTTGCGCCTCGCCATTGACGACCCGGACACCTGCGCCGTCTGTAAAGCTCACCTTGTTTTTGGAAACTTCAGTGCCATCGCTGTCTGTAATTGTTGCATCGAAGGCGGTTGAGCCGAAAGACCCTTCCGGAAAGTTAAATGAAAAAAACTTGTTGGCTTCATTCAAGTCATCCGCGGTCAAAGTATCCTGGGTCATGTTACGCCGCGCGGCCAAAACCCCGGCGTCACATGCCTGTTGGAGCCGAGCCTGCGCCATGTAGGCGCGGCCGATATCGACGCCGCCGCCGACCAAACCAGCAATCGGGAAGAGGGCTGCAGCCGCCATCGCCAAAGTATTACCGGCAGTATCCTTGCGTAGCTTTTGCAAAAACGACACTCGCGATTTTATCTCGTTATTATCAACCATGCCCCTGGCCTCTGATCTATGCGTCATTAATTCACGCCGGTGGATTTCAATTCAGCGTGTCTGATAGAGAGAAAAGGGTTAGCGGCTGACCAAGGGCTATGGTTAAAGCAATCTTTACCTTGATTTTCGTTGGAAAACTGTTGACGGCACCGGCATGAATGACGCGGTTTTACAACTTGATCCGTTGCGGCGACTGGTTTTAGCCTATGCAAAGAAGCCTGATCGCGAACGCTATACCCTTGTTTTTGCATTGGACGCTAGATTTGCCGACGTTATTCGGTCAACGTCGGAAACATTGATTGGACAAATGCGGTTAACCTGGTGGCGGGATATTTTAACCAAGGCTGTAACTGAACGCCCAACCGGCGAGCCATTGGTGGCACTGATTAATCAGGCAGAGCAAAAGGGAGCTGATCTGTCGCCACTGCTGCATCTTTTGGAAGGGTGGGAATATTTGCTCGAAGATTTTCCATGGGACGATCGGCAGTTCGAGCAATATGCGGAGAAACGGGGCGAAGGACTTTTTTCTTTTGCGAGCGGCGGTTCCAGCACCCTTAGCGTGAAACAAGGGAAAGCCGCACAAGCTTGGGCCCTTTGGGACTTTGCCCGGCACTGTTCCGATAAAAAAATGCGAGAGCAGGCGTTCAACAAATGTATCCAACTATATAGTAGCGGTGATCCGGTGAGTTTTGACAGAAGCGGTCGACCGCTCTCAATTCTCTGTAAATTGACGCAAAGTGATGTAAAAAAAGGATCGTTAGCAGCCGATCTTTATCGTCCGGCGATCGCTAGTAAGATCATCTGGCATGGCGTGACCGGCTGTTAACACCAAGAAGAACAGCATGAAAGGGCGGCCAGCACATGAAAAGATATGTCGCTGGTGCCGGAAGTATGATGCTGTTGATGACGGCGGGACTTTTCCTGTGGATTGGCGCTAACAGTCAGGAAGTGGTGATTCCGGATGCGCCGCCGCCTCCCGAACCGATGGAGCCGGAAGGCTTGCCAGAGGCTGATGAAACCGCGCTAGCACCCGGGCCGCCGCCGCCAACGCCGCCCAAAGCCTATAAGGCCTCTCGTGAGGAGCGGCGGTTCAATCGTTATGATCGTAATCGTGACGAGGTTATAACCCGGCTTGAATTGATGAGCAGCCGCACGAAGGCTTTCAAAGCGCTCGATAAGGACGGCAACAACCTGCTGACCTTTGAAGAATGGGCAGTTGCAACCAGTGATCGATTTGCTGGCGCAGACGCGGATGAAAACGGGCAACTGACCCGATCCGAGTTTAGAAGCACCAGGCCCAAGCGAACGGCATCCCGATGCAAATGTTAGGCGGCCTGCGGCTCATTTATAAATGACTGCTGCCAGTCTGCAAAATCTTTTCGGGCGCGGGCGGTATAGGCTTCTTTACGTTCCTTCTTTTTCACGCGCTGTTCGAAAGGTGGAAATAGCCCAAAATTGACATTCATTGGTTGATAATCCCGGGCGTCTGCGCCGCCGGTGATGTGGGAGAGCAACGCACCGAAAGCAGTCGTCTGCGGGGGATAGGCAAATGTTTCACCTTTGACCTCTGCCGCAACCATGCGGCCGACCATCAGGCCAACTGCCGCGCTTTCGACATAGCCTTCGCAACCTGTAATCTGTCCAGCAAAGCGAATATGCGGCGCTTTCTTTAGACGCATTTCTCTGTCGAGCAATTTGGGCGCATTGATGAATGTGTTTCGATGCAACCCGCCCATGCGGGCAAACTCCGCATTTTCCAGGCCTGGAATGGAACGCAGTAATTCCCCTTGCGCGCCATATTTTAGTTTGGTCTGGAAACCAACCATGTTCCAAAGTGTGCCCAGCGCATTATCCTGCCGCAGCTGTACCACCGCATAAGCGCTCTCGCCGGTATGTTCATTGGTAAGGCCAACCGGTTTCATCGGGCCAAAACGCAGGGTTTCAGGACCACGTGACGCCATGACTTCAATCGGCATACAGCCTTCGAAATAGGGCGTGTTCTTCTCCCATTCCTTGAAATCGGTCTTTTCACCGTCGAGCAGGCCCTGAATGAAGGCTTCATATTGCTCCCGGTTCATCGGGCAATTGATGTAGTCCTTGCCGTCTCCTTCGGGGCCGACCTTATCCCAGCGCGACTGCATCCACGCGATATCCATATTGATGCTGTCTTTATAAACAATCGGCGCAATGGCATCGAAAAAGGCCAGGGAGTCTTCACCAGTAGCCGCGCCAATGCTTTCGGCCAGCGTCATGGCGGTGAGCGGGCCGGTTGCGACGATGGTCAGGCCGCTTTCGGGAAGCTGGTCGATCCTTTCGCGGATAATCTCGATATTTGGATGTTCGCTCAGTGCTTTGGTGACACCATCAGAGAAATGATCACGGTCGACGGCCAGCGCCGAACCGGCAGGCAACCGGTGCTTGTCACCTTCGCCCATTATGATGGATCCAAGATCCCGCATTTCAGCGTGAAGCAGGCCCACAGCGTTTTTCTCTGCATCATCGGAGCGGAAGCTGTTGGAACAGACCAGTTCTGCAAGTCCGTCTGTCTGATGGGCCGGTGTCATGTCGCCGCTTCCGCGCATTTCGGAAAGGCGCACTTTTATGCCAGCCTCTGCCAATTGCCATGCCGCTTCTGATCCGGCGAGCCCGCCGCCAATTATGTGAACATCTGTCATGGCGTCTCTGTGTTGCCGGAAGTGACAAAAGTCAATCTGGCAGAGAGGGAGCGAGCATGATAGGCCGTCGATATGAAACGCGCGATTATCGAGTCCCGGCCCTATCTGCTGCTCAGCCTGCTGTTCGGTATCAGCTATTTTTTTGTGAAAGACGGCAATATTCCAGGCATGTATCTGATGTTCTGGAAGGGCGCAGGTGTTGGTTTTCTAGCCGTTTACGCCTTGCGGCGGGCGCATAATTTTGAAGGAAAATTGATCGCAGCGGTCATGGCTTTTGGCGCTTTGGGCGACATGTTGATTGAATTTGACCTTATGGCCGGGGCAGGGGCATTCATTGTCGGGCATTGCATAGCGATTGGGCTCTATTGGCGACATCGGCGGCCCGAGACCTCGTTCAGCCAGAAAGCCTTTGCGCTATTGTTGGTTCCCATCACAATGTTCATCGCTTGGTCGCTGCCCTTTGATCGTTCAGAAGCGCTGGGACTTGCGGTTTACAGCCTATTTTTGTCGGTCATGGCGGCGATGGCCTGGACCAGCAGCTTTCCCCGCTATCGGGTGGGGATTGGCGCGTTGCTATTTATTGTCTCTGATCTGTTTATTTTTGCGCAAATGGGTTTTCTTCAGAATTCCGCCATTCCGGGCTGGACTATTTGGCCGCTCTACTATGTCGGACAATTTCTGATCGTTACCGGCGTGGTGCGGACATTACGCAAAGAAATGGCAATACCGAATCCCTGAAAATCAGACGCTGGCGGCAATTGTTGTCCGGTGCAGCAGCCGGTCATGGCCTTCATATCCGCCCGTTGCGCAGTGCAATACTGAGCGGTTGTCCCACATGATGAGCATGTCAGGCTCCCATTTGTGACGATAGACAAATTCCTTGCGGCTTTGCCAGGCATATAGTTCCGTGAGCAAGGGCAGGGCTTCTTGCTGCGTCATGCCTTCAAAGCCAATTATATAACCCATGCAGCTGAACAAGCCGAGCTGCCCGGTTTCGGGATGTTCACGGATCAACGGGTGAACCTGTGTTTCTCGTGCTGATTCGTCAGGGCGAATATCCATGCTGCGTCCTTCGTCTTTTTTGCCATAGGCGCCATCAGGTGCGTAGGCGAGTTGAGCGCTGTGGATCGCGATCTTGCCTTCCAGCTTTGCCCGCATCTCCGAGGGCATGGCATCAAGCGCGGCATGCTGGTTAGCAAACAAGGTATCGCCGCCAACAGGTGGAATTTCGACCGCAAGCAGGCAAGTGCCGGCGGGCGGTTTTTCCTGAAAACTCCAGTCACTATGCCAGTTTTCGGCAAAAAGCGGTGATGTCTCATCGGCATTGCGCCTTATGGCCGCAATATGCTCCCTGCCTTTAATCGGATCGAAAAACGGGTCATGTCCAAATCCGCCAAAATAGAGAGTGAATCGTTCCAGATCATCGTCGGACATTTTTTGTTCCGGGAAAGATAATACGTGATATTTCAACCAGGCAGTGCGGATTTCTTTCACCTGTTCGTCATTTAACGGGGCGGAAAGGTTCAGTCCGGTGACAACAGCTCCGCAAGCTTGGCCTGATGGCGTGACCACAATCGACATATAATCCTCTCCCCAAATTCCCCGATAGCAAAGAGCCTACCACGGCAATCCGCATAAATCGATATGACCGTCCACCTTCGCGGGCCCGTTTATGGGTAAGACCATCGTATTCCTGAAGGCAAATGGCCCGGTTATACCGTGTTGCTCAACCACCATATCGCCTTGGAACAGGGCCCATCCCAGTTTGTCATAAAAGGCAACATTATGATCTTCGCAGAACAGGAGGCCAAATGCGCATCCGGCTTCGGTTCTCAAAAGCTCCATGAGATGAAGCATCACCTGTTTTCCGTATCCCTGGCCCTGAAATTCCGGTTCGGTCATAACGCCGCCAATGCCTGCAACTCTTGTTTTCTGGCCATCACAAAGGACTTCGCGCTCGTGGATACCGGCGACAGCTCTGACCTCGTCCTGCACATAAAGTAGCACCCGTCGTTGCGCGTGCGCCCATTCGATGCCGTGCATCGGCGTGTGGATCAGCTTTTCCGGCGGATAAATACGTTGCCGCATATCCGATATTTCAGGCCAGCTCAGCGCACCGTCTTTAACCAGAAAGCTCGGTGCGCTGGCGGTCATGTTTCGGGATCATCCCCGGTTTCGGTTTCTGCGCCGGATTCTGTGGAACCATCCGCTTCGTCCAATTCCTCGGCAACCAGCTCTTCGGCTTCATTCTCCGGTTCATCTTCTTCGTCGATTTTGGCCGCGCCTACGACTGTTTCACCCGGTGAGACGTCAAAAAGCTTCACGCCAGAGCTATTGCGGCCAATTACCCGCATATCAGCGACTTTCATACGGATTAGCTTGGCCTGATCGGTGACCAGCATGATCTGCTCTTCATTCTTGGCCTCAAAGCTCGCAACAACCGTACCATTGCGCTTAATATTATCGATGTTCAGGATGCCCTGACCACCGCGACCGGACTGGCGATATTCGAAGGCGCTCGAGCGTTTGCCATAGCCGTTGGCGCAGACTGTCAAGATGAAATCCTCGGTTTCCGAAAATTCTGCGAGACGTTCAGGAGGCAGTTCCGAGGTATTTTCATTCTCTTTCCACGGCGCAGCCTTCAGATAAGCATCGCGTTCTTCTGTCGTGGCCTCAAATCCGCGCAATACCGATAGGGAGATAACTTCGTCATCACCTTTCAGCGCAATCCCCCGGACACCCGTGGATGTGCGGCTCTGGAAAGAGCGAACGGCATCGCCGGCAAAGCGGATTGCCTTACCATTTTTGGTTGCCAGCAGCACGTCGTCATCGTCGGTTAGCAATTCCACTCCAATCAGGTGATCATCGCTATCCTCGTCAAATTTCATCGCAAATTTGCCGTTGGATGGAACGTTTGTGAAACTGTCCATGCTGTTGCGCCTTACGCCGCCTTTGGCGGTTGCAAACATGACATGCAATTTGCCCCATTCAGCCTCATCTTCCGGCAGTGGCAAGACGGTCGAAATTGTTTCCCCGTCGGCCAGCGGTAAAAGGTTGACCATCGGTCGTCCTTTGGTTTGCGGTCCACCTTCGGGCAGTTTCCAAACTTTAAGGCGGTAAACCTTGCCATGGGTGGAGAAGAACAGCACCGGCGTATGGGTGGACGTAACGAACAGTTCGGTAATCGCGTCCTCATCCTTGGTTGCCATGCCGGCCCGGCCTTTGCCGCCGCGGCGCTGTGCTCGGAAAGTATCGAGCGGTGTGCGTTTGATATAACCGCCATGGGTCACCGTAACGACCATTTCAGCGCGTTCCATCAGGTCTTCGTCTTCCAGACCATCCCAGGCAGCGGTGATTTCGCTGATACGCGGCGTCGCAAATTCATCGCGCACCGTCTCCAGCTCTTCGCGCATCACGGCATAAAGCTTTACACGATCGGCTAATATTGAGAGATATTCTTCAATAGCGGCTGCAAGTTCTTTTAACTCATCGCCAATTTCTTCACGGCCAAGGGCAGTCAGCTTCTGCAGACGCAGATCTAATATGGCTTTCACTTGAATGGCGGAAAGCTTGTAAATATCGCCCTCAACCTCAGTTTCTATGGCTTCAACCAGTTTGATATAGCCGGCGATTTCGGCAATCGGCCATTCGCGGGCGAGCAAGGATTCGCGCGCTTCTGCCGGTGTTGATGAACCACGAATAATCCGGACCACTTCGTCCATATTCGTGACGGCGACGACCAGGCCGAGCAAGACATGAGCCCGCTCACGCGCCTTGTTCAGTTCAAATTTTGTCCGCCGGGTAATGACTTCTTCGCGGAATTTAACAAATGCCTCGATAATATCGCGCAGATTGAGCACTTCCGGACGCCCGCCGCGAATGGCTAACATATTGGCAGGAAAGCTGGATTGGGCAGGGGTGAAACGCCAGATCTGGTTCAATACCACATCTGCGGTCGCATCGCGTTTCAGATCGATGACCACACGAACACCGGCGCGGCTAGATTCATCGCGGATGTCGGATACGCCTTCAATACGCTTGTCTTTGGCCGCTTCGGCAATTTTCTCTACCAGGCCAGATTTACCAACCTGAAAAGGAATGGAGGTGAGAACAATCGAGCGTTTATCGCCACGCCCTTCCTCAATTTCATGCCGCGCGCGCATCATGATCGAGCCGCGTCCCTCTTTATAGGCCGATTTCGCACCGGATTGCCCCAATATCAGTGGCGCTGTCGGAAAGTCGGGGCCAGGGATGATATCGATAAGCTCATCGACAGTAATCCCCGAATTATCCATATAGGCAAGACAGCCATTGATGACTTCGCCAAGATTATGTGGCGGGATATTGGTCGCCATGCCAACCGCGATACCGCCGGCACCATTGACAAGCAGATTGGGGAAGCGCGCTGGCAAAACCGATGGTTCCTGACGACTGCCGTCATAATTGTCGATGAAATCAACAGTATCCTTGTCGAGATCATTGAGCAGGCTGTTGGCCACCTTGTTCAGCCGCGCCTCTGTATACCGCATGGACGCCGGCATATCCGGGTCCATCGATCCGAAATTGCCCTGACCGTCGATCAGAGGGACCCGCATCGACCAGTCCTGAGTCATTCGCGCCAGGGCCATGTAAATGGCGCTATCGCCATGGGGGTGATAATTGCCCATCACGTCGCCAACAATTTTTGCGCATTTACGGTATGGGCGTCCGGCGACGAAGCCGCCTTCTTGTGACGAGAATAAAATCCGCCGGTGGACGGGTTTTAGACCATCGCGTACATCGGGCAATGCGCGGCTGACGATGACCGACATGGCATAGTCCATGTAGCTCGATTTCATTTCATCGACGATATCAATTGGTTCAATATCAGATGGTTCTGGTGCTGTGGTTTGTTCGTTCACAAACGGGCCTTTTTCATAGGATTTTTTCTGCTGATTCTTCTAGGGGAAGCGGCTTCTAAAAGCCAGCTTTTCGGGTCGAATTTACACGAAAAACTGGGCGCTACATTCAGGGTTTGATTTCTTCCCCGTCCCACGCGAAAATCTTGCCGCTATCGACCGGTTTCAGGCCGTCGAGAACATCCAGAAGCTGCACGGCTGCGCGTTCGGGGTCAAACAGTTTGCCAGGCGGAACATTGCTCTGAAACGGCTTGCTGAGGCCGGTATCCACAGTGCCGGGGTGCAAAGCGACGATGATGCTGCGTTTGTTCTTGCGCGCCCATTCTATCGACAGATTACGGATAATCATATTGAGCGCCGCCTTCGCAGCCCGATATCCATACCATCCGCCCAGCCGGTTATCCGAAATACTGCCAACGCGGGCTGATATGGCTGCAAATGTTGTAATCCCGTCTTTTGGCATTAACGGCAGGAAATGTTTGGCAATCAAGGCAGGGCCAATGGCATTGATCTGGTAATTTTCCAGCGCCCATTCGGTATTCAGCTCCCGCATGCTTTTTTCGGGGCCGTTTTCCTTATTGTGAAGCAGCCCAGTTGCGACAAATATAAGGTGCGGTTTGATATCCTGTTCCTGCAGCCAGTCAGCCGCCGATCGGATCGAATCCTCGGATGTCAAATCAAGCTTTACCGGGCTATCCGTTCCACGCGAAAACCGAACTATCCGATCAAATTCATCTTCCTGTTCCAGCGCATCGGCCATAGCACGCCCGATGCCGCCCGAGGTTCCCACTACAACCGCAGTTTTGCTGCTCATGAGCGCACAAAGCGCAGACTGTCCTTGGTGCTGTTTTTGGCATCAAATTGGTATCCATCACTGTCGAAGCCCTTCAGTGCTTCGGTATCCTGCAGATGGTGCTCACAGATATATCGCGCCATCATGCCCCTGGCACGTTTGGCTTCAAAACTGATGAACTTCGGTCCACCCGGTCCGTCCTTGCGGAAATCGACTTCGACAATCCGCGCGTTCAGTTTGTCCGTATGCGGTTTGACTGCCGCCCAATATTCATTGCTGGCAAGATTTACAATTACGCGCTCTTCTGTTCCTTTCAGATCTCCGGCAAGCTCTTTCGCGATTTTGTCTTTCCAGAAGTCGGTCAATTTTTTGTATCGCGGTGCCCATTTTGTTCCCATTTCAAGGCGATGCGGCCTGATCGGGTCAAGGGGACGGAGCAAGCCATATAGACCCGAAAGGATTCGCAGATGGCTTTGGGCAAAGTGCAATCCTTCCTTGCTCAGGCTCTGGGCCTCAAAACCGGTATAAACATCGCCGTTATAAGCATAGATCGCTGCGCGTTCCGGTTGATCGAAAAAATGGCTGTAGCGACCGTGATTTAGATCGATCAGGTTGTCGGAGACGGGCATGATCGACTTTAGTTTCTTTTTCGACAGATTTGAAATCGCCCCGGCCAATCGTGCTGTCTCGTCCGGAAAACGGACCTCAGTTGGTTGATAGGAAGGGAGTTCGCTGTCGAAATCAAGCGACTTGGCAGGTGAGATAATGGCAATCACGTTTAACTAACCTCATAGTTGGGGAGTTTACACCCTTATACAATTTGTCGGTGCACAGAGGCGGTTACAAGTATCTCCGTTCAACAACTATTCAGCGGATTCACTCTATAAAAGCATGTGAAACTTGGTAATAAAGCCAAGACAGTTTATGGTGCAACCATATTCGAAAATCCGATACGGGTTCGGTGACACAAAGTTTTTATTCGGAGGAATTTTATGCGTTTTCTATCTCATTTTTCTATGGCCGTTGCTCTGGCTGCTGCTGGAACATTAGCCATTTCTGCTGTGCCGCAGGAGGCGCACGCGCAGAAAAAGAAAAAGGGCAAAGCGCCCAAGCTTGAAATCAGTAAGGAAATCCGCCCCCAGGTCGCTGAGATTCAGCAAGCTATGGCAAGCGAAGCACCTGCAACTGCCAAACCACTAATAGAAGCTTTGCTAGCTCAACCTCTTGCAGGCGATGACCAGTTTATTGCCGGGCAGCTGGCCATTCAACTGGGTTCGACTTTGAAGGATACCGGCTTGCAGGAAAAAGGCATTAATGCCTCATTGGCCAGTGGGAAGACCCCGGCGGAACAGCAGCCTTCATTCCTGTTCTTCTCTGGCAATTTCGCTTATGGGGCAGGGCGCTATGCTGAAGCCGTACAAACGCTCCAACAGGCCGTTGACGCCGGTTATACCAACAATAATGTCGGAGCGTTGATAGCTGAAGCTAATTTTAAACAAAACAAGTTCCCAGAAGGGCTTGCTGCGTTGGACCGGGCCATTGAAATGGAGAAGGCCAAAGGCGGCAAAGCATCTCAAGACTGGTATCGCCGCGGTGCCGGTATTGCGATGAAGAATAATACAAATGGTGCTGCCGGTCAGTGGACATACAAGCTTGTTGAAGCTTACCCGACAGGCGAAAATTGGCGTGCCGCCTTGTCAGTCTATCGTGATTCGGCCAATCCAAAACTCTCCAACCAGGAAAATCTGGAGCTTATGCGTCTGATGCGCAAAGCTGATGCAATGGAGAGCGAACGGGATTATTTTGAATATGCCGATGCTGCTGATCCACGCAGGTTGCCAGGTGAAGTTGTTTCTCTTCTGGAAGAAGGGTTGGCCAAAGGGGACGTTTCCTCTTCCAGTTCATACGTGAAAGAGACTTTGGCCGCTGCGCGCAGCTCAGTTGCTGCTGACAAAGCCAGCCTCGGTGCTTCCGAACGTGATGCAGCCAAGTCTGCCAATGGCAAGATCGCTCTGGCGACTGCCGATGCCCTGCTGGGGTACGGAGACTATGCCAAAGCCGCTTCGCTTTATCAGTCGGCTATTAGCAAAGGCGGAGTAGATACCGCACGAGCTCAAGTGGGCCTTGGTATTTCCCACGTTGGGCAGCAAAACTGGGATGGCGCCAAGCAGGCATTTTCGGGCGTCACCGGCACACGCAAAGATATTGCCAATTTTTGGTCATTGTGGATTGATCAGCAAGCGGCGGGTACAGCCAGTGCGGCACCTGCTCCAGTGGAGCCGAGTGCTAGCTAGACAACATAATTCTCATCAAGAAAAAGGGCGCTTTTGGCGCCCTTTTTTATTGAGGTTATTTTTACTCTCCAATCGGGACGCCCGGCAGGTTCTTCGCAGACCTGATGGTCAAAGACGTTTTGACGCTGGCCACATTGGGTGCGGAGGTCAGTTTGCTGGTCAGGAAGTTTTGAAATTCTTGAAGGTCCTTTGCCACAACTTTGAGCATGAAATCGATCTCGCCGTTAAGCATGTAACATTCACGGACTTCGGGAAGCTGTTCGATATGATCTTCAAACGCCTTCAAATCTGATTCTGCCTGGCTTTTCAGGCTGACCATGGCAAAGACAGTGATCGTAAAGCCCATTTTTGCCGGATCAATCGCTGCATGATATGCTGTGATGATCCCGCTGTCTTCCAAGGCGCGCATTCGCCGCAGACAGGGCGGTGCAGTCAATCCGACGCTGTTGGCCAATTCGACATTGGTAACACGCCCTTCGTTCTGCAGCCGTTCCAGAATCTGTAAGTCAATTTCGTCCAAATTTATGTCGGGCATATCTCTGCAATTTCCGTTCGCGAATCAATATCTTCTTATAATATAATTAGCGCACCAAGCAACAGCTGCCCACTTGTCCCACATTGTGACGCGACATATTCGGGGGTTACGATATCTGGATGTTGGGGTTATCAACTTGTTAACAAGCCCATCTAAACTCTTCACTCCGGAATTGCCATTGCGTTACGATGATCGTCTGAAAACAGTGCTCAAAGGCTCTCTGCCAGAGGGTAGTGCTGCCGCGCTGCAATGGCGTCAGGTCGCCGACCTGATGGCGCAAAAGCCGGGACGTCTGGTCAATGATGATGTGCAGTCTGGTCTCACGCGGCTGCGTGATTTGCATGAGCGCGTGGATGAAACGGACCGGATTGCGGCGGTACAGGCACTAAACGGCCGTTTAAGGTCCGCACCTTTGCTGGTTTATCTTTGTGCCGATAATGACGCTGTATGTGATGCAGCGATAATTGCGGCAGATCTTCAGGATGAGGAATGGGTTGATGTAATCCCTCAATTGTCAGCCCGGGGAAGCAAGATTTTGCGGACCCGCTCTGATCTGGGACCGCTTACAAGAGATGTGCTGAATCTGGACGCGTGGGGAGGGGCGGATAATTCAGGACCTCTGATATCGGCAAATGACGACACGATCGAAGGGATGGACGATGCCCCTGATGACGCTCAGGATAGCGAAGAACCAGAAAAAAAGCCGGATGATGCATCCCAAATCAGCACATTGGTTGCAAGAATAGAAGACTATCAGCGTAATCGTGAAGCAAAAGTAGCCCAATCTTCCATGACCGATGCAGAGCATCGTAGCTATTTTGTCGACGTTATAGACGGGATCAACTTTGAAACCGACGATAGCGGTACGATAATCTGGGCTGAGGGGCCACCCAAAGGCGCTATCGTGGGTGTAACTATTGCAGAACCTACCTTCGATGATGGGCCTGGCCCTGATGCATATGGTGCAGCAGCCTTTCGCCAGAGAATGCCGTTGGAAAATGCGCGGATGCGGTTGTGCGGTGCACCGATTGTAGCAGGGGACTGGCGGATGTCAGCCATTCCGTATTTTGGCGACGAAACCGGTCGCTTCAAAGGGTATCGCGGTGTCATGAGGCGCCCGAATGCCGCCGAAGACGCCCGGCAGAACAGTCTTGATGTAGAGCGGCGCGAACAATTGCAGCAGCTTATTCATGAACTGCGTACGCCGCTCAATGCGATTATCGGTTTCAGCGAGATTATCGAGCAGCAACTGTTTGGTCCCGCATCCTTTGAGTATCGCACGTTGTCGCGCAGTATCATGGATGAAGCGCAGAGATTGCTAACCGGCTTTGAAGATCTGGATATCGCGGCGAAAATCGATGCGGGTCAGATGGAAAGCCAGTCCGGTCTGACCGAACCTGATTGGCTTATGGAACGCCTCGCCCAACGTTTGCAAAGTTTGACCGAGAGTAAATCAGTCGATCTGCACATGACCAAAGCCGAACCGGTTCGCCCCTTTGCTCTGGAAAGTGAATCCGTAGAACGGATCTTTGCCCGATTGCTATCCGCAGCAATTATCGCCTGTGAGAATGGTGAAGAATTACGAGCGGATTTGCGGACTCGAATAGGTTCACAGCCAGTCAATTATTTCAGCCTCTCTCGTCCTTCCCGTATTCAGGGTGTATCGGAAGAACAACTACTCGATCCTTCCCACGGTATAGAGGGTGATGGCAGCGACGCTCCGCTTTTGGGATTGGGATTTTCGCTCCGCCTGGTGCGCAATCTGGCAAAGTCGGCCAATGGTACACTCACCATATCGGATGAGAGGATAGCCTTGACCCTGCCAGCCGCCACGACTAGCGAAATTGGTGTTAAGGAAACGGAATTCGAATAAGGCAGTGCGATCTAAAAAAGGGGCCGTGATGTTTTCAAATGCACAACAGGACTCTGGCAACCTTGAAAAGAACAGACATTTGCATCTTCCGGCAGATTTTGGCCGCCGTTTTCTGATCAGCGTAGATACTGAAGAAGAATTTGACTGGGACGGTCCTTTTAAACGGACAGGTCACACAACTCTGTCCGTTGGAAAGCTCCAACGCTTTCAATCCTTCGTCGAGAAATATGACATAAAACCCATATATTTTGTCGATTATTCAATCATAGAGAATGATGAGGCTGCGGCTTTTTTGAAATCTGTATCGGCGTCAAATAACGCATCCGTTGGTGTCCATCTGCACCCGTGGATCAATCCACCTTTTGAAGAGGAAACCAGTCCATATAATAGTTATGCTGGCAATCTTCCGAAAGAGCTGGAAGAGGCAAAAATTGTCGCCCTTCGTGACGGGATAGAAGACCGGACAGGAAAGCGACCGATAATCTATCGGGCAGGGCGCTATGGCGTGGGACCCAATAGCATCGAAATTCTCGCAAAACATGGCTTCCTGATTGATAGCAGCGTGCGCTCCCGGTTTGATTATCGGGACCAGTCGGGGCCGGATTTCTCACATATCGGTCCTGATCCCTTCTGGCTTGATCATGAAAAAGATTTGCTGGAACTGCCATTGACCACGGTTTTTTCAGGACTTCTGAGAAAGCAGGGCGATTTTTTGTCAGCTTTGTTTAACCGTTCAAAAATAGCAGGTGCGCTGTTTTCAAAGTCGAAGGTACTGGAGCGCATTCCGCTAACGCCAGAAGGCGTGTCAGCACGGGAAGCCAAAGAAGCTATTGATATTGCATTTGATGATAATCTGAAATTGCTGGTATTCTCCTTTCATTCACCGTCGCTTTCGGCAGGACACACGCCTTATGTGAAAACAGATGAAGATCTGGACCGGTTTTACGACTGGTGGCGAGAGGTGATTGACCATTTGCTGGAACGCGGTGCATCACCAATAAGTCTCGATCAGTTGATGGCTGTCGCCGGTTTGAAGGACAAATAGTTTCTGCCTGATGAGCCGACAAATCCGGCTCCCGCAATTATTTCGTTTAGCTGCTTGCCAAATCGCCCGCGCTTCCGCTATCGGAGCGATCCTTGAAGAACCGAATTTATGGAAATGAGGTTGTTCTGGGGCCTGTAGCTCAGTTGGTTAGAGCTGGCCGCTCATAACGGCTAGGTCGGGGGTTCGAGTCCCTCCGGGCCCACCAACCTCTTGTGAAACAGGGCGACAGGTCGTCCTTTTTACGCTAGGTTTGAAATAGACGTAAAAACTCTTTGCTTTTCCCTGAATCATCGCTAGGGGAAGCGCGCGTCGGGGAGTGGCGCAGGCTGGTAGCGCACCTGGTTTGGGACCAGGGGGTCGCAGGTTCGAATCCTGTCTCCCCGACCATTTTTTCGGATCAAAGCCGATCCGGGGGATTGGCGACCGAAAAAATCCTGAGCGTAAGCGAAGGGTGACCTGATGCCGCAGTAACGGCTATTCAAAACAGTTATAGCTCCCGAGGCACCATCCTGAACATTGTCAGTGGCACTGTCTGTAAGTCAAAGCAGTCTGGGCCTTGTCGACAATCAAATCAAACCAGAACAGTTGCCCGTTTGCGATCAAGCCGCTCCATCATGCTTTTGATGACTGCAGGATGAAACGTATAATCGATCTGGCAGCCATATTCTTCGTCCTTCTTCCACAAAAGGTTGGCGGTCAATATGTTCATGCTCGGTATTTTGAGCGTCAATGCGATATCGGGATTGAGCTGTGCAGCGCATTCGATCTTTATGATGGTGTCCGATATGGTTTTGACCACGCAAGGTATATTGCCTGAATTACTCTGTCTGACCTGCGCATCGATATGCAGTGAATCGCCGTAAATCATATCCTGTTCTCCAATCATCGCAAATTTCGGGGCATGCGATTGGTACCGGCACTTTGACCGATATCGAGGAGATACGGAATGCGACCTAAAGTCGGCTATCGGGATATAGTTAATATGGTCGACCGGATTTTAACCATTAACGGCCCGATAGACTGATGCTCCGTTACTGTTCCTGATCGTCGGAAACCCGCGGTGTTATTGGAACGGGACGTGCAAATCCGTCCGCTGTCAATTCTTCCTCAATTTCCGATTCCAGGACTCTGACCGCTTCATCCGCAGCTTCTTCCAGCGATTTGGCGTCGCCTTCGATCTGTCTTTCAATTTCCGTAACGGCCTCTTCGCTCTGATCCTCAAGCGGCGCTTCTGAACAAGCCGTTAGGATGGAAATTGCAACTAGGAGCGGCAGTCTGCGCATCATTATTCTTTGGGCGGCATGGTGAAATCAACATCGCTATTGGCGATGATTGACAGCACGGTGCCCCAGGCTGCAACATTTTGACGCAGTTGTTCCGCGTCAATCTTGTCCAGCGTATCATCAGGCGTGTGGTGCAGATCGAAATAGCGTGTGCCATTTTGCTGAAGATCTATCACCGCGAGATTGTTGCTGGCGATTATGTCACGTATGTCCGCACCGCCAGTGGCCGGAGGGCCGAGTGCACCAATACCTAATGGCAGGAGCGCTTGCGCGATTTTCTTTTCCAACTCTTCTGCGGCGTCCGGGAGATTGAACTCTACGCGCCATACATTGTCAGCACCGAAATCTGACTCCATTGCGATAGCATGTTTACTGCCAGTATGCGCCTTGGCATAGGCTTTTCCGCCCCACAGGCCGACTTCTTCCGCTCCGGCCCACAAGATTCGGATCGTGCGCAGCGGTTTACCGTGATCCATAATATGCTTGGCGGCAGCGGTCACGATACCGCAGCCGGCGGCATCGTCAAAAGCGCCGGTCGAAAGATCCCAGCTGTCGAGGTGACATGCTACCAGAATCATGCCCTTGGAAGGATCGCGGCCTGGTACTTCCGCGATGACATTCCCGGATTCCTGTTGTCCGATATTTTGCGGTGTCATCAGGAGTTTCATGGTAACAGGCTTGCCGAGTTTGATCATCCGCTCCAGATTATCGGCATCCGGCAGCGATAGCGCGCCTGCGGGTATAGGCTTCACACCTTCCCGAAAATTCATATTACCCGTGTGCGGATTGCGATGATAATCGGTACCAATGGATTTTATCACATAGGCCAAAGCACCTTTTTGCGAGGCGACACTGGGACCGATCCAGCGCACTGGCCCATAGGTGCCATAGCTGGAACCATCTTGTGTGCGATGCATATCATGCGTCACAAAAGCAATTTTGCCGGCAAGGCTGCCATCCGGCGCAGCCTGCATTGCGGCGAGAGAGTCAAAATAAGCCACTTCGGCTTCGATGCCATTCTCGCCCGTGCTCGCGCTATTGCCCAGTGCGGTGACGTGAAATTTTTGAGGGTAGGGGGCTGTCACTTCGGCCGTTTCCGCACCGCGCACCCAAGTAGGCATCATGAAGGGTTCATTGCGTACATTTTGAAAGCCCAGCGCTTTCAGTTTTTTCACCGACCAGTCGCGTGCCCGGGCTTCTGCCTCGGTTCCGGCCTGACGCGGGCCCACTTCAGTGGTGAGGCCTTCGGTTATTTCATAGGCAAGGCTATCCTTCAGCGCCTTGCCCTGAATGTCCGCCGGATCATGCGAATCCGCCAAGGCTGCAGTGGAAAAGAGGAGCGCCGTTGCCGCGGTTCCAAGAGGGGTGAGCAATGAGGAGGTTTTAATCATGACCCACTGCCTAACTTGCCTTTTGCCGTTTGCCAATGCTCTCTTGCGAGTTGGCGTTCATTTCGCTAGGCGGTGCGCAAATCTAACCTCATCGAAATTAAAGGATACCGCCAGATGGCCGTCCAATATAGCTATGTCATGAAAGGTTTGACCAAGACCTTCCCCGGTGCCGCAAAACCAGTACTGGATAATATTCACTTGCAGTTTTTGCCTGGTACCAAAATCGCCATCATTGGTAAGAACGGCGCTGGTAAGTCGACCCTGATGAAAATCATGGCGGGCCAAGATACCGAATTTCAGGGGGAAGCCTGGGCAGGGGAGGGGATTCGTGTCGGCTATCTCGCGCAGGAACCTGAGCTGGACGACAGCAAGACCGTCAAGGAAAATGTCATGGACGGCGTCCGTCCCGTGGCCGATCTGGTTGACCGTTTCAACGAGATTTCAACGATCATGGGCGACCCGCCGGAAGACGCTGATTTTGATGCGTTGATGGAAGAAATGGGCACGCTGCAGGAAAAAATTGATGCTGTGGATGGTTGGACGCTCGACAACCAGCTGGAAATAGCGATGGAGGCCCTGCGCTGTCCGCCCGGTGACAGTCCTGTGACCGACCTGTCGGGCGGTGAAAAGCGCCGTGTGGCTCTATGTCGGCTGCTACTGGACAAACCCGATATTCTGATGCTCGATGAGCCCACGAACCATCTCGATGCAGAAAGTGTCGCATGGCTTGAAAAGCATCTTATCGACTATGCCGGTAATGTTATTCTGGTCACCCATGACCGCTATTTCCTGGATAATGTCGTGGGTTGGGTCCTCGAAATTGATCGCGGTAAAGGCATCCCGTTTGAAGGGAATTATTCCAACTGGCTCGACGCGAAAGCCAAACGTATGGCGCAAGAGGAGCGTGAAGATAAAAGCCGTCAGAAGGCGATTGAGCATGAGCTGCAATGGATGCGGCAGTCTCCAAAGGCGCGTCAGACAAAGTCCAAGGCGCGTATCAAGGCTTTTGATGATCTGGTCGAAGCACAGGAAAATCGCACAGTTGGCAAGGCGCAGATACTCATCCAGACGCCGGAGCGTTTAGGCAGCAAAGTGATCGAAGCGAAAAACCTGAGCAAAGCCTTTGGCGACAAGCTGCTGTTTGAAGATTTGAGCTTTACACTGCCACCTGGTGGTATTGTCGGTATTATCGGCCCTAACGGTGCGGGTAAAACCACACTTTTCAAAATGATCACGGGACAGGAAGAACCCGATGGCGGTTCCATCGAACTGGGAGATACGGTCAAGCTCGGCTATGTTGACCAAAGCCGCGATCATCTCGATGCGAGCAAGAATATCTGGGAAGAAGTATCTGACGGGTTGGATTATTTCCAGTTTGGCAAGAATGAAGTGCAGACACGCGCCTATGTCGGTGCGTTCAATTTCAAAGGCACTGATCAGCAAAAGAAAGTCGGTCAGCTTTCCGGCGGTGAACGCAATCGCGTGCATCTTGCCAAGATGCTCAAGGAAGGCGGCAACGTGCTATTGCTAGATGAACCGACCAACGATCTTGATGTCGAAACGCTACGTGCACTTGAAGACGCGCTGGAAAGCTATGCCGGCTGCGCCGTGGTCATCTCGCATGATCGCTTCTTCCTCGACCGTCTAGCGACCCATATTCTTGCGTTTGAAGGCGACAGTCATGTCGAATGGTTTGAAGGCAATTTTGAAAGCTATGAAGAGGACAAACGCCGCCGTCTGGGTGATGCCGCGGATCGGCCGACGCGCGTGGCTTATAAGAAACTGACGCGGTGACGGTTGCTGACATTGGTTGGTTTCGTCCGCTCTATCCCGAAAGCAGACGTTAGGATCAGCCCCTAAGGTTTAGATTGCGATGGTTTTCGCGAGAGCACTACTTCGTTTGCAGCTCCGGAATGGGCAAACACTATATCCAGAAGGCCATCTCCGTTCATATCACCCAACGCAACGCCATATGTGTCGGCTTCGCTGGGTATGATTTGCCGCGCGAATTGCCCAGTACCGTCATTAACGTAAAGTATGTTTGGGCCATCTGCGCCTGCCACCAAATCGTTGTCGCCATCTTGATCAATGTCACCTGCAGCAAGTGCTTGAACAGCCTCATCTTTTTTTCCGAACGAGCGTGGTTTTTGAAATGTGCTATTGCTATCCTGTTCATAAAGTAAGTGCAGCTTGTCGGTGGAGACCAGAACAATATCGAGCTTGCCATCGCCATTCATATCAGCGAGCGCCGCTTTACGGTGATCTCCTTCGCTGCCGGTTAGCGAGATCGAATGAAAAGTGCCTTTGCCGTCATTCTGCATTATGACACTCGCAGCGCCATCTCGCCGAGCGATGACCAAATCAACATCTCCATCAGAGTCTAGGTCCCCACTAGCAATGCCTGTCGATCCATACCCTTTGTCGGGCAGGTCAATTCCTTCGTAAAAACCGCCTTTTCCATCACCCCTATAGAGCCGGTCGGGTGCTCGACGAGTTACCACCGCCAGATCCAAGCCACCGTCGCCATCTGCATCGATAAGGGCTGCAGATCGAGCAGGTCCAGCACTTTGCGGTACTTCGCCTACCAAGCTGTAACTACCATATCCATCATTGGCGAAGGATAGCGTTGGGAGCATGTCTCTTGTTACCACAGCATCCAGATCGCCGTCACCATCCAAATCGCCTGTTTGTACAGTATAGCTGGCTGATTTTTGACGTCCTATGGGCAAAGCTTCAAGCAGTTTGCCATTTCCAATGTTAAGATAAACAAAATCTTGCTGGGCCCAGTGACGTCCGTTTGCAACAATCGCATCCAGATCACCGTCGCTATCGACATCGGCTAATGAAACATCTGCTGTTCGATTCCCTTCGATGTCAAATTCAAAGAAGGGATGTTGACGAAATTGGGAAACGGCTTCCTGAGCAACAAGCGAGCCTGTTCCGACAAAGGTGGTCGTAGCAGCAGCAATAAGTACGAATTTGAAATAGGATATCGTCGTTCTCCTCCGACAGAGGTGTATCGTCACCATAGTACAGTGTCAATCGGAGTGGGATTTTGATTGGGTTGAGCCTGTACTGTCCAATGTCCGCTTCTGCGCCCAAAGCCGCGACTAGGGTTTATCGCAATCGCTTCACAAATAACTGCCCATTGTCATCCCGTTTGGTTTGAAAGTTCGGGACCTCTTCGAACATGTCGGACAGGCGTGAAAAACCGTAATTGCGTACGTCAAAGCTGGAGCGGTTTCCGGCTATCTTGCCAACTTCGCTCAAACTCGCATAGCCTTCTGCATCACGTTTGCTTGCCTGATAGGCGTCGATCAGCAGCTTGAGCAGGTCATCATCGGCGGTTACATGTTCGTCGGCTTTGTCGGCCTTGATGAGAGCATCAACATCAATGAACCGGCTGCAAGCCTGCTTGAACGCTTCGGGCGTCTTGCTGCTGCCAAAGCCATAGACATCAATGCCTTCCTGGCGGATGCGCATGGCCAGCGGCATGAAGTCGCTATCGCTGCTCATAATACCGAAGCCGCCGATTTTGCCTCGGAACAAAAGGTCCATTGCGTCGATCGTCATTTTCATGTCGGTCGCGTTCTTGCCCTTGGTCATGTCAAATTGCTGCTGCGGCTCGATGCCATATTTGTGCAGGATGTCGACCCAGCCCTTCAGCGACTGTTTGCGCCAATTACCATAGGCGCGGCGGATATTGACGGTGCCGAGTTCCGCCAGTGCGGTCAGTACCGGATCAATACCGGCATGGCTGGCATTGTCGGCGTCGATTAGTAGGGCGATATTGTCATTATGTGATTTTGTCATGGCCAGCTTGATGAACTCGGCAGGACGTGCCTTCAAGGAAAAAAGGCTTTGAAGCAATCAAGGGACAAGCCAGTGACCGTCCCAGCTATTATTTCCAGAATCCCAGTCGAACATCGCCCGCCTGTGTCCGGTATGCGCGAGGTAGAGCCATTCAATCCGACTAATTTCCGTCAACAAAATCGCGAAATTTTCACGGGCAGGGGCCACTTCAAAGCCTTCGGGTTTTCGACCTTCAATGTCTGGATCCAGGCCTGACGTTGGCAAGTTTACTGCGCTGCCCGGCGCAGGATCCGCAAGATAACAGCGTTTTCCATAGAGTGTCGCGTCATTCCATGCTGCATCGCAAGCGGGACTGTCTTGCTCGATGTGTCCTTCGCCGGACAGGCGCAATTGTACTTTTGCTTCGGGATGATAGCCGAGGATGGAAATCATGCCTTTGTTGCCAATATCAGCGACCTTGGAGGCGCGATGGTCGGTATTGAACCGCAGCATGCGATCTTCACGAACCGCTTCCCGCAACACCATGATCCGCTGGCTTGGTTGACCGTCGTCCCTGACTGTCGCTACAGCAGGAGTATGCAAAGGTGATTTGCGGTTTTGCGATCCATCGATCAGCAGCCGCCAAGCTTCTTCCAGAGAGAGCGCTATATCGTCCAGAAAAGGCTGGTTCATTTGGCCCCTTATTCCACCGCTTCAAACAAGCCGCTAGCTTCATCAAGGGTAAAGAGCGTTGCTTCTCCAATCGCATACCAGGCACCATGCAGCTTCAACTCTCCGCGCCGCTCCCGTTCAGCAATGAAAGGAAAACTGCGCAGGTTTTTGAGGCTGATCTTGATCGCTTCAAGTTCCAGCTCTTTTTGCGGGTCAGGCGGGCTAGCGGATACCACTTGGTTGCGTGCATCAGTGATAATTGTCATCCACTCATCGATAAATGTGTGACCGGGTTCACCCAGTTCTCCGCCCTTCAGCGCTGCACTAATACCCCCGCATTGGCCATGGCCAAGCACCACGATATGCTTCACGTTCAGTCCGGTAACGCCAAATTCTATGGCCGCAGATGCCCCGTGCATTCCGCCGCTGTCGTCATAGGGCGGAACCAGATTGGCGACATTGCGCAGCGCGAACATCTGTCCCGGTCCGGTATCGAATATGGTTGCCGGATCGACCCGGCTGTCACAGCAGGAAATGACCATGATCGGCGGTGCCTGACCCTCTTTGGACAGTGCATCATAACGGGCGCGCTGCTTTGGATAAGCGTCCTCCCGAAAGCGTTTATATCCCTCAAGCAGCGCATGAAATTCTGGCATTAGAAACGATCCCCCCGGACCACCTCCACATTGGCGATGGTCAATAACAAACTGTGACTATCCAGTAGCGGCGCCAGCGCATCCGTCAACTGTGCAGCTTTTTCTTGGTTCGCTATCATAAGTATGAGAGATTTGGCAGCCGCCCCGCTAACCTCGTCTTGTTGCCAGCGACCATCCCGGCCGCCGCCAGAGGCGATTTTGATCACGCTCCAGCCCGAAATATCAACCTGTTTCACATAGTTAATGATTTTCGGGATAAGCGGGTTATCAACAAGTATCTCGATCCGTTTGCGTTGAACTGTAGCGACCATGTCTTACCCCAGAAATTTTGCGGTTGCGGCAAATAGAGAAATACCGAACAGGATGTTGAATGGGAAGGTTATACCGAGTGACATGGCCAGATAAATGCCCGGATCGGCTTGAGGCAGGGCAAGGCGCATGGCTGCGGGTACCGCGATATAGGATGCGCTGGCACACAGCACGCCCAATATGGCCGCTGATCCGGGATCAAGTCCGACCAGGGTTCCGACAATAGTTCCGATCGTGCCGTTTATGATTGGAAGCAATATTGCGAGTGTGGCCAATGGTACGGTAATTTTGCGGGTTTCCAACAACCTGCGTGCGGCGATTAGTCCCATGTCGAGCAGGAATAGGCAGAGAACACCATTAAAGCCGATTGCGAATAAAGGTTCGATAGGTGCAAATCCTTCGGCACCTGCAATGAAACCAATTATAAAGGCCCCAAGCAACAGGATAACGGACCCGTTGGTGAGGACTTCATGCATCAGTTTTGATCCGCCGTCATTGGCTGGGTTGTCGGTGTCTTTCAGCCTTTTCGAATAGGCCCGGGCCAACAGCAGGCCGGTAATGATCGCCGGGATTTCCATCAGGGCCATGACACCGACCATGAAGCCATCCGGCCGCAAACCGGTGACGGTGAGCAGCTCAACTGCGGTGACAAAAGTCACCACGCTAACCGACCCATAGTGGGCAGCGACGGCGCCAGCATCAATCGCCCCGAGTTTCGCGAAAGACCGGAGCAAAATAAAAGCAAGGACAGGAAGCGTGAAACCAAGCAGAACGCCGGAAACAGCAGCTGCGGCAAGGTCAACAGAGAAGCCGGTAGAAGCCACCTCGACCCCGCCTTTCAGACCAATGGCCGCCATGAGATAAATGGACATGGCTTTGGCGAAGGCTTCGGGAATGGAAAGGTCGGATCGGATGAAAGCTGCAAAAAAGCCGAGAATGAAGAACAGGATAACCGGGGAGGTCAGCGTTTCGATAATCATTGCAGCTCACTATCAAATTGAGTTGTTAACCGATTAGCAGTCTGATCGCTGTTGGCAAGCGCGTCCGTCATCGCTATCTGATAGAAATGAACGAAATTACGAAGATACCGCCTCCATCGGGAAAACCCGTTCGCCAGCGCAAGCCCGACTGGATACGCGTCAAAGCGCCAATGGGTAAGGGTTTTGAAGAAACCCGAAAATTGATGCGAGAGCATAAGCTGAATACCGTTTGTGAAGAGGCCGCTTGTCCGAATATCGGCGAATGCTGGACGAAGAAGCATGCGACAGTTATGATTCTGGGTGATGTCTGTACGCGGGCCTGTGCGTTTTGTAACGTGAAGACAGGCATGCCGATGCCGGTTGATCCCTTGGAACCCCAACATACGGCAGATGCTGCAGCGAAACTTGGCCTTGAGCATATTGTGATCACGTCGGTCGATCGTGATGACCTGCCCGATGGCGGTGCCAGCCAGTTTGTCAAAGTCATAGAGGCCCTTCGCCGGACAACACCGGATACCACGATAGAGATTTTGACGCCCGACTTCCGAAATAAGGCGGATGCTGCCGTTGAAGCTATCGTCGCCGCACGGCCCGATGTCTACAACCACAACCTGGAAACAGTGCCCCGGCTTTATCCCAATATCCGTCCCGGCGCGCGCTATTATGCCTCGCTGCGGCTGCTTGATCAGGTCAAGCGTCTGGATCCTTCGATCTTCACCAAATCCGGCATCATGCTGGGGCTGAGTGAACAAAGGCTGGAAGTGCATCAGGTAATGGACGATATGCGCTCCGCCGACATTGATTTTCTGACCATGGGGCAATATCTGCAGCCGACACCCAAGCATGTGAAGGTGGACGAATTCATCAAACCGCAGGCCTTTGATGCCTATGCGTCCATTGCTCGGGCCAAAGGCTTCTTGCTGGTCGCTTCCAGCCCTCTGACCAGATCCAGCTATCATGCCGGTGATGATTTTGCCAAAATGCGTCAGGCGCGTGAGGAAAAGCTAGCCCGTGCCGGCGCATAGGGAGACCCGCGAACTTCCTCACAGTGCCGCACAGATGTACGCGCTGGTGGCGGATGTTGGACGCTATGAGGAATTTCTGCCCTGGGTCGTGGGCACGCGAGTCCGTTCAGACAGCGATACCGAAATGGTTGCTGATGTAATTGTCGGTTTCAAGGGTTTGCGGGAGCAGTTCACATCCCGCGTGGTTAAAAGCATTACTGACCGGACAATTGAGGTGGATTATCTCGATGGGCCGCTGAAACAGCTTCACAATGAATGGGTGTTTCGCGAAAGGGACGGCGGCGGTAGCTATGTCGATTTTTATGTCGCCTTCACCTTCAAAAACCGGATGTTTGAAAAGCTCGCCGGACAGATGTTTGCCAAAGCCTTGCACAAGATGACCAGTGCCTTTGTCGAGCGTGCTGAAGAGGTTTATGGCAGTAACTATTCAGATGTGTCCGGCAACAACAGTTCCAGCGCAACCAGCACGGCTTGAAGACGGATATCTGCACGGCTTTTGTCGGCACCGAAATCGTGGCGATCGGCGACGACATCATCAATGCTTTTACCCTTTTCCGCTTTGGCAAAGACAACCGTTCCAACCGGCTTTTTCTCTGTTCCACCGCCCGGACCGGCTACTCCTGTTATCGCCACAGCGACATCACAACCGGATTTTTCCAGAGCACCTCTAGCCATGCCCCAAGCCACGGCAATTGACACCGCACCAAATGTCTCCAGCAAGTCATCACTGACATCCAATAAATTCTGCTTGGCTTCATTTGAATATGTATTGAAACCACATTCGAAAACGTCGCTGCTCCCGGCAATTTCGGTCAGTGCCGCCGCAACAAGGCCGCCTGTGCAGCTTTCCGCAACGGCGATACGCCGGCCAGCTTTGCGATTGGCATCAACGACCCGGTTCGCCAAAGTGACGAGTTCTTCTGGCAATAGATTTTGCATGGCGTTCCGCTAGCCTATTCCACAGGTGCTTTGCAAATGTTGAAGGGGTCTTTTCTACCTCCCTTATCATCATTGCTGCCCAGCTGCGCCAACATCACGGTCAAACTGGCTAGATTTGCGGCTGGCATAGGCTCCAGTAGCCCATAAACTTTGTCGATTGTGGCGCAGTCTTTGGATTTAACTTCCTGTGCCAGCATTGCGGGAATCATAGCATCTACAAAAGGACGCATAGCATCCATTTCGATATTTTCCGGTAAATCCTGACCTGCGATCAACCCAATGGCTGCGCTGGCTTCGGGCCAAGCTTCTTGCGAAGCTGCTTCATATCTCTGCATCTGTTCAGAATCGACCTGAAGCAACGCGGCAGAAGCGGGGAGGGTGCTTGCACATTTGGTTCTGACCGCACCCAAGGCACCAGGCAATATGTAAGTTATGAGAGACTCCGCCGTTTCCGCTGGCATACACTGTTTTGTTTCTGCAGCCTGCGCCGAGGTTGCACTTAATAGCGCGATTGCGGCCGATGCGGCTGATATTTTTCTGAACATAACTCTTACTCCATCGTTATTGTAGCTATCGCTTGTGCCGCAATGCCTTCCCCGCGACCGGTAAAGCCCAAGCGTTCTGTTGTCGTCGCCTTGACGCTGACCTGATCAACAGAAACATCAAGCATTTTGGCAATATTTTTACGCACGGCTTCCCGGTGGGGTTTGATTTTTGGTGCTTCACAAATCACAGTCATGTCCACATTATTGATGTGGCCACCTTTCTGTTTGATGACCGATGCTGCAAATTCGACAAATTTGTCAGAAGAGGCCCCGCGCCATTGCGGATCAGAGGGCGGAAAGTGATCGCCAATGTCCCCCATTCCAACTGCACCTAACAGCGCATCGGTTAAGGCATGGAGAAGAACATCTGCATCGCTATGTCCGGCCAGGCCTTTATCATGATCGATTTTCAGACCACCAAGCCAAAGCTCTTCGCCAGAAGCCAATTGATGAACGTCAAAGCCCATTCCGGTACGAATTTGTGCCATATTTTCTTCCGATGATGCAGCAAAGTCAGATGCTGTGGTATATTTTTTCAGCGCTTCGTCACCCTCGACAACAGCTATCTTATGGCCTGCAGCCCTAAAAACCTGGCCATCGTCGGTCGCTTCTTTGTCAGCAGGCCATATTCTGTGAGCCTTCACCAATTTATCAAAATCAAACGCTTGCGGAGTTTGCACCCGCCAGAGCTGGCTGCGATCAAGAGTATCTGCGGCATATTCACCGTCCAGGCTTATTGTTGTGTCAATAGTGGGAAGTACCGGGATCGCAGCAGCTTCAACTGCTAGTGACCTGAGCAGTCGATCTATTATGGCATGGGACAAAAACGGTCTGGCGGCGTCGTGTATCAGCACATTTTTTGCGCCGCCGGATGCGGCGATGGCCGACAAGCCGTTGCGGACACTGTCTTGACGTGCTGCACCGCCAATAACGACTTCATGACCGGACAGGCCGGCCATTGCTTCATTCAGTTGTTGTTCCTGGCCGGAGCCGATTACGATCCATATTTTGCTGATATCCGGATGATCGAGAAAGCTGACCACGCTGTAGCGGATCATCGGTTGTCCGTTGATCCGCGCATATTGCTTGGGTAGCCCCAATCCTGATCGCGCGCCTTGGCCGGCTGCAACAATCAGGGCATGGTTTTGTTGGCTGGAGACGCTAGAATCACTCATTACCATTGACCTAGCCCAGTCCTTTCTTGCCTGCCAGCCGCTTTGACGATAAAGGCTGCTTAAATTTTAGGCATATGACATGACATTGAAACCCATCTCGATTGATAAAATCACGATTGACAGCCCGGTATTGCTGGCGCCGATGACTGGCGTAACCGATCTACCGTTCCGTAAACTGGTGCGGCGTTTCGGGTCTGGCTTGAACGTGACCGAAATGATCGCCAGTCAGGCGATGATCCGTGAAACGCGCCAGTCATTGCAGAAATGCGCGTGGGACCCGACCGAAGAACCAGTGTCTATGCAGCTAGCAGGCTGCTCACCCGACGCGATGGCTGAAGCGGCCAAGCTTAATGAAGATCGGGGCGCGCAGATTATTGACATTAATATGGGCTGCCCGGTCAAAAAGGTCGTGAATGGAGATGCCGGTTCTGCGTTGATGCGGGATCTGCCGCTTGCAGCTGCACTGATTAAGGCCACGGTGAAAGCTGTGAATGTGCCAGTCACGGTCAAAATGCGGATGGGCTGGGACCATAACAGCCTGAATGCACCGGAACTGGCTCATATTGCTGAAGATCTTGGTGCGAAGATGATTACAGTTCATGGCCGGACGCGGTGTCAGATGTACAAAGGCAGCGCGGACTGGACTTTTGTCAGGCAGGTTAAAGAGGCTGTGTCGGTCCCGGTAATCGTCAACGGTGATATCTGTACCATTGACGATTGCGAACAAGCTCTCGCGCAAAGCGGCGCTGATGGCTTGATGATCGGCCGCGGTGCCTATGGTAAGCCATGGCTGCTGGGGCAAGTGATGCACTGGTTTGAGCATGGCACAACGCTGCCTGATCCCGACCTGCAAGCCCAATATGCGGTCCTTGAGGAACATTACCGCGCCATGCTGGACCTTTATGGGGAAGATATTGGTGTCAAGGTCGCGCGCAAGCATATTGGGTGGTACACCAAGGGCCTGCCCGGATCGGCTGAATTCCGGAACCAGGCGAACAAGGAAATGGATGCATCAAAAGTGCTTGCGATGCTGCAGGATTTCTATGCACCCTGGCTCGACAAAGCGGCGGCCTGATGACTGGATTGCCGTCGGCAGAACAGATTTTTGTCGCACTGCCTGACGCCTTGCTGATCATTGACGAAAATCATGAAATTGCGAAGGTAAACCCGGTCGCAGAGCATTTCTTCGGGCAAAGTGCGAAGCATCTCATCGGCGATCATATTTCCAATCAGCTTCAATTTGAAGATGACCGTTTGGTCAGCGCCCTGACGGACAAGGATGCCAACGTCGCGGCCCGTCGTGTCGCTGTTACCCTGAAGGGACGGCAGGCGGGGCTGGTGAATTTTGATATTCATACCATACCTGCTGACCAGCGTTGGCGAATCGTTTCCATCGCGCCGCTGCCGACCGATGGACCGGTGATTGAACAGCAACAAGGTGAGCAGGATCAATTCTCGGTGCGAGCGCCAGATATTTTGGGCCATGAAATCAAAAACCCGCTGGCTGCCATAAAGGGTGCGGCGCAACTGCTCGATCGTTCAATTGACCAGGATCAGAGGTCACTGACCCACATGATAAAGGGCGAAGTTGAACGGATCGCCAAGCTTTTGGACCGGATGCAAAGTCTCTCGACGAACCAACCTGCTAAACTGAAGCCGGTGAACGTTCATTCGCTGATTGACCGTGCTCGTCAGTCCATTGAGACCGCGCGGAATGGCGATCTGAAAATTGGCGACCAGTTTGATCCTTCGCTGCCGGAGGTGTTGGTTGATCCGGACGCATTAATGCAGGTCTTAACCAATCTTCTGGCCAATGCAGTAGATGCTACCAAAGATATCGAACAGCCCGATATCCGGGTTATTACACGCTATAGCTTTGGCGCATCGCTCTCGGTCCATGGCTCCAATCAGATGGTGCGTCTTCCTGTAGAAATTATCGTACGGGATAACGGGGCCGGCGTTCCACCAGAATTGGAGCGCGATATTTTCTCACCATTTGTATCAACAAAAAAGGACGGGCAGGGACTTGGTCTGGCTCTTGTTCGCAAATTGATCAACGATATGAACGGGCGTGTTAGATATGAGCGCTCGGGTAGCGCACAGCATACACAATTCGTTCTGTTTTTGCCGATAGCCACCGAAGGATAACTGATGGTCAAGCAAACCGTATTACTCGTTGAAGATGACCCTTCCGTCAGTCACATTATTTCAACCGCACTAAAGGCGGAAGGCATGGCGGTGGATAGCTGCAAGACTGTGTCCGACCGTGATGCACTGTTGGCTAGTGGCAAATATGATCTGCTTATAACCGATGTCGGTTTGGGTGAAGAAGACGGTATCGCTACTCTGGACGCAGTCAGTGCCCGTGATCCCGACTTGCCGGTCATTGTTATCTCTGCACAGAATACGCTAAATACGGCTGTCAGGGCCTCGGAAACTGGTGCTTTTGAGTATTTTCCTAAACCGTTCGATCTCGATGAACTGGTTGAAGTTGTACAGCAGGCAATGAAGCCACCCAGCGAGGGACGTCTTGTCGACACCATGGAGGAGGACAACCTTCCCTTGGTCGGGCGCAGCCAGGCGATGCAGGAAGTATACCGGATGATTGCGCGCTTGTTACGCAATGACTTGTCCGTTTTGATACTTGGAGAATCCGGCACCGGCAAAGAACTGGTCGCCGAAGCTATCCATAATCTGGGTCATCGCAAGGCAGGGCCTTTCATAGCGGTCAATATGGCAGCGATCCCCACTGATCTGATTGAAGCCGAACTGTTCGGTCATGAAAAAGGCGCCTTTACGGGCGCGGTCAGTAGCGCAGCCGGCAAGTTTGAGCAGGCACAGGGCGGTACGTTATTTCTCGATGAAATTGGCGATATGCCGATGCACGCGCAGACACGATTATTGCGCGCCCTGCAATCCGGTGAAATCAACCGTGTCGGCGGCAAGGGGCTTATTAAACTGGATGTTCGCATTGTAGCGGCAACAAATCAGGATTTTGTAAATCTGATTGAGGAAGGTAAATTCCGGGAAGATCTCTACTACCGGATCAACGTTGTTCCAATTGAGCTGCCGCCTTTAAGAGATCGTGCCAGCGACGTTCCTGCACTGGCCAATCATTTCCTTAATCTGGCAGCATCCGAAGGACTGCCAAAGAAGGTGCTGACAGACGATGGTTTGGAGCTGCTCTCCCGTCACGGTTGGCGCGGTAACGTCCGGGAGCTGAAAAACCTCATCTATCGACTAGTTGTAACAGCGCGCGAGGAAGAACTATCGGAAACGGCGATACGGCAGATACTTCAGTCACAGCAGGGGGAGGAACATAGCCAGTCCCTTGAACATAGTTTTGCAGACCAGGTGAAATCGATTGTCGGTGATCTGCTGCTTGATAAGGAAGATGGCAATTCTCTTTACACCAAGGCCTTGGAAAAATTCGAGCGACCGATGCTTGAGGAAATATTGCGCAAGGCCAATGGCAATCAGATAAAAGCTGCCAATATACTGGGCATAAATCGCAACACGTTGCGGAAAAAATTGACGGAATATGAGATTGACCCTGCGCAATCGCGATAGAATGATCGGACTACACGTCAAATCGTGACATATTTGTATCATTAGTGCTGTTTTTACAACGAAACTGTTGTATCAGAGGCACAATGAACGCTCCGCAGGCCCCTATTGAAAAGCGAACACCTGTTTGGTTGCGCCGTTTATCGCTTCTCTCAGAAGATGACAAAGCGATGAAGCGTGTAGAATGGGCTGCCATTTTTCTGTTTCTGTTTACTGCAGGGGGCAGTTATTTTCTATTGAGTTCCCAATCAGGCCGGACTGATTTTATCTCACCTCCACTTACGGCGGCATTGCTGGTGGCCAATCTTATCCCGGCAATTACGTTGCTGGTCTTACTCGGCCGTCGCATCGCGAAAGGCAGGGCAGCAAAATCTGCCACAGGTACAAGTGGTCGCCTGCATGTTCGTCTGGTCGCATTGTTTTCGCTGGTAGCCAGTGTGCCAATGTTGCTGGTGGTGATCTTTGCGTCACTGCTTTTCCAATATGGTGTGGAGTTCTGGTTTTCTGATCGCGCCCGTGGGATGTTGGAAAATGCCAATAGTCTGGCGCGTGGATATTATGATCAAAACCGCCGGGATGTTGGTGCGGAGACGATTACAATGGCCAGCGATCTGCGCAGTTTTTTGGCAGAAAAGGGGATCAACCATCCTGAATTTGCAGAAAATTATTCGTTCCAAGTCCTGACTCGCAAACTGAATGAATCAGCCATAATTCAATTTGGAGAGGATGGGGTTGCACGCACTGCAGCCGCAGTTAATCCTGATAATAGCGATGAAAACATCAAGATAACCGAACAAGTCATCAATCAACTGATGGCCGGTGAGAATTATGTGGTTACCGCGAAAGCCAACAAGATCGAGGCCGTGACCCTTCTTGATCTGGACTCTCAGATTTTTTTATATGCTGCCCGTGATTCAGATATGCTGGCCCTCAGCCAGTGGGAGAGGGCACAGTCCGTTCTGGCGGATTATGATAATCTGTTTACCCGATCCCGCAGCCTTCAATTGCAATTCAATATAGCCCTGTTTGTCGTGTCCCTTTTCATTGTGGGTATTGCGCTTTGGATCGCGCTTGCAGTCGCAGATCGAATGGTGAGGCCGGTTGGCGAACTGGTCCATGCCGCCAAGCGGATTACCGAAGGGGATTTGGCGTCCCGAGTCCCGGCACCTTTTGAGAAAGATGAAATTGGTACGCTCGGCAGGGCCTTTAACCGCATGACTGAGCGGTTGGAGACCCAGACTACGGCTTTACTGACGGCTAATGAACAGTTGGGCAGCCGGCGGGCTTTTATCGAAACAGTTCTGGAATCGGTTACCGCAGGAATTATCAGTCTGGATCAGACCGGACAGGTTCAGCTCATCAATTCCCGCGCGCAGGCACTGCTGGCGAAGGAAAGTCAGGATTTGCTGGACAAACAAATATCGGACGTCGCGCCGGAATTCGCAGACCTAATTGGCGAAGGGATTGAGAATACCATTATCCAGTTTTCGTCCGGCAATGAAATCCGCACCCTGGAAGTGAAGATAGTTGGTGGGCAATCAGGCCATGTCATTACTTTTGAAGATATAACGCAACGGTTGCTGGACCAGCGCCGTGCTGCATGGTCCGATGTGGCTCGCAGAATTGCGCATGAAATTAAAAACCCTCTGACACCGATTCAATTGGCGGCAGAGCGGCTACAGCGACGCTTTGGCAAGAACGTTACTGAAGGCGGATCAATATTTTCGCAATTGACCGGAACAATTGTTCGCCAAGTTGGTGATTTGCGTAAGATTGTTGATGAATTTTCCTCTTTCGCACGAATGCCGAAGCCGGTTTTCCGTGAGGAAAATCTGATTGATATCGTCAAGCAAGCAGTATTTTTGCAAGAAGTCGCCCATTCCGCGATCAAATTCCGTTTTGAATCGGATGACCAGAACTTGCCCTTGGTTTGTGATCGCAGACAACTTGGGCAGGCTCTAACAAACATCGTCAAGAATGCCGTAGAGGCGATTGAACAAAAGGCGGATACTGCGGAAGATTTCTCGTTTGAAGATGGGCAGATATGCGTAAGTGTTCGTCGAAACGATGATGATGTAGAAGTTCAACTGGACGACAATGGTATCGGACTGCCGGCAGAACGCGAACGCATTGTCGAACCCTATATGACGACAAGGGAAAAGGGCACCGGGTTGGGGTTGGCCATTGTCAAAAAGATAATCGAGGAACATTTCGGCAGTATCGCCTTTACCGATTCATGCGCCGCGGAACAGGGAAGCGGTACCTGTGTGACAATAAATCTGAATCCGATAAAGCTGGCCCGCCTGAGTGAGAGCTTTGCCCCACGAAGTGCAGAGACGGAAATACCGGATGCCGTTGGAAAAAAGGGCACCAGCCCTGATGGCGAACGTCTACCACAAACTGATAAACTACCCCCAATTTAGAAGGTCGAAATAATGGCATTAGATATCCTGATTGTTGATGATGAACCCGATATCCGGGAACTGATTTCCGGTGTTCTGGAAGATGATGGTTATGAGACAAGAGTGGCAGCCGACAGCGATTCAGCGCTTGCAGCTGTTAAAGAACGGAAACCGTCTCTTGTCTTGCTGGACGTTTGGTTGAGAGGATCCCGACTGGACGGACTGGAGCTTTTGACGGAGATAAAAAATATCGATCCAAAGCTGCCAGTAATCGTGATTTCGGGTCATGGTAATATCGATACGGCTGTCGCAGCAATATCGCAGGGTGCGGTAGACTTTATCGAGAAGCCCTTTGAAGCCGAACATCTTATGCATCTGGTGGCCAGGGCTACTGAAACAGAAAGTCTGCGCCGCGAGAATGAGGCATTGAAAGCCCGGGTCGGTTTTGCCGATGAGTTAACGGGTAACAGCGCGTCGGTTAACTCCGTGCGTGCAACTTTAAAGCGTGTTGCCGGGACGGGCAGTCGTTTGCTTATTTCTGGTCCAGCAGGTGTAGGAAAGGAAGTGGCCGCGCGGCTGATGCACAACTGGAGCACACGGGCCAACGCACCATTTGTAACGATAAGCGCAGCCCGTTTGTCTCCGGAAAGTGTTGAGGAAGAGCTTTTTGGAACTGAGAAAAATGGAACTGTAGAGAAAATCGGCCTGCTGGAAGAGGCTCATGGCGGTACGTTGTTCATTGATGAAGTGGCGGACATGCCGCTTGATACGCAAGGTAAGATATTGCGTGTTTTAACCGAACAAAGCTTTGCTCGTTTGGGCGGCAATCAACGCGTTAAAGTTGATGTGAGAGTCGTTTCGGCAACATCCCGCAATCTTGATGAAGAAATACAGGAAAAGCGTTTCCGTGAAGATCTGTTCTACCGGCTGAATGTTGTGCCTGTCGAGTTGCCGCCACTAAACCAACGCCGGGAAGATATCCCGACCCTTGTCGAACATTATTCCGCGCGTTTTGCCGCAGACCAGAGGCTGAACCCGCCAGAAATATCGGCAGAAGCCATGGCTGCTCTCCAAGCATGCGATTGGCCTGGCAATGTCCGTCAGTTGCGGAATGTGATTGAGCGGACCATCATCCTCGCACCGAAAGATAATTTTTCGAAAATTGAGATAGAGATGTTGCCGCCCGAGATATTGGGCAATGACGATGATCTGGATCAGGGCGTGGCCTCTTTGATGGGTTCCCCGTTGCGCGAGGCGCGGGAAAGCTTTGAACGTGAATATCTCAAAGTTCAGATCCGAAGATTTTCGGGTAATATTTCAAAAACGGCCAATTTTATTGGAATGGAACGTTCTGCATTGCACAGAAAGCTCAAAATTCTGGGCCTTGCGGCGAAAAAGAAGCAGGCTGCCGAATAAACAATGAACCGTTTCCAGTTGTAGCTTCGCTATTGAATCCATATATGTCGAAAGCGCGGCTCCCCCAATAACTATAGTCGCAGCTAAAAACCCTCTCTGCGGCCATAGCGCCGCCAAAAACCGGATGTCAAAAATGACCGATAAATCAAATAATTTGCAAGACCTCTTCTTAAACTCTCTCCGCAAATCGAAAATGCCCGTAACCATGTTTCTGGTCAAAGGCGTAAAGTTGCAGGGTATTGTAACCTGGTTCGACAATTTCTCCGTATTGTTGCGGCGTGATGGCCAGTCACAACTGGTTTACAAGCATGCAATTTCGACCATCATGCCATCGCAAAGCCTTGATATGCAGCCATTTTCTGATCTCATGGAACGGGCGAAAGGCCGCAATGGCGTATTGCAGGAAGTGTTCCTGACCGCTGTGCGTGACAGCAACGATCCCGTCACCATGTTTCTGGTAAACGGTGTGATGCTGCAAGGCGAAGTGGCGGCTTATGATCTGTTCTGTATTTTGCTGGAGCGTGAAGGTTTGGCGCAGCTTGTCTACAAGCATGCAATTTCGACCATTCAGCCGAACGGTGCGATAAATCTCGCCGACTATAATAATGCAGATGAAGGCTCCCATTGATCCCATTTGAAAAAAAGGAACTGGACGGCGGTGAAGACAAAGCCGTCATTGTTCACCCCGACCTGGGATCGCTTGGTCAAAATGCGCTGGAATATAGACTGGAAGAGGCGATCGGCCTCGCTCTGGCAATCGGATTGGAAACAAGTTCGGCACAGTATTTTGGCGTTCGTGCGCCAAAGCCGGGGACTTTATTCGGCTCGGGTCAAGTCGATCAGATCAAGACCATATTGGCGCAGGACGATGCCAATATCCTGATTGTTGACGGCACGTTGAGCGCTATCCAGCAGCGCAATCTGGAAGAAGAGCTGAAGGTCAAGGTTATCGATCGGACTGGTCTGATTCTGGAGATTTTTGGCGCGAGGGCCGCGACAGCCGAGGGACGACTGCAGGTGGAACTGGCTCATCTCGACTATCAGGCGGGGCGTTTGGTTCGCAGCTGGACCCACCTTGAACGGCAGCGCGGCGGCTTCGGCTTTCTCGGCGGCCCAGGCGAGACACAGATTGAATCGGATCGCCGGATGATCCGCGACCGTATGGCGAAACTGCGCAAGGAATTGTCGCATCTCCGGAAAACCCGGACGCTACACCGTTCGCGCCGTCAAAAGGCACCTTGGCCGGTTATCGCGCTCGTTGGTTATACAAATGCCGGGAAATCGACGCTTTTTAACCGCCTGACTGGTGCCGAGGTGTTCGCAGAAGACCTATTGTTCGCGACACTTGATCCCACCATGCGGCAATTTCCGCTGCCCGGATATGACAAGGCGATCATTTCGGACACCGTTGGCTTCGTATCTGACTTGCCGACACAGCTGGTCGCCGCCTTTCGCGCGACGTTGGAAGAAGTGACCGCGGCGGACGTGATAATCCATGTCAGGGATATTTCTCATGCTTCCAGTGACGGGCAGGCCCGCGATGTCGAACAGATTCTGTCGGAACTGGGTGTCGATCTGGAAGAGGGGGAGGGGGCTCCCATCATTGAAGCCTGGAACAAGATTGATCTGATCGATTCCGATGATCCGGATAGCATAAAGTTACCGGAGCATATTCCCGACAATGTCTGTCCGATATCTGCCGCAACCGGGCAGGGCGTTGATGCGCTCGTAGAGATGGTGACAACCAATTTGTCGCGCAATCATAATATTGAAACCGTGACTTTACCTTTATCGGACGGCAAGCGCCTAGCTTGGTTGCACGAAAATGGACGCGTTCTGGAATCCGAACAGGAAAATGATGCCCTGATATTGGCTGTCCAGATGTCAAATCGCAACTGGGGACGATTTCATGCGCTTTAGGAAGCGGATTTCGCTTTCTGCCATTCTTCCTCAAGCTCGTCGATCGACATGTCTTTCATATCGCGCGGAGCTGTGCTTTCTACCTCGTTGAAACGTTTAGAGAATTTTCGAGTAGCATCGACCAGCGCCTGCTCTGCATCCACTCCGTAGTGACGTGATAGATTTACGGCCGAAAAGAGCAGATCGCCCATCTCCTCATGGATATCCTCCGGGGTTTTGGCTTGTTCCACTTCCTCGAGTTCTTCCAGTAATTTTGCTTTGACAGGTGCTCTGTCGGGCCAGTCAAAACCGACGCGCGCGGCCCGCTTCTGAATTTTCTGAGCACGCAGCAGGGCGGGAAGGGCCATCGCAACGCCGTCCAGTGCACTGGATTTACCAGTCTCCGCCCGTTCTTCTGCCTTTATTTGTTCCCAGCCGGGGCTGTTGTCCGCTTCACCAAAAATATGCGGATGGCGCCGGATCATCTTTTCGCAAATAACATCGACCACATCACCGAAAGAGAAATGGCCCTCATCCGATGCAATCTGGCTGTGAAATACGACCTGCAACAAAAGATCGCCCAGCTCGTCTTTCAGTCCATCCATATCTTCGCGCTGAATGGCATCTGCAACTTCATAAGCTTCTTCAACTGTGTAAGGCGCTATGGTTTCAAATGTCTGGACGGTGTCCCATTCGCATCCTGTTTCCGGATCGCGCAGCCGCCGCATGACATCAAGAAGGGGTTCAATCACTGATTATCTATCCTCGAACGAATGTTGAGATGATCTAACAAGCTGACTGCGGTTGGAGCAGGGCAGCGTAACACCTCTCTTATCGGCTATATCTGGGCCTGCCAATGCTGGATCTGAAACGGTTGGTATCCAGAAAAGGGAGCGTTAGCAAAGCTGCTGATTGCATGATTTGTCAGTTTGTGTTCAACAACTTGGCGAGGTTTCAAATTACCAAAACAAACGGAGTTTCAATGACAGCCCCCATAAACGGATATTGCGATCCTCGCTTTGAAGCAGTCAAGACAGCTTTCGAAACCAACTTTCGTGAACATGGTGATGTTGGCGCTTCTGTTGCGATCACGCTTGATGGTGCCTTCGTCGTAGATCTGTGGGGCGGGCATCTGGATGAAGAGCGGACAAAGCCATGGCAGGAAGACACGCTCGTCAATGTGTGGTCCAGCACCAAAACCATGGCGGCAATGTCACTGCTGCTGCTGGCGGATCGAGGGGAGGTTGATCTCCACGCGCCCGCTGCAAAATATTGGCCGGAATTTTCGCAAGGCGGCAAGGAGGCAGTCGAAGTCCGGCATTTTCTGAGCCACATGGCGGGCCTGTCCGGCATGACTGAACCTGTTGAAGGCGACAGGCTTTATGATTGGGAGTGGATGACCAGTGCGCTCGCACGTCAGGAACCATGGTGGGAACCGGGCACCCAGTCCGGTTACCATGCGCTGACCCAGGGGCATCTTATTGGCGAGATCGTAAGAAGGGTGACCGGCCAATCAATTGGCAACTTCTTTCGGCAGGAAATTGCAGAACCAACAAATGCAGATTTTCATATAGGGGCAGGTGAAGAATTGGATGAGCGGATTGGCAATCTGGTTCCGCCTGAAAGTGCAGTTTCTCCCGATCCGGAAACTATCGCCGGGCGAACGTTTGCCAATCCGGCGGTTGATGCCACTGAGCCTAGAAAAAGAGAATGGCGCGCAGCCGAAATACCCGCGGCCAATGGTCAGGGAAATGCAAGGAGCATAGTTCGCGCGCAAACAGCGATGGCAAATGGCGGTACAGCATTTGGTAAAACAATTATGTCGGAAGCAGGGGCCAAGCGCATTTTTGAAAAACAGTCGGAAGGACTGGACCTGGTTCTGGGCGTTCCGCTGGTCTTTGGCATGGGCTATGGTCTGAACAGCGCCCTTTTGCCCATCAGCCCAAATCCAAATACCTGCTTCTGGGGCGGCTATGGCGGGTCATCTGTCATAGTGGATCAGGATGCCCGGCTATGCTTTTCCTATGTGATGAACAAGATGGAAAGCGGGCTTCTGGGTGACCCGCGTGGATTTGGACTGGCAGCCGCCATGTATGCGTCGCTCCAAACTTAGCGATCTACTGGTTAGCTGTCGAATCCGACAAAGGTAGCTGCCTCATCAACCGACTTTCGGGTTGAAACGACGCCGTTCGCCGGAAAGCTTTCGTCTGGCCAGCCAAGCGCTATGCTTTTCATTATAACCTGATCATCAGCGATCCCGGCATGCTCACGCACGACTGGCGATTGCATGATTCCCTGACTGTTGATGACTGTCCCAAGACCGCGTGACCATGCTGCGTTCACCAGTGCAGTGGCCACTGCTCCACAGTCAAAAGGTGTGTCATCGCTTCCATTCAGAACGCGATCATAAGTGATAATGACGCACACAGGCGCATCGAATTGACGAAACCCACGCATAACCCAATCCTGGCGCGCATCCTTGTCATCGCGCTCAATTTTCATCGCCGAAAATAACTGCTTGGCCACGCCGATTTGCCTGTCGCGATGAGGGCCCGCAAAAGCCTCACCCGTTCGAAACTCGCGTGATTGTGGCACGCCGGCCAGCATCCGTTCGGTATTGCCGTTACGAATCCGTTCCAGCGGCTCACCGGTAATCACATAGAAATTCCAGGGTTGTGTATTCATGGAAGACGGTGCGCGCATCGCCAAGCCGATGATCTCTTCTATCAGTTCCTGAGAAACGGGATCGGGCTTATATCCCCGGATGCTTCGGCGTCCGAGGACAACTTCGTCAAATTGCATTGCTGGCTCCGTAAGAAATAATGCTGGTGGCTAGCGTAGAACAAGGAAAATGGGAAGCCCGATTACGGCTGTTTCTCAGCACTATTTTCACAATTGTAATTACTGGTATCACCCCGTGTTTGGCGGTTTCACAACCGCGCACCATCGTCCATATGTTTCAAATGCGAGAATGCACCACAGAGCTGGAAAACTGCCAATTAGTCATCCATGCACTCGACGGGATATTGCGGGAGTTGGACGATGCGAGCCTCCACCTTGCCGCAGTAAAAATCGCCGAAGCGCGTGACATTTTGATGAAAATCAAAGGTGCAGGGGACATATCCAGCTCTTAATTGGACTCAATGAATGAGATACCGAGTTCCACTTAATTCCTCTGATCGCAACTATCAGGGTTGAAAGACGATTCAATCTACGGTTAACATACCGGCAACAGGATATGAAAAACAGCAATCACCAAAAGCAGCAAGGGCTGAGCTCGATCGTAAGGTTACCGGAAATATTTGATCGGGACATCGGCGAAAAACTATCTGACCAAGCGCACGAGAGCTATGTTTCCAAGCTGGCTGCCTGCCGTCAGTTTGTCGAACGCCATTTCCAGAAGAATTATGGTATCCCGGCTTATCCTGTTTGCGATATGCTTTTGGCCTTGCAGGTTTCTGATATGCGAACCGTCTCGATTGAATCCATGGCAACCGAGTTGGCGATGCCACCAAAGGTTCTGCAACGATATCTGGCCATTGCCGAAAAGCACGGATTGATCACTGTGAATGTGAATGCGGGAATCCCAGAGGTTTCTTTGGCCGCAAAAGGCGTGGATGATTTGCTCTTGATAACCAACGCAATCTCCGAAGTAGCATTCAAACTTAGACCATTGGATTCAACAAACCGCTAGAAGAGGGAGTGGCTAAAGAAAAAGCCGCGTTCCTAGATCTTTCAATAATTGGTTGATAATATATATTATGTTAAATTATTGAGCAGGCGTTGCGTTATGCGGTTCCAGGATCATCTCACGCCCCTCTACCCGCCAACTTTTCATTTCTGACAGAAAATTCATTCCCAGAACGTTGGAATCGCCAAATGCTTCCGCAACAACCACTGGAAGGTCTAATGCGGTCATTGGTCCAACCTTCAGTGATTGGATGGATCCGCGCTGTGCCTCAACAGTTCCATTGGCGGTGTTCAGATAGGTTGGAAAACCACCTTCATTAATATCGATATTGGCCGCTCGAGCCGTTTTGAGTGTCATAGCGGTCGTCGTGGCGCCGCTGTCGATCAAAAACCGGACGGGCATACCGTTTACCTCAGCATCAGCCCAGTAATGGCCATCTACCGATCGCCGTATTTTTAACGTCCCGCCGACCACTTGCTGTTCGTTCGCGCCGGTGAGCTCACCGGTTACTTTGTTCCACACACCGACTATTTCACTCTGATAAGAAAATGCGACGATGAATATCGCGAATATCGCGACCCAGCTCAAAGCCGTCCGAACAATCTCGCCTAGGCCGATACGGCGCGAAAAAAGCGCGCTGGCAACCAGCACCAAAGCGCCAATCGCAAAAACAAGATTGATATTCTGATCTTCGGTCACGTCTAAATCTCTATCACAAATCCATCATAGGCGGGCTGGATATCTTTCGGTAATGTAGCGCAGAGATGGTTATAATCCATCGATTTGTCCATATGCGTCAGCAGGCTTAACCGCGGCGTTACGGCCTTTATCAGGTCCCGAGTCATGTCGAGATGCGCGTGGGTCGGATGCGGCTTTTCACGCAGCGCATCAACTACGAATATATCGCAGGCTTTGAATAATTTCTTCATATCTTCAGTAACTTCACCGAAGTCCGTAGCATAGCATATCGCCTTTCCACCATATTCAAAACGCAGTCCGGCGGACGTAATGCCGCCATGAGGCTGATCTACGCATTTGACGGTTATATCGCCAATTTCCATGTCTGTTACGAGTGATCGAGCGTCGCAGATTGACGGATAATATTTATGGCCATCAAAAGCGTAAGCGAAACGCTGTTTCAGGCTTTCCAGCGCAAAAGGCCGTGCATAGGCCGGTATCGGCTCCCGTTTTCTGTGAAAGACCTGCCGTAAGTCATCAATACCATGGCAATGATCTGCATGATCGTGGGTCCAGATAACGTTGTCGATATAATCAATGTCGCAGGCCAAAAACTGCGTGCGGAGATCCGGCGATGTGTCGACCAATATCCGTGTGGTCGGGCTTTCGACAATGATCGACACCCTGCTCCGCCGGTTTTTGGACTCATTCGGATCGCAATCACCCCAATCATTTCCGATTCTGGGAACTCCAGAGGATGTTCCGCAACCCAGAATGGTGAGTTTCATTGCGGGGTTTTGGGTCAAAATCAGGGACGCGCTTTGTTGAACAGACGGTAGAAATTTTCTGCTGTTGTTTCGCAAAGTTCAGAATAATCCTCACCGCGCAGCTGAGCAAGAAACTTGGCAGTATCGGCCACAAAAGCCGGTTCTCCGGTCTTTCCACGATGCGGTACGGGGGCAAGAAACGGGGCGTCGGTTTCGACCAACAGTCGGTCGATCGGCAATTTTGCCGCTGTTGCTTGCAAATCCTTGGCATTCTTGAACGTGACGATGCCTGAGATGGAAATATAAAGACCTAAATCCAAAGCTTTATGAGCAAAATCTTCGCTGGCGGTGAAGCAGTGGATGACGCCCGTATAAGCGCCCTGCTCCATTTCTTCGGCCATGATTGTCGCGGTATCGTCCTCGGCATCCCGGGTATGCACGATTATTGGCAAGCCAGTTTCGCGTGCTGCATGAATATGCGTGCGAAAGCTCTGTCGCTGGCGATCGCGGTCGCTATGGTCGTAATAATAATCAAGGCCCGTTTCACCGATGGCTATGACGCGCTCATGCTCTGCTTCTTTGACCAGTTTCGCCAGGTCAATATCGGGATGCGCGTCGGCTTCATGAGGATGAATACCAATGCTTGACCAAACGTCGCTTTCGCGTTCTGCCGTCGCTACAATATCGAGCCATTCGCTCTCGCGGGTCGAGATGTTGAGCATCGCGGTAACGCCGCTTTCGCGCGCGCGATCCAGTACAGCGCCCTGCTCTTCGATCAGACCCTTATAATTGAGATGGCAGTGGCTATCGACGAGCATAGTCACCCTTCCCCATCGGCTGCGGGCATGTCCAGACGCGGGAAAATGCCGCTGGGTTGCGGTAGCGTCAGGCCAGGGTTGATGGCCTTTGTCAGATGCTCAAACGCCCGCTCATCATCGCTTTGGGCCAGAAGGTCGAGCATTTTGTCACAACTTTCCGGGATGACCCAGCGCAGCATGATCGCCAGTTGGCGAATGGATTCTGCGGTATAATAAAGCACAGTGTCAGCCCGCGCCGGATCGGTCTTTCGCAAAGCCCAAGGCGCCTGATCAGCAAAATACTGATTAGTCGCACTCAACCGTTCCCGCAGCAGATCAATGGCCGCATGGATAGGAAATTCGCCGTTCTCCATCAGTGCGGTCATATCGGTGAAACAAGCTTTCAAATCGCTGATAAGTTGCTCTTCTGCCTGAGTTTTTGGTCCCGCTTCAGGGACATTGCCATCACAATTTTTTGCTATCATGGACAGGCTGCGTTGGGCGAGGTTGCCAAAATTATTCGCAAGATCGGCATTGGTCTTGGTTACGATCATTTCCGCAGAATAGCTGCCATCCTTGCCGAAAATGACCTCGGACAGCAGGAAATAGCGCAGTTGATCGACACCGAATGCATCGGCCAAAGCAATAGGGTCGACCACATTGCCAACCGATTTTGACATTTTCTGCCCGCGATTGAGCAGGAAACCATGGCCGAATACCTGCTTGGGAAGCGGCAAATTTGCGCTCATCAAAAAGGCGGGCCAGTAAATGGTGTGGAAGCGCACGATATCCTTGCCGATAATATGTGCAATATCTCCGCCCTCGGTCCAGTATTTTGGATAAAGGTCTGTTTTCTCGGGATATCCCAGGCCGGTGAGATAGTTGGTCAGGGCGTCGACCCAGACATACATCACATGATTTTCACTGCCTGGAACTTTCACACCCCAGTCAAAACTGGTGCGTGAAATGGACAGGTCATTGAGGCCGCCTTCGACAAATTTGATCATCTCGTTGCGGCGGCTGTCCGGTTTCAGAAATCCCGGATTTTCGTTGAAGAGTTTTAACAACGGTTCCTGATATCTGGACAGACGGAAAAACCAGCTTTCCTCAACCGTCCATTCCACCGGCGTGCCTTGTGGCGACAGCTTTTCCTTTGTGCCGCCCTCACCTTCGGCTTCAATCAGCTCGTCTTCGTCATAATAAGCTTCGTCACGAACCGAATACCAGCCTTCATATTTATCGAGATACAGGTCGCCATTGGTTTCCATGGCCTGCCAGATGGCCTGACTGGCCTTGTGATGATCCGCTTCCGTGGTACGAATGAAACGATCATAAGAAACATTAAGTTTGTCGCACATCACTATGAATTGATTCGCCATTTCATTGGCGAGTTCCTGGGGAGCGACACCTTTTGCGGCAGCCGCCTGTGCCATTTTCAGGCCATGCTCGTCCGTGCCGGTCTGAAAGCGGACATCACGGCCCGACAGTCGCTGAAAGCGCGCAATGGCATCGGTTGCGATGGCTTCATAGGCGTGGCCAATATGCGGCGGGCCGTTGGGATAGCTGATCGCCGTCGTGATATAAAATGGATCGGACATGAATTGCTTTCTTGTATCCCTTCCCAAAATCCGGCTCGAATCCTGACAGGGCCTGACGTCTATCGTTTCTCTTTATGCGCGCTCATCGCGTTGGGCAAGCGATCCCATCAGGCTGCCGAGGCGAAATATAACCGCCTGGTTATCCAGCGCTTTGGGAGAGGCCATCGCCGCGAGATTGCTGGCTTCGCGCCAGAGCTCGATCGCATTGCCACTGGGCTTGTTACCGGTGGATTTTATATGCTGGGCCATCAGGCTGGGCGCGCGGGCCAGAAAGGCCTGATATCGCGGCGTTGCGGCCTTGAGTGACAATTTGCGTGCCAGATCATTCTTGATCTGATTGCTTTTGTCCCCGGTGCGCATGATATCGCGGGCGAGATTTTCGAGTTCCGCCAGTCCGGCATCCACATATTGTAAAGAGCGTCCCGGCGATCCTTCCCCTGCTGCGACCAGTGCGTTTAATTCCGCCTCGTCCAGCTCGGGTGCTGTGCTGGATAGCACCTGTCGCATCTGGTCATCATCCAATGGATCAAAGCGCAATATTTGGCAGCGCGACCGGATGGTCGGCAATAGCCGTTCCGGAGCATGGCTCACCAGCAGGAAAACTGTATCCTTGGGCGGTTCTTCAAGATTCTTGAGCAGCGCGTTGGCGCCGCCGCGTTCGAGATCATCAATCGCGTCAATTACGACTACCCGATAGGTCGATATCGAAGCCTGCGTGGCGAATAATGACTGCAGGTCCCGGATTTGCGCGATCGAGATATTGCGCTTGAGTTCATGCTCTTCCAGCGAATCCACACCTTCTTCCCGAGCTTTTTTCTCTTCCTTGTCGGTTTTGCCGCCCCGCTGGACAAGCCGGAAGTCCGGATGACTTCGGGCGGCAAGCAGTTTCGCACCCTGGCTCTCATCATCCAGATCAAATCCGGCGCCCTGTGCCGACCGCCGGATGTCTGAATCCAGTAAAAACTGCGCTGCCTGTTTGGCAAATCCTGCTTTGCCCAGACCTTTGGGGCCGGCCAATATCCATGCGTGATGCAGGGTGCCCTTGTCAAAAGACTGCCGGAAGATGCGCTGTGCCTTGTCATGCCCGATGAATGACGTCATGCCGTCAACCTATCAGGTCGGTCAGGTTTTGCAGCAAATTTGCTGTTACATCCTCTGGTGATTGCGATGCATCGACCAATTTTACCCGATCTGGTTCTTCGTCGGCATATTGCCGGAATTTGGCCATGACCGATCGATGATAGTCGCTGTCACGGCCACCTATGCGATCGCTGTCCCCGCGGTCCCGGGCGTCGGCACGGCGTGCGGCGACTTCTTCAGGCAAATCGAGGATGAAAGTGCGATCAGGCATCAGGTTTTCGCTGCCGACACTGTGCAAAGCCATGATATCCTCATCGCTCAATAGTCCGCTGACGCTCTGGTAAGCGCGGCTGCTGTCGACAAACCGGTCGCTGATAACCCATTCACCGCGCTCCAGTGCCGGTTTGATCAGTGAACCACAATGTTCGGACCTTGCCGCAGCAAATAGCAGCGCCTCGGTCCGCATATTCCATTTTTCATCATGGCCGCTTAGCAGAAGCTCGCGAATGACCTCTGCACCCGGCGTACCACCTGGTTCGCGAGTCAGATGGACTTTAAGTCCCCGGCCTTCAAGAGCGGTAGCCAATGCCTTGGCCTGTGTGGACTTACCAGTCCCCTCCCCGCCTTCCAGACTGATAAAGCGTCCGGTCACGCGAAACCCAGCAAGGATTTAAGTCCAGCCCAGACCCGGTCAAAGAAACCAGCTTCCTCAACCGCCTCTGCTGCGACCAAAGGCATAGATTGGGTACCTGCATCATCAGTGGACACAAGCAGGGTCGCGATCTGCTGCCCTGCCGCGATCGGTGCCTTGATTGGGCCATTATAGCGCACTTTCATGGAGAGCTGTCCGTCAGAACCCTTTGGCAGTGTGGCAAACAAGTCTTTGGGCGCAACCAGATCAACAGAAGAACTATCGCCCAGCTGGACTTCCGCCGTTTGAACCTTTGTGCCCTTTTTAAACAGGTTTTTGGTTTCCCAGGCGTTGAAGCCCCAGTTCATGAATTTTACCGATTCATTGCTGCGTCCGCTATAGCTGTCCAGTCCGGCCAGCACGGAGACAATACGGCGGCCCTTTTGTTCGGCAGAACCCGTAAAACCAAAGCCAGCCTCTTCAGTATGTCCGGTTTTCAAACCGTCGGCACCGTCGATTTTGCCGAGCAGAGGATTACGATTGGGTTGAGTAATCGGCTCGCCACTGTTGGTTTTGCCCCAAGTGAACTCGGTCAGTCCGAAGAAATCCTTATAGAGCTTTGGAAAATCAGCAGAAAGCCGGGTTCCCAAAATACCAAGATCGCGCGCGGTTACCAGGGTTTTGCCTTCGTCCGGCCATCCTGTGCTATTCCCAAAGCGGCTGTTTTTCATGCCAATGCGCTTGGCGGTTTTGGTCATCAGAACCGCGAAATTTTCTTCCGTACCACCAATGGCTTCGGCCAAAACGACACTGGCATCATTACCGGATAGTGTGACGACGCCGTGCAACAGGTCTTTGACCGTTGGTTCGTCATTGACGCCGAGAAACATCGTGGAGCCCTGCCCGGTCCATTTTTGCCAAGTTGCCCGCTGGATTTTCACTTTCTGGTCGAGGGTCAGCTTGCCTTTTTCAATCTGGTCAAAAGCAACATAGACGGTCATCATCTTCGCCATCGATGCTGGCGGAATTTGCTTGTCCGCGTTTTTTTCAAACAGGATCGCGCCGGATGACAGGTCTGTCATATAGGCAATCGGTGCGTCGGTTTCATAGACTGGTGCCGCAAGGACAGCAGAGGAAATGGCGAGTAGCGGCAGTGACGCCCAAAAAGTCCTGTTCATTAAATTCCCGGTTCCAGATCAGATGTTAGCAATTGGACCTGCACACCGGATTTTATTTTCCGGGACGCAGGATTCTTGCTTCGTTATAGCCGCGCTTTCGCGCCTGTGCCAGCCCGGCTTTGGCATCATTTTCGGAGGCGTAGGGGCCATAGCGCACACGCCAGATCCGTCCGCTGCCATCGGACATAACCTTTGCTCCGATTTTGCGAGCCATCGCATTGGCGCGGTTCTTGTTACCGAATGCCGCGACTTGAACAGTGTAACCGCCAGCTGCTATCGGGGCTTTGCTTTTCGCCGCCTGCTTTACCGTGCGCTTCTTTGCGGTTTTTGGCGGGTTAGCTTGCTGTCCCGCGCCTTCGATAATGAATTTTCCATCCCGCGAACCAGCCTGCACCGGTGCGGAACTTGATGTCGGGACATAAGAAGCACCAATGCCGCTATTATTGACTGCCCTGCCTGGTGCCGGAGCACTGGCGCGTTGAACTACTGCATCCGGTGTTGGCAATTTGGCGAGATTTTTGCGTAGAATGGTCAACAGGGAATCTGGCGTCGCTATCCGTTCGGTGGCGGCTCCGCCGTTGCGCAGGACGACACGTTCCTGCTCATTCGGATTGACTTTGCGCACCCGTACACCTGCAACGCCCTGTTGATCGATGCCAAGCTGCTTGGCCGCGCCATGGGAGAGATCAATCAGTCGATCATTCGCAAACGGTCCGCGATCATTCACCCTGACCAATATTGTCCGTCCGGTATCCAGAGCGGTGACTTCGACATAACTCGGCAGCGGCAGCGTTTTATGGGCAGCACTGATGCCGTTCGGGTTAAACCGCTCCCCATTAGCGGTCGGATTGCCGGCGAGTTCGTCACCATACCAGCTGGCGTAGCCAACATTGTCATAGCTAGAGACATCTTCCGGCGTATAGGTTTTGCCGCGGACCTGATAGGGTTTGCCTATCTTGACCGGATAATCGGTTATCCCGCTCGACACGGAACTGGAAGACGGGGTCGGAACGCGGACATCGGCATTGTCATTCACACCATCAATCGTGCCGCAACTGCCGAGCAAAACGGCAAGCGCGCTCGCACTTAATATTCTAACTGCGAATTTCATCTGCCAATAGCCCCACTGATAACGCGTAAAAATTTGAACAATTATAGTCCAATATCACACGATAATTGCCGGTTAGTAAATATGCGGTCTTTCCTTGGCCATCGGGCTCCAGCAGTGTTGCCATGGTGTTGTTGCTCAAACGCCGTCCCGTTACAGGCGCGACACCCAGCGCGCGCCATTCGGCCATGCTTTTCCACTGGCTGTGTCGTTCATGTACCCTGGGGCACCGCACGGCTTTGGTTTTGTTTTTTATTGCGTCCCGGTTGAGTGACGCAGGAACCCGCACGGCAATGCCCCACGGCTCACCGCGCCGCCATCCGGCGTTCACGAAATAGTTGGCGATTGATGTAACTGCATCAGCCTCGCTGTTCCAGATATCGGCATAACCGTCCCCGCTGCCGTCTTTGGCGAGCCTGAGATAGACGGATGGCAGGAATTGCGGTTTGCCCATGGCCCCTGCCCAGCTGCCTTTCATCGCTGACTGGGGCACACCGTTATCGATCATTTTCAGGACGGCAAGAAATTCTGCTTCAAACAAGGCGCGCCGGCGGCCCTCATAGGCCAGCGTTGCAAGCGCTCTTGGAATGTCGAAATTACCGGTAATCCGGCCGTAATTGGTCTCATGCCCGTAAATCGCCATGATCATCGGTCCCGGCACGCCATATTCTCGTTCGACATCGGCCAGTTTGGAAATAAGTTGCCGGTATTTTGCTTTCCCGCCGTTAATCCGCGCGGCATCGACATGCCGGCGTTTATACGGCGCGAAAGGCGGAATAGCGCTATTGGGCCGGCCGCCAGGTTGCGACTGGTCAAGCTGAATGACGCGGGGATTATAGGTCAGGCTGGGCAAGACCCTGTCCAGCGTGCGCTGGCTGACACCTTGTTGCAAAGCCTTGCGGCCGACTTGCTGCATATAGCTATCAAAGCCGCTCGTGGACTGCGCAACCGCAGCATTGTCGCTGTGAGAATAGGGTAAACTGAAAAATGCAAACGCGCTGAGGGCAATCGCAGAGGTGAAACGCATGGAAAACTTCCCTTCTTCAGCATGTTGTCGCACAAACTGAGTCCAAGGGGAATCCCTAAATATCGCACAGGAACAACAACCCACCGGATAAGCCTTTATATCAAGGCTTTTTAAGCCGGAACGGGCAATTGCCATAATAATCTTTGCGCTTTTAAAAAGAGGGCGCTAGGAGGCTTTCGGCTAGAGCGGACAGGTGGCAGAGTGGTTGAATGCACCGGTCTTGAAAACCGGCGTGCGTGCAAGCGTACCGTGGGTTCGAATCCCACCCTGTCCGCCAGCCAGCTGAGAGGTTGAAGCGAAGTGCGCTTTGATCTCAAGCGGCAGTCTTCTGTATCGCCCACAATGTTGGGACCACCGGACCATCCATCAGTGCAACTTCCTCAATCTGTCTCGTGACATATTGGCTGATCGCGTCTTTGAGTTCTGGGTGCAGTTCCGCGAGCGCTGCAGCGCGTTTGGGAATGGTATCAAGCGCGAGCGCATTGAACGCCCTGCCGGCAGGGCTTCGTGTCCGCCGCGCGACGATTGCATCGCCGAAATGGATTAATCCCGCCTCCATCGCTTCCCGTCCGAGATAGCCTTCATAATCCTCCGATGGAGGCACGCCGTCATCCAGATATGCATCGTCGATGATAATCCAACCGCCATCGCGCACGACGGTGCGAAGCATGCTCATGGTCTTGGCGGTATCGCCAAGCACCGGTCCGACCGCTATCATCAAAACGGCATCGTAATGCGCGGGCTTGGCGAGCGACTGGCGCAAATCGGCCGCGACGAATCTACAGCGCTGTTGCAGCCCCGCTTCCTTCGCCGACTGCCGCGCAATATCGATGAACGGCGGATGACCGTCTACGCCTGTGACTTCGGCTTCAAAAGCCCGCGCCACCCGGATTGCTATGTCGCCTCGTCCGCACCCAAGATCCAGAGCAGCGCCGCCATTTGGGAAACCGACTTCGCTGAGAATTTCGACAATGTCGTCCTCAGAACCACTCAATGAGGGTAAGTCCTGAAGCAGATATGGCAAGTGCGGCAGCAGGCACTCCGGCGCCTCCATCGCATAGGCCACCTCGTTGAGTAGAGTCTTCATAACCATCTTACTTTGTCAGCTCCTCGGTCCTTCCTCGCTCCTTTCGGGAACATAGGGATCATCCTCAGGCTCGTCGCTTGGCTCTGCCGGGCCGGCGTCGGGATCATAGCCTTCCGGGATAAACTCATCCGACGATGATTCGACATCTTCACTCGAAGACACGCATGCACTGACCAGCAGGAGCGCGGCGCCTGAAAAGATTAACTTATACATGATTTTTTCCTTATTGCGGGTCCCGCCTGCTTTTAGGAAGGTCATACATAGAATGGCTGACGCTGGATGCGATGGCTATGCGGCGCGATGAGCAATAGCTGAGATTTGCGCCATTTTCTGCTATGGCGGAACTTGTCACCGGGACGCTTTGGCTCACTTGGGGTGCGCGCTTCGGCTATAATCTAGTCTATGCCGGAAGACGAAATTCTCTATTCTTCTTTCACCGGCATGGTACCCGAACTCATGTAACCCGCATAACCGTCAGTGAAGGAAAACAGAACGCCGTCCGCTTCTTCGGTAGCATAAGTTGTGGCTTCCTGTTCCGTACTGCCAAATTCCAGTTCATCCTTTTTCATCGCTGCTATCATGGCGCTGCGTTCATCTGTGCAAGCGTCCTTGACGGCTTTTTTAAACGGACCGCGCGCGGTCTTCTGGGTAAGATGGGTGACGGTGAAATCGGTTAGACAGTTCGAGTAATTGACCCTGCTCGTTTCCGCATCGACCATACCGGCAGTAGCGGCACTTAAGAGGGCGACAGTTGATAACATGAACATAAAATCCTCCTAAAAGCTATGCTTCGTATATATCACAACATGTCTGTGTAATGCTACGAAAAGCGTATCTGGAGCAATGACAGTGCATTTTCCTCACTCACAAAAACTGGCCTTTTTTGTCAAATATTAGAGAATCTTGAGTCGATAGCCTGACAGTGTGTCATAAAATGGCCGGCACGCATCCGCTACTTTTCGCTGGGCATCGGACAGTACGGGTTCGCTGTCCTTTGGCGGTGCAAATGTTGTGGTATCTATGACCCGGTTATACCAGTGGGACGCCCATATCCCGTCCGTATCCCGTGTCCCTGTGTTCCAGCGCAGCATCGCCGCGTCCCACGGAATATCCAGCGCCCCGCAAAGCGCCTTCAAATGGCTTTCGGGATTGTGCAATATATCCGCGCTGTCCATCACGATCGGCGCAGAGCCGGTGATTTGAGCGGCCTGGTCAAGATATTCAACCTGTCTCTGATATCCCAGATCATCGGGCGTGACTTCCACCCGCTTGGCGGCATAGCTGGCGACGACCTGTTCCGGTTCACGGATCAGGAAGGCGTGCCGATGGTCCGGAAAGTCGGCAATCGACACCGCATCAACCATGTGATGCGGCATATGTTTCTGATACCAGACCGTCCGCCCCTCTGGCACGGGTCCAAGCATAGCGTCCTTCACAGAGGTCCAATCGCAGTCCATTGATGCGATGATCTGATCAGCCATGGGTTGCCGAAAACCGGTCTTTTTCAGGAAAGCGCCGTAAAAGGGCTCATCGGTAACCGCACAATCACTGCGGCTGCCAAAGCTACGCATCATCGCGGTCGAGATGTTGCGCGGGCCCGACCACATGGCGATACGAATAGGTTTTGACGTCATGACGCCGTGTCGCGTTCAATCAGGGCTTTATACAGTTCCTGCAGCCGTTCGACCATCGGTCCCCTGCCCTTGCTCAATATGCGGCCATCCACCTCGGTAGCTGGCACAACACCGGCAAAAGTCCCGGTGACAAAAGCTTCATCGGCACCATAGACATCGGTCAGCGAGAAATTCTTCTCGAACACCGGGATATCATTTCCCCTACATAGCTGGATGACATTGCTCCGGGTAATTCCGCCCAGGCAATAGTCACCGCTGGATGTCCACACTTCGCCTTTGCGGACAATGAAGAAATGGGTGCTGTTGCAAGTCGCCACAAAGCCCTGTGGGTCGAGCATCAGCGCCTCGTCTGCGCCCGCCTGCGTCGCCTGAATACAGGCTGTTATGCAGTTCAGCTTGCTGTGGGAATTCAACTTCGGGTCCTGTACCGCCGGATCACCGCGCCGGACATGTACGGTAAACAGCCGGATGCCGTTCTCGACCGTGCTTGGCAGGGCTTCCTTATATTCCGGAATGATGACGATGGTCGCGGGCGAAATAACGACCCTGGGGTCCTGATAAGGCGTTGAGCGGATACCGCGCGTCACCATCAGGCGAATATGACAAGCGGTCATGCCATTGGCCTCTATCGTCTCGTAAAGCCGTGCAATCAGCTCTTCCCGGCTGATCCCGATATCCATCGCAATGGCTTTGGCCCCTTCAAACAGCCGGTCCATATGGGCATCGAGAAAGGCAATCCGGCCTTTGTGGACCCGCAATCCTTCCCAGACCCCGTCACCCAGCATGAAACCGCTGTCAAATACCGACACCATGGCCTCGGCCCGCGGCGTTATCGCGCCATTGACGTTGATCAGGATGGTTTCGTTGCGTGGATCCTCGACATAGTCATGTGTGCCTTTGGCCATTCTATTGTCCTTTCACCAGGGCACCGCCTTTTATCACGACATCAACATCTTCCAGTTCGCGAACATTGGCAAGAGGATCGCCGTCAACAGCGATAAAATCGGCATGATATCCGGCCTTTATCCGCCCGACCTGATCGGCTTTGCCAAGCGCATCGGCGGCATTAATCGTCGCGGCTCTTATCGCTTCGAGCGGCGTCATGCCGTAGTCGACCATGATCTTGAACTGCCCGCCCGCAATGCCGTGCGGCATGACGCCCGCGTCAGAGCTGAACACCATTTTCACGCCTGCCTGATGCGCGGCGCGGAAATTGTCGCGCTGCAGCTGCGCAATTTGCCGGTCTTTGAGAAGATTTTCCTCCAACACCCCGTTTTTCTTGCCTTCCGACTGGGTATATTCGGTGTTGAAAATATCCATCCCGAAATAGGTGCCGTTCTTGCGCGCCAGATCAATGCCCTCTTTATCGACCAGGCTGGCATGTTCGATGGTGGTAAAGCCCGCGCGGATGGCGGTCTTGATTCCAGCGGCGCCATGGGCATGCGCCGCCGTTTTCAGGCCCCAGAGCTTGGCTTCATCGACAATGGCGCTTAATTCCTCGAGCGACAATTGCTGCTGCCCCGGCTCAGTATTGCGCGAGAATACACCGCCGGTGGCACAGACCTTGATGACCTCCGCGCCATATTTGCGCTGTTCGCGCACCTTTTTGCGCAGTTCTGTGGGGCCATCACCAACAGCAGGCGATTTGGCCTTGAACGACGGTGGCAGAAAAGTCTGGTCACAATGACCGCCCGTTGCGCCTAGGGAATAGCCCGCTGGTGTAATCCGCGGTCCGGCGATCAACCCTTCGTCTATCGCCTGCTTATAGGCAATATCCGAATAATTGTCGGACCCGACATTGCGTACACTGGTAAAACCCGCTTCCAGCATCGCCCGAGCATTGGCGACGCCCTGCACGGTGAAAAACTGATCGGTAAATTGCAGGCTGCTGTAGCCGCCATAAATTGGATTGGCGTCGAGATGGACGTGCATGTCGATCAGGCCGGGAAGGATTGTGACATCGCCCAGCGCCACGGTTCGCGCATCCGCTGGTTCGACCGGGTCACTCTGATCCGTGACCCGGGCAATCTTGCCATTGGTGACGATGATGACGGGGCTTTCGATCATTCGGCCGCTGTCGACATCCAGCATCCGGTCAGCCGTATAGACGATGGTCTCCGCATTGGCAGTCGCAGAGATAGTAAGAGATAATGCCAGTAAGCCTTTGATCGGATTCATCGATTGTTCCCCTTCTTAACTCCTCTCCCATTGAGGGAGAGGAAAAGAAAGCCTTAGCGCCGAAGGCGATTAGGCGACGTTGGTGAGGGGTTTGGGAAAGCGCAACCAAAATAGCTTCCAAAACGCCCTCCAAATTCTCGTTTATCTCATTATTCCAATATCTAAGAACAGAGTAGTCTTGCTTTTTCAACCATTGATCGCGCGCCATATCATGATCACTGTCATAATGCTGCGATCCATCTGCTTCCACAATCAATTTCTTTTCGTGGCATATGAAATCAACAATATAAGGACCTATTGGCTGTTGTTTTCGAAACTTATATCCACCCACTTGCCGGTCTCTTAACCGGTTCCAAAGCAAGCGTTCCTGCGGTGTCATGTCACGACGCAGTTGTTTGGCGTATTTTAGAGTTTGCGGTTTATATCCGGCCATTGGCGCCTGACCTCCACCCCTCACCAAGATTTTCTAACGAACAAGTTCGTAAGTAAATCTGTCCTCTCCCTCAAGGGGAGAGGAAAAGTGGCCGAAACTGCCAAATGCGCCCTCCTCTCCCCTTGAGGGAGAGGAAAACGAAGACTTAGCACCGCAGGTGCTTAGTCGCAGTCGGTGAGGGGTAGCGCCTAAACACAAAGCTAGTGATTGCCGCCCACCCCTCTCTAAGACTTGCTAAGTCAATAAATTGCCAAGCCAAGTCTTTTCTCTCCCTCAAGGGGAGAGAAGCAATGTCCTACATATGCAAAACCCGCTCATAGGCATCGAGCACGCTTTCATGCATCATCTCGCTGAGCGTCGGGTGCGGGAAAACGGTGTTCATCAATTCCGCTTCGGTCGTCTCCAGCGTCTTGCCCACGGTATAGCCTTGGATCAGCTCTGTGACCTCGGCTCCGATCATATGCGCGCCGAGCAATTCGCCGGTTTTCGCGTCAAACACAGTTTTAATGAAACCTTCGGTCTCGCCCAGCGCAATCGCCTTACCATTACCAATGAACGGGAAGTTACCGACTTTGACGTCATGACCCGCTTCCTTGGCTTTGGCTTCGGTCAGGCCGACACTGGCGATCTGAGGATGGCAATAGGTGCAGCCGGGGATATTGTTGACATCCATTGCGTGCGGATGGCCGCCCGCTATCGCTTCGACCGCGATAACGCCTTCATGACTGGCTTTGTGCGCGAGCCACGGTCCGCCGGTTACGTCACCAATGGCGTAAATGCCCTCGACATTGGTCCGGCACATTGCGTCCGTCTTGATATGGAAGCGCTCGTCAGGCTCGATGCCCAGCTCATCCAGACCGACCGTTTCGACATTGGGCTGGATGCCAACGGCGACGATGACATGGCTGAAGTCATGGCTGGCTTTCTTGCCTTTACTGTCTTCAATCTCCGCCTTGACGCCCTTGGCCGACGTCTCGATGCTCTTGACGCCCGCTCCGGTCATGATGGTCATGCCCTGTTTTTTGAGAGACTTTTCTAGGAATTTTGAGATTTCCTCATCTTCCACCGGAACAACCCGGTCCATCATCTCGACCACGGTCACGTCCGCGCCCATGTCATTGTAGAAACTGGCAAATTCGATACCGATCGCGCCAGAGCCGATAACCAGCAGTTTCTTGGGCATTTCCGGCGGCGTCATGGCGTGGCGATAGGTCCAGATCCGCTTGCCGTCCGCCTTGGCAAAGGGCAGATCGCGGGCGCGGGCACCGGTGGCGATGATGATATTCTTGGCGGTGAGTTCTTCGTCGCCCTTCTCCGTCTTGACGGCGACCTTCCCCTTTTCGACAATCTTGCCGTCGCCCATGACGACGTCGATCTTGTTCTTCTTCATCAGATGCGTGACGCCCTGATTAAGCTGTTTCGCCACCCCGCGAGAACGTTTGACGACGGCGTCGAGATCTGCGCTGATCTTTTCCGCCGCCAGACCATAATCCGCTGCATGTTTCATATTATGAAACACCTCGGCGGAACGCAGCAGCGCCTTGGTCGGTATGCAGCCCCAATTGAGGCAGATACCGCCGAGATTTTCGCGTTCTACAATTGCGGTTTTCAGTCCCAGTTGCGAGGCACGAATGGCCGCGACATAGCCGCCGGGGCCGGAACCGAGAACGATGAGGTCGTAAGATTTTGCCATTTTATTCCTTTGTTTCTGTTCCTCTTCCGTGAGGGACAGGAGACTAAAGCTTTTGCGATGGTGATTAAGCCAGCATCCCCAATGGGTTCTCGCAGAGCTCTTTAAATACCTGCATCAACTGCGCCCCATCCGCGCCATCAATGGCCCGGTGATCGAAGCTACCGGTGGCGCTCATGATCGTCGCGATTTGCAGGCTGTCATCGATCACATGCGGGCGCTTCTGGCCTGCGCCGATAGCCATGATCATCGCTTGCGGCGGGTTGATTACCGCGTCGAAATTCTTGATGCCGAACATACCCATATTGGAGATGCTGGCGGTACCGCCCTGATATTCATGCATCTTGAGCTTGCCGTCCTTGGCGCGGCCAGCCAGATCTTTCATCTCGCTGGAAATGGTGCTGAGTGATTTTGTGTCGGCGCTTGTGATAATGGGCGTGATCAAACCGCCAGGAATGCTGACCGCCACCGAGATATCAGCACGCGCAAACGTCTTGAGCTGATCGCCGTCAATCGAGACATTGCATTTGGGTACCTGCATCAGGGATACGGCGAGCGCCTTGATCAACAGATCATTGACCGACAGTTTGACGCCGCGCGGTTCCAGCGTCGCGTTGAGTTCGCTGCGCAATTTGAGCAGCTTGTCGAGCTGAATATCCACGGTGAGATAGATATGCGGAATGGTCTGCTTCGCCTCGGTCAGGCGGCGGGCAATGGTCTTACGCATGCCAGACAGTTTCTCCGACGTGTGCGGGATATCGAAATCATTCGCCGCTGGTGCTGGTGCCGGAGTGGCGGCGGGAGCTGGTGCAGGTGAAGCGGCTTCGCTTTTGACCGGCGCTGTGCCGCCTTCGGCCGCGTCAATATCGGCCTTGATAATCCGTCCGCCTGGACCCGATCCACTGAGCGCGCCGAGATCAACGCCTTTCTGCTCGGCCAGACGCCGGGCCAGCGGGCTGACCTTGATGCGGTTGCCATCCGATGATGGTGCGGCAACTTTAGGTGCCTCATCTGTAACTTTTGGAGCAACCTCCTGTGCCGGTTCCGCAGGCTTTTCAGCAACTTCGGCAACCGGCTTGGGCTTCTCTGCGGCACTTTCGTCAACTTTCAAAGCAGCGTCCACATCCTCGCCCTCTTCGGCAATGATCGCAATCACATCGCCGACTTTGACACTATCGGTCCCCTCGGCAACCACGATCTTCGCGATCGTGCCTTCATCAACCGCTTCAAACTCCATCGTCGCCTTGTCAGTCTCAATCTCGGCCAATAGGTCGCCTGAAGCGACCTCATCGCCCTCTTTGACCAGCCATTTGGCCAGCGTCCCCTCTTCCATCGTCGGAGACAAAGCGGGCATTTGAAGGTTGATCGGCATGGAGAGGAAACCCTTATTCTATATCAACGTTGCTGGCGTTTATGCGCAAATCACAGGAAAGCGCAAGCTGTGTAAATCTTGCATATCACAGGCTTTTATCGCAAGCATGGTTTTAATAGTAGAAATGCGCAGTCAGTTGGGGAGTTTTCATGCGTACTTACCTAGTGGTTATTGACGAAACCGAGGAGGCAAGCATAGCGCTTCGTTTCGCTTCACGCCGGGCGATGAAGACCAATGGTGCTTTGCACATATTGGCGCTGGTGGAGAGCGAAGGCTTCGTTGCCTGGGGCGGCGTACAGGCTACGTTAGAGGAAGAAGCCAAGAACCGAGCCGAAGCTTTAGTTTCAAGCGCTGCGGGTACTTTGTTCGACGAAACCGGAATCAGGCCCTCTATCACCGTCAAGGAAGGCAAGGGTGCCAAGGATGTTCGCAAATTGATGGACGAGATCGACGGATTGGCGGCCCTTGTTCTCGGTGCCGCTGGTAATGGCTCGCCCGGTCCGTTGGTTACTCACTTTGCCGCAACGGAGGCGGGTACCCTCCCCTGCCCGGTAATGGTTGTACCCGGATCACTGAGCAAGGAAGAGATTGACCGCCTAAGTTAGAAACTCAGCCCAGCTCGCCGCGCGCCGGATAATCATTGGCCAGCGCGTAGTCTATACCCATCATTAACTGATCAAGAGGCGGCCGTGTGAATGGCATGCTTTGGACGCTGGCGAAGTAAAGTGTTTGGTCAGGACGGACGAGAAACAAAGCTGGTTCAGAGAAAATCGAAGGTTCCGGGCTGTCTGGTCGTCCGGCAGAGATATACAGACCCAGTTCACGAGCCATAGCTTCGCTCAGACCATAGCCGAGCATCAGCTCATCTATACCCCAGTCTTCGGCAGACTTTTGGGCACGTTCCTGATCATCCATGCTGATGGCGACCGCAGTAACGCCGCGTTCGGCGAAATCACCGAGTTTGCTTTGCAGGTCGCGCAATTGCCCTTTGCAGATCGGGCAATGCAGACCACGATAAAATAGTAACAGAGTAAAGTTATCACCGGCACGCTGGCTGAGTTGAAACTGCCCGCCATCTGTCATTGGAACGGTAAAATCAGGAACGGCTTGAGTCGGTATCAGGGTCGTCATCAGGGTATCCTTTTATGATTGTGCCTGCTTATTCGTTCCCTGCGCTCATCCGGTTACATTATCGGCTGCGATGACGAATATTTGCCGGACGACCGCGTTTTCCTTTGCGATGCGGTTTTCCTTTGGGCCGGCCACGTCCTCGCCGGGGCTCATGACGACCCGGCATGTGATTGGCTCCTTCCGCCAGTTCAAAGAGCAGACTGCCTGTGGCGGCGTTGGCCTCAACGAGCCGTAGATCGAGCTTTTGCCCGATATTATAAGTTATACCAGTCTCCACACCTTCCAACTGCTGCTTTTGCTCGTCATAGTCGAACCGTTCCACACCCAGCGTCCGGACAGGAACCAGGCCGTCCCCGCCCAACTCTTCAACAGTGGCGAAAAACCCGAAATTCTGGACACCAGTGATCCGGCATTTCAGTATCTGACCAACATGATCGGATAAATGGGCCGAGATATAGCGATCCACCGTTTCGCGTTCGGCCATCATCGCGCGCCGTTCCAGTTGGCTGATCTTTTCGGATATCAGGTCCAGCTTGTCGGCCATGTCCTTGCTCAATCCGCTTTGCGCAGGGATTAGATCATTCTTCGGTTTCGGCTGTTCCAATTTGCAACCACTCACCAAAGCGCGGTGCACAATCAGGTCGGCATAGCGCCGAATCGGACTGGTGAAGTGCGCATAGCTGCCCAGTGAAAGGCCGAAATGACCCATGTTGGTGGATCCATAGTAGGCCTGCGTCTGACTGCGCAATATCTGTTCCATGACCAACGGTAAAATCTCTGCCTCGCCAACTTGCTCAATAAGGCGATTGAAAACCGAGGGCTTGATCACCTGCCCCATCGCAAAACTGACATCAAAGCTCTTGAGATAGTCTTTAAGCGCGATCAGCTTTTCGCGCGATGGTACTTCGTGAACCCGGTAAATGAGCGGTGATTTCTTGGATTCGAGCATTTTGGCCGCAGCGACGTTGGCCGCGATCATATAGTCCTCGACCAGGCGGTGTGCGTCGAGGCGTTCCCGAGTAGCAATTTCGGCAATCCGGCCCTGATGATCCAGGACTACCCGCTTTTCCGGTAAATCGAGGTTTAGTGGTTCCCTGCCATCCCTGGCTTTTGCAAGTAATTTCCAGCAGGCCCAAAGCGGTTCAAGGGCGCTTGCCTTCATCGGGTGATCCAACTTCCCGTCCATCGCAGCCTGTGCGTCCTCATATGCGATATTGCCGGTCAGCCGCACAATCGCACGTGTGAAACGCGAGGAAATGACCTTGCCCTTAGCATTGATTTTCAGATGGCACGCCAAAGCCGCTCGATCGACATCCTGCTTGAGCGAGCACACATCCGTTGACAGCGCCTCCGGTAACATCGGCACAACCCGATCCGGGAAATAGACACTATTGCCGCGCTTATATGCTTCTCGGTCAAGCTTGCTGCCGCTTCGAACATAGAATGATACATCAGCAATCGCGACAATCGCCTTGAAACCACCTGCATTACTGGCATCATCATCGGGTGCCGCCCAGATAGCATCGTCATGGTCGCGCGCATCCGCAGGGTCGATCGCAACTATGGGCAGAGCGGTAAGGTCTTCCCTGTCCTCTTTGCTGAGTTTCAGCTTGGTGGCATGCTCTGCTTCATCCAGAACATCTATCGGGAATTCGAGGGGAATTTCATATTTATGGATGGCGATCAGGCTGAATGACTTAGGTGCGAAAGGATCGCCTAGGATATCTTTAACGCGTGCCTTGACCTGACTACCGCGACCGACGGGTTCTGCAAGAACCAGGTTCCCCACTTCTGCTTCGCCCAAATCGGATATCGCTGTGCTGCGTCTGATTTTTCGATCTACGGGCTTCAGCCAAAACCGGTCGTGCTCGTCCTTTTCGACCACGCCCATCAGCATATCACTACTTTGAGCGATCTTCTTCATCATGAAAGCAATATGCCCCTGCCCGCGTTCTTCAGTTCGGGCGAGAACGCGATCACCAACCGCCAATGCTGCGCGGCGACCACGCTCCTTAATGCGCAGCCGGGGTGCCGGGGCCTCCGCTTCCCAGCGTTCGGGCATGCCAATCGCCTCATTGCCATCAATTTCGACGATTTTCAGTACCGTGACCTTAGGAATACCGCCCATTTTGTGAAAGGCGCGGCCTGGCGTGCTGTCGATCAGGCCTTCGTCGGCCATGTCTTTCAGCAAAGCCTTGAGAGCGATTTTGTCCGACCCACGCAAGCGAAAAGCTTTGGCGATTTCCCGTTTACCGGCGGGTTGGTCTGACTTTTCAATAAAGTCCAATATCTGTTTGCGTGACGGAACCTGTCTTGGCTTGTGAGATTTGGACGATTTCGCCATTAATAGGCTTTGCCGATAAGAATCCGTTCGACCGCTGGCTTACCCGTGAAAATACAGTCGCCGTCCACCGCTGCCGCTTCGTTCGGTACGTTGCGGAAGGTCAGTTTCAGCTTTTTCAGTCTCTCTTCAATCTGATCAAGTTCTTCGCCAGTCGCCCGGCACCATTGGACTTCCAGCCAACCGGGATATTTCTTATTCTCTTTGTAGAATTTCTGAACATCCGCAAAATCGGTCAAACCGCGTGTAATATTGGAATCCAGTCGTTGCTTGGCTTCACCATGCAGTTTGGATTGAATTTCTTCCAACAACGCGGGCACCTGTTCTGCAAAGCTATCTTTCGCAAGAATCTGCGCATCAAGCTTGCCATTATCCTTGTACAGCGCATCGCGGCGAAGAGCAGAGACATTGCCTTCTGCAACATCGCGAGGACCAATTTCAAGAATAAGCGGCGCACCTTTTTTGACCCAGGCCCAGCGTTTGTTCGATGCCTTGGCGCCGCTTTTGTCGAGTTTTACCCGGACATTCTCATCAAAAGCCCGCAGTCCGGACAGTTGTTTCGTAAGCGCAGTACAGAAATTGAGAACCTCTTCATCCTCTGGCTTGTCGCGCAGCATGGGAATGACCACCACTTGATATGGCGCAATAAGCGGCGGTACGCGTAGGCCATCATCGTCGCCATGCGTCATGATCACGCCGCCGATGAGCCGCGTAGACGTGCCCCAACTCGTCGTGTAGGCGAATTGAAACTGTCCTTCCTTGTCCTGATAGCGGATATTTTGAGCCTTGGAGAAGGTCTGGCCAAGAAAATGCGAGGTGCCGGCTTGCAATGCCTTGCCATCCTGCATCATTGCCTCGATGGAATAGGTGGCGTCCGCGCCAGGAAAACGCTCATTCTCTGGTTTCTCGCCAGCAACAACAGGCATCGCCAGCACATCTTCAGAGAAGCTGCGGTACATTTCCAATATGTCGAGCGTTTCTTCCATCGCTTCATCACGTGTAGCGTGGGCGGTATGGCCCTCTTGCCAAAGAAACTCGCTGGTACGCAGGAACATCCGTGTCCGCATTTCCCAGCGCACAACATTGGCCCACTGGTTGATCATAACTGGCAGGTCGCGCCAGCTTTGTACCCATCGCGAAAAGGCTGTACCGATCACCGTTTCGGACGTTGGCCGGACCACCAAGGGTTCTTCAAGCTTTGCCTCTGGATCGACAACAAGGCCATCGCTATCGTCCTTCATCAACCGATGATGGGTAACGACAGCCATTTCCTTGGCAAAACCATCGACATGTTCGGCTTCCTTGGCGAAATAGCTCAGCGGAATGAACAATGGGAAATAGCAGTTTTCATGACCGGTAGCCTTGATCCGCTGATCCATGAGAAATTGTACTCGCTCCCAGATACCATAGCCCCACGGCCGCATGACCATGCATCCCCGCACGCCGGACTCTTCAGCCAAATCGGCTTCGGCAATAAGCTGCTGATACCAAGCTGAAAAGTCAGCTTCTCTGGTTACGGATAGAGCGTTTTTCTTCACGTATTCTGTTCCTGTCGGAAAGTTTTAAAGTTCGGAGACCCGGAGGCGTAAAATCAATCGTCGAGATTATCGATCTTCGATTGAATATCTGCCAGCTGTTGTTTGAGATCCATAATCTCTTTGTCTTTGGCAGACATTTCTTCCTCTTCCGGCTCTGGTTCAGACACGGGCTCTTCATCATTAGAGGCCGTTTTGTCACCAAGTCCGAGCGGGTTTAACGCTTTTTCGACGACGCTGCCCAGCGGACTGGATTTCAAGGCATTTTCAATGGCTTCCTGAAACTGCTTCTGGTTCTTGACGGCCATCTGTCCCAAGGGGTTTTTATTGAGAGCCCCTTCGACAGCTTCCTGAAACTGTTTCTGGTTTTTGCGAAAATTGTCCATGGATGCTTCGAGATATGACGGCATCAGAGACTGCATGCTGTTGCCATACATTGAGATAAGCTGGCGCAGGAAATTGACCGGCAGCATGTTCTGCCCGCTGCTTTCCTCGTCAACGATAATCTGGGTGAGTACATTATGTGTAATGTCATCACCGGTTTTCGCGTCGACGACCACGAAGTCAACATCATCACGCGTCATTTCCGCCAGAAAATCCAGCGTAATATAATTGGACGTCTGTGTGTTGTAGAGCCGCCGGTTGGCATATTTTTTTATTATGATCGGGCCGTCCGGATCACCCTTTTTTGTCTTCGCCATGTTATCTCCTGTGAACCATATCGCCATTTTTTATCATATTAAGTCGATAGAGCTTGAAAATTCTTTGCTATTCCGACCGCTTTAGACAAAATTGTGCATCGCCGCAACCAAAGCCGCTCACTGAGTTTTGTATATTGCAATCGGCGCGGAATTTAGCCGATTAGTTCATGTGCGTTTGCGATATGGCAGATGCTCAAATCAAGCCCAGTAACGGCTATAACGATTGCCCAGACCAGTTATTAGTTCATATTGCGACAGGCCGGACTGGCGCGATGCTCTTGGCAGATCATAATCTGCAGAGATCCAATCAGATTCTTTAAGGTCAGGAGCGTCGGATATATCAACCGCGACCAAATCCATCGATATACGCCCGAGAACGGGAAGCTTGGTCTGATCCTTGAAAAATATACCTGCATTGGAAAAGCCCCGCAAATATCCATCGGCATATCCCATCGCCAATATGGCAATTGGATGGTCTCTTCCAGCTGTGTATTTGGCGTTATAGCCTACCTGATCACCGTGTTGCAGGTTACGGGTCTGTAGAATTTGCACTTCCGGGAAAGCCACCTGCTGAATTGTCTCAACGAGCGCCGGTCTTTGCTTTCCTCCGTAAAGAGACAACCCCGGTCTGGTGCAGTCGAAATGATAGTCTTGCCCCAAAGCGATACCTGCGCTGTTACTAAGGCTTCGTCGCTTCCCGGGCACAAGTTGCAGCGCGTTGGCAAACTGATCCAGTTGCGCTTCGTTTTGGGGGACATCCTCGTCTGCAGAAGCCAGGTGGCTCATAACAATGTCGATATTCATTTCGGTCCAGTCGCACTGCTGCAACTCCGAAACATTGATGCCCAGGCGGTTCATACCGCTATTGATCATTAGGTCGCATGGACGTCCTGTTTCACGCCATCGCACGGCTTGTTCAATGCTGTTCAATACCGGTTTGGCCGATGATGTGATGGCAACTGGCATATCTTCCGGACGTACACCGTTTAGGACGGAGATATTGGTGTGCGCCGCGGCACAAACTTCTAACTCTCCGGCTTCCTGCCAATTGGCGACATAGAAATCCCGGCAGCCTGCAGATTGCAGACGTTGAAAAACCTCAACCGCACCAAGACCATAAGCGTTGGCCTTTATCGCTGCTCCAGCGCTGGCCGCACCGCTCATGTCATCCAGGGCGTGCCAATTGGATAGCAAGGCGCCGGCATCCAAGCGCAACCTGGCGGGTGATGGTATATCAATGACTTTATCGCTCATGATGCGGCGATAGTCAGTTTAATCTACTTCGTCGAGTGCTGCTTCCGGGTCCTTGGGAATGCCCCACCAAGCTATGATCACGCCAAAGGCAACGACGGCCCAAGTATACCAGAGGCCTGAATAGACATCACCCGATCGGGCAACGATATAGCCTGCTATCAGTGGCAGAAAGCCGCCGAGATATCCTGCGCCGATATGATAGGGTATCGACATCGAACTATATCGGATTTTTGGTGGAAACATCTCAGCCAACAGCGCCGCTACTGATCCGTAAGTGAGTGCGCTGAGCGCGCCCAAAACGAGCAATATAGCCACGATACCCAATATGCGCATGGCCCCGAGCTGTTGCTCCTCGAAATCAAAGCCTGATGCACTGAGTGCGCCGCGAATGCCGTCCCTGCGCGCCGCTCCGTCACTGAACCAAGCCGTGTCGACTGCGATTTCCTCGCTGCCAGCGAAGAGTTTCAAATCCGATGCATCGGTGACCGTATAGGCAACGCCAGAGGCCGTCAAAGTCTCCAAAATCTTGCCGCAGTCGCTTTGTTCACGGCTGAACAGCTCGGCAAAGGGGTCCGTGCTGCAGGCCGTGCCTTCTACACGAACCGGAGTGGCCTCCGATGCCGCCGACAATCCGGGATTGGCGAGCTGTCCCAAGCCCCAGAAGGACGGGAAGAGTAGAAATAGCGACAGGATTGCACCAACGATAATCGGCTTCTTCCGTCCCACTTTGTCTGACCATTTGCCAACGACGAGATAGAATGACATGGCAATCAAACCAGCAAAAAACAGGATCAAGTCAACCGTCAGATCATCGACATTCATGGGGCCGCGCAGAAAGGACATGCCGGAGAAAAATGCGGTATACCATATGGTTGTTAGTATTCCGGTGATCCCGAACAGCGCGACGAAAATCCGTTTCTTGTTGCCGGGATAGGAAAAGCTTTCGGTGAACGGGTTTTTGGAGGTTTTTCCCTCGGCTTTCATCGCTTGGAAAACCGGACTCTCATTTAACTTCAAACGCATCCATAACGAAATGCCCAGCAATATGATCGAGAGTAAGAAGGGAATACGCCAGCCCCAATCGTTGAAATCATCGGTTGGAATCAGGAAACGGCAAGCCAGTACCACGCCAATCGACAACACAAAGCCGCCAGCTACGCTTGCCTGAATGTAACTGGTATAATAGCCGCGTTTCTCTGTTGGAGCATGTTCCGCGACATAAATGGCCGCACCGCCATACTCGCCGCCCAGTGCCAGTCCCTGCAAAACACGCAGGAAGATAACAATTGCCGGTGCTGCAAGCCCTATGGTTTCGGCGCTAGGGATCAGGCCGACACCTGCAGTCGCTATCCCCATCAGGGTGACCGTAACCAGAAATGTATATTTGCGCCCTAATCGATCGCCCAGAAAACCGAACAAAACGGCGCCTACAGGTCTGAAACCAAAGCCAATCGCAAAGGTCGCCCACACCAACAGGATTTCAAGTGTTTCATTGCCGCTCGGAAAAAAGGTGGGGCCAATGATGTAGAACAAGGTTCCGTAGATAAAGAAATCATACCATTCGAAGATCGTCCCGGCGGATGACGCGCCGATGACAAGCTTGATTTCCTTGTCGGTTGGTTCGCGCTGCATTGCAACCGCTGCTTCACTGGCCATATTTGCCCTCCCCAAGGCGTTTTGATTATTCCAGTTCGAGTATCACCGCATCGACGGCAAGGCTATCCCCTTGTTCCGCTTCAACAGATTTAACGACGGCATTTTTCTCTGCGCGGAGGATATTCTCCATTTTCATGGCCTCGACCACAGCTAATGGCTGGCCTTCTTCCACCTTGTCGCCCTCTTTGACGTGCAGCGCTACAAGCAGGCCCGGCATTGGGCAAAGCAGATATTTGGAAAGATCGGGCGGAACCTTTTCGATCATATGCACCGCATGTTGTGCGATATGTGCGGGTAAAACCTGTACCTTATGGGTCGCTCCATGGGTATTGAGCGCCAAGCCATTGGGGGTCTTTGATATTTTGACGGAAAGCGGTTCCTCGCCAATATTGGCGAGGATCAGGCTATCTCCCGGCGTGTAGGCAACGGAGAGGTCCACGTCCTTATCATCAACCAATATGCCCTCTTCAGATACGGAAACCTGTTGAACGCTATCACCAATTTTGACCTCCCATTCAGATGGCGGTTGCAGCCGCTGGCCCAATTGATTGTCGATCCGGCGTGCGCGATCGGCATGGGCGGTGGCTGCAAAAGCCGCGATGGCTGCGAGATTACAGAGCAAATCATCTGACGCTGGTGCGCCCTGAAAACCATCAGGATATTCTTCGGCAATGAAATTGGTCGTGATGTTGCCGTCGCGGAAACGCTCGTGCTGCATCAGTGCTGAGAGAAAATCGATATTGTGGCCGGGGCCGGTAATCTCGAACCGGTTCAGGGCATCAATCTGGCGATCAATGGCCTCGATACGGGTTTCCCCATAGGTGATCAGCTTGGCAATCATCGGATCATAGAAAATCGAGACTTCACCGCCCTCTGCGACACCATCATCGACCCTGATGCCTTCTTCGGCTTCTGGCGGGTTATATTTAACCAGACGTCCGGTGGACGGCAGGAAGTTGCGATAGGGATCTTCGGCATAGACGCGGTTTTCGACCGCCCAACCGGTCAGGGTCACATCATCCTGCGTCAGCGGTAATTTCTCACCATAGGCCACGCGGATCATCTGTTCTACCAGATCGAGACCGGTAATATATTCGGTAACAGGATGCTCGACCTGCAACCGGGTGTTCATTTCAAGGAAATAAAAACTCTTGTCCGCGCCGACGATCAGTTCGACCGTACCAGCGCTGTGATAATCCACCGCTTTGGATAGAGCGACCGCTTGTTCGCCCATTTTTTTGCGCATCTCGGGATCAACAAAGGGAGATGGCGCTTCTTCGACAACTTTCTGATGTCGCCGCTGGATCGAACATTCCCGCTCACCGAGATAGATGACATTGCCATGTTTGTCGCCAAGCACCTGGATTTCAATATGGCGAGGCTGTTCGATAAATTTCTCGATAAACACGCGGTCATCGCCGAAACTTGCGAGACCTTCGCGCTTGGTCGCTTCAAAACCCTCGCGAACGTCTTTCTCGTTCCAGGCGAGGCGCATGCCCTTGCCGCCGCCGCCTGCACTGGCTTTCATCATCACGGGATAGCCGATTTCGCCAGAGATTTTCACAGCGTGATCGGTGTCATCAATTTCACCGATATGGCCGGGAACGACGCTGACCCCTGCCTTCTCAGCCAGTTTTTTGGACTCAATCTTATCACCCATCGCCGCGATGGCATTGGGTGGAGGGCCGATAAAGGCGATGTCATTTTCCGCCAATTGTTCGGGGAAACTGGTCCGTTCAGACAAGAAACCATAACCAGGATGTACTGCCTCTGCGCCGGTTTCCTTGCAGGCCTCAATAATTTTGTCCGCAATCAAATAAGACTCTGCTGCAGGAGAAGGCCCGATATGCACAGCCTCATCCGCCATCTGCACATGTGGTGCGCGCGCATCTGCGTCGGAATAAACAGCAACCGTTTTGATACCCATTTTCTGGGCTGTGCGAATAACCCGACAAGCAATTTCGCCGCGATTGGCGATTAGAATTTTTTTGAACATGTTTATTCGGCTGCCTCTAGTTTATCTTCCCTCGGTTCCGCTGCCATCGGAACCAGCCCCAATTTCTCAAACATCGCTTCATCGGCATCATCGCCTGCATTGCCAGTCGTCAACAATTTGTCCCCGGTAAAGATGCTGTTCGCCCCTGCCATGAAGCAAAGCGCCTGTGTGCTTTCCGACATGGATTCCCGGCCAGCGGATAGTCGCACCATCGACGCAGGCATCGTAATGCGCGCGACCGCAATCGTGCGGACAAACTCGATATCATCAATTTTTGCTAGCGGCGTATCGGCCAGCATATCGCCTAGAACAGTACCCTTGACCGGAACAAGCGCGTTCACCGGAACACTCTCTGGATGCTTAGGCAATGTTGCGAGGGCATGGACAAATCCGATCCGGTCTTCGCGCGTCTCGCCCATGCCGACAATCCCGCCAGAGCAGACATTGATGCCGCTGGTCCGCACATTCTCCAGCGTTTCCAGACGATCGTCAAAAGTTCGCGTTGTGATTACTTTTTCGTAATGTTCGGGCGACGTGTCGATATTGTGATTATAGTAATCCAATCCTGCATCGGCGAGCATTTCCGACTGTTTCTTGGTCAGCATGCCAAGCGTCATGCAGGTTTCCATACCCATTTGCCGAACGCCCTTTACCATTTCGATAATCGCCGGCATGTCGCGGTCTTTGGGATTGCGCCAGGCAGCCCCCATACAGAAACGAGATGAGCCGCGATCTTTCGCTTGTGCGGCCGTTTGCAAAACAGAGCGGACATCGAGTAATTTTTCTGCTTTCAACCCGCTTTCGGCATGGGCAGATTGATTGCAATAACCGCAGTCCTCCGGACACCCGCCGGTTTTGATTGATAGCAATGTTGAAAGCTGCACCTGTCCCGGTGTGTGATGTTGCCGGTGAACAGTAGCCGCTTGAAACAGCAATTCATCAAAGGGAAGATTGAACAGGTCGGCAATTTCTTCGCGCGACCAGTCTTGTCTTACAACAGTCTCGCTTGCTTCACTCGTTTCGGTTTCGATCATTCAGCGGCTTCCTCGGTTTCAGGTGGCATGTTGTGGCCCAGCAGGCGCAAGATATCTGCGGCACATTCCACAATATTGCTTCCCGGTCCATAGATTCCGACAACACCCGATTTACGGAGGAATTCATAGTCTTGGGGTGGTATCACACCGCCTGCAAAAACCTTGATATCGCTGCGTCCCGAATCGCGCAGCATCTGCACCAATTCAGGAATCAGCGTCTTGTGGCCAGCGGCTAGGCTGGACGCGCCCACAGCATCAACATTTTCCGAAAGAGCCAGATCGCGGGTTTCTCCCGGTGTCTGGAATAGCGGACCCGATATCACATCGAATCCCATATCGGTAAAAGCACTGGACACGACATTGGCGCCGCGGTCATGGCCATCCTGCCCCATTTTGGCGACGAGTATTTTCGGTTTACGACCCAGGCGCTGCGACACCGCATCGACCCCGTCCACCACCAGTGCATATTGCGGGTCGCCCTCATAGGCAGCGCCGTAAATGCCTTTTACCGGTGTCGGTTTTGTTGCGTAACGGCCAAAGGCGGCTTCCATAGCATCGGATATTTCGCCCAGAGAAGCACGTTTGCGTGCGGCATCGACCGCAAGAGCCAGCATATTGCCATCGGCCTTGGCACCGTTGGTGATGGCTTGCAAAGCTGTCTGACAAGCCTCTTCATCCCGCTCTTTGCGCATTTTGTCCAGCCGCGCAATCTGCCCCTGCCGGACTTTGGCATTGTCAATGTCGAGTGTTTCCAGCTGATCTTCGTCTTCCAGAACATATTTGTTCACACCAACAATAACATCATCGCCTTTGTCTACCCGGGCCTGACGACCAGCGGCAGCTTCCTCGATCATGCCTTTTGGCCAACCATCGGCAACAGCCTTGGCCATACCGCCTTCAGCCTCGACCCGTTCGATAATCTCCCAGGCCTTTTCGACCAGCTCATCGGTCAGGGCTTCGATATAATAGCTTCCGCCCAGTGGATCGACGACCTTGGTTATGCCCGCTTCTTCTTGCAAAACTATCTGCGTGTTGCGCGCGATGCGGGCGGAAAAATCGGTGGGCAGCGCGATGGCTTCATCAAGCGCATTGGTATGAAGCGATTGAGTTCCACCCAATGTAGCGGCCATCGCCTCAACGGTTGTCCGGATCACGTTGTTGTATGGATCCTGCTCGGTCAGCGAAACGCCGGATGTCTGGCAATGGGTGCGCAGCATTTTGGAACGCTCCGATTGTGCGCCGAGATCAGTCATGACACGGTGCCACAAGGTTCGTGCAGCGCGCAACTTGGCGACTTCCATGAAGAAGTTCATTCCGATGCCGAAAAAGAAACTCAGGCGGCCTGCAAATGCGTCAATGTCGAGCCCCGTCGCCATAGCCTGTTTCGCATATTCCCGGCCATCCGCAATCGTGAAAGCCAGTTCCTGTACCGCCGTCGCACCGGCTTCATGCATATGATAGCCGCTGATCGAAATGCTATTGAATTTCGGCATATGCTCGGATGTATAGGCAATAATATCCGAGATAATGCGCATGGAAGGCGCAGGCGGATAGATGTAGGTGTTGCGGACCATGAATTCTTTGAGAATGTCATTCTGGATCGTGCCCGCGAGCTTGTCCTGAGAAACGCCCTGCTCTTCTGCAGCAACTATATAGAAGGCCAGACAAGGGATAACCGCGCCGTTCATGGTCATCGAAACCGACATGGTATCGAGCGGAATTCCGTCGAACAGGATTTTCATGTCCTCGATACTGTCAATCGCGACGCCAGCTTTACCGACATCGCCGACAACCCTAGGGTGGTCGCTGTCGTAACCGCGATGGGTCGCGAGGTCGAAAGCAACCGACAGGCCTTTCTGGCCCGCCGCCAAATTGCGACGATAGAAAGCGTTGGATTCCTCTGCTGTTGAAAAACCGGCATATTGACGAATGGTCCACGGGCGACCGGCATACATGCTGGCCTTCACACCGCGCGTAAAGGGGCCGAAGCCAGGAAGACCCGGATCGCCAGCATCATCCGCTGTGTAGAGCGGTTTGACGGCGATACCTTCTGGTGTCTCCCAAGTCAGGTCGCGCCCTTTGACCTCTTTGTCGGCAAGCGCTTTCCAGTCTTCTATCGTCGGTTTGTCAGTCATTATTCGCCCTTAAATTCGGCTTTCCGTTTCTGCAGGAAGGCAATCGCGCCTTCACGTGCATCGTTGCTGTCACCGGCCAGTCGCTGCCCCTCCGCTTCTTTCAACAGGGCTGAAGCATAGTCGCTTTCCAGCGCCGCGGCCAGATTTTGACGCATGACACCCAAAGCCACTGTTGGTCCGCCAGCCAGTCGCTTGGCCAGCGCATTGGCTTCATCCATCAAGGCTGTATCGTCGACACATTTATAGACCAATCCCCAATCTGCAGCTTTTTCGCCGGGAATTTTTTCGCCGAGCATCATCATCTCGGTGGCACGGGCCTTACCCACCAAACGGGTAAGCATCCAGCTGGCACCGCCATCGGGCACCAGGCCAATATTAACAAATGCCTGCAAGAAATAGGCGGATTTACCGGCAATGGCAAAGTCACTGGCCAGCGCAATGGAACATCCCACGCCGGCGGCAGGGCCGTTGACCGCGGTGATGGTCGGAATATCCAGCTTGGCAAGTTTCAGCATCAGCGGGTTGTAGTGCTGATTTAGCGCCGCATAGGAGCCCTGCCCACCTGACAAAGCGCTGTCGCCGCCTTTGGCCTGCAGATCGGCACCGGCACAAAAGGCGCGCCCTTCACCGGTGATGATGACAGCGCGTGCATCCCCGAGCTTGTCCAGTGCCAGCAACAAATCATCTGCCATGTCCAGAGAACAAGCGTTCAAGCGGCTTGGCTGATTCAGCGTGATGGTTGCCACTTCATCGGCAATGTCCAGTTTGATATTCTCGAATTCCATATTTTGTCCCTTTGAGTGGCGTCAAGCCGGTTCGATGCCGGATCAACTTTATAGTATTTTCTGTGGTGGATTAGTGATCCTTAGGAGTTTCCATAATCTCGGTTAGCATCCCGCCCATATCCTTGGGATGCACAAAAAAGATAAGTGTCCCATGCGCGCCGATGCGCGGTTCGCCTAGGACCCGCTTGCCCATGGCTTCGAACTCAGCCTTGGCGGCATGGATGTCAGGCACTTCGAAACAGATATGATGCTGCCCCCCCAACGGATTTTTCGCTAGAAAACTGTGGATAGGACTGTCCTTACCAAGCGGTTCGATGAGTTCAATCTGCGTGCCATTGGTGGGACCGTCAGCTGGCGTGTCAACAAAGCAGACCTTTACGCCCTGTGCCGGCAAATCAAACGGATCATGTATTTTAGTCGCGCCCATAACATCGCGCCAATGCCCAATGCTGTCGGGGATGGACGGTGTGACGACGCCAATATGGTTCAAACGACCCAGTTTCAATGTGCTTCTCCGTGCGGAATGATTTTGTGAACCAGCGGCGCGATCACTGCGCCGATGGCTACGCCGAGTAGGCCTGACAATATCGCAAAACTGATCCCGCTGGCAAATAGCTGAGCGTTTTCTGGAAATAGCCCAACCAGAGGATGAGAAATGATGTCGATAAGATGCTCGGGACCGTGCCAACCAACGGCGGCGATATTATGCACCAGCAAGCCGCCGCCAACCCAAGCCATGGCGAGTGTCCCAATAATCGAGATAGCGCCAAGCAATTTCGGCATGAACGCCACCAGGCCACGTCCGAAGGAAGCAACGAAGCCTTCATTTTCTGTCGCCAGATGCAAACCGACATCATCCATTTTTACGATCAACGCAACGACGCCGTAGACACTGACTGTTATCACTATACCGATCAGCGCCAGGATAATCCCCTGCTGCCACCAGACTTCATCGGTAATCTCCGACAAGGCAATGGCCATTATCTCGGCCGACAGAATGAAATCGGTACGGATGGCACCGGAAACCATCTCATCCTCGCGGCCTGGGCCTTCGACAATCGCGGGTTTGTCATGCTTGGTTGTCTCATCGACATGAAGCCATTCAAGCACCTTCTCAGCCGCTTCATAGCAGAGGAAAAGCCCGCCTAGGATCAGGATGATCGGGATCAGAAACGGTGCAAACTGTCCGAGAAGAACCGCTGCTGGCAGTAAAAACAACAGCTTGTTCTTGATCGATCCCTTGGCGATCTTCCAGATCATCGGCAGTTCGCGTGCCGGGCTGAAACCGGTCACATATTGCGGTGTCACCGCAGCGTCATCAATCACCACGCCGGCGGACTTGGCACCCGCACGCGCTGCTGCTGCGCTTATGTCGTCAACAGATGCGGCAGCGACCTTTGCAATGGCTGCGACGTCGTCGAGAAGGGCTACTAGTCCTGTAGGCATATCCTATCCCTTATAACGGAATATTATCATGCTTCTTCCAAGGGTTTTCCAAATCCTTGTTCCGCAGTTTCCGCAATCCCAACGCCACACGCCTCCGTGTCGAATGCGGCATAATCACCTCGTCGACAAAGCCCTTTTGTGCCGCGATAAACGGATTGGCGAAGCGATCTTCATATTCCTTGGTTTTCTCGGCAATTTCTTCTTCGGTCTTGCCGCGGAAGATAATCTCGACTGCCCCTTTTGCGCCCATGACCGCGATTTCCGCAGTCGGCCAGGCATAGTTGAGATCGCCGCGCAAATGCTTGGATGCCATGACGTCATAAGCACCGCCATAGGCTTTGCGGGTGATGATGGTGATCTTTGGAACAGTCGCTTCAGCATAGGCGAAGAGCAGTTTTGCACCATGTTTGATAATTCCGTTATGCTCTTGCGATGTGCCGGGGAGAAAGCCGGGAACATCCACCAAGGTAACAATCGGAATGTTGAACGCGTCGCAATAGCGGACGAAACGCCCGGCCTTCTTGGACGCATTAATATCGAGACAGCCGGCGAGGACCATAGGTTGGTTCGCGACCACACCTACGGTTTGCCCCTCGATACGGCCAAAGCCGCAGATAATATTAGCCGCATGGGCTGGTTGAATCTCAAAAAACTCGCCTTCGTCGACCATTTTCTGAATGACCTCATGCATGTCATAAGGCTGGTTGGCATTGGCGGGGATCAGGGTATCGAGACTGTCCTCAAGCCGGTCCCACGGATCGGCGGTCGGGCGCTCTGGTACTTCTTCCCGATTGCTGAGCGGCATGTAGTCGATGAAATCACGTGCCGCGAGCAGCGCTTCAATATCATTCTCATAGGCAACGTCAGCGACACTGGTCTTGGTCGTATGGGTCACTGCCCCGCCTAATTCCTCCTGCGTCACGATTTCGTTCGTCACGGTCTTTACCACGTCAGGCCCTGTGACAAACATATAGCTGCTGTCCTTCACCATGAAGATGAAGTCTGTCATCGCAGGTGAATATACGGCACCGCCAGCACAAGGCCCCATAATCAGGCTGAGTTGCGGGATAACACCGCTTGCCAGAACATTGCGCTGAAACACATCGGCATAGCCGCCCAGGGACGCCACACCTTCCTGAATACGCGCGCCGCCGCTATCATTGATGCCAATAACTGGAGCGCCGACTTTCATGGCATTTTCCAGCACTTTGCAGATTTTTTCAGCATGGCGCTCACTCAGCGAACCGCCGAAGACCGTAAAATCCTGACTGAAAACGAACACGAGGCGGCCGTTGATTGTACCGGAACCAGTGACCACGCCATCACCCGGTATCTTCGTCTCTTCCATACCGAAATCGACGCAATTATGTTCGACATAGGTATCGATCTCTTCAAACGAACCCTCATCAAGCAACACTTCGATCCGCTCACGAGCCGTCAGTTTGCCCTTGGCATGCTGCGACTCAATCCGTTTTTGACCGCCGCCCAAATGGGCCTCCGCGCGCTTGGCTTCGAGTTGCTCGATAATCGTCTGCATGAATCCCCCAAGATGATTTGGAACTGTGATTTGGCTACGGAAACGTCCCTAGCCAATGCACGGAGGATTATGCAATCGTCAATAAAAATTAATCGATCAATTAAGTTTCTTTCGAAACGGCCTGTGCCGTAACGTCAACCTATTTCAACAAGACCAATTCTTCCGACATACTGGGGTGTAAAGCGACAGTGTCATCAAACGCCTGTTTGGTTAAACCCGCTTTGACCGCGACAGCCGCCGCCTGAAGTATCTCAGGTGCATCGGGCCCAATCATATGCAGACCGAGAATTTTCTCGCTCGTCGCCTCAACGATCATTTTGTAAAGACTGCGTTCCGGCCGATCCGCAAAAGCATTGCGCATTGCCCGGAAGTCGGACGAATAGACTTTAATATTGCCATATTGTGTCCGCGCCTCGCCTTCAGTCAGGCCAACGGAAGCAATCGGCGGCTGAGAGAATACCGCTGACGGGATGCAATCATAGTCAACAGTCCGCGGTGTATTGTTGAATACGGTATCGGCAAAGGCCTGCCCTTCGCGAATGGCAACCGGGGTCAGCTGAACACGGTCCGTCACATCGCCGACGGCATAGATACTATCGACATTGGTCCGGCTATACTTATCGACCTTGATAGCGCCTTTCTCGTTGGTTTCGACACCAGCATTTTCGAGGCCAAGCCCATCAATCTTCGGACGCCGACCGGTTGCGGCAAGGACAACATCGGCCCGCATCGCCGGCTTGCCATCCATGTAGACATCAAGCGTGCCGTCTTCGCGTTTTTCAATCTTGTCGAACGTGCAGTTAAATTTGTAATTTATGCCCTTGGTCATCGCAATCTGCAGCAAACGGTCGCGCAAGCTCTCGTCATAACCACGCAAGATCACATCCGAGCGGTTGACGACGAAGACTTCGCTGCCGAGACCGTTGAATATGCCGGCAAATTCATTGGCAATATACCCGCCACCAGAGATGATGACTGTTTCAGGCAGCTTCTCCAGATGGAACATTTCATTGGATGTCGACATATGCTCACTGCCCGGAAAATCAGCGACATCGGGCCATGCGCCAACAGCAACCAGTATATATTTGGCAGTCACTGTCCTGCCGCCGGCCAGTTTTACTTCATGCGGCCCAACAATCTCAGCGCGCTCCAATATGATTTCGACATCATGGTTATTCAGGGTTTGGGTGTAGGCCGAGTTCAGCCGATCGACATCGGCAAGAATATGATCGCGCAGCTTTGTCCAATCAAACTTGGCATTTTCCCAAGTCCAGCCAAAATTTTTGCCATCTTCGAGATCTTCGGAAAAATGAGAGCCGTATACCAGCATCTTTTTCGGCACACAGCCGCGAATGACACAAGTACCACCTACGCGATATTCTTCCGCAACTGCAACTTTGGCACCGTATGAAGCCGACACCCGCGCCGCTCTGGTTCCACCTGAACCCGCGCCAATGACGAACAGGTCATAATCATATTCCGACATTATTTGTTCCTTGATAAATCAGGCGGAAAATGCCCGGTTTTTTAATGCTTCGGTCGAAGCGTCCATTTGGTTACTGTCCCCTGCCAAAAGGGCATTGGCCATTTCCTTGCCTAGCTCGACACCGAATTGGTCGAACGGATTAATGCCCAAAAGAACAGCATTTGCAAAGGTACGATGCTCGTAAAAGGCAATAAGCGCGCCCAAGCTCCGGCCGTCAAGATCGTCCAGTAATAGGGTTGTTGAAGGTCTGTCACCCGGATAATTTCGATTACTATCATCGGAAGTTTTGCCGGCCATCAGCGCAGCACTCTGCGCGAAACAATTGAGCAACAATCCTTTATGATGCTCTGCTGCCAATGAATGGCCCGGCTCAATCACAGCCAAAAATTCAACCGGCACCAGATGGGTACCTTGGTGCAGCAGCTGGAACACTGCGTGCTGGGCGTCGGTCCCTACCCCGCCCCAGACTATCGGACTGCTATGGCGATCCAGCGGTTTGCCATCTGCCAAAACCGATTTGCCGTTACTTTCCATTTCAAGCTGTTGCAGATAATCAGGCAACAGCCTCAGTCTTTCATCATAGGCAAAGACTGCACGTGTCTCGCAATTCCTGACCTGGCTGTAATATTGGTCGCAGAAGGCAGCTATAACCGGAATATTCTGATCAAATGGCGTCTGTTTGAAATGCTCGTCCATTTCCGCTGCACCCGCGAGCAAGTCGTCGAAGACCTCGATGCCGAGCGTAAGCGCAACGCTAAATCCAATCGAGGACCAGAGCGAATAACGTCCGCCAACCGTCTCCGAGAACGGCAATATACGGCTTTCATCAATTCCCCATTCAACGGCCTTTTCGGGCATTGCGGTCAACGCAACGATTTTACCGAATGGGTCAGAGACACCCTGCTGCGTCATCCAGTCCGTAACCGATCTCGCGTTCAGGAATGTTTCGGCCGTGGCGAAGCTTTTCGATGCTATGACGAGTAGCGTCTTTTGTGCATCAAATCGCTCCAACACGGGTTCCAGAGCGCAACCATCAATATTCGAGATGACCGCCGTTTGATATTTTTCATCTCCGATTTTCAACGCTTCGAGCAGCAATTCCGGTCCCAATGCGGAACCACCTATTCCAAGATGGATGATATATTCAATTTGTCCAAGCGCACCTGCCTCGATTGCCTGAACCAAAGCTTGCATGCGGTTTTTCAGCAATTGGGCATTTTCAACACTGGTTTCTGCACCTATTCCGCGCTCCGCTGTATGTTCCGCTGCGCGACCTTCGCTGGTATTTATGGTGATGCCACTGGTCAGGGCTTCAATTTGCTTGGACAGGTTCCTGTCAGCGGCAAGCTTTTGAAAGACTTCAAGCAAGGCACTGTCCATGTGTGTTTTCGAAAAATCAAAATAGATACCGGATTGTTCGAAGCCGAATTGCTCGGTCCGTTCCGGATCCGCTTCGAACAGGTTTTTCAAAGTTGATGCGGATTGGGTTTCAATCGCGTTCCAATGATCCAAAGCATATTCTTTCTTGTTATTTACAACGACCTAGTAGCCCCGCCTTTTCGATCTTAGCTGTATCCTGCGACCCTTTGATGAACAAGGCCAAATCACCAGCCATCATCGCTAAATACTGTCTCTTGACCGCACGCGCCATTATCAGCAAAGGGGCGCGATGAAAGATAAATCTACACCGCGCTCTGAAACCGCTGACTTCATGGTCTTCCTCGTAAAGTTGGCTTTATTCGTCATAATTTTGCGCAGTTTCATAGTGTCGCCTTTCAATATCCCTTCGGAATCCATGCAGCCGCGTTTGATGGTCGGGGATTATCTGCTCGTGGCAAAATGGCCCTATGGTTATTCCAAATATAGCATGCCGTTCAGTGTTCCTGTCATTCCGGGCAGAATATTAGCCAATACGCCTGAGCCCGGTGATGTAGTCGTCTTCAAGGCACCGCCCAGCGGCACTGATGATTATATCAAACGGGTTATCGCTCTGTCCGGCGATATTGTTCAGGTGACCAACGGTGTCGTTTCGATCAATGGTGTTGAAGTCCAGCGCAAGAAGATTGACGATTACATACATGTAGTGTCTGCCAACAGCCCCTGTTATGCCACGTATTTTGAAACAACCAATGCAGATGGCGAACGAATTTGTCGCTATCCTCAGTTTGAAGAAACACTACCCAACGGCAGAAAATACAAGGTACTCGACGTCAACGAAGCATCCGAAGGCGACAATACAGAGACCTTTGTTGTACCAGACGGACATATGTTCCTGATGGGTGACAATCGTGATCGCAGCGCCGATAGTCGTTTTCCTGCAGTAGAAGGACAAGCTATTGGTATGGTCCCACAAGAAAATCTGGTAGGACGTGCGCTGGTTTCTGTCTTCTCGACCGACGGGTCTGCCGAGTGGATCAAACCATGGACCTGGTTTAGTGCGGCGCGGTGGGGGCGTATTGGAGAGGGCTTTGAATAAAGCGGAATTTCTGGATTGGCTGACCCAATTAACCGGGAAGAAACCCGGTGACGAGACGCTTTACATCCGTGCAGTCACCCATGGCAGCTTTGGCGATAACGACTATCAGCGTCTTGAATTTCTGGGTGACCGCGTCTTGGGCCTGACCATAGCCGCACAGCTTTACAAACAGTTCCCCAGTGAACCGGAAGGTAAACTGTCTCAACGGCTCAATGGCCTAGTCTCGGGCAAAGTCTGTGGAGAGATTGCGCGAGATATAGGAATTTCCACTCATTTGTTACTCGGTAAACAAGCGCGAGATGATGGTGCCCGGCAGAGCGCCAAGGTCTTGGGTGACGTTATGGAGTCTTTGATTGGGGCCGTTTATCTTGATCATGGGATGGACATAGCGAAAGACTTCATCCTCAAACATTGGGGCGGACGGATCTCCGGCATGGCGAAGGATGTCCGGCATCCCAAATCCGCGCTACAGGAATGGGCCGCGGCACATAATCGCAAGATGCCCGTTTATCAGCTGGTTGAGAAAGCTGGCCCGCATCATGATCTGCGCTTCACGGTGAAAGCCAGTATCAATAAGGTGGGTGAAGTGGAAGCAACGGCTTCCTCGATTCAGACCGCCGAGACAACCGCCGCAAAACTGTTTCTGGAAAAATATACATGACTCAAAAATGCGGTGTAGTGGCGCTGATCGGCGCGCCCAATGCGGGTAAATCGACGTTGATCAACGCTCTTGTTGGTCAGAAGGTCGCGATCACCAGTTCCAAACCGCAAACTACACGGACTCGGCTGCTTGGTATCGCGATTGAGGATGAGGCGCAGCTGCTCCTGGTCGATACACCTGGTATTTTTGAGCCGCGCCGCCGGCTTGACCGCGCGATGGTCTCTGCCGCTTGGGATGGCGCGGAAGACGCCGATATCATCGTTATGCTGGTGGACTCGCGTGCTGGTCTTGGCCCCAAAGTCACATCGATTGTAGAACGCATCAAGCACCGTCCGGAAAAATTGATACTGGTAATGAACAAGGTGGACATTGCAGCGAAAGACAAATTGCTCACCCACGTCACCAAATTAAATGACCTGTGCGGGTTTAATGAAACTTTTTTTGTCAGCGCCAAAACCGGTGATGGGCTCGACGAACTCAAGTCCTTTCTGGTCGACGCGATGCCTGAAGGCCCGTGGCATTTTCCCGAAGATCAGGTGTCGGACGTTAGCGAAAGGCTTTTGGCGGCCGAGATTACCAGGGAACAGGTTTTCCGCCAGCTTCATGCGGAGTTGCCTTATGCGACAACCATCGCGATGGAGCAATATAAGGAACGTCCAGATGGCTCGTTGGAAATTCACCAGCAAATCCTGGTGGAAAAGCCAACCCAACGCGCGATCATTCTTGGCAAAGGCGGTCACCAGATTAAGGATATCGGTGCCAAGGCCCGGGCCGAACTATCCAAAATATTGGGTAAGACCGTCCATCTCTATCTTCATGTCAAAGTCAGCGCGAATTGGGATGAAGACAAGAGCCTTTATCAGGATATGGGATTGGATTGGGTTAAATAGGCGCAGATGTCGAATATTCGCCGCCTGGTCTAGTAACGTTCGATATATCTAATCTGGGTAAAGCTGTTGTCATTATGCGCCTCAACCACACAGTTGCGGCCCCCGGCTTTGGCCTCGTATAACGCCGAGTCAGCGCGGCGTAAGGCCATGGCAAAACTCTCGTCCTGGAGTATCACGGCTAAACCAAAGCTGGCTGTTATTCGATCTTCAGGCGCAATCTCGGGGTGAACGATCATCCCGATCGATAACCTCAGATGTTGCGCCACGATCAGGCGATCTCCCGACGTTACTCTGTCGAGGATTACAATAAATTCTTCGCCGCCGATGCGCCCTACCTTGCCCAGATTGCCAGTGACTCTCTGTAAAACTGATGCTGCTCGTATCAGTACATTGTCACCGGTTTCATGGCCAAAATTATCGTTTACCTTCTTGAATTCGTCGAGATCGACAATCATTACTGCGCGGTCTGTCATCGCGTTATTACTGAGCTCTTTGCTGATAAACTGATCCAGTCCACGCCGGTTCATAAGGCCGGTAAGCGGATCGGTAGTGGTTGCCAGTTGATATTTGAGGATAATGTTATGACCGACCACTATCAGCATCACGACACCGCATGCCAGTCCGCAAATGGCGCTGGAGGCGTGCAATGCCATAGCATAGGCAGACCCCTGGTAATTGGCGGCAGTATGAGTCGCATCGAGGACTCCGTAAATTATATATGGTCGAAGGAAATAGATGAAACATAATGCTGCGATCAGAAAGAACATGATGTTATCCAGCACGCCGCTGCGCTTCTTCCAGAACAGCGGTAGCGCACAGGATAATATCAACCCCGCCGTCAAGGATGAGAAGATTGATCGCATGATGATATCAGGGTCAACGAAGCTGAGCCAGAGTAATGGCATCAGTCCAATACCTGCGATCCCACCAATAGCGATCAGTGGATACCGCGCTTTATAATGTGAAAAAATTGCCAAAATCAGGCCGATGCTGAAGCACCAGAAAAACAGCTTGGCAACGATGTCGGAAATAACAGGGTCGAGAAATGGACGGCTGATATCCGCCAGAAAAGCCGCAAGGCCGCAGAGATAGGCCGAGGCAAGCCATCCGGCCATATTTTGCTTGCGATCATATAGATAGATGACTGCAAACACCGTGGCAAACAATGCCAGAATCACAACCATCAAGCTGCGAAAAATGAGGTTCGCTTCAATCATCCGATCATTAGACGGAAAAACAGGGTTCTATTTAAGGGACGACAGATACCAATCCCAAAGGTGGGGCATGTCCTTAAAGGCACTTCGTAATCCGTCACATAATTAAGCAAAATCGTCCCTTAAGATAGTAAACAGACAACCGTTATAAATACAGTGTTTCAGGACTTCGATCATAGCAACAATGGCAGCAGCCCTCGCACAACAATTGAGCCACTCTTTTTATCCACTTCAGAATAAGGTAAAATTAAATGGTCGGTAATGTTCAAACGGCTGAGTTTGGAGCCTTTAATGGCAGCAACGGGGAAATCGACCAAGAACGTCGGAAAAAGGAACGTCAGCTCACTGTTTTTCGCCTGGCAAAAATCGTGTCCGGCACGGCTGAAGGTTGGGGTTTCATAAAAAATATCTCGGGCAGCGGCGTGATGATCGAGATACATCCCAGCTTTGAAATGGGAGACACAGCAACAGTTGCTTTGACTGATGACGTGGCACTGACAGGAAGCATCCGTTGGCGGAAAGACGCATTGGTGGGCATGCAATTCCAAAATGAAATCAACGTCAATGAACTGCTCGCAAGCTTGCGGGTCCATAATAAGTACCAACTCTCTCGCTTGCCGCGTGTGCACATGCGGCAAGCCATAGTTTTCAGGATCGGTTCGACTTTGGTCAAAGCCGAAATCTGCGATATTTCCCCCGCCGGAATCCGGATTGATGCTGATTATTTATGTGAGGTTGGCAATCAGCTGACATTGGTGGTTCCCCAATTGGGCGACATAACCGGTACCGTCAGATGGCAAAAAGGATCAGAAATCGGGATCAAATTTCATAAACGGGTGTCCGTTCCCCAAATTACCGATTGGCTGGCGAATTTTTATACCATGGAAACAAAACCTGAATCAGGACATGGGGCAGAATTGGGTTAAGGAATCACCGATTTCTCAAAGGATTTCCGCTTCATCCTTTTGGGAACTATTTTTGATAGCTGGTAAGGGATTTTCGCTTAGTTTTCAGAGCGCTCCGAATTGTCTCTATCGCGATCAAAGTGTTTCTCAACTGGGAATGGAGGGAACCACGATTCACGGCGCGCGGTCCAAAGTTCGTAAGTGGGAGTGAATTGATCAGTAGCATCAAACGCGCCTAAATTTAATTCAATCTCATTCCCGCTGCGTCCGAAAACAGAAGAGCCACACCGAGAACAAAAATATCGCCCTTGGTAGTTTTTAGGTTCGCCTTCTATAGTTATGGCAGACTCAGGAAAAATCGCTGAAGCATGGAACAGCGCGCCATGATGCTTTCGACAGTCCATGCAATGGCAAATGCCGGTACGACAGGGTTCAGCCTTAACAGTGAAACGGATCGCTCCGCATAAGCAACCGCCAGTTCTCCGAGTCATACTTTGCCCTCCTGTACAACCGATCAGAATGGTTGTTGCCAGCGCTTTTAGCGCGAAGGTTTCACAATGTCAGCTTCTGACCCTGATGGTAGAAGATTAAGCAACCGCGACTGAAGCGGAACCTGCCAATCAAAAAGCCCAATTCCAGTGTCCGCTTTGGCGCCCATAGCGGACGCTAGCAGAGCAGTTCACTTACAACCTTCTCGTTGCCGGCAAGGGCTGCTCTACTCCGCTTTGGCTTTCGCTGTCGCTTTCTTTGCCGCAGGTTTCTTTTTCGCCGCAGGCTTCTTCTTGGCTGCCGCCTTCTTTTTAGGCGCTGCCTTCTTTTTGCGTTTCTTCGCCGGCCCCTTCGCCGCGCGGTCATCGATCAATTGCGCAGCTTCTTCCAGTGTTAGCTGGTCCTTATCCACCGTCTTGGGCAGCGACGCGTTGGTCGTGCCATCGGTGACATAAGGGCCATAGCGGCCGTCCATCAGCTTGATTTCTTCTTCGGTACGCGGATGTTTGCCCATGACTTTCAGTGGCTCGGCACCGCGGCGGCCGCCTTTACCGTTTTTCGCGGCATCGGCGAGCTTGGCAACCGCCGCGTTCATGCCGATTTCGAACACTTCCATTGTGTTTTCCAGGCGCGCGGATTTGCCGTCATGGCTCAAATAGGGGCCATAGCGGCCTATCTGCGCGTTAACCTCTTTGCCAGTCTCCGGATGCATGCCGACTTCGCGTGGCAGGGAGAGCAATTTTAGTGCCCATTCGAGGCCAAAATCTTCTGCCGGTACATCTTTCGGGATGGAAGAACGTTTCGCTTCCTTGCCCTCGCCGCGCTGGACATAGGGGCCAAAGCGACCGACCATCTTGGTGACTTTTTCATCCGTATCCGGATCAACACCCAAATCTTCCGGACCTTCATCCGCATCGGCATTGGCACCGCCACCTTGGGCAAAGCGCCGGGTGAACTTGCATTCGGGATAGTTGGAACAGGCGACAAAGGCACCAAAGCGGCCACCGCGAAGGGCCAGTTTGCCTTCATTACAACGCGGACACAGGCGCGGATCGCTGCCGTCTTCTTTTTCCGGGAACAGATAGGGCTCAAGGAATTTATCGAGTTCTGCCGTGACTTCGGACGGCAGTTTTTCCATGACTTCGGCCGTCTTGGGCTTGAAATCATGCCAAAAGGCTTCGAGAATCTTCTGCCATTCTGCACGACCGCCACTGACCTCGTCCAGCTCATCCTCAAGCTCTGCCGTATATTCATAAGCGACATAGCGTTGGAAAAATCTTTCCAGAAAACCTGTTAAGAGACGTCCACTTTCCTCTGCAAAGAAACGATTTCCTTCGGTCCGAACATAGGCGCGATCTTTGAGTGTTTTGATGATCGAGGCATAGGTGGAAGGCCGGCCAATGCCGAGTTCTTCCATCTTCTTGACCAGACTGGCTTCGCTATAACGCGGTGGTGGCTGAGTAAAATGCTGATTGGCTTCGACAGACTTTTTCGCCGGACTGTCGCCTTTGGACATAGCCGGCAACAAGCCGCCATTTTCATCTTTGCTGTCGTCGCGGCCCTCTTCGTAAAGTGCCATAAAGCCAGGAAATTTCACAACCTGCCCGGTTGCCCGCAGACCGGTCTGACCGGTACCGTCGAGCATGTCGATCGTCGTGCGTTCCAGACGTGCGGCGGCCATCTGGCTGGCCATAGCGCGTTTCAGGATCAGGCTGTAAAGCTTCGCATGATCACCGCTGCCCATAGTGTCGCGGGTAAAGCTGGTTGGACGGATGGCCTCATGGGCCTCCTGCGCATTTTTGGCTTTGGACTTATAGATACGTGGCTTGTCCGGGACATAGCTGGCGTCATAGCGGTCGGAAATCGCCTTGCGCGCGGCAGAAATGGCGCTGTCATCCATTTGCACGCCATCGGTACGCATATAGGTAATGGCTCCATCTTCATAAAGCTGCTGGGCGATCCGCATCGTGTGACTGGCCGAATAGCCTAGTTTACGCGCTGCTTCCTGTTGCAAGGTCGAGGTTGTAAACGGCGGCGGCGGATTGCGGGTAAGCGGCTTGGTCTCAACCGTTTCAATCGTGAACAGGCCGTTTTCAACCGCTGTTTTGGCAACAGTTGCTTCGGCCTCGTTGGACATATCCATCTTGCCAAGCTTTTTGCCTTGATGAATAGTCAGACGGGCTTCAAAAGCCTGACCGCCCTGCTCCATCTGTGATGTAACCGACCAATATTCTTGGGGATTAAAGACCTCGATTTCGCGCTCGCGCTCGACAATTAAACGCAGTGCGACCGACTGGACGCGACCAGCGGATTTGGCACCGGGTAACTTACGCCACAATACGGGCGATAGCGTGAAACCGACAAGATAGTCCAATGCGCGGCGGGCACGGTAAGCGTCGATCAGATCATCATCCAATGTCCGTGGATGGGCCATGGCCTCGGTAACCGCCGATTTCGTAATCGCGTTAAATGTGACGCGGTCGACTTTTTCAGGCAGCGCCTTTTTCTTCTTCAGAACCTCAAGCACATGCCAGCTAATCGCTTCCCCTTCCCTATCAGGGTCGGTCGCGAGAACGAGGCGGGTCGCCTTTTTGGATTCGTCGGTAATCGCTTTCAGCTGCTTGGTCTTGTCCGAATAAGGCTGCCAGACCATTGAAAAACCATCATCTGGGTCAACCGAGCCGTCTTTGGGCGGCAAGTCGCGGATATGGCCGTAAGAAGCCAGTACCTTGAAATCCGAACCCAAATATTTTTCGATTGTTTTCGCTTTGGCGGGTGACTCAACGATTACTAATTGCATATTTTCCGATTTTCATTTGTCTCACGTATACGCGCGAGGCTGTTGCACAGGTTAGACGTTCGTCAAGCCCTTGATCGACGAAAATGCCATTTAGCCGAATTTTGAAGGATTTCAACTAGGCAAACTTACTCGGGCACCTGCATGGCGGATCAATCGACCCGCTAGCTCAAGCTCTAGCAAAATCATCTGTACCGACGAAGCGCATAGGCCCGATTGCCGGACCAGCTCATCCACTGATACCGGCGTCATGCTCAGCAAATCGGTAAGAGCCTGCCGTGCCGTGTCATCAATGTCTTCAGGCGGTGTTTCCCTGAACTTCGGCTCGTTACCTATGTTTTCAAACAGATTATGGGGTATGTTTGCGCCGGCTGCCTGATCATCAAAATGGCTGATGAGTTCCAGAACATCTTCGGCCGACTGGATCAGTATGGCGCCCTCGCGGATCAGACCGTTGCAGCCGCGCGAGCGCGGATCAAGCGGCGATCCGGGGACAGCCATGACATGGCGTCCCGCCTCCGATGCCAGACGCGCTGTAATCAAGGAACCGGACTTGGGCGCGGCTTCAACAACCACCGTGCCTCTTGTCAACCCGGCGATGATGCGGTTACGATAGGGAAAATGCCTTGCCTTTGGTTCGGTACCGGGCGTTTGTTCGGCAATCAGCAGGCCATCTCGCGCGATCTGTTGTTGCAGCCCTTCGTTTTCGGGCGGATAATGAACATCTATCCCGCCAGCGATGACCGCAACGGCCGATTTGGCAAGCGACCCCTGGTGTGCCGCGGTGTCTATTCCCCTCGCTAGACCGGAAACCACTGTTATGCCTTCCGACATAAGGGTGTTCGAAAGGTCTCTGGCAAAGCGGCATGCGGCGGCAGAGGCATTGCGGGCACCGACTATTGCTACGGTGGGATGACTGAGCAGGGAGAGGTTACCACGGTAAATCAGTGAGGGTGGCGCGTTGCTCAGTTCCGCAAGCAGATGGGGATAATCGGGATCGCCCAGGAACAGATAGTGCGCGCCGAGCTTTTGGACCCTGTCCATCTCGTGCTTGACAGCGTCCCGATCAGCAAGGCGCGGCGCCCTGCCCCCACCCCGCGCTGCCAGTTCGGGGATCATCTCCAGCGCCTTTGTGGCTGAGCCATAGCGGTGGATCAACTGAACATAGCTGACCGGGCCGATATTGGCGGATCGAATCAGCCGCAGCCGATCAAAATCGTCATTCATCTTGCATACCGTGTAACGGTTAGGGGAAGTCAGGAGGCTCCGACTTTGGGTTCTTCGCCTGCCAATAGTCGCTCGACATTAGCGCGATGCTTCCAGATTACAAGTAAAGCGAAACCTATAAACATCGGGGTCCATGAATAATGGGCGGTTATTACAGCCGCTATAGGGACCGAAACTGACGCCAGCATGCCGCTGACAGAAGAATAGCGCAAGATTACTAAGGACGCGATCCATGTAACGGCAAACACTATGCCCAATATAGGGTCCAATGCGGCAACAATGCCCAGCAGGGTCGCAACGCCTTTGCCTCCTTTGAATTTCAGCCAGACCGGGTAGAGATGTCCCAAAAATGCACCCATTCCGGCCAATACGCCCAATCCGTCCGAAAAACTGGCCGCAATCAGCACTGCCGCGGCCCCTTTGCCAACATCCAGCAACAGCGTCAGCGCCGCAATCGCCTTGTTACCAGTCCGTAAAACATTGGTCGCACCAATATTCCCCGACCCAATCGTCCGAAGATCTCCGCCACCCGTTAACTGTGTTAACAGCAGGCCAAAGGGTATTGATCCCAGCATATAACCGAAGAAAACAGCCAAAATTGGTTCAATCCACATGGATTGCATCGTACCAAATCCCCTTTGATTTCCGAGGGCTATCTGTAAGAAAGCCTTTGAGCAAGGCTTTTGCGTTGTAAAAACAGGTAAGATCAACCAGTTGTAAGATCAGTCGAAGCGGTTGAAGAACGCGTTTACCTTAGTTAGGGGCCGAATAATGACAGGCAATCAAGCAAACATGGCCGGCCCACTTCTATTCTTCGATACCGGTATAGGAGGATTGTCGGTCCTTCGCGAGACAAAGAAATTGTTGCCCACAGCACCGATCATCTATGCCGCTGACTATGCAGGCATGCCATATGGCATGAAATCCGAAGACGAGCTTTCTACGAGAATACCTCTTTTGCTTGGCCGGCTTGTTGAACGCTACAAACCGCAATTGGTCACAATCGCTTGCAACACTGCATCCACCATCGCGCTTGATGTGGTTCGATCTGTCCTGGACATTCCGGTCGTGGGAACGGTCCCTGCGATAAAGCCGGCCAGCCAAATGACGAAAACAGGAGTTATTGGCCTACTCGGCACGCGCGCTACGATTCGTCAGCCCTATGTCGATCGTTTGGCCTCAGAATTTGCAGCTGACAAAAAATTGATACGATTTGGCGCCTCTGATCTGGTGCATGCCGCTGAAGCAAAACTGCGCGGTGAGATACCCGATAACACTGTTATTGAAGCCGCGGTTGCGGGTCTGATCGAACAACAGGATGGCGAAAAGATAGATACGGTCATTTTAGCCTGCACTCACTTTCCATTGGTGCAAGCAGAATTGCAAAAATCTTTTGTAAGAGACATTCAATTTATCGATGGTTCACAAGGAATTGCGAGACGAATTGCATATCTTAGCCGCGGCGTCCGTTGGCCAGAAACCTCTGAAAACGGTGTGTTTGTGACGACTGGTGATTTGGAGAAATTGCCGCCTTATCAAAATAGCTTGGATGAATTTGGGCTCACAAAACTGGAAGCCTTATAGCGAAATAGCTTATTGCGAATGGTTCGCGCTGGAAATTCGTTGAAAAGGCCGTTATTGGGCTTTTTTGAGGGATCGCTTGATAGAAAAATGACACAGGAAATGGTGTAAAGTGAACTACGATAAGGTTTTTTCTCAAGCGATTGATCGCCTTCATAGTGAAGGCCGCTATCGTGTTTTTATCGATATATTACGAAACAAAGGGACCTTTCCCAACGCGCGCTGCTTCGCGCATCATAATGGCCCAAAACCGGTTACTGTCTGGTGCTCTAACGACTACCTGGCAATGGGTCAGCACCCGGATGTCATCTCCGCAATGGAGGAAGCCTTGCATGATGTGGGCGCGGGTTCAGGCGGCACTCGCAACATAGGTGGCAATACGCACTATCATGTTCAGCTGGAAAGCGAGTTGGCTGATTTGCATGGAAAATCTGGTGCGCTGCTCTTCACATCCGGTTATGTTTCAAACGAAGCCACTCTGTCGACGCTGACCAAAATTCTGCCAGGTTGTATTATTTTCTCTGACGAATTGAACCATGCATCGATGATTGCGGGTATCAAGAATAGCGGCTGTGAGAAACGCGTGTTCCGTCACAACGATCTGGAACACCTTGAGGAGCTGTTGGCTGCGGAAGATCCTGATGCTCCCAAATTGATCGCTTTTGAAAGCATCTATTCCATGGATGGCGATGTAGCACCGTTACATGCTATCTGTGATCTGGCTGACAAGTACAATGCACTAACCTATTGCGATGAAGTCCATGCTGTAGGCATGTACGGAAACCATGGCGGCGGTATTTCAGAGCGAGACGGAGCCGCAGATCGTATTACAATTATCGAAGGTACGCTGGCTAAGGCAGTGGGTGTGATGGGTGGTTACATCACCGCCGATCAAAAGATTATCGATGTAATCCGTTCCTACGCACCGGGCTTTATTTTCACTACCAGCCTGTCACCGGTTCTTGTTGCAGGCGCCTTGGCAAGTGTGCGGCATTTGAAAAAATCAAATACGGAGCGTGATGGCCAGCAGGTGGCGGCGCAATTGCTGAAAACTATGTTCTCTGACGCGGGTCTACCTGTCATGGACTCTACCACTCACATAGTTCCGCTGTTGGTTGGTGATCCAGTCAAAGCCAAGAAGATCAGCGACATCTTGTTGGCTGAATATGGTGTTTATGTTCAACCCATCAATTATCCGACGGTTCCAAGAGGCTTGGAGCGCTTGCGCTTTACGCCTGGCCCGGTCCACACTGAAGAAATGATGGCCGAGCTTACCAAGGCTCTGGTTGAAATCTGGGGCAGAATGGAATTGCAACTCGCAGCCTGATTGCGTTTCGCTGGAACTTTTTGGAATTTCGACGCTATAGATGGGTATGGCCCAGTCATCCCATTGGATAGAACCTCATCCCCACGGCATCTACATCAAACCCGCAGACGCGTGGATTGATCCTTCCCGCGCGGTTTCACGTGCGTTGGTCACGCACGGCCATGCTGATCATGCGCGTGGCGGTCATGGAAAGGTTTGGGCTACCCCAGAGACTCTGGCAATCATGAACCTCCGTTATGGCACCAACGTAGGCCAGCCAGTTTCATATGGCGAAGGAATTGAGCTGGGCGGCGTTAAGATAAGTTACCATTCTGCAGGACATGTTCTGGGGTCCGCGCAAATATTGATGGAGTATCAAGGTGAGCGGGTTGTTGCGACCGGAGACTATAAACGTCGAGCAGATCCGACCTGCGCTTCTTTCGAGGTAATACCCTGTGATATTTTCATTACCGAGGCCACATTTGGACTCCCTGTTTTTAAGCATCCAAGCACAGATATAGAAATCCAGAAATTACTGTCTGCAAAGGAAGCTCATCCTGGGCGTTGCATACTCGTTGGCGCATATGCCTTGGGAAAGGCGCAGCGGGTCATTGGGGAGTTAAGAGCCGCAGGATATCATGAACCCATCTATTTGCATGGTGCCCTGGAAAAGATGTGTGAGCTTTACGGGGAGCTTGGCGTAGATCTAGGAGACATTCAGCCGGTCATGGAAACCGAAAAAGAAGTCATGCGCGGACAGATAATACTCGCTCCGCCTTCTGCTCTTAACGACCGCTGGAGCCGCCGGTTACCGGATCCGGTAACTGCTATGGCGTCTGGTTGGATGCGCGTCCGGCAACGGGCCCGCCAACGAAATGTTGAGCTACCCATCATCATGTCAGATCATGCCGATTGGGATGAACTGACCCAGACTATCAAAGATGTATCTCCTACTGAAACTTGGGTGACACATGGCCGTGAAGATGCACTGGTCCACTGGTGTGCCCTGAACCAGATCAAGGCAAAAGCATTGGAGCTCGTGGGCCGCGAAGAGGAAGATGACTGACACATGCAGGATTTCTCAAACCTCCTTGATCGGCTCATCTATACGCGGTCCCGCAACGACAAGCTGGGTTTGATTAGCGCTTATCTGAAAGAGGCACCTGACCCTGATCGTGGTTGGGTATTGGCGGCATTAACCGGCGAGCTGGACTTCCCGACTGTCAAAGCTTCTGCCGTCCGCAATATGGCAATGGAACGTGTCGATGAAACGCTGTTTCGATTAAGTCGTGATTTTGTTGGAGATACTGCAGAAACAGTGGCTCTTATCTGGCCTGAGCAGATTGATAAATCGGCAGTCGGGATACCGACTGTAGGCGAAATTGTGGACGAATTGGCTTCCGTCAGCCGGTCCGACGCACCGATATTGCTCGCTAATTTCATGGATAGGATGGGTTCCAATGAACGTTATGCGTTGCTGAAACTGGCAACCGGCGGCATGCGTGTGGGCGTTTCAGCACGGTTGGCCAAAACTGCCTTTGCCAAGACTTACGACATGCCCGTCGAAGACATTGAAGAGGTTTGGCATGCGTTGCAGCCTCCTTATTCGGAACTATTTGCATGGGGAGAGGGCAAGGCTGATCGCCCGGACTTGACTGGCTTCCCGTTTTTTCGACCATTCATGCTGGCCCATCCGTTGGAGGACAGACTGATCGACCTGACGGACTATGCTGCCGAGTGGAAATGGGATGGCATTCGTATTCAGATTGTCGGCACCGGTCAGGAAACGAGACTGTTTAGCAGAGGAGGAGATGACATCACCCGGTCTTTTCCGGATGTTGCCGAGGCCTTTACCGCAGTCGGCGTGCTGGATGGCGAGCTTCTGGTTCGAGGTGAATATCAGGGTGGTGAAGCGGCAAGTTTCAATGCTTTGCAACAAAGACTCGGCCGCAAAAAAGTATCGGCAAAGATGCAGATAGAATATCCGGCCTTTGTGAGGCTGTATGATATCCTGTTTGATGGTGAAACCGACTTGAGAGAGCAGAGCTGGATTGACCGGCGAAGAACGCTCGAAAGATTCGTGCCAAAACTAAATGCTGAGCGCTTTGACATATCAACTATATTGGAAGCGCGCGATTTTGAGCATCTGGGTGAAATCAGAGATGGTGCAAGAGATGCCGCAATTGAAGGCGTCATGCTCAAACGAAAAGACAGTCCCTATATATCTGGCCGGAAAACCGGGCTTTGGTACAAATGGAAGCGCGATCCGCTGGTTGTAGACTGCGTGATGATGTACGCCCAGCGAGGTTCCGGGAAAAGATCATCTTTCTACTCGGACTATACCTTCGGATGCTGGACAGAGGATGGAGAGCTTTATCCTGTCGGAAAAGCTTATTCGGGTTTTACGGACGAGGAGCTGAAAATGCTCGACCGTTTTGTCAGACAAAATACGCTGAATCGTTTTGGTCCAGTCCGCGAGGTCGAAAAAACAATGGTTTTGGAAGTAGCTTTTGATTCCGTGCATGAAAGCAAACGCCATAAGTCGGGTTTGGCCATGCGGTTTCCAAGGATATCCCGCATCAGGACCGACAAGCCCGCTGAAGAAGCCGATCGCGTTGAAACTTTGAAAAAGATGATTTCATGAAAAAGCCTGCAGCGCATTAGCGCCGCAGGCTAGGAGGGATTGGTTTGGATTTGGTCGGTTAAGGCATCACAACTGTATCGATGGCGTGAATGACGCCATTGGACTGGTTCACATCAGCCATCACGACCTTTGATGCACCGCCTTTGGCATCAGTCAGCATCAGCGAACCGTCACTGCCCATGGAGGCTTTTAAAACTCCGCCCTGGACAGTTGGAATAGAAGCAACGCCATCGGGTGCCTGTTTGATCAGACCCATGACATCCTTGGCTTTGAAACGGCCTGATACGACATGATAGGTCAGTATCGAGGTTAGTGTTTCTTTATTCTCCGGCTTTACCAGTGTTTCCACCGTTCCTGCTGGGAGCTTTGCGAATGCAGAATTAAGCGGTGCGAAGACAGTGAAAGGGCCGTCGCTGGATAGCGTGCCTGCAAGATCAGCTGCGGTGACTGCGGCAACAAGAGTGGAGAAATCATCCGTGCTGGCGGCTTTCTCAACTATATTTTGTGAGGACATTTCTGCATGGTGCTTAGCATAAGCACTGCCGCCACTGGCCAACGCAAGCGAACCAACAAGCGCAACAGCGATTTTGGAAAAACGAAAATTCTTCATGGGGGTAACTCCTAAAAATTCATATCCGAAGCTGGATATGCGAGGAGTTACGGAGTGACTATTCCAACGGATGCAAAAAAGTTCAGATAATTGTTATTTTACCGGTAGCAACCGGCTCACCAGTAGGTTTGGCATGGGGTATTTCGGAGGGTGGTTCCATGGAGAGTTGCAAAGTTGCCGCGGCGTTGATTAACTTCCGGTGATCGCTGGGGACTGTCATCTGGCTGATACCGTCGCGGCCGATTTGGCCTAGCGAGCGAGGCACGCCATCGCGGTCTACGATCCACAGTTCCGGTTCGGTTTCCGTTTCGGGCATGCCGTCAACATCGACCCGCATTTCGGCAGTCTGAGGGTCATAGGACACCGCAAGCACCAGTCCCTCAATGTCCCCGGTCAGTTGCGCAACCGCTACGGACTGGGGCTCGGAAGTTGGCGCAAAGGGGCCCGGACCGACAATTAATGCTAGCGCGAGACAGGCGGCCAGCGCGCCCGAGACAATCGCGCCTAAGCGCCAGCGTTTCAGCTGCACAATCGTACCGTCAAAGGTGCCGCCATCCAGTCGACTTTCGATGCCGTCCCAGACAGAGGCCGCTGGCTCAACATCCTGAAACTCCTGATATAAAGGATCAACCCGCCGGTTCCAGTCATCAACGGCCTTGGCAAATACCGGATCGGATAGTTGCTTACGCAGCGCCGCCGCTTTCTCATCACCATCAAGCAGGCCAAGTACCAGCTCTGCCGCCAGAGTTTCATCATCCGGCGCTTCGTCATCCTTAAGCGGTTCCGTTTCGTCAACCATCGTCCATGCAATCCTTCAAGCGCTTCAATCCCCGGCGAACCCAGCTTTTGACGGTCCCCAGAGGTGTATCCAGTTTCTGCGCCAATTCATTATAGCTATGCCCTTCGAAGAAAGCCGTGCGGATCACGTTGCGCTGGCGTGCTTCCAGACTGTCGAGACATTTGTTCAAAATATCGTTGCCTTCCTGTGTTTCGAGCCTTTCCAACGCACTGCGCTCGTTTGACGCCATTTCCTTTATGGCATCATCCGAAACCATCACCCGGTTGCCGCCGGATCGTTTCCGATCAATCGCGGTATTGCGCGCGATGGTCGCCAGCCATGTTATCGGGCTTGCCCGCTGTGCATCAAACCGCCCTGCATTGCGCCAGATTTTCAAATAAGCGTCCTGCAGTGCATCTTCCGATGCCTGGCGATCATTTAAGATACGCAGGCAAACGCCAAAAAGTTTCGCCGACGTCAGATTATATATATCCTGAAACGCCTGACGGTCACCACCGGCAGCCTGACCGATCAGGCCGGAAAGCTGCGCACGGGCGCGATCTGTTTCACTGGGTTGGGGCATGACCTTAGGCCACAGAGGTTATGGCAATTTGCTGAAGTTTCAAGCACCTATTATTGCGGCGAACCGGTCACGGTCCACATTGCCACCGGAAATTGTGATCACTGTTCTGTCCGTTACAGTTGCTTTGCCAGATAAAATCGCTGCCAAAGCCACTGCCCCTCCGGGCTCGACTACCAGACGTAATTTTTCAAACGCAACCCGCATTGCGTGATGCACCTCCGCTTTGGTCACAGCCACAGCATTAGCGTTCCGCGCTTTCAAAACATCAAAAGTCAGCGGTGAAACCAAAAGTGTCTGCAAAGCATCACATTCTGTGGGCGGCGGATTATCCTGCACCGGGACAATGCTACCACCCTCCAGCGATCGTTTCATATCGTCCCAGCCTTCGGGTTCAACAACCGTTATGTCCGCTTCTGGATTGACCAGTGATATCCCTGTCGCCAGTCCGCCGCCGCCACAACATGCTACCAGATGGTCTGGCGGTGTTCCGGCCTGAGCAATCATCTGCTCCCGAATTTCGACACCGGTGCTGCCCTGCCCTTCAATAATCCACGGATCATCAAAGCTGGGAACGACAACCGCCCCACTCTCGCCGGCCAGCTCTGCCGCCAGTTGTTCGCGGGAATCGGCGAGACGGTCATAGGTGATCACCTCCGCACCCAGTTTCTTGGTATTCTCCAGTTTGGCGAGTGGTGCATCGGCAGGCATGATGATCGTTGCCCTGACTCCGAGGCGTTGCGCTGCCCAGGCCACACCCTGTGCATGATTACCGCTCGAAAAGGCCACCACGCCGCACTTGCGTTGATCTGCACTGAGATCGGTCAGACGATGCCAGCCTCCGCGTATCTTGAAGGCACCGATGGGTTGCAGGCATTCCGCCTTGCACCAGATTGTCTTTCCATCGACAGTCAGCGGCAAAAGCGGCGTTTTGGGAAGAATTTCGGCAACCTTGCCTGCGGCCCGTTCAACCCCCGCTGCACTTGGTTTGCGGGTCGGGTCCAAAAGTAATTGCTCTGTCATGGCGTCCTTCTATATGCGGTTACTCGATTCCTCTAGCAAAATGAGTGTGCGATATGAGCAAGGTTCTGGTGATTGGTGCAGGCGGTGTCAGTTCAGTGGCAGTGCACAAGATGGCGCAGCTGATAGCCGCAGAAACAGGTCCGTTCTCCGAGATCATGCTGGCCAGTCGTACGGTTTCAAAATGTGAGGCCATTGCCGAGTCCGTGAAAGAGCGGACGGGCGTATCTATTGAAACCGGCCAAATCGATGCGGATGACGTATCCGCCATGACCGCGCTGATCGAACACGTGCAACCTGCCCTAGTGATCAATCTGGCGCTGCCTTATCAGGATTTGCCAATCATGGACGCGTGTCTGGCCACGAAGACGGATTATCTCGATACCGCCAATTACGAACCACGCGATGAAGCCAAGTTCGAATATAAATGGCAGTGGGATTATCAGGACCGTTTCAAGGATGCGGGTATCATGGCGCTGCTCGGGTCCGGTTTTGATCCGGGGGTTACTTCCATCTTCACATCTTGGCTCAAGAAGCATCATTTCGACCGGATCGACACAGTCGATATTTTGGATTGCAATGGCGGTGATCATGGCCAGCATTTCGCCACAAATTTTAATCCGGAAATCAATATCCGCGAAGTGACTGCGCCCGCGCGTCACTGGGAAAATGGCGACTGGGTCGAGACCCCTGCTCTATCTCATAAACAAGAATTTGATTTCGAAGCTGTGGGCCCGAAGAACATGTATCTGATGTATCATGAGGAAATTGAATCCCTCAAAACCCATATTCCGGAGATCAAGCGCATTCGTTTCTGGATGACCTTTGGTGATGCCTATCTCACCCATCTCGAAGTGCTGCAAAATGTCGGCATGACCCGCATTGATCCAGTCATGTATGAGGGCCGTGAGATTATTCCGCTGCAATTTCTGAAAGCGGTATTGCCCGAACCGGCGAGCCTTGGGGAAACGACCAAAGGCAACACCAATATCGGGGTGATAGCGACGGGTGAAAAAGACGGCGTCCAGAAAACCCTCTACGTCAAAAATATCTGCAGCCACGAAGCCGCGTTTGAAGAAACCGGCAATCAGGGTGTGAGCTATACCACCGGCGTTCCCGCAATGATCGGATCGGCCTTGATTCTGTCCGGAAATTGGACCGGAGATGGTGTGTTCAATATGGAAGAATTTGATCCCGATCCGTTTATGGACATGCTGAACGAACATGGCTTGCCGTGGACGCTCGAAGAGCTCGATGGACCGCTAGAGTTTTGATCAGATGAAGCTTGGAAATACTTCCATACAAATTGTCACCGATAACATCACGACACTCTCCGTTGATGCGATAGTGAATGCCGCTAACAGTTCCTTACTAGGAGGTGGCGGAGTTGACGGGGCGATCCATCGCGCAGCGGGGCCTGACTTGGTTCACGAATGCAGAATTCTGGGTGGCTGCAAAACTGGACAAGCCAAGATCACAAAAGGGTATAAACTTCCGGCAAAACACATCGTTCATACGGTTGGACCAGTTTGGCGTGGTGGCGAAAATGGCGAACCTGAGCAGCTTGCGAGTTGTTACAAAAATTCACTCGCAGTTGCCCATGTGAACGGCGTTAAATCAATAGCGTTTTCAGCTATATCCACTGGAATATTTGGCTATCCTGCCGACAAAGCCGCCGAAGTTGCCGTTCTCTCGATATTCGAATTTTTAGACGCTAACCCCAACAGCTTTATAGATATTGGCCTCGTATGTTTTGAAGACAGGATAGAACAAGCATTTACTCTTGCGTTACATGCTCAGGAGCGACGCCTTGGAAACTAAAGCAGGTGATCCTGGCGCTTTTGCACACTTTGATTTGGCGCGAGTCCCTTCGCCTGCCTTTGTGGTGGATGAAGCGGCGGTTCGCCGAAATCTCGAGATACTGGCGGATGTAAAGGCGCGGTCCGGTGCGAGAGTGCTGCTTGCGCTTAAAGCTTTTTCGATGTGGTCCCTGGCACCGCTGATCGATCAATATCTCGACGGTTTTTGTGCGTCCGGGCTTTGGGAAGCGAAGCTCGCCAGTGAGCATTTTAAAGGCTCTATCAGCACTTACTCACCGGCCTATAAAGCTGACGATCTTGTCGAGATTGCTACTCTTTCCGATCATGTCACATTCAACAATCCGGCGCAGATTGAAAGATGGAAAAGGGAAGCCGGTATAGGTCTCGGTAATTGCGACATTGGTCTGCGGTTGAACCCCGAAATCGCTCTGGGCGAAACACCAAAATATGATCCTAGCCAGCGGCATAGTCGATTGGGATTTCCGGTGTCGCAACTACTGGCGGATCATTTCAAAACTATTTCCGGCATTCATTTTCACAATCTATGTGAGCAGAATTTCGATGCACTAGAACAAACATGGGCCAAGATAGAACCACTGATTGCGCCCTATTTCGATCAGCTGGAATGGATCAATCTGGGCGGCGGTCATCATATCACGAGGGATGACTATGATCGTGAGGCGCTGGTGCAATTTCTGTCGGATCTAAGGGCAAAATCGGGTTGCGAAATTTATCTCGAACCAGGTGAAGCGGTGGCGCTGGATGCCGGGATATTGGTTGGCGAGATATTGGACGTTTTCGAGAATGGCATGCCCATTGGCATCACCGACTTATCCGCCACCTGCCATATGCCGGATGTTATTGAAGCACCTTATCGTCCTGCTATGCTTGGAGAAGCCAGCGACGGGGACGTTATCAGACTTGGCGGACCAAGCTGTCTGGCCGGTGATATTATCGGCGACTATCAGCTTCCGGAACCCGCGCATGTTGGCCAACGGATCGCCTTTCTCGACCAGGCCCATTATTCGATGGTCAAAACCAATACGTTTAACGGTGTTCCGCTGCCTTCGATTTGGCTCTGGAACAGTGACACCGACGATTTGCGCTGCGTTAAGGCATTTGACTGGACGGAATTTCGCGACCGTCTCAGTTAAAATTCTGGATAAATCGCTGCATCGCAATAGTAATCCGTATTTGTGCCATATTTATCGGCCATAGAGACTTTACAGATTGCAAAAGCGGGCATATAGCCGCCGTCGCTGCCCCATGGCCACTTGTGATTCCGCAAGGCAGCTCAATCGATCTTTAAATCTAAGGGGGTCCCTTGAGTTGCACAATTTCCATGATGCGCAGGAGCTGACGAAGGCTCTTTGCCCCGATATTCCAGTTTTGCTGAACCGCCCGCACGCAGCGCGGCGCGCAGCGCGTTACTTTGTCGAGCAGTTTCCCGGCAAGTCGCTTTATGCGGTTAAGGCGAATCCCTCACCCGCGCTTTTGAAGCTGTTATTCAGTGCAGGCGTGACCCATTATGACGTTGCATCGATTGATGAAGTGCGTCTGGTCCACAGCACGCTGCCCGATGCCGTGCTGTGTTTCATGCATCCAATCAAATCGGAAGCAGTGATACGCGAAGCCTATCGTGACCGCGGTGTGCGCGTATTCTCACTCGATTCTATCGAAGAGCTGGAGAAGATTGAACGGGCGACCAATGGCGCAGAAGATTTGACGCTTTGTGTCCGCATCAAGGTTGCGTCAGAATTTGCGCAGATTAGTCTGGCTTCAAAATTTGGCATTGATGTGGATGAATCCGCTATTCTCTTGCAGCGTGCGCGTCAGGCCGCTGACCAGTTGGGAATTTGTTTCCACGTTGGCAGTCAGGCGATGACGCCGCTCGCCTATGTCCATGCTTTGGAGCGTGTCCGGACAGCGATTGTCGAAGCGTCGGTCACCGTAGATATCGTCAATGTCGGCGGCGGATTTCCGTCCATCTATCCCGATATGGCGCCACCTTCACTCAACCATTATTTCAGTGCGATTGACCGGACGTTCGAGGATTTGCCGATCAGCTATTCAGCTGAACTCTGGTGTGAGCCGGGTCGTGCACTGGCCGCGGAATATAATTCGCTCATCGTGAAGGTGGAACAGCGCCGCGGGAACGAGCTGTATATTAACGATGGCGCTTATGGCACATTATTCGATGCCGCCCATATTGGCTGGCGCTTTCCAGTCCAATTGCTCGGCAATGGTTCGGACGACGCGGTACTGACCGAATATAGTTTCTATGGCCCCACCTGCGATGATATGGACCATATGGCGGGCCCCTTTGTCCTGCCCGCTGATGTAAAGGCTGGCGACTATATCGAAATCGGTATGCTGGGCGCCTACGGATCGACTATGCGAACCAAGTTTAATGGCTATGGATCGATTGACGATTATGACGTGACGGATGAGCCCATGGCGAGCGTCTATGTCGGGGAGAATCTCGACCGGACGGACCACGAAAACGTGGTGTCCTTCCCCGGCGCATGACGTCCGACTAAGTTGCATTTGACAATTTACAATATGTAACGCAGGTTCCACCCAATATTTGGGAGGATATCATGAGCACAGCCATATTGGCACCAGCAGCTCTGTTGGTCATCTGGTCAATCGTCATGCTTTTCTGGATGGCCGGAACGCGGCTGCCGGCGGCTAAGAAAATGGGCATCGACATAACCGCAAAACCCGGCGGACGCGGACCCGATGTCGACCCGCAATTGCCTGACAAGGTTGCATGGAAGTCCCACAATTACACCCATTTGATGGAACAGCCGACGCTGTTTTACGCCACGGTTATCATCTTGGCAGTCGCCGAAGCTGGTACGGGAATAAACCTGTGGCTGGCCTGGGCCTATGTATTGCTGCGCATTACCCACAGCATCTGGCAGGCAACGGTTAATCTGGTGAATGTGCGATTTTTGCTGTTCGTGGCATCGACCATCTGTCTGCTGATCATGGCGATGAATGCATTTTTCACGACTTTTGTATGATTTTTTAAGGGGGGAATGAGATGGAAAACAGTCCTATTTTGCAGCCGGTTGTGGCGCTCATATTGTGGACGATGATCATGTGGCTGTGGATGTATGTTACGCGTATTCCGGCGATGAACAAGGCGAAGGTAGATCCCGATAAACTCAGCCGGGAGTCGACTGCCGGCGGGCTGGATGCCCTGTTACCACCGGAAATACAGTGGAAAGCGCACAATTATAATCACCTCCTGACCGAGCCCACATTATTCTATGCAGTGTGCATCGTGTTGGCGATTGTCGGACAGGGAGATGGCTTGAACCTGACCATCGCATGGGCTTATGTTGGCCTCCGCGTCTTGCACAGCCTGATCCAGGCGATGGTGAACAAGATCATGTACCGCTTTTTGGTATTTGCATTGTCCAGCCTGTGTATTATCGCTCTGGCAATCCACGCAGCGCTTGCGGTGTTCCACTAACCAGAAACGGCCCTCCCCATGTCCAATCTCTTGAATGTCGCGATAGTCCAAGCGGCACCGGTTCCCCTGTGCATTGACAAGGGCATTGAACAAGCAGTGGAATTGGCACGGAAGGCGAGCGATCGGGGTGCGCGGATGATCGGTTTTGGTGAGACGTTTCTCGGCGGCTATCCGATCTGGCTCGACGAGGCGCCAGGAGCCGCGCTGTGGGATCATCCCGGCAGCAAGGCCCTGCACCGCATCCTGATGGACCAGGCGATTGTCGAGAATGACCCGAGACTGGCGCCGTTTCAGGAACTGGCCGATGCAAAGAATCTCTGCATATCCATCGGCGTGCATGAAAGGCTGCGCTCCAGCCTGTATAACAACCAGATGCTGTTCCGCCCGGACATGCCGGTTTTGAACCACCGCAAACTAGTCCCGACCCACGGGGAACGTTTGATCTGGAACCGCGGTGATGGTTCAACCATTGACGTTCATCAAGCCGAATGGGGACGCGCGGGCAACCTGATCTGCTGGGAGCACTGGATGCCGCTCGCCCGCGCCGCGATGCATAACTTACGGGAAGATGTTCATGTTGCGGCCTGGCCGACGGTGAGAGAAACCTATCAGATTGCCTCCCGCCACTATGCCTTCGAGGGCGGATGTCATGTGCTGGCCGCAGGCACATTGTTGCATCGCGATGATTTGCTCGAAGGCCTGAAACTGGTCGGCGGCAATGACGAAGCCCTCGCGCTCTTCAAAGAAATTCCAGACACACGGCTGCAATTTGGTCAAAGCATCATTGTCGCCCCCGATGCGACCATAGTGGCGGAGGCGGATGAAAAGGACATGATCCTCGCGGCTGAAATCGATCTCGATGCTGGCAAGGAAGCAAAGGCCGCGCTAGATGTAGACGGCCATTATTCCAGAGCGGACGTGTTTGACCTGACGGTTGATACGCGCTCAAAAGCAGGCGTGAACTGGTCCGAGGACTAGATTATTTCAGCTATGCCTTGGTAAAACTAGAAACCAGCTCCACATGGGTCGACCATAGAAATTGACCCACAGGCCACAACGTGTCCAGCTTATACCCCGCATCACAAAGTTGCTTTGCGTCACGCGCAAAGCTTGCAGGGTTGCAACTAATGTAGCAAATCTTCGGAACATCCGATTGCGCGATCTGTGCAATCTGATCCCGCGCACCGGCACGTGGTGGATCCAGTATCACTGCATCGAAACGGTTCAGTTCTTCCGGATTCAGTGGTCGCCGGAACAGATCGCGATGTTCCGTAAATATCTGACGACCGGACAGGTTCGCGGCCATTTTTAGCGCACCAATTGCATCCCGGGACCCTTCCGCGGCATAGACCTTATGACTGTCGCCAAGCGCAAATGTGAACGTACCAAGACCCGCAAACAGATCTGCGACCAATTTGGTATCGCCGACTGTTTCCAGCATCGCAGCGACCAGTGCAGCTTTGCCCTCCGCTGTTGGCTGCAGGAAACTGTTATGCGGCAAGGCCACCGCTATGCCATTAAATGTCACTGTAACCGGCTCGGGCTCCCACTGCGTTTCGGGACCATAACCATTGTCCACGGAAAGCCGGGCTAGATTATTGGATTGAGCAAAGGCAGCCAACGCCTCGCGTTGTTCCAGGCTTTCCGGCTCATAATTTTTGATACAAAGATCAACACCCTGATCGGCCAGACTCATCTCGACATTCATGTCATGCTTGCGCCGCGCCACGGATTTCAAAAAACTGCGCAACGGGTCAATTACGGCAAAAAGCTCGGACCGCATGATTTCGCATTGCTTGAGATCAACAATCCGATGACTGCCCGCACCGCTAAACCCAAGCTTGAAGCTTTTACCCATCATCGCGGCGCGCAGGCTGGCCCGGATACGGCTTTTTGGTTTTGAAATCTGAGGAGGATGCAATGTTCCCGCACTAAGTCCCTGCCCCTCCAGCGCATAAGCGACACGGTCAATTACAAATTGCGCATAGCTTTCGCCATCCAGATGTTGCAGGCTGCACCCGCCACATTCCTTGAAATGCTGGCAAGACGGATCAACATGATGCGGCCCTTTTATGAGTCCGCCTTCCTCATTCAGTCGATCAAGCGGGGCAGAAAAAGCGACATGGCGGCCATCAGCGGTCACGCCGTCGCCTTTGGCGGCAACGCGTAAAATGACATTTGAATCGGTTTCGGTGCTCATAGGCACTCTTGTAGCGCTTTGGGGATATGATCAATCAGTATCTCCGGGGAAAAGGCAGGTCTGGCGAGTTTCGCTGCACGGCCATGCAGCCACTGCCCCTGTTTTGCGGCAAGGAAAGCATCTTTCTCATTCGCAAAACGGGCCGCGATCATGCCGGCAAGAACGTCGCCCGTTCCTGCTGTAGAAAGCCAGCTTGACGATGAGGGTGCCAGAGACACCGCGCCTTCAGCATTGGCAATCACGCTGTCGCTGCCCTTATGAACGACAAGAGCACCGCTGTCGGCAGCCAGTATTTTCGTGAGATCGATTTTCGACCCTTTGCCGTTTCCGGACATTGTCGCAAATTCACCGGTATGCGGTGTCATGATAACCGGCGATGATCGGCCTTTTAGACGGCCGAGACCCTTACTGCCCAAAAGGATCAAGGCATCGGCATCCAGCAAAACCGGTTTTTCGATATCCAAGACTAGATCCAGCAGCTTTTCCGCATGACTGTCGCGGCCCAGCCCTGGCCCGATGACAATGATCGCAATCCTGTCATCGGATAATTGCTCTTGGAGTTGAACCCCATTTTCATGAGTTTCGACAACGATACTGTGATTGGGCGAAGAGAAGTCAGGACCAGCGAATATCTTCACATAGCCAGCCCCTGATCGCTGAGCGGCTAGGGCCGTCAGTTTGGCCGCTCCAGACATGCGGCCAGCGACAACAGCAACAAGTCCCCTTGTATATTTATGATCCTCTGTCTTAGGCACCTCCACCGTCGGTCGCGCAAGTAACTGGACGGCCGAGGCTGCATCAACACCTATCTCGACCCCGACGAGATATCCCATAAACCCGAAGGCTGGTGCAAGATAATGGGCAGGCTTGAAGGCTCCCAGCGCAACAGTCAGGTCATATCGAGAAACCGGATTGAGTGCCGCACCTGTATCTGTTTCAATTCCGCTGGGCAGATCAACCGCTACCCGTCGCCCTGCCCCGTCGAACAGCCGTTGGTGGTGATTCAACAGGGACCCGGATACCGGTCGAGTGAGTCCGGTTCCAAACAGACAATCGACAAATTGCTTCGCCGGTCGGGCATCATCCAGTGCATATGTCTGTCCCTGCCACAGAGATTTTGCGTTTTTCGCGGCATCCGTTGCGGGTTCGCCGCTCGCTGCTATGGCGACGTCTGTCCCTTTTTCCAACAACGCTTGGGCAATGACATATCCGTCACCACCATTATTACCGGGACCGCAGAATACCAAAGTGGGGCAACGGGGCGCTGCCCGCCAGATATAGTCAGCGGCACCGGTTCCGGCCCTGTGCATCAGCTCAATTACTGATGTTCCGCTATCTATGAGTCGCTGTTCGGCAGCCTGCATCTCGGCGGCTGTCAGGATATGCCCATGATTGAGCATAGCGCGCCTAGTTCCCGGCTTGTGGTGCCGGTTCTTCCGCTTGGTTGGCGGCTTCTGCCGTGCCTGATGTCTTCATGCGCGCTGACATGAGATATTTATCAGAACCCACACTCACCAGGATCTTGTCATCTTCGACAATCTCGATCCTGGCTTTCTCCGATCCGTCAGCGGCTTCCAACCCGCGACCGTCGGTCAGAACATTGAACCGGCGAAAACCGCCGTCGGGATGGCGCACTATAAGGGTTACACCATTTTCACCGGACAGGCGTTCCGTTTCGCAGCCACTGGAAAAATCGCTGTCGCCATTGATCGCACATTCGATCCTGCCGTCATCGGCAGCCTGAGCCGCTGCGCTATCTTCTGCTTCAGCCAGAATATCATTATCCGGCTTCCCGCATGCTGTAACCAGCAGGACAACTGCAAAACTGCTAAATATCCGCGTAGACATGTTTTTCGGCTTTCGCTCCTGGATGAGTAACGGCGCCCTTATAGGCCGGACCTACATTCTGAGCATAGCGCCATAACGCACCTGACCCATAATCATTCACATGGGGCGTGTAACGTGAACGGCGCTCTTCCAGCGTTTTCTCATCAACTTCGAGGTCGATTATACCCGCCTCTGCGTCGATATTTATCATATCGCCGGCTTCGACCAATCCGATTGGACCGCCATCGGCTGCTTCTGGTCCAACATGGCCGATACAAAAGCCCCGGGTTGCGCCTGAAAAACGGCCGTCAGTGATAAGGGCAACTTTTTCGCCCATACCCTGACCATAAAGCGCCGCAGTCGTAGCCAGCATTTCGCGCATGCCCGGGCCGCCTTTTGGACCTTCGTTGCGAATTATGATGACCGATCCTTCCTTGATCTCGCGTTTTTCGACAGCATCAAAGGCATCTTCTTCACATTCGAATATCTGTGCAGGGCCGCGAAATTGCAAACGCGCCATCCCGGCGACCTTCACAATTGCGCCTTCCGGTGCCAACGATCCCTTCAAGCCGACCACACCACCCGTTTCGGTGATTGCGTTCTTCACATCATATATGACTTTCTGGTCACTATTCCATGTAATCTCGTCGATATTTTCGCGCAGTGTCTTGCCAGTTACCGTGATGCAATCGCCGTTAAGCAGGTCACTATCCATCATGGTTTTCATCAGCATATAGACACCGCCGGCATTGTGCATGTCTCTCGCGACGTATTTGCCGCCCGGTTTCAGATCGGCCAGATACGGCGTCGATTTGAAGGCTTCCGCAACATCAAACAGATCGAAATCTATACCCGCCTCACTCGCCATGGCTGGCAGATGGAGGGCCGCATTGGTTGATCCGCCGGTGGCAGCGACGATACGGGCCGCGTTCACAAAGGCGTCTCTGGTGCAGATATCGCGTGGACGCAGGTTGCGTTCGATCAGGTCCATAACCTGACGTCCTGCCGCCACCGCCATATCATCACGGCTCTCATAGGGGGCCGGGGCCATATTGCTGTTGGGCAGCGATAATCCAATCGCCTCAGCCACGCAGGCCATGGTGTTGGCGGTAAACTGGCCGCCACATGCGCCATGTCCGGGGCACGCGACTTTTTCGAGCTCAATCAGTTCCTGCAGCGGGCAGTTTCCGGCGCTGTGCTGGCCAACCGCTTCAAAAACATCCACAACAGTAACATCTTCGTCATGGAAACGGCCTGGCAAGATGGAGCCGCCATAGACAAAGATCGAAGGCACATTGAGCCGCAACATCGCCATCATCATTCCGGGCAGGCTTTTATCGCAACCTGCATAGGTGACCAACGCGTCATAACAATGGCCGCGAACGCTGACCTCTACCGAGTCAGCAATCACTTCACGCGATATGAGTGAGGATTTCATTCCCTGATGCCCCATGGCGATACCATCTGTCACGGTGATGGTATTGAACCGGCGTGGGGTGCCACCAGCCTCGATGACGCCTTGACGTGCCATATCCGCCTGCGCATCCAGCAATGTGTTGCAAGGGGCGCTGTCATTGCCAGCAGATGCAATGCCGACAAATGGTTTGGCGATATCCTCTTCGGTCATGCCCATGGCATAATAATAGCTGCGCTGTGGCGCGCGTTCCGGGCCGACACTGACATGGCGGCTTGGTAGTTTGGATTTATCGAACGTCCGGGTCATTTATTCGTCCTGCAAAAGAGGTGGCTGTAATCGCCGATCCTCCTTCCAAAACTGCGCCTCTCACGCAAGCCCTGTTCGTACTTTATCGCAGATTCGTAACAATATTTCTGAAAAACGGCGCTGACCGGTTTCATGTGCAATCAAATCCTGTCGAATCTCGATTTCCGTATAGGCTTTGCCGATATCTTCCGCCTGCCGTTTCATCGTGGCGTGGAGGTCCTTTCCGGAATAGGGTTGCTGGTCACCAACAACCAGTCCTTCTTGTTCCAGATGCTGAATAGCGAGACGTGATGCTGCTTCCTGTTCGTTGTACAGGACACCGATTTCCCATGGCCGCATCTCCATCAATCCGGATCGTAGCTTGGGCGTAAAACTATGAAGAAACAGTGTGAGTGCCGGATCCAGATCACGGATAAGCTCTGCGACCCGATCATGATAGGGATGGAAGAACCGGTCGAGCCGGGAGCTTCTTTCCCTGTCGCCAATTGCATTACCGGTTATCTCCACCCCGTCGCTGCGAGCCGGAATGACGCCTGTTTCGTCTGGAAATCGATTGAGGTCGACGACCAGTCGGGATACCGTTCCCAATATCGACAGGTAACCGGGTGTTTCGGCCATGTAGCGGGCGATGTTGGCAGCGCCGATATCATAAGCGATATGGTCATTCAGAAATTCCGGTGAAATCCCAAGATCAATGTCATATGGTACATGATTGGCGGCATGATCAACCACGATCAACACGCCGCGTTCTTGCGGGACTCCAAAAATTTCGAACGGTTCGATCATTTCAACCCTCCGATCATCGTCCAGCTGTCCGGCAATTCTGCACTGATCATCTTTTTCGCATCCTCTGCCTGTCGTTCTGTTTCATAAAGAGCAAAGCAAGTTGCGCCTGACCCTGACATTCTTGAAACCAAAGCGCCTGTCTCATTCAAGTTCGATAAAATATCGCTAATAGCTGGGGCCAATCGCTCTGCCGGGCCTTGCAAATCATTGCGTCCGGACAGAAGGATATCAAGGAGGCTACCAGCTGGCAGGGCGCCCTGGTCAAAACCGTCCCAATCGCGGAAAATGGATGCCGTCGATACCGGAACGAGCGGATTTACCAGCAGCACAGAATATCCTGCCAGCGCGCCATTGTCTAAGGGTGCCAGATCCTGCCCAATTCCCTTCCCCGTACATGTTCGATTGACAACGCAAGCAGGCACATCGGCCCCCAGTGGGGCAGAAAGTTCCGCAAGTTCAGATAGTGACAACCCCGCGTCCCAATAGCGGTTGAGCAAGCGAAGTGTCGCTGCGGCATCAGCGGAACCACCGCCAATTCCCGAGGCAACAGGTAAACGCTTGTCGAGAGAAATACTCGCACCGACTGCCTTGCCGGTTTGAGCGGCCAACAAACGGGCGGCATCCAGCACCAGATTGTCCTTATCGCTCAGACACTTGGCAAAGGGGCCTGTGATCGACAGTGTTATTTCATCACGAGGCTCGACGGACAGCAGATCGCCGTGGTCGAGGAAAGCAAAAACTGTCTCAATGTCATGATAGCCATTGGCGAGACGTTTGCGAACATGCAGCGCAAGATTGATCTTTGCGCACGCGATCTCGCTATCGCCTTTGTTCTGATCTGTCTGGAACATTAAGGAGAAACAAGATCGGCACGAAGGCCCACATCGATTTTTTCCTTCAGGCGCTGCATATCTTCAGCATCAGCGAATAATTTCGCTGATTTCCAAGCATAGCGCGCCTCATATTTGCGGCCGACCGCCCAATAGGCATCACCCAGATGCTCGTTTATCGTCGGATCTTGCGGCTCCCCTGCCCGGGCCAGCTCCAGATACCCGACCGCTTTCTCATGTTCACCGGTGACATAATAGGCCCAGCCCAGAGAATCAGTGATTGCGGGGGAAGATGAACGAAGTTTATGTGCTCTGCGAATGGCAGCGATCGCGGAAGCGGTATTTTCGCGGCGTTCCAGCTGCGCATAACCCAGATAGTTCAATATGCTCGCTGAATCAGGTTGCAGCATGTCGGCTTTTTTCAGTGAGTTTAAACCTGCAGGCCAAAGTCCAGCCTGTTCCTGTGCCGCCCCCAGTGACAGCCAGTATGATGCCAGCAGCGCATCTGGAGCGCCTCGCTTTTCCGCCAACGTTATAGCATGTTCAAACGCCGTAGCGGCCTCTTTATGATTGCCGCTTGCCTGAAGCAGCTGCCCCAGCAAAGCCCTCAATTCAGGTGTCTCAGGCATGGCGTCAGTGATTTTGCCCAAACGTTTTTGCGCGCTTGTGTAATCTTCATCATCAACATAGCGCGCCACCTCCATGCTGATGGCTAACAAGGCGTAGGCACTGTCACTGGCTATTTCTTTGAGTGCTGTCCGGGCGGCCTGATTATTTTCGGTATTGCCGTAAGCCTCAGCCAAAATAAGCTGTCCATAGTCATTGTCTGGGGAAATCCGGGCGGCTGCTTGTGCGCTAACCAAGCCCAGAAAATAGGTCCGCTGGGATCCCAAGTCAGATGCCAACCGCTGCAGAAGAAAGCTTGTTCCGACCTGCGTATCCAACCTTTGGGAAAACACCTTACCTCTGCCAAGCTCGATATCCTGGAACATCTTCCTTTCCGGACCCGTGCGTTTTCTATTCAATATTCCCAGAGCAGTCTGTTCGTCGCCCTTGGCCAGGAAATGACGGGCAATGACAATACGCACCGGAGCCATGCGCGCTTCATTGCGATCAACAATCGCATCGATCAGTTGCATGACATCGTCTTCGTAGCCGCGAGCCAAAGCGTGCAATATCAACTGTTCCTGATGATAATAGGTACCGGTTGTGTCTTTCTTGGCCGCCGCAAGATCCGCAAGCGGGCTTTTTCGATCAGCAGTGGAAAGCCAAGCGTTCAGAAATGGCGTTAAAAAACCGAAATTCTGCAAGGATTCAAGCTGCAAAGAGGCGATTTCGGCTGCCTTGTAGTCGCGACGTGAAAAGGCCTCAGCAAATAATAGCAAAGGCATTTCCGCATCAATACCGCCGCGTGTGTCCAAGGTCCGGACCGCTTTGATTGCCAGATCAAAATCGCCGGATTCAATCGCTTTCACGTAAGCCTTGCTCGCCAACAACAGGTTGTCCGGCTGTTCCTTCAGCGTCTCTGCATAGATAGCCGCAGCGGCGTCCGGTTTGTCCGACGATTCTGCCAATCGTGCTTCGACATATCGATTAAGCGCATCAGCTCCATTGCTCCGCTTGGCGAGAGCCGGGCTACTCAATAATGCGGCAATGATGAATACGCCAAAACCTGTTTTACATATTGGGGTAATTGGGACCTCCGCCACCTTCGGGTACAACCCAGTTGATATTCTGGTTCGGGTCTTTGATATCACAGGTTTTGCAGTGGACGCAATTCTGCGCGTTGATCTGGAATTTCGGATTGCCGGCATCGTCCTCGACAAATTCATAAACCCCCGCCGGGCAGTAACGCTGTGATGGTCCCGCAAATACCGGTAGATTGACATCCACCGGCATAGATGCGTCCTTCAATTGCAAGTGAACCGGCTGATCTTCTTCATGGTTGGTATTGGATAAAAATACCGAAGACAAGCGATCAAAGCTTATCACGCCATCGGGTTTTGGATATTCGATAGGTTCACAATGTTCTGCCCGTTTCAGGCGCGTATGATCCGGATGGTGCTTCATCGTGAACGGCATTTTGATTTTGAAGTTCTCTGCCCACATGTTGATGCCAGCGATGATCGATCCGAGGAAATCGCCATATTTTTCGGCGGCAGGCAACACATTGCGAACGACGCGCAGTTCTTCACGCACCCAACTATTTTCATAAGCAGTACCATAGGCTGCCAATTCATCGCTCTGGCGATCCGCTAAAATCGCTTCAAAGGCGGCTTCTGCCGCCATCATTCCGGTTTTCATCGCTGTATGCGTGCCCTTGATCCGCGGAACATTCACAAAACCGGCTGAACAGCCGATCAGCGCACCGCCGGGGAAAAACAGTTTCGGTACAGACTGGAAACCGCCGTCATTAATTGCGCGGGCACCATAGGAAATGCGTTTGCCACCTTCCAAAATCTTGCGGATTTCTGGGTGCTGCTTCCAACGCTGCATCTCCTCAAACGGAGACAGATAGGGGTTTTCATAGTTGAGCCAGGTGACGAAACCCAGAGCCACCTGGTTATCAGCCTGGTGATAGAGGAAGCCACCGCCATTGGCGCCGGCTGTCAACGGCCAGCCTTGGCTATGGATGACACGGCCTGGAACATGTTTGTCAGGATCAATATCCCAAAGTTCCTTGATACCAAGCCCGTAAATCTGCGGTTCGCTATCAGCATCCAGCGCAAATTTATTCTTCAGAATCTTTGTAAGATGTCCGCGTACACCCTCTGCAAAAAAAGTATATTTTGCATGAAGTTCCAGACCGGGCTGATAATCAGGCTTGTGACTACCATCGCGTGCCACGCCCATATCACCGGTCGCTACGCCCTTCACCGAGCCATCATCATTGTAGAGGATTTCGGCGGCTGCGAAGCCGGGGAAAATTTCAACACCCATGTTTTCCGCTCGCTCTCCCAGCCAGCGGCACAGATTTCCGAGAGAACCGGTGTAAGTTCCCTTATTATGCATGAACGGCGGCGTCATGATGTGCGGAATCGAATATTTCTTTTTCTTGGTAAGTACCCAATGCTGATTGTCGGTCACGGGAACCGCCGCCATGGGGCAATCTTCTTCGCGCCAATTGGGAAGCAGTTCATCAAGTGCTTTTGGATCAATAACTGCACCGGACAGGATATGAGCACCGATTTCGGAACCTTTTTCCAAAATACATACAGAGAGATCCTTGCCCGCTTCATCGGCCATTTGTTTGAAGCGGATAGCCGCGCTTAGTCCTGCTGGCCCCCCTCCAACAATGACCACGTCATAAGGCATAGATTCTCGTTCACTCATTGTATTTTTCCTGTATTCAACTCGACAAAATTTTCTTACATTCGCCCTACCGCAAACGGCAACCCTTTGGACAGAAACATGCTTGCCCGCCAATTGACCAATTCGTCAACTCATGACTCTATGCATAGATGATTTTTTCTGCGTCTGCACCTGATGAAAACACGTCTGCCGAGCAGATAGAAAGCCTTCGCGACTGGTGGAGCCTGGCGGGTGTTGATCTGCATTATAACGATAAACCATCTGCGCTATTGGGCGATACAGCTCCTGCCATCAAGCCAGCGGAACCAAAGCCAGTTGTTCCGACTGCCCCTACGGAAAGCAAGCCTGATTTAGCAAAAGCAAAGCCGCCCACTGCATGCGTCAGCGACAATTATCCGGCAGAGCACAACCAGTTTGTCGCATGGTTATCACAACCTGAAAACTTGATCGAAGCGCAATGGTCGCAAAATCATGTTTTGCCGAGCGGCGTCATCGAGCCGGAAATCATGGTTATTGTTGGAATGCCGGAACAGGGAAATTTGCAAGAAAATTCACATTTTTCTCAGAAAAGCGCAGCCCTGTTGGCGAATATGCTGAGAGCCATAGAATGCGATTCGGATCAAATATATTTAGCTTCAATCTCTTTGGCACGCTCATATGACGGTCGTATTGACCCACAATATCAGGAGCCGCTTAAAAAACGGATGCTCCATCATATCGAATTAGTGCAGCCAAAGCGGATTATCGCCTTTGGTGAAACGCCGTCGCACTTGTTTTTTGGCGAAAACTTGCTCACAGCGCGCAAAAATAAACAATTTGTTAACCATATTTCAGCCAAAACCGAAGCAATTGCTACGTTTCATCCACGAATTTTGATCGAAAGACCGGAATTCAAAGCAGAAGCGTGGAAAGATTTACAATTGCTGACGAGGATTTCGAGTAGATGAAAAACCAGTTTTCCTTTAATTTGAAACTTGCGGCTTCCGCTGCCCTTATTGCTCTCCCCTTGACGCCGGCGCTGGCGAAAGATGGTGGCGCAGTGTTGTTCAAAAGCTCGTCGATCGCGAAAGATATTCCGTCACAATTAAAGCGCAAACAATCCGAACATTATCGCGCGATTTTCAAAGCGATGGGCGGCAATGAATGGGACATAGCAAAGAATTTGATTGCTGATGCGCCCAATGGTCCTCTGAAATCCATTACTCAGGCAGAATATTTTCTCGCGGCAAATTCTCCGCGCGCTGAATTGGGACCGCTTCTGGTTCTGGTCAATGAAGCTCCGCATATTCCGCAGGCTGCCCAGCTGGGTCGTCTGGCAAAAAAGCGCGGCGCTCAATTGCTTCCAAATCTTCCGCAGCGGCGTAATCTTTCTTACGTCCCGGGCCTACCCATTCGTAAAAAACCCAAAGCGATTGAATCGGACAATGCCGCCAATGCCATTCGCGGCCGCATTTTAGGTTTCATCAAGAATGATAGCCCGCAATCGGCGGAGGCGCTGCTTTTCGAGACCGAGAATGTCCTTTCTTCCGATGCGCGCACGGAACTGGAACAGCGAGTGGCGTGGTCATATTATATCGAAAATGACGACAGGTCCGCTCAACGCATGGCGCAAAAGGCCCAGAAAGGCAGCGGCCCCTGGGTTGCTCACGCTGATTGGGTTGCAGGTCTGTCTTCCTGGCGGTTGAACGACTGCCAAACGGCCGCTGCTGCCTTTGATAATGTTGGCCGGCGCGCTGCCAACGCTGATTTGCAAGCCGCCGGACTCTATTGGGGTGCGCGCTCCGACATTGCCTGTGGTCAGCCGCAAAAAGCGCAAGGCAAGCTAAAGATAGCCGCCAAACGCAGCGACAGTTTTTACGGACTGCTGGCTGCGCAGACTTTGGGCATGGATATAGCAGCGAAAAAATCCAATGCCGGATTTGAAAAAGGCGACTGGAAGACGCTGAAGCAGCATGAAAACGTCAAGGCCGCAATTGCCCTGGTCGAAATTGGCGAGGATGGACTCGCCGATGAAGTTTTGCGGCATCAGGCGCGGATCGGCAATTCCAGTGATCATGCCGCACTGTTAAAGCTGGCACGCGAGCTTAGCCTGCCGCGTACGCAACTATGGCTAGCCCATCATGCGCCTCGCGGGTTCAAACCCGATGCACAGGCCCGCTTTCCCGCTCCCAAATGGAAACCGGACGGTGGATGGCGCGTGGACCCAGCCCTTGTCTATGCCCATACATTGCAGGAATCTGCCTTTCGTAGCAAAGCCGTCAGCCCGGCCAATGCCATTGGCTTGATGCAGGTTCGTCCCGGAACAGCTGGAGATATCGCCCGGGCAAACGGACAGAGTTTTCAGAAATCGCAACTATTCGAACCATCGACCAATCTGGAATATGGCCAGTCCTATCTCGAATATCTCGGTAGTTCGTCTATCACCGGCGGCAAGCTGCCCAAGGTGGCCGCAGCTTACAATGCCGGCCCGGGATCGGTCCAGCGCTGGAATAGCGAAGTTCAAGATAAAGACGATCCACTGCTCTATATGGAGAGCATTCCCTTTGTCGAAACCCGGGGATATGTCTCGATTATATTGCGCAATTACTGGATGTATGAGCAGCAAGCCGGAATTAAATCAGCCAGCCTGAGCACGCTTGCTCAGAATAAATGGCCTGTTTTCCCTAGAAAGCCAACCAAAAGCAAAACACGCTTTACGTCCAACTAGGATTTGGAAAAACCGGATGAGCTATTATAAGCCCATCCGGTTTCTTCATTAATAGAGACCAATCAATAGCGCCAACTTAATAGCGATAGTGATCGGGCTTGAACGGACCTTCAGGTGTGACGCCAATATAATCAGCCTGTTCCTGTGATAATTTGGTCAGTTGCACGCCCAATTTCGCGAGATGCAGCTCAGCTACTTTCTCGTCGAGATGCTTTGGCAGAACGTAAACATCGTTCTTATACTGTTCAGGCCGCAACCACAGTTCAATCTGCGCCATCACCTGGTTGGTGAAGCTTGCTGACATCACGAAGCTCGGGTGACCGGTGGCACAACCGAGATTGACCAGACGTCCCTGCGCCAGAATGATGAGCTTCTTGCCATCTGGAAATTCGACTTCATCGACCTGCGGCTTGATTTCGTTCCACTTCATGTTTTGTAGACCGGCAATCTGGATTTCGCTGTCGAAATGGCCGATATTGCAGACAATCGCGCGGTCTTTCATCTCGCGCATGTGATCAACGGTGATCACGTCTTTATTGCCTGTGGCGGTCACGAAGATATCAGCGCGTTTGGTCGCTTCTTCCATGGTGACAACTTCATAGCCTTCCATTGAAGCCTGCAAAGCACAGATGGGATCGACCTCAGTCACGATGACACGCGCGCCGCCGTTGCGGAGCGAGTCAGCAGACCCTTTGCCAACATCACCAAAGCCAGCCACACAGGCCACTTTACCAGCCAACATCACGTCGGTAGCGCGGCGAACAGCATCGACCAGCGACTCTTTACAACCATAGAGGTTGTCGAATTTCGATTTGGTCACACTGTCGTTCACATTGATCGCCGGGAAAGGTAACTTGCCTTGTTTGGCGAGGTCATAGAGACGGTGAACACCAGTGGTGGTTTCTTCCGAAACACCCTTAATGGTCTCAACCGTCTTGGTCAGATAGCCCGGACGTTCGGCCACAAAGCGCTTCAGCGTCGCAACAAAGACTTCTTCTTCCTCATTTTCAGGTGTGAACAGCTCTTCACCAGCTTCCACGCGTGCACCCCAAAGCGCAAACATGGTTGCATCACCGCCGTCATCCAGAATCAGGTTGCAGGTTTCTTCTGGACCCCAGTCGAAGATACGCTCGACATAAGCCCAATATTCTTCCAGCGTTTCGCCCTTGATGGCGAATACTGGTGTTCCACCAGCCGCGATCGCAGCTGCGGCATGATCCTGTGTTGAATAGATGTTGCAGGAAGCCCAGCGCACTGTTGCGCCCAGTGCCAGAAGTGTTTCGATCAACACCGCTGTCTGAATTGTCATGTGCAACGAACCGGTAATCCGTGCGCCTTTCAAAGGCTGTTCAGCACCAAATTCCTCGCGCAAAGCCATCAGGCCGGGCATTTCAGTTTCGGCAATCTCGATTTCCTTACGACCGAAATCGGCCAGGGAAATATCCTTGATCACATAGTCCTGTGTTTGTGTATCCGCTGCGGTAGCCACATTCATTCTCCTTGAAAGACGAATTGCCGCACCGGAAATTCCGGGCGGCAGTTTCATCATTCCTTAGCTTCTTGCGGCTTTGGAAGCAAATATAAAGATGTCTTTATATTTATAATTTAGTTATCAATTTTCGCTTGATGCGATAACAATCCCACAGCGACCACCTGGTAAATTCGGTGACAATCCGTGAAACTGGGAAATATTCACCAGCGATGAAAGCTTACCGTCACTATCTGCCGCAGAATTTGCCAGATCTTTCATGGTCTTGCATTCTGACAAATCACCGGAACCGGCACCATATTTATTGGCCAAGGAAACTGCATAACGATCATAGTGCTTCATCGCCTGTTTCTTGTTCCGGCCCTTCGAAAAATGTCCCCGAAGTATGCCATTGCCAAGTTTTAACACCGGCTTTTTGTCGCGAACGAAACGGTTATAATGCGGCAGAACATCATGTTCCGACTTCACGCAACGTAGCGCGGCAACCATGAGTCGGGATTGCAGGTCCCGAACATGAGCGGCATCTGCTGCTGCCGGTGTCCAGCAGGCTGCTTGAGCGGATCCCGCCAATGTGACGCTTGTGATCATCCCGACCAAAATGGATTTGTTAAACTTAGACATTCCCCTAATCCCCTATTCCCATTGAGGACTAAACAATTGTTCTTTCTGGCTTAGGGAATTTCTAAAGGCGTTGGTTAAGCGATATTCAGCATCCAAGTAGCGATAAATATGGGATAATCGTAATCTTCACCTGATTTCATGCGCTGCCAAACTGACCTGACAACATGCCTGGATCAATCCCTTGCGCCTTCCAGGCCATCTCCCATTTATCGTTGGCCTCGGTTTCATAGAGCCATTCTGGCTCCCCTTGTGTCACCGACCATCCGTTTTGGGTCAGTTCTTGCTCCAACTGCCCTGCTCCCCAACCGGAATAACCCAGCGCGGCGATCCATTTTTTTGGACCACGATTTTTGGCGATGGCGCCCAAAATATCGAGCGAGCTGCTCAACCCCCAGCGTTTACCAACCTGCAAGGTATCCGACAGATTGAAATCGAGACTATGGAGAATGAAACCCCGATGCACCTCAACAGGTCCACCGACGAAAACACCGCGATCTTCCAAAGCCTCTGATTCAATGTCAAATTGTTCCAAAATGCCATGGAAACTGATGTTGGTTGATGTTTCACCGATATTGATGCCGAGTGCACCATGCTCATCGTGCGAGCAAATCGCGATGATGGACCGGGCAAACCGCGGATCAGCCATGCCCGGTGTCGCAAGCAAAAACTGGCCGGAGAAATAGAACGGATCATCCATGTCATTAGCATAAGTTACTTATCACGCCGTGCCCATGGTAAATTCGATAAACGGAGCATTATCATTACATTGCTTGCAATTTCATGATGCTGTCACCACAACAGAATAACAAACATCGATATCCCCAAAATTTGTAAGGAGCGACAAACATGATCAATAAAGGCGACAAAATACCTGAGGTAAACCTTGTGAAAGCGACAGAAAACGGCCCTGAACAAGTCAGCTCCTCAGACTATTTTGCGGGCAAGAAAGTGGCTCTTTTCTCAGTCCCCGGTGCCTACACTCCGACCTGTTCGGCCAAGCATCTGCCCGGCTATGTTGAGAAGGCCCAAGAACTCAAAGCCAAAGGTGTTGATGAAATTGCCTGCACCGCGGTCAATGATGCTTTCGTTCTCGGCGCCTGGAACAAGGATGCTGGCTCTGAAGACGTCACCATGCTCGCTGATGGCAATGGTGATTTTGCAAAGGCCGTAGGTCTTGAGATGGATGGTTCCGGCTTTGGTCTGGGCACCCGTGGTCAACGCTTCTCCATGATCGTCAATGACGGTGTGGTTGAAGAACTGAATGTCGAAGCACCCGGTGATTTTAAGGTTAGCGCTGCCGACTATATGCTCGACCAGCTTTAAACGACATAATGGCGAACGGCTTGCTTAACTTGTAAAGTCGTTCGCCATCTTTTCTCTAAGCCGACCATCCGGAAGAGACTTGTGGAGTACTGCAATATTTTCCCGCATGTGGTCCACTCGGCTTGTCGCCGGAATAGTGACAGTGACTGCGGGATGAGAGACAATGTATTGCAGCAGATACTGTGCCCAGCTTTTGCTGCCAATGTCTCTCGCATGATCAGGCAACCCCCTACCCCGCAATGAATCGAGCAACTGCCCTTCCTGGAACGGCCGATTTATTATCACGCCAATATTCCGATCTATCGCCAGTGGCAGCAGTCTTTCTTCTGCTCTACGGTCTGCGATATTGTATGAAAACTGCACGAAATCGATCGGATGGTTTTTCATAATCTGTTCAAGAAGATCATAGTTGAAACCATCGTAGCTTGTCACGCCAACATAGCGCAAGTTACCGGCTTCCTTCATTGCAAACAGTGTTCGCAACTGGACTTTCCAATCCACTAGATTGTGTACTTGCAGAAGGTCGAACCTCGGTAGATTCCACCTGGAGCGGCTCTGCTCTATCTGGCGTCGCCCTTTAGTTAGTCCTCTAGTCCAGACCTTGTCGGCTGAAAACAAGTTACCGCCATTGTCGAGCTTTTGCAAAGCACTGCCAATGACGGCTTGGGAACTGCCATACATCGGAGATGAATCAATAACCTGGCCGCCACAATCGAAGAATAGCCGCAGAATATCGGGACGTGTTTCCAGAGCTGAAGGATCATCGCCAACATCAAATGTCCGCCAACTGCCCATGCCTATCACCGGAATTTTTTCTCCCGATGACGGAATGAGACGTGACAGAATTTTCTCGGAGCGCAGCGGCGTGTTGGATGTCAGAAACAGGGCAGAGGCCGTCAAGCCTGCAACAAAGCTTCTTCTATCCAATTGTGTCACCAGCTCACCATCCGCAAGATTTGCCTTTATTCTCTTCCTTCAACCAATCCATCAGCGGCGCAAAATAGCTGATCATTGCTGACCCATCCATTTCGCGCGTGCCGGTAAAGGCTTCCAGAGCATCTGGCCAAGGCTTGGATGCACCGAGTTCCAGCATCGCGTTCAGCTTCGCGCCGACTTCCTTGTTACCATAAAAAGAACAACGGTGCAGCGGCCCTTCCCAACCGGCGGCATCACAAGCCGCTTTGTAGAATTGGAACTGCAGGATGCGCGCCAGGAAATAGCGTGAATAGGGCGTATTGCCCGGGATATGATATTTTGCGCCTGGGTCAAAAGCTTCGGCGGGCCGATCAACCGGCGGCGTGATACCTTGATATTGCAATTTCAGATCATGCCATGCCGGCGTATATTGCTCTGGCGTGATATCCCCGGAAAAAACTTGCCAGCGCCATTTGTCGACCAGCAAGCCAAAGGGCAGGAACGCCACTTTATCCATGGCCTGACGCAGCAGCAGGCCGACATCCTTATCTTCGCTTGGCACCTTGTCGGCATCCAGCAAACCGACCTGCACCATATATTCCGGCGTGATCGACAGCGCGATCATGTCACCAATGGCTTCATGAAAACCATCATTGGCGCCGTCGAGATGCAAATAGCTCTGCTTGTTATAGGCACGCTGATAATAGTTGTGACCCAGTTCATGGTGGATGGTGACAAAATCATCGCCATTGACCTTAATGCACATCTTGATGCGGATATCGTCGACATTGTCGATATCCCAGGCGCTGGCATGACAAACGACCTCGCGGTCTGCCGGCTTGGTAAACTGTGACCGGGTGTAGAAGGTATCTGGCAGCGGATCAAAACCAAGGGAGGAGAAAAATTGCTCTCCGGCCTTGACCATCTTCATCGCATCATAGCCTTTGGAGGTCAGCAATTCAGTGGTATCAAAACCAATATCGCCTGCCCCTTCGGGCGCTACGATTTCATAGATGTTACCCCATTCCTGCGCCCACATATTGCCGAGCAAGTCCGCGCGGATCGGGCCCGTCTTGGCCTGAACAGCATCACCATATTTTTCGTTTAACTTGTCGCGCGTGTAGCAATGCAGTTCGTCGTAAAGCGGCTTCACCTGACTCCATAATTTGTCGGTCAATTTGGCAAAATCATCCGCCGGCATATCATATCCAGAGCGCCACATCGCACCGACATCGGCAAAGCCCAGTTCCTTGGCGCCTTCATTGGCAATCTCAACCATGCGCGCATAATCATCCTTCATCGGCGCGCCGACATTGCTGTGCCAGCTTGCCCACATTTCGGATAGCTCGTCCGGGTTACGGTTTGTGCCCATGGCCGCTTCGATGTCAGAGCCGTTAATCTCTTCGCCTTTCAGCATCCCTTTGCCTTTGCCATAGGCAGAGTTCAATTTGGTGGCGATGGTGTTCAATTCCGTTGCTGCGCCCTCCGTGGTTGGCGCGGGAAGCACAATACCCCCGCGCAGCTTGTCGAGCTTGCGCGTGGTTACCGCATCAAGTCCCGCGACATTGTTGAATTTCGCTGCATCAATCGCGGCCTGCACCGACATGGTAGTTCCTTCAGCACCGACCTTCGCCGCCAAGGCATCGGTATCCTCTGTGATATAGGTTGCATTGATCCAGTAAATCCGACCTGCATTGACCGAAAAATCGAACATCTTCTTTTCGGTTTCTTCGACGAATTTCTTAGCATCTTCTGCCGAAGGATTGGCCTTGTCGGCCATTTCACCACTTTCATGATGTTTTGCGTGAACCGGCGCGCTGAGCGCTATGGCGGCAAGAGCGATGATCGAAGCGGCTGTTTTCATGATGTATCCTCTGTGGCTTTTATTTTAGTATGAATTGAAACTTTATCCCGGGAGCGTCAAGCGCGTCTTTCTCGTCGGCGCCAGATCAGGGCAATGATCATGCCGACGGTCCCGATGATCCAGGTGGCAATTTTCGGCGGCCGTGCAAAAGCAGCGATGCCTGCCAGCGTGTCGCTACCTTGTTCCTGTAGCACTTGTGTAATCTGGCTGAGTGTCTCGACATAATCAAACAGGCCGAAGAGAAAATAGGTCAGCACCATGAACAGGCCGAGCTTCTTAAGTGAGGGAGACCGCGCCTCCTGCCATAACAGTCGTCCACCAATTATGCCGCCGATGGTGTAAAGGCCGATAAAAACAAGATCAGTGATCATCGACCATTTGGCATAGTTCATCTGTCCCGCCGCTGCCCAGCTTTGCTGAATGGCATCTACCCGTTCGGCCGTCGCTGCGCTTTGGTGATCCAATATTCCTGTAGGGGCGACGTCGGTCATCAATGGACCAGCGGTAGCGACATTGAACAGAAAGACGGCCAGTCCGCCTAGCCAGAAAATCCAGAAATTGCGCCAGTTTAGATATTTCGGCATTGTCTATTCTCCCCTTTAATTTGCTGTGCTCAAAAACCGCAATATCTCCTGTGCCATTTCCGGCTTTGTGACGCTGCTCATATGCGTGCCTGGCACCGCAACATGATACCCATGGGGCAACAGCTCGGCCAAAGTTTCGGGGTCACCATTGTCGCGATCTTCCGAGCCGCAAAGCACCAATGTTGGTGTGGCGATTGTTTCTATGGCCGCGGGTAACATGTCAGAGAATGTTCTAAGCAGATGTGCGGCGGCTGCCGTGTCGATTTTCTGGCTTTTCATGAACTGGATCGCCATCCAGTGCGGATCACCGCGCTTTGCCGTATCGCGCAGCTCGATTGCTTTGAGAAAGAAGTCCTGTCGCTTGTCCCAGCCCGACAGCCCTTCGAGCCCCATGCCCGCCAGAATGGCTTTTCCCGGCGCAATGTTAGTAGTGAGGAGTTTCGCAGTAGTCCGGGCCCCCAACGAAAACCCGCCCAAATCATAGTCTGTCAGATCAAGATGTTCGATCAGCGCCAACGCATCCTCTATAAGCACATCACGCGGATAGGCATCGGCCTCATGCGGCGCAGCGCTTTGTCCATGAGCGCGCAGGTCGGGCATGATCACCCGGAAACCCGCCTCCGCCAAGGCTCCAGCATGACCGAACTTAATCCAGTTGGTCTCTGCATTGGAGAAAAGCCCGTGGAGCAGAATGACGGGCTTCCCTTGTCCTATTTCATGTATTTTCAGTTTTACACCGTCAAAGGAGGAGAAGTCCCAGCTCTTTAATTCCACTATCCTTGCCCCAAATTATTGCGCCAGACGAGCACATCGTCCGGCTGTGTCTGATTCTGATCTGTTTCCGGGTCGAGCATGATGCCAGCCTGCTTTTTGGAAACCCACAAATGGCCGACGGGTTCGATGTCTCCCGAGTGATCCAAAGTGCCGACCTTAAGCGTGATCGCCGAAGGTGGATTGCTCCCGCTATGCCACAGCCGCGTGCCGCAATCGCCGCAGAAATAGTTATATTTCCTATTTCCACTAAACGCAGTGGTTTCAAAAAATTTCGGCGAGCCGGTCACCGTCAAAGCATCATAAGTCAAGGGAATGGACATTGAAAAGGCGCTTGCGCTCTGCTTCTTGCACTCCCCGCAATGGCAGGCATAGGCGGGCGGTATGGAACCGCTGAGCCGATAGCGCACCGCACCGCATTGGCAGCCTCCGCTATGCGTATCAGTCATTCGGGACCGACATATTGCAGCCACTCTTCGCTGGACTGCGGCTGGGTTTCGAGAGTTGGAGCGCCTTCGGGAATAGTGATCCACGGCTGTTTGCTCGAAACCCAAAAATGCGCAGCGGGGCTCACATTCTTGCTATTATCGAGAGTGCCGACGCGGATACTCGCCAGACCCGGTCTTTTGTCGTGGGCTGCATAAATGCGGCTCATGCATTTCGCGCAGCCTGTTATGGTGCTGATCGCACCACTGGGCTGCAGGAACGTCCCTTCATTTAACTCACCTTCGATGGTCAGATCTTTTGCCATGATCCCCATGTGCAGACTGAAGGCACTTCCGGTTCGCCGCTGACAATCCGTGCAGTGGCAGGCATAGGGACGCATCCTGAAACCGGGCTTGAGTTCATAACGGACAGCTCCGCACAAGCAACCACCGGTTAATGTCCCTTCCATTGCTCGACTCTCCTCTTTCTTGCCCACCAAGTTACGCCTTTGGACCCGAGTAAAAGCCCAGAGTCAATTTGCCATTGGTTCAAGCTGTGCGTCTTTGGTGACGTAGGAACGCGCAAATATCAGCGCTCGGCCAATCCCTTTTGTTTCATCCGCCAGACCGCCAGTTCGATCCGATCCTGCCCGAAAAAGGGTTCTCCGTCGAACACCAAGGTAGGCACGCCCCAGTGACCGGCGGCTTCCAGAGCGTTCTGATTGTCCGCGATTTCCGCATCCAGTTCTTCCGCGGTAGCCTCGGCTTCAGCTTTTAATTCCGCGAGATCCAGTCCTGCCCGAGTGGCCGCTTGCTCCAGATGCTCACCCCCATTCCAGCCCTGCACGCCGCCCCAGATAAGCCGCGATACTTCATCGGCAAACTCCAGACCCTTGCCGCGGCGGGAAGCCGCCTGCCCCATCCGTGTGAGCAGAAAGATGTGCGGCTGATCATCAGATATTTTGCGCGTGGCAATATCCTGAACAATCGGATCAGGATTGGGCGGCGCCATCGGAATATCGATAAACTGCGCCACCCGGAAGATGTCCTTGAATACGTAACCAAGCCAATTGGGGTGGTTTTTCGCAAAGAAATCCGGCTCCCGGATCGCCAGCGGATAAACAAAGCGCTGGTTGATCGAGAGATCATATTCCTGCGTTAGCGCCACATAACGGCGGGTGGAGAGATAGCTATAGGGCGATCGGAATGACCAATAAACGTCAGCATGTAATGTCATGCCGCTTCACTGCACCGAGATGGATTGTAAAGGCAAGTTCCAATGCTCGCCTTGGTGTGAACGCGAGCGTCAGGGGATAGGCTGATTGTCGGAAGACGAGGGCTGCAAAGGTTCTGGAAGTGGCAAATTGGACAGGTCAAGCCAGTCAGTTGCAGATTGGTTACCTGCGACATTGCCATAATAGCTATCAAGCGCGGCAAAGGGTATCCCAAAGGGTTTGCCCCAACCACTGTTCCACATCGCAGCCACTCCGGTGCGGGCGGCAGGATCAAATATGATTGTCGCGCGATATCCATCCACTGCACCACTATGTCCGATCAATCGCCGACCCTTATAGGTAAAGTTGCGCCAACCCAAACCGTAGGACGGCTCAGTAAGTGCACGGGACAAATCGCCGCCATATACCCGCCCGGTTCTGACCTGAGGTGAATGAGCAAGTTCTAGCGCCTTGTCAGACAGAACATCCTCATTTGCGCCCAACTGCGCGCGAAGCCAGCGCGCCATATCCACAATATTGCTGTTAACACCAGCCGCTGCCGGAAGACGCCAATATGATTCCACCAGGGTCCGCACTTCATCGCCGCGATGCGGTCGCGCCCAGCTATCAGCGCCGGTTAGACCAATCATACCGAACTGCGCGCTCTCCATACCAAGCGGTTCAAACAATTGCGTCTGCGCAGCGTCGGCATATATGTTACCCGCCGCCTGCCCCAAAATTTCGCTGGCGGTATCAAATGCAATATTCTGATAGCTATGGCAGGTACCGGGCATGCATTGTAACGGCGCGGTTCCCAGCCTTGTACGGAGCAGACCCGGGCTTTCGCCATCCTCGAGTTTGCGGTCATATGCATTTTTGGTGAGTCCCGTCTGGTGCGACATAAGCTGTGCCAGCGTGATCCGTGAGATGGCTTCTCCGGGAAGCATGAGCGACGTCTGCCAGCGGTTTAGCGTTGCGTCGAGATCAAGCTCTCCTTCTTCTGATAATTTGGCCGCGAATGAACCCGCCACTCCTTTTGATAACGAGGCCCATCGGAAAACGGTCTGTGGTGTTACCTGCTCGCCGCTACGTTTATCCGTTACGCCATAGGTTTGTACAAAGCGAAGCTCACCAGCCTCGACAATAGCAACGGCAAGCCCTGCCATTTCAGGACGTGCCGCGAGCGCCGCAATGCGTCGATCAAGGTTGAGATAATCAATCTTCCCCTGCCAGTCATCGGGGTTCGTTGGCAATCGATCCTGAGACGCTGCTTGGGCCGTTTCAGTAAGCGGAAGTGGGATATTTTCTTGAACGAAGGCGCGATAGCCGTACCAGCTGACTAGCAATATGGCCGCAAGTCCGAACAGCGGTGCCAGATATCTTCCCATTGAACTGTCCCAAGTTGGTGATCCAGCCTTTAAATCAGAACCTGGCGGTTAGTGCTCGGTATCTAAACTGGCTGATTGGCAGCGTAGAACAATCCAGATGCGTAAAACAAGAATGTTTCTGCTCTGGTTTGTTGAGCAAGCAGATTGACCTCAAGCAGCTTCAACTTGAAAGAGGCTCAGACACATTTCGAAAGGCACGCCAACGTCCGCCTTCGGGGAAAGCTGGTGCAAAACAAACTGCTGGGCGATTTACCCCTTTTGCAAATGCTTACGCCCCAATAGCTCCGCAATCTGTACTGCATTGAGTGCAGCACCCTTGCGCAGGTTATCGGACACACACCAGATGATCAGGCCGTTGTCCACAGTCGGGTCTTCGCGGACGCGGCTGATATAGGTGGCGCTGTCGCCTACGCATTCAACCGGCGTTGTGTATCCTTCGTCCTCGCGCTTATCGACGAGCATGATACCGGGTGCCTCGCGGAGAATTTCCTGGGCCTTTTTGGCAGAGATCTCATTCTCAAACTCGATATGGATCGCTTCACTGTGGCCAACAAAGACTGGCACGCGGACGCAAGTGGCGGTCAGCTTGATCTTGGGATCGAGGATTTTCTTGGTCTCGACCACCATTTTCCACTCTTCTTTGGTTGAACCATCGTCGAGGAAGACGTCTATATGCGGGATCACGTTAAACGCGATTTGCTTGGTGAAGACCTGGTTCTCTTTCGGATCACCAACGAAAATCGCGCGGGATTGTTCGAACAGTTCGTCCATTCCGCCTTTGCCGGCACCGGATACGGATTGATAGGTGGATACAACTACACGCTTGATCTTGGCGGCGTCATGAAGCGGTTTGAGCGCTACAACCATCTGTGCCGTCGAGCAATTGGGGTTCGCGATGATATTGCGCGCCTTATAACCTTCAATCGCATCCGGGTTCACTTCGGGCACGATCAGCGGCACATCTGGGTCCATGCGGTAGAGCGAGCTGTTGTCAATGACGACACAACCGGCAGCAGCTGCCTTGGGTGCATATTCCTTGGTCGGACCGGAACCAGCGGCGAATAGCGCCATATCCCATCCGGAAAAGTCGAAATGCTCGATATTCTGAACCTTGAGCATCTTGCCGGTGTCACCAATTTCAATCTCGGTGCCCTGCGACCGTGAGGATGCCACGGCGGCGAGCTCATCAATCGGAAATTCGCGCTCGGCGAGGATGGTCAGCATTTCGCGCCCGACATTTCCGGTCGCACCAACAACTGCAACTTTGTAACCCATGAAACTTTTCCTGTGCTGAATATGAAAACAGCCGGTTTTCCTTTTGGGGAGAACCGGCTGCCTGAATTTGTTATGAAGCTTTCTTTACTTTGCTTCAGCGCCTTTGGCTGGCTGGTTCACGCGGCGTTCCGCAATACGGGCTCGTTTACCTGTACGGCCGCGCAGATAGTAAAGTTTCGCACGACGAACGACGCCGCGGCGGACCACTGTGATCGATTCGATATTAGGCGAGTAAAGCGGGAACACACGCTCGACACCTTCGCCGAAAGAAATCTTTCTTACGGTGAAGCTGGAGCCCATGCCGCGGCTGGTCCGTGCAATGCACACACCTTCAAAATTCTGGGTACGAACGCGTTCGCCTTCAACGACGCGAACACCAATGCGCAGCGTGTCGCCCGCGCGAAATTCCGGTATTTCTTTAGAGGCTGCGAATGCTTCTACAGCTTCTTTCTCAAGTGTCTGGATCAGGTTCATGACCGATCTTCCTTTTTCTGTCCTCGCGCACCAGAGGGCGACTGATCCGGAGCATCCCTGTGATGCTCCCATAAATCCGGCCGCCTTAGCCGTGTATCTTCCTCTGCTTTTTGTTTCCGCCAAGCAGCTATTTTCGCATGATCCCCCGATCGCAAGACTTCAGGGATGATACGCCCTTCCCATTTCCGAGGCCGGGTAAACTGCGGATATTCCAAAAGTCCGGTTTCGAAACTTTCATCATCTCCGCTAGAAGACGCGCCCATTACCCCGGGAAGCAGCCGAATGCAAGCGTCTAAAAGCACCAAAGCACCCATTTCTCCGCCAGAGAGGATATAATCGCCAATCGAGACCTCTTCAATCGGCCGTGCATCGAAAATCCGTTCGTCAAATCCTTCGAAGCGACCACAGAGGATGGTGACGCCCGGGCCGGAAGCCAATTCCCGCACACGCGCCTGTTTCAGCGGTTTTCCGCGCGGGGTCATCGCAAGAATTGGGGCGTCTGGTTGCTGGTCCAGCGCATGATCAACCGCAGACGCCATGACGTCAGCCCGCAATACCATGCCCGCGCCCCCGCCTGCCGGTGTGTCATCGACGGATTTATGCTTGTCGGTGGCAAAATCGCGCATCTGGATGGGGCTGCAGGCCCATTTACCTTCTTCCAGCGCCCTGCCTGCCAATGATGTACCAAGCGGTCCGGGAAACATTTCGGGATAAAGGGTCAGGATTTGGGCGCTGAAGGTCATTTGTTCTGGCTCGTTTTCCTGATCTCCATAATCACAAAGGTCATTATCGAAATCATCAAAGCCATGGCAGCATATATGATTATTGCTTTTAGCGGATTATCACCAAAATTGCGATCTTCGGAATAGGCGAGCCATAATATTCCAGGCGTCAGGATGATTTGTCCTGCCACTATCGTGCTGGACATACGGACAAATTGATCCGATTTCTGTTTGAATTTCCAGCCAATGAAAGCCGGAAAGGCAACTACGATAACAATTAAAGCGATAAAGAATATCGGACCGTTCATGGCTCGACAAATTCCGAAAGCACGATCGCCGGATCATTGCGCATATCGATCGCACCAACCGGCACCATGAATTTCTTGCCGCTGGCGCGTTCAATCTCGATGACATCGCCCGCGCCAAATTCGTAGATGGCAAAGATTTTGCCCAGTTCCTCGCCATTGTCGGAGACACAGCGCAGGCCAATAATATCAATATGGTAGAATTCGTCGTCATCCAGCGCTGGCAAAGATGAGCGGGGGATGGCCAGTTCGGTGCCGCGCGCGGCCTCAGCCGCATTGCGATCGGTAATTTCGGCAAATCGGGCTATCGCGCCCATTTTATGCGGCTTGACGGATTTGAGCGTCAAAGCACCGTCATTAAAGGTTTTGTGTTGCTTGAGACTGTCGAGAGTCTCACAAAATAGTTTGAGCCGGACCTCGCCCGTCACCCCATGCGCGCCAATAATGACGGCAAGGGGGACAGACGTGTCCGGATCAACACTGGCCAAGGATTAACCCTCGGACTTTTCTTCGGTCGCTTCTTCTGCAGCAGGAGCCTCTTCAGCAGGTGCTTCTTCGGCTTTTGCTTCCTCGGCAGGCGCTTCAGCAGCAGCTTCTTCAGCGGCTGGTGTTTCTTCCGCTGGTGTTTCAGCGGCAGCTTCCTCAACTGGCGCTTCTTCAGCAGGAGCGGAAGCCGCTTCCTTGGCAGCTTCTTCTGCAGCAGCGGCTTTTTCCGCTTTCTCTTCAGCGCGCTCGGTGGCTTTTTCGCCCGGCTTGGCTTTGTTCGGGTTGTTCCGCGCTTCGCGCTTCATCAAACCAGCAGCATCAAGAAAACGTGCCACACGGTCAGAAGGTTGTGCACCAACACTCAACCAATGTTTCGCACGATCAAGGTCGATCACAACACGCTTTTCGTCATCTTTGGCGAGCAGCGGGTTATAGCTACCGATACGCTCGATAAATTTACCATCACGTGGGGCGCGGATGTCCGCGATCACGATTTTATAATAAGGACGTTTCTTGGAGCCACCACGGGCCATTCTCATTGCTACTGACATAAATAAACCTTTCTAAAACAATCTAATATACTTAACTTCTAAAACTATTTCTTCTTATTCAATAAATTCGCAAGATCAGGTGGCAATCCGCCTGGGGACATGTCCGGCAGACCGGGCATTCCGCCCGCTTGACCACCCATGCCCGCGCCAGCAGCACCGCCAAACATCGACATCAGGCCTTTCATACCGCCCATCTTCTTGATCTTTTTCATCGCCTTGGACATTTCCTGATGCATTTTCAGGAGCTTGTTCACGTCCTGCACCGTGGTGCCAGACCCTTTGGCTACGCGCACTTTGCGTTTTGCGTTAAGCAAGCCCGGGCGACCCCGCTCTTCCTTGGTCATCGAACCGATAATCGCGTCCATGCGCACCAGAACCTTATCGTCCATCGCGCCGCCCGCCACCGCTGCCTTGGCCTTTTTCATGCCCGGCATCATCGAGGCTAACGCGCCCAGACCTCCCATTTTGGTCATCTGACGCAGCTGCGATCGCAAATCATTCAGGTCAAATTGACCCTTGGTCATTTTTTCGGCCAGCGCCTCGGATTCCTCCTTGTCGACCGTCGCAGCGGCTTTTTCCACCAGACTGACAACATCGCCCATGCCCAAAATACGGCCCGCAACACGTTCCGGATGGAATTCCTCCAGCGCATCGATCTTTTCGCCAACACCGACAAATTTAATCGGTTTGCCAGTGACAGCCCGCATGGAAAGCGCCGCACCACCGCGCGCATCGCCGTCCATCCGCGTCAGGATCACACCACTCAAATCAACTTGCTCGGAGAAGTTGGAAGCGACATTAACCGCATCCTGACCAGTCAGAGCATCGACAACCAGGAGTGTTTCTTGCGGCTTGGAGACATCGGCAACCGCCTTCATCTCATCCATGAGCTGCTGATCGACATGCAAACGCCCTGCGGTATCGAGCATCAGCACGTCGAAACCTTGCAATTTTGCTGCCTGCAAGGCGCGCTTGGCTATTTCGACCGGCTGCTGGCCTTCCAAAATCGGCAAGGTCGCCGCATCAATCTGTTCGCCGAGCACAGCCAATTGTTCTTGCGCTGCCGGACGATTGACATCGAGCGAGGCCATCATGACCTTCTTATTCTCTTTATCTTTTAGGCGCTTGGCGATCTTGGCCGTGGTTGTCGTTTTACCGGAACCCTGTAGACCGACCATCATTATGATGGCTGGCGGGGTAACTGCGAGCTCAAGGCCGCTGACTTCCGCACCCAGCATGTCGGCTAGGCCATCATTGACGATCTTGACGACCTGTTGGCCAGGCGTGATTGATTTGAGTACCGACTGACCGACAGCCTGTTCGGTAACCTTCTCAACAAATTCCTTTACAACCGGAAGCGCAACATCGGCCTCCAGCAAAGCAATTCGCACTTCGCGCATTGCGCCGCGGACGTCTTCTTCTTTCAGTGCGCCGCGGCCACGCAACTTGTCAAAGACGCCGCCGAGCCGGTCGCTTAACTTGTCAAACATGGCGTCTTCCTTTCTCTCAAACCGGCTGAAAACAGCCTAAAAACCAACCCAAAACCGGGCAACGCAAAAAACGCCGGTGGGCGAAACCTCGCTGACCGACGTGTGAGTTTTGAACTCGAAACTGAAACCACAACAGATAATCTGTCGTTATTTGAGATGCCCCTAGTCGATCCTTGAGAGACTCGCAACCCCAGAAATCCCCTAATTTAGCGAAAATTAACCAGAAATTGAGAATTATTAAGGCAATAGGCAGCTTGAGAAATTAGGGGATAGCCGTCGTGGAGCAAAACATGACCGATTCAAATAATATCAAGGCCAGCAATAAATATGCAGTGTCGGCACGCAGAGATGTGGTGACAAGCTTGATTGTCATATTTGCCATCTTGATGTTCGTTGGGACCGGCGGAACGGTGATAACCGAGGCAATCGCTTCTCTGTCTGGTTACGGCGGCGGCAGCGATAAAATGCTGGTTTCGGCTTTTCTCCTCAACATCGCCCTCATATTATTTGGCTGGCGTCGTTACCGCGACCTGGCGGAAGAAGTAACGGAACGGGCCGCTGCCGAAGAACGTGCGCATTCTTTGGCGGTAACTGACCCACTTACCGGGTTTTTGAACCGCCGGACTCTGACCGAAAAGACTTCGGATATGATTGCTACGGCGCAGCGTAAGAACAAAAGCACCGCGTTTTTGATGCTTGATCTCGACAATTTCAAAACCGTCAACGACGTCCATGGCCACAGTGCCGGGGACATAGTGTTGAAAGAAGTCGCCGCGCGAATTTCAAAGGTTATTCCACCAAATAACCTCTTGGCACGGCTTGGCGGCGACGAGTTCGCCTGTGCTTTCATTTTTGATCCTGATCAGCCTGAAATGGTGGATCGTATTGCTGATGATCTGATTGACAGTATTGCCATGCCGATTGTTGAAAATGGCAACCATCTGGTGGTCACCACCTCGATTGGCATGGCGCGTTTCGACTTTGAATCCGAGGGCGTAGATGTCCTTATGCGCCGTGCTGACATCGCAATGTATAGCGCCAAGAAACAGGGTAGAAACCGCTTTTGCTGGTTTGATGTTTCAATGGAGCAGGAACTGCAGACCCGCAACACACTAGAATCCGGAATGCGCAGCGGTATTCCGGCAGGCGAATTCGTTCCCTATTTCGAACAACAGATTGATCTCGCCACTGGCAAGTTGACCGGTTTTGAAATGCTGGCACGCTGGGAATCTCCTACACAGGGACTTGTTTCGCCGGAAGTCTTTATCCCTATTGCCGAAGAAACCGGCATGGTTGGTGATCTTTCGCTAAGCATCATGCGGCAGACATTTGAAAGTGCGAAACACTGGGACCCCAGCCTGACGGTTTCAGTCAATATTTCACCGGTTCAACTGCTTGATCCATGGCTGGCGCAAAAAATCGTCAAGCTGCTTGTCGAAACGGGTTTTCCTCCAAACCGGCTTGAAATTGAAATTACCGAAAGCTCATTGTTTGAAAATCTCAGCCTGGCTCAATCTATTGTCGGCAGTCTCAAAAACCAGGGAATCCAGATTGCTCTGGATGACTTTGGCACAGGATATAGTTCGCTGGCTCACTTGCGCGCCCTGCCCTTTGACCGGATCAAGATCGACCGCAGCTTCGTAACATCGATTTTGGAAAACCCGGAAAGTGCGGCCATCGTAAAAGCGATTACCGGCCTTGGTGATAGTCTTGGTATGCCAATCACCGCAGAAGGCATTGAAGACAAAGCTATAGAAAATGAGTTGCGCAATCTGGGCTGTGCCAAGGGTCAAGGTTGGCATTATGGTCGCCCGCTCTCAATGGAACAGGCCCGCAAAGTGCTTGGGCAACGCAATCTGTTGCCAGCGCAGCCGCTGGACAAAGCCGAGGTTGATGAAGCTGCCGAAGTACCAGCCGATCAACCACAGCTCAAAGCGGGTTAAACACACAATAAGAGCAATAGCCGACTAATTCTATTGCTGGACTTGCCGCCTCGTCATCCCTAAATCGCCCATCATGACTATCGGGCAATTTCACAAGATGCATGGACTGGGCAATGACTTTGTCATTATCGACGCGCGCGCATCTGATTTGCCTGATGATTTCGCCATGCCTCCCGCCAAAGCTGCTGCCATCGCCAATCGCCATAGCGGCATTGGCTGTGATCAGCTGATTGTACTCAAGCCTTCCGGTAAAGCCGATGTCCGCATGCAAATTTACAATGCCGATGGCGGTGAGGTCGAAGCCTGCGGCAATGCTACCCGCTGTGTTGTGAAATTGCTTGGCGATGGTACGTCGATTGAAACCGATGGCGGAATGATCTCTGGCCATGTTACGGACGAAGGCGCCATCGTTGATATGGGTGAGCCCCGTTTCGACTGGAATGTGATCCCCCTCGCCTATGCCATGGATACGCTGCACATGCCGGTTGGTTGGGAGGATTTCCAGGATCCTGCTGCGGTCAACGTGGGCAATCCCCATGTCATCTTCTTCGTTGAAGACAGCGATGCCGTTGAACTGGATCGCCTCGGCCCGATGATCGAGGTTGATCCCCTGTTTCCCGAACGCGTGAATGTAAACGTAGCGCATGTAAAAGACGGCGATTTGCACCTGCGTGTCTGGGAACGCGGCGTCGGTTTGACCCGTGCTTGCGGCACCGGTGCATGTGCAACGGCAGTGGCCGCGATCAGACGCGGATTGGTACAAAGCCCGGTCAATGTGCATCTGCCCGGCGGCAAGCTGATCCTATCATGGGAAGAAGGTGGATCCATCATGATGCAAGGCCCGACCACCTATGTTTTCTCCGGTGAAGCCAACTGGGATGATTTTGCGTGAGTGGTCCCGATATCATCAGCATGGGGTGCCGCCTGAATATCGCAGAGAGCGAAGCGATCCGGCAGACAATCAACGCCTCCAAGGTCAATGCCGATCAACTGGTTATCGTCAATAGCTGCGCCGTCACCAATGAAGCTGTGCGCCAGACACGTCAGGCAGTACGTCGCGCCAAGAAAGACAATCCGGACAAGGCTGTGGTCGTAACCGGATGCGCCGCACAGGTTGATCCGGAGATGTTCGCAGATATGCCTGAGACATCTGGTGTGGTCGGCAATTTCGATAAATATGAGGCCGATAACTTCAAATTCGGACTGGATACCAACAAGCAGGATATCCGGGTGTCAGATATCATGCAGGTCAGGGAAACCGCTCCGCATATGGTCAGCGCCTTTGCCGAGCGGTCCCGCGCTTTTGTCGAAGTGCAAAATGGCTGCGATCACCGCTGCACCTTTTGCATCATTCCCTATGGCCGCGGCAACAGCCGGTCCGTGCCGGCAGGACAGGTTGTCGAGCAAGTGAAGTCGCTGGTTGACCAAGGCTTTAACGAGGTCGTGCTAACCGGTGTCGATGTCACCAGCTACGGTCCGGATTTACCGGGTAGTCCCAGCCTTGGCCTGCTGGTCGAGCGGGTTTTGAGCCATGTTCCCGAACTTAAACGGCTGCGCTTGTCCTCCGTTGACGGCGTGGAAATTGACGAGCGCCTGTTTGACATATTGACGGGCGAAAGCCGGATGATGCCGCACGTGCATCTTTCGCTGCAGTCAGGCGACAATATGATCCTCAAACGGATGAAACGCCGCCACAGCCGCGAGCAAGCCATAGAACTTGTCGCGCGGTTGAAGGAGAAGCGCCCCGCAATAGCCATAGGTGCCGACATCATCGCCGGATTTCCGACCGAAACCGATGCCATGTTTGCGAATAGCCTCGATATTATTGACCAATGCGATATCATTCATGGTCATATATTCCCCTATTCCCCGCGACAGGGCACGCCTGCTGCCAAAATGCCCCAGGTCAATGGGGTCACCATTAAGGAACGTGCCCGGCTTTTACGTCAAAAGGTGAATGCAAAAGCGCAGACCTGGCGCGACAATCTGGTCGGGACACGGCAAAATGTGCTGTGCGAACTGAATGGCAAGGCTGGATATGCGGAAAATTTTGCCCATATCAGTTTCGAAGAAACCATGCCAGAAGGCGAAATCATCCCTGTTGAAGTCATTGCGTCCGATGACCGGAAACTGATCGGAAGAAAAATAGTATGAGTGAAAAACCGGGGTGGAAAGACCGTCTGTTTGGCGGGTTCAGCAAGACGTCGGGCCGCCTGACAGAAAACCTGACCGGCCTGGTGACCAAGGCAAAACTGGACGACGCTACTCTTGACGAAATTGAAGATGCGTTGATCATTTCAGATCTTGGCCCCGCGACTGCCGCGGCCATTCGTGAAAAGCTCTCAAACGAGCGGTTTGAAAAAGGCCTCAGCGAACATGCGGTGCGCGAAATAATCCAATCGGAAATTGCCAGTATATTGGAGCCGGTGGCGGTTCCGTTGGAAATTGACGCCTTTCCCCGCCCGCAAGTCATATTGGTGATAGGCGTCAATGGTTCGGGAAAAACCACGACCATCGCCAAGCTGGCCCATTTGTTCCTCGAGCAGGATTATGGCGTCATGCTGGCTGCCGGTGATACATTCCGGGCGGCAGCGATTGGTCAGCTTAAAGTCTGGGCCGAGCGGCTCGGTGTTCCTATCATCAGCGGCAAGGAAGGCGGCGACAGCGCCAGCATCGTCTATGAAGGCGTTAAACAGGCCACGGCCACCGGCATTGACGTATTAATCGTTGATACAGCAGGCCGCCTGCAAAACCGCAGCGAATTGATGGATGAACTGGACAAAATCCGGCGCGTTCTGGGACGGCTTAACCCGGAAGCTCCGCATGATGTTGTTCTGGTGTTAGATGCAACCACAGGACAAAATGCCTTGTCCCAGATTGAAGTATTTAAAGAAGTGGCAAAAGTTACCGGTCTAATCATGACCAAACTCGATGGAACTGCTCGCGGCGGTGTACTTGTTGCCGCCGCCAAGCAGTTTGAAATGCCGATCCATGCCATTGGTGTCGGAGAGACCATGGAAGATTTACGGCCGTTTGACGCCAATGATCTGGCGGCGGCCATAGCAGGAATTGAAGAATGAGTGATGACGTCGTCAACGTAGAACCGAAACAGGAAAACAAGGGCCTTAGCTTTGCGCTCGATTTTGGGCCTTTATTAGTCTTTTTCCTGACCTATAAATTCGCTGTCCCTGGGGACAACCCGGTCCTGTCAGCAATATACGGCACTGCGGCTTTCATGATAGCTATCGTGATCGCTGTGATCGTTTCTAAATGGAAGCTGGGCAAGATATCCCCCATGCTCTGGCTGTCAGCCGTCTTGGTGATCGGCTTTGGCGCACTCACCATCTATTTCAACGATCCGCGTTTCATCCAGATTAAGCCAACGATTATCTACCTGGGTTTTGCGGTGATACTGGGTGTCGGATTGTTGCGGGGCAAGGCGATGCTCAAATATCTGCTGCAGGCTGCTTATGAAGGGTTGTCCGATGAGGGCTGGCTCAAACTGTCACGCAACTGGGCAATATTTTTTGTCGCGATGGCCATGCTGAACGAAACCATGCGCCTTTTCCTCAGCTTTGACCTTTGGCTGACACTAAAGGTGTGGGGTATCACCATATTGTCCTTCATCTTCGCCATCGCTAATGTGCCGATGCTGATGCGGCACGGTCTTGATCTTGGTCAGGATGAAGAAGAGGCGGAAGAAGCCCAATAAAAAACCGCACCCCGGTTCAACGAGGCGCGGTTCCGAAATTCATACAAGGGTGCGATTAGCCCTGATCAGCGCGGCTTACGCCTTCACCGTCGAGGTTCTGGGCGACAAAATCCCAGTCAATCGCATTGTCGAGCAATGCAGAGACATAATCCGGACGCGCATTCTGGTAATCCAGATAATAAGCATGCTCCCATACGTCGATGGTGAGCAGCGGCTTTATGTCATGAGCAACCGGGCTGTCCGCATCGTGCAGAGAGGTGATTTCCAGCTTGTCGCCGTTCAGCACCAGCCATGCCCAACCGCTGGCAAAATGACCAACAGCTTCGGCTTTGAACTTGTCCTTGAATTCCTCAACGGAACCAAAGTCCGCTTCAATACGGCTCTTTAATTCTGCCGGCATTTCCTTTTTCTCAGGGCTCAGGCACAGCCAGTAAAAGCTGTGGTTCCAGACCTGTGCAGCATTGTTGAACAGGCCGCCATCGGCAGCTTTGATGATCTCGGACAATTTTTTGCCCGCATGATCCGTACCTGCAATCGCATCGTTGGTTTTGGTTACATAGGCATTGTGATGCTTGCCATGGTGATAGTTGAACGTTGCTTCAGAGATCATATCTCCAAATGCGGTTTTTGCATAAGGAAGTGGGGGAAGTTCAAAGGACATTGAGAATTTTCTCCATTGTTAGAATGACTTTCAGAAAGCGCATATGGTGACAAAAGGTTCCATGGGCAACTGTCCATAAGAGCGTATCTGACAGGATCAGCCTTTTTCCGTGACAAAAAAGGCTTGAAGGCATAATATTACCACATTGTTACAGACAACACTGGGGGAGAACATAATGGCGAAGCTTTTCGGAAATTTGAATTTGGTGATGCTGGTAGGCTTGTTGCTCGCCGTACTTGTTATTGTCGGCATCGGCCCACTGGGTGACCAGGTAAATGGCGTTTTCCGCTGGCTACATACATTTTTTGGCGTGCTCTGGATCGGCTTGCTCTACTATTTCAACTTCGTGCAGGTTCCGCAAATGCCGAATATTCCTGACGAAGCCAAACCGGCAGTGTCCAAACATATCGCACCGAGCGCCCTTTTTTACTTTCGCTGGGCCGCCCTGTTCACGGTAATCACCGGATTGGTTGTCGCCCATCTGACCGGATATCTGACGCAGGCGCTCCTTTTGCAGGAAGGCTATTTGCTGATCGGGATCGGCATGTGGATGGCGCTGGTCATGGCGTTTAATGTCTGGTTCCTGATCTGGCCAAATCAGAAAAAGGTATTGGGCATGGTTGAAGCGGATGCAGACGCCAAAGCATCAGCGGCCAAGGTGGCGTTGATGGCTTCACGGACGAATACGCTGCTGTCTTTGCCGATGCTCTATTGCATGGTGAACGCCAATCTCGGCGGCTAACGTGATTTAGAACGAGTTTGAGAAGAGGGCTTTACGGCCCTCTTTTTTTTATCTTGTTCATAAGTGACCAGAGTTAGCTGAGTCGTTTTGCGATCTTATGGGCCGGACCGAAACCGATAAAGGCCGCACCGATAAAGGGCATTGCCACCACCCACAGCCGTACGCCTGTGACACCGAGCGGGCTAGCAATGCTGATCGCGACCGTCGCTGCCAAGCCAGCACAAACGAACAGCAGTCCGACAATCAATCTCCAGTGAGGCAGATCAGCTCTCTCACCCTGCCCGCCGGTTCCGGCTTGCTCATACTTCGCAAAAATCATGATCAGCGGGAGCAAGGCAGCGATATAAAGCGCAAACCAGATCGGTCGTGCCAGCCACCAAGAGCTGCTGCCGGGAGCCGCTTCCAGACCGATACCGCCGAGCAACCAAGCAGCCACCATGACGAGCACGAAGGCGGTCAGGTGCCAGAGATAGGTCGTCATGATCATGCCGTTCAGCAGGACGACGCCGGTCCAAATCTTGAGATTGTCGAGCATCCGCCGTCCTATAGGCTCCAAGGCGAGAACCAGTCCAGTTTGCGCAATACCAAGTGCGAGCAAGGCGATAGTCGGCGGCATGCTATTGCTCACCGGTTCACCCGGTACGCCTATCATGGCTACCGGATAAGGGCCGAAACCGACCAACAGGCCGAGTGCTATCAAACCTCCTATACCCCAAATCAATGCTTTGGCGGGTTTGGCAAAATAACCTTCGCTCCATGCATATCCCAACTGGTGCACGGCGAGCCAAATAAAGGCAAAGTTCACAAAATTCACAAAAGGTATGTTTAGCGCAAAGGTTGCTGCATCGATGGCGATTGCACCAGCGACCAGCCCCCAGAAGGATGCCATGCCGAAGCGCTTCCACAGAGCATATGTATAGGGCACCACTGCCCCCACCATCAGATAAACCGCCAGAAACCAGACCGGGATCAGCGCAAGCTGGGCCGCCAGTTCAACAATCTTGCGGTCCACGCCCATCGCCGTGCCAAACAGAGCGAACACTGTCCAAATCAGGAAAAGCGGCAGCACCGGGTTGATCAATCGTCGCAGTCGTCCCGTAAACCATCCCGCATAGGAACCGTTGTTACGCAAATTCGCGGACCAGGAAAGCCCGTGTGAAAAGCCGCCAACAAGAAAAAATACCGGCATGACCTGAAAGCCCCAGGTCAGCCATTGCGTCCAGGGTAATATACCGAGCAGATGCCCGCCCTGCACCACGCCATCTTCTATATAAGGGGCCGCGACCAGCCAGTGACCGATCACAACCGCAAGAATGGAAAAGGCTCTCAGAAAATCGACATAGCGATTACGTTCCGGTGGAGCCTTGAGAGCCATATCCTGTGCGCGGGTCCATAGATTCCGTTTGGTTGCCGTCTCACCACGCTCACTCATATGCCCTCACATCCCATTGTTTCGAATAACTTAGATAAGATTTGTGGTATGCCGTTCAAGAGAACCACCTCAAGAGCTCTATGCGGATAGTGCTAACAAATCCTATCCCAGTAAATCGTGGCGTTTCAGTGAGTGCCGGAGCTGATCATAGGTCAAATTGAGCGCTTTGGCGGTCTGCCGCTGGTTGTATCGGGATTTCGCAAGGGCGGCTTCGAGAATCCGTTTTTCGAACGCTTCGACCGCTTCTTTCATATCATCAACAGCCGTAAATTCCGGTTCTACAGGCGGCGCTGCTAGGGCAGGAGCCGCTTTTTCAGTCGTGTTTTGGGTTTCAACAGGCTGCGATTGCCGAGAAGGCATTTCTTTCGGCTTCCATGGCGATTCAAACGGATCAAAGACGATATGATCGACAGCGCGCGTATAATCACCCCATTGATAGACGGCGCGTTCGATCACATTACGCAACTCCCGGACATTGCCGGGCCATTGGTGGCGTGCCAGCGCTTCGGATGCCAATTGACCGAAGCCAGGCCATTGTTCCCATTCCAGCTCAGCCGCCATGCGTCGCCCGAAATAGTCAGCCAAAACGGGGACATCCCCCTCACGATAGCGGAGCGGCGGCAGCGTTACGACTTCAAAAGACAGGCGATCGAGTAAATCTGCCCGGAATTTCCCTTCGTCCGCCATCTTCGGTAAGTCGGCATTGGTGGCCGCCACAATCCTTACATCGACCTTTTGTGGTCGCGATGATCCGATTCTGGTGATCTCGCCATATTCTACCGCTCGGAGCAACCGCTCCTGCGCTGCAGAAGACAAGGTTCCCAACTCATCGAGAAACAAGGTACCGCCATCAGCTTCTTCAAAGCGCCCTACTCTATTCTTGGTCGCACCTGTAAAGGCACCGGCTTCGTGGCCGAACAATTCAGCCTCGATCAACGTTTCGGGCATGGCCGCACAGTTTAATGTAACTAAAGGGCCATCCCAACGCATGCTTAATCGATGGAGACGTTCAGCGATGAGCTCTTTACCCGTACCGCGCTCTCCGATAACAAGTACGGGACGGTCCAGAGTGGCCGCCCGACTGGCTTTTTCGACTGCATCAAGGAAAGCTCCTGACTCCCCAACAAACTGATTTTCGCGCTCCATGGCCAATATATAGTGCAAATTCCTATTAAATAGCAATTAATACCATATTCATTTTTCCAAAAACTTATATTATCTAAATATATCAATCATTTAAAAAACTGGCACGCCTCCTGCAGTGTTAGTTTCGAACCCGCAAGGGACTGGAAATCGACCAAACGGAGGACAACATGTCAGCAGCTACGAAAACAGGCAAATCAATGAATTTGAGCAGAACCGACGTTTCTGCCATCATTTCCGTGTTGCTGTTTAGCCTGACGATTTTGATCAGCGCCGTGGGCCCTGCCGAAGCACAAGGCCCGACCATCTCTGAAGATGGTACAATTTCCCCAACTGTCAGCTATAAGGCGTGACAGGCGAAATGGCCGGGACTCCTTCATTCCCCCTTGCCGAAGTACGGTCCCGGCCACCTTTCCAGATTGAAGACACAGAATTTTATGAAGACCAGCCTGAACGTTCGAACCATTCCAGGCACAATGCTAGCAACTACCGGAGTTTAACCATGGGTATTTTTTCAAGAACGCGCGATATCATCGCCGCCAATGTCACGGACATGCTCGATAAGGCGGAAGATCCATCAAAACTGATCCGCATGATCATCCTGGAAATGGAAGAAACCCTTGTTGAAGTCCGCGCTTCTGCAGCGCGCACGATTGCCGACCAAAAGGAAATGCGTCGGCATATTGATAAGCTCAACCAGCTGACCGAAGACTGGAACGAAAAGGCACAACTGGCGCTATCCAAGGACCGCGAAGATCTCGCCAAGGCGGCGTTGATGGAAAAACGCAAAGCGGCTGACATGGCAGAACAGCTTACCGTTGAAATTCAGGTACTGGACGATGCCCTGCGCGCTTCAGAAGGCGATATCGCCAAACTGCAAAAGAAGTTGCAGGAAGCAAGGTCTCGCCAGAGCAGTCTGGTTAACCGCCTCGAAAGCGCCGAGAACCGTTATAAAATTCGCGAAATGTATAATGGCGACAAGGTCCATGATGCATTCTCGAAATTTGAATATCTCGAACGTCAGGTGGACCAGGCCGAAGGCCGTGCCGATGCGCTAACGATGGGCGGTGAGCCGGCGACACTAGAAAATCAGATTGCTGCGCTGGAAAGCAGCGACAAAGTTGATGATGAATTGGAAGCTATGAAGGCGGCCATGAAGAAGTCAGACCAGAAAGGTGACAAATAATGGACTCGAACGATCTTATCCCGTTTTTTGCGATTGTCACTTTGTTTGTCGCGTTCCCGTGGATCATTTTCCACTATGTTACAAAATGGAAAACGGCCGCAACCATCACCAATGAAGACGAGCAACTGCTCGACGATTTGCACATCATGGCACGCCGATTGGACGAACGCATGGAGACAATCGAACGGATCATGGCAGCAGACAATCCAGACTGGCGGCAGTCAGCATTACCGGGTGCAAGCAATGAACCCAAACCGACACTCGAAAATTTCGATAATCTCTTGAAAAAAGAAAGGCGCTAATCATGGCTTCGATCCGCACAAAATTTTATCTTGATAAACAGCGCGCCAAATGGAGCGGAGTATGCGCCGGAATTTCCGACTATACCGGAATAAACGTTATGTGGGTCAGGTTGGCCGCTGTGATAGCTACCGTGACTTTCGCCTTTCCATGGACTTTGGTTGCTTATTGGATCGCCGCAAAATCGGCTGATCCCAAACCGATGGAACTTTATGGTGACAGAGAGGATCGGGAATTCTGGCAAGGCGTCCGTCAATCCCCGCGCCGCACCGCTCGCGATGTCAAATCACGATTTCGTGAGATCGACCGCCGTCTTGCCGATATGGAATTATACTACACCAGTAACAACCGCGCACTTTCGAATGAAATTGAAAAGCTGCGCTAAGCCACACAGAATTTAGGGAGACTGATTATGAATTGGGGTGGACCGGGATTTGTTATCGCCATTATCGCCGTTTGCTATGCTGGCTATATAATCAACAATTGGATCCGGGCCAAACATGGCTATCCGCTGGAAGATGAGTGGGGCGGGACAACCGCTAAGGATGACCCAAAGGCCGATCGCAAAATTGAGCTGCTCTCTGCGGAAAATGAAGAACTGGTTGGCAAGATCGATCGCTTGCAGGAACGTCTTGCAGTTCTGGAGCGGATCGCGACTGATCCCGCCAAACGAACAGCAGATGAAATCGAAGCGCTGCGGGAGAAGGGATAATGGAAAGCATTTTAGCTAACCCCTCTATATTGTGGCCCATCGGATTTGCTTGTGCAGTCGTAACACTGGGATGGGTGGCAACAACCTGGATGCGGATCAAAAACGGCTATCCGCTTGAGAATCAGTGGGGCAAAGCGGTTTATCCGAAAACGGACAACGAGGCGGTAGAACGCGTCAAACTGCTGACACAAGAAAATGCAGAACTGCGCGCCGAGATCGGATCGATGAAAGACCGGCTTGCCAATGTTGAGCGGATTGTGACCGATGATAGTCATCGTTTGACAAACGAAATCGAAGCCTTGCGCGCCCCGAAAAACTAAGGAGATCAATATGATTGAATATCTAGCCCTGTTGATCCCATTTGCCGGCATCGGCGTTGGAGTTTTTGCAATTTGGACCAGTCATCAGCAGAAGATATTGAAGATGCAGTCCGAGATATCCGCCGAAAAAGCTGCTCAATATGCCGTCAGTAACAAACAACTGGAACAGCGGGTACGTGTGTTGGAACGAATTGTTACGGACAAAGGTTTTGATGTTGCGGGACAAATTGAAAGTCTGCGCGATGAGCCAGAAGTGAAGGAGCTGAACTGATGTTCGATGAACTATGGGTATTGATACCCCTCGCACCATTTTTGCTCGGCGGCCTGGCCATCTGGACCCGTCATCAAAGCAAGATGCTGGAAAAGCAAAAAGAGCTGATGCTCCTTGGCGAGCGGCTACCGGAAAGTGAAGATGGCCGGCGCATGCAGGAAGATATGAAATATTTGAAAGAGCGCGTCGCAACGTTGGAGAAAATAGTAACCGATGAACGCGGCGCGCGGGAATTGGAAAATGAAATAGCGAAGCTGAGAGATAGCTAAGCAAGAAGCAATTGGAGGGAAGAGAATAAATGAACCCGTTTGAAATGGTTGTTGCCATCATCATCGTGATCACCATCGGAAAGGTCGTCAGTACCCGTATTCAGGCCAAAAATGGTATCGCTTCGGATGAAGATGGTAACCCTGTCACCATGGTTGACCCCGATGCCGGACGGCTTCGTGAAGAAGTCAAATATCTCAAGGAACGTGTGGCGGTACTTGAGAAAATAGCCACCGATGATCGCGGCGCACGCGAACTGGAAAATGAAATAGAAAAATTGCGGGACCAATAGGTCGGTCCCTCAAAGAAGCAGGAAAAGAAGAAGGATAGCATCATGCCAGAACCCAGTTTTTACCTGATGATTGCTGCATTTACCCTGATCGGTCTGACGGCGGTCTCCCTTATCGCTCTGCGTGGGTGGAGGGACTGGATTGACCTCAAGTCCAAGGAATTGGAACAAAGACGCGAGGAAAATCCTCCCAGTGCTACATCGCGAATTGAGGTTGCGGACCTGAAGGAACGCATCCGCAAACTGGAAGCGATTGCCGCCGGAGTGGAGCTTTAACAACCGACCCGAAAAAGGGATGACGCGAATCCCCTGCCCTGCTAGCGGGCGGGGATGAGCAAATTTGACAATCTTGTAGAAGAATATGAATTTCTGGAAGCTGATGACCGATACCGGCTTCTGATTGATTTGGGCAAAGAGCTGGAAGCCATGCCCGACGCTCTGAAAACCGACGCAACATTGGTACGCGGATGTTCTGCCTCTGTTTGGGTTTATCCGACACAGCTGGACGACGGGCGACTGCATTTTCTGGCGGACAGCAATGCCGCTATTACCAAGGGCATTATCGCGTTGGTGCTGGAAACCGTTCAGGATCAACCGATCGATGCCGTTTTGAAAACCGATATTGCGGAGAAACTGGCGCCGTTTGATTTGAAAAACCAGCTCAGTTCCAATCGCACCCAGGGTATCCCGAACATGATTGCGCTTATTAATGAAACTGCTGAGCGGTATCAGCCATGATCTGGGCGGCTTTGCTTCTAATTACCGGGTCAGAGGCTCCAGATGTTGAAGTGGACGAGCCCAGTTATGAACATGATTGCTCGGCACAGCCTAAGCAGGATTTTGAGCTGCGACTTGTGGCTTCCGATATCCATTATGCTGGGGTAGGCTTTGGCTCTCATTCGAACGAACCAGTGCTGAATATCGAGTTTTCCGAAACTGGTTACGACAAATTTGCCGCCGTTCAGAAAGGGCGCATTGGGAAGAGATTTGCCCTTTGCTTCGAAGACAAGTTGTTGAGTACGCCGGTTTTAAATGAGTATATATACGGACGAACGGCTCAGGTTTCTGGTGGATACACGATCGAAGAGATTACGGAATTGCAAACCCGAATGAACAAGTACACCGAAACACCTGAAGGGCCTTAAACCGGCTTCCAAACCCGGCGTTCTTCCGCGATTTTCAGCACATCAAAAGCCGCCTGCGCCGCCTGAAACTTTTTGGCTGCCTCTTCATCACCGGGATTCACATCGGGATGATATTCCTTGGCCATCGCGCGCCAGGCCTTTTTAACCGCCTCAAAATCAACATCGGGCGTCAGATCGAATATTTCCAGCGCCGTCATCTCATCCCGCGACCGACTGCCATCGCCGGATCCCATCCAGCTATAATGCTTCGCTTCCTGATAGGCGTTGGCGTCACGTTGTTCATCGGCTTCCCGTTTTGCGCGCTCTTCCTTGTCTAGCCCTTCGAAATAATCCCAACCGCGATTATATTCCGCCGCATGTTTCTCGCAGAAATACCAGCGATCCGGGCTATTGGGTGATTTGGGTGCCGGGCAGTTACCTGCCTCGTTGCAGCCATGCCGGTCGCAAATCTTCACCTGCTCTGCTTCGCGCGAGCTTTCATAGCTGCCCCAGCGGGGAAAGCCCCAGTTATCGGATCGTCTTGCTTTTGGCATATCACTCTCTAACAAAGGCCCCGCGCCTGTTCCAGCCATAATTAAATACCAGAGGGTCTGTAAGCCGGGTTCTGTCCATCCTTTTGCAAGGAATAGCCAGTCATTCATCTTGGCGATGCATTGCTGCGCCGCTCTAGCAACCAACCCGGGCTGCAGGCCGAAATAGCCATATGCCGCCCCTATTTGGTTTTGCTCCAGGTGGGGTTTACCGTGCCGGGGCTGTTACCAGACCCGCGGTGCGCTCTTACCGCACCCTTTCAACGTCACGGGGTCGAAACCGTCGCGACCTGCTTTCTGTTGCACTGTCCCTGAACAGGCGATCACTCCCCTGTCCGCCGGACGTTATCCGGCACCTTTAAATCGTGGAGCCCGGACTTTCCTCCCACCTTCGCCAAGGCTTCGGCGGGCGGGCCCGTAATGCAAATAATTGCGGAGCCTGCCTGCCATAGCTTTAGCGAAGGCAGGCGACTGGCCGACCCTCTGGTGCGCTCTATTTAGTGATTCCACGCTCTCTGTCGAGCATTAAAGATAAGAGCAGCGCACGGCATTCGCCATCGATAACGCCATCGATGTTTTTAGGCCGAAAACGTCTCTGGAAAGCTACGACCGCGTCTTTCTCTGCGGTAATGTCATAACCAAAGCGTTCCAGTGCCAGCATGAAGCCGCCATCTGTCCACGGCGGTTCGCCCAGATTCAGGGGCGGTTTTTTAAGCGCGATGCCGTGTCTGGCAAGCCGGTCCCAATCGAAAAGTTCTCCCGGATCCTGCTTTCGCGCCGGTGCAAGGTCGCTATGACCTATCACATTGGTCGGCACGATACCGTGGCGTTTGACGATATCATGGGCTAGTCGCGTCACCGCATCCATCTGTTCCTCGGGAAATGGCACATAGCCCCATTCATGGCCCGGATTTACTATTTCAATGCCGATACTGGCGCTGTTCACATCTTCGATGCCGCGCCAATAGCCGCGTCCGGCGTGCCAGGCGCGGCTTTCTTCTTTGACCATGTTCACAACCTGGCCATCCTCGGTTACGACATAATGAGCGGACACCTTGGCATCGGGATTCGCGAGCCAATTTATGGCCGACGCGGCGTCCTTCATGCCAGTGTAGTGCATCACCAATATGCTGACGGGCAGCTTACGATCATCAAAATTGGGAGAAGGCGTCCAGATCATGTCCATCGTAAAAGCCTCCTTCAATCCCTTTCTACTAGGCGACAATCGCGCCCAGTAAGAGTTCTGTACCGGAAGCGGGCGATACCCGCAGGTCACCGCCATTCTCGCATGACAGTTCACGGGACATCCAAGCTGCAGCTGTACGGGCAGTCAATTCCGATTGCGGCAACGTGCCTTCCAATGCCGCACGAATACCGTCATCCAATGCGATTTTCGGTCCTTCAGCGCGGACAACGACTTCGATACCATTATCGCCCTGCTCCGCACCAACATCCAGTTGCCCTCCGCGCACCAGCGCTTCCCGGGCTATAAGGGCCAGGTTCAAAAGAATCTTGATCGCTTTTTTCGGCAGCGTGACGCTCTGAACAGCCCAACCCAGCGTAATTTTACCTTGATCGCCAACCAGACTTTCGACCAGCTGTTTTGCTTCGGCAGGATCGACTTCGTCGCCAAAACCGCCTGCGGCGCCGAAGGCCAATCGGAAATATTTCAATTTATCCGCCGATGCCCGGGCGCTGTCCGCAAGCAAATCCAGGCAGCGATCCCGCATCTCAGGGTCCGTTTCGTCTTCCAGCAACTCCAGACCATTGTTGATTGCACCAACCGGGCTCAACAGATCATGACATAATTTTGAACAAAGCAATGCAGCGAGATCGACACCGGATTGAGACATGGGAATGGGCCCTTAACTTGTGAAAACTCAATTGTCGGCTGTTTGGCCTTTTGTGCTTTGGCAATCAAGGGTGATTGGATCAAAGCGACCATATATTTCGCCCTTTTGGGTTGCCTGCCATGCGGCTGCTTCCTCACCGTCGATAATAAGCCATATCCGTTCATCTGCCGCCGCCATAGCAGCATCGGTTTTCGACGGTTCCACAGCACCGGACGGGTGCGAATGAAAATAGCCGATTATTTTGGGGCCTTCGTTCCGCATCGCTCGTTCCGCAGCGACTAGATCACCGGGGTCGATTTCAAAATGCCGGAGGCGATTTTCCGCGACATTTGGCGTCGCCTTAAAGTGCGAAACTGTCCCATTGTCGCCAAAGAGCAACCCGCAAGCCTCCTCAGGAGCCGTTTCATGGGCAAGTTGCTGCAAATCGCCCAATATCGCGCTTGATATGACCAGTTTCATAGCCCACATCTAGGCGATGACAACGGGGCAATCCATAAAATCCGGCATCGTGCCCGAAACCGGCAAAAAACAGCGGCTTGATTCGGCCTTGGCCGGCTTTCTGGATGACTTGTCGCGGGAACGGATCAAAAATCTGATCACAAGCGGCAATTTGCTGATTGATGGAGCCACCTGCACTGATCCCGCATCCAAGAAATGTGCGGGCAAAACATTCGCACTGACGGTTCCCGCACCGATTGAAGGCCCTGCTCAACCACAGGACATCCCTCTGGATGTCGTTTTTGAGGATGATCACCTGATCGTCGTAAATAAACCCGCGGGACTGGTTGTTCATCCCGCCGCCGGGCATCCCGATGGAACACTCGTCAACGCCCTGCTCCACCACTGCAAAGGGCAATTGTCCGGTATTGGTGGTGTCACGCGGCCCGGCATTGTTCACCGGATAGATAAGGATACTTCCGGATTGATGGTCGCCGCCAAAACCGACAAAGCCCATCAGGGCCTGACAGCTTTGTTCGCCGCCCACGATATAGAACGCCGCTATCTTGCGATATGCAACGGCCGACCGAATCCGCATTCGGCAACAATTGAAGGCAATATCGGTCGCAGCAATACAGATCGCAAGAAAATGGCCGTGGTCGGCGATGATAAGGGAAAGACGGCAATTACACATTATACGACCAAAGAGCCGCTAAATGGTGCCACTTTGGTCGAATGTACGCTGGAAACCGGGCGTACCCATCAGGTGCGGGTCCATATGTCCCATATCGGGTATAGTCTTATTGGCGATCCGCTATATGGTACTCGTCGAAAATCATTGCTTTCCGGCAGAAAAGATATTCGATTTTGCCGTCAGGCCCTACATGCTGCTATTCTTGGATTTGTTCACCCCATAACAGGAGAAAAATTGTTATTTAACTGTAACTTTCCACCCGATATGCAGGAACTATTCAGTAAGTTGCGTGTATAGATATTAGATACTATATGGAATGAGACCAATGGGTGCTTGATGAGGCCCGGCGGCAAACCAGAGAAGGAACAAAAATGGCTAATAATAGCAATGTTCCGGCAAAAATCCCTGCCTTAGGGGGGGACGCGAGCCTGAACCGTTATCTTTCGGAAGTACGTAAATTTCCGTTATTAACACCCGAACAAGAATATATGCTGGCGAAACGCTATTCTGAGCATAAAGATCAGGAAGCGGCAGCTCAGTTGGTAACGTCCCATCTGCGACTTGTGGCGAAAATTGCCATGGGCTTTCGTGGCTATGGCCTGCCCGTCTCGGACCTGATTTCCGAGGGTAATGTCGGCCTGATGCAGGGCGTGAAGAAATTTGAGCCCGATAGAGGTTTCCGCCTGGCAACTTATGCCATGTGGTGGATCCGCGCGTCGATACAGGAATATGTATTGCGCAGCTGGAGCCTCGTGAAAATGGGCACGACCGCCGCGCAGAAGAAGCTTTTCTTCAATCTGCGCCGTATGAAAAACAATCTCGAAGCGTTTGAAGACGGCGATTTGTCGCCCGAGGACGTGAACAAGATTTCAACCGATCTAGGCGTGGCTGAACATGAAGTGGTCAATATGAACCGCCGCATGTCGATGGGCGGCGATGCTTCGCTGAACGTGCCATTGTCGGAAGACGGTGATGGCGGCCAGTGGCAGGACACGTTGGAAGATGACGGTCCACTGCATGACCAGCAAATTGCTGACGCGCAGGAAGCCGATTTCCGTCATGAAATGCTGACCGAAGCGATGGAATCACTCAACGAACGCGAACAGCATATTCTTGCTGAGCGGCGCTTGTCAGAAGATCCCAAGACTCTGGAAGACCTGAGCAAGGTCTATGAAGTCAGCCGCGAGCGGATTCGCCAGATTGAAGTACGCGCGTTTGAGAAGCTGCAAAAGGCGATGCTCCGCATTGCTGGAGAAAAACAACTGCTTACAGCGGGTTGATTCTTCAACTTCTGAGAATTTCCAAAGGTTTTTGCGCCCCGAAACAGCATTTGTTTTCGGGGCGCTTTTTCATTATTTGATGATCATGGCTGTAAAATCTCACCGAAAATCAAAAGGCCTGCCTTCACGCATCATCAAGCTGTTTTTCAAGCTGATAGTCTATTTCTTTCTGATCACCATTGCATGGGTGGGACTCATGGCATTCTTGCCACCCCCAATCACGGCTACGATGATCATGGACAACAACAACAGCACCAAGGATTGGGAACCGCTGGAATCGATATCACCCAATCTGACACGAGCTGTAATCGCTGCTGAAGACAGCAAATTCTGCAGCCATGACGGCTTTGATCGCGAGGCCATCCGCACCGCCATCAAACGCAATGCCCAGGGCGGCCGTATCCGCGGCGGTTCCACGATATCGCAACAAACCGCTAAAAACGTCTTCCTCTGGCAAGGCGGCGGCTATTTCCGCAAAGGACTGGAGGCCTATTTCACCTTCTTAATCGAAAAGATCTGGGGCAAGAAACGTATCATGGAAGTCTATCTCAATGTCGCGGAAACCGGCATCGGCACTTATGGCGCGCAAGCCGGTGCCCAGCGTTACTACAAGAAAGACGCAGCGGACCTCACAAAAATCGAAGCCGCACGGATAGCCGCGGCCCTACCCCTACCCAAGAAACGCGCTGTTACCGGCGCCAGCGGCTTTACACGGCGTTATGGCAATACGATTGCGGCAAGGATTAATGTGGTGAAGCGGCAAGGCTTGGATGATTGCGTTTATAGATAATCGTTCCCTAAAACTTATGATCGTTTTTCGACAGGACTTTTCAGATGTTACTTGACTTTACTGAAAATAAATAATTCAAGAAAAGTAAAAATAGCCGACAATGAATGTTAAATGTTTGATAAATAGTATATAAATAAGACAAACCAATTAGAGTTCAATAAAGCTTGCAATATAACGGAAATAATGGTCGCTTCATATCATTGGGCACCATAGATGAAATATATTGGGGGATATTTGATATGCGAAATGGGTATAAAGTCGGTTTTTTGGGCAATAATCACAAAGTTCCACTTCCCACGCCGGGACTAGCTCTCCAATCAGATATTCTCGAGCCACCGGGACTGCCAGATGGGGAAGTCGTAGTTCCCTATATCAACTATTCTCTCCTAATGAGCCGCAGCACGAAGCAGGCATTATATTCTGCCGCAAATGTCGATTTAAAAAAAATGCAAAAAGTTCCAAGTAGAAAAGGACGAAACTGGTTTATCGATGGAAGGGTTGGAGCGGACAATCAAATTCCCAACTATCCTTATCAGCATACTCTTTGGGACCGTGGGCATTTGACAAGACGCACGGCTGTCACATGGGGAGATGATTCAGATTTTGCGACAAGAGCCAGCAACGACAGTTGCGCATATACCAATGCATCCATGCAGCATAAAAATTTTAACGAAGACGATTGGCGAGCGATTGAGCTTCTTGTTTCAACTTTTAAGGACGCCCATCAACTAAATGTACTTACGGGACCAGTTTTCACCAAAGCAGATCGATATTACACAAGGGAGTTCAGAGATTTCCCGGTAAGAGTCCCAACCGCATTTTGGAAAATCATTTCTTATGTCGGCGAAGACAACAAGTTAAAGACGCAGGGCTATATCTTCTTTCAGGACTTACCCAGCATTAGAAACCCAAAAGGTCGCAGCCGCATTCGGCTCAGGGATATGCAGGTTACAACCACAGAGATTGCATTTTGGACAGGTTTGGAATTTGATCAGGTTCTGTTCGAAACAAATCCTTTGAAATTCTATAGCGGGCCAGAACTTATTTCGATCAAAAAACGTAATGCGATGCTGAAAAAACACTCAACACTGGTGGAACTTGATGCTGGAATTGCTAGTGAACAGTCTGTCGACAAAGCACGCGAGACATTTCCTCTGGAAGATTTCTATCAGCTTATTGGCGAAGTGAGTTGGATATAGCCCAGTTAATCACTGGCGCTCCATAACAGCGCCAAGAACTAGAAATTTGGAACCTAAGCCGCGTCTTCCTTCTTGGCCTTGCTGCTTTTCGCAATCACCTTCACCGGATCTTTCGTGCCAGCGACCACATCCTTGTCGATAACAATTTCGTCCACATCTTCCAGGTCAGGAAGGTCGAACATGGTGTCGAGCAGGATATTCTCCACGATAGACCGCAAACCACGCGCGCCGGTTTTCCGTTCAATCGCCTTTTTGCCGATAGCGACAAGAGCATCTTCGGTGAAGGTCAGGCCAACATCTTCCAGCTCAAACAATTTCGCATATTGCTTTACCAGCGCGTTTTTCGGTTCCTGTAAAATCTGAACCAGCGCATCGATATCGAGGTCTTCCAGCGTTGCAATGACTGGCAAACGACCAACAAACTCAGGAATAAGACCGAATTTCAAAAGATCCTCTGGTTCACCTTCGGCCAGCAGCTTGCCAACCTTACGCTCTTCCGGCGCCGCGACATGAGCGCCAAAACCGATGGATTTGGCTTCCAGCCTGTCACCAATGATTTTTTCCAGACCAGCAAAAGCGCCGCCACAGATAAACAGGATATTGGTGGTATCGACCTGCAGGAATTCCTGTTGAGGATGTTTGCGACCGCCTTGTGGTGGAACACTGGCAGTCGTTCCTTCCATAAGCTTCAGCAAGGCCTGCTGGACGCCCTCACCCGATACATCGCGGGTAATGGACGGATTTTCAGCCTTGCGGCTGATTTTGTCGATTTCATCGATATAAACGATGCCGCGCTGCGCCTTTTCGACATTATAGTCGGAGGATTGCAGCAGCTTGAGAATGATATTCTCGACATCTTCACCGACATAGCCGGCTTCGGTCAGCGTGGTGGCGTCAGCCATCGTAAACGGCACGTCAAAGGTTTTCGCCAGAGTCTGCGCTAGAAGCGTCTTACCACAACCTGTTGGACCGACGAGTAGAATGTTCGATTTGGCAAGCTCAATATCACCGGATTTCGCCGCGTGGTTGAGGCGCTTATAGTGATTGTGGACAGCGACAGACAAAACCCGCTTCGCCCGGTCCTGACCGATCACATAGTCGTTCAATACGTCGCAAATTTCCTGAGGCGAAGGCACTTCGCCATCTTTTTTGCCGGTTATCGCGCCCTTGGTTTCTTCGCGAATGATGTCGTTGCAAAGCTCTACGCATTCATCACAGATGAAAACGGTTGGTCCGGCAATCAACTTGCGGACTTCATGCTGGGATTTTCCGCAGAAAGAGCAATAAAGCGTGCTCTTCGAATCAGATCCCGTCAATTTCGTCATAAAAAGTCCTTAAAACTGGGCTAGAAACTGCAATCTAACTTCCAAAATACAAAATGCTACCGCTTTTTTCGGCACCATCTATTGCTACTCATAAGCCTATCAAAAGCGGCTTAATTTTCATTTAGGTGCGCGATAACGCCTTATTTAGCATCTTCATCGGCAGGTTTTGGCCGTTTGTCGTAAACTTCGTCGACAATGCCAAAGGCTTTGGCTTCATCAGCCTCCAGGAACGTGTCCCGGTCCATCGCCTTTTCGATCTCTTTGATCGGTTTACCGGTATATTTGGCGTAAAGCTCATTCATCCGGCTGCGAATGCGCAAGATTTCCTTGGCCTGAATTTCGATATCTGATGCCATGCCCTGAGCACCACCAGAAGGCTGATGCACCATGATCCGGGCATTGGTCGTCGCCATACGCATACCAGGCTCACCGGAAGCCAGCAGGAAACTGCCCATGGAAGCCGCCTGACCGACGCAAACTGTACCGACGCGAGGACGGATATATTGCATTGTATCGTGAATGGCCATGCCCGCGGTTACAACACCGCCGGGTGAGTTGATGTACAGATAAATATCTTTCTTCGGGTTTTCCGACTCCAGAAACAAGAGCTGGGCGGTGATGATCGAAGCCATACCATCCTCAACTTGACCAGTTACAAAGACGATACGCTCGCGCAGCAACCGTGAAAAAATGTCAAAGCTGCGCTCTCCGCGGTTGGATTGCTCAATAACGACGGGAACAAGAGCGTCGACGATCGGATCATGCATGGTATTTTAGTGCCTTCTGTGAAAATCAGGATATGAAAATGGAGGTCCCGTGAACCGGAGTCCCCATCCGTTCAGCCCTACATCGGTGTATCTTAAGCAATGTTCAAGTCGGTTAAGGATTTTTTCCAAGCCAACATGGTCATTGGATGACATTGCGCATCAAATAACCCGCGGCTATGCTTGTCGGACAATCAAGAACCCCCCCGTTTTTGCAGGAGATAATTATGCCATCATATTCGCCTTCCATTCCCGAATTTCATGCCGATGAGGACAATGGAGCGTCAAATCCTATGGCCTTCATGATGCAACGGATGCTGGAAACGCGGACGGTGATGATCTTCGGCGGAGTCGATCAGAAACTGGCAGAACGGGTGTCCGCGCAGATGCTCTATCTTGACCATGTCAGTGACGACCCCATCCGGCTACTCATCAATTCACCGGGTGGCCATGTGGAATCGGGCGATACGATCCACGATCTTATTGAGTATATCAGCGCGCCCGTTGCGGTGATCGGCACCGGTTGGGTGGCCAGCATCGCCACGCATATTTTCCTGGGTGTCCCGGCAAAACAGCGTTTCTGTCTGCCCAACACAAGGTTTCTAATCCATCAGCCCTCTGGCGGTGCGGGCGGAAAAGCCTCCGATATCGCCATCCAGGCCGAAGAAATTGTCAAAATGCGGGAACGTATCGCTCAAAAAATAGCCGAAGCGACCGGACAATCGATTGACCGTGTGCGCAAGGATATCGACCGCGATTACTGGATGTCGATAGATGAAGCCAAGAAATATGGAATATTGGGCACTGTCATCAAGAAAGCTGATGAAGTAAGCTTCTAAACAAACAAGCTGGCCGGAAATGCGATGCATGTCCGGCCAGTTCATAAGCCAAATTATTTTTTAGCGGCAGGCTTTTTGGCCGCTGGTTTCTTCGCAGCGGGTTTCTTCGCAGGTGCTTTCTTGGCTGGCGCTTTAGCTGCAGCTTTTTTCGCAGGAGCCGCTTTTGCAGCTGGTTTCTTTGCTGCCGGCTTTTTAGCGGCCGGCTTCTTGGCGGCAGCCTTCTTCGCCGATGCCTTTTTCTTGGCTGGCTTGGCTTCCGCTTCGTCTTCCGCCTCGATAGCTTCTTCCAACTGCTCGCGAGTTACCGTTTTGTCAGTAATCTCCGCTTTTTCGAACAGGAAGTCGACGACCTTGTCTTCATACATCGGCGCACGTAGCTGAGCGGCAGCCATCTGGTCCTGCTGGATATATTCCACGAACCGCTGGCGATCTTCTTCGCGATATTGCTGAGCCGCCTGCTGGATCAGCATGGACATTTCCTGCTGGCTGACTTCGACGCCATTGGCCTGGCCGATTTCCGAGAGAAGCAAACCAAGGCGAACACGGCGGACGGCAATCTCGCGATATTCGTCCTTCTCGTCTTCCATTTCTTTCTTCGCTGCTTCAGGATCTTCTTCCTGAGCCGCTTCCTGCTCCAGTTGCTGCCAGATCTGGTTAAATTCGGCTTCGACCATGGTCGGCGGCACTTCAAAATCATGGGATGCTGCCAATTGATCGAGCAACTTGCGCTTCATGTGCGTGCGGGTCAGGCCGTTCAGTTCCTGTTCGATCTGGCCTTTCAGCAATTCGCGCAACTGGTCGAGACCTTCCAGACCCATGGATTTCGCCATCTCGTCATCGGCCTTGGATGCTTTCGCAGTCTGAACTTCGCCAATAACGACATCAAAAGTCGCGTCTTTGCCTTTCAGGGTCTCGACATTATAATCTTTCGGGAAGGTCACTTTGACCAACACTTCATCATTGGCTTTCTTGCCAACCAACTGGTCTTCGAAACCGGGGATCAAGCGGCCAGAGCCAAGCTCAATCGCCATGCCCTCACCCTTGCCGCCATCAAATGGCACGCCGTCCACTTTGCCTTCAAAATCGATCAGACACTGGTCGCCGATTTTGGCTTTGTAGCTCTTGGCTGCCGTTTCAAACTGCTTTTGGCTTTCGGCAAATTTGTCGAGCGATTCCTGAACCGTTTTCTCGTCTGCCTCGACCTGCAAGCGCTCCAGTTTGATACCATCAACAGATGGTGTCGGCACGTCTGGCAATATCTCTAGCTCAACCTTGACTTCAGCATCTTTGCCAGCTTCATAGCCATCAGCCAGGGTAACGCTAGGCTGCATCGCGGGGCGCAGTTTGTTGTCAGCGATTGTTTTTTCAACGCTTTCCTGAACGGTGCTGCTCAGCGCATCCTGCATCAAGGCATCATTATGCATCTTGCGAACCAGATTCGCTGGAACCTTGCCTTTGCGGAAACCGGGCATATTGACCTGTGGAGCCAGTTTCTTGACCTCATTATCAACGCGTGTTTCAATGTCCTTCGCGGAGATTTTGATGTCATAGGCCCGTTTCAGACCTTCGTTCAGCGTTTCAACAATCTGCATGATTACCCTTTAATGCCTTCATTATTTCTATTTCGACCTGTTTTTCGGTGTTTTGGTGCGGGCGAAGGGACTCGAACCCCCACACCCGAAGATACCAGAACCTAAATCTGGCGCGTCTACCAATTCCGCCACGCCCGCACGAGTTACACCGTCAAATCACTATCGAATTTTGATTGACGCGTGCGCCTAGCGGAAAGGTGCCCAAAGGGCAAGCCCGCTTTGCGCGTTCGCGTCGCTAATTTACCCCGCCCGATTAGCCTGCCGGGCCAAGCGTCTTTTTCAAAAGCTCATTCACAACCTGTGGATTGGCTTTACCCTGCATTGCCTTCATCGTTTGACCGACGAAGAAACCGAACAATTTGTCCTTGCCGCCGCGATATTCGGTGACCTTGTCTTCATTTGCAGCCATTACATCAGCGATGACTTTCTCGATCGCGCCGGTGTCGGATTCCTGCTTCAGGCCCTTTTCCTCCACGATTTTAGCTGCACCATCGCCGGTTTCGAGCATGATTTCGAACACCTGCTTAGCGATTTTGCCGGAAATTGTCCCATCTGCGATCAGGCCGAGAAGCTCTGCGGCCTGCTGCGGGGATACCGGGCTTTGCTCAATGGACAGTCCCATTTTGTTGAGCGCACCAAATAGCTCAGATGTCAGCCAATTGGCCGCCGAGCTTGCGATTTTTTCTGGCTCGTCGGTCGTTTCCAGCAGTTCTTCGAACCAGAGCGCGGTTTCATGCTCGGCCGTTAGAACCGCTGCATTATAGGCGCTTAAACCTAGAACATTTTTGTACCGTGCCCGTTTTTCGTCCGGGAGTTCCGGCAAGCTGGCTTTGCAGTTGAAGATGAAGTCTTCTTCCAGTTCTAGCGGCAGCAAGTCGGGATCAGGGAAATAACGATAATCATGCGCATCTTCCTTGGAGCGCATCGAGCGGGTTTCGTTCCGGTCTGGATCAAACAGGCGCGTTTCCTGAACAATTTCGCCGCCCTCTTCTAGCACATCGACCTGACGCTGGGCTTCATATTCAATCACTTGCTGAATAAAGCGCAGGGAGTTCACGTTTTTGGTCTCTGTCCGAATACCCAGTTTCTCGCCAGGTTTGCGGACAGAAACATTAACGTCTGCGCGCATGCTGCCCTGCTCCATATTGCCATCACAGCTGCCTACATAACGCAGAATTGATCTAAGCTTACGGACATAAGCCGCTGCTTCCTTGGGTGATGTCATATCCGGCATCGATACAATTTCCATCAAAGCGACACCACAACGGTTGAGATCGACGTAGCTCATCGTTGGATGCTGATCATGCATCAGCTTGCCCGCATCCTGTTCGATATGAATGCGTTCCACGCCTACGGTCTTGCCATGGGCGTCCGGATCTTTCTCATCGAGAGAAATCTCGACTTTCCCCTCACCCACTATCGGATGATAAAGCTGGGAAATCTGATAGCCTTGCGGCAGATCGGCGTAGAAATAGTTTTTCCGGTCGAAACGCGAATATTTGTTGATCTGGGCGTTGAGAGCAAGGCCAGTACGTACGGCCTGACGAACACATTCCTTGTTCAACACTGGTAGCATACCGGGCATCGCGGCATCGACAAGGCTGACCTGCGTGTTCGGTTCTGCGCCAAATTCAGTGGATGCGCCGGAAAAGAGCTTCGCGTTCGAAGTGATCTGCGCGTGCACTTCAAGGCCAATCACGACCTCCCATTCGCCGGTTGCGCCTTGGATACGATATGTTGATTCAGTCATACGACCCCCTTTGATAGGCTAGAGGTATCAATTGGTTTCGGTGGAGATGTATTTTTGAAATTTGTCGGAATAGAAAAACGGATACGACTAATGGTTGAACTTTCGTTTCCTTCTTCGGCACCAAGATTTGCACCTATCCCAAATACAGCTACTTTCATTCCACTATCTACTTTCCCTGAAGCTTTGGCCGACACAGCTACATCGAATTCGATCTCTGTTGGAGCGGTGAAGCCAAATACACCTGTCCCATGCGCCGACTCGATTTGAGTTCCTTGTGCTTCTCCGATTCCGGCAGCAACTGCTTTCAGAGTGCTAGCTACAAAGGCCTCAAGCTCTTCTGCGTCGGCTTTTTTGCTCACCACCACTGCTCCGGCTTAGCAACAAAGCCAGCGCGTTCTTCCAATGCTAGACCGGCGTTAAACACGCCCTGTTCGTCCAGTGCCTTACCAATAATCTGCAATCCCAAGGGAAGCCCCTGCCCGTCCAGTCCTGCTGGTACCGACATAGCCGGCAATCCCGCAAGACTGCTCGGAACGGTGAACACGTCATTCAGATACATCGCCAACGGATCATCAGCTTTCTCACCCAATCCAAAGGCTGCGCTAGGTGCTGTTGGCGTCAGCAGTAAATCACAGCTTTCCCAAGCCTTGTCGAAATCCTGCGAGATCAGCGTCCGCACTTTCTGCGCCTGTGTGTAATAGGCGTCGTAATAGCCGGCGGACAGCACGTAGGTACCGATCATGATCCGGCGCTTCACCTCAGGGCCAAAGCCAGATTCGCGGGTAGCGGCATACATATCCTGCAGCCCTGCCCCGTCCGGCAAGTCCCGCATTCCATAACGCACACCGTCATAGCGCGCGAGGTTGGAGGAGGCCTCTGCAGGCGCGATGATATAATATGCGGGCAGAGCATATTTGGTGTGCGGCAGGGATACATCGACGATTTTCGCCCCCGCATCTTTCAGCCACTCTATACCTTGCTGCCACAGCGCATCAATTTCCGGTGGCATATTGTCGACCCGATATTCCTTGGGGATACCTATGCGCTTGCCGGTAAGATCGCTTTTCAGGCCCGCTTCCCATTCGGGAACTGGCAGATCCAGCGATGTTGAATCCTTGGGATCAAAGCCTGTCATCGCTTCCAGCATGATCGCGCAATCGCGGACATCATGCGCCATGGGACCTGCCTGATCGAGCGAGCTGGCGAAGGCAATCGTGCCCCAACGCGAACAGCGGCCATATGTAGGCTTGAAGCCGGTAATGCCTACAAAGGCAGCAGGTTGGCGGATGGAACCGCCCGTATCGGTTCCGGTTGCTGCCGGACAGATACGACCGGAGACTACTGCTGCGCTTCCGCCGGAAGAACCACCGGGCGCCAGATCAGTATTGCCGCCATCATTGCGCCGCCATGGCGAAATCACATTGCCAAAAGCACTGGTTTCATTGGACGAACCCATAGCAAACTGGTCCATGTTCAGCTTGCCGAGCATGCCGGCACCAGCCTTGAACAGGTTCGCGGAAACGGTGGACTCATATTGCGGCGTAAAACCATCCAGAATCACGCTACCAGCAGTCGTTGCAACGCCTTCGGTGCAGAACAGGTCTTTCATGCCAATCGGCACGCCAGCCATTTTGCCCAGCGTTTCGCCAGCGGCTTTAGCTTTGTCAGTTGCTTCGGCAGCGGCCAGCGCATGATCCGGTGTTTCCACCAGCACCGCGTTTAGCGACTTAGCCGCGCTTACCCGGTCGATAAATGTCTCGGCAACTTCCTTGGCCGTGAAATCGCCAGACGCCACGCCTGTGCGGATACCCGCAATGCCCAGTTCAAAAATCTCAGCCATTATTCGATCACCTTCGGCACGCCAAAGAAGCCGTGTTCCGCCACCGGCGCATTGGCAAGAACCTTGTCACGGACATTACCATCGCTGACCACGTCATCGCGCAGTCGCAATTTGTTGGGGATGACCGCGGTCATCGGCTCGACCTTTGAGCAATCCACTTCGCCCAGCTGTTCGACCCATCCGAGTATATTGTTAAGCTCTGGTACCAGTGCGTCGGCTTCTGCCTCAGTTACGGCGATCCGAGACAGGCTTGCGATCTTTTTGACGGTTTCTTTATCGACTGACATAATTCATTCTTTATCGGTTCATCTTTTTTCGGGTAGGGGCACAATATATGTGTACCTCGCGCCGCTAGCATTGGCGCGAGGCCGCTTCAAGTTGAATGAGCGGCTATAGCCCAAATTGGAGTAAAATAATTGGCGCGTAAGTTTCTTTATTTCGTTGCAGCCTTGATCGTGTTGGTCATCGCAGGGGCCTTTGTCCTGCGAATCTACGGTGAGGAACTGGCAGAAGTCGTATTCGTTCCCGATACCGAATTTCAGGCACAGGAAGTGCTGGAAAACAATATCTATGCCGATGTTGCCATGTGGTACGCCCGACCCGAGATCAAGAAAGGCAACCCTGCCCTGTGGCTGCCGCAAGGTTATGAACCCAATGGCGACGGACCGAAAGAAGACCAGCGTGCGGCAATATTTTTCATCCACCCCACATCGTTCATTGATAAATCAAAATGGAACGCGCCTCTCGGACATAAAGAAACAGAAGATCGTACGAAAATCTTCCTGCGCGGTCAGGCCAGCGCCTTTAACAAAGCTGGCGATGTCTGGGCTCCGCGCTATCGCCAGGCCACGCTCGGTGCTTTTCTAACCGAGAAGAAAGAGGGGCAGCAAGCTCTGGATGCTGCCTATCAGGATGTCCTGATTGCTTTTGACTTTTTTATCAAAGAAGTTCCGGATGACCGCCCGATCATATTGGCAGGCCATAGCCAGGGCAGCCTGCATCTTACCAATTTACTGAAAGACCGGGTTGCGGGCACTCCGCTCGCCAACCGCATTGTTGCGGCTTATGTCGTTGGCTGGCCGGTGTCGATAGAGGCGGATGTCCCGGCTTTGGGCCTGGATGTCTGTGAAACGGCAGAACAAACCAATTGCCTGCTCAGCTGGGAGAGCTTTGCCGAACCTGCGGATTATGGCCGGATTGTTGAAGTTTATGACACGACCATCGGCTTTAACGGTGAGCCACGTAAAGACACAAATCTGCTGTGCACCAACCCAATCAACGGAGACACCAATTCCGAATCACCTGCGGAACTGAATCTCGGAACGCTGGTGCCCAATGACGAGTTAAGCGACGCAACTCTGGTCGAAGGAGCGGTGCCGGCGCGCTGTGACGATCGCGGGTTCCTGCTTATCGGCGATCCACCGGATCTGGGCCCCTACACGCTGCCCGGCAATAATTATCATGTCTATGATTACAGCCTGTTCTGGCGTAACGTTCGCGAAGATGTGATGAAAAGGATGACTGCATTTCTCTCGCGCTAATGACAGACGACCGGAGTGCTTTTCGGGCAGCCCTGCCCGACGGCGGGCGCTTGCTGGGGCTTGATGTTGGTACCAAGACGGTGGGCATGGCGCTATGCGATGCGCAGTGGATGATCGCGACCGCTGCGGAGACTATCGAACGCCGCAAATTCTCCAAGGATCTGGAGCGAATCAAAACGGTTATCGAGCAGCAACATGTGACGGGCTTTGTCGTTGGCCTTCCGCTCAACCTTGATGGCAGCCAGAGCAAACAGACTCAGGCGGCCAAATCCTTTGCCCAGAATCTACGTCCGGTTGGCCTCCCCATATTATTGTGGGATGAGCGCTGGAGCACGCAGGCCGTGACCCGCGATCTTATTGCGGCCGATGTCAGCCGGAAACGGCGCAGTAAAGTGGTCGACCAGATGGCGGCCGCTTATATCTTACAAGGTGCAATTGACGGGCTTGCCGCCGTGGAATGATGCCTCTATAGGGCTGACTTTAATGACAATTGATCAAACAGGTTCACCGCCGACTGCCGGGCATCAGTTTCCCGCGGGATCGGACGCTTTTCCACATCGCCATCTATTGGGTATCGCCGGACTGCAGCCTTGGGAGATATTATTTCTCCTAAAGGAAGCCGAACAATGGGTCGATCTGAACCGCCAGTCGAGCAAACATGTCGACCGGCTCGACGGCCTGACCGTCATCAACGCATTTTTCGAAAACAGTACGCGCACGCTACTTTCTTTCGAGATTGCCGGTAAACGTATGGGCGCAGACGTCGTGAATATGCATGCCGCGCAATCCAGCGTCAAAAAGGGTGAAACCCTTATCGATACGGCGGTCACGCTCAATGCCATGCGGGCTGATGCCATCGTCATTCGGCATGCCAGTTCCGGGGCGGTGCAGCTCATTGCCGATAAAGTGGATTGTCCCGTGCTCAATGCCGGTGATGGCAGCCACGAGCACCCCACCCAGGGCTTGCTTGATGCGCTGACCATTCAGAGGCGCAAAGGCGACATTAGCGGGCTGACAATTACGATCTGCGGCGATGTCATGCACAGCCGGGTGGCTCGTTCCAACATCTACTGCCTGACGACATTGGGTGCAAAAGTACGGGTTTGCGCTCCAACGTCGCTTTTACCGGCGGCTCTCGACAGGATGAATGTGGAGGCTTTTTCGAATTTTGAACAGGCACTGGATGACGCGGACGTTGTGATGATGCTGCGGCTGCAGAATGAACGCATGAATGGCGATTTCATCCCCAGTCCCAGAGAGTTTCATCATCTTTACGGTCTGACGAGAGAACGGCTTGCTCTGGCCAAACCCGACGCACTGGTCATGCATCCCGGTCCGATGAACCGCGGTGTCGAAATCAGCAGTGATATTGCAGATGATCTTGATCGGTCCGCCATTACAGAACAAGTCGAAATGGGTGTGGCCGTTCGCATGGCCTGTCTGGACGTTCTAACCCGGCGATCGCGCGGTGTGGAGGGATGGTCATGAAAAAGACTTTCATCAACGCACAGGTTCTGGTCCCCGAAGCGAAAGCCCCGCAACCCGCCAACGTCGCCATTGATGGTGATCGCATTGTTCAGATTGGCGGAGACAAACCATCTGCAGACCACGAAACTGTCGACTGCGCCGGGGCGTTGTTGGCGCCGGGTATTATCGACCTGGGTGTTTTTGCCATCGACAAGCCGGCTTTCCACTATGGCGGGGTTACTCGTGCGGCCTTGATGCCGGATCAGGCGCCGGTGCTCGACCTACCGGCGATGATCAAACATAACGCCTCCGAAGGGAAACCAGACCTGTGGTCTCATCCTCTTGCAGCCGCGACCAAAGCGCTGAAGGGTACCGAATTGGCGGAAATCGGATTGATGAAAAAGGCTGGCGCCCGTGCCGTGGCCACCGGCAGAAGCTGGATTGCAGATAGCGGCATCATGCTCAAGCTGCTCCACTATTGCCGGTCGCTGGACATGCCGGTCATCGTCCATAGCGAAGATAGCGGGCTGACCGCAGGTGCGGTGGCAACCGCGGGTGAAACCGCCACACGCCTGGGCCTGTCCGGCGCGCCTGCCTCGGCAGAAGCGCTCTCCATCGCCCGGGATATTGGTCTGGTCCGGGAAAGCGGCGCGCATATTCATTTTCGGCAAGTCACCACCATGCAAGGGTTGGAGTTGATTCGAGCAGCCAAATCGGAAGGCCTGCCCGTAACATGCGGCATTACCCCCGCTCATCTTTTCTTGTCTGATATCGCGATTAGTGAATTCAGGACCTTTGCAAAACTGTCACCGCCCTTGCGCAGCGAAGAAGATCGCCAGGCCTGCCTGAAAGCGATCAACGACGGCACGATAGATGTGATTTCATCCGGCCATGATCCGCGGGGGCCAGAGGATAAGCGCCTGCCCTTTGCGGAAGCGGAATTCGGAATGGCGGGTGCCGAGACATTGCTTGCGCTGTCGCTGAACCTTGTTCGTGATGGGCTGGTGGGCATGCCTCGTCTGTTTGAGCTGCTATCGGCTACACCCGCAAAGATACTGGGTGTCGACGCCGGACAAATTACGCAAGGTTATGAAGCCGACTTGATATTGATCGATCCGGAAGCACCATGGCAGGTCGATACCCGAAAGATGGCCGCGGCGGCAGGCAATACGCCATTTGACAAGCTGCCGGTACAAGGCCGCGTTCGCGCAATATATAAGGGCGGAAAAGCGCTTTAGCTTTCCCGCCCTTAGGATGTTGGTTTGATTATTTTAGCGTGCGGCGAGCTTTTGCGGTGCCTTTTTAGCCATTTGTGTTGGACGCACTTTTTCGACGTTGCGAACAATGCATGCACCGCCCTTGGCTTTAATGCCGACACACATGTCTTTGGCAGCCTGTTCGTTACCGAAACCCATGGCAGCCAAGCGATAAAGTGTCTTGCCATTCCGCTGGATCGGCGAGCTTGCATATTGGAATGGTGCCAGGTCTTTATTTTTTGAAGTCAAAATGCCCCAGGCGCGTTTCACATTTTCAGGTGAAGAGAATACGCCAAGCTGCACCAGATGCTTGCCATTGGAAATGGCCCGGGCACGCGGTGTGAAAGCTACTTTTTGTAACACTGGCTGCATTGCGGCAATAACTTGCTCCGCAGCCGTTGAAACAGGTGCTGCTTTTTTAACGGGTGCCGGTGCGTCCGAGCCTTCAACAATGAAGGTTTTTTCCGGAGCTGATGTGACAGGCTTAGCAGTTTTCTTTTCCTCGGCAGCTTTGCTCGCAGGAACTGCGACTTTTGTCACTTTAACGTTATTTTTCTTGGCCATAAAGTCGATGTCGGAATCTGCCACAGGTGCTGGACCGACAGCTGGAAGCGGTGTTTCAGTATCGAAACTGGCAACTTCCCGGCCATAATCTTCCGCAGGCGTTGCAGCAGCAACAACGGGAACAACAGGAGCAGCATTCAGTGCCAGACGAACAGGCTGCCCTGGATCATTGGCAACCGGTTCAACGTTCAGCAAAGATGCTACGCGCACTTCATAAGCACCCGGACGAGCCATTTGTGCCCATTGCATGATGCGGTTGTCGACAGTGGCAGGTGTCATATCCTGCATTGCCATCAATTTCGCTTCTTTCCAGCGACCGTCCAGAGCATAAGCTAGTCCCAGATTTTGGCGGGTACGGCCTGTGACGTTGGCGCTACGAATGGCCTGCTCCAGTTCAGCAATTGCACCTTTGGAATCACCGGTCAGAGCCAATGCCAGACCATAGTCGGCGGTTGGAATGAATTGACGGTTATTCTCGATCAATTGTTTCGCCTTGTTGGCTTTGCCTTGAGCCAATTGTGACAGGCTCAAGCTCAAGATCGTGCGGGCATCTTTTTGGCCCAGTTCCATTGCGTCAAGGAAACTGCGCTCCGCAGAATGAAAACGACCGGCGGCCAAGTAAGATTGACCAAGCAACGCCCGCGTTTCAGGGTCGCTGCCGACACCGGCAACAGACTGCTCTGCATAGGCAATCGCTTTTTCGACTTGGCCTTTACGGAGAGCTTTTTCAGCTTTTTTGGCATATTTCGCGCCATCTTTAACCGTAGCAGGCTTGCTCGATAAAGAAGCAACCGAACCGCCTCCGAAAGGACCGCAACCGGTCAGAGTTGTCGAAATGACCATAGTCGAAGCGGCCAGTTTCAATATCGTATCGCGTTTCATATTAATGCCCTCGCAATTAAAATCTGTATCTTTGTTTTAAGCAGCGCCGCGTGACGGAATGCGCTCTGCCAAGTCGTCAAGTTCGGGGATAGACCTCAAATATTCGTCCACGGCTTTGGTTACCAACTGCTGTGCCGAAACATTCTTCACAGCCGTCGCCAACCGCAGTTTCAGGTGCCTGTCAGCGTCCAACCTTAAGGTAAACGCAGCCTTGGCTTTACGTGTCCGGGACTTTTGAGCCGGGCGACGTGTTTTGACTGCGGACTTCGCAGGATTTGCCTTCTTACGCGCAGGTGGAGCAACTCCGATGCTGGAATTTTCAGCAACCGGCGCCACTTCGCGGGAAATAGAGAGGGGAACAGGAACGGATTGTTCCTTGTCAGCAGGCTCGACCTTCTGTTCGGGTTCTGCTGCAACTTGCTCTTCGTGTTTCGGCTGCTGGCTTAATTTCGCAGCAATTTCTTCCTGCTGTTTCTTCACCGCAGGAACAACCTCAGGAATCGCTCCTGCTAATGGATTGTAATGATACTGATCCGCATCGACAGGTCCATTGGTGTCCGATTGTCCTGCTTCATGATCAGGATTGGTGTCATAACCCATGTCATTCCACCCCAGGTCTTCATTTTCATGATCAGACTGAGTTGGAAATGCCATTCCTTGACGCCGCATGGCAGGCTTTGCGCCGCCTTTGCGTGCAAGCAAGGAAGATGACAGGGATGCTAATGGCTTAGGTTCGCTCATATTCTGTGCTCCTCCCATTAGGACCCGATGACCCGGCGACCGAAATTGCTTCCGGGCCGAGGAACTCCGACATTGGTTGTCGGCGCCATGGCAGGTGATGAAAATACGGTGCGGCGGAAATTCTTCTCCAGACGGTCAGAAATATAGCCCCAAAGCTGCTGGATTTCCTGAGAAGAACGCCCATCTGGATCAACTTCCATAACGGTGCGGCCATCAATCATGGATCCGGCAAAGTCCGTCCGGTGATGTACGGTGATCGGAGCGACTGTGCCGTGCTGAGACAGCGCGACAGCGGCTTCCGAAGTGATTTTGGCTTTTGGCGTTGCGCCATTCACAACAAACAATAGCGGTTTGCCGGCACGCTCACACAGATCGACAGTTGCACCCACGGCACGCAGATCATGCGGGCTGGGGCGCGTTGGTATAACGATAAGTTCTGCGACCGAGATGACAGACTGGATAGCCATGGTAATGGCTGGCGGCGTGTCAATCACTGCGAGTTTGAAACCCTGTTGCCGCAAGATCGCCAGATCGGCAGCCAGTCGGGATACAGTGGTTTGCGCAAAAGCAGGCAGTTCTGCTTCGCGTTCGTTCCACCAATCGGCCAGAGAACCTTGTGGATCGATATCGATTAGGACAACCGGACCTGCTCCGGCCAGTTGGGCTTGTACGGCCAGATGACCCGACAAAGTTGTTTTGCCGGAACCACCTTTTTGGGATGCCATTGCTAGAACTCGCACTCTATTCCCCTTAGTATCATCACGTGTTGATCAGGACGTCTGAAATTCATTCATCGCCTTCTCTGACAGAACAGGGCTAAAATAGGGTTAACAAACGCGTGATGTTTTTTTGGGCGGGAAAATTATTTTACACGACGTTAGATTTCGATTCAGTCGCCGGTCAGATTTTTGGTTTAAGGTTACGAATAATTTGCAAATTGGCGTTAAGGACAAATTACGCATAAGATGACATTCAGCAATTTGAATATCGAGGGCCTGATCACATGATAAATTCCAAGATAGCGCGCCATATCATAGTGGCATCTGCGGTTTTCGGATTCACGGCGCCCGCATTGGCCGACGTTAAAGACGGCGTCGATGCCTGGGGACGCGGCGATTATAAGACTGCTGTTGCCGAATGGCGTGGCCCCGCCAATGCTGGTGATGCCGATGCGCAGTTCAATATGGGTCAGGCCTTCAAGCTTGGGCGCGGTGTGCCCATGGATCTGGCCAAGGCCGAACAATTTTACAAGCGCGCCGCCGACCAAGGTCATTTGCAGGCCAGTGACAACTATGGTCTGATCCTTTTCCAGAACCAGCGGCGAAAAGAAGCCCTGCCCTATCTGCGAGCTTCCGCCAATCGCGGCGAACCGCGCGCGCAATATGTATTGGGCACAGGGCATTTTAATGGCGATTTTGTCGAGAAAGACTGGATCAGGGCCTATGCCCTGATGACCCGCGCTTCCGCCGCCGGATTGCCACAAGCGACGTCCAACATGGCGCAGATGGACAAATATATTCCTCTCGACCAGCGCCGCCGCGCGATTGAACTGGCCAGCCAGATGGAAGAGAATGAAAAACGCGTTCGTACCGCACAGGTCGGCGGGTTGAGAGCCGCGCCATCGAGCGGCGCAATTCAAACCGCGCAATTGCCTGCATCAAAGGCTGTTACTCCGGTTCCAGCCCCAGTGCCTGCGGCAAAACCCGCTGCTCCGCCAAAGGTTAAACCAGTTCCCGCTCCGGCCCCTGTTAAGGCCGCAGCCCCCGCAGCAAAACCTGCCCCCGCTCCAGCTGCTGCGCCAGTGCGTACCGCAGCGACCGGTAATTGGCGCGTTCAACTTGGCGCTTTTGGCGATCAGAACAGGGCCAAGGCGCTTTGGAACAATCTGGAAAAGCGTGTGTCTGCCCTAAACAATTTGCAGCCTTATCTGGTTGCAGCCGGTTCGATCACGCGATTGCAAGCCGGCCCCTTTGCCACCAAGGCACAGGCGAGCAAGGTTTGTGGCAGCGTCAAGGCATCCGGCAACGATTGTATCGTAAAATCCCGGTAATCGGACTCGACTGAGCGGCTTAACCGTTCACCCAGTCATCAGAACCAATGCCCTGCATATATAGCAGAGCGCTGAGATCATTATACCTGATCGCCGCATCAGCGGCTTTCGCGGCCTTTGGCTTTGCGTGATAGGCAACACCCATTCCGGCCAGCTTTATCATGGGGATATCATTGGCGCCGTCCCCCACAGCCATGCACTGGTCGAGAGACAGTCCTGCGAATTTTGCGCTCTGCTTCAGCAATTCCGCTTTTCTTTGCGCATCGACAATTTCACCGGTCAACTTTCCGGTCAAAACCCCGTCCGCTTCGGCCAATATGTTCGCTTCCACAGCAGAAAATCCGATTTTGCGGGCAACCGGATCAGCAAATCGGGTAAAGCCGCCAGAAACCAATATGGTCTTCGTTCCACGCGCGGCCATGGTCTTTACGAGCGTCTCAGCCCCGGGCATGATTTCCACTTTTTCAGCAAGACATCGGTCAATCGCCGAAATGTCCAGTCCAGCGAGCAGAGCCACCCTGCCCCGCAATGCCTCTTCAAAATCCAGTTCACCCAGCATGGCGCGTTCGGTAATCTCTGCGATCTGGTCCTTGATTCCCGCATAGCCGGCGAGTTCATCTATACACTCGACAGTGATCATCGTGCTGTCCATGTCGGATATCAGCAGCTTCTTCTCCCGATTTTGGGATGGTTGGACGACAAAATCTATTTCAGTGCCTCCGGTCAGCAAAGCATCCCGTAAAGTCGTCAGTTCACCCTCGAGGAAAATATCAGCTGCTTTGCCGTCAATAATATCACTGATCCGGGAGATTTCCCCGCCGGCTGCCGTCAATCGGTCTGCGGCAGAACTTAGCTCTCCCTTTTGCAGCTGATCTGCTGCTATTAGCGTGGCGATGAGCATATATTCTCCGAAAGACAAAAAGGATGTGGCACTGATCGTTGGTCCTACGGCCAGCGGCAAATCCGCATTGGCACTGGAGCTGGCCAAAAAGCAACCCTCTGTGATCATCAATGCTGACAGCGCTCAGGTTTATGCCGATCTACAGGTTCTGAGCGCGCGGCCTGATGAGCAGGAAATGGGCGGGGTTGATCACCGGCTTTATGGTTACATAGATGGTGCCGAGACTTGTTCTGCGGCGCACTGGGCCAATGATGCGAAGACCGAAATAGCGGCGGCTCATGACCACGACATATTACCGATACTGGTTGGCGGCACGGGTCTCTATGTCCGCACATTGCTGAACGGAATCGCACCGATACCCGAAATCGACTCCGCTGTCCGTGAGAAGGTGCGTCAAATGGACATTGCTGACGCCTATGCCGCCCTCCAAGAAGAAGATTCGGCGTCCGCACAGCGTTTGAACGCGAGGGATTCGAGCCGCATCATGCGTGCGCTGGAAGTTGTTCGATCATCCGGAAAAACAATGGGGCACTGGCACGCTCATATGGCCGGCGGAATAGCTGACGAGATCAATCTGCACCCACTGGTTCTGCTGCCACCCCGCGAATGGCTTTACGAACGCTGTGATCGGCGGTTTCAGAACATGCTCGATAATGGCGCCAAAGAAGAAGTTACAGCACTTCTAAAGAGAGATTTATCAGACGATTGCCCGGTTATGCGCGCCATTGGTGTGCCGGAGATCAGCGCCTGGCTCGATGGCGAAATCAATCTTGAAGAGGCGAAGACCCGGGCCATGGCCGCCACACGGCAATATGCCAAGCGTCAGTATACCTGGTTCCGTAATCAATGCCCGGACGATTGGCCTCGCTTTGAAGAGATCATAAATAATGATAATATCGATGATATTGTTATATTATTATAATAATTGGCCTTGACATAATATATATAAATATGTAGCGCCGCCCAGTTCGAGCGGATGCTGTACCCAATCTTGTAGATTGCCTTGCAGTGCAGCATCGCCTATCAAACGCCCGCCTGTTGCGGGCTTAACAATGATTATGGAGCTTAAAGTGGCCGAAAAAAGCGGTGCAGAAATATTGGTTCAAACCCTGCTCGATCTGGGTGTCGACACCGTATTTGGCTATCCCGGCGGCGCTGTGCTGCCAATTTACGATGCGCTCTATGATCATCCCAAAATCAAGCACATATTGGTCCGCCATGAACAGGCGGCGACCCATGCGGCGGAAGGCTATGCCCGCTCGACCGGCAAACCCGGTGTTGTTCTGGTCACATCCGGTCCCGGCGCAACCAACGCGGTTACGGGGATTACCGATGCGTTGATGGATTCCATCCCGATGGTTGTAATCACCGGTCAGGTTGCGACAAATCTCATCGGTTCCGATGCTTTTCAGGAAGCCGATACGGTTGGCATTACCCGGCACTGCACAAAACATAATTATCTGGTAAAGCAGCCATCTGACCTAGCTGGCGTTCTGACAGAAGCCTTTCATATCGCCACGCAAGGCCGTCCAGGCCCGGTTGTGGTTGATATTCCCAAAAATGTTCAGGTCGCGGAAGCCGAATTCCGCTCACATAACGGAAAGATAAACCCCCGTTATCAGCCGCAAATTGATGGTGATTTCAAAGCCATAAACGAGGCTGCTGAGATGATCATGCAAGCCAAGGCGCCGATACTGTATACCGGCGGCGGCATTATCAACAGCGGCCCGAAAGCGAGCGAAACCCTTTGCCAGTTGGCGGAATTGCTGGGTGCACCCGTCACGTCAACTCTGATGGGTCTTGGCGCGTTTTCGGCCTCTTCCGAACAATGGCTCGGAATGCTGGGCATGCACGGAACGTTTGAAGCCAATATGGCAATGAACCGCGCTGACTTGGTGGTTTGTCTCGGCGCGCGCTTTGATGACCGTATTACAGGCCGGATTGATGCCTTCTCACCCAATAGCAAGAAAATCCATGTCGATATCGACCGATCTTCGGTCAATAAGACAATCCGCGTCGATCTGCCGGTTATCGGTGATGTCGGACGGGTTATGGAGCAACTGCTTGCTGTACTGAAAGGGCGCAAATTTAACGCTCCCGACTATGAGGAATGGTGGGCGCGGATCAAAGGATGGCGTGCAACCAATTGCCTTGCTTATCCTGAAAGCAAGACCGAAATCATGCCGCAAGAGGCTATCCGCAAGCTGTGGGAAGCCACGCATGAGCGCGACCCGATCATCACCACCGAAGTCGGTCAGCACCAAATGTGGGCTGCGCAGCATTTTGATTTTGAAAAACCCAATAAATGGCTGACCAGTGGCGGCCTGGGTACCATGGGCTATGGCCTGCCTGCTGCCATTGGTGCGCAGCTGGGTGACCCCGATGCGCTGGTCATCGACATTGCTGGCGAAGCGTCCATCCAGATGAATATTCAGGAATTGGGTACAGCCAGCCAATATCGCTTGCCCGTCAAGATTTTCATTCTGAACAACGAATATATGGGCATGGTCCGCCAATGGCAGGAGCTGACCTATGAAAGCCGTTATTCAAATAGTTATAGCGATAGTTTGCCAGACTTTATCAAGTTGGCTGAAAGCTATGGCTGGACCGGCATATTGATCGAGGACCCTTCCGATCTGGAGGCCGGAATCAAGAAGATGATTGAAACCGATGGCCCGGTACTGGTCGATTGCCGCGTTGCGAAACTGGCCAATTGCTTCCCGATGATACCATCTGGAGCCGCCCATACTGACATGCTGCTGACGCCAGAGGACGTCAAAGGCACAATGGACGATAACGCAAAGGCGCTTGTTTAATGCATATCAAAGAAGAAAAAGTCGAACGCCATGTCCTGGCCGTGCTGGTTGACAATGAAGCGGGTATTTTGGCGCGCATCGCGGGGATGTTTACCGCACGTGGCTATAATATCGAAAGCCTGACGGTGGCCGATATTAGCGCCGATCATGCCATTAGCCGTATAACCATTGCTACAAACGGCCCGCCGCATGTGATTGAACAGATTATTGCCCAGCTCGACCGGTTGGTCCCGGTGCACAGCGTGCGCGACCTGACCGAGGCCGGCCCACATGTGCAGCGCGAACTGGCTCTGGTAAAGGTCTCTGGAAAAGGCGAAAATCGGATCGAAGCGATGCGGCTTGCCGATGTTTATCGCGCGCGGGTCGTAGATGCGACAACTGAGAGTTTCGTGTTCGAAATTACCGGTGCACCGGATAAGATCCAGACATTTGTCGGCCTGATGCGGGAAGTCGGTTTGGTTGAAGTCGGTCGCACCGGTGTCGTGGCCATCGGCCGCGGACCGGATGCAGCATGAACAACCTATTACTAGCTCTAATTATCTGAATATAAGGAAGAATAATGAAAGTCTATTATGACGCAGATGCCGACCTTGGCCTGATCAAAGACAAGAAAATCGCGATTGTCGGCTATGGTAGTCAAGGCCATGCCCACGCCCAAAACCTGCGCGACAGCGGCGTCAAAGAGGTAGCTATTGCGCTGCGTGAAGGCTCGGCAACGGCCAAGAAAGCCGAGAGCGCTGATTTCAAAGTACTCAGCAACGCAGATGCGGCCGCTTGGGCTGATATTGTCATGATCCTCGCACCCGATGAGCATCAGGCCGCCATCTATGCCGCAGATTATCATGAAAATATGAAACCGGGTGCCGCCCTCGCCTTTGCCCATGGTCTCAATGTGCATTTCGGCTTGATCGAACCGCGCGACGACCTCGACGTCATCATGATCGCACCAAAAGGTCCCGGCCATACGGTGCGCAGTGAATATCAGCGCGGCGGCGGTGTCCCCTGCCTTGTTGCGATTCATGCAGACAAGAGCGGCAATGCCCATGATGTCGCCCTCGCCTACGCCTCCGGAGTCGGTGGCGGGCGCTCCGGCATTATCGAAACCAATTTCCGTGAGGAATGCGAAACCGATCTCTTTGGCGAGCAAGCAGTGCTTTGCGGCGGCATCACTCATTTGATCCAGGCGGGTTTCGAAACACTCACCGAAGCTGGCTATGCCCCGGAAATGGCCTATTTCGAATGTTTGCACGAGACCAAGCTGATCGTGGACCTGCTCTATGAAGGCGGCATTGCCAATATGCGTTATTCCATTTCCAACACCGCCGAATATGGCGATATCACAACCGGTCCGCGGATCATCACCGATGAGACGAAAGCCGAAATGAAACGGGTATTGGCCGACATTCAATCGGGTCGTTTCGTCAAGGATTTCGTCCTCGACAACCGCGCTGGCCAACCGGAATTGAAAGCGGCGCGGAAACAGGCTGAAGCACATCCGATCGAGAAAACTGGTGCCGAGCTTCGCGCAATGATGCCATGGATTGGTGCCAACCAGCTGGTGGATAAAGAAAAGAACTAAGCCATAGCCTTTAAGGGCCGCGCCGTTCTGGCTTGCCTAAAGCTAGGCAGCGCGGTCCCGGGCTTCCGCAAAGCTCATCAGTTCATTTGCCACGTCACGGTCGCAGTCACTTACCAGTTCCTTGACGGCGGATAGCAAGCTGGCGTCACCATCTACATATTTCGAAGCCATTTCCCATTTGGGAAACTGGCGCCGCCCGATATAGCCATTTTTTAGCGGGATTATAGCGGAATGGCGTCTGTCAGCGGATATCCGGGCAAAAGTCTCTTCGACCTGCTGTGCCTCACCTTCCAGATATTGGAGAAAGCGCCGTTTATCCTGGATCAAAAGACCGGTTATGCCGTTCCTGACATTATTCCGGCGCCCGACACGAAGAATATCTGTCATTTCCGCCCGGGTGATATCCGGTTTTGGTGTGCTGATATAGACAAGTCTGTACATTCTGCACCTTGCAAACGCGTCGAGAGATGCAGGGTTATCTGATCCCGGTTAATTTTTGCCTATACGTCGGACAAAAAAGGGCAGCAGAACCAAGTTCCACCGCCCCTTGCGTTATTTGAGCCGGATTTAAGCGTCGTCGTAACGAGCGTCCGCTGGAATTTTTGGAAATTCCGTGTCAGCCTTTTCAATAAAGCCCGGAATATCCGTATTCCATGTGTCCTGAACCCTCTGATTAAAGTTCAGATAAAGCTTGCCGTCAACAATCGCATAGAGCTTGGGATCGCCGGATGCTAGCTTGCCGCGTGAGGCCGCCCAAGCGCAGTGACCACCATATTGGGGCGCAAACTTGGCTGGTTCGGCTTGGAATTTCGCCGCATTTTCGGCTGAAGCAAAGTGATATTCAACGCCATTATATCTGACGCGATGTTCCTTGCTTCCTTCAACAGGTACGCCGTCGCCTTCAAAATAGCTGACTGTGTCATAGCCGCTTACGGCTACATTTTCAGATCCAGCAGGACCGGTGAAAACAGGCAATTTCATGTCATCGGAGACTTCGATAATTGCGGCATCGGCCGTTTCTGCTGTTTCCGTTGTTTCTTCCGTTTCAGACGAAGGGGCGGAGCAAGCGATGGGCAACGTGGCCATCATGATTGCTGCTAAAAATGTCTTATTCATAATTTTAATCTTTCGGGCAATTGAATTGAGGGGGGAGCAAGCGTCTTAGCACAAGCTAACCCCCTCAAACCACTATTCTTTATTGGGGTGCACAGGCCGCTGCACAGGCGCCGCAAGCAGCGGGTTGAGCAGCGCAGGCTCCGGCATCGGCAGCACATCCGGCGGCGCAGGCCGAGGCAGCACAATCCGCAGCGGCGCAAGCACCACAGGCAGCAGCTGCACAAGCCCCGCAGGATGCGGCACAAGCCGCTGCTGAACAGGCACCGCAGGCCGGTTGGGCGACTGGAGCGGCCGCCGTACAGGTGGCAAGCGCTGCAGAAGGGGTCGCAAGAGACAGGCCGCCCATGACGGCGAGCATTGCGGAGAGTTTACGTTGATTATTCATGGTATTTCCTTTGAAGTAAGTGTTTAAGTTAGAAAGCTACGTGACGAATAGGGGACCGGATTAACCGCCAAATTTGGCGTCGTCCGGGAATTTTGGCCAGTTAATGTTGGCCTTTTTGACGAAGCCTGCAACATCGGTCAGCCAGGTTTTCTGAACCTGTTTGTTGACGTTGAGGTAGAGCTTGCCATCGACCACTTTGTAGACCAGCGGATCACCGGGAGCGAGCGAACCGCGTGACATGGCCCATGCACAGTGACCACCATATTGCGGGGCAAATTGTGCTGGCTTTTCTTTGAACTTTTTGGCGTTGGCGGCGTTGCTGAAATAATAGTCCGCGCCTTTATAGGTCACTTTATGCGCCTTGCTTCCTTTTACCGGAACGCCGTTGCCGGTGAAGTAAGATGTGACGTCATAACCGCCTACGGCTGTGTTACCGCCCTTAACACCTGTGTAGGTCGGGCCGGCAATTGCCGCATCTATCGGCAATGCAAAAGTAGCAGTGGTCGCGGCGAGCGCGAGTGCGATTGGCATAATCAGTGTTTTCATTTTCAGTTCCTTGATAAGGTTTAAGTTCTTGTGATTAGGGGTAAAAATAATTTCGTTGAGCCGTTATGCTCGTTGATGGTTTCGCCGAGCTGAGCAAAAAGGTTTCACTCCAGGCAAAATAAATTCACCGGCATGGTTGATTTTTGCACCGCAACAGATATGAATATCGGCATGAGATGTGCCTCAAACCTAGAGCTACACCGACTTATGCGCCCTTAGGCGTAGCTGTGCTGCTGCTCGATGCAGCGGCCCCGTCTAAGGGATTATTTTTCCAGAAAATTGAAATTAATTAGCAATTTCCGCCTTGCGCGAAATCGCTTGCAGCATAAGAGTATCGACCATGCATCCTATTCCATCTCAAAAATACCGTCCCTTTGGCCAGATTGATTTGCCGGACCGGCAATGGCCCTCCCGCACTATTGATAAGGCCCCGCGCTGGCTCTCCACCGACCTGCGGGATGGCAATCAGGCGCTCATTGATCCGATGGATGCGCAAAAGAAACAGCGTTTCTTTGATCTGCTCGTCAAAATCGGGATCAAGGAAATTGAAGTCGGCTTCCCATCCGCCGGTGCGACGGACTTTGATTTCATCAGCGGTCTGGTCAAGTCTGGCAGCATACCGGACGACGTGATGGTGCAGGTACTGACCCAGTCCCGCCGCGATTTGATCGAAACCAGCTTCGCCAGCCTGGAAGGCGCGAAACAGGCAATCGTCCACCTCTATAATGCGGTTTCACCTGCATGGCGTGATGTTGTCTTCAAGCTGGGCAAAGACGGTGTGAAGGATATCGCCAAGGAAGGTGCAACCATCCTGCGCGAACAGGCAGAGAAATATCCTGATACCGACTGGCATTTCGAATATTCGCCGGAAACCTTCTCCACTGCCGAAATCGATTTCAGCCTCGAAGTCTGCGAAACCGTGATGGATATTATCGAGCCAACGGCAGAGAAACCTCTGATCCTCAATCTGCCAGCAACGGTCGAAGCCTCAACGCCCAATATCTATGCCGATCAAGTAGAATGGATGTGCAAGCATATCAGCAAGCGCGATCATGTCGTGATCAGCCTGCATACGCATAATGACCGTGGTTCGGGCATTGCGGCATCGGAGCTTGGTTTGATGGCTGGTGCAGACCGCGTCGAAGGCTGTCTCTTCGGCAATGGCGAGCGTACCGGTAATGTCGATCTGGTGACGCTGGGCCTCAATATGTACACGCAGGGCGTTGATCCGAAACTTGATTTTTCCAATATGGATGAAATCGTCAACACGGTGGAATATTGTAATCAGCTGCCGGTTCCGGAACGCCATCCCTATGCCGGCGAACTGGTCTTCACTGCCTTTTCCGGTTCGCATCAGGACGCGATCAAAAAGGGTTTTGCAGCACAGGAACAGCGCAATGACGAGCTGTGGAACGTACCTTATCTGCCGATCGACCCCCGCGACATAGGCCGCGACTATGAAGCCGTCATCCGCGTAAACAGCCAGTCCGGCAAAGGCGGCATCGCGTGGATATTGGAACAGGATTATGGTCTAAAACTGCCCAAGCGTCTGCAAGCCAATTTCAGCCGCACGGTGCAGGAACTGGCCGACGAGACAAGCCGGGAACTGTCTGCCGAAGACATCTGGGGCGCGTTCCAGAAACGCTATCATCTCGATGGCGGCGGCAAATATAGCCTGATCGACTATCAGGAAAGCCAGACCGGCGGCGAACGCATATTTGTCGGAAAGGTCAAAGGCCCCGATGGCGAAACGTCCGTCAGTGGTCGCGGCAATGGTCTGATATCGAGTGTGGTCGATGCCCTCGCCTCATCGCTCGGTATCACGCTGGAAATCATGGATTACCAGGAACATGCGCTGGGTTCGGGCAAAGACGCACAGGCGGCGGCCTATGTCGAATGCAAGACCGGGGACGGCCGCGAATTTTATGGTGTCGGTATCAATAGCGATGTTGCCAGGGCATCCGTTGAAGCGTTGCTCAGCGCGGTAAACAGGATTTAGCACCCGAATTAAGCAATCGGTTAAAATAACAGTGGAATCCGCTGCCGCTTGCGGTATGGCGGGTTTCTAAGCTTTTCTGTTTAGCCTTTTCTATTGGGGACTTTATGACTTTACCTGCCATATTCGACAATCTTCGCCTGCCGCTTATCGGTTCACCTTTGTTTATCGTATCGGGACCGGAACTGGTCATTGCGCAGTGTAAAGCCGGTATCGTCGGGTCCTTTCCTGCCCTCAACGCACGGCCGCAAAGCCTGCTCGACGAGTGGATGCACCAGATTACCGAAGAACTGGCCGCATGGAACCGGGACAATCCCGACAAGCCGGCAGCGCCCTTTGCCGTGAACCAGATTGTCCACAAGTCCAATGATCGTCTCGATCAGGACATGGCGACCTGCGAAAAATGGAAAGTGCCGCTGATCATTACCTCACTCGGCGCGATTGAGGACCTCAACACCGCCGTGCATAGCTGGGGCGGGATCACCATGCATGACATTATCAACGACCGCTTTGCCCATAAGGCAATCGAAAAAGGCGCCGACGGTCTGATCCCGGTAGCAGCCGGCGCTGGCGGTCATGCAGGGGTTATCTCTCCCTTCGCGCTGATGCAGGAAATTCGTCAGTGGTTTGATGGTCCTGTTGCCCTTTCCGGCTCTATCGGTTGCGGTGCATCCATATTGGGCGCGCAGGCCATGGGCGCGGATCTCGGTTATATGGGCTCCGCCTTTATCGCGACCAAGGAAGCCAATGCCGATCAGGGTTATAAAGACGGAATCGTCGAGGGCCGAGCCAAGGACATTGTCTATTCCGACCTGTTTACCGGCGTCAGCGGCAATTATCTGCGTGGTTCAATCGAAAATGCCGGTCTCGATCCCGATGACCTTCCGCAAGGCGACTATAAGACCATGAACTTCGGCTCCGGCGGCAATACCGAGAAAAAGGCGTGGAAAGACATCTGGGGCAGCGGTCAGGGTATCGGCGCCATTGATGAAGTCCGTTCGGTGCAGGATATGGTCGACAAGTTGATCGCTGAATATCAGCAAGCGCGGGATAGCTTGAAAACCCGGTTCAACTACTAGGCCATTAGAATAGGGAAGCTTGTCGAAAAATCGGCAAACCAGCTTTGTTTTTCAGTTGAGTTTTTGCAAAACATCAACCGGCACTCGGCCCAACGTAATATGCTTGGGCCCTCGTCCAACCTTGATGCGCGCAATCTCGTCCTTGTCGGAAAGTGAAACAAAGGAAACGTCATCGCTTCTGGTATTGGCGAGCAGGCAAAGCTCTCCGTTTTCTGTGAAGACAGACCAGCTTGGTGCATCACCGACATTAATTGTCGCGCTGAGCGTGAGTTTTTCGGCGTCAACAAAAGCGGCATAGTCGGATGCACGCCCGGCGACGCATAATGTGGTCTCATCAGATGACAAGGATAGCCCGTGATGCGGTGCCTCAAAATCCCAATCATCTTCTGTGACTCCGGGCTTGATCGGCAAATCTATCCGGCCTTTCTGCGTATCGCCATCCAGATCGCGTGCAACAATGGCATGTGTATTGGATAGCTGAGCATAGAGCATGCGGCGACTCTCGGATATCTGGAACGGACGAATCCCTGCGTCGAAGCTATGTTCCTTCAACACCTCCAACGACTGCGCATCAACGACAGTTACGCGATAGGCATCGCCATTGGCGTTACGTTCAGACAGCTCTGCCTCCATATCGCCAAGGCTGGCAGCATATACCTTGCTTCCATCTTCACTGATATGGACATCATGCGGCCAATCACCTGTCTTGAAATGCCCCAATTTATCGCCTGTGCGCGTATCAAGTATTTCGACAATGTCGCCTCCGCGAATAACCGCTGACACAAACAAGCGTTTGCCGTCGGGTGAAATGTCCATATGATCGGCTCGTATTCCGGCTATCGGCGTCCGCCAGAGAATTTCGTGGGTCTTAAGGTCGAACGCGGCAACATCGGCCAGAAAGCCGCGCGAGACAAACAGGACACGCCCATCCCGCGACAGATCACTGTCCTGAGCATAGTTCAGACCGCCCCGGTTTTCTGCCATAGATTGCGCAAATGATTGTATTGGATCACGAAAAAATCCGGCATTTTTTCCGTCGGGGGCGATGTCTATCGTGTCTATTGCCTGCCTTCTCTGAACGTCGATCAGGCTGATTGTTCCGCCAACAGCATTGGCCACAAAAGCGATTTCCAGGCTTTCCCCCCGCTGTTTTGCGGACGAGTTCACCGGTCCTGTCCCAAAACTGCTTTCCTGCCACATACGCAGCCCGGTAAACGAGAGAGCAGCCAGTATGATGATCGCTAGATAAGGCTTTATTCTCATGACCGGCCCTTGTTACGTTGATTGTTCTTCAAAGGTGGCGCTGAACATAACCCAAAAATCTGCACTTTTGTGGCTAATCGCAAACCCTGGTGCGATCTGAAAGAAATCCGGTGCTCATTTCCTGTCCGATCGGCCCTTGGCTTTTACAAAGGTACCGCCGCCAAAATCACTGGATGGTACAAGATTTTCACCATCTATCCTCATCATAACCGTCCCGATGGGGTCATAACGTGCGCCTTCTTTGGGCGGATCAAATATCAGCATTACCTGCTCATCCTGACGACTCCAGCTACCACCGGACAAAATGTCTAGCCCACCGACGATCAGATACCATTGAAAGCTGCCGTTCTCTGACAATTGAAGGCCCGAAGCGGTTTCCATTACGCCGCGCAGGTAATAGCGCCCCAACAGTTTTTGTGACGCCTCGATATCTTGCTTATCAGGGGCGGTTTGCGCTTTGCCATGCTCTACTTCTTCGGCCTTTTCGGACGATTGCGGAACGGAGACAGCCAGCATCGACGCCATCAAGCCACTAATCACAAGATTTGCCATAAGCGTACTACATCTCGCCCCGCTCACGGCGGATGGCGAACCATTTTTCGACATTGGCGTTGTGCTCGGCCAGCGTTCTGGCAAAAACATGCCCGCCTTTGCCGTCCGCGACAAAGAAAAGATAATCGCTGTCCGCCGGATTCAGTACTGCTTCAATTGATGCCCGCCCCGGATTGGCAATCGGCCCCTTGGGCAGACCAACCATCGAATAGGTATTATAGTCATTCACTGCCGCAATTTCGGACTGTCTTATGCGCCGTCCCAGCGGCTTGCCCTTGGTGATCGGATAGATGATAGTCGGATCGGCCTGCAGCATCATATTGCGGTTGATCCGGTTGCTATAGACCGCTGCAACCGTCCGCCGTTCGCGGGCCAGAGCTGTTTCTTTCTCGACAATTGCCGCAAGGATGACGGCTTCTTCAGGTGTCTTGACCACACTGGCTGCGGTTTTTTGGGGCCATAGTTCGGCAATCGTATCCTTCATAGCCTTTTGCATGCGCGCGACGACCGCCGCACGGCTCTCACCGCGTTCAAAGCTATAACTGTCTGGCAAGAGCGAACCTTCTTCGGGAACGGGGATGTCGCCGGTCAAAAGTTTTTCCGCCATCAGTTTTTCATGCACGATAATCGAGGGCGTACCTTCCGGTATCGTGATGAGCCGCTGTACGGTTTTCCCGTCCTGCAATATGCCCAATATCGTGGCATTGCTTGCGCCAGCTGGTATAACGAATTCACCTGCCTTTATCGGTTCCGATCCACCGAAAATCTTGGCGCGATTCAGAAAGGCATCAGCAGACTTGATGACGCCATCTTCCTCAAGCGCCTTGGCCGCCATGCCGAGGCTGGAACCTGACTGAACAACAAATGTCCGTTCCTGCTCCAGCGGTCCGGAGGCGGTCCAGCCATAGATGAAATTGCCTGCCACAAGGCCGATAATGACCGTGGCTATAACAAGGATGAGGCAACCGAAGCGCCGCATGATGTTACTATACCGCTTTCATAATAACGCTGGCATTGGTTCCGCCAAAGCCAAAGCTGTTGCTGAGCACGGCCTTCACTTCCCGTTTTCTGGCCACATGCGGTACCAGATCCACACCTTCGCAGCTGTCTTCCGGATCATCCAAATTCAACGTCGGTGGTACGGTTTGGTCACGCAGCGCGAGAATGGAGAATATCGCCTCCACCGCACCAGCACCGCCCAGCAAATGGCCGATGGCCGACTTAGTTGAGCTCATCGACATGGTCGCGATGTCATCGCCGAACAGGCGGCGTACGGCGGCCAGTTCCAGGACATCCGCCATGGTCGAGGTGCCATGCGCATTGACATAGTCAATATCCGCCGTGGTCAGGCCAGAGCGCTTCAGCGCCATTGCCATCGAATTATAGGCGCCGACACCTTCGGGATGCGGTGCCGTCACGTGATAGGCATCGCCCGACAATCCGTAGCCAACCACTTCGGCATAGATTGTTGCACCGCGTGCTTTGGCGCGTTCATATTCTTCCAGAACGACAACGCCGGCCCCCTCACCCATCACAAAGCCGTCGCGGTCCTTGTCATAAGGTCGTGAAGCAGCGGTCGGATCATCATTCCGTTTGGTGGACAATGCTTTCGCTTGCGCAAAACCGGCAATACCAATCGGACAAATTGTTGCTTCTGCACCGCCAGCCAGCATGATGTCCGCATCATCCAGAGCAATCATCCGCGCTGCATCACCAATACTGTGTGCGCCAGTGGAACACGCCGTCACAACCGCGTGATTGGGACCCATAAGGCCATATTTAATCGAAACCTGACCGGAAATCAGGTTAATCAGCCGTCCGTGAACGAAATGAGGGCTAACTCGTCCAGGTCCACGCTCGTTGAGAACCAGTGACTCCTTCTCGATACCAGGAAGACCACCAATGCCGGAGCCGATGGAACAGCCGGTGCGCAGCTTCTCTTCATCGCTCAGCTCGGTAAGACCGGCATCTTCCAATGCCTGTCCCGCAGCATCGATGCCATAAACAATGAAAGGATCAACCTGACGCTGGACCTTGTGGTCGACACGCAAATTGGGATTAAAACCATATTCATGATCAGCCGGTTTGACTTCACAGGCGATATGACATTTCTGGTCAGAAGCATCAAAACGCGTAATTTTCCCGGCACCGGATTTTGAAGCAATTATGTTGCCCCAGCTTGTTTCGACATCTCCGCCAAGAGGCGTTACCAAACCCAGTCCGGTCACTACAACACGACGCATTTTATGCTCCTTATTTCAGGCTTGCTTAAGCCCCAATTCAAAAGCGGCCACCGGTTCAGGAAATGCTTCCCAGGCCGGTGAGCCGCTTTGTAATTATTTAGCGATCATTGGCCCCGGAATAGCAGCCCGGATATCAGGCTGCATTCCAAAATCAATTAGCCCTTGTTGTTATCGATGAAATCAATCGCATCTTTGACCGTTGCGATTTTTTCAGCCGCATCGTCAGGAATTTCAACGCTGAATTCTTCTTCAAAAGCCATCACAAGCTCAACAATGTCGAGGCTGTCAGCGCCCAGATCATCGATGAATGCCGCTTCTTCGGTCACCTTGTCGGCTTCAACGCCGAGATGCTCAACAACAATCTTTTTTACGCGGTCTGCAGTCTCACTCATGAGAGTTCCTTCTTCTTTGGTATTAATTTCCATTTTGTCCTAGTGGCATGGCGCGCCGCTTGCAAGAGGGCAAGCGCGGCTTTGTGAATGTATGCATAACATTACAGGCTATTGTCGCAGTTCACCGTTCCGAAAATCTTCCTCGATACCGAATAGAGCGCCGCGCCATTCCCAATAATTATAGGTCAGTTCACGCAATTTCTTGTCTTCCGGATAGCCTGCTGCGGTCAAATCTTTATCCATTTTGCCGGATAGAAAAACGTCTTCCAGCATATAGCGACCCGTCGGCTTCACATTATCGCGATAATATTGGTCGAGAAATGGCTTGAAATCGCCCAATTTCTGAATTTTTTCGATCAGACCTTCTTGCAACAACCATCCGTCCATCAAGGAAATCCGAAACGCGCTGCGCGTCTGGACATCGGTCCAGCCATGCTCGGCCTGACAGTTGTCGGTTAGTTTACTTGCTGATTGAAAGGCGTCGACTTCCTCCCCTTTGCGCGCCATCGCAAAATAAGCCTGCGCCTGATCGGCCGAGACTTTCTTGCTGACACAATCGAGATTTTCAATAGTCAGTAATCCCTCCGTCGGCAGGGATGGCGCGGGGTTTGCGACCATTGCCAGCAGCAATAAAGTGGAGAACATCTGAAACGCCCGTTAGCTGATCATGGCCATGCCGCCGTTGACGTGCAACGTCTGGCCGGTGACATAGGAAGCTTCGTTGCTTGCCAGATAGGTCACAGCCGCACCGATATCTTCGCCCGCGCCCATTTTTCCTGCCGGAATTTTGCGGTTTATCTCGTCTTTCTGGGCGTCGGTCAGGGCTTCCGTCATCGGCGTGGCAATGAAGCCGGGAGCAACACAGTTGACGGTTATACCGCGTGAAGCGAGCTCTTGTGCCAGCGCCTTGGACATGCCCACCAGCCCGGCCTTTGAGGCGACATAGTTGACTTGTCCGGGATTACCAGTTGCACCGACGACAGAGGTTATCGAGATAATCCGCCCATGCCGGGCTTTCATCATCGGCCGCGCCGCAGCACGGGCCAGACGGAAAGCCGATTCCAGATTGACATTCAGTACGTCTGACCAGTCATCATCCGACATCCGCATGACCAGCCCGTCACGGGTAATCCCGGCATTATTGACCAATATGTCGAGCTTACCAAGCTTTTCAATCACTTGGGGAACCAGTTCATTCACTTCATCAGCATCTGAAAGATTGCATGGAACGACAACATGTCCTTCCCCTTCCAGTTCCGGAATTAGATCCATTAGTGCCAGCTTGCGTGTACCAGATAGAGCAATGGTCGCACCCCGCGCCGCAAGAGATTTGGCTATTGAGGATCCGATGCCGCCTGAAGCGCCAGTTACCAGTGCGGTCATTCCCGTGAGATCAAACATTTTTGTTCCTGTCTTTAATATAGGCAGCGCGTTTAGACCGAAGCCAGAAAAGCTTCAATATCATCCATTGAAATCAGGCTGGTTGTCTGGACTTCCTTGTTGATCCGTTTCACCATGCCGCCAAGCACCTTGCCGCCAAATTCGACAAACTGTTCGACGCCTGCCTCCGACAGGTTCAAAACGGATTCGCGCCAGCGGACCGTTCCAGTGACCTGCTGAACTAGCAACTGGCGGATTTCATCTGTATCGCTCACTGCATCGGCAGTGACATTGGCAAAAACGGGTACCGCGGGTGGCAATATGCTGGCCTCGGCCAGAGCCCCTTCCATGGCTTCGGCCGCGGGTTGCATCAATGAACAGTGAAATGGTGCCGATACCGGCAGCAATACACCGCGTTTAATTTCATGCTCTTTTACCAGCGATATGGCGCGCTCAATGGCCCCCATATGACCAGAAATGACGACCTGTGTCGGATCATTGTCGTTTGCCACTGTGCAAACATCACCTTGCGCTGCGGCTTTTGCCAAACCAGCGGCTTTTTTGATATCTGCACCTAGCAGGGCGGCCATCCCGCCCTCACCAACCGGAACAGCCTTTTGCATGGACTGGCCGCGCAGTTTCAACAATTCTGCTGTTGTTGTCAGGTTCAATGCGCCTGCCGCACAAAGCGCCGTATATTCGCCCAGACTATGACCAGCAACATAAGAGCATAGGTCAGCAAGCGACTTGCCACCCTCTTTTTCCATCACGCGCATGGTCGCAATCGCATTGGCCATAATCGCTGGCTGCGCATTTTCCGTCAGGGTCAACTCATCTTCCGGCCCTTCACACATCAGTTGGAACAGATTTTGCTCCAGTGCATGATCGACTTCCTGAAAAACTTCACGCGCCGTGTTGCTCGCTTCCGCAAGGATCTTGCCCATGCCGACGGCCTGGCTGCCCTGCCCTGGAAAAATAAACGCCCTCATACTGACCCCTTATGGATTTGTTTTGCTGTAGCCGCAGGTAAGAGGGAATGACCTCGCATGCAAGTATCACAGCGTAAATCGCCGGAACTATTCTAACATTATAGCGATTGCCAATTTTTAATTGACCAATTAAGCTTTCAATATGGAAAATAATCTTTCCGAAGGAAAACTGACTGTTTTTTGCAGTAAGGCATTGGGTGGCAATGGATCGGTTTCCGCGCTCAAACGGCTATCAGGTGGCGCCAGTATGGAAAGCTGGGCCTTTGCTTATGCAGGGGAGGAATTTGTCCTGCGCCGTTTGCCTGCCGGCATTTCACCTGACGATGAAGGCTTGCGGGGTATATCGCTGGCGACCCAGGCCGATGTGATTGATCTTGCGGTGCAATCAGGCGTCACTGCGCCAACCGTTCGGGCACGCCTGTCGCCGGAAGATGATCTCGGCGAAGGCTTTGTGATGGACAAGGCGGATGGTGAGACCCTGCCCCACAAGATTCTCGGCAATCCGGAATTTGCAGAGGCCCAAAGCAAACTGACCGACCAGTGCGCGGAAGAGCTCTGGAATATCCACAATATGGATCCCGGAACACTGGCCGACCGTCTGGAATACTATTCACCGCTGGAACTCATCGCTTTGCAGAAAGACAAATATGACGAGATTGGCGGTGCAATCCCGATCTATGAATATGCCTTTTACTGGCTGAAACAAAATGCTCCGGATAGTAGGGATAGCCCGACCAAAAAGCTGGTGCATGGAGACTTTCGCATGGGTAATCTGATGATTGCGCCGTCCGGACTGTCCGCCGTTCTGGACTGGGAATTGGCGCGATTGGGTGATCCGGTTCAGGATTTGGCCTATCTCTGCACGCCCAGTTGGCGCTTCGGTCATTATGAGAAAGTCGCAGGCGGTTTTGATAGCGCAGACTCCTTTCTTGCCGCTTATGCCAGGCACAGCGGCGAAACCGTTGATCCCGACCGGTTCCGTTTCTGGTTGATCTATTCCACTGTCTGGTGGGGCGTCGCCTGTCTGGTGATGGGCGAAATCTGGCGCAGTCACGGGGATCGTTCGTTGGAGCGCACAGTTATCGGCCGCCGGGTGTCCGAAGTTGAAATTGATCTGGCGCTGTTATTTGAAGAGATCCTGCCTCAAGATATCTGTACTCCACTGGACTGGAAAATCCCCGAAACGCAGGATGCCAAGGGTGAAACCAGCTATGGTGAACTGCTCACAGCTCTGGGCGAATGGAACATGGAAACGGTTCAACCCGACTTGAAGGGCCATGACCGGTTTCAGTCCAGAGTGGCCGGTAACGCCCTTAGCATTGCGCGGCGGCAGGCGAGCTTTGGTCCCGCGTTCCAGGCGGCTTCAGATGAACGGTTGAAAGCTATTGGATTTGATCATGGACAGCTTTGTGCCGCCCTATCAGAAGGAAGCATAGATGCGGGTCATCCGGGTCTGTGGGATCATCTCAGGCTATCCGCACTGGAGCGCCTGTCTATCGACCAGCCCAAATATGCCGGCCTCGCCGTCGCCCTCAACAAATGGAAGCCATGATATGAGTTTTGAAATTCCCCAGGACATCGAAGATTATCTCACCGTTCTCGACGATTTTATCGAAGCTGAAATCAAGCCGATCGAACAGCGCGATGATAATATCCGCTTTTTCGATCACCGCCGGGAAGATAGCCGGACGGACTGGGACAATCACGGCCTGCCGAGCAAGGAATGGGAAGACCTGCTCGACGAGATGCGCCGCACCGCCGATGCTGCCGGTCATTTCCGCTATGCGTTACCGAAAGACTTCGGCGGACAGGATGGCTCCAACCTCGGTATGGCCCGTATCCGTGAACATCTCGCGCATAAGGGTCTAGGTCTGCATAACGATCTGCAGAATGAAAGTTCCATCGTCGGCAATCTCGTGCAGCCACTTATGGTGCGCGATTTCGGAACCGAGAAGCAGAAACAGGAATGCATTCCCGCGATGCTGAAAGGCGAAATGAAATGGTGCTTTGGCCTTACCGAAGAAGACCACGGTTCCGATGCGACATGGATGGACACGACGGCCGTGCCCGAACAACGTGATGGCGTCGATGGCTGGCTGATCAACGGAAACAAGATGTGGACCACGGGGCTTCATGTCGCCACCCATGTGATGACCTTTGCCCGCCATCGCGGCAAGGATGGTGATGCGCAGGGTATTGGCTGTTTTCTGGTCCCCACCGACGCGGAGGGCTTCGAGGTTGGCGAATACATGTGGACATTCAACATGCCCACCGATCATCCCAAGTGCAGCTTTACCAACGTATGGATACCGGCGGACCAGATATTGGGCGACCTCGACATGGGCCTCGCCGCCGCACAGCATTTCGTCCATGAAAACCGCATCCGCCAAGCCGCCTCATCGCTGGGCGCCGCGCAATATTGTATAGATGAAGCGGTCAGGTATGCCGGGGAACGCAAACCATTCGGCAAGCCGCTGTCGGTCAATCAGGCAATTCAATTTCCGCTGGTCGAATTGCATACGGAAGCTGCCATGTTGCGCCAGTTAATCTATAAAACCGCCGCCCAGATGGACGGCATGGCCAAGGTCGACGTGGCGAAATATCTCTCAGCGCAAGTGTCTATGTGTAACTACCGCGCCAACCGCCTGTGCTGTGACGCAGCCGATCGCGCGATGCAGGTCCACGGCGGCATGGGCTATTCTCGCCACAAGCCATTCGAGCATATCTATCGGCACCACCGCCGCTACCGGATTACCGAAGGATCGGAAGAAATCCAGATGCGCAAAATTGGCGGGCATATGTTTAAGTTCATTAAGTGACGCGGGGTTGAAGTTTTACGCGCAAAAGCAGACGTTGGAATTCAACCAATCTACTGACCAAAGAAGATTTTGAGCAACCGATGTCGCTTTTCGATAGATCGGTTACCCTAAAGCGATTTATCCGTGTCCGTGTCCGTGTCCGTGTTGGAGTCTGGATATTTTATGCCAATCAACATGCGAAAACTATCTATGACGGCGTCAATGTCTTGCGATGATGTTCGATGAACCAATACCGCTCCTATGCCGTTTGTTGTCAACGCCATTAGCAGGTCTCCCATGATGCTAACGTCAGTTTCATCTGGTAGGTCCCCGCATTTTAAGGCATCCGCAATAATCGATTGGAAAATCTTGCTATAACTTTGCCTCAGTTGCAGAATTGGAGCAAATTTCTCCGGCTCCCTCGCGATTTTCAGCTGCGTAGTGCTGGTTAGAAGCTGATTCTGGGTTCCACGCTTGTAGATAGTCTTAATTGCCTCGAGTACATTATTCAGACGATCTTTCCAGTTACCAGAAACAAGTGATGCTTCAGTTAGAATTTTCGTATTCTGTTCGATGTAAAGTGACACTGCATCCAAAAACAACGCGTCTTTGGAATCGTAGTAATTGTAAATCGCAGCGCCGGTCAAACCAGCTTCTTCGGCAATCATAGTCATGCTGACTTCAGCAAAGTCCCGCTCGCCAAATTGCTTCGTTGCAGCTTGCAACAATCGTTTCTTGGTGTTTTGCGCGAAGCTACCGTGTGGGCGACCGGGTTTCTTCTTGGTTTGAATCTCAATGTTCAAAGTCGATCTATCCTTTTGGATTGGTGGGTTTGTCCGACGTTCTATAGCGGACGATACCATATAGGGGAGCTATATGCCCGCTCTTGGGTCATTTTTGGGATACTTGATGGCAACGCAACATCATATTTCTCGGCATCATAAGTGGTCCAACGCTTTGTCGGAACTTCAATGACGCGCACATAATAAAATGCGTGATGCTCCTTTTGGAAATCAGGATCACGCCAATAGGTCAACATCTCCGCCTCACCAGATACGTTGTCGGTCGTAGCGATGTCGTAGATCTTTTCGTTAAGGCCGCCCTCACTGTCCCGCCATGCCTTGATGATTTGTACGCGCTCAAGGCTTGCACCATCGGGATCTTTCATCGCACTGACAATGAAGCGAGGCGTTTTGTCACCGGAGACGGGTGACAGCACGCCTCCCATTGGAACACCTTTGTCGTAACCCTTTTTGGTGAAATCGGGGATTTCCAGGTCATTTTTGGAAAAGTCCCAACCGGCAAAAATACGCAACTTAATGCGCGGACCAGTTGTCGCATATACCTCCCGACGTTGAATAGCAGCGAACAACTCTTCACGGGTATTTGTCCGCGCCCAAACCCCGGTGTAACCAGATGCAGTGAGTTTGGAATTCGACCAGAGCGCGCCTCCCATCTTGCTGGTGATCCGCGACTCAGATTGCTCAGAATCCTTGAATTTGCCCCAAAAATTATTATCGTCCGCAGTGGCTAGGCCAGTGTGACTATCTGTTGATCCCATCAGTCCAAATTCATACGGATTAGCCCCTAAATCCGCAGCATATTTAAGGCCTTTCTTTAAACCGCTGCGAGCATATTCGCCTTTCAGCATTTGTTTTTTAAGAGCGGGGTCCTGAGGCTTGGGGGTTTGTGATATATCACCTTCATCCCAGGTTTCGAAATCTGCATATTCATCGTCAGGTGACAAAAGCGGATGTGCCTCGCCGTCACCCTTAACCTGCGTCACTTCATAGACCGGTTCCCAACGTGAGCGGGTTTTTGCGTATTCTTGAGTAAGGGGAGTGCCATCAAGCCTTTGATCATCGAACATGATTCCGCCTGACAGGTTTCCATTGTGCGCTATCGCCAGAACCGATCCACCGGTCTTCGTTTCATATTGCTCCAGAAACTTCCAGAGATCCTCCGGGTCATCGCTGTCCAAGGCAGAAAATGGAATTATGGTCTTGGTTTTGTCCGGACCATCTTTGAACACAACTACGCGATGTAAGTTGCGACCTCCTGGCATTGACGTCCATTCATACCCGGCAAAAGCAGTAAACTTGCCTGGTTGATTGTAGCGCTCCGCAATATCGACAACATTGCTCCATATTGTTTGGTTGAATTTCCTGTCAGGAACTTCCTGCGGCGCTGCACCGGTTACCATGGCAACATACTCGGTCATGATCGGTCCCATCCCCTCATCGTCGTCGAGATATCCTTTCCAGCGTTTACCCAGATCCGATCCCAGAACCGCAATATCGTCCTGCTGCAGCGCGGTAAGGAAACCAAGATATTCGGCGTGGTCGGCAACCATCAAAAAATCGAGAGGCCGTATTAGCTTTGCCTTCTGACCGGTTGATGTTTCGACCTCTTCACCCCGTGCAAAGCGATATGCTGCCTCCGGCCCAAGATTCTGGTTCCCAAAGCTGTTGCTATCGAAAGACAGATTGGAATGAACATGCAGATCTCCCCAGAATACTTGGTCGGGATATTCCGAGGCCGAGAGAAGTTCACTCTCTGCTTCAGGGCTTTCGTTCACTGGAGACGCATTTTGGCAAGCGAACAACGGTACACTGAACATCGCGGCGTATAAATATCGTGTGGCGCGTTGGCCGAATGGCAATATTCCGTTTCTGTTTTTCAAGATGCTCCCCTGCCGATCCACTACTGTCAGTTTTGATTGTGGAGAATGTTCCACTCATTTTTTATATGAATGATCAATTAATTAATGGAAATGGCCAAAATAAATAGGCCGTTCAAAGGGAGGAGAGTTGTCGTGGGCAACAAGAGTCAGGTTTTGAAGCGAAGCTTAGCGGCTGGGACAATATTGGGTTTGATGGCGGGCATCAGCACGCCGGCCTTTGCCCAGCAGAGCGAAGGCGCTGAAGAAGACAATATCATAGTTGTGACCGGCCGCTTGCGCGGCGATTCGGAGTCTGTGCAGGACGTGCCGCTGGCAGTGACGGTGGTCAGTCCCGAACAGCTGGGCGCGCAAGGCGCGTTGAACATCGAAGATCTTGAAACATTGTCGCCCAGTCTGGTGATTGATCCGGTGGGCGCTGGCCCCGGTGCTGGCGCTATTTCACTTCGCGGGGTCAGTTTTGAAGATGTCGAGAAGAGTTTTGAACCCACCGTTGGCGTCGTGATTGACGGCGTTTTTATCGGAACCAATACTGCTCAGCTCACCAACGCTTTTGATTTTGCACAAATTGAAGTTTTGCGGGGCCCGCAGGGAACACTCTTTGGCCGAAACACAATCGGCGGCGTGATTAATGTTGAACGGACACGGCCAACCAAAGAGTTTGGTTTGCGGGCCGAGGCCAGTTTCGGCAATTATGGCCGCGAGGACTATAACGCCGTCTTCAATTTCGGGGATGGTGATGTGTTTGGCGCAAAGTTGTTTTTCTCTGACCGCACTTTCGACGGTTTTTACAACAATGTGACGCTGGGGCAACGGACCGGCTCGAACAGTGTACGTGGTGCCGGCGGTACGATATTGATAGAACCAAGCGATGCTCTCGAAATACTTCTAACCGCAGAAGTCACAAAAATCGGCGGCGACCCTGCCGTTGCTTCGCTATCTCAAACGGGTGAAGCCATATGCGGGGTTCCTGTCCCCGCCTTGGCTGAGCAGTGTAATCGCAATACGCGCGAAGACCTGTACACGGTTTTCGGCAACGTGCTCGGTGATGTCCAGTTTACAGAGGATTCCTATTCCGCACGGATCAATTACGACATAGGTGACCTGACCCTGTCATCGATCACTGCGCTGAAAGAGTCCGACGAGCTGGTGATTCAGGATTTTGATGGTGCATCCATCTCGTTCTTTACCACCAACCGAGCGCAGCAATATCGACAGTTCAGCCAGGAATTGCGTTTGGCAGGCGAGTTTGCACAAGGCTTCAGCGGTGTGGTGGGATTATTCTATTTCAACAATGAATATCAACTGCAACAGGGCACGACGCTGCCAACCGGGTTTACACTGCCGGCTGAAACCGATCATGAGACGAAGTCATATGCTGCATTCGCAGATTTTGATATTGAGTTGACTGACCAACTCCGTATCAGTCTCGGCGCGCGCTATTCGAAGGACGAAAAAGAATATACGCGATCGATTTTTGCCGGCCCCGGCCCCCTTCTCGCGTTGTCTAACGAAGATGACTGGAGCCAGTTTACGCCCCGCGTCAGTGTGGATTATCGGTTCAGCGACGATATCCTCGTTTACGGCTCCTATGCGCGAGGCTATCGATCAGGCGGATTTAATGGGCGCGCTAACAGCCCTTCGTCAGTGGCAGTGTCCTTTGACCCCGAGACCGTTGACTCCTTTGAACTTGGGGCGAAAACCCAGTTCGCAGACGGTCGTGTCACTTTGAATATAGCGGGCTTTTACAGCAGGTATAATGACAAGCAGGAGGATGTGGTGCAAGCAACCCCTCCAGGGTCGCCTAACCCCCAAGAAACTGTGACTCTGAATGCCGCTAATGCAACCATTTTTGGGGCAGAAATTGATATGCGAGCAGAGCTTTTCGAAGGTTTTACGATTACCAGTTCTCTTGGCCTCCTTGACGCCAGCTACGATGATTTCTTCATCGATGTAAACCTGGACGGCATTCAGGATGCTGGCGAAAATGCGTCTTCCCGTGACTTGCGCAGAACGCCGGATGTCTCGTTCTCAATCGCGGGAAATTATGAAGTCCCTCTTGGCAATGAAGGTACGATTAATCTCAACGCGAAATACAGCACCACCAGTTCCTACCAGACGACCATCGTCGCCGCTCCGGGCAATTTCGGACGGAACGACCCGCGCGGTTTACATCAAGCGCAGGATGATCTTTCGGCTTCGATCACATATACCCATACCCTGGGCGATGACACCGAAATATATGTCCGGGCCTTCGGACGCAATCTGACGGACAGCCGCGGACTGAGCTCTGCGCTACCAGTGGCCGGTCTATTCACTTTCGGAACCGGAATCGCACCGCGGCAATATGGCGTGACCGTCGGATTTGAATTCTAAGAAACGTTCATATCGTTACGTCGCCTCCCAAAGGCACAATACTTAGGGCCCTGTTTCGGCAGGGCTCTTTTTTGTTCGCTTGGGCTGGATCTGGTCGAGTAGGAATCTCGACTGAGAGCGCGCCGAGCGCAGCCGTTTTATAAGCAAGCAGATAGCAATGCTGAAGAGGTATGAAATGCCTGAGCCTTGAAAAGACTGGGATTCCTTTGTCCGGACATAAGTCGATTGCATTCCCCTTCCGCTTGCCTAATGTGCCGACGATCCGCATATCATTACCATTGGACCGGAGACCAGATTGTCACATCATGATCGTCAACTTCCTTTGGTGGCTGACTTATATGGTGAGTTGCAACTTGCCGAACCCACGCAGAAAAAGACGTTTTTGTCCCACTTACCCGGACTTATGCTGGTCTGTGTGGTTTCGCTGGCGGCGCTCTGGCTCAGTGAACATTATGGCCCGCCTGCCATATTGATGGGACTGCTTCTGGGACTGGCGCTCAGTTTCGTGAATGCAGACAAGCGCCTGTCAACGGGGCTGGATTTCTCATCCCAAACATTACTGCGCATCGGCATCGTTCTGATTGGAATGCGGATCAGTTTTGCCGAAATAGGCAGTCTGGGCATCATCCCTTTTATTGCCCTGATAGCCATTATGACGGTTGTCATATTCACCGGCATCATCGCGGCCAGATTGTTCAAGCTTGATCCGCTTTTTGGTCTGCTTGCCGGTGGAGCAACGGCGATATGCGGCGCTTCCGCCGCGCTGGCACTGTGGAGCATCATCGGCACCAAAAGAATAGATCAGTCGCGCTTTACTATCGTTTTGCTTGGGACAACGATCGCCAGCGCCTTCGCAATGACGTTCTATCCAGCCATAGCGGGATTTCTGAACCTGAACGACAAACAGGCAGGCTTTTTAATCGGTGCGTCTATTCATGATGTGGCTCAAGCCATCGGGGGCGGATTTTCCTATTCTCCCGAAGCCGGAGAGGTTGCAACTGTGGTGAAACTCTCCCGCGTGACGCTGCTTGCGCCTGTTTTGATTATCGTCTCGATGGTACTTCAGAAAATGGCTGTGAAGGACACCGACCCGTCATCGCCGAAAATTGGCCTTCGACAGGGTATGCCTTGGTTCATCATTGGGTTCATCATCCTGGTGGCACTGAACAGCCTGGTATCCCTGCCCTCTTCCCTGGTCGAAACAGGTAACCGTCTGGCCAGTACATTATTGCTGTTCGCCGTGGTGGCTGCGGCGATAAAGTCCAATCTGGCTGGATTGATGTCACATGGCTGGCATTGCTTTGCGCCGGTCATCATGACAACGGCGATGGCGTTCCTGCTCTCGATGCTCGCCATTCAATGGCTTTGAATCCGGCAAACAACAGCAGTTTGTAAATATTTTCTAGTTTGACGGGCATAAGGGAAAATATTTTCTAAACTAAAGTCATCTTATTGGAGATTTGACAAAGATTTTGTCCGCCGATGGACTATTACGCTATCTGACATAAGATCAGGAGCACATATGAAGTTGTTTACCGAGCACCCAGAATCAGTCGGGGAAACCTATGCCGAACATTTTGTGATGGCATCCAGCTTTGGCATCCCGATGATGGCGGCTGGCTTTGCCTGTCTCTTGCACGGAATTTTCCCGTTCCTGTTTGAAAAAACCGGCAGTATCCTCGTTAAAAAGCTCTATGACCGGATGGTCACCAACCGAGTAAAAGCGGAAAATCGCACCGCTACCGAGCATGAACTGGAATGGTGCATCTGACAATCTGGGCATTTTGACCAAAGTAAAGTCAGCCAGCCCTTGCATTGTAGGAAAAACTTCGCCATAGGCCGCGCTTCTCGGCGATTCCTGCAAAAGAATCACGGGAAACAGAAGAAAGCCGGAGGGGCGTGTCTGCATGGTGCGGCGTCAGCGATCGGTAACATGAAGGAAATGAAGCATGCCGCATTATGAGCATGTCTTCCTCGCGCGTCAGGATCTGAGCCAGTCTCAGGTCGATAGTCTCGCCCAGGAAGCTACAAAAATTGTTGAAGCCAATGAAGGCAAAGTCGTTTTGACGGAAACCTGGGGCCTGCGTACGCTGGCTTACAAGGTTCAGAAAAACCGCAAAGCCCATTACGTTATGCTGCGTCTCGACGCGCCAACCAACGTAATTGCCGAGCTGGAACGCCAGACCCGTATCAACGAAGACGTGATCCGTTTTCTGACCATCCGCGTCGACGAGCATGAAGAAGGCCCGTCAGTCATGATGCGCAAGCCAGACCGTGACTCACGCCGTGGTGGCGGAGATCGTGGTGGTGACCGCCCTCGCCGTGACCGCGACGACAGTTAAGCTAGAAAAGGAGTAATAAACATGGGACGTCCATTTTTCCGTCGCCGCAAAAGCTGCCCCTTTTCCGGTAAGAACGCACAACCTATCGACTATAAAGATGTGAAAATGCTGCAGGGATATATTTCCGAGCGTGGCAAAATCGTACCTAGTCGTATCACCGCAGTTTCTGCCAAGAAGCAGCGCGAATTGTCCAAGGCAATTAAACGCGCCCGCCATCTCGGCCTGCTGCCTTATCTCGTGAAATAGGAGCAAGAGACATGGATATTATTTTGCTTGAACGAGTCGAAAAACTGGGCGGTATCGGCGATGTCGTAACCGTGAAAAACGGTTATGCACGCAACTATCTGCTGCCTAACAAGAAAGCTTTGCGCGCCAACGAAGCGAACAAGAAGGTTTTCGAAGCCAATCGTGCGCAGATTGAAGCGGACAATGAAGCCAAACGCAAGGACGCTGAAAAAGCATCCGGCACTGTCGATGGCAAACAGATCGTATTGATCCGCGCCTCTTCCGCTAGCGGCCAGCTTTATGGTTCTGTTTCGGTTCGCGACATCGTGGAAACATTGGCTGCCGAAGGTGCCACTGTTGAGAAAAGCATGGTGATCCTCGAAAAACCAATCAAGACGCTTGGTGTTTTCGACGTGCGCATCCGTCTGCACCCAGAAGTTTCTGTCACTGTCGAGGTCAACGTGGCTCGCTCTGATGACGAAGCTGAACTGCAGAAAGACGGCATCGACGTCATCGCCCAGATGTTTGAAGAAGAGCAGGCTGAACTGGCTGCTGCGGCTTTGGCACCTGAAAGCGAAGATGACGATGAAGAAGCCGAAGCAACGGAAACAGAAGAAGCTTCAGAGGAAGCAACTTCCGAGGAAGCTGCTGAAGAAACAGAAGAAAGCGCTGAAGACAAAGCATAGTTTTTCTCAGCAAGTGATTGAAAAGCCCGGAGCTGGTGCGTTACAGAGTAACAATCCGCCTTCGGGCTTTTTCTTAGGATTGAGGGCATATTGACCAATAGCTGGCAAAATCAGTTTTCTCAGGATGCCCGGCTTCTGCCCCATCTGGTGGACCTGCCATCCGATCAGGTGCTGCTATCGCATTTGACCGAAGGCGATTACCGCAAGGCCAGTTTCCTCGACCAGCGCATTATAACCCCGCAATTGCAGCGACAGCTGGTACCTTGGTCGGAATTGTCTGCAATCGATCTGCCCCAAACCGCCAAACCACAATATATTTTTCATATCGGGCATGTCGGATCTACTCTGTTGTCGCGACTACTCGGCGAGATTGACAAGATATTGGCAATAAGAGAACCGCAGTTGCTGCGGACGCTCTGCGAAATATCGCAAATTAAGAACGAGCCAGAAAGCCCCTGGTCGCCAGATGCCTACGCGCAGCGATTTTCCCAGACCGTTCAATGGTTATCTCGTTCATTCCATCCTGATCAACGGGTGATGATCAAGGCAAGCAGCTTTGTCAGCGAATTGGCACCACAGCTTTTGGCGACGCCCACCGACGCGCTATTTCTCTATGCCCCATTGGACCGCTATATCCCAACAATATTGGCGGGCGAAGCCTCTGTGCAGGAAACACACATGATGGCCGGTGCACGATTGAAGCGATTGTCCCTACATCTGGGCGAAGCTCCGGCACATTTATGGGAATTATCGCTGGCCCAGCGGGTTGCGATGAGCTGGATGTGCGAGCTAGTCACTCTATTCGCAGCGCAAAAGACAAGTCAGTCCGCCAACATATTGTGGATGGATTTTGAATCATTCCTCCGGGAGCCTGCTGGAAGCTTGATGACAGCAGCAGCCCATTTTGATCTCGACGTTTCGGAGCAAAAGGCGAGCGAGTTGGCATCAGGCCCCATCATGTCGTCCTATTCCAAAGCACCGGAACATGACTATAGTCCGAACTTGCGGCAAGAGTTGCTTGCTCAGGCAAACCGGGATCACGTAGACGCCATTCGAGCAGCAATATCATGGGTCGAAGAAACAGCCGAAAATTTCCCTCTGGTGGCCGAGGCCATAAATTGGATTGAAACGAGAAGATAATGTTCAAACAGCTCAAAATACTGGACCAAAGTCAAGTTCACGAAGTTAAAGCCATCGCTGGTAGCGCGCAATTTGTGGATGGGAAGATCAGCAATCCCCATTCAAAAGTGAAGAATAACCTGCAGCTCCACGATCTTGATGCCTATAATAAGACGTCCAAAATCCTCCATGACGCATTGATGTCGAACCCGGAATTTACAGACTTCGCATTCCCGGAGAAAATCGCTCCGCCGCTAATCACTCGCTACCAACCAGGCATGCACTATGGGTTGCACGCGGACAGTGCGATTATACCTCTGCCAGATGGCCCCATTCGGTCCGATATCAGTTGCACCATATTTTTAAGCGGGCCAAATGATTCTAAGGGCGGCGCGTTACATGTGACACAGGGCGAAGCCGGAATGCGCTTCAAAGGCCTTCCCGGGACGGCAATTGTCTATCCTTCCCACACCCTGCATGAGGTTGAGCCTATTTCCGAAGGTGAAAGAATTGTTGCTATCACTTTCATCCAAAGCCGAATCCGGGACGTTATGAAACGTAATCTCATGTACGAGTTGAACGAAGTTGCGGCCCTGGAAGGCCTCAATATGAGAGACGAAAACTACACGCGCATGCAAGCGCTGCAATATAATCTCATGCGAATGTGGATGGAATAGGCCCTCTGCCTAATAGCCCATCAGGCTCATCACTTCCTTGCGACTGCGCGCATCATCAAGGAAACAACCCAACAAACGGCTAGTCGTCATCCCCACACCGGGCGTGCGCACACCGCGCGCTGTCATACAGCTATGGCTGGCCTCAACAACAACCGCCACACCATGTGGTTTGAGATTGTCCCAGATACACTCCGCTACCTCGGCGGTCAGGCGCTCCTGCACCTGCAAGCGACGTGCAAATCCATGCAGCACGCGCGCCAGTTTGGAGATACCAACGACCCGATCCGTCGGCATATAGGCGATACTCGCTTTACCGATGATAGGTGCCATATGATGCTCGCAATGCGAATGGAAAGGTATGTCCTTTAGCAGCACCAACTCATCATATCCGCCGACTTCTTCGAACGTCCGTGCCAGATGTATGGCAGGGTTTTCCTGATAGCCTTCACAATATTCCTTCCAGGCGCGCGCCACTCGTTTTGGCGTATCCAGCAAACCCTCACGATCCGGATCTTCACCGGACCAGCGAAGCAACGTCTTCACCGCGTCCTGTACTTCGTCGGGAACAGGAAGTTTAGCCGCCTCACGGGCAGCAAGGGCGTCTTCGATACTGTCAGAATAGTCGGCCAAAAGGCAATCCTTTATACGTAGGAGAAATACACAATGCCAATAAGTTACGCTTCACCGGGCGACAGCGCAAGTGCACCTATGGCCGTATCTTGCATAACGTGAGGAAAATGGCGCGCCCGGGAAGATTCGAACTCCCGACCCCTTGATTCGTAGTCAAGTACTCTATCCAGCTGAGCTACGGGCGCGCATTGAAGGCAGTCAGATAGGGGGAGATTCTTCTGCTGGCAAGCCATTTTAACCTGTTTTTTGCGAAACGCTGTTATTTATATGCTCATCAATTTGAGGAGCAGGGAATATGGGCGCTTGGGGTCCGGGCAGCTTTGAAAATGACAGCGCACTCGACTGGGTCTCCGGGATTTCAAGCCTGGAGAATGTTGCCGCCAAATTCGATGCGCTGGCTGATCTTGAAGATGCAGACATTGATATCGATCTGGCATCTGAAATAATCGCCGCAGCTGAGATTGTTGCGATATCGATAGGTCAAATCGCGCCTAATATACCCAGTGACTTATTGAAGAACCTGGATAATCTCGCAAAAGCCGATGCCGCGCTTATTGAGCAGGCTAAAATGTCCGTTTCCGAGGTTTTGGGAGATTCCGAACTGCTTGATCTGTGGTCCGAGGATCCTGAGGACAGCGCTGGATGGAATGTGGCGATTACCGGCTTGATCGCGCGGCTCAATGCCGATGTAAGCGTCAATCCGCCTTCACCCAAGGAAATCGAGGAAATTTCCGGCGGCTTGAGTCCCTGCGTCTTCTGCGACAAGGATATTGAACCAAAGGACCTCACCAGCCTCTCTTTTCGCGACATGAGCAGCAAGGACAGCCTCGCCATGTCACATGGCGTATATTGCCACCTGTCCTGCCTGAACAGTAGACTCCACCCCCGCCGCCTAATCCAGAACTGGAGATTCAATGTCGATGACGCGCTGGTGGATCAGATCCTCAAAGGCCCAGCTGACTAGCGCTTTTTGAGCGCCGCCTGAGCCGCAGCGAGCCTCGCAATCGGTACGCGATAAGGTGATGCACTGACATAATCCAGGCCGCTTTCCTCACAGAAGGCAATCGATGCTGGATCACCGCCATGTTCGCCGCAAATACCAAGCTTGATGTCGCCGCGCGTTGCCCTGCCCCGCTCTGCGGCCAGTTCAATCAATTGCCCGACGCCTTCGACATCGAGACTGACAAATGGGTCGCGCGGGAAAATGCCTTTGTCGACATATTGGGTCAGAAAACGTCCGGCATCGTCACGCGACACACCCAATGTAGTCTGCGTTAAGTCATTGGTTCCAAAGCTGAAAAACTCGCCATGCTCGGCAATTTTCCCGGCCATTAAGGCAGCGCGAGGCAGCTCGATCATGGTGCCGACCAGATATTCGATGCGGCGGCCTTTCTCAGCAAAGACCTCTTCCGCCATCCGGTCGACGGCATCTTTCATCAGCTCCAGTTCGCGGGCCGTAGCTACCAACGGTATCATGACCTCTGGAATGGGCGCTTCACCGCTAGATTCGGCGATTTCACAGGCCGCTTCGAATATCGCGCGCGCCTGCATTTCGTAGATTTCGGGATAGGTCACACCAAGCCGGCAACCACGATGGCCAAGCATCGGGTTAAATTCGTGCAATTCATTGGCACGCTGTTTCAGCGTTTCCACGCCAACATCGGCCGCAGCTGCTACTTCCTCAAATTCTGACTGATGATGCGGCAAAAATTCGTGCAATGGCGGATCGAGCAAGCGGATAGTCACCGGCAGTCCGACCATGACTTCGAATATCTGGCGGAAATCCTCGCGTTGTTCGGGGAGCAGCTTGGCCAAAGCCTCCCGCCTGCCCGCTTCATTGGCGGCGAGGATCATCTGGCGAACCGCCGTAATCCGCGAAGTTTCAAAGAACATATGCTCGGTCCGGCAAAGACCGATACCTTCGGCGCCGAAATCACGAGCAACCTTACAATCTTGCGGCGTTTCGGCATTGGTGCGCACGCCCAGACGGCGGACTTTATCGGCCCATTCCATCAACACGCCAAAATCGCCGACAAGTTCTGGCTGAATCGTTTTTACGCGCCCCGCCATCACCTGACCATTGCTACCATCGATCGTTAGAACATCGCCTTCTTTCAGCTCACGATCCCCGATTTTCAACAGTTTCGTCTCATTATTGATGCTCAGGCTACCAGCACCGGAAACACAGGGACGACCCATGCCCCGCGCCACAACAGCAGCATGTGACGTCATACCACCACGAGCGGTCAAAATGCCTTTGGCGGCGTGCATACCGTGAATATCTTCCGGTGAGGTCTCAACGCGAACCAGGATTACATCCTCGCCCATTTCCGTGCGGTGTTCAGCGGTGTCGGAATCGAATACGATGATACCGCAAGCCGCGCCGGGAGAAGCCGGCAGACCGGTGGTCAGCACATCACGCTTGGCATCGGGATCGAGCGTCGGATGGAGCAATTGGTCCAAAGCCATGGGATCGACCCGCGCCACCGCTTCTTCCTCGGTAATCAGGCCGTCATTCGCCATATCCACGGCGATTTTCAGCGCCGCCTTGGCGGTCCGCTTGCCCGCGCGGGTTTGCAACATCCACAACTTGCCGCGTTCCACGGTAAATTCGATATCCTGCATATCGCGATAGTGACGCTCGAGCAGATCAAAGACGTTGGTCAGCTCGCCATAGGTCTCCGACATCGCCTCTTCCATGGACAGCGGCTTCGCATTGGCTTCCTCGCGCGCAGCTTTGGACAGATATTGCGGTGTGCGGATGCCTGCAACGACATCCTCGCCCTGCGCGTTGATCAGCCATTCCCCATAATAGGCGCTGTCACCGGTGGAGGGGTTGCGGGTAAAGGCCACACCGGTGGCCGATGTCTCGCCCATATTGCCGAACACCATCGCCTGTACGTTGACAGCGGTGCCCCATTCTGCGGGAATATCATTGAGCCGGCGATAGACCTTGGCCCGCTCTGCCTGCCAGCTGCCAAAAACGGCGCTGACTGCGCCCCAAAGCTGGTCATTCACATCTTGCGGGAAAGGCTTTCCCCATTGCTCTTCGACAAGGCCCTTATATTCGGCCACCAGCGCCTTCCAATGCTGAGACTCCATCTCAGTATCCGTGAAGAAGCCATTATCTTCCTTCGCTATTTCTAGCGCTTCCTCGAATGAATCATGATCCAGTTGCAACACCACATCGGAGTACATCTGGATGAACCGGCGATAGCTGTCCCAGGCGAAACGCTCGTCACCGGAGGTTTTCGCGAGACCTTCAACCGTTTCATCATTCAGGCCAAGATTGAGCACCGTGTCCATCATACCCGGCATGGAGGCGCGTGCACCAGAGCGAACGGAGACCAGCAGCGGATCGGCGGCATTGCCGAATGTCTTGCCCGTTATCGCTTCGATATGCGCAACGCCTTGAGCCACCTCACCGGCAAGACTGTCGGGATAGACACCGCCTTCGTTCATGAAGCGCGTGCACATTTCGGTCGAAATGGTGAAACCGGGAGGCACCGGCAGGCCAATATTGGCCATTTCCGCAAGATTGGCGCCTTTACCGCCCAGCAGGTTGCGGGCTTCGGTGCTGTCGGTCGGCGCGCCATCGGCGTCCATGCCACCACCGAAACGATATACATATTGAGTCATATTATGTTCTATCTCCGAAATTTATCGGCCCAAAGTTCACACACATCACAGGGTGTGTTTCGACAACCATATGATCCCTCTGATTCATCAGGAGACCGCTCCTGCAGTTTCAAAGTTCACACAATTCACAGGGCGTCGATCGGCAATCACATCATCCCTCGATCTTGGAAAAATCAGCTACCTGATGAACCGCCGCGCGAAAACGGGCCAGCAGAGCAAGCCGCGCTTCTCGTTTGTCCGCATCACTGTCATTCACCGTCACATCCTCAAAAAACTGATCAATCGGCGCGCGCAAATTGGCCAGCGCGGTCATCGCTTTTTCAAATTCTTCGGCTTCAATGGCTGCGGTCACATCCGGCTGTGCTGCATCCAGCGTGTCGATCAATAACTTTTCGGCTTTTTCGGGCGTGTAGGAAAGCGGTTTTGAGTCGCTTTGCTCGACATTTTCTTTCTTCAATATATTGGCGGCGCGCTTGTAACCAGCGAGCAGGTTTTCACCGTCTGGTGTTTCAACAAAAGCTTGCAGGGCTTTCACCCGGCTCAACAAACGGACTAGATCACCCTCTCCACCGAGAGCGAAGACTGCGTCGATCAGGTCGTGACGGACGCCTGCTTCGCGTTGCTGAACCTTGAGACGGTCGGCAAAGAATTCTAACAATTCTTCGACAAACTCAAAATCAAGAGGTGCTTCTACCTCACCTCTTACCGCAGCGATGTCCCAAATTTGTTGATCATCCAAGCTCGCTGGTTTTATGATTGCAAGCAGATCATCAGTCGTTTCTCTGGCTTGGTCCCATTCGCTATCATCGAAAGTCTTGAGATAAAGGTTCAAACATTCAAGAAATACTTCTCGAAGCGGGAGTTTGAGAGAGTTGGCATTAATTAGTGCAATCACGCCTATTGCTGCACGACGAAGAGCGAAAGGATCCTTCGAGCCTGTCGGCTTCATATCATAGACGAAAAACCCAACCAAAGTATCCAGCTTGTCCGCCAAACTCACCGCCACCGTCACCGGATCGGTCGGTACTTCATCGCCCTGCCCGACCGGCTTGTAATGGTCGCGGATCGCGTTTGCGACTGCCTCGGACTTGCCTTGTTTCTCTGCATAATAGCCGCCCATCAAACCTTGCAGGTCGGGAAACTCGCCCACCATTTCAGTGACGAGATCGGCTTTGCAGAGACGTGCGGCCTCAGACACTTCACCATGAAGTGTATCGCCGGGGCTGGACTGGTAAAAACCATTCCCTTCTAAAGAAACCAGCCACTCGGCCAACTTGGCCACACGCTCTACCTTGTCGGCAACCGTGCCCAGTTTTTCATGGAACACAATGTTGCTCAATTTCTTGGCATGATCTTCCAATGCCGTCTTCTGGTCAAGCTCCCAGAAGAATTTGGCGTCGGACAGCCTTGCCGCCAGCACTTTTTCATTGCCCGCAACAATTGCCTTGCCGCCATCGCTGGCGTCAATATTGGCGGTGCAGATGAAATTCGGTGCCAGTTTACCGGATTTATCGCGACAAATGAAGTATTTTTGGTTCACCCGGGCGGTGAGCTGGATGACCTCTTCCGGTACATCCAGAAAGGCCGGATCAAAGCCGCCTAGCAGAGGCACAGGCCATTCGGTCAGGCCGGCATTTTCGATCACCAGACCTTCGTCTGCCACGAGTTCCAGCCCGCCATCGGATGCCGCCTTGGCAGCCCCTTCGCGGACAATCGCCTCGCGCTCGGTTTGATCGACCAGCACATGGCAAGCGCGCAGTTTTTCGGCATAATCACCGGCATTGCCAATCGTTACCACTCCGTCATGGTGGAAGCGGTGGCCGACGGTTTCATAGCCTGACGTCACGCCGTCAATTTCGCATTCCACCAGATCATCGCCCAATATCGCGACAATGCCCGACAAGGGCCGCACCCAGCGCAGACTTTCGGTAGACAGGCTGGCTTCGCCCCAGCGCATGGATTTTGGCCACGGGAAGGCTTTGACGATCGCCGGAATGGCTTCGGCCAGCACATCATTGGTCGCTCGGCCTGGCTTATTGATCACTGCAAAATAGGTCGCCCGGCCCTTGACGTCACGGACCTCCAGCTGATCGCGGGTCACGCCGTTTTTTCGGCAGAAGCCATCAACTGCCTGATCGGGCGCGCCTTCCGGTGGCCCCTTGGCTTCCTCGCTCACCGCTTCGGTCTGATCCGGCAGATCCTTTGCAATCAGTGCAAGCCGCCTTGGCGTCGAATAAACGGTAATATCCGCAGCTTTCAGGCCAGCGTCACTCAATTGCGCGACAAACAAACGTTCGAGGTCCGCACGCGCCTTGGCCTGCATGCGAGCGGGAATTTCTTCGGAAAGCAATTCGAGCAGGAAATCAGCCATTATGCCGCCCACCCGTTCTTCGCCATATAGGCCTCACAGCTGCCTTTCGCGAGGTCCCGGACGCGGCCCATATAGCTGGCGCGCTCCTGTACAGAGATCACACCGCGTGCCTGCAAAAGGTTGAACACATGGCTCGCTTTGATCGCTTGCTCATAGGCCGGAATAGGCAGTTTTTCCTCGAGGCAATTTTCGCATTCGCCAACGGCTTTGTTAAACAGGTCAAACAGCGTTTCGGTATTGGCGACCTCGAAATTCCACTCCGACATCTGCTTCTCATTTTCTAAGAAGATATCGCCGTAACTGACTCCAGCTCCATTATAATCCAGATCGTAGATGCTATCGACGCCCTGAATATACATGGCGAGCCGTTCGAGCCCGTAGGTCAGTTCGCCAGCCACCGGCTTGCAGTCAAAACCGCCCATTTGCTGGAAGTAAGTGAACTGCGTCACCTCCATACCATCGCACCAGACTTCCCAGCCCAAACCCCAGGCGCCCAATGTCGGGCTTTCCCAGTCATCTTCGACAAAGCGAATGTCGTGGAGCATCGGATCAATGCCGATCGCGGTCAGGCTGTCGAGATAAAGCTGCTGAATATCCGGCGGCGAGGGTTTCAGGATCACCTGATATTGATAATAATGCTGCAGCCGGTTGGGATTTTCTCCATAGCGGCCATCTGTGGGCCGACGGCAAGGCTGCACAAAAGCCGCATTCCATGGATCGGGGCCAAGCGCACGCAAGGTGGTTGCGGTGTGGAACGTACCGGCGCCCATTTCCATGTCATAGGGCTGCAGGATTGCACAGCCTTGATCACTCCAATAATCGTGGAGTTTCAGGATGATCTGCTGGAAGCTCAACACCTTTTTGGGAGGCTTCTGGGACAGGTTCGTATCCGGCAATGTGAAAGCTTTCTTCGCGAGTGCAATATGTGTCGCGCTTGCTTTGGCGAAAGCGCCCGAAAGGGTCAAGCCGTGATTGGCGTTTTTGCCCTACTCCGCCGCTTCCAATTCTCGTGCCGGCGCAACCGTCACCGGCGTTGCGTTGAGCACAGCGTTGCCCGACAGAAGATCAAAGCTTGTCGGATCGGTGAGATCATTGATCGAGACGCCCGGTTTTGAGGCGGCAACAGACAGCCCCACCCCATCGCGGCCATGACCGAAGCCATGCGGTATCGACACCACACCGGGCATGACGTCATCCGTGACCTCGACGACAATCTCGACGCTGTTCACCCGGCTTTCCACGGTTGCCATTTCGCCATCCGCTAGTCCGCGCTCGGCGGCATCATCGGGATGGATCATCAATGTGCAGCGTTCCGGCCCCTTGAGCAGGCGCTTGCTGTTATGCAGCCAGCTGTTATTGCTCCGCACATGACGGCGGCCGATAAGGCGCAGCATATCGGGACGTTCCTCACGCAGTGATTCGGCAAAGCGCTGCAATTCCGCAAGGAAATCGGGATGCGCGCACTGGATCAGCTTGTCTTCGGTCATCAACCGGTCCGCCATACAGGGACGCAGCGGCCCCAGATCAATGCCATTTGGCGCGGCTTCCACCTCGGCCAGGGTCAGGCCTGCAGGCGAGCTGCGCAGCATATTGTCGAGCACATCCCGCGGTTCGCGGATATTGGGCACATCCTGCCCGTCGGTCGCCAATATTTCCCGGGCGAGTTCAGCGATAATTTCCCAGTCGGCTTTTTCGCCATCCTGAATGTCGAAAATTGCCGGAGAATAGCTGGCATAGTTGCGGACAGCCAAAGGTCCGAAAAAGAACGGATAATGATCCTTTTCCAACGGTCCGCAAGGCGGGAGAATATAATCGGCATGACGGCTGGTTTCGGTGACATACATGTCAAATGACACCATCAGGTCGAGCTTCTCCAACGCCCGGTCCAGTCTCGCGCCATCAGGGGCTGAAAGGACGGGATTGCCAGTGACAACAAACAAGGAACGGATTCGCTCGTCATCTTCGCGCAGCATTTCCTCGGCAAAGGTGATGGTCGGCAACTCGCCCATCACGACCGGCATTTCGCCGCGCGCAGTCTGTGTTTTCCGAACAGAGCCCCTGCCCACCAGATTGATGGTATCGAGCGCAGGTTCCGGCACCATCGTACCGCCTTCACGGTCGAGATTGCCCGTTGCGATATTGATGACCTGGATAAGCCATTGGTTGAGCGTACCAAATTCACAGACAGAAACACCCATTCGGCCATAAATCGCCGCCGGTTGGTCCGCCCCGAGTTGCGCCGCGATATCGCGCATGTCTTCAACCGCTATCCCGCAATGGGCCGACAGTTCAGCCATATCAAAACCGGCAATCGCTGGCTCAATATTCCCCCAACTATCGTCCATAATCGCTTCGAGGCGGGAAATATCCGCATGGCCATCGTCAAACACCGCCTTCAATATACCGATAAACAAGGCCGTATCGGTCCCGGGCTTCACGAAATGATGCGCATCCGCCAGCTTCGCAGTTTCCGTCCGGCGCGGATCGATAACAACCAGCTTGCCATCGCGCGCCTGCATTTCCTTCACGCGCTTCTTAAAGTCTGGCACGGTCCAGATACTGCCATTGGAAGCTGCCGGGTTTCCGCCGACGATCACCAGATACTGGCTGCGATCAATATCAGGTACAGCGGCCAGGCTAACATGGCCATACATATGATATTGCACAACATGATGCGGAATCTGGTCCAGAGTGGAGGCGGAATAGATGTTTTTCAGCCCCATGGCGCGGCGTAAGGTACTAATCTGGGTCGAAATACCATAATCATGCGCACTGGGGTTGCCCATATACATGGCGGGCTTGGCGCCCGCTTCTTTCAGGTCTTTCAGCTTGGCGGCAATTTCCTGAAAGGCCGTCTCCCAGCCAATTTTCTGCCATTCACCGTTCACCTTCTTGACCGGTTTGTGGAGACGATCGGGATCATCCTGCAAATCGGCAATGGCCGTCGCCTTGGGGCAGATATGGCCGCGGCTCAAAACATGATCGGGATTACCCTTGATTGAGAGAATCTCCCGCCCTTCAACTTCAACCAAGACGCCACAATTGGCTTCACAGATATGGCAGGTGCGGGCATGAACTTGGCTCATCATATGTCTCCTGATTTAACTGAGCAATTAGCAGAGTGATAAAGCAGTGGCCACCGTCTGCATCTTTTTTTGTTCAAAACTGAAAAATCGCTAGGATTTAGGCCAAAAATGTTCGATTAACCGACGCAATCTATCAAATCTTCCCGCTTTCAATGAAAATGGAAATGTTACCCATGATGCGTCGCTGGCTTTCTTACCTGTTTATCGTTCCGATATTTTTAGGATTGACCGCTTGCGAAGCAGCAGCTCCACAATCGGCGGGAGATGCCGCTCCCAAGAAAACCGAAATCGCCACCATACCGGATGATCCAGATCCAGCGCTTTGGGTGGTCAAAGATGAAGACACAACCATTTACCTGTTCGGTACAGTGCATATTCTGAAGCCCGGCCTGACTTGGTTTGATGAGGCGGTGAAAGAGGCTTTTGACGCATCCGATGAACTGGTGATTGAAATGATCGAACCGGATCCGGCAGCGATGATGAAGATCGTCAATGACATGGCAATCGACAAGACGGGCGTTCCCTTGCGTGACAAGCTCAGCGAAGAAGATCGCGCCGACTATGAAGCGGCCCTCACCTCGCTGAACCTGCCAGTCGCGGCCTTTGACCCTCTGAAACCTTGGTTTGCCAGCGTCAGCCTGTCTCTCGTTCCGTTGATGAAAAGTGGATATGACACCAATAGCGGCGTCGAAGATGCGCTGACTTCCCACGCCAAGGCCCGCAATATGAAGATTATTGGACTGGAAACACCGGAACAACAATTGGGCTTTTTCGATAATCTGCCCGAAGACGTTCAGATCCGTTTCCTGAACTTCAATGTCGATACTATCGACGACATGGCCGATGGCATGGAAAATATGGTCGCGCATTGGGCCAATGCCAACATCACCGCGCTCGCGGAATTGATGAACGCTGGTCTGGAGGAAAAGATTCTTTACGAGACACTGCTTTCAAACCGGAATGCCAACTGGGCAGTCTGGGTAGAGGACCGTATGGACCAACCAGGAACTGTCTTCATGGCAGTGGGCGCAGGTCATCTTGCGGGTGAAACAAGCTTGCAAGCGCAGCTGAAAAAGCGTGGTTTAAAGGCAAAACGGGTGAAATATTAGGTAATTTAAGAAGCTGCACCTTTCTTTTCGCGTTTGTCATGCCCAGATAACAATCATGATTCATCTTCGAACTCTACTGACTTTAATCGCCACATTTTGTCTTGCGGCCTGTTCCAACGCCGCGGAGACAGTGCAACTGAACACCGTAAATGAAGGCAAACCGGCTCTTTGGAAAGTGACCGGGACCAAGCCAGGGCAACAAGGCTCGGCCTACATGTTCGGTACGATCCATATTTTGCCAAAAAACGTGAACTGGCGAACACCGTTGCTGGAAAAAGCCCTGAAAGACTCAGACCGGCTAATTATCGAGGTGCTTGGTCTTGAGGACACACAAAATGCAGCCCGAATATTTTCCAAGCTCGCCATCTCTCCTGATCAACCGGAGATTGAAAACCGTGTAAAACCGTCGCTTCGCGATGATCTTGATGCGGTAATTGACAAGAGCAATATTCCCGAATTTGCCTTGAACCGTATGGAAAGCTGGGCGGCAGCACTGTCATTGGCTTCCGCGCAAACCAACGCGCTTGGCCTTGATTCCGGCGAAGGCGTGGAGAAAAAGTTGATCGCGCAGTTTGATGATTTTAGAAAACCCGTTGAAGGGCTGGAAACCATAGAACAGCAGCTCGGTTATTTCGACACACTGCCCGAATCGCAGCAGCGCGACATGCTCACCAGCGTTGTCGAGGAAGCCGCCGATGCACAGGGGGCATTTGAAAAGCTGTTCAACGCGTGGATTTCAGGAGATACGGACAAGATTGTCGAACTATCCAATGGTGGGATATTGGAAGATCCCAAAACGCGAGAAAAACTTTTAGTCGCCCGTAATCAGGACTGGACCGAGCAGCTGGATAAAAGACTGCAAAGTCCCGGCATATCATTTGTAGCAGTGGGCGCAGCTCATCTTGTTGGGCCAGATGCCGTTCAGGCAATGCTGGAAAAGCGCGGATATAAGATCGAGAAAATTCAATAATATAGATTTCAGGGCAACTTCATGACATTTCTGTTTGATCGCGAGACCGCACTCATTCCGTGCGGCGACGGACAATATACTATCGAAGCCAGTGATGTTTATCGCAATCCGACGGGTGCGGCATTTGGCGGCTGGGTCGCGGCAATCATGGCAAGAGCTGTTGAAGACCATCCTGATCGGACCAGCCCCATTGTTTCGCTGCAAGCCACTTATATAGCCGGTGTCGGACCTGGTGAAGTCAGCGTTGAATCAAAGCTGCTCAAATCGGGCGCTTCTACCCAGTTTTGGCGTGTCGAGCTCTTTCAGGCCGGAAATCTCGTCATCGTTGGCGATATTGTCACGAGCAACAGACGGCCGGTCGAACTAAATTATCAAATCGATATGCCTGAAATACCTGCCCCGGCAGACAATCCCCAGTTGAAACCAATGGAGGGCCAGGCGCCTCAGTGGATTCGAACCTATGATCAGCGTATCGCGAAAGGTGTTCCTTTTCAGGTTAACGAGACGCCGGAAACGATTGTCTGGATCAAGGAAGAGGATAGCAGGCCGCTGGACCGGATCAGCATTATCTCGATTTGCGACGTACCGATGCCGCGGACCTTCTTCCTCAGCGAGGAATTTCGCCCGGGATCGACGGTTGCCATGTCGACATATATATACGCCAGCGAAGACGATATTACCGCAGCAGGATCGGATTATCTGGTGATGCGGGTCACCGGCGCGGTGGTCAGAAACAGCAAGAGTGATTCCCGCGTTGAGCTTTGGTCCGGCAATGGAACCTTGCTCGCGACCAGCAACCAAATTGGCTTTTTCCGCTAGTAGAAAGTCATCCGGCCTCACGCCGCAATTTGCCTTGCTTTTCCTTGATCCTCTGCCTATAGCGCCCTCTTTCCGGCCATGAGCACCCTGGAGGCGTGGCGGAAATATTTTAAAAATCTAATTTTTGGAGCAACATTATGAGTGATCAGCTGACAATTTCAGCCGAGCCTCGCGAACGGGCTGGCAAGGGAGCCTCCCGTGCACTGCGCAGTGAAGGCCGGATCCCCGCCGTTATTTACGGTGATAAAAAAGACCCTGTGACAATTCATGTAGAAGAACGCGCGCTAAACAAGCTGCTTGGCACCGGCGTATTCATGAACTCACTGGTTATGGTAGACGTGAACGGTGAAGTAACCCGTACCCTCCCAAAAGATGTTGCTTTTGATCCGGTCTCTGATCGCGCTCTGCACGTTGACTTTTTCCGTCTTGCCAAAGGCGCGAAGGTACAGGTCAATATTCCGGTTGTATTTATCAATGAAGAGGAATCACCTGGCCTGAAACGTGGCGGCGTGCTCAACGTTGTTCGCTTTGAACTGGACCTTATGTGTGACGCAGACAAGATCCCCGATCAGATCGAGATTGATGTGACCGGTCTGGAAATTGGTGATTCGATCCATATTTCTCACGTTACCCTGCCTGAAGGTTCGGAAAGCTCGATTACTGATCGTGACTTCACCATTGCTGGTGTAACCGCACCGTCCGCACTGAAATCTTCTGAAGATGAAGCTGAAGAAGGTGAAGGCGAAGAGGGCGAAGAAGGTGAAGAAGGCGCTGAAGGCGAAGCAGCTGAAGGCGGCGACGCAGAAGGCGGTTCCGAAGACTAGACCTTTTCACCGAAAACAATGTAACGAAAAACCGTTCATACTGAGCCTGTCACTGGACTCGCCAATGTATGAGCGGTTTTTTGTATCTGGATTTTAAGGAAACCGAAAAATGCAGCTATGGGTCGGCCTTGGCAATCCGGGCGCACAATATGCGCTCCACCGCCATAATGTCGGATTCATGGTGCTGGATGCGCTGGAAGAAGTGCATGGTTTTCCCGAGCCCAAGAAGAAATTTCAAGGCTGGGCGATTGAAGGGCGACTGGGTTCCGAGAAGCTACTCCTTCTAAAGCCCGCCACATTTATGAATGAAAGCGGCCGTGCTGTGCGGGCCGCGATGGATTTTTACAAGCTGGCCCCGTCAGACGTAACGGTATTTCATGACGAACTGGACCTCGAACCGTTCAAGGTTAAGGTCAAGGTCGGCGGCGGTCATGCCGGTCACAATGGTTTGCGATCCGTGGACGCGCATATCGGCCCGGATTTTCGCCGTGTCCGTATCGGTATCGGACATCCCGGTCACAAGTCACGGGTGCACGGACATGTCCTGGGCAACTATGCCAAAGCCGAGATTGATGATCTGGCAGAAATGCTGGGCGGCATTGCCGCGGAAGCAGACTGGCTGGCCAAGGGCGACAATGCGCGGTTTATGAGCGAATTGGCGCTGAGAATGCAAAAGGATTAAATATGGGTTTTAAATGCGGTATCGTTGGCCTTCCCAACGTTGGAAAATCAACGCTTTTCAATGCACTCACCGAAACACAGGCGGCGCAGGCGGCGAACTATCCATTCTGCACGATCGAACCCAATGTCGGTCAGGTTGCAGTACCCGATCCGCGGTTGCAGCAGATCGCCAAGATCGCAGGCAGTGCGAAAATCATTGAAACGCAGCTTGCTTTTGTCGACATTGCCGGCCTCGTCAAAGGCGCGTCACAGGGCGAAGGTCTTGGCAACCAGTTCCTTGGCAATATCCGCGAAGTTGATGCAATCGTCCACGTTTTGCGCTGTTTCGAAGATGATGATATCCAGCATGTCTCTAACAAGGTCGACCCGATTTCTGACGCAGAAGTGGTCGAGACCGAATTGCTGCTGGCCGATCTGGAAAGCCTTGAAAAACGTGTTCCGGCCTTTGAGAAGAAAGCGACCAGCGGTGACAAAGAAGCCAAGATTGCAGCCAGCGTGCTGGGCCAGACGCTCGAATTATTGCGCGACGGCAAACCTGCGCGGCTCACACAGCCCAATGATGATGAAGAGCAGCGGATTTTTGACCAGTCACAATTGCTGACCGCCAAGCCGGTGCTCTATGTCTGTAATGTCGATGAGGGCGATGCCGCCAATGGCAATGATCTGAGCGCCGCCGTTTTTGAAAAGGCCAAGGCCGAAAATGCCGAAGCGGTTATTGTATCGGCCGCAATAGAATCCGAACTGGTCGGCATGGAAGCCGAAGAGCGCGCCGAATATCTCGCGGAACTGGGACTGGAAGAATCCGGCCTCGCCCGCGTCATTCGTGCCGGCTATCAACTGCTCAGCCTGCAAACCTTCTTCACCGCCGGCCCCAAAGAAGCCCGCGCATGGACAGTGCACAAGGGTGCCAAGGCCCCGGAAGCGGCGGGCGAAATCCACACCGACTTCGAACGCGGCTTCATTCGCGCCGAGACCATAGCTTTTGACGACTATGTCTCGCTGGGCGGTGAAAGCGCGGCTCGCGATGCCGGTAAACTTCGCCAGGAAGGCAAAGACTATGTCGCTCAGGACGGCGATATCATGAATTTCAAATTCAATGTCTGACTTGTCATAAAAGCCCGTTAGACTGAAGCCAGTCTAAGGGAGTTTCTATGATTCGATATATATTGCAGGCATTTGCGGCTTGCGTTTTGCTGGCCGGATGCGCTGCTGCACAGACATCAGCACCGACGGCCGCGGGGGACCTTCCCCTGCCCTCTCAACAGGTCCGAGAACCGGTCACAATATTGATATCCATCGATGGGTTCCGCCCTGATTATCTGGATCGCGGGATAACACCCAATCTCAGCGCCCTGGCTGCATCCGGAGTCGTTGCCGATATGCGCTCCAGTTTCCCAACCAAGACTTTCCCCAACCACTGGACACTGGTCACCGGCAAAAGACCAGATAATCACGGCATTGTCGGCAACAGCATGGAAGATATCGCCCGGCCCGGCGAGAAATTCACGATGGCCAATAAAGACCCTTTCTGGTGGGATCAGGCAGAACCGATCTGGATAACGGCCGAAAAACAAGGCGTTCGGACTGCGACGATGTTCTGGCCGGGATCAGAGGTGGAACTGGATGGCACGCGACCCAGCGACTGGTGGCCTTTCTCACAGGCGCTGTCCAACGATCGCCGCATCAATGCGGTGGTCGATTGGATGCGCCGACCCGCGGCAACGCGGCCCGAGCTGGTTACACTCTATTTCGATACCGTAGATACTGCCGGGCATTTTTTTGGACCGGCACCGGGAGAGAAACTGCATGCTGTGATTAGTGCGGTCGACCAGAATATCGGCAGCCTGATCGCGCAATTGGCCGCTCTGGAACAACCGGTGAATTTTGTCATTACGTCGGACCACGGCATGGCGGAGACCCACCCGGACCGCGTGATCTATCTCGACAACATCCTGCCGCGCGACCAATACCGGCTGGTTGTCGATGGCAACTACGCCGGGATTGAACCTCTGGCGGATGACATGACCGCCATCAATGCCGCTTTCCTGAAACCGCATGATAACATGGAATGCTGGAAAAAGACTGATATTCCGGCGCGCTTACAATATGGCAAAAACCCCCGGGTACCATCGATCATCTGCCTGCCTGAATCCGGTTGGGTGGTTTATCAGGACAAGCCGGAATGGATGACCGGAACGGGCGGCGGTCATGGCTATGATCATTTGCATCCGGACATGATCGCGTTCTTCCTCGCCAGTGGCCCTGATATTGTCGGCAATGGCAAAATCGCCACCTTCGACAACGTCGATATCTATTCGTTGCTGACCCATTTGATCGGTGTCAAACCGAATGCAAGTGACGGCGACCTTTCTTCATTTGAACAGGCGCTAAAACCCTGAAGCCTTGTCATAGAAACAGGATTTCATCAGAAAGATCACCCATGCTCTATTATGAAGATATCCAGATTAATGTGGTCCAGAAATACGGATCCTATAAAGTCACCCGCGAAGAGGTGATTGATTTCGCTTCCAAATATGATCCGCAGCCTTTTCACCTCGATGAAGAGGCCGCTGCGAAGACCCATTTTGGACGCCTGTCTGCCAGCGGATGGCACAGCGCGGCGATGATGATGCGGATGATGGTTGACCAGATGACGGCCAGTAAACAGGCAGGGCTAGGCTCACCGGGCGTGGAAAACTTGCGATGGCTAAAGCCCGTTTATCCTGGCGACACGCTGCGCTGCGAACATGTTACGCTGGAAAAACGGCGGTCCGAAAGCCGTCCGGAAATGGGCATCATGAAGGGCAAGATCACCGTGTTTAATCAACATGACGAACAAGTCATGACGATGGAAAGCACGGGCTTAATTCAGGTCCGCGGAGACTAACGCTAGCGTCCGTTATGGGTGCAAATGCGGACGATAATATTCGTCAAAATGTAACTTTGGTCAAACGACTGAGCCATATCTGAGCGTATTTTGTTGCATTTTTGGGAATGACTTTGCGCATTTCTCCGTCAAGCAGGCTCTTCTGCGCGATGCTTCCAACCAGCCATTAATATTAAAGAAATCAGATATAAAGTTGACGGAAAAAGCCCAAAAGCAAGCATGATGCCTTGGACGGCCATGTCGCTCTGCGGAAGACCGGCTGCCGCTTTGGAAGAGTCGAAACCTACTGCCGAGAGAGTTATGCCTATCAACAAGGTCCCTCCCAACGCAAATCCAACCTTGTCCGCTGCAACCCAAAGCGAAGAGAAAATTCCGTTTTTCTCCTCTGCTTCCAGATCCGCGACCATAGAAAATCCCAGCATTGTCCACCCTGAATTTCCCACACCGGCCAGGAATGCCCAAACGCATATGATCTCAAAAGGTGCAGTTGGCCAACCGATCCAGACCAAAATCGAACCGATATGCAATGTTGTAGCTGCCATATAGGCTTTCCGTTTGCCAACACGCTTTGCTATCGCGACCCACACCGGTTGTGACAAAATGATACCCAAAACAATTGCAAACATAAGGAGGCCAATCACAGACAGGGCATCAGTACGCTGCATATTGTAGGTCATGAAGTACAATAATGCGGCATAGTTCATGCCGCCGCCGGTCAGTTGAAGAATGTTGGCAATCAGCAATTTGGCAAAGCGCCGATCCTTCATGGCAGAGATGATTGCCGCCATGGACAGTTTGTTCAGTTCATGCGGCTCTATAACGTCCGCATTTGTATCAACAGCGCCCTTCGCTGTGTTTAGATCAGCAACTTTGTAGGTACCGAGATATGCGATGAGCAACGAAATGGAGCAAATAATCGAGAGCACCACCGCCATTTCGATATATGCCGTTTCCCCTCCGCCACGCTGAGCCACAAAAGCTGGCGCGGCCCCGGCTGCGATGAGCAATCCCAATCCGGTAAACGCCAGGCGCCAAGCCATTAATTTTGTCCGCTCTTCCGGTGTCTGTGTCAGGGAAGCGGCAAGTGCCAGGTAAGGTACTGAAAAACTGGAATAGATGGACATGTACAGAGAAAAAATAAACGCGACATAGATAAGTTTCATCTGCCACGCGATATCCGGAACGCTAAACAGCAATATCAACGGTATCGGCGCTAGAAACGCTCCGGTTAACAGCCAGCGCGACATCGGAAATTTGGCTTTGAGCCTGCTGGACAGGGAGCCCATAACGATATCGCTGCCAACACCCACGAGAAGTTTTGGGAAGAAAATCGCAATGCCGGCAAATACGGGTTCTATGCCCTCGATATTTGTAAGAAAAAACAGAAGCAATAGAGAGGGCACATCTCTAAATATTTGACCTGCTATCTGCCCCAAGCCGTAACTTGCTTGCTTCCCAACGCCAAGTGGTTGATCCATAGGTTGTCCAATCATTCTAAAGGCAGAACAAGCATCTCAAAAACAGCCAATCGACCGTTTCGCGATGTTAGAATAATTGCATTGCGAGAATGTGGATCGTGAAACGCGTGCAAACTCAAGGGTATCTGCTGTGCGGTTATTCAGAGTGATATGGAGGCGGGTGACAATAGTTATTGGGTCCATTTTCAGGAGCCAATGTTTAAGGCCGCTTCTGAAATCAGCAAGCATCCGATATTGCCAAAAATCGAACTTACCGATTAAGACGGATGCCCGCCTTCGGGATAAAGCCGACCCACGCGTCACTTTCTCCCGAAGAGTTTTTCAATATCGCCATGCGCCAGTTTGACCCAGGTGGGGCGGCCGTGATTGCATTGCCCTGAATGCGGGGTGACCTCCATTTCGCGTAAAAGCGCGTTCATCTCTGCAACATTAAGCACGCGCCCTGCCCGCACCGAGCCATGACAGGCCATGGTTGAGGCGACATGATCTATCCGTTCCTTGAGCGACAAGGCTTCATCATAAGCACCGAGTTCGTCGGCCAGATCGGTGATCAGGCTTTTGACATCGCCGGAACCCAGCATCGCGGGTGTGGCCCGTACCAACATGGCCGAGGGACCGAACCGCTCCAGGTCCAGACCAAATTCGGACAGTTCCGCCATGCGTGCCTCCAGTCGGTCGCAGGCATTTTCATCCAGTTCCACGACTTCGGCCATCAGCAAAGCCTGGGAAGCAACGGTGCCGCCCTCCACCGCCTTGCGCATGCGTTCGAGTACCAGGCGTTCATGGGCGGCATGTTGATCGACAATGACCAGTCCGTCCTCTGCTTCGGCAACGATATAGGTTTTTGCTACCTGCCCGCGGGCTATGCCGAGCGGATGACTAACCGCTTCGGGAACGGGCTCAGCCGCTTCTTCAGCGCGGCCCATAAGGGGCGCCAGTTCGTCGCTGTTCAATCCGCTGAATGCACTGACATTATCTTGCACGCCGCCAGCGAGTGCCGATGGATAAGGCTGTGACTGGAAGGTAGCCCTGCCCCCGACGGGTCCTTGCGCCGAAAAAATGCTTGTTTGCGGATCCGGAGCTTGTGGTTCTGTTTGCCAGTTGGCTAGAGCAGATTCCGCCGGGCGCTGGACCGCGCGAAAACCGTCTTCATCCAAAGCGCGTCGCAAGCCGCTGACAATCATACCGCGGATCATCGCCGGCTCTCGAAAACGAACCTCGGTTTTGGCCGGATGCACATTCACGTCGACAAGCTCCGGCGACATATCAATAAACAGCGCCACAATAGGATGACGATCCCGCGCCAGCATTTCCGCATAGGCCCCACGCACCGCGCCTACCAATAGCCGGTCTTTGACGGGTCTGCCGTTGACGAACAAAAACTGATGATCAGCCACACCGCGGTTATAGGTTGGCAGGCCTGCTACACCGGACAAGCGAACCTCTTCGCGCACGAGATCGACAGCAACGCTATTGGAGCGCAATTCCTTGTTGGTCAGCGCCGCCACCCGGTCAGGCCCGCTTTCTCCGCCCTGTACTGCGATGGCCTTGCGATTTTCATGGGTCAGCGTGAAGCCGATATCGGGCCGCGCCATGGCGAGCCGGCGCACCACATCCACGCAGGCTGCATATTCACTGCGCGGCGTGCGCAGGAACTTCCGTCTGGCGGGAACTTTGGCAAATAGCTGCTCCACCCGCACTTTGGTGCCGGGCGGGATCGCTGCTGGTCCGTCGCTCTCAACCTCTCCGTGATTGACAATTCGAGTCCACCCATCTTCGCCTTCTACCCGGCTTTCGATGGTCAGTCGTGCAACACTCGCGATGGAGGGCAGCGCTTCACCCCGAAAGCCCAGTGTAGCGACCATCTCAATCGCTTCATCCGGCAACTTGGACGTCGCGTGACGCTCTAGGGCGAGGGCAATATCATCGCGGGTCATGCCGCAGCCATTGTCAGCAACTTCTATTAGATCGAGACCGCCCTGTTCGAGGCGAATATTGATCTGGCTGGACCCGGCATCAATGGCATTTTCGACAAGCTCTTTCAGCGCACTGGCAGGACGCTCGACAACTTCACCGGCTGCGATCCGGTTGATCAGGCTATTTGGGAGTCTTCTTATTGACATATCGCCATTCCTAGCCCAAGCGATCATGCCAAGCGACCCTTGATTGTGACTTAGTTTCTCGGGGGGATTTGCTGGACGATTTAAATGGTGAACTTCATCCCCCGTTCAGCCAAAATGTCGCTATGGTTTTAGGGAACAGCATTCGCTGTAAATATAAGAAAACACGGGTAAAAACATGGTATTTGGTAATCTGTTCAAGTTCAGGTCTCAGGACATGGCAATCGATCTGGGAACAGCCAACACGGTTGTTTACGTACGCGGTCAGGGAATCGTTCTCAACGAACCATCGGTTGTTGCCATCGAAACGACCAATGGTATCAAAAAAGTCAAAGCGGTAGGCAATGATGCCAAGATGATGATGGGCAAAACGCCCGACAGTATCGAAGCGATTCGTCCGCTGCGTGATGGCGTCATCGCCGACATTGATGTGGCCGAGCAGATGATCAAGCACTTCATCCAGAAAGTGAACGGCAAGAGCAAACTGTTCAGCTATCCGGAAATCGTGATCTGTGTGCCCAGTGGCTCCACCTCGGTTGAGCGCCGCGCCATTCGCGATGCCGCTTCCAATGCCGGAGCCAGTCAGGTGTTCCTGATCGAAGAGCCAATGGCCGCGGCCATTGGCGCCGACATGCCCGTCACCGAACCTATTGGTTCCATGGTGGTTGACGTAGGCGGCGGCACAACAGAAGTCGCTGTCCTTTCCCTTCGCGGACTGGCCTACACGACATCGGTACGCACCGGCGGTGACAAGATGGATGAGGCGATTGTCTCTTATGTGCGTCGTCACCACAATCTGCTAATTGGCGAAACCACCGCTGAGCGGATCAAGAAAGATTTCGGCGTCGCGCAGGCGCCCGCTGATGGCGTTGGCCACACGATCCACATCAAGGGCCGTGACCTTGTAAACGGTGTCCCAAAAGAGATTTCTATCAACCAAGGCCAGATTGCAGAAGCGCTGAGTGAGCCTATTGGCACCATTATCGAAGGCGTGCGTATCGCTCTTGAAAATACGGCTCCAGAACTGGCAGCCGACATTGTTGATCAGGGTATCGTACTGACCGGCGGTGGTGCGTTGATTTCCGGTCTTGATGAGGCGCTCAGCGATGAGACAGGACTGCCCGTGACTGTGGCCGAAGATCCGCTTGCCTGTGTTGCGATCGGAACAGGCCGGGCCATGGAAGACGAAATGTTCCGCGGTGTGCTCACAACGGCTTGATGGGTGATTTGACCAGAATGAAGAAAGCGGGAGGATAAGCAAGCATGGCGCCGCCACGAAACCGGCGCCCAGGATTTTCCAAGCGGGCGCAATATAGCATATTCGCCAGCTACTTACTGGGCATATTGGGAGCTGTCGTCGGTCTCCTGCTGCTGCTTATCTCCATTTTCGATCCTCAAGGATTTGCTGTCCTTCGCACCATTGGCGCGGAAGCAACCGCACCGGTCAGCAAGACCCTCGCTGAAGTCGGCGGGGCGACTGGCAACGCCGGCGACAATATTTCCGCCTATTTCAACGCGGCTTCCAAAAATGCCGCCATGGAACGTGAGCTGAGAAGCAATCGTATCGAGATTTTGGAAGCGCGCGCGCTGAAACAAGAGAATGAACGGCTGAAACGGCTGCTGGATCTCGACAAGGAAGTGCCCGATGCCATCGGTATGGCGCGGCTGATCAGTTCAACATCATCCAGTTCCCGGCGCATGGCGACACTTGGATTGGGCACCACCGATGGTATTTTGATCGGACAACCGGTCCGCGCACCCGAGGGCCTGGTGGGACGGGTTTTGGAAGCTGGCCCGACAACCGCACGGATATTGCTGGTTTCCGACAGCCAGAACGTGACGCCCGTCAAACGCGCAAGTGACGAACTGCCTGCTTTTGCAACTGGTCGGGCTGACGGAACCGTCGACGTACGGCCGATTAATCTGGGTACCAATCCGTTCAAGGGTGGTGACTTGCTGATTACGTCGGGCAGCGGCGGCCTTTATGCGCCGGGCATTCCTGTCGCTGTGGTAATCCGCAAAACGGACACCGGTGCGATTGCGCGGATTTTGGCAAACGCGGCAAAGGTCAGCCATGTCATCGTCCAACCCATGTTTCAGGCAGAAACCGTCGCCGCGATCAAACAGGAAGAAATCGACCGGGATGATGCCGAAGCGGAAGGCGGCGAATAGTGGCAAGACCCTATCGCTCCCGTATCAATCGGCAACCATCGCAGTTTCGCATAAAGTTCATCCCGTCGATTACCGTGATACTTGGCTCAATGATTACGGCTCTGCCGCTGATCACCGACTATCCGATCTTGCCGCCAATCGGTCTTCTGGTGTTGCTCTCGTGGCGTTTGATCCGCCCGGGCTACTGGCCAGTATGGGCTGGCTTCCCTCTCGGCATGGTTGATGACTTGTTCAGCGGACAACCCTTTGGCAGCGCGGCCTTTTTATGGTCGCTGGTTTTTCTGGCCCTGGAAACGCTCGACCGGCGCGGCGTTGGCAGGGATTATTGGCAGGATTGGCTAATAGCCTCCCTTTCGATCATTTTTGTGCTAATATGCGGCATGCTGATCATAGACTTTCAGAGCAACCTGCTGCGCCTTGAGATATTGGTGCCACAGATCCTGTTGTCGATCCTGCTCTACCCCTTTGTAACCCGCTTGATCGGAACGATTGACAATTGGCGGGTCTCTATATGAGCATTGGCGGGGGCAAAACCATTAGCGGCGCGGTTCAGGCGCTGACCTTTTCCCGCCGCGCAACCGTGATCGGTGGATTGCAAGCCGGCATCGGTGTCCTGCTCGCCGGACGCATGGCCTATATTTCGGTGGCGGAAAATGAACGCTATCAACTTTTGTCCGAAAGCAATCGCGTCAATCTGACACTGGTGCCGCCGCGCCGCGGCTGGCTTATCGATCGCAACGGTAAACCGATTGCCAACAACAAGACGGATTTCCGGGTTGATCTGATTCCTGACCGAATGCGCGACAAAGACAAAACTGTTGCAACACTGGCCCAACTCCTGTCGCTGGATCAGGAGGAAATTGAACGGATCAACAAAGAATTGACACAGGCCAGCAGTTTCCAACCTGTTCAGGTCGCAACTGGCCTGGACTGGGAGAAGTTTGCAGCTGTCAGCGTCCGCTTGCCCGATTTGCCCGGCGTATCCCCGCGACAGGGCTTTTCCCGCTTTTACCCAACGGGAGCAGCTGTCGGCCATCTCGTCGGCTATGTCGGGATCGCGTCAGCCGAGGACTATAAGGAAAACCCTGATCCGATATTGGTGACACCGGGCTACAAGATCGGCAAGGACGGCCTCGAGAAAACCTTTGAGGATCGCCTGCAAGGCAAACCTGGAGCGAAGCGCGTTGAGGTGACAGCGCGCGGCAAAATCGTACGTGAACTCGATAGTCGACCCGATACACCCGGCAAAGCCTTACAACTGACACTCGACATTGATTTACAGGAATATGCCGCTCGCCGACTGGGCCCTGAATCTGGTTCCGTGGTGGTTATGGATTGCGAAACCGGCGACATTTTGACGATGACGTCCATGCCGTCTTTCGATCCGAACAGCTTCTCGGACGGGATCGGGCAAACCGAATATGGCATGTTGCGCGACGATGACCATGTTCCGCTTCGTGACAAGTCGTTAAAGGGCCTGTTCCCGCCTGGTTCGACAATCAAGCCAATGGTGTCGCTTGCTTTACTGCGGGCCGGTATTGACCCTGAAGAAACCGTGAGCTGCCCCGGCGGATTGCGGGTAGGCAATCGCTTCTTCAATTGCCACAGCACCCACGGCAGCGTGAACATGAAAAAGGCCAACGCCCAAAGCTGTGATACCTATTTCTACAAAATGGCCTTGCGCATTGGATATGACGCGATCGCGCTGATGGCGCGGGAGCTTGGATTGGGCGCCAAATATGATCTGCCGGTCGCCTCGCAAAGCTATGGCACGGTTCCGGACACACAATGGATCAAGAAGCGCCACGAACGCGAATGGGCCAATTTTGATACGGTGAACAGTGCCATCGGACAGGGTTTTTTCCTGTCCAATCCGCTGCAGCTCTGTGTGATGACCGCTCGCATGGCATCGGGAAGGAAGCTGGAAGCCAAACTGCTGTCTGAGGAAAAACGGGCCCCTGCTCCTCCGTTGGACATTTCACCTGAACATCTGTCCTACGTGCGCGAAGCGATGAGCGAAGTGGTGAACGGGGTGGGCACGGCAAGACGCGCACGACTGCCGATCGAAGATATCAAGTTGGGCGGCAAGACCGGTACAGCCCAGGTCGTCAGCCTGAAATATGGCCGCGGAGGGCGCGATGTACCCTGGAAATTCCGCGATCACGGCCTGTTCGTCTGTTTCGCACCTGTAGATAATCCGCGCTATGCCGCTTCTGTAGTGATTCAGCATGGGGGCGGGTCGTCATCCGCTTATCCGGTTGCGCGGGATGTCCTGACTTTTCTCTATGATCGTGAGCAGGCAATGGAGAAACTGCTGGCAATGGAGGAAAGCTGGGGCGGAACCATCTCCGAACGCATGGATCGCCAGCTCGCCGCTTATCGCGCGCAGAAGGAGCTGGAAAAAGCAATAGCCGAAGGGCGCGTCCCTCCACCTCAAGCCGATACAAATGGCGAGGGTTCTGCTGCCGAAGTGGGGCAATAGGCATTGAACGATTTTATTCCCGCGCCCATTGCGCAACTTCCCTGGAAAACAATATTGCTACTGCTTGTCATGGCGAGCTTCGGCTTTGTCGTGCTCTATTCAGCGGCAGGAGGTAGCCTGACACCCTGGGCCGGTCTGCATATGGCACGATTTCTGGTTTTTCTCGGCATGGCGATAGTCTTTTCCCGGCTGAAGGAAAATTTCTGGAAAACAATAGCATTTCCCGTTTACATTACCGTTGTTATCATGCTTCTCGGCGTGGAACTGATGGGTGCAGTTCGCGGTGGTAGCCAAAGATGGCTGAGCCTTGGTTTCATCCGCATTCAGCCTTCAGAACTCATGAAGCCGGCAATCATTCTCGCGGTCGCTCGTTTTTATGATTTGTTGCCAGCGGGTCAGATCAGAACATGGGCAGCCATTTGGCCGCTATTGGTGCTGCTTGCATTTCCTTGCGCATTGATATTGTTGCAACCCGATCTTGGTACGACAATCACTGTTGTGGCCGGTGCCATGACTGTCGCTTTCCTGGCCGGATTGCCGATGCGGCTGTTTGTCGGCGGAGCGGCAGCGGTTGCCGTCATCGCCCCACTTGCCTATTTCTTCGCGCTTGAAGAATATCAACAACGCCGGGTGACGACCTTCCTCAACCCCGAAAATGATCCTTTGGGCGCGGGGTACCACATCAGCCAATCCAAAATCGCCATCGGATCTGGTGGAATATTTGGCAAAGGCTTCCTCAATGGCACGCAAAGCCACCTCGACTACCTCCCCGAAGGCCATACGGACTTTGTCTTTGCGACGATGGCGGAGGAATGGGGTTTGATGGGCGGCGTTGCTGTCCTGACCGGATTTTTTCTGCTATTCCGATGGGGCCTGGGTGTTGCAATGAAGGCCAAGACCCGTTTCTCCCAACTTTTGGCTGCCGGTCTGTCGACGACGATATTCTTCTACGTCGCTATCAACTTGATGATGGTCATGGGCTTGGCGCCGGTGGTCGGTATACCCCTGCCTTTCCTCAGCCACGGCGGGTCATCCATGATGACGATCATGATCTGCATCGGGATATTGATGGCAATAGACCGCCATCCGGGCCGCCGCAGCGGCACATTCGGATAAAGTCAAGATAGCCCATCAGACGGTTGTTCTTCGCAAGATGAGACCTATATGACATGCATATCGAAAATAGGGACGCTTAGCTCAGTTGGTAGAGCAGCTGACTCTTAATCAGCGGGTCACAGGTTCGAACCCTGTAGCGTCTACCATTTTCGCGGAATCAAAAACAATCCGGCGGATTGTTTTCCGCGAAAATCCCGAAGCGCAAGCGAAGGGTGACCTGATGTCGACTTAACAGGTATCAAACCCGAAACAGTTTCAATTGCAGCCATCAGAAATGATGCTAGCACGCCCGCCCTGCTCAGGAACATGGTCCGCATTATCCCGAAAGCGGACACTAGCTAAATATCAAAAGGATCGTTTCAGAACGGCTCGGTTTTGCCCAGATTATCTCTCGGCTTCAATCCGGTTCAAAATGAAACGGTGAACGGCAATCCAAAAAAAATTGAACATCACCAAAACCAAAACTGTTGTAGTGAATTCGGCCCATCCTTCGAAATCAATGAATTTTTCGTTCAAAAAGAAGGATAGAATAATGACTGGAACCAAAATTATTGAAACACAAAACACTGTATTTCTAGCCAGCCGACAAAGCTTTTCCTGAACTCGGAGAGATATCGTCGAAGAGCGATTTCGCATAAAAATTGCCTATCATCCAGATCAGAACACAGCAAGGACACTTGATTTCTAACGTCTGCTTTTGCGCCCAAAGCGAACATTAAGAGCCTCAGGAAATTTACTCTTGCAGAGAAGAAGCGCCGCCCTTACCGGCTGCTAGACGCTATACCCGAATACCCTCAATCCCAAAAAATGAAAAAAGGCGGGCCCCAAAGGAACCCGCCTGAACTTTTCAAACAAAGCGCGAAAAAATGGGGAAGCGCCTAGGCACTTCCCCAATTTATTTATTTGTTAACGGCGTCCTTCAAGCCCTTGCCGGCTTTGAATTTTGCTTGTGTAGATGCAGGAATCTGCATTGGCTCACCCGTGCGTGGGTTACGGCCTGTAGAAGCTTTACGCTTTGATGTAGAAAATGTTCCAAAACCGACGAGACGGACTTCATTGCCGCTCTTCAGTGAACCTGTGATAGAATCGAAAACTGCGTCAACGGCTTTGCCGGCATCGCTTTTGCTGAGACCACTGTGATCTGCTACGCTACTGATAAGATCCTGTTTATTCATATTGGGTATCCCCCCTTCTCTAAAAGCAATTCTTGATTGAATCGCGACTTTGTCTGGGGTCAGTAACAACAAGAAGCCCCCTTGAGTCAAAGGAAAACCGCCGATTTTTGGGTCAAAGATGTAATATTTATGTCAAATCGTTAAATTTGGTCCAATTTCGGACATTTTCGGCCAATTACTGGCGCGTACCACAGGGAAGCCGCCGGCGAAGCTGGCAGCAATCCCCCATAACGACTCGTGTAAAGCCGCTGTTAGTGTCGTGCTGTGGACCCTGCATCATCGGTCACCGGGGCCGTTGCATGGCCCGCCAGTTCATCCGCATCGCTCCACTCGATCGGTTCTACTTTTTCGGCAAGAGCTTGAGCGAGAACTTCATCGGCATGTTTGACCGGAATAATCTTAAGCGAAGACGTGATATTATCTGGAATCTCGACCAGATCTTTCTCATTTTCCGCTGGTATCAAAACCGTCGTTATGCCGCCCCGCAATGCTGCAAGCAGCTTTTCTTTCAAACCACCGATTGGCAACACGCGGCCACGCAAGGTGACTTCACCAGTCATTGCGACATCCCGGCGCACCGGAATACCGGTCAGCGTAGAAACAATTGCAGTCACGATACCAACACCGGCTGATGGACCGTCTTTGGGCACCGCGCCTTCTGGCAAGTGAATATGGATATCTTTACGGCTGAAAATGCTAGGTTTGATACCATAAGATGGCGCCCGCGCCTTTACAAAGGACAAGGCGGCTTGAACGGATTCGGTCATTACCTCACCCAGCTTACCAGTCGTCTTGATCTGGCCTTTGCCAGACACTGTAACGGATTCGATAGTCAGCAATTCACCGCCAACTTCCGTCCAGGCCAGTCCGGTTACGGCCCCGACCTGATTTTCTTCCTCACCGACGCCATGGCGATATTTGCGAACACCGGCATATTCCGAAAGCGTTTCCGGCGTAATCTCTACGCTCTTATACTCACCCTCGAGTATCCGTCGAAGAGCTTTGCGCGCGAGTTTTGCAATCTCGCGTTCCAGCGTCCGTACACCAGCTTCGCGGGTATAATAGCGGATCAGGTCACGCAGCGCGTCATCCTGCAACGAAAATTCGCCTTTTTTCAGGCCATGCGCATCGACTTGCTTTTCGATCAGGTGGCGTTTTGCAATTTCGACCTTCTCGTCCTCGGTATAGCCTTCGAGCCGGATGATCTCCATGCGGTCGAGCAGCGGCTGTGGCAAATTGAGAGAATTGGCGGTTGTGACGAACATGATGTCCGACAGATCAATATCTATTTCGAGATAATGGTCCTGAAACTTGTCATTCTGTTCCGGGTCGAGCACTTCAAGCAGTGCCGAGGCCGGGTCACCGCGAAAATCCTGACCAAGCTTGTCAATCTCATCGAGCAGGAACAATGGGTTGGACGTCCCCGCTTTTTTTAGATTTGATACAATCTTGCCAGGTAAGGAGCCAATATAGGTCCGGCGATGTCCGCGAATTTCGGCTTCATCGCGAACCCCGCCAAGCGATTGACGGACAAATTCACGGCCTGTTGCTCTGGCAATCGATCGACCGAGAGACGTTTTACCGACACCTGGAGGGCCAACAAGACAAAGAATAGGTCCTTTCAGCTTATTGGTCCGTGCCTGAACGGCGAGATATTCAACAATCCGTTCTTTCACTTTTTCCAGAGCGAAATGATCGTCATCGAGAATCTTTTCGGCTTGTTTGATATCTTTCTTAAGCCGGGATTTCTTGCCCCATGGCAGACCCAGCAGCACATCCAGATAATTGCGGACAACCGTCGCTTCCGCAGACATGGGCTGCATGCCTTTGAGCTTTTTATATTCAGCATTGGCTTTGGTCTTGGCTTCCTTGGAGAGTTTCATCTCCTCGATTTTCTTGCCCAGCGCCGACATTTCATCGCCTTCGCCGTCTTCGCCATCACCCAGTTCGCGCTGGATAGCCTTCATCTGTTCATTGAGATAATATTCGCGCTGGGTTTTCTCCATCTGGCGTTTCACGCGGCCGCGAATCTTCTTTTCGACCTGAAGAACGCCGAGTTCGCCTTCCATAAAGGCAAAAGCCATTTCCAGACGCTTGACCGGATCGCTCTCGATGAGCAGGCTCTGTTTGTCGGCCACTTTGACGTTTATATTAGCGGCGACCGCATCGGCCAGACGCGATGCTTCATCAATCTCGCCAAGCTGGACCACGGTTTCGGCCGGCATTTTTTTGTTAAGTTTGGAATAATTCTCAAACTGTTCAATGACAGAGCGCATCAACGCCGCTGCTTCCGGACCTTCCACGGACTGCTCGTCGATCAAATCCACTTGCGCCAGCACGAAGCCGTCATCTTTCTCTTCCAGCGAAACATGTTTTGCGCGCTGTTTGCCCTCAACCAGCACGCGAACCGTTCCATCCGGCAACTTCAAAAGCTGAAGCACCGTCGCCACAACGCCAAGATCATAAAGCTGATCGCGTGCCGGATCATCTTCCGCCGGATCCAGCTGCGCCACCAGAAAAATTTCCTTGTCGCTATCCATGGCCTTTTCCAGAGCCACGACCGATTTGTCACGGCCCACAAAAAGCGGGACGATCATATTGGGGAACACCACAATATCGCGCAGCGGCAACAAAGGCAGCGCCTTGGCTTCGGGATTATTGGCAGATGTGGAATCGGACTGGGACATTTATACTCCAAACTATGGCGCGAGATTCGGTACTGACTGCGCGCCTGTCAGCCTATATGGGGCGCACTCAGATGACTTCAACCACTATAAAACCATCAGAGCAGGAAAGCGGCAATACCGCTAAAAGGGAAGCTTGAAGCCTGCCGGCAGGCCCATACCGCCTGTCATTTTGCCCATTTCCTCGTTACTGACAGCATCTGCTTTGTCACGTGCATCGTTAAACGCTGCCGCAACCAGATCTTCCAAAATACCTTTTTCTTCTGCCTTCATAAGACTTTCATCGATGCTGACGCCCAATATACGACCCTTGGCAGTTGCTTTGACAGACACTAATCCGCCACCGGATTTACCCTCTACCTCGATGCTGTCGAGCTTGGCCTGTGCTTCCTCCATCTGCGTTTGAACCGTTTGCGCGGCTTCTTGTGCCGCTTTGATCATTTCTTCCATAGATTTCATGCTTGTGAGCTCCTCGATTCAGGCCGAGTTCCAATTTGCGCCTGATCCATGTCATTTTCCAGTAATTCCGCGTCGGGAAAAGCCTCGAAAGCGGCCTTCACGAGCGGTGTGTCCAATATAGCCTGAGTGGCGGCATCCTGATCAAGCTGCGCTTGCTCAGAAATACTGGGCTTTGCTTCGCCCTGCCCCTCCTTTATTGTCCACACGGCACCTGTAGCCTCTTTCAGCGCGTCAGTGATCTTTTTCACGTCAGATGCTGCAATCGGCCGCGCAGATTGATATTCAATGACCGGCGCTGAAAAGCTGATGATACGCATATCAGCTATTAATATGCTTTCCAATATCGGTGACACGCCGCCGATAATATTGATCACACCCTGAAAATCCTGTGGCTGAAAATCCTGTGGCAGGTTATTTTCAGGGACCTGCTGTTCGGTTTGGGGATTTTCCGGCGATTGAGGCTCGACATATTCCGGTTTGGTGGTCTGGGCAGGAACATCAGCCACCGGTGCGGGTGGTGCCTCGTGAACAGGTGCAGCACTGCCTTCCGGAGCGACTTCACCGGCAGTTGGAGCCGCAGGGGTAGCACCTTGCGACAACATTTTCGCCAGTTCACCCGGATCCGGCATATCGGCTGCGCAAAGCACTCGCAAAAGCGCCATATCACAAGCTTCACGTGGCATATGTGCTTGCTGAACTTCTTCATAACCTTTCAGAAGAAGCTGCCATAACCTATGAAGAACAGGAAAAGATAATTGCTCAGACCAAGCGCCAAGTTGCGCTTTGGCTTCATCGGACAAGGTAGGGTCATTGGCCCGCCCGACCTTGTACAAAGTCACCTGATGGCAAAGCGACAACAGCCCGTTCATCAGCGAAAGAGGTTCTACGCCCACGCGATATTGTGCATCAATCGCATCAAGTAGAGCCTGAGAATCCGCCTCCAAAAGCAGTCCAAACAACCGGCGCACGGCGCTGCGATCAGACAGTCCCAGCATTTCCCGGATCTGCGCCGCTTTGACGTCACCGCCTTCTTCCATATTAGCATGGGCAATCGCTTGATCGAGGATGGAAAGGCCATCGCGAACCGATCCCTCGGCCGCTTGGGCAATCAGGTCGAGCGCTTCCTGCTCTGCCTGTACGTTTTCTTTTTCGACGATATGCGCGAAATGGGCGGACAATTGCTCCGCCTTGATCCGCTTCAGATCAAAGCGCTGGCAACGAGAAAGCACCGTAATCGGCACTTTATTCACTTCCGTTGTCGCAAAGATGAATTTCACATGGGCCGGCGGCTCTTCCAGCGTTTTCAAAAGCGCATTGAAGGCGTTTTTCGACAGCATGTGGACTTCGTCGATAATATATATCTTGTAGCGCGCGGAAACTGAGGAATAGCGCACTGCCTCGATAATCTCGCGGACATCATCGACACCTGTATGGCTTGCGGCGTCCATTTCGATAACATCGATAAAGCTGCCCTCGGCAATCGAGCGGCATGGCTCGCATTTTCCGCAAGGATCAATCGTTGGACCACCCTGCCCGTCTTCACCAACGCAGTTAAGCGCCTTTGCAATCAGCCGGGCGGTCGATGTTTTGCCCACCCCGCGCACGCCGGTCATCAAAAACGCATGGGCCAGACGGTCGCGCTTGATGGCATTGCCCAGCGTCTGGACCATGGCATCCTGCCCGATAAGCTCGGCAAAGCTGGACGGCCGGTATTTGCGCGCCAGCACGCGGTACGGCTGTGCAGCGGCAGGGGCCGGATCGATGGGCGCTTCCACGCCGCCAGCGGCAAATATGTCGGGTGAATCGGACATGGCGTGAGTTTAGGCGCTAGCCGTCAGCTTGTCGAAGCTTAAACAGCGATTGGCCACAAAAGCCTGTGTATATTTTGTGAGTAGGAGCCGGGCGACCCGCAGAAAAATCGTTACGGCTGCTTCCTTCCGGATCTGACCGGGTTGGCGAAAACTACGTCCACCCGACTCCCGCTGCGCATATGGCGGGGAGTCGCACAGAATTCAAGTGTGGTTTTAACTCGAGCGCCTAATCTGGAAGCGCAATCATTTGTGCGGCGAAGCGGGCGATAGAGGCCATGGCGATATCTACCTCCTTGATTGGTACCTGTGGACGATCGGTATAAACGGTCAGAATAACCGGTTTGCCCGCATATTCAGCAGTGGAAGGCCATATAATCGCAATATCGTTGACGGCGATTCCGCCCGAAGCGGTGCCGGTTTTATCACCGACAGGCCAGCCCTTAGGCAAACCGGCCCGTATCCGCGACGCGCCGGTTTTACTGTCTTTCAACCACTTTTGCAGCGTCAACTTATCAATATCCAGCGCGGCATCCTCTATCGTCAACTTACGCATCAACATCGCCATAGCCTCTGGCGTGGTGGTATCGCGCGGGTCACCGGGGGCGTTTTCGTTTAAATCCGGTTCCATGCGGTCCAGACGAGTGACATCATCCCCTTGCGAGCGGGCGAAATCTGTAAAAGCCTGCGGCCCTCCAATCGCGTTGAGAATCAAATTGGCTGCGGCATTATCGCTGGTCATCACCGTCGCCCCTGCAAGTTGATGAAGGGATACCGGCTCTTTGGCGGCGAGTTTTTCCTCTACAAAAGGCATATAGGGTACGCCATCGGCGGGTTTCAGTTCAAATTCTTCGAACATATCAACTGTTCCAGCCTGATGCGCTGCGAAAAGGGCGGATGCCAGAGCGGCCTTGAAAGTTGAACACATGGCAAAGCGTTCACTGCCCCGATACGACATGAGCAGCCCACCATCACCATCCACCAAAGCCACACCGAGACGCCCACCAATGCGTTTCTCAATCTCCGCCATCTGGGGCGCGTCATATATAGTCTGCTTGCTCCCCGTATCACGGCTGGTATTGGATTTTGCCATACAACCGCTGAGCAGAAGCAGACCGGATGACAGCATGAATCTCCGGCGATCAAACAATGCTAAACTCCTTGCATATTGCGGCTTTCCGCCGGGATATGGACAGTCAGCTCATCGAGCTCGGGGGTCAGCGTAATCTGACAGGCCAGACGGCTGGTCCGCCGGGCTCCGGCGGCCAGATCGAGCATATCCTCTTCCATCTCTGTCGCTTCCGGTAATTTGTCGAAATCTTGGGCATCAACAATCACATGGCAAGTGGAACAAGCCATCTGGCCTTCGCATGTGCCTTCCAAAGGCTGGTCATTAACCTGCGCGATAGTCAACAGATCATCACCATCAGATGCGGTTGCTGTTACCGTCTGCTCACCATCAGCACTGATAAAATTCACTTTAATGTCGCTCATGAAAGTTGCGCCTCGACCGCTTCGTTTATAGATTTTGCCGCCATTTCGATGTCTTCCAGACTGTTATACCGGCCAAATCCCAGACGAATCGAGGATTTGATCTGTAGGGGTTCCAGACCCAATGCTGCCAGCACATGGCTCGGGCGGCCAGAACCACTGGCACAGGCTGATCCGGCAGAAAACGCCACGCCGCGGACATCCGACATCAAGCGCGCCACATCAACGCCATCCCGCCGGATATTGAGATTGCCCATATAGCGTTGATCCATTGCGCCGTTGATCGTCCAGTCTGCAAAACTGGTCCGGGCCTTATCTGCCAGAGCCTGAATATGGGCTGCATCGACATTATGCCGGTCGGAACAAAGCGCTGCCGCTCGACCGAACCCGGCACATAAGGCGGGTGACAAGGTTCCCGACCGGATACCCCGTTCCTGTCCGCCGCCATGGATCATGGGCGGCGGATCAATCCCCTCACGAACCCACAAGGCGCCAATGCCTTTGGGGCCGTATATTTTATGCGCCGATATCGCTGCCAAATCGACATTTTCGGGAACGGCGACCCGGCCATAGCCTTGAACGACATCACACAGCATCAGCGCGCCATGCTCATGCGCCAGTCTGGCAATGGCTTCGACCGGCTGAATGACGCCAATCTCGTTATTGACCAGCATCGCGGCGACAAGTGCGGTCTTTTCGTCAATCGCCCCGCCCAACTCTTTCAATGACACAATGCCGTCAGGGCCTATCGGATGCCGTTCGACCATGAAGCCATGCTCTTTGTAAGATAGTGCGGTATCACGAACCGCCGCATGTTCACTGTCCAGAACGATAATTTTGTCGCGTCCGGCGGCTTTCAGGGCATGAACAGCCCCAAAACCCAGGTTGATGGCTTCCGTCGCGCTGCCCGCGAAAAATAGCTTTCCGTTCTTCGGTAAAAGGTTAGCCACCTGATCCCTCGCCACCTCCACGGCGGCCGCAGCTTTACGGCCCAATAAATGCGCGCTGTGTGGGTTACCGAAATTGTCGCGCAGCCAGGGAACCATGGCGTCAAACACTTCCGGTGCGAGCGGCGTTGTCGCCTGATTATCGAGATAGATCGGTTCTTTGGCCATCGGATCAGCTCTTGCGCGCGCCGCTGAAGATGGATTTCCATTGCTCGATAAAGTCATAAATTTCCGCCCGGGTCGTATCGCGACCGATACTCACGCGGATAACCTCCCGCGCCGTTCCTTCATCAATGCCCATGGCTTCGAGCACATGACTGGGCTTCAGGGTGCCAGAGGAGCAAGCGCTGCCTGCGGATACCGAAAAACCGGCCATATCAAATTTGATCAACTGGGTGTTTGCCGCCACTCCGGGCATTTGATAGCTGCCGATTGTGGCAATTCTTGGGGCATTCTCTGCGACAACGGCCCCGCCTTCTGTTTTTATCGCATTATCCAAATGCGCGCGCAGTTCCGTTGCCCGCCCTGCCCAGTTGGCCGGTGCTTCCAGGGCAGCCACCATGGCCATAATATAAGGCAGGTTCTGGGTACCCGAGCGATAGCCCTGCTCCTGACCACCATACGAATGCAGCACATTCAGATCCTTGATCAACAGTGCGCCAACGCCCGGCGGACCGCCAAATTTATGGCCGGCAATGATAATCATATCGGCATCAGGCAACGGCATTTTCCCGGCGGATTGCGAACAGTCTGCCAACAGAATTGCGCCCCTGTCTCTTGTCACTTTGGCGAGCGCGTCCATGTCCTGCATCACGCCGGTTTCATTATTTACCGACTGCACGACAACAAGCGCCTGCTCTTTCTCCGCCTTCAGCAGATGATTAAGCCGCATCGGCACCACGAGACCGTTGAGATCAACCGGTATACTGTCCGCGCCTTCGGCAAAACGCAAAACCACATCATGCTCAATCGGCGATACCAATTGCCGCACGGGTTTGGTCTGTTTCAATGCCATGGCAATCGCTTCACTGGCGCCGCTGGTGAAGATGACCTCGCCGTCCCAGTCGAGCGCAGCCTTGAATCGCTTTCGCGCATTTTCAAGCATCGCCCCGGCGGCGCGCCCATCTGCATGAGGCGAGGAAGGATTGGCCCAATGCGCAAATCCTTCCAGACAGGCTTGCCGGGCGACATCCAACATTGGCGTTGTCGCGGCATAGTCCAGATAGATGCGTTTCTGCTCAGACATTTTGCTAGGCTAAACCCTTTGACAATTGCGGGATTGAGTTGCGGATTATTTCACTCTCTCTATATAGACGCTTCATTCAGCGCAAAAGCTAATCTGCCTTTTGACGCCATTCAAATTTTAATCCTGACCAAAGAATTGAAAAAGCCATGCCTGACGTAATTTTTACCGGACCCGAAGGTCGCCTCGAAGGCCGTTTTAGCCCAGGACCGCGCGACCGCGCACCGGTCGCGATGATCCTTCACCCCCACCCGCAAGCGGGCGGCACGATGAATGACCGGATCACGCAGGCCATGTACAAGACATTCGTGAACCGCGGTTTTGCTACATTGCGGTTTAACTTCCGCGGGGTGGGCCGGTCACAAGGCACATTTGACAATGGCATCGGCGAGCTTTCTGACGCCGCTTCGGCACTGGACTGGGTCCAGAGCATCCATCCCGAGGCGCAAACAACCTGGATTGCCGGCTACAGCTTCGGTGCCTGGATTGGCATGCAGCTTTTGATGCGGCGGCCGGAAGTACGCGGCTTCATCTCCGTGTCCCCGCCTGCCAACATGTATGATTTCAACTTCCTTGCCCCCTGCCCATCATCCGGGATCATCATTCAGGGCGTGAACGATGAAGTTGTCACGCCAAGCGCAGTGCAAAAACTGGTCGACAAACTTCGCACGCAAAAACACATCACAATCCATCACGATGAAATTCCGCGCGCAAACCATTTTTATGAAAATGAAATGGAATTGCTCATGGGTTCAGTCGACAATTATCTCGACATGCGTCTGGCGCCAGATTCACCGATCAAATAAGCTGTCAATTGGGGCGGTCCGGTATCGCACTGCCGCTTTGGCTATCCGAACCCGGGGTCGGCACCGTCCAGATTGCCACGTTGGCGAACATGACTGCGGATGCAATCAGCATCAAAATACCCTGCTTCCTGTTCTTGCCGGTGCGTATCAAATACACACCGCCAGCCAGCAATCCGGCGCCCGCCAGCATCAAGACAGATAATATCCAATCAGCCAATAGTCCGCTCCTTTGCAAAAACACTGCAGTTATAATGAACTGATTTCAAGCCATGATCGCTGTCCATCCGATATGGATGAAGTTCGACAAGATGGATGATTATGCTATGGACAAGTCTAACAAAGAACATAAAAAGAACATATCTGGGACTACAACGGACAAGGACCAAGGGTGCAAAGCGATCTTCCACTATTGATTTTGGCGGATATTCCCCAGACATTCCGTCTGGCGGATCTCTCGGTTTCCGGTCGAATATCAGAGGATATTAGCCTTACACCCTCGCAATATCAAAGTCGCGACCGGTTGGAAGTAATGACTAGCGGCATGGGTTTTGAGCTGATCCACTACAGCATCGAAGAGATTAGCCAAAACCTGTCAATTGCCGATCTGGATCATATTTTCTGCAAAGCTCCGGAAAAAAAACTGGCAGGCATCGGCATTAAACCTGGCAAAGATATCGGAGCGGCAAGGCATAGCGATACTGTTAACCGCGCCTTGCTGAAACTGGCTCGATATGTTGGCCAATCAATCAACGCGCACACCATTGTCTGGCGGCCGGCTGGATTGCATGTCGGATTTGATTATTTTGTTGGGTCGACCGATCATTACATCTCCGGCGGTCCATTTCCGGTGCTCTCTCAAATCGCCATATCGGAAACTGCAAAGGGCGAATTCGAGACATCTGGCCTGTCCTATTTTTCCGGACAAGAAGTAAGGATCACCAGTCCGGACGGCTATGAACCAAATGAAGTGGTCAAACGACTGGTGAGGATCGCGCACGACATTGCCACTAACGGCAAAATCGAAAAGAAAATCGAGACAGACGGCTTTGTTCGGGGAGAGAAACTCCTGATCGCACCCAAAACCGACGGCTCAATGGTTGAAGTTGCAATTGTCGCGGACAAACCGCAACAATTGCACTAATCAAACATATTATGACTTAAGCGGCTTCTGAAGCAGCGGTTGGAGCGGCTTCCCGAACATTCTGGTCAACATGTTCGGCAAATTGCTCAAAATTGTCGATGAACAGTTTGACCAGCTTATGCGCTGTTTCGTCATAAGCGGCCTTGTCTGACCAGGTCGAACGCGGATCAAGGATCGCGCTGTCGACACCGGGAACCGATACCGGCACTTCAAAACCGAAATTATCATCGATGCGGAAATCGCCATCGTTCAGGCTGCCGTCCAGGGCCGCATTGAGCAGCGCTCGTGTCGCCTTGATCGGCATCCGGTTGCCTTCGCCATATTTGCCGCCGGTCCAACCGGTATTCACCAGCCAGCACCGGACGCCGCCTTTGGCAATACGTTCTTTCAAAAGATTGCCGTAAACGGATGGATGACGCGGCATGAACGGTGCGCCGAAACAGGTTGAGAAAGTCGCTTCAGGCTCGGTAACACCGATCTCCGTGCCCGCCACCTTGGCTGTGTAGCCAGACAGGAAGTGATACATGGCCTGCTCTGGCGTCAATCGCGAAATGGGAGGCAGAACACCAAACGCATCCGCTGTCAGCATGATGATGTTCTTGGGAACCGGTCCCATATTCTTTTCAGACGTGTTGGGAATGTAATCGATCGGATAGGCACCGCGGGTATTTTCAGCTTTGCTATTGTCGTCAAAATCAAGTTCCCGGGTCTCGGGATCCATCACGACATTTTCCAGCACTGTGCCAAAACGGCGGGTGGTCGCGTAAATTTCAGGCTCGGCTTCTTCCGACAAGCGGATCATCTTGGCATAGCAACCGCCTTCAAAGTTGAAGACAGCGGTATCAGACCAGCCATGTTCATCATCGCCGATCAGGATGCGGCTCGCATCAGCGGACAGGGTCGTCTTGCCGGTACCGGATAGTCCAAAGAAAATCGCCGTATCGCCTTCCGGCCCCATATTCGCCGAACAGTGCATCGGCATGACCGAATCGAGCGGCAGAAGATAGTTGAGCAAACCGAATACCGATTTTTTCATTTCGCCAGCATATGCCGTGCCACCAATCAGAATCAGTTTTTCGGAGAGGTTCACCGCGATGACAGTCTCGCTGCGTGTGCCGTGCCGCTCTGGATCAGCCTTGAAACTCGGTAAATCGATAATCGTATATTCTGGTGCAAAACCCGGCAGTTCGTCAGCCGTCGGCCGAACCAGCATCGTGCGAATAAACAGATTGTGCCAGGCAAGCTCGTTGATCACCCGAACATTGACCCGGTGCTCCGGCTGCGAACCACCGAACAGGTCCTGAACAAACAACGTTTCTTTCTCAGCAACAGCTTTGAGGAAATCTTCCTTAAGTGCTGCAAAATGCTCTGGTGTCATGCTGACATTGGTCTTGCCCCACCAAACGCTGTCTTCCGTCTCGCCGTCGCGGACAATGAATTTATCGTTGGCCGAGCGACCGGTATGCTTTCCGGTTTCGACAACTAACGGTCCGTCTTTAGCGAGATGCCCTTCGCCCCGAGAAACTGCGGCTTCAACCAAAGCAGGCGCGCCGAGATTCCAGTGCTGCTCTGCGGCTGTGGCAAAGCCTTGATCATTTAAAGTTACGGACGACACTTTTGGCACGGTTATTCCCCTATGGCTTGAACTAGGAATGGGCGGTTGCCGGATTCGGCAAGTTTGGTGAGGCGCTTAACTCACCAAAACGAGTCGGTCAAATTACCTAAGTGATAATACAATACCATCATATCAGCATAAGTTGAAACCATGCCGAAAGATAAATAAGGTCGCTCCCGGTCGGCCGCCATTCCGGCAGATGCATGCTTGTACAGGCGAAGCGCTTCAACTAGGTCAAATATCAACATAAAGTTGAAGTTTAGAGATAGTCACAGGATAACCCATTTGATGGCCGCCAATATCGCCCTTGTTGATGATGATCGGAACATATTGACCTCTGTATCCATAGCGATGCAGGCGGAAGGCTTTGTAACACGGGTTTATTCTGACAGTGAGGCAGCCCTGCAGGCGATATTGGACAACCCACCGGACCTGGGCATTTTTGATATCAAAATGCCGAAGATGGACGGCCTTGAGCTGCTGCGCCGGGTTCGTGAAAAAAGCAATCTGCCGGTCATTTTCCTGACCTCAAAGGACGAAGAACTGGATGAAGCCCTTGGTCTCGCCATGGGGGCTGATGACTATATCAAGAAACCATTTTCACAACGGCTTCTGATTGCCCGAGTAAAATCGATTTTACGCCGGGCTGAACTGGTTAAATTATCGGATGAAGAAGCCGATACTGAGGGATTGGAACCCCTTATTCGCGGCGGTCTGGAAATGGACCCGGCCCGGCACCTCGTTAAATGGAATGGCAGCAACGTCACGCTGACTGTAACAGAATTCATGATATTGGAAACACTGGCCAACCGGCCCGGCGTCGTAAAAAGTCGCAATCAGTTGATGGACGCCGCTTATCAGGACGATGTCTATGTCGACGACCGGACCATCGACAGCCATATAAAACGCCTGCGCCGCAAATTCCGGGAAGTCGATCCGGAATTTGATGCCATCGACACGCTCTATGGAGCCGGTTATCGCTACAACGAATAAACCTGCAGCCAGTATCGATGATCCTGAGCTGTCCCTACGATGGTCTGCGCGGCTGTCGCTGACCACTCGTATATTGGCGGTCAATATCCTCGCCATCGCTTTGCTGGCCGGCAGTCTTTTCTATCTTGATAACTATCGGGATGAACTAACCGACGAGCGGCTCAGTCAGGCTCGCTTGCAGACCCAGATCATCAGTGATGCATTAAACCTGCAGACGCCTGAAAACCGGCAAGATCTTATCGCCGAATTTGCGATGCATCTGGAGAGCCGCCTGCGGCTGTATGACGAAGCCGGCGCAAAGATAATCGACAGTTTCGCGTTGGCGGAACCCACCTACCAATTCAGGGATCCGGAAATGGAGCCATGGCAGAAAGATGTAGCCCGGGCACTGGATCAATCGATAGAGTTGATTGTCCTCAGCAAACCGATCACTGCATTCACAGAGCCCGATGATGATATCGGATCGTCCTGGCCGGAGATTGAGCTTCTGTCGGAGGAACAGCAACCCAATAGCGCCGTTCGCTACGCACCCGATCGCACTCCTGTGATCATCGCAGCGGCCCGCTTGCCAAGCAGCAATGATGTCCTTCTGCTGACCAGCAACGCACGGGACATCACCCGGATCGTGCGGGCAGAACGAGCCAATGTCGTGCTGGTGATTTTCCTGACCGCGATTGTTTCAGTATTATTGTCGCTTTTCCTTGCGCGGACAATCGTCCGACCGATCAGAAAGTTGGCCCGTGCCGCCATTCGTGTCCGGCTGGGCCGAGAGCCTGAAATCACCGTTCCCCGTATGCCTGGCAGACGCGATGAAATTGGTCAGCTGGCCCGCGCACTCGCCGACATGAGCGGTGCCTTGCGCTATCGCATCGACGCGACCGAAGCGTTCGCAGCAGATGTCAGTCATGAAATAAAAAATCCACTCGCCTCTCTGCGCTCTGCATTGGAAGGACTGGACCGGGTCGATGACCCCGATCTCAGGCGTCAACTTCTCGATGTTGCCAATGATGATGTGCGCAGAATTGACCGGCTGATCAACGATATTTCCGAAGCATCCCGCGTCGATGCGCAACTGGCCCGTGCAAAATTTGAGCGGGTCGATATCGGCAAAATGCTTGATCAGCTGCTCGCCGCCCGTGAGCAGCGCGATACCAATAAAAACATCAAGATTGCCTTTGCCCGCCCGGGCCGCGGCGTCGCCACAGTCATGGGGGATGACGATCGGCTGGAGCGTGTGTTCAGCAACATTCTTGACAATGCCGTGTCCTTTTCGCCGGCGGACGGGCTAATCGAGATTCTCGCTACGCCGGACGCAGACGAAGTTGTGATTCAAGTATCGGACCAAGGCCCTGGTATCGCCTTAGAACTGCGGCAGAATATCTTCAACCGCTTTCATTCCGACCGACCGGCGGAAGAAGCATTTGGCAAGCATAGCGGACTCGGTCTCGCCATCGCCAAAACGATAATTGAAGGACATGAAGGTACTGTCCGGGCCATCGATCGACCAGATGGCCAGCAAGGCGCCTGCTTTGAAATTCGATTGCCCAAGGCAGCCGAATGACCAAAGAAACGCATCACGCCAGTTGTATTGCCATCGACGGAGCGGGTGTGATGATCACTGGCGCTTCCGGATCAGGAAAGTCGGACCTTGCCTTGCGGTTGATTGATCGCGGCGCTGTTCTGATCAGCGATGATTATGTTGAACTTTCGCTGGATCATGACCAAATATTATTGACTGCGCCTGCCAAGATAGCTGGAAAAATTGAAATCCGCTCATTGGGCATTTTTGACTATGCCCATGTGTCGGACATTCCGCTAATGCTGCAAGTACATCTAAAACCACAACCCGATCGCTTTCCTCTGGATAGCCAAACAGAGACAATTATGACTATCGCCATTCCCACAATCAGCATAAATCCTTTGGAGGCCAGTGCCCCGATCAAGGTGGAAATGGCGCTCAAACGGGCTTTGCAAAGGGCGAGCGGCACATGACAACTGCAGATACCAAGCATGTCCTGCTTATCACGGGCCTGTCTGGCGCCGGAAAGACAACAGCGCTCAAAACACTGGAGGATATCGGTTGGGAAACCGTTGATAATTTCCCGATCCGGTTGCTCGAAGGCCTGCTAAAGACGCCCCCATCCAGCTCGCGCGGTGACAAGGATCCGCCACTCGCACTGGGTTTTGACAGTCGGACCCGCGGCTTTGACCCGGACAACCTGATCAAGCGCATCAAAAAACTGCAGGAGAATGAAAATTACCATATCTCCACGCTCTATCTGGATTGTGCGGGCAGCGAGCTGGAGCGCCGTTATGGAGAGACCAGGCGGCGACACCCCCTCGCCCTCGACCGCCCGGCGAAAGACGGAATTGCATTGGAACGCAGTCAGTTTGAACCGATCAGGCGCTGGGCCGACCATATCATCGATAGCAGTGATTTGTCCGCCAATGACCTGCAGGGACGGATTCGCGAAGAATTCAGCCTGCAGGATACCGATATCACAACCGTGACGATCACCAGCTTTGGTTTTTCACGCGGCCTGCCCAATAATATCGACCTGCTTTTCGATGTACGTTTTCTATCCAATCCCTTTTGGGATGCGGATTTAAAGTTGATGACCGGGCTGGACGCACCCGTGGCTGAATATATTTCCAAAGACCCTTTCTACGCCGAAGCACTGGAAAAATTTGAAGAAATGCTGAAGTTTCTGCTTCCCAAATATGTCAAGGCGGGCAAGGCCTATGTCAATATCGGAATAGGCTGCACCGGCGGGCGTCACAGATCGGTACATATTGCCGAAGTGCTCAGCAAAAACTTGCATGCCGCTGGATTTTCGCCCACTGTCCTCCATCGCAATCTGGCATCACGGCCAATGGAAGCGCTCGAAGCCATGCAGGATCTGAACGGAAATAAGGGTATTTAATCGCAATGATCGGTTTGGTTCTTGTTACCCATGGCCGTTTGGCTGACGAATTTATCACCGCGATGGAACATGTGGTTGGCCCGCAAAAAGCGATCCTGCCCGTTTGTATTGGCCCGCATGATGACATGGAAGAGCGGCGTCAGGAAATTGCCGACTCAATCGAGAAGGTCCAGAACGGAAAAGGCGTCATCATTCTCACCGATTTATTTGGCGGAACACCCTCCAATCTGGCCATTTCACTGATGGACAAGGGCAAGGTTGAGGTTATCGCCGGGGTCAATCTCCCCATGCTCATCCGCCTTGATGGCGCGCGCAAATGCATGGATGTAAGTGACGCAGTCACGGCCGCGAGGGAAGCCGGTCAAAAATATATCAGTGTCGCTTCGGAAATTCTTGGAAGCGACGCGTGAGCGAATATCGCCGGACCGTCGCCATCACCAACAATCGCGGCCTTCATGCCAGAGCCAGTGCAAAATTCGTAACCTATGTGAGTAAACTGCCAGAAGGCCTGACGGTCAAGGTTGGCAAAGACGGCACCGAAGTAACCGGAACGTCGATCATGGGCCTGATGATGTTGGGCGCCGCCAAAGGTGACAGTGTCGAGATCATAGTTGCCGGTGATCAGGCCGAAAGCGCCTTGGACAAACTTGCCGGATTAGTCGTCGACGGCTTTGGTGAGGATTAAGGTCCATGCCCTCCCCTGAACGCCGCCAGATTACCGGCTTTTCCAATCCGACGATCAAGCGTCTTAAAAGCCTGCGCGAGAAGAAGCATCGCAAGCGCGAAGGCCATTTTTTAGCCGAAGGTTTGCGTATCCTGACCGAAGCGCTGGAGGCGGGCAAAACTCCGAAATTACTGGTAGTTGTTGAGGATACAGACCTTCACCCGCTGGCGCAGAAAATCGAACAGGCCACTTTCGATGCTGGCGGCGAAGTGATTGAAACCAGCGAAGCAATAATTGCTAAGCTGTCTGGCAAATCCAATCCGCAATCGATTATCGGCATTTACGAAGATCACCCTACCCCGCTGAGTGACCTTGATCGCGGCGATTCCGGTATATGGCTGGTCGCCCAGGCGCTGCGCGATCCCGGTAACCTGGGGACCATATTACGCACTGGTGATGCCGTCGGTGCTGGCGGATTGATACTGATTGACGACTGTGTCGATCCCTTCTCGGTTGAAGCGGTGCGAGCCAGCATGGGTGCAATATTTACCCAGAAAATATTGCAGGCACCATGGGAGGAGTTTGTCGCATGGCTGCGCGCCGGTGAAGGTCAGTTGGTCGGAACCAGCCTTAACACCGACAAAGACTATCAATCGGTCCATTATGAAACGCCTACCTTTCTGCTGATCGGCAATGAAGCTCAGGGTCTACCGGACGAATATGAAGGCACTTGCGATACGCTGGTAAAAATGCCGATGATGGGCAAGGCCGACAGCCTGAACGCCGCCGTTGCCAGCGCTGTCATGGCCTATGAAGTGCTTAACCAACGGCGAAAATAATCCCTGTTCATCAATAGTGATCAATATGCTAATCTCAATTCGGGGAGAGAGAAGCATGAAAAAAGCAATATTAATCACACCAGTTCTGTCACTATTGTTGGTGGCTTGTGGCGACAAAGCGCAGGACGCACCGGTAACCGAAGAAAAACTGTCCGAATATAAAGCCATCGGCACAGAGCCAGGTTGGGCCGTCGAAATCAAGGATGATGAGATCATCTATAGCTCCATGGAAGCGACCAATGATTTCACCCTACCCGTGCAAAGGATGACGAAAACCGCAACGGGCTGGGAAGTTAAAGGCTTTAGCGATCAGCACAACATCACCCTCACCATAACATCTGACGAGGAATGCAGTGATGGCATGAGCGACCGCGTATATACAGATACAGTCAGAACAGCCGTCAGCGGCACCGGCTATCTGGACGGTTGCGGCGGCGAGATATTGTCCGGTCCGGAAAAACCATAAGCTGGCCCGCAGACAGGACCTGCAGCGGCGTCGCTATTCTGCAGCTTCGTCTTTGACGTCCCGGTCGTCCTCGATGAGCGCGGCTTCCACATCGTTGGAATAACGCGGCAAGGCCTCGACCTCTGCCACCGGTTCAAGTTCCTTTTTTCCGGTCTCGATGTTGAGCTCCGCAAATTTCCGCCCTGTCGCCATGACGTTACGTTCAAAACTGCCGACAAATTTGTTGTAGTTGCCCACGGCGCTGCCAAGGCCCGACCCCATACGTTTAAGATGTTCGCCAGCCACCGCTAGCCGGTCATACATTTCCTTGCCCAACTGCCCGATCTGCTTGGCCTCGGCGGCCATTTTTTCCTGCCGCCATACGCCCGCCACGGTGCGCGCTATCGCCACCAGATTGGTGGGTGTCGCCAGCAATACCTTTTTCTCGAACGCATGGTCCCACAAATTTGGTTCGTGCTCCAATGCAGCGGACAGAAAATGCTCGCCGGGCACAAACATGATTACATAGTCGGGCGCATCTTCAAACTGGTCCCAATAGGCTTTTTTGGACAAGCCATCGATATGAGCTTTCATCGAATTGCAATGCCGCGCCATTGCAAAACTGCGCGCATCATCATCCTCAGCCTCAAACGCGTCCTGATAGTCATTGAGTGAAACCTTGGCATCGATGACCAATTTACGCCCGCCCGGTACACTGATCACCGCATCGGGGCGCAGACGTCCTTCGTCGGTGTCAATGCTCTGCTCTGTGACAAAATCAGTATGCTCCGACAGGCCGCAAGTTTCGAGGACATTTTTTAGCTGTTGCTCGCCCCAGCGTCCGCGCGACTTTGGCGCGTTGCGCAGGCTGTTAACAAGCCGTGCCGCCTCCTGCTGCACCCGGTCCTGTCCTTGGCGCACTTGCTCGATAGTTGCCGTTATTCCGGCATAGGATTCGGTCCGTTCCTTCTCGATTTTGCGGATACTTTCTTCATATGCAGAAAGCCGTTCATTAACCGGTTGGAGCAGCTTGGCAATTTTCTCGCCACCTTTTTCATTGGCTTGATCAAACCGCTGATCGGCGCGTTCCAGAAACTGGCGCTGTGCGGTTTCCAGCATTTTTGCGCCGACCTCGGAAAATTGGGCGGACAACGTTTCCTTTGCTTCAATCAACTGCTTGAGCTGCTTTTCATGGTTCCGTGCGTCAGCTTCCAGAGAAGCAAGAGATTGCCGCGCCTGATCGCGATCATCGCGAATGGTATCACGCTCGGATCGCGCGGTATCCCGCTCCGCCTGCACGCCGTCCAGCATGGACCTGAGCGACGTCGCTGTTTCTTCGGCAGCCCTTGAAGATGCTGCAGCCGCTCGACCACCCATAAACCAGCCTGCTACCAAGCCGGCAACAAGGGTAACAATAGCTATCAGAAGAGCAACAACAGCGTCCAAAACAAGCCCTTTCAGTTGGAACGAAAGGAGAACTTAGACTGTGAGAAGCTTACATGCAACAAGGCTTTTATCCTGAACTGATTTCAGGATGGCTGAACAACCGAGCTAAGCCGCTTCCTTGCGAAGCTTGGCCAGTTTTTTGAGTACCATCTGGCGTTTCAGACGGGACAGATGGTCGATGAACAATATGCCCTCAAGATGATCCATCTCATGCTGCAAACAGGTGGCTAGTAGGCCATCCATCTGTTCTTCATATTGTTTTCCGGTTTCGTCTTGCCAACGTGCAGTTATGGTCGCAGGCCTCTCAACGTCGGCATATTGTTCAGGCACCGAAAGGCAGCCTTCACTATAGACATTCAAATCCTCTGAAGGATTGAGAATCTCAGGGTTGATGAACACTTTGGGATCGCGAACAACTTCATGCTCGTGATCGCAATGCTCACCATGTTCATGGTCATGTTCCACAGGCTCTTGTAGATCGATGACCAATATCCGCTTGGGAACACCCACCTGAATAGCGGCAAGGCCAATGCCCGGCGCGTCGTACATGGTTTCAAACATGTCGGCGATCAACGTTTTCAGCTCGTCATCAAACACGGTAACCGGCTCTGAAACGGTTTTCAGACGCGGGTCGGGAACTTCAAGAATAGGTAATATGGCCATGCGCGAAATTTAGGGATTCTACCGGGATTCGTCAAGGACTGGTGACCATGTTCAATCACTACTAATGGGTCTGCGCGAACGCAGCGCCTGCGCCAATGTCCCTTCATCAAGATAGTCAAGTTCGCCGCCCACCGGTATGCCATGGGACAACTGGCTGAGACGCAATGGATAATTTTCGAGCCGCTCGGCAATATAATGGGCGGTGGTTTGCCCCTCCAATGTCGCATTCATGGCCAGAACGACCTCGTCAATGCCGCCCTGCTCCACGCGTGTGATCAGCTTGTCGATGGCAATATCTTCGGGCCGCACGCCGTCCAGTGCCGACAGCCGCCCACCCAATACGTGAAATTTGCCGGGAAACAGCCGCGATTTGTCCAGCGCCCATAGATCAGACACTTCCTCTACCACACATAGTGATTTCGGATCGCGCCGCGGATCGCTGCAAATCTGGCAGGGGTCCTGTGTATCCACATTGCCGCAAATGGTGCAGGTGACGAGATTGGCATCGACCTTTTCCATCGCTGCCAATATCGGTTTCATGGTTGTTTCGGGACGCTTCAGCAGATGAAGCACCGCACGCCGCGCCGAGCGCGGACCCAAGCCCGGAAGTTTGGACAGAGCCTGAACCAGATTTTCGATTTCCTGCGATCCCATGATTTGACCTTTAGGGCCATGATGTGCGCGCTGCCAATATAAAATCATGCTGTCCTACACGGACGAGTTTGGTTAGGGAGACAGCATGACTCACAAACACGTTAAATTCGCGACATTCAAAGCGTTACGAAACGAATCCGCATTGTCATCCCCACTGGATGAACGGGGTGAGAATTGTGTGAACTTTGCTGCTGGCTCCCTGCTACGGCAGGGGCGATCATGACCGTTGAGACGCCTACAAAGCTGCGCCTTGCCTTCATGGGGACACCAGATTTTGCGGTACCGGCCCTGCGCGCCTTACATGCGGCGGGATACGAGATTGCTGCCGTCTATTCACAGCCACCGCGCCGCGCCGGGCGGGGAAAGAAACTAACCCCATCACCCGTGCAAAAAGTCGCCGAGGAATTGGGACTGGAGGTCCGCGTGCCAGTTTCCTTGAAGAGCGAGGAAGCCCAAGCGGAATTTGCCGCGCTTTATCTCGATGCCGCTGTTGTGGCAGCTTATGGCTTGATCTTTCCGCAAGCGATATTGGATGCACCCAAAATGGGGTGCCTGAATATTCACGGCTCGCTGTTACCGCGCTGGCGCGGTGCCGCTCCGGTACAACGGGCGATACTGGCAGGCGACCAGGAAACCGGCATAACGATCATGCAGATGGAAGCGGGTTTGGACACCGGACCAATGCTGCTCAAATGCAGCACACCCATTGCCGAAAAAACCGCAGGCGAGTTGACCGAAGAGCTAGCGCAAACCGGTGCTGATCTGATGGTGCAATATCTCGCTTCGCCGGAAGATTATCCCCCAGAGATCCAAGATGATGCACTGGCAACCTATGCAAAGAAGATCACCAAGGAAGAAGCCCGTGTGAACTTTGGACAGTCCGCTGCAGCGGTGTTGCATCAGATCCGTGCATACAACCCCGCGCCGGGCGCATTTTTTGAATTCGGCGGCGACCGTTATCGCATCCATGCTGCAGAGGTTACGCAAGCTTCTGGTTCAGCGGGCACCGTGTTGGATGATGATATGACAATCGCCTGCAGCGACGGGGCGGTCAAACCAACACTCATTCAAAAAGCAGGCCGTCCGAAACTGACACTTGCGGAGTTTTTGAACGGCACCCAAATCCCCGTGGGCACATCGCTGCAATGACCCGTTTCGCGATCACTCTGGAATATGATGGCCGCCCCTTCATGGGTTGGCAACATCAGGATCACGGCCCCAGTGTCCAGCAAGCCGTTGAAAATGCTATTAAAACTATCACCCAACAGGATGTTCGTGTGTTTGCCGCCGGGCGAACCGATGCCGGTGTGCACGCGCTTGGCATGCGCGCCCATTTTGATCTGGAGACAAGGTTGACGCCGTTCCGGTTGATGGAAGGATTGAATGCCGGGCTCCGTCCCCATCCTGTCGCGGTGCTCGCCTGCGACATTGTTGATGATGACTGGCATGCCCGATTTAACTGCATCGGGCGACGCTATGTCTACAAGATCACCAACCGCCGCGCGCCGCTGACACTGGACAAGGGGCAGAGCTGGCAGGTCGCCAGACCGCTGGATGCCGAGGTGATGCATGATGCCGCCCAGCTGCTGGTCGGACAGCATGATTTCACGACATTTCGCTCCACCCAATGTCAGGCGCAGAGCCCAGTGAAGACGTTGGACAGCATTTCGGTCACGCGCTTTGGTGAAGAGATTGAGGTGGAGGTCGCAGCGCGATCTTTCCTGCATCATCAGGTGCGCTCGATGGTGGGTTGTCTGAAACTGGTTGGCGACGGCAAATGGACGCGTAATGATTTGCGCAAGGCGCTGGAAGCCAAGGACCGCGACGCACTGGGGTTTAACGCGCCGCCGGACGGGCTCTATTTTGTCGATGCGATCTATCCGAAGACGGAAGAGCGGTCAGAGACCGAATAGGCGCTGGAGCGATTTGTCGAGCATCAGCAATTGCCAGAGCAAACGGCTATTGTCAGATTTACCTGCGATGTGATCGTCAGCGACTTTGTGCAGGGCTTGCTCATCAAACCAGCCCATCCGCGCCAATGCGCCAGCGCCCGAAATATTCCGTGCTTCATCAGCCAGTGGCCCGCGAAACCACACGGCAATCGGCGTCACAAAGCCCATTTTCGGGCGATAGAGAATATCTTGCGGCAAATAGCGTTCCATCGACTTTTTCAGCAGATATTTGCCGGTCCCGCGACGCACCCGCAAATTGGTCGGCAGCTTGGCGGCGAACTCCATCAGCCTGTAATCCAGCAAAGGCTCTCGCGCCTCAAGGCTCACCGCCATGCTGGTCCGGTCGACCTTGGTCAGGATATCGCCGGGCAGCCACATTTTCATATCGGCATATTGCGCCTGATCCAGACCATTGCGCGCTGGCGCATTCTCCATCAGGTCAATCATCCGGGCCTCGCCCTGATAACCACCCAACTGCTTGGACATCGCATCGGAATAGATTGCATGACGGCCCGCTGGCGTCGTCACTCCAACCGCTTCGGCGTAACCTTCCGGTCCGGAGCGTGCGAGCGACAGCAAGGTGGATTTCGCACGAAACGGTCGCGGCGCCCAATCCGCCTTGGGATAGACCTTCCCGAGCCAGCCCAAAGCCGGACCGCGAAGAGACTGAGGGATCAAGCCCCTCACCCGTTCTTCGGCATGGTGAAACACATGACGGCGATAACCGGCCAGCGCTTCATCCGCGCCGTCACCCGACAATGCGACGGTCACATTCTCCCGGGCCAGCTCGGCTACACGATAGGTCGGCAAAGCAGAGCCATCGGCAAAAGGTTCATCAAAATGGTCTGCCAGCCTATCGATCAGGCCGAAATCATCGGCCGCCACGGTCCGCGCTCGGTGATCGGTTTTGAACCGTTCCGCCACCCGTTCGGCGTAGCTTGTCTCGTCGAGCGATGCCTGATCAAAGCCGATCGAGCAGGTTTTAACCGGCTGTCGGCTCTTCTCCGACATCAATGCAACGACTGCGCTGCTATCCACACCGCCGGACAGGAAAGCCCCCAAGGGCACGTCAGCAATCATCCGGGAGCCGACCGCATCTTTCATCAGCGCGATCAGCTCTTCTTCGAGCTCTGCCGCCGAGGCCTTACTGCGCTGGCTGAAATCCATATCCCAATATTGGATTGGTGCCGGTTCCGGCTTGCCTTGTTCGAGGAGCAGGTAGTGACCCGCTGGCAGCTTCCTTACGCCCTTCAACAGCGACCGGTGATCCGGCACATATCCGAACGCGAGATAGTCATCGACAGCGCGCATTTCCGGCTCCCGCCGCAACAACGGGTTGGCGAGCAAAGCCTTCAATTCCGACCCGAACAAGATGCTGCCATCCGAAACTGGCGCATAGAAAAGCGGCTTCACGCCAAGCCGGTCCCGCGCCAGAAAAAGCTGCTTGGTCCGCTGGTCAAATATCGCAAAGGCGAACATGCCATTGAGCCGCTTCAGGCAATCGACGCCCCATTGCCGCCAGGCATAAAGAATGACCTCGGTATCGCTGCTGGTGGTGAAATGAAGGCCGAGCGATTCGAGTTCGACCCGGACGTCCTGAAAATTGTATATCTCGCCATTAAAGCTGATCACCTGCGCTTCATCGGCGGTCATCATCGGCTGCGCCCCGCCTTCCAGATCGATGATCGAGAGGCGGCGATGCCCCAGACCGACGCCGGGCGCGGTCCATATCCCGGAACCATCAGGCCCGCGATGGGTCAGACTGTCGGTCATCTTGCGCAAGCGAACGGGGTCAACCGGCTTGGCCGTCTCCAGATGAAATATTCCCGCAATGCCGCACATGATGTGCGCCCTAGCGCAGACCTGCCATTTCGTCAGCCAATTTATCGAGGGGACCCAGCGCCTTGCGGAAATCATCCATGGCCGCCGCTGGTCCAGCCTCGTCGATTTTTTCAGCCGATATCAAGACCGCGACTGCCTGCTGGTTCCCGCCGAGCAGTTTCGTTTTCAACGTTTCAAGCTTCACCGCCGATCCGCTGCCGGTCAGAATGCTTCCGACGCGATAGAAGGATTGCACATCTCGCACCACTGGGCCGGGCGCTGTTATCTGTATCGCCTTGCCGGATGCAGGTGCAGGCAGGTTTCGGCTCCATGACCATTGTGTTCGCGGATCAAAAGCGCCCTGCCCATAGCCAACAATCTCGCGACCATCTTCCTGCCGGTCATATACGGCAATGGCGAGGTCAACCTCTGTACCACTGGAGACATGGCGATAGCGACCGAGCAACTGATGATCAGCACCATCAAATCGTGGCTGCCAGTCAAATTGCGGGCGATAGTCAATGCGTTCCCAGCCCTTGACTTTTGGCAGGGCAATCTTGTCGGGCACCGGAGAGCTTTGCGCGGCCAGTGCCGATGTCCATAGAACCGGCGCGGCAATAATGACTGCCATTGCAATCATCGCGGCTTTGGGTGTCAGGCGCGATGAGTTAGGGAAGGTTTGCTCAATCGCGTTGCCGTCAATCATCGGCTCATCCAGCTTGCGATCAAAAAACGGCCACCCGATGGCCATCACCAATGCCAGAACAAACGCAAAGAAAAACCAGCCGTAGAAAATATGGTCAAAGCCAGTGGCAAAATCAGTAGTCGTGTGGTGCGCAATATAGATAGTCCCAAAGGCGCGTATCCCGTTGGCGACAATCGGTACGGCCACAGCAGCAATCATGAACAATGTTCGCCGCTGCCAGCTTTGGAAACAGAGGTTGGTAACCAATGCGCCATAGGCAATCATCGCAATCAGGAATTTGACCCCGGAACAGGCTTCGGCAACTTCAAAATAACCCGTTGGCGTCGAGATAAAGACACCGTCGATAAAGGCAGGAATATCGGCCCAACCAAGAAAAACCATCGACATTTTCGCTGTGATGGTTTGCAGAAACGGGACAAATTCCTCGCCAAAAGGCACAAGGAAAAAGCTGTAACACAATGGAAAGATAAGGCCGCGCATAACCTTTGGACCAAGCAATGTGATGACTGCACCTTGCAACATCATTACCAGTCCTAGCTGGCGGGCGAAGGAAACACCCGCTGCTTCACCCAACAACCAACCGGCGGCAGCAGCGGCCATCCAAAGCAACCCGGGCGTCCAGATTGCCGGCGTGATTTTCGACAATTCCTCCAAGCGCTGCTGCACCAGCCAGACGATGATCGGGACTATCAGCAGACAGTGATTATAGGTTGAAACATTCCACCAGGCATCCAGCATCGCCAGACCGTCCTGCCAGAACAGGACCGATATCGCAGCGACTGCAAAACCCAGCAGTCGCAGATGCTTTGACCAGAGGGTTGCGGCAAGAACGCTCGCTGGTGCGTCCATGGACCGTTCAATAGCTGCGCTGCTCATTCCGCAGCCTCGGCCATAATATCTTCATCAAAACCACACAGCGCGGCGATATCAGCGAGCTGCGTTTTCCAGCTGTAGTTTGAATGGATCAAAGCGCAGGCTCCCTCACCCAGCGCTTGAGCCTTTTCGGGATTTAACAACAGATCACACACCAGCATTGCCTCATGCTGCACGTCATCAGCGACACAAAAATGCTTGCCGTTTATAGCTTCAATACCCTGCGCGGCGGCGGCTGAAGCGACAACCGGTTTGCCCATGGCCATGGCCTCAAGCACCTTGTTCTGAATTCCTCGAGCAATACGTAAGGGTGCGACGACGATATCAGCTGCTTTCAACCAGCTGCGAATATCATCAACACTGCCCATCACCATCGTTTTATTTGATCCATCCAGCCTGATAACGTCGGCCGTCGGCGCGCGTCCAACAATCGCAAATTGTGCATCAGGATGCTGGTTCAAAATTTCTGGCATTGCCTCTTTTGCAAAACTGACAACAGCTTCAACATTCGGACGATAATCCATCTGTCCGGTAAAGATGATCAGCGGCCCTTCATGAGGAAGATCGACCGCGCCCACTTTCGCCGGGTCATAGAAATCAAGATCAATCCCGTTGCCGACCGCCTTCACTTTCTGATCATCAAGCCCCGAACGTTGACGGAACAATTCCGCTTCAGCATCGCTCACAAAAATCGAATGGTCGGCAAAGGTCGCAACCCGCTTTTCAAATGCCTTTAGCAGCCTGCCTTCGCGCCGGTTGATCCATGCCATCGGACCAGAGCCCTCATCCGCATAGCTTTCAAACTTGGCGCTATCTACGTCTGCGAAATCCATTATCACCCGACCGGTAAAATCGGCTGGAACAAATTGCGCCATCTGTCCCGAAAACACGAAAATGCAATCAATCGACCGAGTCTTAAGCGTGTCCCGAACATAGCTGCGAATTTCAGCACTCTTAAAGGACATCAGCGAAACCGGTTTTCCGGAAACAAGCGCCTCAATCCCGGCCTGCCAGTTGGGTTTGTTCCGCCTGGCAATTTTCGATGATGCCAGGAGTGTTCTGATATCGCTATCTTCGTTGGCCTCCGCTTCGTCATCGGCAAAGCACGCCAAATGTACCGGACGATATTCCATCAGCTTGCGCAAAATGTGATGCGCACGAATTTTGTCTCCACGGTTCGGTGGCCAGGGCACACGATGGGTCAGGAACAATATCTCGCCCATCAGCCCAAACCTTTGGCGATCATTGGTCCCAGACGGTTTGCAACAGACAGCGGCAGTTTTTGCCAAAGCGCGACCTGCAGCCGGTACTTTGGACTCATCGGATTGACATCGCGGGCTTCTTCTCCGTCTGCCGAGCGAACAGCATAGGATAAAGGCTCCGGTTCAAAACCCCAGTTTTTCTTGAACGAATAGGCACCCGTTCCAATTTTTGACCGCCCAAAATCGAAACGCCTGCAGCCCCTTTGCCGTGCGTGATTCATCAACGCGTAGTACATGATGTCATTGGCCCGTAAACGGCGCGCATCATATGTACCACCGCCCCAATAAGGCATTACCGTGTCCCGGTGATAAAGACTCAATACACTGGCAACAGCTCGACCATCGCTTAAGACAGTAAGTATGTCCGCATCGGCCCCGAAAGCATCTATGACCGCATCAAATAATGCCTTGGGAAACACAGGCGTACCGAGGTTCCGAACACTTTCGGCGTAGACAGCATAGTGATCTGCGCGATCCTCTTCGTTCGATCCGATCCGAATGGTTAGATCGTTTTTCAATCCCTTGCGAACCTCGGCTCTTTGTTTGCGCGGAATGGCCAGCAACTGGCTGTCATCATCGTCCGCCAGATCGGTCACGAAACCTGCGTAGACTTGATTCTTGTTCTGCCACTTGCCACGCGGTACTGAACCACCTCTGAGTTCAGCGGTTGGAAAGCTGTGCGTTTCTGCAAAATGCCAAACGGCATCCGCGAGTGTTTCAGTGGCTTGATTATCAACACTCAAAATACCGCCGCCGACGGCGAAACCTGAAGACACCAATGCGCGCCCGAATACAGCCGAATGGATAAGATTTAGCGGCAATATGGCCTGCAATTCGCCAGCGGTGTTCTCTGCCAGCATGTAACGCCAGCCGTGACCACAAGCCTTTGAAACCGCAAGTACCCATGCTGCCCTGTGAAAAGCCGTACCCTGTGGATGCTCGTTGACGAACCGGTCAATCCGCGCCAGCTCGTTCTGGTCTTCCTGATCCAAGATGCGGACCATGATCGCCTGCGGTGCAAAGGCCATATTCATTGCACCAACTCGGCTTCCAGCGCAGCCAGTTCATCCATTCTGCCCCATATATGATCCTGACCAACACGGATCAGTTTGGACCGCATTGCACTGAGTTGTGTGTAGTGACGCAGCTTTGACTTGAGCGGCGCATTGTCAACGCGAGGTTGCTCAGGATCAATTTCCCAAGGGTGAAAATAGAAAATCGCCCCGCGGCCGTCATCCTTCTGCATTTTACGGATGGCACGATCATAAAGCATATATGGGAGCAGTCGGAAAAAACCGCCACCGCCAGAAGCTAACACCCGGCTCCCAACTTGTACCGTGGTCACCGGCAGTTCTATCAAATCCGAGCCTGCCACTGGTTTCCACGCAAAGCGCGGCGACCCTGCCCAGCCATAATGATCATGTTTGATCGGAGCCACGCTGGATGAATAGCGATAGCCTTGCTCTGCCAATATCTCATGCGCCCAAGGCGTGCGCTGATCGATGGAAAAGCTGGGCGCACGATAACCTGTAACAGCTTGCCCCGAAGCGTCTTCCAAAATCTTGCGTGTGCGATCCAGATCATTGCGAAACTGATCCGGTGTCAACGTGAATACGCGTGCGTGATCATAACCATGGCTAGCGATCTCATGCCCTGCAGCGCTGATACGCTGCATCAGTTGCGGATAGCGTTCCGCCACCCAACCAAGCGTGAAGAAGGTCGCCTTAACACCCATCTCATCAAACAGGTCCAGCACAGCATCACTATTGCGTTCGACACGATGTTCCAGACCATCCCAATCGGCACGGTCAATTACCGTTTCAAAGGCGCCAACCTGAAACCAGTCTTCGATGTCCACAGACATGGCGTTGAGCAAAGCATTGGCTTTTCTCGCCTTATCGATGGGTTCAAGCCGCGCGCCCTGCATTGACATAGCTTTCCTTGCTCCGGACATCGCTTTCGACCCAATCCACCAGCATCGTCAAGACACGGTGCAGACTTTCTTCCTGGCCATCCATACGACCCTCAAGTGCCGACAATTGCCTGGAAATGGCATCCAGCTGATTTAATACAGCACTATCCGCAGCAGGCTCAACAACTTCCGGCGCCTCTGCAACTTTTGGTTCAACAGATGTTGGCTCAGGCACTGCATCTGCGCTTCTGAACGGCAACACCTCATGCTCTGCCGCTGCTGTTTCCTCAGAAACCGGGGCGACTGGCTCAGGCACCACAGAAGCAGCGGCCGGCTCGGGCTCAGCTTGCTCTTGCGCTTGGGACACTTTTGCCGGCTTCTCCCACAACGGGCTTTTCACCTTAGTCAGATCAATGTCTGTTTCCGGTTCAACAATGTCGACTTCCTCACCGTTCAAATCAGCCAGCACACGGCCGACCAATGGTTGATCAATCAGTTCAGCGTGCTCCACCGCACCCATGAGCAGGACGCGGCTCATCAGTGTGTTGATTTTCCTCGGAACCCCGCCTGTTTCACTGAACAGCAGGGCAAATACATCAGAGGTAATCTTCGGACGCCCTGACCACCCGCTTTTGGATAGTCGGTGGGTGATATAGGGCTCGATTTCATGCGCTTCCATCGGTTCGAGATGGTGGTGCGCGATGACCCGTTGACGCAGTTGTTCAAGACGGTCGGATTGTTGCAACATATCCCGAAATTCAGGCTGTCCAAGCAGGAATATCTGCAACAGCGCCTGACCACCAAGTTGAAAGTTGGAGAGCATACGGAGCTCTTCCAAGGCACCTGCAGGTAGATTTTGCGACTCATCGACAACCAGCAGGCACCGGCGTCCGGCACGTGCTTCAGCATGAAGAAATTCTTCAAAGGCGCTGAGCAGCTGCGCCTTGTCCATATCCTCGGTATCGATATCAAAGTTGTTTGCGGCAACCCGGACAATGTCTTTGCTATCCAGCGCAGTCGTCACAATGCTCGCCGCGGTCAGGCGTTCACGGTCGATGGTCGCCATCAAGTGGCTGACCAAAGTTGTTTTACCAGCGCCCACGTCGCCTGTGATAACAATGAACCCCTCTCCCTGCGCCAAACCATAGCCGAGATAGGACAGCGCCTTGCGGTGCGTCAGGCTCTCAAAATAGTAATGTGGATCCGGCGTTAGCTGGAACGGCCGGCTTTTCAGTCCATAAAAAGTTTCATACATACTGGTATCTCCCACCCACACATGCGGTGATATTGCTAAAATTCATATTGCAGCCCAAGCAATGCAGAAGCCGTAAGCTCACTGTCAAAGCCGTCTTGCTGAAAGCTGTCGAGACCAACAGCGGCGGTCCCATTCAATCCTGGAATGATCTGGCGAAAATAGGCCGCGTTGGCACCCAGTGCGAGCACGTTAGGCGCCCCGGCAAAGCCGCTATCCAGCAGATTTGCGTAGACATTGGTATCGAAGCTGGATCGGGCATCAATCTGACGTCCGATCGACAGGTTGGCATAATAGTTCTGATCAACCAGACCATCGACATTGGCGAGACCACCCAGTTGTGATGCAATGAACCGGCGACGCGAATAGCCGGCGGCCAAAGACGTGTTCCAACCATTATAGCTATAAGCCAGTTGTGCGTTTACGCCGCGCGCCCGGAATGATGAAGAGGCAGCGGACTGCAATGCATCGTTGAGACAAAGGCTACTGGTTTGTCCAAAGGCACATCCATTCAGTTCACCGCTCAACGGGTTGCGATTGCTGGTGAAACTCGTTCCCAGAGAATCGAGATTATCATTCAGCAAGTTACCGAAGCCGGATACCGTGTCATAAACGGAAACGTTGAGCGATGTGTTCTCATTGGGTTGATACCCAAGGCTACCGGCATAAGTAGTACTGCCATAACGTCGGCCGATACGCGCTTCCAGAGAAGTCCTGCGGCTAGGACGCCACAGCACGCCGGCATCCCAGATCAGGCCATCCTGATCGTAAGACAGCAGACGCGGAGAAGCTTCATCAGTGACCAACCGGCCATCTTCATCGACAACCGGATCGCCATTAACGTCCCGTAGGGCGTCACGCTCAGAAATTTCGATGTCCTCATAACCGACACCACCTACCAGTGCGACGGTAGGTGTAACCGGAACAGTTACATCGGCGCGCGCATATTTACCTTCAAAACGCTGATCCAGCTGACCGGCGTCTTCGCGCTCATAGCCCGCACTGACCGACCAACCGAAGGGTAGGTCGCGTGGCTGCATACCAACGCTGGCACTGGCTGAATGGCTCACACTGTCGTCGAAAATATCAATCGGCAACTGCCCCGGAGGCAATATGCCTGTATCTTCGCTTTCGACCTTTGTGTAACCGACGCGGTAATTCGCATTCACATCCAGCGCGCCGACATTGGTAGACAATGATGGTCCAGCATAAATCGAGTAAACCTGCGTGACATTGTCGATATTTCCGACAGTATTGGTCGGCGATTCCCCACGCAGATCAATGCGGCTGCGTGTAGCAATACCGCCTGCTTCCAGTGCGAGAACGTTAGGCACGACTTGCACACTGCCGCGAGCAAGGCCGCTCAAAATATCATCATCGCCGATGTCATCTTCATAGAAGAAACGGCGTTCATAGCGCACATTCACTTGCGCTTCTGCCTGCCGGGTCTGAATGGATGTCTCAAGGCCCGCGGCAACTGTCGTGTAGGTCAAGACCTCCGACCCGTTTTTCAGGTCGGCGACCAACACCTGTTGCACTTCGAGATAGGGCGTAACCTCAACATTGCGGCTTTGCGCTTGTGCAGGCTGCACGGCAACCATGCCCAGGGGAACCAAAACTGCTCCCTGCCTGATTAAGTTCATGAACTTACTCTTGCTCACGATTATTCTCCATATCCATAATAGGATCCAAAGCTCCGCCCGGTCGGCGAGAATTTCGTACCGTTGAGAAGCAATTGGATATTGTCACAGCCAGCCATCAAACTAAGCGCGTCACGCAAGGCTGTTTCGGTTGTTTCATCCGCTTTGACGACCATCACGACCTGTCCGACATGGGTCGCGAGCACGGATGCTGGCGAGGCCGACAAGGCGGGCGGTGAATCAAAAATAACAATTCGGTTAGGATTGTTCTGAGTCAGCCGGTTGAGCACCTCTTGTGTCCGCGAAGAAGCAAGATATTCAGTGTCCGCATTAGTCTGCTCGCCCGCCGGCAAGATCGCCAGACCGGCAATGTCGGTATGAATAATACAGTCCTCGACCGGCAATTGCGGATCCGCCAGTGCATCCATCAGGCCCTTGCTGCCTTCCAGGCCAAGACTGGACAAAATGCTGGGCTTTGCGAAATCAGCGTCGACGAGCAGCACCTCATTGTCTTTTTCCGCCGCAATGGACAGAGCCAGGTTAAGGGCGCAAAATGTCTTACCTTCATTCGGATGTGCCGAACAGATGAGAATGCGTTCACCGTGTGGCAGTCTCGCCTGCTTGGTCGTTCCTTTCGCTGCCAGCAAAAGCTGACGCTTGATGATACGAAACTCTTCGGAAATGCCGGTGACGGGACCATCAGGCACAACAAAGCCCGCTTCGCGCAGTTTCTCACGATCAACGATGACACGCGGACCATCGTAAACAGGAGCGCGATCTGATGCGGCTGGCACCATCGGCCGTTTCGTTATTTCGGGCGGCAAAATTTCCGGCCCATAGTTTTCTATCGGACCACCCTTTTTCGATGGAACATAGTCGTAGACCTGCCCTGCACGTTCAAGCAGAGACCCGGATTTACTGAGAGGATTATATTTGTTCATCTTCTTTCCTCAAGCCACCATGCCGCGCTGAATAAATTCGACGACCATCAGCAACGCAAAGACACCAACAAGGGCACCACCGGCGCTGTAGAACAGGCGCATTTTCTTTTGTCTTATGGCCCGTTGACTGCTCGTCAGGATCTGAGAAACCGAGCCGATAACCGGCAGTCCGCTAGCCTTTTCAAGTCGTGCCGATGTCGGGTAGCTCGTCTGCAATTGTCCCATAGCAAAAGCCGCACCAACGCCGCCGCCAAGACCGACAAACAGAACCATCGCCAGCAACAGCGGCCGGTTAGGCGCAGCGGGAGACCTTGGGCTGGAGGGAGGATCGATAACCTTGAACTTTACCGAATCTGTTTCCGATTCTACCTGTCCGCGCAGCTTGATCTGCTCCCGGTCTTGTAGCAATTTGTCATACTGGCTTTTCAGCACGTCATAGTCGCGGTTGATCCGCGCCATTTCAGCAGCAACTCCGGGCTCCAGAGACTGCTTGGACATCAGCTGCGTCATATCCGCCTGAATCGCGTTTTTCCGGGCTTGCAAAGCTGCAACGGAGGCCTGGCGTTCAGCACGCATGCTTTGCAGTGAACTATAGGCAGGATTTGGCGTTCCATAGGCGCGTGAACCTTTGGGCTCTGCCGCAACCTGTGCACGCAAAGCGGCAATTTCGCTCTTCATGGCAATGATATCCGGATGACTATCCGTCCATCCTCGCGCTCTGGCCGATGCCAATTTGCCTTGCGCCTGAGCCAATTGGCCACGTGCGCCGCCGCCTGAACTGGCACCTCCAAATCCCGGAGTGGCAATTGTTGGCGGTGTTCCCGATAACTGACCGTTCAAGGCTGCCAGTGAGCTGGATGCAGAGGCCAATTGCGATTCAATCTGCCTGAGCTCTGCCCGTGATGCTTCTATGCGCTGGCTGATCGAACCAACACCGGGCAAAAGACCAAGGTTTTCAGTTTCAAACTGTACGCGCTTCTGTTCTGCTTCCTGCAAGGCCTTTTCACGGGTCGCAAGCTGGCCGTCCAGAAATTTCAGTGTCTGCGTTGTTTCATCACGGTCACCGGACAGGTTCTCTTCGACGAAAATATCGATCATCTTTTGGACAATAGCGCGCGACAACACGGCATTTTCTGCATCTGAAAAATTGCTGGCAGATGATTTCGCCGTGATCTCGAAAAGATTATCTTTTTCCGACTTGATCTCGATATTTTTACGCAACATCTCTACCTTGCCAGCCAATTCCCGGTCGCTAGCAACCGACAGATTCAGATCAGTCCCGCGAACCACTTTTTCGAGATTGATGGTAGAAGCCAGCGTTTCCTGGACCCGGTCCATATTCTTTTTACGGTCGCGGGATTCGATACCCACCTTGTCAGACAGGATGGACTGCATTTCGACAAAGACGCGTGCTTTGGATTCATAGCTATTCGGAATCAGCGCAACGACCAGCCATCCCAGCAAACAGATGCCCCAGGCGACAGCCAATGCCAGCCAGCGCCTGTTCCAGACGCTGTGCACTGCTATTCTAAATTCATCATAAAGGCCGTTCATTGATCTTTTCGATCCCTATTAAGGTGTCTGCAGAGACAGATTAAAACATGCTCTTCGGAATGATGATGACATCACCGGGACGCAGCATCACATTCGCTTTGGTCTGACCGCGATCGAGCAGATCGGCGATGCGCAGCGCATATTCCTGTTGCTTGCCAGTTCCGCGATCATAACGGACCAGGCGTGCTTTGTTGCCGGATGCAAATTCCGACAAACCACCAACAGCGATCATTGCGTCGAGCAGAGTCATATTGGCGCGATATGGTATCGAAGCCGGTTTTTCGGTCGCTCCGACAACCCGGATTTGCTGTGAAAATGTACCCGAGAAGTTATTGACGATAACCGACACCAAGGGTTCGTTGATATATTCCGACAGCTGCAACTTTAGATCTTCCGCAAGCATTGCGGGTGTTTTCCCAACGGCAGGCATGTCGGTGATCAGCGGTGTGGTTATCCGGCCATCTGGACGAACCTGAACCTTCGCGCCCAATTCCGGATTGCGCCAGACAAAGATGGTGAGCTCGTCGAGCGGTCCGATAACATATTCTTCACCCGGACCCTCCTGCATTGAAACAAATGAAGCGGGAGGCAATTGAGGCCCTGAAGACGTGCTGGAGCATCCGGCAACCGAAAGGGATACCAATCCAGCACCCAGAAGATATCTCGGCAGGTTTTTCTTTTTCGAAGCAATAGTCATTCTTAAATCCTCGCAAACAACCGTTGGCGAACAGTCGATTCCACGGGGAAATCGGCCGATCACACATAGTCCGGCGAAAGCTATCGGTGAAAATAGTGAAGATAGCGTTAGGATTGATAGAAATTAGGGTTAATATTTCCCAGTTTTATTGGGATTGTGGAGTCTTGCGACTTCAACCAACCAATACTTCCCTGGCTGCCCCCTGCCCCAGAAAATTTGCAGGACTGGCGGTTGCACCATAAGCCCCGGCACAGAATATCGCGACCACATCGCCAACCTGTGCAACCGGCATTTCCGCACGGTCGCTCAAAAGATCAAGCGGGGTACATAGACAACCCACGATGGAAACAGTCTCCTCCGATGGTTGATCATAACGGTTTGCGATCGCCGCTGGATAGTTCCGGCGGATCACCGTTCCGAAATTACCGCTTGCGGCGAGCTGATGATGCAGGCCGCCATCTGTTACCAAAAATGTCTCGCCCTGACTCTCTTTCCGATCCACGACACGAGTCAGATAAACCCCGGCTTCACCAACAAGATAGCGCCCTAGTTCAAGCGCAAATTGCGTATTTGACAATATCGCAGGCAGATCAGCGAACTGTTGCTTCAAGGCTATCCCGATTTCCGTGATATCCAAGGCCTCGTCACCGGGAAAATAGGGTATACCGAAGCCCCCACCCAGATTAACATGTTCCGGACTATGACCGATTTCATCAGCCAGTCGCGCCGCCAGGGCAATGGTCTGCGCCTGGGTTTTGATAATGGCATCGGCCTTCAAAGCCTGCGACCCGGCAAAAATATGGAATCCGCGCCAGTGCGCATCTGACGCCATTATCTTGAGCACGGTTGGAGCAACCAGGTCAGTGTCCATGCCAAATTGCTTGGCACCACCGCCCATTTTCATGCCGGAGCCCTTCAAATCGAAGTCCGGATTTACACGCACCGCAAGTCGCGGCTTAATCCCTTCCCGAGCGCCGATGGCCAAAGCCCGGTCACATTCGTTCGGTGACTCGATGTTGATCGTAACGCCAACCTTTATGGCCTGCAGCAGTTCATCATCCCGCTTACCCGGACCAGCGAAGCTGATGTGGCCCGCAGCGGCCCCTGCCCCCAAAGCCATAACCAACTCACCGCCAGAGGCAATATCGATACCATCAACAAGGCCAATCATGTGCGAAAGCACAGGTGCAAAGGGATTGGCCTTCATCGCATAATGAATATGCAGCTGTTCCGGCATGGCTGCACGCAAAGCTTCAATCCGCAGATTTAAGAGGTTCTCCGAATAGACAAAAAGCGGTGAGCCATGCTCGGCGACCAGCTCAATGGCAGATGCACCGCCGATAGCGAGTTCTCCGCCCAAACTTTCATAGCCGTCAGGTATCGGGCCGATAGGCTTGACCTTGTTCATATATTTCGGGCCTTTGCCAATGCGTTACGATCCAGTTTCCCATTAGGGTTTTTTGGAAATTCTTTCATCACAACAATATCCCGTGGGTGCATAAAATTCGGTAAATTGCGTTTGAGATATTTATTCAATGCCTGCTCAATATCTTCTGTTTTTTCAGCTGTAGCAGGACGAACATAAAGACAAATCGCATGCCCCAACCGCTCATCCGCGACGCCAATAGCCACGGCTTCCGCGATAAACCCGGACTCAACCGCAACCTCTTCAATCTCTGATGGACTGATCCGGTTTCCGGAGCTTTTGATCATATTATCGGTTCGCCCAACGAAATAAAGCAAGCCATCGCTTTCTCGCCTGACTGTATCGCCCGACCAGACTGCTATTCCGCCATATTTGGATGCCGCTGGTGCCGGTTTGAAGCGTTCGGCTGTGCGGTCATCATCCTGCCAATATCCCTGTGCCACAAGCGGCCCGGCGTGGACGAGCTCCCCTTCTTGCCCGACTGCTGCAATATTGCCATCTGAGCCAACCACCATGATTTCGGCAAAAGGAATAGCGGTTCCCATGCTGGTCGGATTGTCGTCAATCAACGCAGGGTCCAGATAAGTCGATCGAAAAGCCTCGGTCAATCCATACATGGCGTAAATATCTGTCTTAGAGCCAACAATAGCGCGCAATTGCTTCACCAGAGATGGCGTCAAGGCACCGCCACTATTGGTGAGTCGGCGCATGGATACTACTGCGTCCTCTGACCAGCTCTGGTCCACCAATTGCACCCAAAGCGGTGGGACGGCCGCCAATGTTGTAATGGCTTCACGCGCGCAGGCCTTTATGACATCGCGCGGTGTCAGATAATCCAGTGGATAGGCGCAACCTCCCGCAAACCAGGTCGAAAGCAACTGATTCTGACCATAATCAAAACTCAGGGGCAGAACACATAGCGTTCGGTCATCGGGCTTCATATTCAAATATTGCGCGACACTGACAGCACCAAGGCTGAGATTGGCGTTGGTGAGCATCACACCCTTTGGCCGTCCGGTTGACCCGCTAGTATATAATATCGCTGCTAAAGCGTCGACATTCTTGGCAGTTTCATTGGGTTCCAACGGATCCGCAATGTTGTCCATATCGGTCGAAACCGCACCATCATTCCAAACCGCACATCCCTCGTCGACCGGCGTATCTTCAAGAGACTTTATGCGTCCGGCATTGGTAATCAGAAGCTTTGAACCGCTGTCTGTCACGATGTGCTCCACCTGCGCCGGTTTCAGCATCGGATTAATTGGCACATGCACTAATCCCGCACGAACAGCTGCGAGCGACATGATACAGGCCATTTCCGTCTTCGGCAGCCATGTCGCTACCCGGTCGCCTTTGTCGAAACCTTGGTCTAATAACCAACGCGCCAACACACCCACACGATGATTTAACATCTTGTAGCTAAGAGAGCCTGAGCGCGTGACCAAGGCCATGGCGTCGGGATCTTTTCCAACGGCAAGGCGGTCCAAAGAGAACGCGTGTTTTATGTGTTCAGTAGTCAAATGCTTGAGCCTATGGGAAAAAGTACAGAATTGTGACAGACATGACGATAGCGATGAACAGTGAATATCACGATAATTTCCAGTCGGCGCAAGCCGAAGCTGGCAAGAAGCTTGACCGGAGCGTTCAAAAGTCGCTGTTCGATCGTATGGAATGGCTGAAACAACTGCATGAGCAGTGTCTGCCCGATACTCAACCGCTGATCGTTCATAGCGCCGAAAACGACGCGCAAGCGTGGATGTTCCTGACGAAAAAAAGTTTCGGGAACTATACCGCACTCGCCAACTGGTATAATTTTACTTATCGGCCGATTTTTACCGGAAAATTTGATGAAGTCACCAAGTTGGCTTTGCTTGCCGGGGTCGCAAAGAAGCTCAAGTCTCTTTCGCATCATATTGAAATTGCTCCTGTTCCAGAGGAAGATCACGCCGCCAGTCTAACCGAACGCGCGTTTGAGCAAGCCGGTTGGGTGGTATTCAAATCAAAAGCGGATGACAATCATATCCTTGTCGTAAACGGCCGCACATTCGACCAATATTGGGCTGAGCGGCCTGGCCAACTACGCAACACAGTTCGCCGCAAAGCGAAGAAAAATATCGTTTCCATCCGGATCGAGACCGAATTTTCCGAAGAGCATTGGGCGGATTATTGCGATGTTTACAGCAAAAGCTGGAAACCAGAGGAAGGCAGTCCGGATTTCCTGAAAAATATTGCCCAGCAGGAGGCCGCAGCCGGATGCTTGCGCCTTGGCCTCGCCTATATTGACGGGAGGCCCGTCGCAGCACAATTTTGGACCGTGGAAAACGGTGAAGCGCTGATCCACAAGCTTGCTCATGTCGCTGATGCCACCAAATCATCGCCCGGCACTTTGCTATCCGTCGCCATGTTTCAGCATGTCATTGATGTCGATCGGGTGAACCTGATCGATTTCGGCACAGGTAATGATCCTTATAAGCGGGAATGGATGGAAGACGTTCGCACACGGTATCGTTTGGAGATGTTTTGGCCCAATAACCCTCTTTCCTGGCTACCTATCCTGCGTTACCGGATGTCAGCCCTTGTAGGAAAGCGTTGATCGCTTTAGGGAAGCGCGGTTATCCGGAGTCGGGGGTTTATTGATGTCGGAAAATACGGAATTGACGCCAGAAGCCGCTGTCCGTGCGGTCATGCAGGACATATTGGGACTGGACGAAGCAAAGGTTGCTGCGTTTACCGCGGAAACTGAGCTTTTCGGTGCGCTACCGGAACTGGACAGCATGGCAGTTGCAGGGCTTTTGACTGAGTTGGAGGACCGTCTCGATATCATGATTGAGGATGACGAAGTCGATGGCGAGCTTTTCGAAACATTCGGAAATCTCGTTGCCTTTGCTGAGATGAAAGCAGCCGAGTGACGGCAAGGCTCGACTATTCGAGTTATCAGTTTCAAGGACATGATGAACTTTGCCTGCAGGTTGGCGCTATCCACACAAAAACCATCCTGATTATCCCGCCGCTATTCGATGAAATGAACCGCATGCGGCGGATGCTGGTCGACATGATGCGCTTGCTCGCCGAATACGGCGTGGGCAGTATCCTGCCCGACCTGCCCGGTACCAATGAAAGTCTTTTCCCTCAGGAGCAGGCCAGTTTGAAAATTTGGCGGCAGGCGCTGACGACTTGCTGCGAAACACTGTCCGAGCCGCTTCATATCGCTTCGTTTCGCGGCGGATGCCTAGTCGATAATTTTAATGATGACGCTAAAAAATGGCGGCTATCTCCTGCAAAAGGCTTAACTTTACTGCGAACAATGATGCGTACGCGCATGGCCTCTGACAAAGAGGCGGGGCTATCCACGGGTATGGCGCAATTGGTTGCTGAGGCAAAGCAAGGCCAGGTCAATCTTGCCGGCAACAGCATTGGTCATACCCTGTTTGCCGAACTCGAAGAGGCCTTGCCTGCGCAGTCCGGTAGCGTTCGCACGGTACAGCTGGAAAACAACACACAACAAGCCGATGTGCGGATCGCCGGTTCGGCGCTGTGGTTACGCGCTCAACCCGGTGATGATGTGCTTCTTTCAGGCGCCATAGCGACCGACTTGGCAGCATGGGTATCGGCATGACGCGGTCCTTTCATCAATTTATATGCGACGATACAATGCTCGCCGGCACGCTTGACAGCGGCACTTGGCCGACCGGACTATTGATTGTAAGCGGCGGCAACGAAATCAAGGCCGGTGCTCACTCCGGCATGGCCAAACTGGCGGAGGAGATTGCCCGCAATGGCTTTCCCGTGTTTCGCTATGACAGGCGCGGAATTGGTGACAGCAGTGGTAGCAATGAGGGTTTTTTGGAGACGAAAGCCGATATCGAAGCCGCAACGGAATATTTCCGCGAAACATGCCCTAAGCTTTCCAAGATAGTCGCTTTCGGCAATTGCGATGCGGCTACCGCTTTGGCGTTATTTGGCAACAATATCGCTATTGACCGCACCATATTGGCTAACCCCTGGGTTATCGAGGAAGCCGATCCAACCTCGCAAACGCCAACCAAGCCGCCCCCTTCAGCCGTCCGGTCGCGCTATTGGGAGCGTTTGAAAAATCCCAAGTCGATTATCGATCTATTTACTGGCAAGATCGATTTAAGAAAGCTTGCAAGCGGCCTTAAACAAGCGACTCAAAAACAAGAAAATACTGACCTTGCCAATCGTCTAAAAAACGGATTGATCCGGCTCGACAAACCGTGCCGCATATTGCTGGCTAACCGAGATACTACCGCCCGTGCTTTTCTTGCGGCATGGAACAGCAAAGACTTTGCAGCTGTCAGAGCGTTGCCGAACATTACCACCGAGGCACTAGATAGCGCATCTCATAGTTTTGCCGATGACAAGTCCAAACGCTGGCTCGAAAACCAGCTTTTGGATGTCCTCAAAAACGCCTGATTATTCAGCCGCGAGTAACTCGAACTCTTCTTCAGCCAGAAAACGCTCTGCATCGAGCGCCGCCATACAGCCCGTTCCCGCCGCTGTCACAGCCTGCCGATAGACATGATCCATAACATCACCACAGGCAAACAGGCCTGGAATTTTGGTCTTCGGTGTGCCCGGCTCAACTTCGATATAACCCCCGTCGATCAAATCGAGATGATCTTTGAATATCTCCGTTGCAGGCGCGTGACCGATGGCTACAAATGCACCATCCGTAGCGAGATGGCTTTTCTCACCCGTCTGCGTATCGACCAGATCAACGCCGACCAGGCCTTCCGGATCACCGCCACCGACAAATTTTTCCACTGTCTTGTTCCACAACACACTGATTTTCGGGTTGGAAAGAAGCCGGTCCTGCAGAATTTTCTCAGCACGCAAGCTGTCCCGGCGATGGATCAGGGTGACGTCATCGCTGTGATTGGTCATATAGAGCGCTTCTTCCACCGCAGTATTTCCGCCGCCGATCACTACCACTTTCTTGCCGCGATAGAAAAAGCCGTCACAGGTTGCACAGGCCGAAACGCCCTTGCCTCCCAGCTCTTGTTCTCCTTCGACGCCCAACCATTTGGCTTGCGCACCGGTCGCGATGACCAGCGTGTCGCCTTCATAGATCGTCCCGCCATCACCAGTCATCCGAAAGGGCCGTTGCGAAACATCTACATCTACAATCGTATCAAACATGGTGCGCGTACCGACTTTTTCCGCTTGCGCCTGCATTTCTTCCATCAACCATGGGCCCTGAATGACATCACGGAACCCGGGGTAATTCTCCACATCGGTTGTGATTGTAAGCTGACCACCTGGTTGAAGCCCCTGTACGACAATCGGTTCCAGCCCGGCGCGCGCGCCATAAATGGCAGCACTCAGCCCGGCAGGGCCAGAGCCCAAGATCAGCATTTTTGTACGATGTGTTTCGGTCATATTTTTATCCTAGATTCGTTTTATCCCACATAAGGATGCAGGACCGCTCTCGGCAAGAGGTGAGAAGAGAAGAATCACTGTTGGCGGAGATAAGAGAACTATCGAGGATAACAACGACAAAGGTGAGTTTTTCTCCTCAACCCATTTCCAAAATGTCGTTTCTCAAATTATCATTTTCGGCCCAGTTAATCGAATATGGATTTACGAACCCTTTTCCCCAGTTTTTCTGACTCTGCCCACTTGCAGCGGTTCGTTGCTTGCTGGCGGACGGTTTTGAGTATCAGCGACCGATGATATCTTTAAAGGATGTACTACTATGTCTAGCGGTTGTCTGCATCTGGGGCGCAAGTTTCACTGTCGTCAAGATCGGCCTAGATGAACTGCCACCACTCTTGTTTATCGCTTGCCGGTTTTTTGTTGCCGCAGTTCCGGCAATCTTTTTCATTCCGTTCCCCAGAACATCCATATGGAATGTTGTTGCGATCGGAACCTTTCTGGGCATTGTAAAATTTGGTCTGTTGTTTGTGGCAATGCGTCAGGATGCCAGTGCGGGGATGGCATCGCTGCTGCTGCAGGCACAAATATTCTTCACGATTTTTTTGAGTTATCTGGTTTTTGATGAGAAGGTCAGACTGGGACAATTGACTGGCATCGTCTTTGCTGTTTTGGGCTTCTTGTCCTTCTTCTTGAGTATCGGCGGAAACGTATCAAATTTCGGTCTGATGCTTTTGTTGGGAGCTGCCTTGGCATGGGCCGTCGCCAATATCATCATGAAAGGGATGGCTGGAGTTAATCTTCTCCACCTTATGATTTGGGCCAGTCTTGTCCCCATCATTCCGATGCTTGTTGCCTCTTATTTCTTGGAAAGCTCAACGCCAGTTTCACTGATTTTGACCCTTTCTCCCGAAGGATGGGCCAGCATTATCTATATGGGTTATCTCGCTACTGTTGTTGCTTATGCGATTTGGGGATGGCTGTTGCGCCAATATAGCAGCGCCACAGTGTCTCCATTTGCATTGTTGATACCTATAGTTGGAATTGCAATCTCCTCCATATATTTGGATGAGATTTTTAGTCGATGGGAAATGATTGGCATGCTGCTGGTCATGACCGGTCTTGTAATATGTGTGGTAGATCAGAAAATATTGTCGATTTACAATCTCGCCCGCATTCAATTTGTGCGTTTCCGATACAAGAGCTAAACTATGTGCTGAATCGAATTCCGGTGCTGGAGCGCGTGTATATGGATAAACGGTTACCCCCACTAAACGCGATCCGAGCATTTGAAGTTGCTGCTCGACATCTCAGCTTTGTACGCGCTGCCCAAGAACTGGGCGTCACCCAAAGCGCGGTTAGCAAGCAGATCCATTTACTCGAGGATTTTATCGGAGCCCAGTTGTTCGATCGTTTGCCCGGCTCACTGGCATTGACATTGGAGGGCCGCGCACTGCGCGATTCTGTTTATCCCGCATTTCGGATATTGGAGGAATCTTTCCAGCGATTTTCGAGAAAACCTCCTCGGTCAAAAGTAATTCGGCTGGCTACGGTGGCATCATTCGCATCCCAGTTTTTAGTGCCACGACTCGTTTCATTTGCTGAACAGTTTCCCGACATAGAATTGGAACTTTTAACATCAGACCGCGTTGTGGATCTCACAAAAGAAGAAGTAGATTTAAGCATACGTTATGGTGCCGGAGAATGGGACGGTCTGATTTCGAGGGAACTGGTGAAAGGTGAGTTAATACCTGTCTGCGCACCAAGACTGCTTGATGAAAAAGAGCAGAATATCGATGCTCTTGTTGCTACCAATCGTCTGATACAGGTGTTCGCACAAAATGAGTGGAATCTTTGGGAGACAGAATCGGGAGTTGCACTGCCCAAAGTCGAACACCCCTTTATCATTGAGCATTTCATGGTCGCTGCCAAAGCAGCCATTGGTGGGCATGGTCTTGCCCTATTACCAAGGCTTATTGTGCAGGAATATCTAACAAAAGATGTATTGGTGGAGTTTTCCGAACCGATAGATTGGCATCATAGTTTTAGTGTTACCCACCTGCCCAATGCCGAGAAAAACCCGACCATTCAGATGGTGATTGACTGGTTATTCGCCGAAGCGGCTTGACGGTTAGAACCATCCTATGACCATTATCAGTTAACTAGGGAAAATTTCTCCTGATCCTATTGCCATATACTCGCTTTTTGAACTTCCTTTTTTGCATCATTTGTATCGGCAACAAATGCAATGGCCAATCCAAACAGGCCGTTGCCGATACAAAAGGAGCATTTATGACAATTTCCAAACGACTGGATCCCTTCCCTGTAGCCTCCCCATATCATGGCATTTATGCTCACGGCGTTGAAACACCCGCCGGTGCGCGCACGCTGTACATATCGGGTCAAATTGGAGATTCCCCGGACGGCAGTCCACTATCTCCCACTGTGCAGGGCCAATGCCGGCAGGCGTTGAAAAATGTTGAGGCCGTTCTGAAAAAAGCCAATATGGAATTTTCAGATATTGTAAAAATGTCATTCTTTCTGGTGCGCCGGGAAGACATGGACGGGCTTGTCGAGGTTAGAAAAGAAATGCTGGATGGCGTACGACCAGCTATCACGACGGTATTTGTTGCAGGCTTAGTCTCGCCTGACTGGCTCGTCGAAGTCGAGGCGGTTGCATGCGCACAATAAGTAAGCTGCTGCTTTTCGCTTTGACCGAATATCGTTCTCAGCCACATTCTCCCCAAACGCTCTAGGTCACAGCTTTGAGTGATTTGAGAGCTTGACTGGGGGCCTCCCGGAACTCCCGGCGGTATAATTTGGCGAAGTGGCTGACACTGGCAAATCCGGACGCATCGGCAATTTCCGCAACCGTGTCTGCTTGACGAAGCAAGATGAGGTCACGGGCATAGCTCAGCCGTATCGATCGAATGAAGGCCGCCGGGGTCAATCCTTGCGATTTTTTCAGCCGGCGGCCGAGCGTTTTTTCAGTAACCCCTAATTCCGAAGCGAGAGCGCCGGCACCAAAACCTCTCTGGTTCACATTTTCAATGACCGATTGGGTAGCGCGGTCCAGAAAACCCTGCTCCGATGGCGGTGCCAGTTTGTTATCGAGGCCGCTAGCCCGCAGGGCATCTAGTGTGCCGCTTTTTGATGCTGGAATCTGCTCTGTTTGCTCTTGCTGATCCTCTGCCATGTCGATTTGATCCCGAAGCTTTATCGCTTCGGTCACCGCAGCGTTCCTTTGCCTTTGCATGGCATTGATCATGATAGAGATCGCGATCATCATGAATATGGCTTCCACTATCGTCGAGCTGCTATAGCTGAGCGTAATTGGCCGCATCATGATGAGATCAAATGCCGAGCTTGTTTCCGTAACTGCGACCGGGAACTTGAAAAAATAGAGCGACGAGAAAAGACCCAGGCTAAGCGCCACGAGAGAAGCAAAAACCGGAACAGCCTGCTTTACGCCATCAAACATTTTTCGGCCCGACACATAGAGGAGAATAAACGGGTTGACGATGAGCAGGATGGAAACCGGTGTTCCCCAATCCAATGGATCGATCATCGCCCATATGGTGCCAACCACGCCAAGGCCGGTTAGCCAATGAAATATAGTCTGCTTTCTTTGCCGCGGGTCGGTGTCCATAGTCAGGAGTATCCGGCAATATTGAATATTGGCGATCATCACCAGACCGGATGCCAGTTCAATAAACGGTCGCCACTGCTGCGTTGAAATGGTTGAGCCAAACAGGACGCGCGGCCACCCGTCATACAGGAATGTCATACAGAACATGCCGATCAGATAGGCCGCATAAAATTGATAGAAACGCGGGTGGATATGCCGAAACAATATCAGGCTGAACAAGATCATGATAATGCAAAAGCCCAGCATCACGGCGGATATGGCGGTGAAGCCGCTGGACCAGCTCGACAGCAGATTGACCGATCCGATGACCGGTGTGACGGCGGGTGCATAGGTGCCCGAAACACGGGCATAAAAGGTTTCTTCCGCACCCGGTTCGATGCGGAAAGAGACAGCGGTTTGAAGCCTGTCATTGTCGCTTTGCGCCGCCGGGATGGTTCGGCCGTCTTGCGCTATCTGGACAAGCGCGCCGCCGCGCACGTGAAACAGGGTCACGTCATCCACCACGGTTTCCATGAACGATATGCCCCATGCCTTTTCGTCCGCATGCGGATTGCGGGCTGTGAATTTCAACCACAGCGCGCCGGGGGGGCGCGCGATATCAAACTGCTCTTCGCAAGGTATGAAGGTGAAGGTCTGGGCGGCTATCCTGTCCGCACTGATCGTTCCCGCCCTATCCAGAAAGTAACTCGCCGCAAGCGGTTTTAACTGGCCGTTCGGCAAATCGGCGAGAATATTGATACTCGCCCTGTCTTCGCCACTCTCAACACAGTTCTCACTACCGCCCTGCGCGAAGGCTGCAGGCGGCACCACATGACTGCACAATAGCAACGCGACCCAAAAAAATACCGCTGCTCGCGTGAATTTCATCACGGTGATTCTTCGGAAAATAGCCACTTGCATGGTATTTCGAGACAGCCGTTAGACCATGAAGAGCGTATTTCGGACAAAATTGGATGCGTTTCGGACAATCTGGCCACGACCCCTTTTTCCCTCCCTTTACCGCTGTTTACATCATCTCAGAAACGGATCGGCAGTGCAATGGCTGGAAACGGCATATTGCAAACGGACGGACTCGGCCCACGTGCCGGTCATCGTCGCTGCCTCCATTTCTACGCCGGTTATCGACCAGAGACCGGCGGTTTGAAAGCACCGGGGAGGACCATATGAGCCACTATTTTACGCGCTGTCGCACGACCGAGATTCGAGCCTTCGAGGCTCGATGTCGAGGGGGCATGAGTAGGCACCCGCGGGAATGGGCGGGGTGCTCCCCGGTGTCCCGTCCATTTCGCGCGTGCCCACCAAGCACTCCAGATATCCATCAGACATCATTGGGCCGACCCGCCCGCCAAGCAGCCATAATGGCGCTCACCCCAATTAAGGAATTTGCATCATGAACCTTTCAACCAAAACTATCCGGCGCAGCCTTCTTGTCGCCACTAGCATTTCAGCTCTTTCCTTCGCTACGCCGTCATCGGCGGAAACATGTTTGCTCGACCGCGATAATGACGGTGTGGTTGATGCAGGAACTGACAATGACGGCGGCGCAGACGCCGAGGGGAACGACCAGCAACTGGCCTGCGGCGTTGGAGCAGCGGCCACCGGCGACCAAAGCACTGCAATTGGCGCAAATAGCGAGGCCAATGGAGATCGGGCGATAGCCATAGGCGCTGAAAGCGTAGCTGGAGGCGGAGGCACCGCTATCGGTACTGAAAGCGTAGCCGGAGGCGGAGGCACCGCTATCGGTCTCCAAAGCTCGGCGAGTGGAGCTTCCAGCGTTTCCGTTGGGCAATTCAGCAGGGCAACCGCGCCTGATAGTACGGCTATCGGCACAGAAAGTCGAGCCTCTGGCACCAGCAGCACCGCAGTGGGGCACGGCAGCATAGCGAGCGGCACAGGCAGTTCCGCTTTCGGAGATCGCGCTGAGGCCACAGCGCCTGGCAGCACAGCCATCGGCTCACAGAGCGATGCGACTGCTACAGGTAGTACTGCAACAGGGCGAAACAGCAGGGCGGTTGGTCAGGAAAGCACCGCCAATGGGCTTGTCAGCACTGCGTCCGGCGTTAGAACCACAGCAGTCGGCGCTTTCAGTCAGGCAACGGGTGATCGCAGCACAGCCATCGGTGCACTGAGTGAGGCCAGCGGCGAGCAATCCATCGCGCTAGGCGCCGATGGCGCCGACGGTAATGCCCGCGGTGCTATAGCATCCGCCGATGGCGCCATCGCAATCGGCAATGATGCGCAGGCGACCAGCGAACGGGCGGTGGCCCTTGGTCTTGGTGCAATTGCATCCGGCTCCACCGCACTTGGCGGCGGCGCTCAGGCCACTGGTGCTGGTTCGGTTGCCATCGGTATAGATTCTCGAAGCACCGGTGCGCGTTCTGTTGCCATAGGCGAAGATGGCCGGGACCCCGATGCTCTGGGCGCGCGGGCCACGGGCGATGACAGCACGGCAGTGGGCAATGATGCATTGGCCAACAATGCCCAAGCAAGCGCGTTCGGATCCGGAAGTGCGGCGAGCGGGACCGGCAGCATCGCCATTGGAGCTTCCAGCCAGGCCAGTGCTGCACGCAGTACTGCCGCCGGATTTGACAGCGTGGCCAGCGGTTTGGGCAGCGCCGCCATCGGGGCTTCCAGCGAGGCCAGTGGTATCAACAGCACCGCTATCGGACGCGACAGTCGGGCCAGCGGGGTCGGTGGCACCGCTACCGGAACTTTCAGTGAATCTAGCGGTATCAGCAGCACTGCTACCGGGCAGGCTAGTGTGGCCAGCGGTGAACGCAGCACCGCCATCGGAACTTCCAGCGGCGCAACCAGTGCATATAGCACCGCACTCGGTTCTCTCAGTGAAGCCAGCGGTGACCGCAGCACCGCCATCGGTTCAAGAAGTGTGGCCAGCGGTGAGCAGTCTATCGCTATTGGTGCAGATGGCGACGATCCCAACAATATTGGCGCTCTTGCCGCTACCGCCTCCGCCAGGGGCGCGATTGCAATCGGTAATGAAACACAGGCAACGGCGATTAATTCGGTGGCGCTGGGCGCTGGATCCATTGCCAATCGCGCCAACAGTTTATCGGTCGGCTTTGTCGGCGGTGAGCGGCAGATAACCAACGTTGCGGCAGGCACCGAGAATACCGATGCTGTGAACCTGGCACAGCTTAACGCCTCTATCGCGACGGCTGGCGCCAGCGGCTGTCGCAACAATCCCGGACTTGACGGCATCCCGGGTAATGCCGACGATCCTGCCGACACACTCGAATGCGGTGACGGGGCTATGGCCTCGGCGGCCGGCAGCACAGCCATCGGTGACAATAGCGAGGCAAGCGGAGACGGAGCGAGCGCGGTTGGTAACAGCGCACAAGCTTCGGGTGATGATGCCATCGCCTTCGGAACAAGGGCAAGCGCTACCGGTGAAGACAGCACCGCAATCGGTACAAGGAGTGAGGCCAGCGGTGAAAGCAGCATTGCCATGGGCCGCACCAGTAAGGCCAGCGGTATAGAGGGCATCGCCATTGGCGTATTCAGTAAGGCCAGCGGTGAAGAGGGGATCGCCATTGGCTCATTCAGCGACGCCAGCGGTGAAGAGGGGATCGCCATTGGCTCCTTCAGTGAGGCCAGCGGTGTAGACGGCATCGCCATTGGTTCATTCAGTGACGCCATCGGTGACCGCAGTGCGGCCATCGGGTCTTTCAGTGATGCCACCGGTGACCGCAGCACGGCCATCGGGTCTTTCAGTGATGCCGCCGGTGACCGTAGCACCGCACTTGGAAATAACAGCAGCGCAGCCGGTTTAAACAGCACGGCCATCGGTGTAAACTCCGATGCCACCGGTGACCAATCTTTAGCGATCGGCAGCGATGGCGGGGACGATGATACTCTTGGTGCAGTTGCTTCCGGCGGGGATGCGGTAGCCCTCGGCAATGATGCACAGGCAACTGCGTTTAACTCCATCGCATTGGGCGCTGGTTCCGTTGCTGATCGTGAGGACACCCTGTCGGTTGGCGCGGTGGGTGCAGAACGGCAGATCGCAAATGTAGCAGCGGGCACCGAAGATACCGATGCGGTCAATGTCGGGCAGCTGACTATGGTTGCAGACGCCGCCGCCAATGCGCAGGGTACAGCCAATACGGCACTAGCCAATGCGGCCACGGCCCAAACCCGTGCGGATGAGGCTTTTGCCAATGCCGCTACTGCACAAACCACAGCCGATACGGCGCGCGCAGAAGCGCGGGCGGCGCAGCTGGCGGCGGATCAAGCGGGAGCCGGCGTGGTCGAGGCGCAGGCCAAGGCGGACGAGGCTTTTGAAACGGCCGTCGAAGCACAGGCAGACGCGAACACCGCGCGGAACGAAGCGATGCAGGCTCAGACCGACGCCAATCGCGCACTGGCGCAGGCCGATGCCAACAGTGAAGAACTGGCCTATTTTGACAGCAACAGCAGCGGCCCCGGCGCCAGCGCCACCGGTCAGGATGCCTTGGCCATAGGCACAGGCAGCGAAGCCAGCGGCGAAGAGTCTGTGGCCATCGGCGTTGGTGCCCAGGCGATAAATGGCAAAGCCGTCTCTATCGGCTCCAATAATACCGCCTCTGGCAATGGCGCAGTCGCCATCGGTGATCCCAATTTTGCAACCGGCACTGGCGCAGTGGCATTGGGTGCGGACAATCGCGCAACAGGAACCGGCGCTGTGGCGATTGGCAATCTGAACGTCGCGACCGGCGATGGTGCTGTTGCGATTGGCAATGGCACATCCGCTATTGGCGACGGCGCGGTCGCTTTTGGTCCCGGAGCGGTTGCCGATCGTGATAATCTGATCGCGCTGGGCAGCGAAAATGCAACAGTGCGCATTTCCGGGATTAGCTCGGCAGCTAGTCAGGCTGCACAGGAGGGCGCACTCAGTCTCGTAACCACCGATGCCGCTGGCAACCTCGGCGCGTTGAACATTGATGTCAGCAGACTGATCGACTTTGATGGACGCCTCACCGCCCTGGAAACGCGAGCGGATCGACTGACAGAACGGGTCTCGCTTATCGATCGCCAAGCCAATGGCGGAATCGCAGCAGCAATGGCCATGTCCGGTGCTATGATCGTACCAGACAGCACCATGTCGCTATCTTTCAATCTTTCCACCTATGGTGGACAACGAGGTTTTTCGACCGCATTTGTCGGCCGATTGACAGAAAAAGTCTATTTCTCCGGCGGAATTGCAGGGTCGTCAGTCAAGGGCACAACCGGTGCACGGGTTGGCTTCGCAATTGGCTTCTAAGCGGTTTGTTTCAGCCGGCTTTGCGCTGCGGTTCGTTGTGATAAAATGGAACAACTGCGTTTTCATAGATATCGGTAGTTGTTTTACCGGATACCGACTTTGTCGGACGGGAAAACAGATAGCCTTGCAATTGGGTGCAGCCCAGTCCCTGCATGATAACCAGTTCTTCCCTGGTCTCAATTCCTTCCGCGGTTGTTTCCATCCCCAGTTCCTGGGCCATGGAAACAATTGCACGGATAATCGCGAGGCTTTCAGTTGACCCCTGCGTAGCTGATTTTACGAAGCTGCGGTCGATCTTGATGGTCGAAAAACTGGCGCGGCGCAGATAGCCGAGCGATGAATAGCCCGTACCGAAATCATCCAGAACCAGATTGATCCCCAGAGAACGCAGGCCTTCCAGAATCGCGTCCGTTTTTTCATGTTTGTCTAGGAAGACGCTTTCTGTAACCTCCAGTTCCAGTCTTTCCGGGCTAAGGCCGCTAGCTGCCAGAGCGCTGATGATGTTACTGGCAAGGCCACCACCTTCAACCTGCAGGGCCGAAACATTAACAGAAAGCCTGACATGATCCGGCCATGTTTTTGCATGCTCACAAGCCGTGCGCAAAACCCAAGAACCGATATGTCCAATTAAGCGTGCTTCTTCTGCGATCGGAATGAAAATGGCTGGAGAAATCTCTCCACGGGTGGGATGATCCCAACGCAGCAGAGATTCATAGCCGATAATCTCTTCACTGCTCGCATCCACAATGGATTGATAGGCGATCGACAGATCGCCATTTTCAAGTGCATCACGCAGATCATTTTCCAGGATATGGCGCTCATCTGCTTCGATCTGCATGAATTTCTTGTAACGAACGCACTGCCCCCTGCCCGACTCTTTCCCATGGTAAAGAGCAAGGTCAGCGCTGCGCGTCAGCATCTGGACATCATCACTGTCATTCGGTCCAACCGCTATACCAACAGTAGCTCCGACATTTACCGACGTTCCTTCAATGGAATGAGTACCGCTCAGCTGCTGAATTACCTCTTCACCGAGCTGTTCGAGTGCTCTGTCGTTTTCGATATCCGGAACCACCAAGGCAAATTCATCACCGCTCAAGCGAACGGCATGGGCCTTGTTGCCGGCCACATCCTTCAGATGTTCCGCAACATGACAGAGCAGCTGGTCGCCAATATTATGTCCTAGCGTATCATTGACCGTTTTGAAGCGGTCCAGATCGATCAGCATCACAGCACAACGTCTTCCGGCTTTGCCGGTTTGCGCAAGCGCGTCTGACAAGAGCATGCGGAAGTAGCCACGATTGGGGAGACCTGTTAACAGGTCATGTTTCGCGGCATGCGACAACCGGGCATTAGCCGCGCTAACCTCTTTACGCCGACGCCGGACGGAAACTACAGCAAAAAACAGAGCGCCGATAACCGCAAAAGCCACAACCAGTAATAGGCTGGTATAGCGCAGCGTGGTTTGCGATTGCGTCAGCAACAATTCCCGCTGCGCCTCTTTTGCTTCCAGCTTGGAGATTTCCAACTCACGATTGGCATCGTCAAATTGCGCAGCCAAAAGTGCCGAGTTGGTGGATGCTGCGAGGTCACGACCGTTATCGTCGAGACGTTTGAATGCGCGGAGGTGCTGCAGAGCTTCTTTATGGCGGCCCAGCGCACTGAATACTTCATGTGCTGTTGCGTGGTAGTCGCGATAGGACATTGTCGAGCTTTCCAGATCGACGCCTTCAAAAGTCCTGTTGATAAAATTCTCGGCCTGCATCAACCGTTTGTCTGCCACTGCAATCTGGGCTCTTGTTCCCCAAAGAAAAGGCTCCCATTCGGCCGCTGCACCGTCCGCGAGACCAAGACCTGAGGTCGCTGTCTTATCGGCTCTTTTCAGGTCGCCCTGAGCATATTGTGCGAAGGCCAGATTGGTAAGGATACGCGTTTGTAACAGGGCACTGTCCATTTCCTTTGCGACCTCTAGTGCAAGGCCATATTCCTTTTCAGCCTCGGCGAACTTACCCATATCGCGCAAAGCATTACCGCGATTATTATGCGACGAAAGGTTGAGAGCAGGATCATCTGCGTAAACCGATTTTGCCTGATCGTAATAGCTCAGGACCCTCGGATAGTCGCGAGCCTCATAATAGATCGAACCGATATTATGCAGAATGATCGCCTGGCTGCGCTTCTGATCAAGTTTTTCATATATCCGGTAGGCAGAGTGTAACGTTGCCAGAGCTTGCTCCACTCGGCCCGTCTGCCCAGCAATGGCGGCGGATGATTTCAGCAGATCCGCATGCAATTTGGTGTTAGGTGCAACCTGCTTAACGCTTTCCAGCGCCTCGGCAATGACCGGAGCCGCCTGCTTGGGCTTGTTGAGGCGGGTCAACGCCTCCCCTTCCAACCACTGGCTGGTAGCAATCGAAATGGCCATCTGTGCCTGGGGCATAGCTTCTGCCATGATCGCCGCTTTGCGTGCAGACTTCAGGGCAAGGCCCGGATCAGACATCATCGATGATTTTGTCTCTGCGATCTTTGCATCAAATGGAGATAGCCCTGCGTCTGCTTGCGCGTTGGCAGCAGGGATGTTCCAGGTAGCACTCAGTAGCAGTACCGCTGCTATTTTTCGTCCCAACATTTTTGCCACCCCCCGATTAGCAAATCGACTAACTAGGGGTGACAATAGTTACGCATACCACCCCTAAGAAATCTTTTAGAATGGGATACTTAGCAGACCACCTGCTATTATTTGGTTAACATTGTTACCTGAATTTCCACCATATTCAGCGCGGCCAAAGAAAGACAGTTCCCCTCCCCCCTTCATCGGGGTGGCATAGAGAAATTCTCCGGTGAACCGGCGGCTGTCGTCGGCAATACTAAAACTGCGTGTAACATTCCCAATTTCGCCGGTTGATCTGTCAACCACTTCAACGGCGCTATATTCAACTGTACCGTTTTCGATATGCATCGGCTGTGTGAACGACAGGCGCAAACGGTCATTTTTGCGCATCAGCCCCTGTTTTCCGATGGAAAACGCATAAGCCGAACTTCTGACATTGCCGTTCGTCCGCAAATTCTGGTCGCTACCACCATTTGACTTGGTAAGAGCGGCCGTGGCGGATGCAGCGATATTGATGCCGTGCGGCAGGTCGAAACTTGCTCCCAGTGTCATCGTTCTGCTCTGTGAACCGTGCCGCAGATCATTATCGAGCGCGGATTGGACACCCAGCAGGCCGTCTTTTTCGTCCAGTGTCGCGAAACTCACGCTCACTGTCGCAGCCTTTATCGGCTTATGCGTCATTCTAAGGTTGAATGCGCTGGCCTGATAATCCTTGGCACTGCGCAATTGCGCCCGTTCAGCTTCGGTTAGTTCGAAATTTTCCGAATGATCAAGACGGCGACTGGTCATACCGATTGCGATTTTGGTGTTTTTTGCGATCGCAAACTCGGCATCAACAAACCCGCCACCGGAGGCAAGTCCGAGAACGGGGTTCAAACCACCGTTGTTTGAATCATAATCTGACGTCAGGCCAAAAGACTGCTGGCCGAGCAATGCAATCGCACCCTGTCCATAGCCTGCATTGAACGAGAATGTGCCCGCTGCATCGCCAAATTTCACTGCGCTATGCGGTATTTCACCTTGCCGACCATTTCTCAGATACTGCGTCGGGTTAGCCGCCGACACCGCGAAGTTCCAGCCTTCCCGTTTCGGACTCGCGTAACTGGCAATATCAGTAAATCCGCCCACAGTGTTCGATGCCACAAAGCCGTTGGTTGACCAATCAACGAACCGCTCGGTGATATAGGATTGGAAGTATTCGTTGGATCCGGTCACATTGGACTTCTGACCAATTAGCTGGTCAGAAAATGGCACTACAAAGTCACGATATGTTTTCCCAATGGTTTCAAACATGGTCAGGAAAATGCCATCGGCATTCCAGGTATCTCCCACGCCTGTTCTTTGCAGGTCTGACGCAGTTCGCTTGATCTTTTTGTTGTTCCGATACTCGTAAAAATCAAGTGCGGCAAAATCCAAAGGTGACTGGGACGCCTCTACGTCAAGCAATCCTACACCATAGACATCGTCGACACCTGGTTCGCCTAGATCCTTGGCAGATTTCAGAATGATGCTGACAGTTTCTTCCGGATGCTGAGCAAGCCAGGGCCAGCGATCATGCAGCAATGTTATCGCTCCCGATACCAATGGCGCTGCAAATGATGTGCCGGACCGTCGGGTTACACCGCCGTTACCGTCAGCCAGCAATATGAGTTCCCCCGGCGCAACAATAAAAATGTCCCGGAGATAATTGCCATCGACACAGTGGCCCGATGTCGAAAGACAAACCGATCCCGGCTTGTTTGACAGACTGGAAATATTCCCGACAGGGTCAATGGCGCCGACCACAATCAGTCCAAAGTCTGCATTGCGTTTGAATTCGACATCTTGGGTCTGGGTCATGCCGTCATTGCCAGCGGCAATCACGAACACTGTGTCATTCGCGACGTTTTTGACCTTGCTATCGTTGAACACATTGTTCCACTCTGGGTGCAGCGTCCAGCCTGACACGCCAAGAGACATATTGATAACGCTGGCATTTGCACTCTTCAGCGAAACGATACCGTCCTCAATGTCGTCCCAGGATGCGCTTCCAGTGTGGTCAAACGGGTTGTAGGTTGCGACCGACGCATTGGGCGCAATGCCCATTACACCGCGACCATCGTGATCAGCAATCAAAAGACTGGCGACGCCGGTTCCATGTCCACCAACATGGGCCTGGTAACCACCGGAATGGAAGACATTGCCTTCAAGATCAGGATCATTGACGATGGAAGAGTCCAGAATGCCAATGACGCTATCTGCGCCACTGCCTTGAATTCTTGTCAGCTCTGGCGTCCAGTTAACGGCCTTCATCCAGTGATCGACACGGTCGTTTCCGGTATATTCCATTAATCCGTCAAACCACTCCGTCACCAGCTGCGCACGCTGCGCTGCAGTCAAGGAACGGAAACCGGAGACCCGGTCATTTGTGATACCGAATTTTGAAAATAGCGGCTCCAGAAATGCGGCTTCGAAAGACTGACCTGTGCGGGCCTCTATGGCGGATCCCCACACATTTCTCGACTGATTAATCAAGTCTGTAATCTGGTAGTTCAACCGGCTCGTTTTCCAGTTGGCATCGCCGTTATTAGCGATATCATTCAGCTGCAGATTGGTCTGTCTCCAACTCGCGCCAAAACTGTGCCAAAAACCATTCATCTGGTGATAGCTCGGCAATATGTGACCAGAGTCTGGATCTATAGCGCCTTCAAATGGATCAATATTACCGCCAAATGGATCAACATTGCCAGCAAACGGGTCAATCGTTCCCCAAAGCGCTCGAATCTCGCCATGAAACGGATTAATATTCCCAGCGAACGGATCGATATTTCCCTCAAAAGGGTTGATGTTGCCCGCAAATGGATCAACGTTACCTGCAAAGGGGTCAACATTACCGGAAAATGGGTCAATCGTTCCCGAAAACGGATCGATAGTACCAGAGAATGGATCAATAGAACCGGAAAACGGGTTGATATTACCGCCCATAGGTACAACCGGGCGCAAATCCGGACCGGCTGCAGAACCGGAAACAGGAGCCTGCTCACCATGCGCCACCATGACGTCATTGGCTGGCCAATCAGGCGCAACCTCTATCGTCTGCGCGACGGATGGCACCGCAGTGCTCAATATGATTGTCGCAATAGCCAGCTGGCTGGAGCGATAGTTTCCTGATCGTTTCATTTTTACCCCGTTCACCCACGAACTTATAATGAATGAATTAGGGGTCGTTTGTTAACCAGCGCGCAAAAATATAGATTAATAGTAATGTAACCACAGCCTGGCGCAGTTTTCTCTACAATCCACTCTCACCATCATTGGTTTCAAAGCTGGTGAAGGCGGTCTAACCTGTTCAATTTTAGTCGGATTCGACCTCAAGCAGAGCTTCTTATTAATAGGAAACTTGCTTGAAAAAGACCTGCGATGGACATGCTTCTTTCAACTCTTTCGAGTTGGACTAATACCGGAAAGAACAACCACTTTAGCTCTATCTCATATGTTAATATGACAATTAGCATGTCTCGACATTGCAATGTCGCGCGATACTGAGCACTAACTCTGCATGCAAAACGCGAATCTGTTTTTCACCCTGGCCAGCTGTATCTTCTTCATGGCGCTGGTTGCCTTTATTTCATGGCGGAAGACGCGCGGCGGGGTCGACAGCCGTGATGGTTATTTTCTCGCCGGACGCGGTCTTGGCAGCGCGTTTATCGCCGGCTCACTACTCCTGACCAACCTGTCGGCGGAACAGCTGATCGGTCTAAACGGCTCCGCTTATGGTTTCAATCTCAGCAGCATGGCGTGGGAGGTTACCGCGGCGGTTGCGACCATTGCCATGGCACTGATCTTCCTTCCTCGTTATCTGGCCGGCGCTTTCACCACCCTACCCGAGTTTCTCGCGGACCGTTTTGATGCTGATGTCCGCCGGATGTCGGTGGTTTTATTCATGCTCGGCTATGGATTAATAACCATCCCTTCGGTGCTTTATTCTGGTTCCATTGCGGTCATGCAGCTTTTCGATGTCCCCGATCTGCTGGGCATATCCTATTTCGAGGCGCTGGTTGTCACAGTGCTGACAATCGGCGGGATTGGTTCAATTTATGCCATTTTTGGCGGCCTCAAGGCTGTCGCAGTGTCCGATACGATAAATGGCGTTGGGCTGTTGATAATCGGGATACTAGTACCGGTGCTTGGCCTGATAGCGCTGGGCGAGGGAAATTTCGGGCTAGGTCTGGACAAGCTGGTCAGTGATCATCCCGAGAAGCTCAACGCCATTGGCAGTGAAGATGATCCCACGCCCTTCGGAACCTTGTTCACAGGAATGCTCTTTGCCAATCTCTTTTACTGGTGCACCAATCAATATGTGATCCAGCGAACTTTGGGAGCGTCCTCTTTGGCAGAGGGGCAGAAGGGCGTGCTTTTTTCCGGTTTTTTCAAGGTGCTGGTGCCGTTCATGATGATGATACCGGGCGTGATTGCTTTTCATCTTTATGGTCCGGGTCTTGGCTCCATTGATCAGGCCTATCCCCGGCTTATCAAAGACGTGATGCCGGTATATCTGGCCGGTTTCTTCCTGGCAGTGCTGTTGGGTGCTGTATTTAGTTCGTTCAATTCATTGCTCAACAGCGCCGCAACCCTGTTCTGCCTAGACGTCTATGGTCCATGGCGTAAAAATAAGGTGAGCGATGCCGATCTGGTGCGGGTGGCAAAAATTGCGAGTATCGTCATCGCGCTGTTTTCGTTTGTCGTAGCACCTTTGCTCTACTTCGCTGAGCAGGGACTATGGCAGATCATCCGGATATTCACAGGTTTTTATAACATTCCTACAGTAGTGATTGTAATAGTGGGGTTATTTACCAAGCGCGTACCAGCAATTGGTGCCAAGATCGTCATCATATTTCATGTCACAGCCTATGCGCTGCTGCGCTTCGTATTTGATGAAGCGATCACGATTCACTTCCTCCACCAATATGCCATCCTGTTTGTAATCGAGGTTATGATCATGCTGGTTGCAGGATATCTGCGACCCCGCGAAACGCCCTGGAATTTCAAGATCAACGCACAGGTGGATCTGCAACCCTGGCGCTTTGCGAAACCGCTGGCGGCAACGCTCTTTTCCTGCGTTGTGGGGCTCTATCTGCTGTTCTCGTCCATCGGACTGGCCTCTGGTGAAGGACTTGGTAATCCGTTCTACTCGCTGATGCTGACCATAGTCCTGGCAAATATCATCTACTGGGTCTGGGCCGCGAAATCGCGGACTGTGGACGCGTCGCGGCAGCCTATTTAATGAGTGATGCCAGCACCTTACGCGTGCCTTTGAACGGCCGCCGACCATGCATCACCATGAAATTGTCGACCAGTGCCACATCACCATCCTGCCATTGCAAGTCATAGCTCAGATCATCTGCCAGCCCGATTGCCGTTGCCATGCTTTCCGCAGCAATGGGTGATCCATCGCCAAAACAAATCGATTTTGACGGATCATTGCGTTTGTCCGCCCAACCGCGATAAGCAGCGATGAGCTGATTGAAAAACACCCGCCGTCCATCGGACAGCGTGCGTATCGCATCCAGTCTGGGCGATGTTACACGCAATGTGCCATCATCCTGCCACTCCCAGTCATAACCAAGTGCGTCGAGCCGCTTCTCCGCCGCCGTCTTGTCTGCGGCATTAAGCGTGCTTTGCCAGCTGCGCCCCTGACCAGAACCTGGATCATCAGCCGCTGGCATGACATTGGTATAGCGTACGCCTTTTGTCGCGAAGGCTTCCACCAGCTGAGGCTCTGCCTCTTCCAGTTTGCTCAATAATATATCCGAACGGCAAAGTGGCGTCGCGCCGCCTTCGGCTGGGGCAATATTGCAATAGAAAAACAGTTTGGATGGATAAATCGGCGTTTGTGCCATTTCATGATGGAGGAAGATGCTGGTCTCCGGCGGCGCTTCGTTGGCGGTAAAAACGCGCGGCGTAAGATTAATCCGTACCGCATTGGACAGCGATTCTTCGTAAGGGAAATTCTCTGCACCATATGACTCAACCGCAACGTCAAAATCTTCCACTGCCGGAACATGAAAACCGCGAAACAGAACGGCACCACTCTTCATGAGCTGCTCGTCCACGTCGTCTCGCCCATTAGCCAGATAATCCGCCAGGTTTTCCCCGCTGTCGGACGTAATTATTTCGGGGAAAGCAACATCATTCCAGTTCTGCTGTTTCATCGCCTGTCCTTAATCATAAATCGGGTTAAACAGGCCGAAAGCCGCTTCGCAAAACACGCCGGGGTCATTGAACCGCCGGTTGGCGTTTAGCGCGGAAATTGCGTGCATCTGGTCTTCGCTTAGCGAGAAATCATTAATCGCAAGATTTTCCCGCATTCGCTCCGGATTGCTGCTCTTCGGAATAATGGATGTACCGCGCTGCGTAGCCCAGCGCAGCACGACCTGCGCCGGTGTCTTGCCATGCGCTGCCGCGGTTTCCTGAACAACTGTTTCGGTCAACACGCTGTCAGCTTGGCCCGCCATGTCAATCTCTACATAAGAAAGCGCTGCAAGGGGCGAAAAGGCGGTGACAGAAATGTCATATTGATGTGCCAACCGGATCAGTTTTTCCTGTGTCAGATAAGGGTGAGCCTCAATTTGCAGTATCGCCGGCTTGACCGTGGCATAGCTCATAAGGTCATGGATCAAGGCGCTGTTATAATTACATACGCCAATTTGTCGTACCATGCCGGCATCCACCAACTTTTCCATAGCTTGCCAGGTGTCTTGCAGCGACACCGGCGCACGCTTCATTTGCGGATTATCGGTGCCGGGATCAAACAACCACTCGGGGGGATAACGCGTTTCAACGGGTACATATTCCAACGCGATAGGAAAATGGACAAGATAGAGGTCCAGATAATCCAGCCCCAGATCATCAAGAGACTTTTGGCAGGCGCCCTGCACGTGATCGGGATGATGAAAAGTGTTCCATAGCTTCGAAGTGACCCATAGCTCGTCACGAGTTACAAGGCCGTCAGCAATAGCGCGGTTCAGGCCCTCGCCAACCTCCGCCTCATTTGCGTAGTCGGCTGCACAATCAAAGTGTCGATATCCGGCTTTTACAGCTTCCACCACGATATCGGCAGCATCTTCTCTGCTCACTTTCCACAAGCCAAATCCAATTTCGGGCATTTGCTTCATAGATTATCCTTTGTTGGAAGTAAGCTGCACCGGCAAACCGGTTTCGATGGATTGATGGGCTGCGGCTCCGATCTCGACTGACCGCAGTCCGTCATATGTCGAGATTTCCGGTGTACCGCCATCCAATAAAGCCTTGTGAAACTTGAGCAATTGAAAATAAGTCGCTCCATGATGGTCACCCGCCTTCAAAGCATGCTCGGGCGTTGAAACCGCTTCTGTGGAAGCGACCGACCCATCGCGCGGCGACCAGGTGACATTGGCCGATGGAATTCCGACCTCTAGTTTGCCCATTTCACCCAACGCATAGATTTGTTCCTGCTCTTCCGAGCCTTCAGCAAACATACACAGATCCAGCACGGCACGAGTTCCCTTGGCGAATTCGAGTACCACATACGCGTTATCGAGAATATCCGGAATCCTGCCATCATAGCTCTCATCGAGATGGTTCACATCCTGCCCTCCCGATGCAAAAACCCTGACGGGTTCGTCCTGCAATATATGCCGCATCAGGTCGAAAAAATGACAGCATTTCTCAACCAATGTGCCACCGGTATTCTCGCTGAACCGGTTCCAGTCGCCAACCTTCCGCAGAAAGGGGAAGCGGTGCTCGCGAATTGATAGCATCTTGACCGGCCCGGTTATACCGCTGTGCACCTGCTCGACAAATCTAGTGACCGGCGGCATGTAGCGATATTCCAGACCGATCCACAAAAGATGTGGATGCTCCTGCGCCGCTTGGTGTAGTGCGCGTGCGTCTTCAACAGTCGTACACATTGGCTTTTCAAGCAGAATAGCGACGGGATGCTTCATCACGTCCTGCATGATCTCAAAATGGGTGTGGTTGGGTGCGGCGATTATGACAGCATCAATCTCTTCACATGCAAACATCTCTTGTGTGATTGCATAGCAAGCCGGATCGGCACCCAGTTTCTGGGCATGATCGCGCGAGCCTTCCAGCGAGCCCCTGTCCGGGTCAGACAGCGCGACCAGCGTCACATCATCCAATAGCGCAATGTTGCTGATATGCTCGCGACCCATCATCCCGGCACCGATAATCGCGTATCTCTTTTTCACCAGTTTCCGTTCTTTCAATGAGCTTTAATGCGAAACTATTTTGTAGTGGGATTGCGCCATTTGGCAAAACCTGTCTTTTAGAACCGCAATGTAATGCCCCGCGCAAGAGCAGGGGAGATTGCTTCAGCTACGCGCAAAGCCTTGGTCATACCGATATTTACCTCATCCTGATTGCGCTCGATTGCGACAACAATTTGCCGTGCACATTCTTCAGGTGGCATCTTCTTGGTCGGGTTGCCATCATTCATCTGCGTGTCAACAACCGGCGGTAACGCTTCGATCACACGGATATCGGAATCCTTGAGCTGTTCGCGCAGACCAAGCGTATAAAATCGCAACCCCGATTTGGTAGCGCAATATATCGGCGTGCGGGCAGCCGGTGCAATGGCAAGACCGGACGTAACATTGACAATTGCCGCCTGCGGCCGTGCGCGCAGACTGGGCATCAGGCCAGTGATCAATCGAATGGGCGCGTTAAGATTGGCATAGATGCAATCATCGGCCGCATTGGCAACCGGATTGCCCTCACGAAAATCGTGATCGACAAGCTGACCGGCATTGTTGAGCAGAACATCAATATCTCTGCTACCCCATTTCGTGAGCAACGCATCCACGCCGGCTGCATTGGACAAATCGGCCTCAATAACCTCGAAACCTTCCTCACGCATGGCCGCCAGCCGATCAGGATTGCGCCCAGTCAACGTAACCTCCGCGCCTTTTTCCTTCAACTGGCGGGCAATTTCGCGGCCGATACCCGCGCTTCCGCCGGTTAGTAATATGTTTTTGTCTGCAAGTTCCATTGCGTGCCCACCAATCCCTTTCCATCCATTACAAAAATGATCCCATATCCTTGCAGTATTAGACATTGTGAGCAACCGCCGAATCTCAAGGCGATTTCGCAATGCGCTTATTTGTCTGCAATTTCCCGGAAGCGAACACTAGGGGCAGCAAAGGAGGTATTAAACCTTCACTCGGTTGAAGGTACCGCAATATTCAAATCGCTCAGCAATTGATAATATGCAAGAATGGTCAAGACGCCTAATCCGAGCACCAATATCGCCTTATGTTTGAAGCCATGCTGATGATGCTTCTTTCTATCGGCGTGGCTGGTAACATCCATCATCTCGTCACCAAACCAAATCGACAGTGCAGTACCTGCAGCCGAGATCAGCAATATACTCCAGTAGGGCCAGGGATTAATCAGGATAGTTTCAAGCAACCTTGTAAGGGCGGTATCCTCATAGCTATCTGGTGCTGTCAACAACGCCGCAATATTAATCCCGACGGCTACAATCCAGACTATAATCTGCGTAACTAGCATTCTTGCGCCAAAGAGCAGTCGAACTGGAAATGCTACTATAAACCCACCATCGGCGACCGGAGTGCAAAGAACAAAAAAACTCCAACTTAAAAGGGCGAGCCATGCACCGGTCGCAGCGTCGAACTTCCAACTCATATAAGCAAAATAGGACACTAGAACTGCCATCAGACCGAGGAAACGCAAAAGGCTTTCCCGATGTGTCTGATGAGATTTGGGAAGGAAACGGTCCATAGCGATGAAGCTACAGCAAAGGAAGGTTGGCTTCACAAGAAAAAATGCAAAAATATTCCAGTTTTTTCATCTTACCAGTAGTGTTGGTCACAACCAAAAATTGGACATCAACTGATGCAGCGATGACTCTTGCCAATGCAATTTTACAAGTCTCCTAGCCCTAGCGTCCGTTTTGCACTCTTAGCGGACATTGAACTTACCAATATCGATTGGTCCATATTCAATCCAAGTCCCCGCAAATTCCGATTCCTTACTCCGTAGCGCAGTGGATACACCATTCATTGCTCTACAATTTCTAAGGCAAACTGCGGAAAAATGGCGGGCAGAAACTCTAAAATGGTGCAAAATCTCAAATGGTTTACGGTTCAACTGTAAACCTTTCAAATACTGTCCTCAAAAAACCGCAGTTTTCTGGTAGCGGAGGAGGGACTCGAACCCCCGACACATGGATTATGATTCCACTGCTCTAACCACCTGAGCTACTCCGCCAACGGTTTCTCTGCACGACCTGAATCGTTATAAAAAACCTTGGATCGCGGCGCTATAGTCGCCGCATCTTTATCGGTCAACAAGTTGCCTATCATTTTCTTGTACTTGCCACGTGACAGCCATCCGCGCTAACAGTCATGCCCTTGCCGCTGGGCGGCGCAATGGGGCCGGAAATGAACAAATCCTACGATATATTGATCGTTGGCGCGGGCCATGCCGGCGCGCAAGCCGCTATCGCACTGCGGCAGCAGAAATTTGAAGGCACAATCGGCCTGATGGGCAATGAAAAATACCCGCCATATGAACGCCCACCGCTATCCAAGGAATATCTGGCCGGAGACAAGCCATTTGAGCGTATTATGTTGCGCCCCGAGAGCTTCTGGGGTGAGCGTAATATTGACCTACTTACCGGTTGCCGGGTGTCAAAAGTGGATCCGATGGAAAAAACGGTCACGCTGAGTACCGATGATGAAATTGGTTATCATAAATTGATCTGGGCCACAGGAGGGGCGCCGCGAATGCTGGATTGTCCAGGCAGTCAGGCGCGCAATATTCACGGTGTGCGATCTCGTGCAGATGTCGACAAGATCATGGCCGCCCTTCCCTCTACGGATAAAGTCGCGGTCGTCGGCGGCGGTTATATCGGGCTGGAAGCAGCGGCTGTACTCACAAAACTCGGTAAAAGTGTCACAATACTCGAATCGCTCGATCGGGTTTTGTCGCGGGTCGCTGGCGAAACTCTGTCTCGTTTTTATGAAGAAGAACATCGCCGGCAGGGTGTGACAGTAGAGCTTAATGCTATGGTAGAGGCCTTTGAAACCAATGATGACGGAATGGCGACCGGCGTCAGGCTTGCTGACGGACGTGTTCTAGATGCGGATATGATCATTGTTGGCATCGGTATTATTCCGGAGACTGGCCCACTGGTGGCGGCTGGTGCTGCTGCTGGCAATGGCGTCGATGTCGATCAAACGTGCCGCACCAGCCTGAACGGTGTTTACGCCATTGGCGATTGCGCTGCGCATGCCAACCGCTTTGCCCACGGTGCACATATCCGGCTCGAATCCGTGCAAAATGCCAATGATCAGGCAAAGGTAGCCGCGCTCGATATTATTGGCGAGAAATGCGAATATGATGCAGTGCCGTGGTTCTGGTCCAATCAATATGATCTCAAACTACAGACGGTCGGTTTGTCCACCGGCCATGATGAATATATTGTACGTGGTGATCCGGCGACCCGATCCTTCTCGATTATATATCTGAAGGATGGCAAAGTGATCGCTCTTGATTGTGTGAATGCAACCAAGGATTACGTACAAGGCCGCAAAGTCGTCGAGGCAGGCCTTACGCTGGATCGCACACAATTGGCGGACCCAGATGTTCCGATCAAGGAAGTCGAAAGCGCTTAACCGCGAAAGGGCCATTCGCCAATGGATTGCCAAGGCCCATCCATATAATGATGCAGTGCCAATCCTTTGATCTGAAATGGGCGCGGGTCAAAATCCAGTGACAATTTGGTGATCAGCGCTTTCGCTTCTTTTGCTGAGACCTTGTTCTGCACCGTGACATGCAACCGTGGTGTCTGCTGATCCTGAGCGACCAGCAGCCCGTGAAATCTGTCCGCCAGTTCCATTCGCATCGCCAGTAGATCGGGCGAATGCAGCTGATAGGCCACCCCGCTGCCAAGGTGGATCAAGCGCTGCAGAGACGTAGCCGGAGGCGCGTTATATCGGGTCATGTCTTTCACCGCCTGCTTGATCTCGTCCAATGCTTGCGGCGGGAGATGATGAAACAGCGTGATATGCGCAGGCAGGACATTACGCTCCACCGGATAATATCTCCGACGCAGCGCATCGGCCCAGGCGAGATCTTGTTTTCCCATCACAGCGGTCATGATGACCGGTTTATTGTCCGCTATCATTCGTACAGACTATCGCCAAAAAAGACGGACTGCGAACGAATAATCTCGCCCGGGCAGAATGGCAAAGCGCCTCTGGCAAAAAGAGATTATTATTCCGCGTTTCTTGCTATGATCAACAGGCATGTTGGGAGGAGCAAGTGTATGACACAAGATAAGAAACCGCCTGTCTGGTTCTGGGCCCTGGGAATATTTGCCCTGATATGGAATGGCCTTGGTATCGGTGCCTATGCCAATGACATCATGATGACGGCCGAAAAGCTTGCCAGTATGACTGAGCTGGAGCAGAATCTGTTTGTCAATCGGCCCTTCTGGGCATCGGCCGCCTTTGCGGTTGCGGTCATTGGCGGTTTCATGGGGTCGATCATGCTGCTGTTGCGCAGGCGGATAGCAGTAAGGTTATTCCTGATGTCTCTGATCGCGGTGCTGATCCAGTTCGCCAGCTATTTCATTCTCGACGGCTATGCGGACTATTTCAGCCAGAACGGATGGTTCATGCCCATATCCATCCCCATTCTTGCGGTCGCTTTTCTGATATTCGCACGCTGGGCAGAGAAAAGCGGATTCCTTCGATAATAATCCGGTGATCAGGTTTTGGTACTGAATGGTGTAAAATTGGTGGTTTCATCGTAAATATCGACACCCTCACGTCGCTTCAGCCAGCCCACTACTGCATAGGTAACCGGTGTTAGCACCGCCTCCCACAGTACCTTGAGCAGCCAATTGGTCACCATCACGGTCAGTACGGCCGATGTTTCCCAGACGCCCCAAAAGGCCAAGGGATAGAAAATCAGGCTGTCCACCCCCTGTCCAACCACCGTTGAGCCAATGGTTCGAGACCATAGCGCCTTGCCTTGCGTCCAGACTTTCATCCGCGCCATGACGTAACTGTTCACGAACTCTCCGGCCCAGAAAGCGAGAATTGAGGCCGCAACAATGCGTGGGACCTGACCGAAAACACTTTCATAGGCGGCCTGCCCTTCCCAGCCATCAGCGGGCGGTAAAGACACAACGACCCAACTCATGAAGGCCATAAACACCATTGCAGCAAAACCCGCCCAGATGACCCGACGGGCTCGCGCATAGCCGTAAACCTCGGTCAGAATATCGCCAATGACATATCCCAACGGAAAGAAAAGGATGCCTGCCCCATAGACCCATTGCTCGCCACTGATGGTCACAAAGGTAGGCTTCGCCGCTCCGATAATATTGGAAAGCAGCAGGATGGTGACAAAGGCCGCCATCACAAAATCGAAATAGCGAAAATTGTGACCGGACTGACTGGCAGCACTACTGCGCTTAACTGGTTCGGAGTTCATCCATCGATGATTAGCCAATTACCACAAAGTTTCAATGGTATAACTTGGACAATGTCCGCACCATTCCACAATTTCAATCCGCTACAAGTGCTACTTCAGCCCCATCGCTTACTTCTGGAGTAGGAAGAACATATGCGGCCACCGCGACATTTGAATCGAATATCCGCTCCGCCAGCACGGTAATGTCCCTAACCGTCATTTCGCGCAAAACGCTCTCACGCATGCGGTGCCGGACCATTCCATATCCACTCGTTTGTGCATCTCTCAGCACGCTCATCCAATAACCGTTATTCTCGAGTGAGCTGTCAATATCATCAATAATGGGCTTCAAGGCCCGTTGAAAAACATCTTCGTCAATGGACCCGGCTGCAAGTTGTTCTCCGACTTGCAATATGGCCTGACGGACTTCGCTGGCCTTTTCAGGTGCCGCTGTTACGCTGGCGAACATATAGCCGTAATCATCATACAGATTGCTCACGAACATCCCTGCACCTGGCGAATAGGTCAGTCCCATGTCTTCCCGGAGAACGTTCGATAAACGGTTGCGGAATATGCTGCGCAAGACCTGCATACGCAGAGGATCTTTGGGATCGGAAGCATCCGGCGCGGGCCAATATACCCGCACCATGGCCTGATCAGAATTACCTTGATGATAATATGTAAATGGTTCGGCAGGCTGTGGCGGAAATTCCAGACTACGCATCTCTGGAAACGCACCTTTGTTATCAGCACGTTCTGGCAAGGCTCCAAATGTCCGCGCGACCTCCGCGATGGCAGTAGCCCTGTCGATGTCACCCACGATAGTAATTTCTATCAAACCGTTTTGAAGCTGTGGGTCAATCCAGTCCCGGACATCCTGAATTTCGGGAGACAAAAAGGCCTCCAGATCAGAAAAGCCATAACGCGGATCACCCGAGCGGATCATCCGGGGCAATTCCTTTTCCGCGACTGTCATCGGTGAAGCTTTGTGGGTTGGGTACCAAGCTTCCATTTTCTCATGATAGCGTTTGGCCGTCTGCTCACGATAAGCAGGCGCCGTGATATGTGCTGTCATCAAATTCATCTGGTCGGCAAAGTCTTTCGGGTCCGTGCGACCGACAACTTCCAAAGCATCATTATCCGGACGCAGGCGAACACGGGCGCCGACATTCTTACCTGCAAACAGTGTTTGCAGATCATCTGCACTATGCCCCTCCACGCCGCTGCGGCTTAAGAGATTTTCCGCCAGTCTGCGCAGTTCTTCGCTTTTTTCCGGCATAGACAGGAAGCCGCTCCCAACTCTCACGCGGATACCGATAGTATCAGCATCAAAAACCGTCTGCTTGAAATTCAGCCGAACATTATTGGCAAAGGTGATGGTATAGGCATCGGCATCGGCCAGATAGGATTCTTTTTCAACGCGGCCGGGTTCTCCGAATTCGGTATAAGCAAATTTGGTGGCCTGCTGGCTTTCCGGTGCTGAAACAGCAATTTGACGGGATGCCAGAAATGCCGACCTTATTTCCTCTTCAGGATTATCAATTTTTTGGCTGGTGGCGAGATAAACTACAGGCTCTTCAAAGCCTGCCCAACGTTCACGAAACACGCGCTCCACGTCCTCCAGCGTTATTTCCGCAACAAATTCCTCAAAACGTGCAAGGCTGTCTTCCGGTGCAGTGAACACACGTTCATTGGCGAAACTGTCCACCAGCTCCTTGGCATAGTTATATTCAAGTCTCGCATAGGTTTTGCGCGTATCCTTGCGATCTACGGCGACCTGCTGCGCTTTGCGTTGCCTTGCGATAACCTCATCCAGTTCGGCTTGCGAAAAACCGTAGGCCAGCGCCCTCCGGATTTCCTGATCTCCTGCCGCCAATGCTTCTTTCCAATTGTCCGGTCCGCTGCGTAGCCGAATGATCCACGCGTCAACAGTATCTTCCGGCGCATAGCGGCTGATGGACCCGTTCAGGAAATTCGCCTCACCAGAATCAATCATACGGTCGAGCCGACGATTGACAATCTGTGCGCCCAGAGCCCTCAAAAACCTCTCTTTTCGCCTCGCCTTGTTGTCCGGCCACTTCTTGTAGGGTTGCAGCGATCCCAATGACACAAAGGTCAATATTTCATCATGGTGGTGATAGCCAATTTTTCCCGGGACAATATCAGCGGGTGGAAGTTTCGCCTGGGGAAGCGCTTTGGTCTTCGGCCGCCAATCGCTGAAATAAGTCTTGATCTTTTCGATCGCCAGATCAGTTTCGACGTCGCCGATAAAAGCGATGAAAGTATTTTCCGGGCGATAATAGCCGCGATAATATTTGACAAATTCTGATCGCGGCATCGTTGCGATGGTTTCATCTACACCGATTGGCAAGCGATCAGTCAGACCACTGCCTTCGGTCAAGAACCCCATATTGGCGATCAGAGCCCGGAAAGTGATAGAATCCCGGCTGCGTTTTTCCGACGCAATTACACCACGCTCCCGTTCGATTGCTTCTTCATCAAGAGTCAGGTTTTCCGCCGTTTCACGCATCAGAAAAAAGGCTTCGTTCAAGATTTCGTCACCTACTGTCGGCAGATTGAGTTTGTAGGTGGTCTGACTGAAACCAGTACTGGCATTGGTGTCTGCGCCAAATGCCAGGCCATAGCGCTCCAGGCGCTTGATCATCTCACCCTCGGCAACGTTCTTCGAACCGTTAAAGGCCATATGTTCAAGAAAATGAGCAATGCCTCTCTGCTCTTCCGTCTCGTTCAGTGAACCGGTGGCAACCCGCATCCGGACCGCTGCGACGCCGCTCGGCGTGCTGTTTTTCATAACCGCGTAGCGCAAACCGTTTTCGAGCGTTCCGTAAACCACCCGCGAATCCGGCTTCAAATCGCTGCCATCATGGGCAAAGCCGCCTTTGATGTCGTCACCTTTGGCCATTACTGGGTTCCCGGCAAATAAGGAAAGCGATGCAAACACTGCAGCCGCCAGTCGCAGGCACGATTTCTGTTGCATCAAAAAATCTCCAGAGAATCAGGGGAAGCAATCTGATTTTGTTAAAGCTTGTTACTATATAAGACGCACAAGAATGCGAAGCCCTCAACAAATACTGAACTATTAACAATCCATTTTTCTACAAATATCTTGCCAGTCGCATCTGACCAGATTCACCTTTGAAGTGATTAATGCCTTCGACAAAGCTCTGTTTCCCAAGAGTGATACGGGGTATTGGGGTGGGAACGATCACGCCCGGGAAACAGATAAGGGAAATAGATGAACTTTAGAAGCTCCCGCGAATACCCATCGTAACTGTGCGACCGCCGTTGAATTGAAGCGATGTTGGAAAGAAGAAATCTGCATCACTGCGGCCGGGTGTAGGAGCAATCGCTGAACGAATATCCGCTTCACGTTTGCCGCGAAGCAAATCATCACCTTCCAGAAATATCGTCCAATTTCCGCCCAACTTGTCAAAATTGTAGGACATGCGCAGGTCCAGCGTCGAAAAAGCGGGTATAGTGGTATTCAAATCAGTAATTGCATATCTGGTCACGGTCTGTGTTTGGCGAGTATAGATCAGTCGCGCCTCAAAACCATCGCGTGCATAATCCAGAGACAGATTGTAGACCCAAGCTGCCTGATCTGCCAACGGTCGATCAAGGCTGGTCTGCCCAGGGTTTCCATCAGCATCAAAACTTTGCACCAGCGTCGGAAAATCGCCCTTGGTATAAGTCAAATTGCCGAGCACACCGAAATCGCTCAGGAAGCCCGGCAGAAAATTCAGTTGCCGGATCGCTTCAAGCTCAAACCCATATATTTTCCCGCCTTCTCCGTTTTCAGGTCGATTCAACCTGAACACGGTGTTTGGCTGAAACTCAAAGAGGTCCGGGCGCGCGTCTACCAGTGGCGCTAGTTCGGACAACACCCGCTCCCGTATTCCATCTGTCGGCGTACCTTGAAAGAAGACATTGGTGAAGTTGTTGCTTATTTTTTTGTAGAAAAAGCCCGCACGGAGCAAACCCGGACTGTCATCGAAATAATAGGCAACATCAAAATCGAAATTGTCCGTCGTCGATGGTTTCAAATCGGGATTCGCTTCACTTATCGTCACCGAAGGATCACCAAAAGGAGGGTTTTCACGCAAATCTATACCGATAGTATTTGTCCGCCTGATCAGACGGAAGTCTGGATTAACTGTCGAACGGAAATAGCCAAATCTGGCCACCAGATTGTCGATGGGACGATAATTAACAAGAATGCTGGGCGTCCACGTCGTTTGGCTTCCTGAAACATCAACGAAATTGACCAAGCCGAAATCCAGGAAAGTCGCTCTAGGCTCGCGTTGGAGACCAGGCAGGTTAAGAGTGATTGTGGGTGCGCTGAGGGTTGTACCAGACCGGAATGTCCTTTCCCAACGGACACCGCCGATCGCATCGAAATCTCCAAATTCAACTTTGGCTTCAATATAACCTGCAATACGGTCTTCAATCGTTTTGGCGGGAATCAGGCCACCTACATCCTGGATCGGATCCAGAGTACTGGCGTCGGTGAAACGGAACCGCTCTTCATTAAATGCAGTGTTTGGGTCATCTTCTGTGAATCCTGCCAAGCCATCAAACAGAGCATCGACGGAGCCTGTATTAAATATCGGGAATAAAATACCGCCTTGGCCGATATCTGCCAACGACGTGTTGCTTACAAAACCGGTTCCAATGTCGTTGGTGGACGTATTTCGTCCAAAAATACGGGCATAGTTGATGTCACGCCTTAGCCCCCCGACTGTGGCAGTTGCAAATCTGTCATCTGCACTTTGTCTTTCGCTCCGATCATATTTGAAGCCCCCTTCAAGATAATTCAGAAAGCTGGCATCAAAGTCATAACGCAAGCTGCCTTCAGCAAAATATGCTTCGGTCGGACTATCCGTGCTGGTCCGGTTGGCAGTTGAAATAAAATAGTTCGCCGGATCAGAAAAATAAGCCTGTCCATCAGCACTGAGCAAACCAAAAGGGACGCCGTTTGAGCTTGTCGTAACAACACCAGAAACAATACGCGGCGTCATCGCTGCATCATCATCTGGGTTGGTGACAACGGATTCCGGGATTAAGACTCCAGCAAGGTCTCTATTGATATTCCCACTCAGACCGACATTTACATTGCTGGATGTTGATTTTGTTTTATTATAGCCCGCCTTATACTTGATAGTCCATCGGTCGAGCAGCGTATCACCACGCAGACTGATCGAGTTGCTGACCAACTCCTGATCCCTGGTATTCAAGGCGATAAATGGAGCAAACCCGGTGAAAGTACTTCGCCTGCGCACCTCGCCACCCAATTCCGGGATAGGCATTATTGTGGATGCAGTAAGGAAGCGCAAGGATGTGCGCGATGTGTTCGTCAAGAAATCGCGCTGATTACGCTGGAGATCCAAGCGTAATTTTGTATGCGATCCGATATCCCATGCAAGGTTAATGGATGCGAGCAAGTTCTCTTCGTCTCTGTCACGCATCAGGTAGTTCGCACCAGTCAGCAATCGATCGCCGAATTCGTCGTCATAGGGAAACTGCGCAGGCGGTGGCACACGACCTGCGCTTGGGAAACCATCCGGTATCACAAAAGGCGCCGAGCCCGAGATCGCGACATCGTAGTTTCGCCGATTGGTTTTACGATAAGTTACCGTGCCGGCAATGCCGAAATTGTCGGTAATCTTTTTCGCTATTGTCCCGTTAATCTGATATTCTTCACCGAAATCCCTATCCAGCCCCGTCTCGCCTTCAATCCCTAAGTTGATTGCAAAATCACCATAGTCCAAGCCTGATTTGGTCTCGATCTCAACCAGTCCGCCAGAACCGTTGGATTCCATACTGGGCAGCAGTGATTTTTGAATTCGGACTTCCGCAATATTTTCCGCAAGAAAACCGCTGAGATCAATGGTCCGCTCAAATCCTGTACCCTGTAGTTCAAGCCCGTTGAGCTGAACGTTTATCGCCTCGGAACTAAATCCGCGAACTGTGATCCTTGAACCCTCGCCAGTTTCTCCATCTCGACCAAATGCTACTCCAGAGACTCTCCGTAAAGCCTCCGAAACCGTTTCGGCCGGAAAACCGCCCAGCAAATCTGAAGACACAATAGTCGCATTGTTGTCCGCATTTTTCTGCTTGTTCAGCGCCTGTTGAATAGAACTGCGATAACCGAAAACGACGATATCCTGATTGGCTTCACCGACCTGTACATTGGCTTGCTGACGTGATCCGGGGGATACGGATACGGTTACAGTTTTGACCTGCTCACCCAGATATTCCACCCGGACAACCTGCTGCCCACGCGGAACAGCGGGGAAATAATATTGGCCGCGATCATCTGTAACTGCTTCCAGGTTGGTTCCATCTATGCGTACCAACGCGCCCCGCAAAGCGCTGCCGGTGCTTGTATTCACGACCGTACCGGAAACTATACCGGTGCTACGACCTTCCGGTGAGCGATCGTCTTGAATAGCTGTTCCAGCAGAAGTGTTTTGAACGACGGCAGGCGCCGCGGAGGCCGCAGTTGCTGATGGTGCTGCTCTGTTTCGCAACAACCGTGATGTATTTGCAATCCGGAGAGCCAGTACATTTGGTTCGATTTCACGAAAGGAAATGGCTGTATCGCGTAGCAACAGACGCAGCGCCTGTATCGGGGTCAAACGACCGGACACGGCATTTGCCCGCTTATTCGCAACTATCTCCGGCGGATAAACAAGATTCTTTCCAGTCTTCAGCGCATAGCTTTTCAAGGCAGAGGACAAAGCCTGGTCCGGCATGTTGAAGGATATCGCCTGTTCCTGGGCATGGGCCGATCCGACGATTGCGATATTGGCGGCACCGGTTAACATTGCTGCTTGCAACAGCTTGAACGAACGAGATTGCATGTTGATCCCCTGTCTTTCTATCCCTGTTGGCTGTCAGTCATCCGCTGACTAGCCTCACAAAAGGTAAGACGCGCGAGGTTCACCATCCCTCAAAATCTTTTTCAGATACGGGTGGGATATTGGTAATTCTGGGATAGATTGTTCTTGAAAAAGGCTATTTTTTTCAGATGCTAAAGCTCATTCTTTCCAGTCGAGAACGATGTCACCTTCACCAGATGGAGCACTGTTTCTAACGGGGAACGATGCTTCGAGAGCCGCAGCAAAACTGTCAACAGAACCGACCTGGAAAATACCGCTAACCCGCATGTCGGAAAGCGTTGGATCGCCGAAAACCAGCTTACGCGAGGAATATCTGTTCACCTCCTGAACAATCATGCCCAGTGGTTCATTGTCAAAAATCAGGCGCCCGTCTTTCCAGCTTGTCGCCACGGCCGTATCGATCACATTGACCTTGAAAGGTTGACCACCCTGCGCAATGAGCTGCTCTCCCGGTTTCAACTGTTTCTTGCTGACCGCATCCGGATTGGCAGTATCACTGTCATCCTGATCGACCGTCACGATTCCTTCGATCAGGGTCACACGCACTTCGTCATCGCTCCGCCGAACTGAGAAAGTCGTGCCAATAGCGGTAACCAGTTTGCCATCGGCTTCCACTACGAAAGGACGATCGGCATCCTTGGCAACTTCGAACAATGCTTCGCCGCGCAGCAGGATCAGGTCACGCCTGTCCTCGCTAAAATTAATCTGGACCAGACTGTCGGTATTGAGCTCAACAACGGAACCGTCCGGCAGGTTGACCGTCGATCTCTGACCGATAGCCGTCCTGTAAATGGGTGAAGACTGTGATCCACCCTGGGCCAGTTGTTGGGACGGATCCGCATCATTAGAACTACCCACATTCCCAAAGGGGTTTAGCATCACCATCGAAACAACTACGACCAGGAGAGAAGCCGCAATCGCGCCATATTTCATCCAGCTATTGTTATTCGATCCTGCAGACACAGCGAGGGCATTTTGGCGCATCGCCATAATCTCGTCATCGACAGCGCTATCCTGCATTGCCGTCCAGACCTCTTCCTGCAACGCATAAGCCTCCGCATGTTCAGGCGATTTTTCGAGCCACGCCTTGAAACGCCGTTGGTCCCCTTTGCCGGCATTATCTGCACGCAGCCTTGCAAACCAGTAGGCAGCTTGTTCCTCGACGCTGTTATCCGCATCCAGTGCATTCATGTTGTGAGGATCCATCATTCTGGCGGCCCCAAACGATGTGCAAGGTGCTTGATGGCATCCATCATGTGCTTTTCAACTGAACTCATCGATATACCTAATTGCTGCGCGATCTCGCGATATTTAAACTCTTCAAACCTGTGCAACAGGAAAACGTTCCGTGTGCGTTCCGGCAATTCGTTTAATGCGTTTTTCAGCGCTACTACTTTCTCTTTACCTAACAAGACGCGCTCGGGAGAAAGTTCCTCAAAAGCATTTTCATTTTGGTCAGATAAATGCTTGGTAAAGGATCTTTTGGTTGCTTCGCGCCGCGCCTTGTCACGTAACAAGTTGGCTGCGATCTGGAATATGAAGGCTTCTGGCCGCTCCAATTTGGCTGAATCTGTCCTCGACGTCAGACGGTAAAAGACGTCTTGCACAAGATCGTCCACTTCATTCTGATTGTAGACTCTTTTCCGGAAATATTTTTCCAGCGGAACACGAAACTGTGAAAAAAGCTCGACCAAGCCATCATGCAGCGCTTGTCCGTCAAGATCATCTGCAGCGGACGTAACACCTGCAGATTTCTGGGATTCATTGTCTTTACGTGATGTCAATCTAGCCCCTAATCGAATCCGGTCAGATGGCGTAATAAAGGGGCAGAAGATAATATTTGTCAACGAATGTATAAGTATTGGCCTTTTATGTCGGCAGTGAAATACTATTAGTTCAATGGTATGTCTTGTCGCTGGCAAATCACGTTTTTGCAGTCACTTCGGCCATCGCAACAAGCTGATCCGGTGGTTGACATTCAACCCGATCCTGTTTACGCGCTGAGCCGCAGAAAACTGCGAATAAGCAGCTTTTCTTCGGAAACAGGGATTTCTAAGGTGCGCGCCCGTAGCTCAGCTGGATAGAGCGCGAGACTTCTAATCTTGAGGCCACAGGTTCGACTCCTGTCGGGCGCGCCAATCCTTGTTTTCTATTTGTTAAAACCGCGCTGTACGGCATCCATCGGTTCGGACGTGATCGGATATCCAATCCCCTCCGGTATGCATAAATGCACGCCATCGTCGCGCTTTTCGATGGTCGGAGACACCATAGTTACCGGATGGCTCATGCTGTGCTCTGCGGCCTCAACAAACGAACCAAATTGCGCCAGTCGTTCCAGATTGCGCTTGGTCGGAAAGATGATTTTGACCTCTCCGGCATCCGCTTTGTCCAGCACGCCCTGCGCGCTGCTCCAGAACAGATTATAATTTTCGGTTTCATCGACCGTCGCTTCTGCGGCGTGATCGTCGTGCGATATCATGTAGAAGCGTGTATCGAAAACGCGTTTTTCGGCAAAAGGCGGACACCAGCGGGTAAATGGTACCAACTTGTCGAGACTTAACTGCCAGTCAAACTGGCCACATATCTCAGACAAAACCGTGCCATCATGCAGGGCTGCACGCGCCTCCGTCACCCGCTTTGCCGCAAGGTCACCGTCAACCGCAACGGCGATGCCGGTTTCTTCAATGGATTCTCGAATTGCCGCAATACGCGCGCCATATTCATCGACGTCATCATGGCCAAGAGCTCTGGCAAAATCATGGTCGGCATCATCCACTCTTCCCCCGGGGAAAACCGCCGCACCAGCAGCAAATGCCATTTTTGCAGAACGTTCCACCATCAACAGGTCCGGTGCCGTGTTACCCGGCTGATCCCGAAAAATAACCAGTGTTGAGGCGGGAATGGGTTTTGGCATTGGTTTCCCGGTCAGGGCATCAATAGTGTTCGGCTTATTTTGATCTGTCATCGTGTCATATGACCAGTATGATCCGGCAATGTAAAGGCGCAGCATAAAACTTGGCTGTTGCCATAGCGATTTGCCAAGCCACTATGTTCGTGGCAATTACCGGGGATGGGCATTGTTGAAATCTTGGGACTGGCTAGCAGCGTCAGCCTTTTGTCGGGCTGGCGGCTCTATCTTACTGTTTTCGTAACGGGTCTTGCCATGCGGTTGCAGTGGATCAGTCTACCGGAAAATCTGCAGATGCTGGATGCGCTTGCCAATCCCTGGGTGCTGGGCATCAGTGCTTTGGGCGCAGTCGCCGAATTTTTTGCCGATAAAATATTATGGCTGGATAGCATTTGGGACACGATTCATACTGTGATCCGCCCGCTCGGCGGTGCTCTTCTCGCTTTGGCGGTGGTTGATTCCGGTGATCCCGCTTGGCAGGTTGTCATCTTTCTACTCGGTGGTGGTGCGGCATTGATGAGCCACGGCGCGAAGGCAGGCGCACGCGCCATCGTCAACACCAGTCCGGAACCAGTCAGCAATGCTGTGGTATCCACAGGCGAAGATGTCGCGACGGGCGGACTATTGTTCCTGGCTTTTGCCAATCCGGTGGCGGCGCTGATCATCGCATCCGTGTTGCTGATCCTCTGTCTTTTTCTGGTTTACAAAGGCTATCGGCTGTGGCGACAAATCGTCTCCAGCGGCAACTAGCTATCCGATTTCCGACCAGGCTGAAAAGATTTCAGACATGATCCGATGGGCTGCACGATTGTTTCTTATGAGATTTTTCGTTTCCCTTGATGCGATTAACTGGCGAACCTGGCCATAAAGCAAATGCAGGTTTTTGGCGAGATTACCTCCTTTTTTCATATCCAGGCTGGCCATCAGAGAATCCACAATCGTCAGCGCCATAACCTGTTGATCAACAATTTCCCGGGATTGGCCACGTCGATAAATCAGGTGAATTTCGTCGAGCAGATTGAGTAGCTCTTCAAACAAGATATTCACCAGTTCATGCGCGTTGGCATTCAACACCCGTGCTTCTTTTCCGGCAGCTGCATAGCCGGAATGCGCAATGCTCATATCGTGCATCATTTCTCTCCCGCGCGAGGCGCTTAGTCATTATTGTTGTTCCAGATCGCTATCTGCTGCGTGAGATAGCTTTGAGTTGCTTGAAGCACGACCAGTTGACGATCCATATTCGCAAAACTTTGCTGCAGCTGGGCAGCATAGCGATCACTGTCTTGGTCAAGTTTTTCCCAGGCATCGGCCAAATTTTCCTTGATCTGGTTCAGGCGTTTTTGCGAACTTTCCAATGCACCATTGTCACCTTGCAAGCGATCCCGGATTGCCTGCAGCACACCGGCTATGCCTGGATTATCCTCATCGACCACCAATGGATCGAGCATATTGGATACTGCTTCGGCATCGCTGCTCAGCACCGCTTCAAGCCGTTCCCTGTCAATCGAGAGCGTTCCGTCACGGTCGGTTCTCACACCAATATCGGACAACGCGCGATACGTGCCGCTGTCGACCAGAGTCGCTGCCCCAATCTGTCCCAGCGACCGGATCATCTCCCTGACCCCCGGATCACCGGCCAGCGGTCCGGCAGTCCCGCTGTCTGTGCCAGCGGCAGTTGCTGCGTTCAGCGCGTTGCGCAACTGATTATAGGCATCAACAAAATCCGACACGAGATCGGAAATGGTGGTCGTAGGCTGATCCCCGCTGATAGTGATTTGCGTACCCGGCGAGGCAGCATTCAGCGTTACTGACACACCCGGGATTGCATTTTCAATGACGTTACTACCATAGGCCAAATCCACGCCATCCACCACTATGAGTGCGTCCGCCGCTTCGCTCACCAAAGTCATTCCGGTAACAACTGGCGGATAGTTATAGTCTGCAAAATCACCGCTCACGGTGAATGTCTGATCTTCGCCTTCCTGTCCTTCCAGAATGAGGCGTGCACCATCGTTATCTGTGATAATTGAGGCCGAAACACCGGCCCCCACTTCATTGATCGCGTTTGCAAGATCCGTGATGCTGGCTGCGCCGTCCAATAGAGTAATATCGAAACTGCCACTGCTGCTGACGATCGTCATAACGCCCGCGCCAACAATGATATCACCATCCGCCACGACATCAGATACCAACCGGCGCGGCGACGCCAGCTGATTGACTTCGAGTGTCGCCGGAAGCCCTTGCGGACGCGCATCATCAATAAAACTAACGCTGGCCAGCGAAGGCTGACTGGAAACCAGATCACCGGCAAAGGCGCGGCCATCCAGCAAATCAGCCAAGGCTACCGCGAAAGTACCAAGCGATGAAGAGGCCGATGCCAAGGCGGAAATCTTCAGGTTATTTGCCTGCTCCCGGCTTTGTAAAATCGCTTCTTTGGGACCGCGGGACGCCGCCAGAAGATCAGTGATAAGCTGTCCACTATTCACGCCTGTGCCAGAGCTGATGAGATTGGATATTGAACTAAACATGGGTTCAAAAACGACGAAAATTATGAAAGCTTTAGACTAACCCTCACAATTTCCGTCGCTATCAAAACGCAGTTCTTCCGGCAGATCAATATGTGGCCGTTCCAGTTCCTCAGCAATTTTTGCATCAAGGCGGAATAGAAAAGCCAATACGGTCGCCACCGCCACATAGAGTCGCTCATCGATAACACCGCCGACCGGTGTGGTGAAATATATCGCCCGCGTAAGCATAGGATATCGCAGCATCGGTACCGCTTTTTCTTCGGCCAGTTCGCGTATCGCCAAGGCGGTCGCCCCCCTGCCCCGTGCCAGTACGACGGGGACCGCATCCATTCCGGGACGATAGCGCAACACCACCGAAAAATGCGTCGGGTTGTTGAGCACCACGGTAGCCTCCTCGACCGCCTTGCGCGCCGAACGGGAAAGCGTCTCCTGTTGTTTTTTGCGCAGGGCTGCTTTCAGTTCCGGTGGTCCTTCAATATCCTTTTGTTCGTCTTTGACTTCTTGTCTGGTCATGCGCAGGCGCTTGCTGCGTTGAAACATTTGTGCGGGAACATCAATGCCGGCAATCATCAAAAAGCCTGCCGCCATGACCATCAGGATCATGACAAAAAGATCACCAAATTCACCGATGGCAGAACGCATGTCCTGACCCCCCAGTGCGAACATGTTCGGCAGGTTTGCATAGACCAGGCACAACCCGATGAGGCCGAGCAGGATCACTTTTGCGAGCGCCTTGACCAGCTCGATCAGGCCTCTCGTTCCGAACATGCGTTTCAGGCCGTTAAGCGGATTGAGCTTTTCTCCTTTCGGTTTCATCGCGGTCCAGCGAAAACCCATAGAGCCGAGTAATAGCGGTGTTGCTATTGCCGCCGCCATGGTCATGCCGAACAGGCCAAGAAATGGCAGAATAATCCTGCCGAGATGACGATAGGTTCGCTCGCCGGGATTGAAATACTCGATATCGCCGGGTTCTATAGTCAGGCCGCTGGTTACCATCTGAATGAGTGCGTCGAGCAGAAAACCGCCGAGCATGACAAACCCTGTTGCACCGGCCACCACGACCATTGCCCCGCCCAATTCCTTGGATTGCAGAACATCGCCCTTTTTGGCGCTGTCCCGCAAACGCTTTGGAGTTGGCGCTTCGGTTTTCTCTCCGCCACCTGGTGGTCCATCCGACATCAGCCGCCTTTTGCCACAGTCTCGCTATAGTCCAGCGAATGGGCGAGTGATTGCGCAATGCCGTCGATCATCAGCGGAGCCGCCATTGCCAGCATCACCAGTCCCAATATCAGTGTTGCCGGCAAGCCGACCGCGAACAGGTTCATTGATGGCGCAGACTTTGCCAGCAGGCCCATGATGATCTGCACCAGCAACAAAGCAGAACCGACTGGCAACGCGACCGCCAATCCCGCGACGAACAGCGAGCCGCCAAAATGAGCGAGCCGGAAAGCCGCGTCCGCTGATAGCAAGGCGCTGCCGGGCGGCAAGAATTCATAGCTGCGCACGATGATCGAGGCCAGGATCAGATGGCCGTCCATTGCCAGAAAAATAAGCGTCGCGATGATCGAAAGAAACTGCCCGATAACCGGCGTGGATTGCCCGGTTTGCGGATCAGCCATGGATGCGAAGCCGAGGCCCATAGCGTTACTGATTGTCTCGCCCGCTACGAAGGCGGCGGCATATCCGATCTGGATCGTGAAGCCGATCGCAAGACCAATGATCACCTCGCCAGCGATCAGGGCGAAACCGGAAATACTGATTAGGCCATCGTTTGGCACTGCGATACCGGACCCGCCAATCGCCGCGATGCCGACCGCCAGCGAGATGATCAACCGCAACTGGACCGGCACCACTTTTGCGCCGGTGACGGGCGCTGCAAAAAAGGCGGCACCGGGCCTGATCATGGCGAAGAGCCACAACCACAGCTGTTCCTCCAGTCCGGAAAATCCTGGTGCAATCATTGTCGGTAATCACACCAGCAAAGCCGGTATCCGGTCATAAACATCCCGGGTAAAATCGACGATCAGATACATGATGGAACCGCCGAAAATGCCCAGCATGATCGCCACCACCAAAAGCTTGGGAACAAAACTCAATGTCGCTTCGTTGATCGATGTCGCCGCCTGAATCATCCCGAGCAGTAAGCCGCCGAGCAACGCGGGCACCAATATCGGGGCTGCCGCAAGCGCGGTTATCCAGAGCGTTTGCTGCGCCATGCCGATGAAGAAATCACTGCTGTCTGTCATGTTCCTTGTCTCTCCTTAGATCGCAAATGACCCGGCCAGTGTCCCCATGGTCAGCGCCCAGCCATCTACCAGGACAAAGAGCAGCAGCTTGAACGGCATCGAGATGATTGTCGGCGACAACATCATCATGCCAAGTGCCATCAGGGTCGATGCAACCACCAGATCAATGATCAGGAACGGCAGGAAGATGAGAAAGCCGATCTGGAAAGCGGTTTTCAATTCGCTGGTGACGAAAGCAGGGAGCAGGATGGAAAACGGAATATCCTCCGGCTCGGCAACCGGCGGCGCATCGGCGAGTTCTATGAACAGCTTCAGATCCGACTGACGCGTCTGTTTTATCATGAAACCGTGCAGAGCATCACCGGACCGGCTGATCGCTTCCTCAATCGGTATCTCCCCTTCCCCATAAGGCGAATAGGCATCAACATTGATCGTATCGATCACAGGGCGCATTACGAATAGCGACAGGAACAGGGCCAGCCCGACGAGCACTTGATTGGGCGGTGTCTGCTGCAACCCAAGGGCCTGCCGCAGGATCGACAGGACAATAATGATCCGGGTGAAGCTGCTCATCATCAAAACCACTGACGGCAACACCGTCAACAGACTCATCAGTAACAAAATCTGCAGGGACAGGGTCAGTGGCCGGCCATCACCGGAGATCTCATCAAGCGCCCTGCCCAGAGCCTCCGAACCACCGTCCTGCGCAAAAGCGGATTCGGGAAAAGCCATGCTCGACATTGCAGCAATGAAACAATGAAACAGCGCCCGGATCATGAGGTACCGCCTTTTGCTGCAATGCGTTCCACCCTGCCCCGCGTAACGGACAACAGAATTTTCTGCCCGTCAAATTCGACCACGGCCAGCTTCGCAAAATTCCCCATCGGCAGTGTTTCGAGCATTTTTATGCTGCGCTTTTGCTGCACCTTCATCAAGCCTGGCATTAGCGCAGGCTGGTATTTGCGATAGAGCCACAGAGCCGTGAATATCAGGCCAGCCATGATAGGCAACAGGACCAGCAACTTGATGATATAGACGACCATGGTCAGCGCCTTTCCACACCGGGAAAACTGCCGCCGTCATTTGCCAGTTCCGCGATACGCACGCCATAGCGGCCATCAATCGTTACCACTTCCCCCTTGGCAACCAGAGTGCCGTTGACCTTTATGTCGAGCAGATCATCCGACTGTCGGTCTAGCTCGACAACCTCCCCTTCCTGAAACGCCATGATCTCTGAAAGCCGCTTCGATATCGAACCGACTTCAACCGACAACCGCACGGGAACATCAGACAGCAAGCGAAAATTATTGCTGTTTTCCGCAGTGTTTTCCGCGGCGTTTTTCGCTGCCTCTTTGGCGTCTTTTATCTCTTTCGCGGTCGGCGCTTCTTTTGGATTGCTCATCGCACATCCCCCTGTTCCATATGTTCAATCTTGAAAGCAGCACAGCCGTTTTTCTCCCCCAATGTGCCGGTGGCAAATTTGTGATTGGCGACGAAAAGAGGCGGCTTGACCCGCGGCGTGATCGGAATGATATCACCGGGTTTCATGTCAAAAAGCTCCGGCAAACGCATTGTCGGCTGCGCCAATATTGTACGTAGCGGCAAATGGATTTGCTGCAGATTGTTAAACCATTGCTGTTGCCATTCCGGGTCGGAAGCGACCGGTGTTTCGGCACTTTTATTTTGCACAAACTCCATCACGCTTTCTGCAGCATCTGCAGAATAAAGCAGTTCAACCTGCCACGACATATCTTCACTCGCTGTGATCCGGAATGACTGGCTCATCACCTGCTCTTTCGGGTCATAGCCAGTTATGTAAGACACGCTCGTTTCATGCCGCTGCAACGCGGGCTTCATCGAGCCATAGTCAGAAAAATAGTCGCAAATCAGCTCCGTCAACAATTGCCCAAGCCGTTCGATCAGCTGCAATTCCGAATCCCGGAAGCCGTCTTTGTTGCGCATGACTGCCAGCCCAAATGTACCGCCAAAATAGACGTTGATCAGGCTGTTGATCATGGCCTCGTCCAAGCGCAATATTATCGACCCTCGCAGCGGTAAAATACGAAAGACCGACAGGCTGGAAAAAGACTCCAGCGAATTGGCCCACTTGCCATAATCCATGAATCGGATCTTTTCAGACGCGACTACAAAGCTGTGACCGACCAGTTGTCCAATCGCGTTTTCCAGACCCGCAGCATAGCGATCTGACACCCGCTGCAACGGCGCTGTATCAGTCTGCAAATGAGCAGATTTTTCGGCGAAAACATGTTTTGTAACTTTGGCCATTATTGCACCACAAAGCTGGTGAAATAGACATTATGCGCACCGGCAAAACCGGTTTTTTCTTTGAGGACTTTGTTGATTTCCCGGGTCAGTATCTTCTGCAGCATCTGTTTGCCCTGCGGCGTATTCAATGCAGCATTTTCCTGCTCAGCGAGCGTCAGTAATATGGCAGAGCGAATAGCCGTTTCATGCTCTTCCATATTATGGAGCACTTGCTCATCATAATATGTCGCGATCGAAATGGAGAGCTGCGCAAAACTGGCGCTGTTCTTCAGGTTGGACGTGAACGGTTCTTTCATCGGATAGTAGGTCGCCTTGTAAGCGCTTTCCTGAAACTTCGATTTTGGTTGGTCGCCCGTGAGCCTCGCCAGTGTTGTCGCCATCGACCCATCATCTCGCAAAACGAGTTCAGGCTCATTCTGCTTTCGCAGGTAATCCGGGTCAGCAGCTATTACATTCGCGGCAAAGTAACCCGCAACCAATCCGCCAAGTCCCAAAGTTAGCACGACGATAATCAGGATGACGGTCTTTCCCGTCCGGCGACCGCTTTTTGGATTTTCAATTTCGGCTTCCACAGCATCAGCCATTTATTTTCTCCGATAATGTTGGTTGAGTTCAGGCGTATCGCGCGGCATCATCGGACGGAGCGGCGGCGCTTTCCTGTTCAAGATTATGTCGTTGTTCGAAAGAAAGGTCAGACCGTTTTTCATCGTTCTGCCGCGTTTCTGATCGGCTTCTCTGTGCGTCAGGATGTGTGTCGGGACCTTGATGTCCGGGGCCAGAAGAACCATCATCCTGGACGGTGACATCCACCCGCGCCAATTTGATCCCAGACAATCGAATATCCTGTTCCAATCTGCCCTGTGAACCGATGATCAGTGCCTTGGCATTTTCATTGTCGGTTTCCAGTCGCACGATATCGCCTGAGCTGTTCGCCAAGATTTCCACGCGCAACTGACCGAGGTGCTGCGGCTTCAATTGAAAACTGAGTGATGATTTACTGCCCGATAGCTGCCCGATGTCGCGGCTAAGTTCTGTCATCCATTTTCCGTCAATGTCCATATTCAGGTCTGGTACTGAGGGACTGGCGAGCGATGGTGTCTGTACCGTGCCGGGTATTATCGCTGGCAATGCCTGCACAACAAATGGGATCGTAATTGTTGCCACTGGTACAGTCTGTTTGATCTGACGAACGGGTTGTATCAGCACCGCATCGGTAGACGTGAATGGTTCGGTTTTCGGCCTTGGCTGTTGCTCCAATGGTGTTGCCAAACGCGCATCAGAAAATATCTGCCGGTCTCTCGGTCCAGTTTTCTCCGTCACAGGAATAGCTTCTGGTCTCTCCTGCGGCTTTCTATTGTCCGGACCCGTGTCAAAATCCGAGTCAAGCAGCTGAGGTTTTTCAGAAATGCTTCGAACGCCTTTCCGATTGCCAGCTGGCAATGAAGCAATTTCAACATTGGGAGCCTTGGCCTTACCTTGCGGTGCTTCGATGGTCCGCTCTCCGTTTCCGGATGGCATCGCATTGCCGTCTATTTTGATCGCGGTTGACGTTCGATCGGCGGTATTATTTTGGGCGACTAGAGCAGCTGGGTCTCTCGGTTCGACGGACTTGTCGATGGCAACCGGTGAGACATCCAAATTCAGTCTCAAAGGTTCCGGACTATCACCCTTCGTCTCGGCAATTTCTGGAGATGAAGTTTCAGTCGCATCACTGTCGAGAACAGCGTAATTCTTCACAAAATCACCGACAAACTCTTCTGCGTGCAACAATCCGGGCAGCGTTTCCAATAGCGATGAAGTGGTTTTGAGATTGGCATCCAATACCAGTCGGATAAGACCGTTCATGGTGTTCTTCCTTCCTGCCATTGACGTCGCCCCGCCCGATGGCTTCTGACCGAACAGGGCTGATTCTGTTGCTGGCGATGCACGCTCGATTTTCGCGCCTGTTTAAGATCCATTGCCGCTCGATCTTCTCTTCGGGCAGAGAAGAAGACTTCTGATTGCAGTGCTGCCGCAGCCTGTCGGTCCTGCGTAATTCTGTCTTTCTGTCTGCCGTTCAGGCCGATCAGGCGATGAGCCAGTTCCATCCTTGCAGCCAGCAATGCTGACTGAACGACTTCTTGATTTTCCGACATCTGACCAGCCATTGTCCGTAGATGTTCGCGAGACATTTCCATCCTCGCAATATCCCTTTCCGCGCCCAAATAAATTTGACGCGCCAACCGGTTTTGCAATTGGCAGATACCCAAAATGCGTGTCTTGGAGTTCAGATGTTTGCTCATGCGCCAAACCCCCGAACAAGATTTTGAACGGAAAGGCCGAAGTCCATTTTGGTGTCGGTCGCCTGTTTCAAGAAAGACAATTGATCGGGACGCCTTTCGATAGCCTGATCGAGAAGATCATCGCCGCCAGCACGATAAGCACCCATGGTGATCAGATCGTGATTTTCGGTATAGCGGCTCCACAGGGAACGGAAATTCCGTAAGGCTGCAGCATGGTCTTCGCCGATAATGTCCGGAGCCACCCGGCTGATCGATTTGCCGATATCTATGGCGGGAAAAATCCCCTGCTCGGCAAGGTCACGTGACAGGATGATATGACCATCTGCAATGGCCCGGGCGGCATCGACTATCGGATCATCAAGATCATCGCCATCGGCAAGCACTGTGTAAAAGGCGGTTATCGAACCACCACTTTCGACGTCCCTGCCGGCCCGTTCCAGCAGCTGCGGTATTAGTGCGATGGCACTGGGTGGATAGCCTTTCATCGTCGGCGGTTCACCCGCAGACAGGCCGATTTCGCGCTGTGCATGAGCGATACGGGTCAGACTATCGATCATCAGCAAAACGCGTTTGCCCTGGCTTCGGAAATATTCTGCAATTGCGGCCGCGCGCTGCGCCGCTTTGATCCGCAATATCGGACTGTGGTCGGCCGGGACGGCAACCGTCACCATCTTGTCGGCAATCCCGCTATTCTGACTAGCCGCGACAAAATCACTCACTTCACGGGCGCGTTCCCCGATCAGACCAGCGACTATAATGTCTGCCTCCGTACCGGATGCAATTTGCTGCATCAGGACAGTCTTTCCGACACCGGAACCGGCGATTAGTGCCACTCGCTGGCCGCATCCAAGCGGCAGGAGCGCGTTTATCGCCTGCACCCCCACGTCAAGCCGCTGCACTATTCTGCCGCGGCTCAGGATATTGGCTTTCCGGCCCATCAGCGGCCAGGTGGAATCCGGTGCAATCGGACCCGTATCATCAAGAGGACGACCAAGCGGGTCAATTATCCGTCCAACAAGCTGCGAACCAACACCCACTTGTGCCATGCTTGTCACGGGCTTTACCAGAGCATCAACACCGATCGCGGCATGCTCATCAAATGGCGCAAGGGTTGTCATGCTACCGTCAAACCCGACCACTTCAGCGCCGACTTCATGGCCATCCTCTGACAGGACTGTTGCGCCGGACCCGACGGGATAATGGAAACCGCTGACACGCAACAGGCCAGCAGAGCAAGCCTTTACCTTGCCCCAACGGACAATTGCAGGTGTGACAGCTCCGGCTTCGATGAGAACCCGGGACAGGCGATCATAATCGAGATTCAGCATGACCCACCGCCAGCCAGGCGCGCCTGGTTTTCAATCTCTTGAGCCATCGCAGTGGACCCGGAGGTGATTTCGCCAGAACCATAAACCAGACGCACGGAACCGGGCAGCAGGTTAGCATCCGGCAAAACCGCAACGGGGCAGTCATGATTCTGCAACAGTTTCGTATCATCCGCGGCAACATATAAACACACTTCGCCAACATCCGCCGCGATCAGCTCGATAGCTGCGTCGCATCGCTCCTGAAGCAGTTTCTTGTTGGTTCTTGCATGGCCCACAGCCTGCTCAAACAAGGACAGGACGACTTCCCATAGCTGCTTCGACAGATGCCCTTCATCGATTGTTTTCAGGCGGTTAATTGATGATGCCAGATTGTCTTCGCTGACTTCTCCTTCCTCAAGCTGTACCAGCGCCGCCTGCTGTCCGTTGAGATATCCTCGCGTATAGGCATCTGCAATTTGCTGGCTGATGTTATCCTCTGCTGGCTCTGGTTCATTTTCCGGAACATCATCTGAACCATCCTGTTCAGCACGCCGAAGCGGCATGTCATATGTCGCCTGAAAAGCTGTTTCTTTTGTGCCTAAACTATTGATAACAAACATATCATCATGGCTATGAACCGGCGAAAAACTGCGCTCAGACAAAGTCATCACTGCGCCCTCCCAACAAGATGCTACCATCTTCCGCCAGCCTCCGTGCCTGCACAACAATCTGCTTTTGCGCGGCAACTACGTCATCTTTAGAAACCGGTCCCTGATCCGCAATTTCATCCTGAATGGATTCCGCAGCCCGTTTTGACATACAGCTGAACATCTTCTCTGCCAGCGCAGGCTCCGCGCCTTTGATCGCCAGCAGCAGAGTCGCATTTTCGATGGATCGGATAAGTGTCCCAAGGCTTTTGTCTTCGAGAGTGATGAGATCGGAAAAGACAAACATCTCTTCTTCGACCGTTCGGGCCAACGCCTTGTCGCGTTTAAGCAAAGCTTTAATGATGCGCTGCTCCGACAATTTATCAACATTGTTCATGATTGCCGCGGCCTCGCTGGTACCGCCGGTGCTGGCGCAGTGCGTCACACTTGGTTTTTCGACCTGACGCGACAACAGGGCTTCAATATCATTGACTGCATTAGCTCTGACCGCCCCCATGGTAGCGATGCGGAAAACGACTTCATCCTGCAAACTGGTGTCCAGTTTCTGAAGCACATCACCTGCTATTTCCGGATCAATAAATGACAGCACCACAGCCATCATCTGAGGATGCTCATCCACTATCATTTCGGCAATTTCTTGCGCCGACATCCACTTCAATTGTTGCAGTTCCGCCTGATTTTGCTGCGGCGTTATCCGTGACAGCATATTGGCGGCCCGGCTGGTGCCCAGCGCCTTATCCAACATGCTTTTTATTTGTTTATCTGCCCGATATCCAATGGCAGTGCGGCTGCGTGCCTGTTCAACGAAGCGGTCGAATACAAGATTGACATCCGCTTCACTGACGTTGCGAATTTCGAACATGGCTTCTCCAAGACATTGGACCTCACTGGGCTCCAGACGCGACAAGATATCTGCAGCCTCGTCTTCCCCGAAAATCATCAACAATATGGCAGCTGTCTCGTGACCGGTTAGGGTCTTTTCAGCAATATCGGTTTTGACAAGGACAGCATTATTTTCGCCTACGCTGCTGGCCATAGTTTCAGCCATTGACTGCCTCCCTTTCCAGTTGAGCCTCGGTCAATAAGTCTCGCACTGTCAGCGCTGCATGATCAGGGTTTTGGCGTACAAAATTCTGGATGAGAGCGGCCCGCTCGGAATAGCCATCTGCCGCACTGATCATATCCAGTGATACCGGATTGGTTCGCCGTTTCAGCGGTTTATTATTCCGGCCAAGTTCTTCCTCAATGTCGGAGGCCAGTTGCAGATTTTCTGCGTTTGACGGCTTTGATCTATCTGTGCGTATTTTCCCTAGCAGCGGTCGGCCAATGCCAAAGATCAAAACCAGCGCGACCAGCAAGGCGGAGAGGTTTCGAACCAGGAGAGAAACCCAGCTTGCCTCCCACCAGCTTTCGGCTACTTCTTCCACCGGAAGAAATTCGCGTGCCTCTATTGCGACTACATCGCCGCGCTCTGTCTGGAAACCGATGGCGCCTTTAACCAGAGCCTCGACTGCAGCCAGTTCTTCAGCCGACCGCTGTTTGGTTCCGACCGGAGACCGCAGAGCAACCGCGACGGAAAGTCGGCTTATTGATCCAGCTGCCTGTTTTGTGACAGACACTTCTCTTCCCAGTTCAAACTGCCGGACAAATTTTTCCGAACTACGGATTGTTTCTAGCTCGTTTTCTTGATCATCATCGCCTTCAAAATCATCGGTAAGTTCCGGAACTTCCGGTGGCCGGTTTGCAAGCGCGCCGGGGATACCATAGCTTGCTTTTTCACCGGGCTCATTTGACCAACTTCCCTGCTCGGAACGCACCCGCGCATCTTCTTTCGGGAAGCTTTCTCGAGTTGCCTGGTTCTCGGAAAAATCCATTTCCGCAGTTACCTCAGTAGTAAAATTATCAGCTCCGATCATCGGCGCAAGCAATGACGTGATCGTCCGTCGATAGCGCTCCTCAACCTGCGACTGCACCATCAAATGCCGCTCGGCCTCATCAGAAGAGCTGCGAGGACCTTGGCGTGACATTAGCCGTCCGTTCTGGTCGACAACACTGATTGCATCAGAAGATAGACCTGCCACGGAACTACCAACCAGGTGGATGATTGATTGCACCTGCGCTTCGGTCAGGCGATTGCCTTCGATGAGCTTCAGCATCACCGACGCGGATGGCTCAGATCGGTCTCGGACAAATATACTCGGCGGTTCAACCGCAAGATGGACTCGAGCCGATATGATACTGTCCATGGTCTCAATAGTGCGAGCCAGATCGAGTTCGCGAGCGCCACGCAGTTTTTCGTTTTCGACTGCCCTGCTTGCCCCCATAGGCATTGCAGAGATGATGCTATCTCCATCCGGGGCGGACCTGGGCAAACCCTGCGCGGCAAGTGACAGTCTGGCTTCATGATAGTCGGCTGCCGAAACTGTTAGCGCGCCCGTCGCATCTTCAATATTGAAACCGATATCAGATTGCCGCAGCGCGTCAACAACCGCAGCCTTGTCAGCTTCCGGCAAACCCCTGAAAAGATCGCGTTGTGGTGGTTCGCGTAATGCCAGCCACAAAAACCCCGCCAATATCATTACCGCCAGCAACCCCATCAATGGCAGCGCGCGCTTGATCGCCGGTTGGTCAATAAAGCCGTGCAATCGTTTGCGCCAGTTGGCACTATTCGCAAAATCTGGCATTCGAGTGACCGGTGTCAGATCAAGCGCAGGATCTTGAACCTGTTGATCGGTGGTAAGGCTGAGTTCGTTCATATTACACCGGCACGGTCATGATATCTTGATAGGCTTTGATGAGCTTGTTGCGAACCTGCAGCGTCAGCTCAAAACCCAGTGAAGATTTTTGCTTGGCCATCATCACGCCAGCAATGTCGTTGGTTTTACCCATCGTATAATCTTCAGTTACATCTCCCGCAGTGTGTTGAAGGTTACTGACCTCTTTCACCGCAGAGACCATGGCCGCACCAAATGCCGGGCGGGAGGGTGCCGTTTCAGTTTCCAAAGAAATGGAAACGGCCTTTTTCAGTACATCATTTTGCGCAATTATATCCTGACGCATCGCCATCAGTTGAGAACTATCAATCGCTTTCATGAGCAATCTCCAGAAACCATATCCGCTGCGCATCGATCCGATACCAAGAGGCATTTTGGTATCACTGGATAGGTACGCAGCGGCAGGCCATTGCTCTCCCGGACCAGTTCGGGAGAGCGCCGATCGGAGTTCAGAATTTCAACGTGATGGTTTGACCCAATTATCCAAAGATTGAGATATCTGTTCATGCAAGACCAAAGCTTGCACACGGATCTTGTCATTTGAAACGCGGCTAAACGGAGAAGGTCCAACCAAACTTCGATTGGCTTCGGTTGCATCAACCGAGCATCGCTGATTATCATTTGAGTCATCATCTTTCCCGATTCCTGGCCCTCAAAAACCGCTCTTGAAACAAAATCGAAGTGGCCTGCCCCATTGGTTCGCAAACGCTATGCCAAATTCCATGAAAGATATTTTAGTATATTTTTTAGATAGTTACCGAACGCCGGTGAGTGCCGAGCCAATTTCCTGACTGCCTTGCGCCAATTCGATGACGCATCGCCATTTTTATGGCGCAGGCCATTATCCGCTAAACCATCCCGAACCATTTCCGTTTTCGTGCCTGAGGTTGCCGCTGACGCTCTTTGCGGTGATCCATTAGTTTTGAAAGGAAAGTTACATGACAATTATCGGAACCAATGTTGCGGCCATGCGCACAAATCAGGCAGCCAATGATGCTGAAATGAGCCTCGCCAAATCGATTGAACGGCTATCCACTGGACGCCGGATCAACAGTGCTAGCGATGATGCTGCCGGCCTTGCCATCGCAACCCGGATGACGTCTGAGATTCGCGGCCTCAACATGGCAACCCGCAATGCCAATGATGGTATCTCCCTGGCCCAAACGGCTGAGAGTGGCATGAGCGAGATCAACAACATGCTGCAGCGTATGCGTGAGCTGTCCGTTCAATCGGCCAACGGTACTTTGTCAGCCGGTGACCGAACCAATCTGCAGACCGAAGTCGCCGCTCTTATTCTCCAAATTGATGATGTTGCAACACGGACGGAATTTAACAATGTTGCATTGCTCGACGGCAGTGCCGCGACCATCAACATCCAGACAGGTTCTGCAGCAGGTGAAACCGTTGTTATCAACCTGACCGATGTGACCGCGACGAATCTGGCTGTCGATGTACTCGACATCAGTACAGAACCCGGTGCCACCGCAGCTCTAGCAGTTCTTGATACAGCTATGGACACGGTTACCACTGCACAAGCGTCGTTGGGTGCATCGCAGAACCGTTTGATCGCGACAGTATCCAATCTGACGAGCCGCGTAACCAACATCACGGAATCTCGTTCCCGCATTGAAGATGTCGACTTTACCGGAGAAACCACCGCCCTAGCCAAGGCACAAATACTGAGCCAGGCCTCAACCGCGATGCTGGCTCAAGCTAATCAGTCACAACAAGGCGTTCTTAGCTTGATCCGTTAAGCACGTGGTCCTGCTTAACGGGTTATCGGCCCCCGGCGCGTAATCACCCCACAAATGGCGCCGGGGGTTATTTTGTCAGCCCAATCTCTCCCGTCCTGCTTTCGCTTGCCTTTTGAAGACGATAAATTAGCGTGACCCTTAAACAAGGGAACGGGATCATATGGCAGCGCAACAGATTTTGGTGATTGACGAAGGCACAACATCAACCCGTGCGATGCTTTTTGGCGTCGATGGCAAACTCCACGGATCACAGCAGGAGGAATTGCAGCAATATTATCCTTCTGCCGGTCTTGTAGAGCATGATGCAGCTGAGATCTGGGACAAGACGTTGCGCTGCTGTCAAAAAATGATCGAGCAGGCAGGCGGCGCGGAAAAGATAGCGGCTATTGGAATCACCAACCAACGAGAGACCATAGTCGCGTGGGACAAACGTACGGGTGAACCGCTTTGCAAGGCGATTGTGTGGCAGGATCGCCGTACAGCTGAGATATGCGATGAATTGAAAACCAAGGGACTGGAACCGATGGTTCAGGCCAAAACAGGATTGCTGCTCGACCCGTATTTTTCAGGCAGCAAAATTGGTTGGATGCTGAAAAACTGGCCGGAAGTTGGAGCCGCAGGCGACAATCTGGCTTTTGGGACGATTGAATCCTATCTCATCTTCCGTCTCACCGGCGGGACCCATATCACCGATGCCAGCAATGCCAGTCGCACTATGTTGATGGCTTTGGATGGAAATGACTGGGACGATGAACTGCTTGGATTATTTGATGTTCCCCGAAAGGCCTTGCCGGACATTGTCGATTGTGCCGGAGATCTTGGCAGAACGTCGCCCGCTCTGTTTGGAGCACCGATAGCGATATGTGGGTCTGCCGGAGATCAGCAGGCAGCGACAATCGGGCAAGCCTGTCTCGACGTCGGTCAAACCAAAGCAACATTTGGCACCGGTGCATTCATTCTGACAAACAGTGGCGAAACGGCACCCCGATCGGAGAATCGTCTTCTTTCGACGGTGCTTTATCAATGGAATGGCAAACGCACATACGCGTTGGAAGGCTCTGTCTTTGTCGCTGGCAGTTTGATGCAATGGCTCCGCGATGAAGTCCGTCTGATAAGCTACGCCGGCGAAAGCGAGGAACTGGCGCGATCAGTCGACGACAATGGCGGAGTTTATTTGGTTCCTGCCTTATCCGGTCTTGGCGCGCCGCATTGGAAAGCTGATGCGACGGCAACAATTTCCGGCCTTAGTTTTTCGACGACAAAAGCCCATATTGTCCGCGCGGCTCTCGAAGCGATGGCTTATCAGTGCCACGATTTGAAAACCGCATTTTCCGCCGATGGCACCGACTGGCAAAGTTTGCGTATAGATGGCGGCATGGTCGCCAATGACTGGATGGTGCAGGACCTGGCCGACATATTGGAAATTCCGGTTGAGCGGCCCGAGTTTTTTGAAACAACGGCGCTGGGCGCAGCAATGTTGGCTGCGGTTGGTTCCGGGATATATGAATCCTTGGGTGACGCATCAGTAATGATAACTGGGCTGGAAATCTATCATCCCGACATCACTGCTTCGGGTCGCAATTCGCGGATAGAGGGATGGAACAAGGCGATACAAACCGTTTTACAGGACTGATATCAATCGCTTTATCGTTTGTGAAACCCGGGTCTTTTGCTCGATACAGAATCTTGGAAACCAAGCCAGACATGACCATTGTCAATTTTCTGAACAAAATGCCCCTGCTCATTGCCTAGTCCGAAATTGAACAGGTCAACATCAATCGATTGATCAAACTGCATACCGAATTCCCGCCCCTCGACCCAGCGAACCGTTCCTGAGACGGAACCGAAACCAGCTTTTTTGATCACTATTGATTGTTCAGGTAGCAGATCTATCGGTGCTGTGGCGCGAATGCCAAAAGTGGAAAGATTACGGACCATAGCGTTATGTGGTCCAGAATTATCTGTAAACAGCTCTATCTTTACTAGCTTTCGTACGCGCGGCTCACGAACCGCTTCCTGCTTTTGCTCCGCTTCTGTATTTTTAAATGGCTTGGCCATCCTAATGATCCATAGTTCCGTTCCGGAATCTATTAACGGATATTAGGCAGAAACTTTAAGAGCGATGATAGAGAGATAGGTACAGCTCTAGTTTAATTGATGTAACTCGCCTGACATCAGGTCATCTGCAAAAAAAAGCCCGCCAATTGGCGGGCCCTCTAATAGCGTAGCTATGATGATCTAAGCGTCTTTCTTCTTTTTCTCCGCCTTCACATCTGCCCAGATTGTCTTGTAAGACAGGAAAGCAAGGATTGTAGCGATCAACAAGAAGGCGATTACAGCCCAACCGGTTTGCTTCTGCTGGACGAGTGACGGTTCTGCTGTCCAGATCAAGAAGGCCGAAACATCCTGAGACATCTGGGAAACGGTAGCCTTGGTACCATCTGAATAGGTAACTTGATCGTCTCCAGTTATCGGCGGTGCCATAGCTATGTTCAGGTTCGCAAAATATGGATTATAATGCAGACCAGCGCCTGGGCGATTAGCTTCCGGCAATTCTGATGGTGGATCGGAGTAGCCAGTGAGCAATGAATACACATAAGGTGCACCGCCGTTACGCGCTTTGGTGATCAGTGAAAGATCAGGTGGAATTGCATTGTTATTTGCAGCCGCGGCTGCCACGTCATTTGCAAAAGGCTTCGGAAATTTGTCAGCAGGAACCGATGGACGGGTTGATGCCTCACCCGTATCCGGATTAACGCTTGGTGTTTCGATTATCCAGTTTGCTGCAATCGCCTTCACCTCATCTTCGTTGTAACCCAGTTCTGCAAGGTTACGGAAGGCAACGAGACGAAGACCGTGGCAAGCTGCACAGACCTCCTTGTAGACCTGAAAACCACGTTGAAGCTGTTGATTGTCAAATTTCCCAAATGGGCCGTCACTTGCGAAAGATACGTCCTTGGGTTTTTCATGAAACTGATATTCGACAGCTTTTACCGGCGGGTTGGTAACATACTCGACCGCGCCGCGCCCAAATGAATAGATCAGCATTCCAGCAAAGAACAAACCGATCAATATCCCGAAAAATCTTACCATTACTTCAGATCCCTGTTTCTTAGCTGGCTTGTTCTAGTGGCTTACCGGTCACTGCTTCGGTTATCGAATTTGGCAGCGGCTCCGGCTTCTCGATGCGAGAAAGCAGCGGCAATATGATCAGGAAGTGCGCAAAATAATAGGCACTCGCGAGCTGGCTCAGCATCACATAAGGTTCCTCGGCTGGCGCGCCGCCACAAATACCGAGTATAACGATGCATGGGATAAGACCAAACCAGAAGAACTTCTTGAAGCGGGGGCGATAGTCGCCGGACCGCACAGGTGACTTGTCCAGCCATGGCAGGAAGAACCAAACCAATATGGCAGAGAACATCGCTAACACGCCTAGCAATTTCGCAGGAACAAACAAGAAGTCGAAGGTAAATGCGCGCAAAATCGCGTACCAAGGCCAGAAATACCATTCAGGAACGATATGCGCCGGCGTCGAAAGCGGATTGGCAGGAATATAGTTGTCCGCATGCCCCAAAGCGTTTGGCATGAAGAACATCATTCCGGTGAAGAAGATCAATGCCAGGCCTAGGAACCACCCGTCTTTCGCTGTGTAGAAAGGATGGAAAGGAACTGTATCCTGCGGCCCTTTTACATTAACGCCAGTTGGATTGTTCGATCCCGGGATATGCAGTGACCAGATGTGCAGGATGATAACACCAGCCATCACGAAGGGTAGCAAATAGTGCAAGGAGAAGAACCGGTTCAATGCAGCGTTATCCGGTGCAAAACCGCCTAACAGCAACTCCTGAATCGGTTTGCCAACCAGCGGTATTGCCTCGAATAGACCGGTAATCACTTTCGCACCCCAGAAGCTCATCTGCCCCCAAGGAAGCACATAGCCCATAAACGCGGTGGCCATGGCGAGCAAATAAATGACCACGCCGAGCAGCCAGATCATCTCACGAGGAGCTTTGTAAGAGCCATAATAGAGGCCCCGACCGATATGAAGATATATGGCTATAAAGAAGAAACTAGCGCCATTGGCATGGGCGTAGCGGATCATCCAACCACTATTCACGTCGCGCATGATATGTTCGACCGAGTCAAAGGCAATCGCTGCATTGGCGGCGTAGTGCATCGCCAAGATGATACCCGTAACAATCTGCACCACCAGGAAAACTCCGGCGAGCGAACCGAAATTCCACATGTAGTTCAGATTACGCGGCGTCGGATAGCCAGCGCCCACTGAGTTGTAGATTAGACGGCCTATTGGCAGTTTCTCGTCCATCCACTGCCCGAATTCGGTGGTTGGTTTATATTGCTGTGCCCAAGGAAAACTCATTTTTCTTGCCCCTAGCCGATTTTCACGACGGTATCTGATAGGAAACTATATTCCGGTACTTCCAAATTGGTTGGCGCGGGCCCTTTGCGGGTCCGGCCTGCGGTGTCATAGTGCGAACCATGGCACGGGCAGAAATAGCCGTCATATTCGCCTTTTACTTCGCCTTGCGCCGCACCGAGTGGAACGCAACCCAAATGGGTGCAAACGCCAAGCGTGATCAGCCAGTTTTCTTTGCCGGGTTGCGTACGATCAGCGAGTGATTCCGGATCGCGCAGGCCTGATAAATCAACGTCGTTAGCGGCTTCTATTTCTGAAGCTGTCAGGTTGCGAATAAAGATGGGTTGTTTGCGCCAACTTGTCTTGATCGCCTGCCCCTCTTCAATCGCGGAGATATCAACTTCGATCGACGAAAGCGCCAAAACGTCTGCGCTGGGGTTCATCTGATTCACCAGGGGGAACACGGTTGCGACAACGCCAACGCCGCCAAAGCTTACCGCTGCGATATTGATGAAGTCGCGGCGCCGAACACCACCGATTTCAGGTTCCGAGACAGCCGAATCACTGGGTTCAACCGCGGTATCAACACTAGCCATGCAAACACGCCCTTACGTTTGTTATAATCCCTGTCTGCCAGATCGAGGGCGAACCCTCAATATGTTTCATTTGGCAGCTATTGGCGCGCCTGATAGCCGCGAAGACCATGGTTTGCCAACAGTCAATTTTTGATTGACCAAACATAATGAACAACCCCATGCTCAACGAACCATGAGAGTAGCCCTTTACCAACCTGATATTGCAGGAAATTTAGGAACGATTTTAAGGACATGCGCATGCCTTGACGTTCCTGTAGATATCATTGAACCGTGTGGTTTTCCGTTTAGTGATCGCAGTTTGAAGCGGGCTGGAATGGACTATTTTGACCATGTTGATTTTACTCGGCATGCGGATTGGGATGCCTTTCTTGCTTTTGTCGATTCACGATCGACGCGGGTCGTTCTACTTACCAGCAAGGCCAAAACCGCTTATCATAAATTCACATTCCGACCGGACGACATATTATTGTTCGGGTCAGAAAGTGCTGGCGTGCCCCTTGATGTCAATCAACGCGCCGACGAGCGAATCACCATAAAGATGAAAAATGGCATGCGGTCATTGAACCTTGCCGTTTCTGCAGGCATGGCGCTTGGCGAAGCGCTCAAACAAACGGGACAATTTTCCAAATGACGGCACAGCCACCAATTCTCAAAAATGACAATCCGTTGGATGACCAGCAGTTGCAGGCGCAGACATGGTTCGCAAAGCTGCGGGACAAAATCTGCGCTGAATTTGAGGCGATCGAGGGTGAAGCAGGCAGTGACGCAAGTTTTGAATACCTGCCTTGGGACCGCAAAAATCCTGATGGTAGTCCAGGTGGTGGCGGTGTTCGCGGTGTGATCAAGGGCAAGGTTTTTGAAAAAGCCGGCGTTAATATTTCTACTGTCGACGGCACATTCAGCGAAGAATTTGCAAAATCCATTCACGGTGCCGGGGAAAATCCGCATTTCTTTGCAACTGGCATCAGTCTTGTCGCTCATATGGCCAACCCGCATGTGCCTGCCGTGCATATGAATACAAGGTTCCTCTGTACCACCAAACGCTGGTTTGGAGGCGGCGCCGATCTTAACCCGCCAATCCCTTACACTGAAGATACAAACGATTTTCATGCTCGGATGAAACAGGCCTGTGATCCGCATCATCCCGACTATCATGCAAAATACAAAAAATGGGCAGATGACTATTTCTATATCCCGCACCGGCAGGTACATCGCGGTGTCGGCGGTATATTTTATGATCATCTTGAACTCGAATCAGACGATGATTTTGACCGGCACTTTGCTTTTACGCAGGATGTCGGCCTTGCATTCCTTGATATTTTCCCAAAGCTGGTGCGGCGACGGATGGGGTTGCCGTGGACGGCAGATGAAAAAGAACAGCAGCTCGTCTGGCGCGGCCGTTACGCAGAATTTAACCTGGTATATGATCGCGGCACCACATTTGGATTGAAAACCGGTGGTAATGTCGATGCCATATTGATGAGCCTGCCTCCAGAAGCCAAATGGAGCTGACGTTCAAGTGACCAAGATAGATGTTCCCAACGAAAACCTTGCTGTCATTACGACCTATTTTGAAATGTGTCGAAAGCCAGTATTTGAGAACAGTAGTTCATCGTTGATTCTAACGACTTGGGACGAACCTGACTTGCTGGAATATCGGACACTCTTCAGAAAAGTGGGGGAGGACTGGTTATGGTTCGGTAGACTTTTGCTGAACGATGACGAACTTCGATCAGCAATCCACGCCCCCGAGATCGAGATTTTCAAGGTTCAGCATGATGGACATGACATTGGCTTCGTGGAACTGGATTTCAGTCAACCCGAGCAATGCGAGATATATTATTTTGGACTGATACCGGAAATGAATGGCAGAGGCTATGGCTCCGCTATGATGACAGAGACCCTGAAACGCGCCTGGAAAGATGATGTAAAGCGCGTTTGGTTGCACACTTGCACCAATGACTCTCAGCGCGCATCCAACTTTTATCAGCGCTCAGGATTCATCGCCTACAAACGCGAGGTCGACATGCATGCAGATCCCCGTCTGACGGGTCACCTGCCAATGGACGCAGGTCCGCATGTGCCCATCATCTCAGGTAAAGACCTCTCCAACATCTGAACCTTTGCCAGTTAACTGATAGTAGATCGATCCGATAAGGACGGTGAAAAGTATCTGCAATGCAGTACCACCTAACGCAGAAACAAGGTTTTCAATGAGCGGCCAACCTGCCCCTCCGGTCGCAAGTCCAATAATGACACCAATGATCATCTGAATGACGCCAACGGTAATCGCTCCGATAACTGCTATCATCAGAACAAGGAGCAGGATTGAGAAGCCATTATCCTTTGTGCTTTCCCAACTCTTCTTAAGCGCTTCGAGAGGGTTCCTCTCACTATGATCAGCGATGATAATCGGCACCAGAATTAGGCGGCAGGCGACATAGAGGCCGGGAATTATAAACAACAGGATACCTGCAAATGTGGCTAAACCAGTCAGAATGTTCGCTATCAAAAAGATAAGAAAAAGACGAAGCGCCTTGCCCAGATCATCAGCAACCGTACCGCTATGTGAGGGAGCGATAGTGAAATAAATAACGAAACCGCCAAAACTGATCAACAGATTGGACGCAATGATCGCGAACGCATTTTCACCAAAAAATGTTGAATAAGCTGCCGTTATTGCATTCAAATCTTCAGTGCCTTCCAGATTGGGCTGCCCAATAAATTGGGCCATCAACAAAGTTGGCAGGAAAAGAAAAACCCCAGCTATTGCCAATATCGCTTCCTTATGATCACGCAAAATCGCCATCGCGCCGCTCCAGCATTCCATATAATTGAGCTTCATTGACTTGACCCTCAGGTTTGAAATTCATTCCTCGCACTCTTGCCACCGACGCGCCAATTGTGCACGGAAATTCTATGACCCAGTTGTCCGACATTGAATGGCGCATAAGCGAAGACAAAATTGCCTATCCAGATGCTCTGGAGCAGATGGAGCAACGCAATGCGGCAATCCATCAAGGTGAGACGCCGGAACTGATCTGGCTTTTGGAACACCCTCCACTATACACCGCAGGAACGAGTGCTGATCCTGCTGAATTGCTGAGTCAGGAATTTCCAGTTTTTCAGACGGGCCGCGGAGGTCGACACACTTATCACGGACCAGGCCAACGGGTTGGTTACATCATGCTCAACCTGAAAAAGCGGCAAGCAGATGTGCGCAATTTCGTTCATGCGCTGGAAGATTGGGTCATCAGCGCCTTGGCAGAATTTGGTATCAATGCGCGCGCGGTTGAAGGGCGAGTCGGCATCTGGTGCGACACACCTCAGGGGGAAGAAGCGAAAATTGGCGCGATTGGCATCCGAATCCGCAAATGGGTGACGATGCACGGTTTCTCGGTCAATATTGATCCTGATCTAAGTCATTTTGGTGGCATTGTTCCCTGCGGGATTAGCGAATATCCTGTAACCAGCCTGAAGCAATTAGGCGTCACAGCAACATTGAAAGATTTCGACGCGGCCCTGAAGAAAACGGCACCTGATTTTCTTGCAGCAATTGATAAATAGCAAGAGCACGATATGTTGTCGCTGAATTGAATTTAGGAAAAACATGAAAAAATTTATCAAAGCCTCTGCAGCTTCCATCCTCACAGTCGCAATTGCTTCTTGTTCTGGTGAAGCAGATGCCCCTGAGGCTGACACAGTTACCGAAACTCGCATGGACGAGGTCGATGTTATCGATGGGACAATCAGCGATGATATGGTCGATGTCGATGCTGAGAAAACTGGCGATGAGTTGGCCGGAGACGAAAGCGCTGATGAAAGCGATAGCGAAGCCGAAGAGTAATACCCTAGAAAGCTTGGCTTAAGCTAAGCCCAGAAATTTGTGAGTTTGTAGCGATAGCCGCCATTTGGGGTTATCCTGAACAAAGGCGATCGCTTCCGCCAAATTCCGCTTATTGGCAGTTTCATCCAGGCGGGCATCCATGGGCTGCAGCAAGTGATTGGCGAAATCCCACTCCTGCATCGCTTTCCAGTCGCTTCCGGACTGCGGCCACACCAGTTTCAGTTCGTCACCGGAACGCTGCACAGTCTCGCTCCCTGCTTTCGGACTTATGCATATCCAATCAATCGAGCGAGGCACTGCCAGTGTGCCGTTGGATTCAATCGCAATTTCAAATCTGGCGGCGTGGAGTGCGTCAATCAGAGCGGTGTCGACTTGTAGCATCGGCTCACCACCCGTGAGCACGACAAAACGGCCCTCCCTTCCATTGCCCCATTTCGCTGCGACCGCATCTGCAAAAGCGACGGCATCCGGAAATCTTCCACCGCCCTCGCCATCCATTCCGACAAAATCGGTGTCGCAAAATTTGCAAACAGCAGTCGTGCGATCTTTTTCAAGTCCTGACCATAAGTTACAGCCGGTAAAGCGCGCGAACACAGCTCGGCGCCCAGCTTGTACACCTTCGCCTTGCAAGGTCAGAAATATCTCTTTGACCGCATAACTCATTATATCGGCGCGTAGCGGGTGGGGTCTGCAATTCCCGCCTCCTCAAAGCCTTTTTGACGCAAGCGGCAGCTATCGCAAAAACCGCAATGCAGATTTCCTTCTGCTGGATCGTAACAGGACCAGCTTAACGCGGGGTCTATATCCAGCCGCCGCGCTTCCTTGGCGATGTCGGCTTTGGTCATATATTGCAACGGCGTTTTTATAGTAAAACCGCTGCCCTGATCGCCTGCCTTCGTAGCAAGGTCGGCTAACCTCTCAAATCCTTCAATAAACTCGGGGCGACAGTCCGGATAACCAGAATAATCCAACGCATTGACACCTATAAATATATCCCGCGCGTCTCGCGCTTCTGCCAACCCAAGAGTCAGCGACAGAAAAATCAAGTTCCGAGCGGGGACATAGGTCACCGGGATATCATTGGTGACACCCGATTTGGGTACGTCAATATCATCGGTCAAAGCTGACCCACCAAAGCGACTAAGGTCCAACGGAAGGACTATATGCTCGCTAACATCCAGTTTCGCAGCAATCTGAACGGCGGATTGGAGTTCGATTTTGTGCCGCTGATTATAATCGATGGTCAACGCCACAATATCAAAACCTTGCTCACGTGCTATCGCGGCGGATACCATGGAGTCGAGGCCGCCTGAAAGCAGCACGATGGCTTTTTTTCGATCTTGAGACATGGTCGCCCCGCTACTGCCCTTCGCTGACACAATCAAGTGCTCAAACAGCTATTAACGTAAGCTTCCAACGGGTAGGTAATAAAAAAATAGGCCGCCATTCCTTTGGAATGCGGCCCAGTAGGGGTTCTAGTCAAACCCGAAGGGAGAAAGTCATGTCGAAACATGATGATTTCGGTTTACAAGAATATGGTTAATATTTGGTAAACGATGTGCAGGCCCAACGCCAGTTAGCAAGTGCCGGTTCTACGGCCTTCGACACTAAAAGAAAATGGCGCATTGCCCTCGATACCTTGCGACTGGATTTGCACCAAGGCGCTGGATTCACGCTTGATCGTGGTCACGCCATGATCAGAACTACCACATTTATAGCTAACCCGAATACTGTTGGGCGTATCTTGAATCACGTATCGCGAACAAGCCACTCCGCTGTGCTTGATTTGCAGTAAAATTCCAGGATCACCGAGACAAACTTTCTGACCATTATTGTCGGAGCCTCGGGCTTTCAGTGTCCACTCCCCTTTCTGCAAGCTGTTTAACAGCGCAAGTTCAGGGGCCTGTGCCGGTGCAGATACAGAAAACGCCATAAATGCAGCGGCTGATGCGCTGATAGCCTTTATCAGTGTTACGCCCTTCATTCCCTGGTTCCTTCTTTACTACCACCAACAAACGGTAATCCCGACCAATGGTTTCACTACTCGATGATTGTGGCCAATATTGTGCTCAATTGCGGCAATTGATTGTATGGTTTCGCCAAATGCGAGAAATTTGCCTGTTTATTTTGAAATATCAGTTATTTAAGCTCGCGCTCGAAATCGTGAATTTCTTATTGCAAAATGCACAATCGATAGAGATTTTTCCATCCGCGTCGACCATATCCTCCTTATCTTCTTTAGGGAATCGCGCAATCACATCCCTGATATGCTCTTCACTACAACGGCATCCCTTAACGAGCGGTTTACCGCTCAAAACTCTCACTTCGTCGCTCTCGCTAAACAGACGCCAAAGCAAATCTTCCAGCGGCAATGCTGAATTTACTAGTTCTTCCTCCTGAACACTGCTGCCCATGATTGCAACGTGCTCCCATTCCGGATGATTCATGCGCACGTGGAGCCTTTCTTTCCCTTCCTCGCCATCAGGAAGGTGCTGCACCAGCAATCCGCCTGCCACTGTTTGATTATCCTCTATATCAATTGCAACACGAATCACGGTCGGAATCTGTTCGGACTGCATGAAGTAATTTTGCACAGCTTCCGCCAGGCTAGCACCCTCTAAAGGCACAATTCCCTGGGAGCGCCCCCGTGGCTCAGGATGGTCAAAAGTGATCGCCAGATAGCCTTTGCCGAACAGTGCCATAAGACTTGGCTCCAAGGGCTGGCTCGCGAGACGTTCGGAATCAAACTGAATATAACCCCGAACATCGCCATCTTTATAGTCACAGGCCAGCAGACTGATAACGCCGCTTTCAGTTTGAGCTTGGAGAGTTAACTGTGCACTCTCCTCTTTCAGAAGGGCACCCAGCAAAGATGTGAGACACATCGCTTCCGCCAACAAAGATCTGATTTGAAGCGGATAGTTATGCCCGGATAAAATATCGTCGAGCACCGGCCCTAGTCGCACCGCTCGTCCTCGACAATGCTTTGCCGGGATCGAGAATGACAGGTTCCTGTCAATCAACGTCGGAATGGCGGAGTTTTCAGTCATCAGATTTGCCCAAAGGCCCAGCGCAAGATCGATTTTTGAGCATGAATACGGTTTTCTGCTTCGTCCCATACCAGAGATTGCGGTCCGTCGATCACAGAAGGCATCACCTCTTCACCGCGATGAGCGGGAAGGCAATGCAAGAAAACGGCATCCGTCTTGGCCTGTCCCATAATCACATCATTGACTTGAAATGGCATCATGGCTTCCATCTTTGCATCAGCATGCGCCTGTCCCATCGACACCCAAGTATCCGCGACGATTACATCGGCGTTGGACGCCGCTTCCAATGCATCGCGGTGCACACTGATCCTGGCTCCAGCTGCTTGTGCTGCGGCAACAAAGCTTTGATCAGGATCATAACCATCCGGGCAACCAATCCGCACGTTGAACTTCATAAGGCCAGCTGCCTCAACAATGCTGTTGAGGACATTATTGCCATCACCCAACCAAGTCACTTCCAACCCTGGCAGAGCCTTGCCGTGTTCGATGAGAGACAATAGATCAGCGACGATCTGACAGGGATGCGAAAGATCGGTCAGGCCATTTATAACGGGCACACTTGCATTGGCTGCCAGTTCTTCAATTTTGCCATGATCGTCGGTCCGGATCATGATGGCGTCGCACATGCGTGACAACACTCTGGCGGTGTCAGCCACTGTCTCCCCACGTCCGAGCTGCATCGATCCGCTGTCCATCACGATGCTGGTCCCGCCCAATTGGCGGATCGCAATATCAAACGACACACGTGTTCGGGTGCTGCTCTTTTCAAAAATCATTGCCAAAACATGATCCGCAAGCGGCGCGTCGGTATCGGCTTTCCCCTTCGGCCAAGTTTTCCGAGCATCTTTGCGGTCGATCGCGTCGTTAATCATAGCGGCGAGTGCATCACCGCCAGCATCGCCGAGGTTCAGGAAATGACGGGTCATGATTCCGGCGCCTTATAGTCAGCAGCACCGGCGGATAGCTTTTCGATGAACGTTGCGATATGGCTTTCATCAATGTTGAGCGGCGGTAAAATCCGCAAGGTATTGTCGCCCGCGGCCACAGTCAGCAAACCGTGGTTGTCGCGCAAATGAGCCACAAAGGATCTGGTTTCCTGCGTCATTGTAATACCAAGCATCAGACCATGTCCCCGTACTCCGGTAAATAGCCCCGGGTAGTTGCCGATAAACTGTTCAATTGCTGCCCGGAGTTTTCCGCCGATATCGCGAACATGTTCCAGAAATTCATCGTTGGCGACAACATCCCAAACCGCATTGCCCGCAGCCATAGCCAATGGATTACCACCATAGGTTGAGCCATGGGTGCCGGGCACCATGCCTCGCGCCGCTTCTTCGGTTGCCAAGCAGGCGCCAAAAGGAAAACCGCCACCGATCCCTTTCGCGCTTGCCATAATATCTGGCTTTATATCGTAAAGTTCGTGGGCATAGAGCGCTCCGGTCCGAGCGACACCGCATTGCACTTCGTCAAGGATCAACAATATACCACGCTTGTCAGCCAATGCGCGAAGACCTTTCATGAAGGCTTCGGAGGCTGGACGGATACCGCCTTCACCTTGGATCGGCTCTACCAGGAATGCGGCGGTTTTCGGACCAATCGCAGCCTCCGCGCCTTCAAGATCATCAAAGTCCACATATTTGAATCCAGCAAGAAGGGGAGAGAACCCGTGGTGCATCTTTTCTTGGTTGGATGCGGATATGGTTGCCATTGTCCGGCCATGGAAAGCATTTTTGAATGTGATGATTTCAAACCGATCACTGTCTTGGGACTGATGATATACCCGCGCGGTTTTAATCGCACATTCCACTGCCTCGGCGCCGCTATTGGTAAAGAAAACTGTGTCGGCAAAAGTTGTATCGACCAGCCGTTGCGCCAGTTTTTCACCTTGTGGACTGCCGTAGAGATTTGACACATGCATAAGCGTCGTGGCTTGCTCCTGTATCGCCTTTGTCAGATGCGGATGACCGTGGCCTAAAAGATTCACAGCAATACCGGTCGCAAAATCAAGTGCACGGCTACCATCTTCGGAAATCAGCCAGGCGCCCTCACCTCGGACAGGACGAAAACCACACCGGGGATAAACGGGCATAAGCGGTGTAATAGTCATGGCTAGAATCCTTTTATGATAAAACAGAAAAGGCGACCCGATTGGCCGCCTCTCTCAAGCAGTGCTGCTTATATGCATGAACTCCATAACGGTCAATCATTGCGGAATGATGGGAGATGCAATCGGGCTCCTTTCGCTTAATCGATTGAGGCAATTAAACAGAGTGTTTTAATTGATTTAGCTGGCTGACGATTCTGTATTATAACGGTCAACATCAGCAGTTATGCATGACCCTACAAACCAAAAGGAGAGACTCAAATGGACATGAAAACACCCGGAGCCAAAATCGAAGGCTGCCCTATGGGCTTTGATGGTGGGGTGCGCGAGCTACTCGGTCGACAAAATCGAGACTGGTGGCCGAATCAGATACCTGTCGACATCCTGACTCAGGGCGGCACCTCCCCCGATCCGATGGGCAAGGACTTCAATTATGCAGAAGCATTCAAGTCGATCGACTATCAGGGCTTGAAAGATGATTTGACCGCCTTGATGACCGACAGTCAGTCCTGGTGGCCAGCGGATTATGGTCATTATGGCCCGTTCTTCATCCGTATGGCATGGCATGCTGCCGGTACATATCGCACCGCTGACGGCCGCGGCGGCGCGGGCGAAGGGCAACAGCGTTTTGCGCCCCTTAATTCCTGGCCTGACAACGGCAATCTGGACAAAGCGCGTCGCTTGCTCTGGCCGGTCAAACAGAAATATGGTGAGAAGATTAGCTGGGCTGATTTGTTCATCCTCGCTGGCAATGTCGCCATTGAATCTATGGGCGGCCCAGTCTTCGGTTTCGGCGGCGGCCGTGCAGACACTTTCGAACCTCAGCGCGATATCTACTGGGGCAACGAAGACAAGATGGTCAATGAAGGCGTACAAACGCGTATTGATCCCGATCAGGACCTGCTTCTGGAAAATCCGCTTGCGGCGATTCAGATGGGACTCATCTATGTGAACCCAGAAGGCCCCGGCGGAAATCCCGATCCTGCTCTTTCCGCTCGCGATATGCGGGAAACCTTTGCCCGTATGGCGATGAATGACGAAGAAACCGTTGCTTTGACGGCTGGCGGCCACGCTTTCGGTAAGGCGCATGGTGCTGGTGATGCCAGCCTGGTTGGCGTTGAACCAGAAGGCGGCGATATAACGGCTCAGGGCTTTGGTTGGCTCAGCACTCATGGAAGTGGCGTCGGCGGCGATGCCATCACGTCCGGTCTGGAAGGAAGTTGGTCTTCCACTCCCACTGAATGGAACGGGAACTATTTCCGTTTGCTGCTCGACTATGAATATGAGCTTGTGAAGAGCCCGGCTGGTGCACAGCAATGGCAGCCAATTGACCAGAAGGAAGAAGACATGGCACCGCATGCCGCTGATCCTTCCAAGAAGGTTCCAACCATGATGACCACCGCCGACATGGCATTGAAAGTGGATCCGGACTATCGCAAGATTTCTGAGCGTTTCCGCAACGATCAGGCCGCATTGGAAGATGCCTTCTCGCGCGCCTGGTTCAAACTATGCCACCGCGATATGGGTCCAAAAGCCCGTTACCACGGTCCGGAAGTCCCTGCGGAAGACTTGATCTGGCAGGACCCTGTTCCAGCTGGCGAGAGCATCAGCGACGGCGATGTTGCGAGCTTGAAAACGGCTATTTTGGACAGCGGCCTGACCGTTAGCGAACTGGTCAAGGCGGCTTGGGCTTCGGCATCCACCTATCGCGGCTCCGATCACCGTGGCGGTGCCAATGGTGCCCGCGTTCGTCTGGCTCCGCAAAAAGACTGGGCAGCGAATGATCCGGCTGAACTCGGCAAGGTGATTTCCAAACTGGAAGAAATCAAAGGCGACAGCAATGTCAGCATTGCCGACCTGATCGTTCTGGGCGGAACGGCTGCGGTGGAGAAAGCGGCGAAAGATGCTGGCTTCAATGTCGATGTGCCGTTCACAAGCGGACGCGGCGATGCCACGGACGAGATGACAGATGCCGACAGCTTTGACCCGCTTGAGCCCAAAGCAGATGCATTCCGTAATTATCTCTCCGCCAAACATAGCGTACCAACAGAAGAGTTGATGCTGGACCGTGCGTCACTGCTCAACCTCAGCGCACCGGAAATGACTGTTTTGATTGGCGGCCTGCGGGCGCTTGGTGCCAATAGCGGCAACAGCACGCACGGTGTATTGACGGATCGTCCTGGTCAATTGACCAATGACTTTTTCGTCAACATGCTCGACATGAACACTGTCTGGGAAGCTGTGGACGGCAGTGCCGAAGAAGAATTTGTCGGCAAGGACCGGAGCAGCGGTGAACAACGCTGGACCGGAACCCGCGCTGATCTGGTCTTCGGATCCAACTCTCAGCTGCGTGCGCTTGCCGAAGTATATGCAGAAAGCGGCCATGAAGAGAAGTTTGTAAATGACTTCGTAGCGGCCTGGACGAAGGTCATGAATGCGGATCGGTTTGATCTCGCATAAATAGATCTAAAATCTTAAACTAAAAAGACGGCTCGCTGGGAAACCGGCGGGCCGTTTTCATTGGAGCTGGGCTTTTGATGCTTCCCAATTCTGTCCGTCAAACTTGGTGATGTTCGGCTGCAAATCATGCCCAGCATCCAGGCAGTTATAATTGACGCTCCAGCAATCAGGGTGTGATCGCGGCTGATAGAAGCTTTTGATCCCGCAATGCCGGCAAAACAGATGATCCGCTTGCCCGCTGCCAAATTTATAGCTGGTCAGGTCACTCTCGCCTTGCAGCAGATCAAACTGATCATGCGGAATGAAGAGGTGCAAAAAGCCCGTGCGCGCACAGATCGAGCAATTGCAATAGAGCATTTCCGGCTGCGCCTCGGTTTGCGCAGCGAACCGCACGGCACCGCAATGGCAACCGCCAGCGACGTCAATCATGGCTGTACCAGTGTTTCATGAATGTCGATGCGATTTTCCAAGGTCCTGTGCACCGGGCATTTTCCTGCAATTTCCATCAGTTTTTGCCGTTGCTCATCAGACAAATTTCCATGCAAGGTAATCGTCCGGTCAATCACATCAATGCGGTTGTCGTCATTGTTGCAGGTCGCACAATCATCAACATGATCGCGGCTATGCTCCAGTTCGATATGCACACCTTCCAAAGGGATGTCTTTGCGGTCGGCATACATTTTCATCGTCATCGAAGTGCAGGTCCCCAATGCCGCGAGCAACAGATCATAAGGCGACGGACCTGTATCATCTCCGCCAAATGACTCGGGTTCATCAGCAAGAAAAACATGTTTTCCTACCCGAACCGTCTGCTGAAACTTACCGCTGGCGCTTTCTACAGAGACAATGGAAGGATTGGTGGCCATATTCTACTCCACAGTTACTGATTTCGCGAGATTGCGAGGTTGGTCAACGTCCGTACCTTTTGCAACCGCCACGTGATAGGCAAGCAACTGGACGGGCACGGCATATACGAGCGGTGCGATCAGCGGATGAACCTTTGGCATCTCAATCGTCGCCATACACCCCTCGCCGGCTTCTGCCAAACCGGCTGCATCGGAAATCAGCACGACCTTGCCACCTCGCGCCATCACCTCCTGCATATTGCTGACTGTTTTTTCGAATAGCGGGCCGGATGGTGCCAACACGATAACTGGCACGGCTTCGTCAATCAGCGCGATGGGCCCGTGCTTCATTTCGCCTGATGCATAGCCCTCGGCATGGATATAGCTTATCTCTTTCAGCTTCAGCGCACCCTCCAATGCCAGCGGATAGTCCGGACCACGACCCAGATAGAGCACATCCCGTGCCGGCGCGATCAGATGGGCCATATCGGCTATGTCCTCGTCATGAGCGAGCGCTGCATTTAGCGCAGCTGGTGCTTCGGTCAGATGCTCGACGACTTCATGCTCTTCGCTACGCGTCATCTTGCCTTTGACCACGGCGAGATGCGCTGCCAGCGCCGCCAATACGGCCAACTGACAAGAAAAGGCCTTGGTCGAAGCTACCCCGATTTCGGGGCCAGCATGGGTGGGTAACAATAGATCTGCCTCGCGTGCCATGGAACTGGTCGGGACATTGACCACCACTGCGATTTTCTGGCCTTGCTCCTTACTGTGGCGCAGCGCGGCCAACGTGTCCGCCGTCTCGCCAGACTGTGAGATAAACAGCGCCAGCCCGCCCGGCTCCAGCACGGGATCGCGGTAACGAAATTCTGATGCCACATCCAGATCCACCGGCAACCGCGCAAAGGTTTCGAACCAATATTTAGCCACCATCCCGGCATAATAGCTGGTGCCGCAAGCGACGATGGTGATCCGCTTGATATCCTTGAGATCAAAATCCATCTGCGGCAGTGCGACTTGCTGCTCGAGTGGCCGGATGTAGCTTTGCAGGGTTTGCGCCACCACCGTTGGCTGCTCGAAAATCTCTTTCTGCATATAGTGGCGATATTGCCCCTTTTCGATGGTTGCCGCCGACACACCAGAGGTTGTCACTTCGCGCTCCACCGGATTGTTGGCGCTATCGAAAATCTGGGCGCCGTCACCGTTAATCACAACCCAGTCGCCTTCTTCCAGATAGGCGATTTTCTGAGTCAGCGGGGCCAATGCCAGCGCATCTGAACCGAGATAGGTTTCACCTTCGCCATAACCGACCACCAAGGGCGATCCGAGCCGCGCACCGATCAACAGATCCGGGTTCGACTTGAACGCAATGGCCAGCGCAAAGGCACCGCGCAGCTGCGGCAATACCGTCTGCACAGCCTCTTGCGGAGATTTGCCGGCCTCGACCTGCTCGCTGACCAGATGCGCCACGACTTCAGTATCAGTTTCGCTCTCAAAACTGCGACCCCGCGCCGATAATTCTTCGCGCAATGGCTTGAAATTCTCGATAATACCGTTGTGGACCAGCGCCACTTCACTGGTCGCATGCGGATGGGCGTTGTTTGTCGTCGGTGCACCATGGGTCGCCCAGCGGGTATGGGCAATGCCGATCATTCCCGGAGCATCTTCCTTTTTCAGCACCTCGACGAGGTTGATCAGCTTACCCTCAGCGCGGCGGCGGATCAGTTGGCCATCATGAACCGTGCAGACGCCGGCGCTGTCATAGCCGCGATATTCCATCCGCTTGAGACCATCGACGAGGCGATCCGAGACCGCATCCTTGCCAACAATTCCGATAATTCCGCACATAGTCTGAGGCTTTCTTCTTAGAGAGTATAGGGGACGCGAATACCCGGCATTTCCGCCGGGAAGTCACGCGTGTTTCGTGTGATCAGGATGCGCCCGGTAAGCTGAGCAGAGGCGAGAATGACGGCATCCATCGCTTTCAGACGCCGCCGGTCACTGCGCAGCAAGGCTGCCCGCCGACCGATTTCCTCATTCACCTCAATGACGTTGAAAAAGGAGAGAAATGCCTCCGCCCGGTCGCCATCGTCCGGCAGCGCCCGGGTCAACACTTCGACCCAGGTCAGGCGGCTGATATAGCGGCGGTCATAACGCTGCAGCTCGACATTGGCGCGGCCAACATCATTAAGCGCGTCAAACAGGATATTGCTGTCGAATACCGCTTCGTTCACAAGGCGTCCTTCTTGCGATAACGCTCGGCTTCGCGGTCATCATCAGCGTCGAAAAGATCAGGGAATTCCTTGCGCACGTCCCAGTAATCAGGGTCCCAGGGCCGCGTCCAGGACGCGCGTTCGCGCCGCTGCCAAGCGACCGGATCACCCACTTCCCGGCGATCGCGCCACATACCGAAATATTTCTCGATCCCCTGTTTAGAGGCATCCGCCCGAAAGGCCGCCACCGCATCACGCAACAATTGCGCCCGCGACGTCCCCTGCGCCGCCGCCTGTGCGTCGAGCCACTGGACATCTTCTTCGGATAGATCAGCAAGAATGCGAGTCATGATATATCGATATCATATCATGATATCATGTCAAGTCTAACCGGATTGCGGCAAGATATAAATATTTCTGTCCAGCCCGTCCGGAAAGCAACTTCGCTTCTCAACGACACCACCAAGCTTCTCTACAAGCCGCCGAGCTGGAATATTATCATCATTCATGTACGTTCGCACTGCGTCCCATTCCAGATGGTTGTAGCCGAATCTGATAACGGCCTTGGAAAGCTCTATTGCCAGGCCCTGCCGCCGGAAATCGGGCATGATCCACCAGGTCAATTCCGGACAAGGCCATCCTTGCGGATAGACCAAACCGGCTCCGCCCACCATGTTTCCGGAATCCTTGTGATAGGCGGACCACATTCCGAAGCCGCGGAGTGTCCAGTGGCCGATATCATATGCCAATTTCCGCCAAGCCTGTTCTGCGCTTAGTGGGCCTCCATAGGCCGCTGATCCAATTTCATCGGCATAAAATCTAAGGTAGACGTCAAAATCATCTTGCCCCGGTGCGCGAAGAAACAGTCTTTCCGTTTCGATTTCGAGAATACTCACCGTTTGATTGTCACTTCCCCGCCTTCTTCTTCGCATTCACCGCATTAAACCGATCCGCCCAACCCTTTTTCGCGGTCTGTTCCGCCCGCACCAGCGCCAGATCACCAGCCCCCACATCCTTGGTCAGCGCTGCGCCAGCGCCGACTATCGCGCCGTCACCAATTGTCACCGGTGCCACCAATGCGCTGTTGCTGCCGATGAAGGCGCCTTTGCCGATCTTCGTCTTATATTTGAAATAGCCATCATAATTGCAGGTGATCGTGCCCGCACCGATATTGGCGCCCTCACCCACTTCAGCGTCGCCCAGATAAGTCAGATGATTGGCCTTGGCGCCCTTACCCAGCACCGCCTTTTTCATCTCAACGAAATTGCCAATTTTTGAGCCTTCCTCGAGCACGGCTCCGGGCCGTAGTCGAGCGAAGGGACCGACATTGGTATTGGCGCCAATATTCGCGCCTTCGATGTGGCTATGGCCATAGATTCGCGCACCGCTGGCTACAGTGACGCCGGGTCCAAAAAAGACATTCGGTTCTATCACAATATCTGAAGAGAGCATTGTATCATGCGAAAACCAAACAGTTTCTGGTGCAATCAAGCTCACTCCATCGGCCATCGCCTGCGCCCGCCGGCGCTGTTGCCATTCTCCCTCGACCGCGGCCAGTTCGGCGCGGCTGTTTACGCCCGCAACCTCGGCAGGATCATCCACCTCAATGACCGCACTGGCCTGCCCTGGCAGCATCACGATATCCGGCAGATAATATTCGCCCGCAGCATTATCATTGCCAATCTGGTCGAGCAAGATGAACAGGTCGGTCGCCCGCGCCGCCATCAACCCGCTATTGCACAGGTTGACCGCACGCTCGGCGTCGTCGGCATCCTTATATTCGACCATTTTTTCGATCTCGCCCTGATCGCTGGCAATGATCCGGCCATAAGCGCCTGCATCGTCGGGACGAAAACCGAGCACGACTGCGCGCGGATCGGTGCCGTCATTCAGCCGCGCAATCATCGCCTGCATAGTCTCTGCGCTGACCATGGGCACATCGCCGTAAAGGATCAGCACATCGCCAGCGAAGCCTTTAAGTGCATCATGGGCCTGTGCGACCGCGTGGCCGGTGCCCAATTGATCTTCCTGCACGGCAATCGCGACATTGCGGCCTTCAACGCTCGCCTCGATCTGCTCACGCCGCGCACCGACGACCACAACTGTGCGTTCGACGCCGATCGAGTCAACCGTATCGAGCAGATGATGGAGCATTGGCTTCCCGGCAATCGGATGCAGGACCTTGTGCGCCTCCGATTTCATCCGCGTACCTTGTCCGGCGGCTAATATAATGGCTGCTAAAGGACGGTCACTCATGCCAAAAACTCCGAATATCCTGTTCCAAACGCTGAATTTGCGCCCCATGCCATGATGCGGTTGCTTATGCCAGCAAGATCGGTTCTATGCAGGACTATGACAGAAATTTCTTTCGATATCATTGGCTTTGATCTGGACGGCACCTTGCTGGATACCAGCATTGAACTGGCCGCATCGCTTAATCACGCGCTGGACAGCGCTGACCGACCGCAAGTAGACGAACAATCCATCCGATCTTTGGTCGGCATGGGCGCGCGGCACATGCTGGAAATGGCACTGGAACAGTCCGGCGGCAGCGACAAGGATCTGGTCAAAAGCCTGATGCCCGTCCTGATTGACCATTATGAGGCCAATCTGGGTAATAATGCGCCGGCTTTTGCAGGGCTGATCGAAGCCATGGATGCGTTGCAGGATCAAGACATCAAATTGGCGGTCGTGACTAATAAATTTGAAAGCCTGGCGGTGAAGCTGCTGTCCAATGTCGGCATGATAGACCGCTTTGTCACTGTCATCGGCGGAGATACTATGGGCAAAGGCCGCAGCAAGCCCAAGCGCGATCCGATTGACGAGATGATCCGGCGTTGTGACGGTGTGGTAGATCAAACACCGGCGGCCTTTATTGGTGACAGCATATTCGACATTAAAGCTGCCCAAAATGCCGGTATCGCCAATGTCGCGGTCAGTTTCGGCTTTTTACATCAGCCCGTTGAAGAACTAGGCGCCGATGCGATTATCGATCATTATGACGAGCTGGTGCCCGCCCTGGTCACATTGAGCCGCTAACCGTCAGCCCTTGCGCCATTTGGTCCACAAGTGACGGGCCAGCATCAACGGCGGCATCCTGAGCCAATGAGAGCGGATATAGAAGGCCTGCCGTGTGAACTTTCGAGCTTCCCTTCCCCAGCCATCACGGGCCAATAGCCTTCTGATGTAAAGATAATCCGTGAACTTGGTGTGGCCCGCGCGATATTTATAGACCGGCGTATCATAGAGGCGGAAAGCTAACCGCAATGCCCGTGCGAGATGCGGCTCCAGCTGATGCAGCCTAGCTCGGACGCTCAACACGGTCCAAAACTCCTCGTCTGCTTCCGAAAACTGCCGAACCAAACGGTCGATATCCCATAGGTTGCGTAAGCCTCCGGCCAGATCGCCATCAGCAAAGAGATGGGCAACAGAGTGGAGCAACATGTCAGCAGGCGACATGACGTAGAGGCCGGAATCCAGCTTGACCGCTGCATCCAGCATTGCCTGGGGATTTGGCGTCGGTTTAGCGGTCAGCGGTAAGGTCGTATGATGCACATCGATCATCCGGTCCCGCTCCCGATGGATGAGTGGCGGCAATTCATGCATATGTTCGCGATAATATTGGTCATCATAAGGGTCAGGCTTTACCCATTCCCAACCCGCATCCAGCAACGCCTCTTCAACAGCGGGCAGCGAATCTTGTGCGACCATGATATCAAGATCACCGATGCTTCGACCAACCCCCGCATCAAGATCTGCCGCGACATAGGCGGTACCTTTCATCAGCACGACCTTGCTGTTTAGCGGCGCAAGAGCCCGGCGCGCGCAATCTGCCTCCCAAAGCGCTTGTTGTCTTGCAAGATCAGTAGCTTGAATCGCATCTTTCAGAATGGGCCCAACTTGCTCTGGCACTTCAATATTAGCCAAACGATGGGCCAGACTGCCGATCAACGACTCTGCCCGGGCAATGCTGATCAGGTTGGTCCATCCGGCTCCATCGAGCGAGAGAACTGTCTCAGGTTCGCGCAAGGCATCGACCAGTGGCTGGGCGTCCCGCATCATGGGAGCTTGCTCCACAAGCTATCAATCAACTCTTCAGCCTGATCGCCCGACTGATAGTCCATCGCTCTCGTGGGAACTGTATCAACAAACTGGGTCAATGCCCGAAAGCCTGTCTCTCCGAGAGCCACATAGTTGGTCGATGCCTGGGTCAGCCGAACAAATATCTCGCTCTTGCCTATGTCGCGCAGAGCTGGATCATGACCAAAGCGCGGAAACAGAAGCAAAGCGGGCTTGGCCGCATCCTTCATTTTATTGACCGCATCCAGCGGAGGTTTGACGTGGCGGATATCCCCTTTGGGTGTTCCCTTCATCAGGGGGCCGAACCGATTTTCCGGTACAATCGCCTGCATCGTGGCAATGGCCTGGTTTTTGAGGCTGATCAGGCGCGGGAAGCTATGCAGCATGCCGGTGTCCGGGTTGAGTAAGGCAAATTCATCGCCCATGAATCGCCAGCCTTTTTCCGCGAGCATCGCGGATAACGTCGACTTTCCCGAGCCCGACAAGCCGGTCATCAGCAGTGCCTTACCATCCTTTTCGACACTGCTAGCATGCAGCAAAAGATGCCGACGCCAACCCAATGCCATTTGCAGGTTCATACCCATTTCCGCAGCCAATAGGCTTTGATCAAGCGGGAGCGGCGCAGCATCAGGAAGCCAGAAATCACCAGAAATATGAACAGAAGGCCGAATATAGCGCCGCCAAGGCTTTTCAGGCTCCAACCGGACCGTGAAGTCTGCATAGCCATCCTGTGACGTTGGGTAGTCGCTATAGAGGTCTGACAGTTGATCGAGAGGTCGGCGCCAGGTCGACGCCAGCCGATATCGTGTCGGCCCAACGGTCAGATAGATCTGATGTATGCGCGCCACTGGTCCTAAACCCGTTCCACAAGACCAAGCGAACACAGCTCGACCAGCCTCGCCAGCACAATATCGGCGGCGTTGCCGCTGTCCTCCAGGTCGTAGCTGTCGGATAATCTACCCGTGATATCATCGGCCGTCAGAGCGTCCGTCCCCATAACCGTCAGTATCGCGGGTACTGGGTCGGCAACCATATGAGTAATCCCCGATGATTTCTGAAAAATCAGCGTCATACTATCCAGCGGATGCTGGATCAGCCCTTCAGAGGCTGCGGCGCGATAAAGCTGGCTCATTGGCGGTTACACTATCCCTGATCACGGCAAATCATTCGGAAAAGCCAATAGCATGAATATGTTAATAAGCATTGGCTTTGAAGCCAAAATTCAGTGCAAACCTATCGCGGCATTTGCAGAGATGCGTAGCAGGTAAAGCCGCTTTGCCCGGACTGGAGCCGCCTGATATAGTTCACATAGGCTTTGGACTGATCATAAGATGTACCTGGAAGAGACCGGCCATTCATCGCACGCTTCACTTCTTCCCCAGTAAAATTCCGGCCAGCGGGCGGAAAGGCACCTGGTGTGTCAGGTGATACAATTTTTCCGTCCGGACCAATATAACCGCCAGCAGCGTGATTACCCGGAACCGGAATTTCGCAGTTTAGCACCGATCCAGCGGTCTGCGCCAAAGCCGGCTTGATGCTGACGACGGCAGAAGCTGTCACAGCACCCATCATCAGCGCGCGGCGGCGTGTTACGATCGCAGCATCCTGAGAAGCGCCCTGGGGCTCTGCAGCTCCCAAATTCTGGTTTGGATTGTCGGTCATCACGTAAATTTTCCTCTGAACTTAGCCCTTAAAGAGAAAAACGATTAAATGCGAGTGAACAGTCGTACAGGCAAATCGTCGTCCATAAACGGGACAAATTGGCCGAAACACTTAACGCCTTAAATCTGGCTACAGTCTCCGGGCTAACATCGCCGACCACATTTTTGACATAGCCATTGCTGTTTCTGCGCAAACCCGCCTAAACATGACGGACCGAATTCCAGCGCAACGGCAAATATGAACACAATTTCCCCATTTCGGCTGATTTTTGCCATTCTCTTGATTATCGGAGGATCAGTTCTGGCAGCCCAGACTTCCGCGGCACTGATGAAAATTATAGTTATGTCGGCCTTTGGAATTGTCGCCCTTGCCATTGTTGCCTTGGAAGATCGTGCACCGCCGCCACCAGATTTCAACGCGCTGGAACGACAGAAAAAACGGCTACTATACCAAGGTAGGGCGGAAGCTTACCAGGATGTGGTTGATCCCATTACCGACCCGATTCTACTTATCCGCAATGCCAAAGTAGCGATGGCTAATCCGGCTGCGAAAAACTTTCTAGGTAATCATATTATCGGAGAGGACGTGCGGGTCGCGATTCGTCATCCGGCAGCGGCTGACCGCTTGGCTAATCCCAATGCCGAACATACCGGAGAACCGATTTTATTAGTCGGAGTCGGCAGTGCCGATCAGCGCTGGGAATTACGGATTCATGCACTGGATGACGGACTAAAGCTGGTTCAGCTGTCAGACCAAAGCAGCCGCTACGCCGCAGAACGTATGCGCACTGATTTCGTGGCCAATGCCAGTCACGAACTACGTACACCGTTGGCTGCCATAAAAGGTTTTATCGAAACACTGGAGAACCCCGAAGCAGGCAAAGATGAAGATACACGTGCACGTTTTCTGACAATCATGTACCAAGAAGCCGACCGCATGCAGCGATTGGTCGAAGATCTGATGTCGCTGTCCCGTATAGAAGCCGAAAAATATCAGTTACCCGCAGAGCCAGTTGATCTGGCCAAGCTTGTCGCAGAAGTGAAAACGGTTTTTCTGAACGGTCATAGCAAAAATGAAGATAATTTTATTCTCTCTCTGCCCGACAACTTGCCGATGATCCAGGGCGACCATGCGCAGATATCCCAGCTGCTTCATAATCTGGTCAGCAATGCCATTAAATATGGACGACGGGGTACGCCTGTATCAGTTGCGGTGAAACCCAATCGTAATGGTTCGATGCTTCGCCTGTCCGTGACAGATCAAGGCGATGGAATAGCTCCAGAACATATCCCGCGACTAACCGAACGTTTTTACCGTGTCGACAAAGGCCGGAGTAAATCAATCGGTGGAACCGGGCTGGGGCTAGCCATTGTCAAGCATATCACCGAACGCCATGGTGGCCGGATGGAAGTTACCAGTGAACAGGGCGTTGGCACCACTGTCGCGATATTTCTGCCGGTCATCAAATCGCAGAGCCACAGTATTAACACATCTGGTGTAATATAACTGTCATAAATATGTAATCATTAGGACACTGCGGACTTTTAAATGCTGTTCAACCGGCCAGAAATCACAACCGATTCTTGGCCAATTTTTCAACACTCCATAGAAAACGGGGACAGCAAAATGTTTAAGAAAATCGCTCTTTTGGCGGTATCAACACTCGCCTTGGCAGCATGTCAGGATCAGGCTTCTGGCGGACAAGGCGGTACACGCAGTGAAGTTCGCATCGTTGGTTCTTCAACGGTCTTCCCTTTCGCTAAAGCAGTAGCAGAACAATTTAGCGCTGGTGGTGCAAATACGTCACCCATTCTGGAATCAACCGGCACCGGCGGTGGAATGAAGCTATTCTGCGCAGGCGTTGGAGCCAATACGCCTGATATTGCCAACGCATCGCGGCGGATGAAAGCGACCGAGTTTGAAATGTGCAAAGAAAACGGCGTCACTGATGTGGTCGAAGTGCAAATCGGAATTGACGGCATCGCGATTGCACAAGCCAATGAAGGCCCATCGATAAAATTGACGCCGACGCAAATATATGAAGCCATCGCAGAACGACCATTTGGTAAAAAGAATGAGACGAAAAACTGGTCCGATATTGATCCTTCACTCCCTAATATCGCAATCAGTGTTTATGGCCCACCATCAACGTCTGGAACACGTGATGCACTTACCGAGTTGATCATGGAAGTCGGCTGTAAAACCGACGCCGCAACCAAAGCGTTGAAAGACACAAATGAAGATGAATATGATGCCATCTGTCATGATGTGCGCGCTGATGGTGCTTACATTGATGCGGGTGAGAATGATAACCTGATCGTCCAGAAGTTGAAGGCCAATCCAAACAGTCTTGGAATTTTTGGCTACAGCTTCCTAGAGGAGAACACCGACTCGGTCCGCGGCGTTGCTGTTTCCGATGTAGAACCTGCTTATGATGCCATTGCATCTGGTGAATATCCGGGAGCACGGCCACTTTATATCTATGCTAAAAAGCAGCATGTAGGTGTTATCCCTGGTCTTCAGGAATATTTGACGGAATTCGTCAGTGCTGGCGGGTCTGATGGCTACCTTATCAAAGCTGGCTTGATTGCATCACCTGATGACATTCGAACACAAATGGCCGACACTGTAAAAAGTCTGCCAGTCTTGACGGGTGATGAACTGAAATAATTTGCTAGCGGAATGCGGGCCGCTTTCTTAAAGGGTCCGCATTCCGCTATATCTATTCCTAACCAAGGATCAGTTATTCTACCGTGACAGGCTCCATTCTCTTCATGCTGATCATTGTCCTTGGTGGCATTGCGTGGTTTTTTGGCCGCGTCAAAGCAAGCCGTTTTTCAGCTGACAACAAAAAAAGGGGGGCGGTACACTCACTCCCCAATTATCATGGCTGGTATGTCGCCCTTTGGGCTATTGGCCCTGCCCTTTTATTTCTTATGATCTGGAACATGGCTAGCCCGGCGCTCATTACCGATGCGGCGTTGACCAGCCCAGCGGCAGAACAACTCCCACGAGATCCATTCGCGCGAGGCGCCATATTGGCGGAAGCGCGCTCCATCGCATCGGGGCAACAAGTTCAAGCATTTAACCCTCTCTCTCAGTCCATGGTTGAACCTTATCGGACAGCAATTTCCTATTATCGGACACTAGGGATGGTTGCTGCGCTCTTGTTGGTGTTTGCCTGCGGTGCTTTCGGATGGCTTAGATTAAAGCCGGAACTCAGAGCACGTACAAAGATTGAACGCGTAACCATGCTGCTGCTGCTTTTTGCATCGCTCATCGCTACAATTACCACCATTGGGATATTTGTATCACTGATCTTTGAATCGGCACGATTCTTTTCGATGGTATCTCCCATCGACTTTTTGTTCGGAACCGAATGGAATCCCAAGGCCGTCGCAGGACCGCGGGGCGAGACTGGATTTGGTGCAATTCCTCTATTTTGGGGCACTGTGTTTATCGGCGCTATCATTGCGATGATAGTTGCCATCCCACTAGGATTGATGAGCGCTATCTATCTCACCCAATATGCACCGCCTAATTTTCGCGCATGGATGAAACCAATTTTGGAGGTTCTCGCTGGCGTTCCAACGGTTGTTTATGGCTATTTTGCAGCTCTGACTGTTGCACCAGCCCTGAGAGATTTTGCGGTTTCCATCGGAATTAGCGGAGCCTCTTCAGAATCCGCGCTGGCTGCTGGTGTCGTTATGGGCATCATGATCATCCCTTTTGTATCCTCTATGGCTGATGATAGCATTGCCGCGGTTCCCAGTGCGATGCGTGATGGATCGCTCGCCATGGGCGCGACGAAGAGTGAAACTATAAAAAAGGTTCTCATTCCGGCTGCTTTACCGGGCGTGGTCGGCGGCGTTTTGCTGGCCGTAAGTCGTGCCATTGGTGAAACGATGATCGTTGTTATGGCTGCAGGTCTCGCTGCAAATATGACCGCCAATCCGTTTTCTAGTGTAACAACTGTAACGACCCAGATCGTTAAATTGCTGACCGGTGATCAGGAATTTGACAGTCCCAAAACTCTCGCCGCCTTTGCGCTTGGGCTCGTGCTGTTCATAGTAACCCTTCTTCTCAACCTTATCGCACTTAGAGTTGTCAAAAAATATCGGGAAGCCTATGAATAGCAGTGCGACCTTTGTGGAAGAACGCAATCCGACAGATTGGCAGAACGATGCAATGCAGCAGCGCATTCGCAAGCGCTATGCCGCGGAGCGACGATTCAAGGCACTGGGTATCAGCGCGATCATATTGTCAGCGGGCTTTCTGGCATTTTTGATGATCGTGATGGTCGGAAACGGCTTACGCGGCTTTACCCAAACTGAACTGCCGGTCGAAATTGACTTTCCTGCCATGACGGGAGGTGCGTCTGCAGATCAGTTTAAAGGAGCAAATGGCCCAGCCAATCTCAGGACATTGGGTGTTCAGGATATTGTAAACACCAGTGTTCAAATTCAATATGGCGAGGAAGGCAGCGAATTGTTCTCAGCTGGCGGGTGGCAGGCCGTCAATCAAGAGATACTGGAAAACCCCCAGATTGTAGAAACAAAAACGACGCTCTACCTGCCGGTGGAATCAGAAATCGATGTCGCGTTTAAAGGAAGTGGCAGCGAGACTGCGGAAAACAAAGTTGCCGAGTTGAAAGATCGGCTGAGTACTGGATTTAACTGGAATTTCTTGACCAATTCTGACGCGACTGACCCGATGCAAGTAGGGATATGGGGAGCACTGAAGGGCTCATTGATAACAATGTTTATCACATTGCTTATCGCTTTCCCGATAGGTGTGCTTTCTGCCCTTTATCTCGAGGAATACGCACCCAAAAACCGTTTTACCGACTTGATTGAAGTTTCCATCAACAATTTGGCTGCAGTTCCATCGATTATCTTTGGTCTGCTTGGTTTGGCTGTATTCCTCAACCTCTTTGGTCTGCCGCGATCCGCCGCACTGGTAGGGGGCCTAACGCTGGCCCTTATGACCATGCCGGTAATCGTGATATCCGGGCGCAATGCCGTCAAAGCCGTACCTCCATCTATTCGTGAGGCGGCTTTGGGCATAGGTGCCAGCCAAATGCAGGTTGTCTTTCACCATGTTCTGCCGCTCGCCCTGCCCGGCATCCTAACGGGCACCATTATTGGCATGGCCCGAGCCCTGGGCGAAACCGCACCTTTGCTGATGATTGGCATGCGCGCCTTTATTGCCACACCACCTGGCGGTATCGTTGAACCTGCCACCGTTCTACCGGTGCAGATTTTCCTTTGGTCGGATGAGGTAAATCGCGGCTTTGTTGAAAAAACCTCGGCGGCAATTATTGTGCTGCTACTGTTCCTTCTCACAATGAACGCTCTTGCGATATATCTACGCAATCGTTTTGAAACCCGCTGGTAGATCGTGATATGACAGAATTATTAGACAGTACCAGTTCCAGTGAAAGTCCAATCATGACAGAGACCACAGCTTCCGCCATTTCTGCTGGCGATGGACCATTGAAAATGACAACCCGCAATGTGGATGTTTTTTATGGTGAGAAACAGGCGATCAAAGATGTCTCCATTGATGTTACTATGGACAACGTCACCGCGTTCATTGGCCCTTCCGGTTGCGGGAAATCTACCTTTCTGCGCTGCCTGAACCGAATGAATGACACTATTCCCATCGCTAGGGTTACCGGCGACATTACCTTGGAAGGCGAGGATATTTACGCGCCGAAGATGGATGTCGTGCAACTGCGAGCACGGGTCGGCATGGTTTTTCAAAAGCCCAATCCATTTCCCAAATCAATTTACGACAATATAGCTTATGGCCCCCGTATTCACGGGCTTGCGAGCAGCAAGGACGAGCTCGACAATATTGTCGAAACATCGCTGCAGCGGGCGGGTCTTTGGGGTGAGGTTCAAGATCGGTTACAGGACAGCGGAACCGCCCTGTCCGGCGGTCAACAGCAAAGGCTGTGTATCGCCCGCGCCATCGCGGTTGACCCCGAAGTAATCTTGATGGACGAACCTTGCTCGGCGCTTGACCCCATCGCAACGGCAAAGATCGAGGAACTGATCCACGAACTGCGTGGGAAATATGCTATCGTAATCGTGACACATAATATGCAGCAAGCTGCCCGGGTGTCGCAACGTACCGCCTTCTTCCATTTGGGAACTTTGGTGGAATATGGCGTAACTTCGGACATATTCACTAATCCTACGGAAGAGAAAACGCGGGACTATATTACCGGACGCTACGGCTAAGCGAACTGCAAAGGGAAGGAACCCCAAAAAATGCCAAATAGCGGCACAGAACATACCGTTAAAGCTTTTGACACCGATATAAACGAGCTGCGCGGCATGGTTGCAGAAATTGGTGGTCGCAGCGAACAGGCGATTTCGAAGGCAATGCGTGCCCTTGAAAAGCATGATCTGAAACTAGCTGAAGAGGTTGTTGCTGAAGACAAGTTGATCGATGACTTGGAAAAGCGAATAGATGACCTCACTTTCCAGACAATTGCATTGCGTGCGCCGATGGCTGACGATTTGCGCGAGCTGATCGCTACGTTCAAGATATCGGGTGTTGTCGAACGCATTGGTGATTACGCCAAGAATATTGCGAAACGCGTCCCGGTTATCGCCAGTACCCACAAATTAGGCCCCGCTTCATTGTTGCCCTCCATGTCTAATGTGGCATCAGAGCTTGTGAGAGATTCTCTGGAAGCTTTTGCGAGGCGAGATGCCGATCTCGCTCTTGATGTTAGCGAACGTGATCAGATCGTTGATGATTTTTATACCAGCATATTTCGCTCGGTGATCACTTACATGATCGAAAACCCAAAAGACATTGGTGAAGCGGCGCATCTGCTTTTCATCGCCAAAAATCTCGAACGTATCGGTGATCACGCAACCAACGTTGCGGAAATGGTCTATTTTGCCGCCAAAGGTGAACCGATGCCGGAACGTGATCGCGGTGAGAACCCCACCGATTTTATGGAAGAACCGACCAACGGGAAATAGCGATATGTCCAATGCGAAATTGTTACTGGTAGAAGATGATGCTGCACTGGCCGAGCTTTTGTCATGGAACTTTAAAAAAGAAGAATATGACGTCATTCATACCGCCGATGGTGAGGAAGCATTACTGCTTGTGAAAGAGAATCGTCCCGATGTTATCTTGCTGGATTGGATGATCGAGAACCTCTCGGGTATCGAAGTTTGCCGCCGTCTCCGTCGTTCCCCGGAAACTGCCAATATCCCGATCATAATGCTAACCGCTCGTGGCGAGGAAGAAGATAAAATCCGCGGTCTGGAAACCGGTGCTGATGATTATATTACAAAACCGTTCAGCCCGCGCGAGTTGATAGCTCGGGTCAAAGCAGTATTACGACGGGTCCGTCCTGCACTGGCTGGCGAGAAACTCGCTTTTGGAGACCTGGAGATGGACACTGTGGGCCACAAGGTGAAGCGTGATGGCGACACTATTCCTCTCGGCCCAACTGAATTTCGGCTGTTGCGCCATTTTCTGGAGCATCCCAATTGGGTGTTCTCGCGTGAGCGCTTGCTGGATAGTGTCTGGGGGCAAGATAGTGACATAGAGCTAAGGACCGTCGATGTTCATATTCGGCGTCTGCGCAAGGCGTTGAACGCAAACCAGCGTCCGGATATTATCCGAACAGTCCGGTCTGCCGGCTATGCTCTTGATACGGAAGCCGCTTAACCCAGAATGTTCTGCAATGAGCGCACAAAAAAGGCCGGCTTTTACCGGCCTTTTTCATTTGCTCTGCATGAAGTTTCTAGAAAGAAATCTGCGCCCGCGCTCCGATAACATCAACCGAATAGTCATCCGGGGCTCCAGTCACGATGCCAAGAGCATTGCCATAAGATAGATGGCCGTAGTTCACCAGAAAACGAACATAATCGACCGGAGTCCAAATTAGTGATGCCATATAGCCGTCTTGCGTACCGCCAATGATTCCAGCGTCTGTAAGATCAAGCCGGTCATAGCGCACATTTACCTGCCAGGCACCAGAACCACCTGAACCAACGGGATTGTTAACTTTCACACCTTTGAAAACACCGCCCTTATATTCGCGCTTGTCATCGGTCAAAAACAGCCCGGCTTCCACCGAACCACCAAAAAAGGTAGGATTAGCCAGACCTAGCCGACTGACCCTCGCCCAGTGGGTTTCAGCAGCAGCGTGGAAACGGCCAGAAATAACAGCTGCTTCTAAACCATAAGTCAGCTGTTCTTCCGCAGAGATGTTCCCGGTGTTGATGAAACGCGTATCAACGCTGTGGATCAATGGTCGCTGACGATAACGGACTGAATCAATGGTATCTCCAAGGTCCGTCCAGTGAACCGAGCCACCCAGATGAAGTTGGGCATCACCAAGTTTTGGCGCAAACACCAGCCTGCCATCAAGGCTGATGCTGTCATTACCGTCACTCAGGTCATCAATATTGTCGGTAAATACGCCGCCTTGCAGCAACAAATCACCGGTCTTGTAAGCTGCGGAAACACCGACCTTACGCTGAAAACCAAATGCATCGGTAAAGGCAGAACGCTCAATAAAGCTGGTATCGTTGCTGCTCGATATTTCTTCCAGTGACTGGAAGTTATTATGCTGACCGACCGTCACCGTTAGACCACCGCTTTTATAATCCAGATAGGCGTCAGTTAGTTCAACACCGTCCAAAAGATCCGCCTCAAGCTTATAGCCGAAACCGCCAGGAATCTTACCCTGCACGCCCAAGCGAACACGCCGTGCTTCGTTTGAGAAACCTTCGCCAGGAATATCAATTGTTGATGGTACGGATGAAAGATTATTGAAATCGTAGAGAATACGACCACGGGGCTTGAAGCTCCAACCGTCGTCGGTTTTGATTTCAGGCGCCCCTTTAAACTTGATGCTGGTTTTTTCTTTGGCCTGCGCCACTTTTTCGACCTCGGCAACCTGCTCGCTTTGCTGCTGTTGCACGGTTTCGACACTACTAAGCTGCGCGCGTAGACTTACAACTTCCTGCTCCAGCTGGTTGAGTCGCTCCAAAAGCGCTGCCGCTTCTTCGCTCGATATTTGCGCCGCAAGCGCCTGGTTCGGCAAGAGTGCCAAGATCGCGGCACTTGTTACAAGAGTAGATTTCAAATTCATCTTCACAGAATCCCCAAACAATGTCTTGATTGATTGTTGACGGCTCTATGATGATTAGGTTTCGGAAAAACGTCATTTTTATTGCAGTTTTTTTACGAGCTCACTGTTCCTCGATATTCCTGATGAAGGCACCTTATTCTGAGACGAGTTTCATCAGGCGGCGTTCCATTGGGGCAAGCACCCCAGCAAGCTCATGGCCGCGCTTTAGTATCTGCCCATGCTCGCCATGCAACGTCCACATACCTTGTTTATTGCGATCCGCCGGGCGCTTCTCGATTCGCATCTGTGGTCGTTCCGATGTCCGTCGAAATGCAGCAAAAACGGCTGCGTCCTTGCCCATATCCATGGCATAATCGCGCCAATGGCCTGCCGCGACCATTCGCCCGTAAAGATTGAGAATCCGTTCCATCTCTTTTCTTTCAAATCCTACCTGAACGGCGGACACTTTCCTGTTGGGAAAAGATGAAACGTTGGAATTTTCAGAGCGCATCAGGCGCTATCTCTTTTGCTTTCCGATTTATCATCCTGAGGCTTGTCACGACCCTCTGCATAAGCGGCGATCCGTTTTTGCAGTTGCTCCATTTCACATTGCAAGATTTCGAGTTTCTGCGTCGAAGGGTCAAAAACCTCACTGCATGGGGTTCCATAGGGCGTGAATTCTTCCTGATATTGTTCCACTTGAACAAGCGTTGGACGAGCCCGGACACCCACCATCGTCGCCCCCTCTGGCACGTCCTGCGTCACCACGGCATTGGCCCCGATCCGTGATCTTTTACCGACCGTAATGGGCCCTAGTATCTGCGCGCCAGATCCTAAGATGGCATCATCCTCAATGGTTGGATGCCGCTTGCCACCGACGCCATTTGCGGGATTGGTCCCGCCAAGCGTCACGCATTGATAAATAGTAACATTGTCCCCGATTTCAGCGGTTTCACCAATTACCGAAAAACCGTGATCAATAAACAGGTGCCGGCCAATCTTGGCACCTGGATGAATATCAATAGCTGTAAAAAGGCGAGAAAAATGGTTCACAAAGCGTGCGAAAAAGAAGAGTTCACCTTTGAAGAACCAATGCGCAATCCGGTGCAAACCCAAAGCCAATACGCCCGGATAAAGCAATACTTCCCAGCGGGAACGAGGAGCGGGGTCTCTCGCTTTTATGGAGTCCAGATACTCACCAAGGTCCCGAAACATGTCTTCCTCCGACAATTTACCAGTAGATAAGCTAAGGACCCCAACCGGATAATTCCAGTCCTTTCTTGCAACTCATTTAAAACGGGTCTTTTTGCACTCGTATTTATCATCATCTTGAATTATTGGGCAGCCATTCATCGAAGGGCCAAATAATGTCAAACTACCTGCCGACACTGAAGCAGCTGCAATATCTGGTGGCACTGGAAGAACATGGTCATTTTGGACGGGCGGCGGAAGCCTGTTATGTTACCCAGTCGACCCTTTCAGCCGGCATTAAAGAACTGGAGACATTGCTTGATGTAATGCTGGTAGAACGGACACGTCGCGTGGTGCGCTTTACTGAGCTTGGCAAAAAAATGGTGGAAAAATCACACCGTATTTTGCGCGAAGCGGAAGAGCTTTCCGACATGGCGCGCTCTGCGGGTCAACCACTAGTTGGTGATGTCCGCATGAGTGTAATTCCGACGATTGCACCATTTCTATTACCCAAACTGCTCCCCAGGTTGCGAAAAGAGCGGCCGGAACTCAAACTCTATTTGAAGGAAGAAACCAGTCATTCAGCCTGTGATTCACTCAATCACGGGCAAGTAGATTGTGTTCTGCTAGCCCTGCCCTTTTCATGTGGTGATGTGGAATCGGAAACTCTGTTTGATGATGAAATTTTTGTTGCTTTTCCAAAGGATGATCCTCGCGACCCGCCAAAAGTGATTGATCCTGCGATTATAGATGAAAATAGACTCTTGCTTTTGGAGGACGGCCATTGCCTGAAAGACCATGCTCTTGCCGCCTGTGATCGCCCGGAGCTCAGAGCATCTGCGCGCATGATGGGTACGTCACTCCATACCCTGGTTCAAATGGTCGACAACGGGCTGGGCCTGACCCTACTTCCGAAAATGGCCATTGATAGCGGAATTCTAACCCATACCGACATTTTGGCACGCCCGATCAAGTCGGATCGTGCATTTCGTGATATTGCTTTGGTCTGGCGCAAAAACAGTCCACGCAAAGAAGAATTCAAGCTTCTGGCGGAGATCATGCGTCAGAGTCAAAGCTGGGTTACGGACAAAGCTGCCTAGTTTTTCCAGCCCTTGGCCGCATCAAGGTCTGACTGACGTTCTTCGACCCAGCTCTCGCTGCCATCTTGTCGTATTTCTTTTTTCCAGAACGGTGCGACTGTCTTGAGCTGATCCATGATGTAGGAACAGGCTTCGATCGAAGCCTGACGATGGTCGGAACATGTGCATGCCAGAACAATCTGCTCACCAACGCGTAAACGCCCTACCCTGTGGATGATCGTAATCCCGTGAAGATCCCACTTTCCTAACGCTTTATCAGCAATTTTGCGTAACGCTTTCTCGGTCATGGCAGGATAATGTTCGAGTTCCAGCGCATCAAGCGTGCCATCGCCTCGCACTTGTCCGATAAAGCTGGTCACAGCGCCACCACCGAGCGCCAACAGGTTTTTTATCTCCGAACCGGCATCAAAATCACTTTCTATGACAGATACCTTGATCATCCGCCCGTTACCGGTGGAAATATCGCAAGCTCCTCAGCATCACGCAGTGCCGCATCCAGACCGACAAAATCCTGATCCAAAGCGAAACGCAGCTTTTTAAGATCGGTAAACACATTTCGATAGGCTGGATCACAATTTTGCAGATGTTCAACAAGTTGGCCGATATTCTCTACCAGCTCAGGAAATTCTATCACTTCCTGATCACGGCCAAGTCGCTCTTTTACCCAAGCAAAATAGACAATGTTGATCTGGTTCGGCATTTCTTTGGTCATCTAATCCATATGCTTCAGACCAACCCGTAGATAGTCCCAGCCTGTAATAAGCGTCAATATCGCTGCAGCCCAAAGTGTCCATATACCGACGGTAAGAATGAACCCAAACTGCGGTAGTCCCCCAGATAGTATCAAAGCGCCGAGCGAAATAAGCTGAAATGTAGTCTTCCATTTAGCCAACTGCGAAACAGGAACGCTGACTTGCAGTCCTGCCAGAAACTCACGCAATCCCGAGACTGCAATCTCGCGAAGCAAGATGATCAGAGCCGCAATGACGTTATAGCCCTCTATATCGCCGGTAGCGCAGAGGATAAGAATGACCGAAGCGACCATGATCTTATCGGCAATTGGGTCGAGGAAAATGCCCAGCTTGGACACTGTGCCCTGGGATCGTGCAAGATAACCATCAAAATAATCCGTTATCGCCATCAACCCGTACAATACCGTCGCCAGCAAGTAACCCAGTTTCCAGTCCGGCCACCATAGCAAACCGACCAGAAACGGCACCGTGAATATACGGGAAAGGGTCAAAATATTTGGTAGATTCAACATATTGCCCGCTGCCATAACGAGGTTTGGCCAAAAGTTAAATCCTATCGTTGCAATCCCTACATTGGTGCGTAAATTTTCTCGCATCCAACGCCTTGCGCTATCGGGCAACATCGTTAGGGTAAAGCCCAATCCATCCCCCTGTCTGACAATGCTCAACAACAGGAAAACTCCAAGAATGAAATCAGCTGTTCGACTATTGGCAAAGCGCCGCTTTTGGCCGCTTTTCATCACGCAAATGCTTGGAGCATTTAACGATAACTTGTTCAAATTCTCAATGGTTATCCTAGTAACATATGGCATCTACAAGGATCCTGCACAGGACTTTCAGTTTAATGCATTGGCTTCTGGAATCTTCATTCTGCCCTTTTTTCTATTCTCGTCGCTCGCTGGACAACTGGCAGATAATTATGACAAAGCGCGGATCACAAGGCTCGTCAAAACGCTTGAAATTATTATCGCTGTCATCGGCGGCATGGGTCTGTTGATACAATCAATCCCGATCATGCTGACTGCTCTTTTCCTGCTTGGCTTACAATCAACATTTTTTGGGCCAATTAAATACGCAATTTTACCCCAACATCTTGAAAAGGATGAAGTATTGGCAGGAACAGGATTGGTAGAGGCCGGCACCTATATCGCGATATTAGCAGGCACAATATTGGGCGGAATCATTATCGATCGTAATGGCAATGGCGTTGAGCTGGCGGTTGTTTCCGTATTTCTGGTGGCGCTGGTGGGCCGGATAGGCGCGCAATTTATGCCAAGCGCGCCGCCGCAAAAAGAAGTCGAAAAGATTGATTTCAACTTTATTCGCTCGTCCATCAAACTGATCTCCGCAACCTTGCACGTTCGGCGGCTATATCTTGCAATTGTGGCCATCAGTTTCTTTTGGACAATAGGGTCGGTCCTGATAATTCAGTTTCCACCATTGGTGGAAAATGTCCTGACATCGACACCTGCAGTCGCCAGCCTTTTTCTGGGGGTCTTTTCGATTGGTATTGCAGTGGGATCCATATTGATAAATCGCTTGTTGAAAAGCGAGGTTTCTGCGCGGTACGCACCGTATAGCGTCATCGCGATGGGCATATTCGTACTGATACTATATTTTATAGCTCGCGGTTGGGAAGGCTTGCCCAATGGAGAGCTCTATACATTCTCCACATTCATGATGCACGACGGCGCATGGGCTCTGCTTGGTACTTTGGCCGGTGTAGCAGTTTTTGGAGGTATGTTTGTTGTCCCGCTCTACGCTTTCTTGACCACAACCGTTGATATCAGCGAAACGGCGAGGACAATCGCGGCCAACAACGTTGTCAATTCAGGGTGTATGGTGCTGGGCGCATTGGCCGCGTTGGGACTGAGCCTGTTGGGTGTTTCGACCACCGAACAACTGCTCTTGGTGACGGGAATGTGTATCGTCGCGGCATGGCTGGGCCAGCAATTACATCTCGCCTGCGACTAATACTCTCTTGAAAAGCCGTTCAAAAGATGAACAGGTAAAAAGCGGTAAAGAACGCCGAAAAACTCAAAAGAAAGAGGCTCGCATCCTCACTCAGTCGTTTTTTGGGCTGCTTGGTAGTTTCTACCAAACCGATTTGCTCTTCATTCGGCGCCAAAGCTTCAAGCGGCAGACTAAGCCGAAAAGGATGCCTCATGCCTTCGTGATGCAATGCAAGTGAGCGGTTCAGATTCTTTTTCATGCCGACTTGTTAACAATTTGTTAGCCATAGAATCCAACAGAAAATTGCTACCTCGCCCTTTTGTATTAAGATGACACAGTCCTATGGGTGCTCTCAAAGTAGAACATCAATCCAGAATGGAGTAAAATCAAAGAATGTGTGATCTTTGCAACAATGACTAACATTCAGGGCCAAAACCATAAACCTTGTTGATTTCAAACAATTGTTATGGCAATGCGCACTACGTATTGAGTGAAATGCGAAACCCTGAAGGAGCAAAATATGCGTTTCGGTAAAATTGGTATGGCTGCAGTTGCAGCTGCATCTCTGGTTGCTACACCTGTGTTCGCACAGGCTGCACAGCCAGTGGCTAAAATTTCTCAACCTGTTCGTGCTGGTGCATCTGCAGATGAAGAAAGCAAACTCGAAGGCGGATCAGGCATCATCATCGCCGTTCTTGCTGCCGCTGCGGTTATTGGCGGCATCATTATCGCTGCTGATGGAAGCGACGACGATCCAACAAGCCCCTGAGTTTAGGCGCTAAATGATTTTGAAATGGCGGCCTTTTGGTCGCCATTTTTTTTGCGCAATAAGATCAGCAAGTATGAACAAATAGCTATTGAGGCACAAACGGTTGCACTTGACCGACAGATTTCCCATATCCGGTTTATGACAGAAAATCAGCATCATGGCATGCAACAATGGCATGGCACCACCATCCTCTCCGTCCGCAAAAATGGCAAAGTGATCGTCGCTGGCGATGGTCAGGTTTCCATGGGCCAAACCGTTATGAAACCAAATGCCAAGAAGGTTCGGCAACTGCATGACGGATCAGTCATAGGCGGTTTTGCCGGGGCTACTGCAGATGCCTTTACGTTATTCGAGCGCCTGGAAGCGAAACTGGAACGCCACAATGGTCAGTTAATGCGTGCGGCGGTGGAACTCGCAAAGGACTGGCGCACGGATAAATATCTGCGCAACCTTGAAGCCATGATGATCGTTGCAGATAAAGAGGTCACACTGATCCTGACCGGCAATGGCGATGTCCTTGAGCCCACGCAGGGCATTGCTGCGATAGGGTCTGGTGGAAACTTCGCTCTTGCCGCTGCGAGAGCACTGATTGACTATGAAAAAGATGCCGAGAAGCTTGCGCGCAAAGCCATGGCTATTGCTGCGGAAGTCTGTGTTTATACCAACGACCAGCTTACGGTCGAAACACTGAAAAGCGCTACTTAGGTTACTTGCGCCATTCAGCCACGAATTTCCATTTTTATTCCATTACAGGTTTCACATGCTAGATAATCTTACCCCAAAAGCCATCGTTAAGGCTCTGGACGAACATATTGTCGGACAGAAAGACGCAAAACGCGCAGTCGCAGTCGCATTGCGCAACCGCTGGCGGCGCCAGAAACTTCCTGCGGATCTCCGCGAAGAGGTGACACCGAAAAACATTCTGATGATTGGCCCCACGGGTTGCGGCAAGACTGAAATATCAAGGCGTCTCGCCAAACTGGCAGATGCGCCGTTTATCAAGATTGAAGCCACCAAATTTACTGAAGTCGGCTATGTCGGTCGCGACGTAGAGCAAATTGCCCGCGATCTTGCTGAAGAGGCGGTGAGGCTGGAACGCGAACGCCGCCGCTCGGCAGTCAGTGATGTAGCCAGCGATGCAGCCATGAAACGTTTGCTGGATGTATTATGTGGTGAAAATGCCAGCGAAGCGACGCGGGAAAGCTTCCGGCAACGGGTGGTCGACAATCATATGAACGACACCGAAATCGAGATTGAGGTAGAGGACACCCCAACTGCGCCGATGGATATCCCGGGGATGTCCGGCCAGGTCGGAATGATCAATCTGTCTGACATGATGGGCAAGGCATTTGGCCAGAATGCGATGAAACGACGGAAAATGCGGGTTGCCGATGCCTGGGACAAATTGATCGAGGAAGAGTCAGACAAACGCCTCGACGATGATGATATTGCACGCGCAGCGATCACCGACGCGGAATCCAACGGTATCGTATTTCTTGATGAAATTGACAAAATCGCGGTCAGCGATGTGCGCGGTGGTTCAGTCAGCCGAGAGGGCGTCCAACGCGACCTCCTCCCCTTAATCGAAGGCACGACGGTCGCGACAAAATACGGTCCGATGAAAACAGATCATATCCTGTTCATCGCATCCGGCGCTTTTTCTATCTCCAAACCCAGTGACATGTTACCTGAGCTACAAGGTCGGCTTCCCATTCGAGTTGAACTCCGCGCGTTAACTGAAGAAGACTTTGTTCGCATTCTTACGGAAACGAAAGCCAATCTACCTGAGCAATATGTCGCTCTCTTGGGCACCGAAGAAGTCACCATCGACATCACACAAGATGCTATTGAAAAACTTGCTCAGATTGCGGCCAATGTGAACGAAACGGTAGAGAATATCGGTGCTCGCCGATTGCAGACCGTGATGGAGAAACTGCTGGAAGAGATAAGTTTCGATGCAGAGAATCACAAAGGGGAAACAATCGCGGTGGACGCCGCCTATGTCGATAGCCAGCTATCTGATGTTGCCAAGGACACAGACTTGTCCAAATATGTGTTATAGGAATTTCCAAACTTGATCTGACGGGAGCAGAATATGGCTGAGGGTGGGTGCTATTGTGGGGCAGTACGTTATGAAATATCTGGCGAGCCGATCAACCAGTCCATATGCCATTGTCGTGATTGCCAGAAAAGCAGCGGCTCGGCTTCCGTGGCTTGGATTATGCTAGAAAATGATGAGTTTTCCCTGATTGGCGGTGAACTTAAAACAGTCGAGGGCAAAAACGGTGCTGAACGGCTTTTTTGTAACAATTGCGGCACCGGAATCGCCTATAAAAATGCCAATATCTTGCCTGGTATGATCGACGTGCAAACGGCTACACTTGATGAGCCAGAAGCCTATATTCCTGAAATGAACATCCAGCTTGCGGAACAAATCTCTTGGGAAAAGGTCGCACACGAGTTACCGGCCTTTGATCGCTTTCCACCGCAGGAATAATCTGTCTTGAATCCGTAACCGTATACCGTCCTGCGGCGAATTGCCGCTGAGAAACCACAGGAGAATTATTTTGAGAAAGAGTGCATCTCTTTTGGCTTTGACCTCTGCACTGGCCCTCGCATCATGTTCACAATCTGAAAGTTCAGTGAATGACGGCGAAGAAACATCAGAAGCAGCTGAACCCACTATGGCTGGAACAGTCGAGGAAGTTGCGACCATCGACGCCGGCCTTGCTGTTGGTTCTTCGGCTCCTGCTAAAGCAGAATTTAATACCGGCGAGGGTAGCAAGACACTGGCCAGTATCCTGGAGGATGGTCCAGCAATTCTAGTATTCACCCGTTCGGTAGAATGGTGTCCATTCTGTCAGACTCAGTTGAAAGGCATTAACGCGATTGTCAGCGACCTCGATCAGAGGGGCTATAAACTATACGGCGTCAGCTATGACAGCGTCGAAAGCCAGGACCGTTTCTCCAAAAACCAGATGCTGGAATACACAATGCTGTCTGACGAGAGCTCTGCAGTGATCGATGCGTTTGAATTGCGTGATCCACAATATACAGAAGGAAAAGCCGTTGGCGTTCCCTATGCTTCAGTCATCGTTGTCGACAAGGACGGCAAGATCATTGCCAAATCTGTGTCGGGTGATTTCAAGAAACGCCCAACAAATGATCAACTGCTGGCGATAGTCGACGCGATATAACGCCATTTTTTTCGCCTATCGGGAAGCCGAGGAAGAAGCCGCGTCCGCTCCGACTTCGGCTTTTTCATTTCCTTCCGGTAGCACTACCAGTTTCCATTTGGTTGAATCCTTGAGATATTTTTGAGCCAGCTGCTGAACTTCTTCAGGTGTGATCACCGTGTAATCTCTCAGTAACGTTCTTAAAACTATGAACTTCTTGGGATTAAAACTCGCACCCTCCAACTGACTCATCCAGAAGCTGTTGCCACTACTCGCCCTAGATATAAGTTGGCGCAGCGGTTCTACCACCCTGTTCAACTCATCAAGGCTAACCGGTTTTTCTCGCAGGTCTTTCGCGATCAATTCGGCCACGCCGTAAAAACGGTCGATATTATTTGGCGTTAACTGACTTGAGGCGCTGATATATCCGCCCTTTTGAAAAGCGACCGGCCAGCTATTTATCACTTGCGGGCTATAGCTCGCCCCTTCTTTGGAGCGTAAAATTTCAAACATGCGATCATTGAAGATTGAGACCAGAACCTCCAGCTGACGGCTTTCTTTAATATTCTGAAGCCCTCCCCCGGTTGGCCAAGCAATCAAGGCAGCTGCGCGCTCTGCATCCCCTTTATGAACAAGAATCTCCGGGCCGGCTTTGGAAGTGGGGAACATAGGCGAACGACTACCGTCAGGAACGGCAGAAGCTTTGCGCTTGCGCAGTGCGCCAAAGGTTTTCAGAACCGCTTCAACCGCTTCGTCCCGTTCGAAATCTCCAAATAACATCAATTCAATTGGACCGCTCGACAAAATAGGTTTCCAGAATTTCTTGAAATCCTTGGGCGTCAGTGCCTCAAAATCCTGTTTGTCCGGTGTTTTCCAGCGCGGATCCTTGCCGCGTATCAACCATTCCAAATCTCGCTGTAACACCGCCTGCGGCGAAGCGGCAAAACTGTCATAGCCTATCAAAGAAGCCGCACGTCCGCGAATAACCGGTGCAGCATCCCATCGCGGATATTGCAACTTGGCAGCTATCAAATGCAGTTGATCTTCAAGGTCGGCTGCTCTCGTATCTGCCTTGATTTCATAGGCATCATCATCGATTTCAAACCCGAGTCCGATCCGGCGACCAGTAGTGATTTTGTCCAACTCTTCTTGTCCCAGATCACCCACGCCGCTCGCCATCAAAGCCATTGCTCCAGTCCAGGCTAATCCTTCATCATCAGTGCTTAGACCGCTATATCCCGTACCAAAACGGGTGTTGACCATGATCTTATTGCGTTCGGCTTTGTTTGGGAAAAGCAGTACCCGAACACCGTTAGACAATATCAGCTGTTCGATCTCGAAACGCTTGTTCATCTCTGATGAGATAACTTTCCCCTTGCGTCCGATACGTGGCAGCGCGTCAAAACCGAGATTCGCTTGCTCCACCCGTACGTTCGTTGCGGCCTGGACTTCTTCCAACAAGGAAGCAGCAAGTTTGGAATTGCCGTCGTCTACAACCGTGGGAGAGGTCAGCAAAGCTCGCGTTGCAACACCATCAAACAAGTTTTGTGTTGATTCGAGCAAGCGCTGAGGCGTGTAAAGGTCCCGCATTTCGCGGAACACATCAAGCGCGGTTTGCGGAGTGGCCACGGTTTCTCGAATATCAACGGCATTGACAATATCATCCGCCTGCTTTCGGGCCGCCTCTGTTGCATAACCTTCGGCACCAATGGAAAGCGCCGCGTCAAACTCCGCTATTTCGCGCGCGATGTCCTGTTCGGAAGGTGCCTGAGTGGTTGCGTCAGCGATCACAGCACGCACATCTTTCAAAGCAGCAGCCCAGTCATCACCCAAGGGCACAATGTTCACAAAGGTGCCGTCGACCGACCGGCTAACATCCTCCTGGTTCACATTCGCTTGAAGGTAGCTGCCCCCTGCCCTCGCACGCGCCTCAAGGCGACGATTGATCATCTGGAGCGCCAAAAGATCAATCAACAATTGCTGATTATAGGCGATCGTATCATCAACTTTACGCCATGGCCGGACGGTCGCCATTGATATGAAACGTGGCAAGGTTGGTTCGATCAACACCCGGCTGATATCGGCATCGGAACCAGGATCACCGAAATTTGGCGCCACACCAGGTTCGCCCTTACCCTTCCAGTCAGAAAAGTGCTTTTTTAGCAGCGCCTCAAACTCCGCTGGATCACCGTCTCCGGCTATGACGATCACGGTATTTTCTGGCCGGTACCATCGACGATGGAAGAGTTGTAACATCGTGGGCGTTGCTGCTCTTAGTGTGTCGGGCGTCCCTATAGGCGCCCTGCTCGCCAGCCGCTGGCCCGCGAAAAATAATTTCCGCGTGGCGTCTTGGACTTTTGTTTGTGGCCCTTGACGTTCCTGCAATTCTGCCATCACAACAGGGCGCTCTGCGTTGATCGCCTGCGCCGTCAAACCCGGCGCACTAATCATACCGGAAATAATCTTGATACTCTCATCCAAACTTGTCGGATTGGCATTGGGCAGATCAAGTTTATACACTGTCTGAGTTGGCGTAGTTTCTGCATTGCTGTCACTGCCGAACGTCGCACCTAACCGCTGCCAAATGCGTTTCGCTTCACCGTCAGGAACATATTCGGAGCCCCGGAACGACAGGTGCTCCATAAAATGTGCGAAACCCTGTTCATGATCCTGTTCCATCAATGAACCAACATCAAGACGGACCCGGATAGATACTTGCCCCGGAGGAACGCCGTTATTCTTGACCGCATAGCGCACGCCATTGTCCAATGATCCGAAAGTCCAGCTCTTGTCGACAGGAACGTCACTGTCTTCATAAAGCCAGGGCTGTTCTGTCCTCGTCTCACCCTGTGTAACTTCAGGCTGTGCATGGACAGGCGCTGTCAGCGCTGACAGCGACAGGCCGGCAAAAACGGCAAAGGTAGTGAAAAGGCGGCCGGCCGCGCTTTGATAATATTTCATGGCGCAGTTATAAGCAGGCCCAATCTTACTGGCCAGTGAATAAAGATATTGATTGCCATGCAAAATATAGATGACAATCGGTCAACTTTTCCGCTGCCAAAAGGCAGTTTAACCTTGATAGCCCAGCCAAATGCTCCCACATATCAGACATGTTGATAGAAACCGAAAAAACGCCCAACCCATCCACACTCAAATTCCTGATGGGCCAGACAGTTATGGCCGACGGGACAAGGGATTTCGCATCACCGGAAGATGCAGATATTTCCCCACTTGCAGAAGCCTTGTTTACTCTCGGAGATGTGACCGGCGTCTTCTTCGGTTCAGATTTCGTTTCGGTAACGGCTGGCCCTGGATCAGAATGGTTAGATGTAAAACCGCAGGTGCTTAGCATTTTGCTGGATCATTTTTCCGCCGGACTACCCTTGTTCAAACCTGGGTCAGCAGGCGAAATACAAATCCCACCGGAGGAAGAAGTTCACGATGACCCGGAAGATGCGGAGATTGTATCACAGATAAAGGAATTGATCGAAACCCGAGTGCGCCCGGCGGTTGCCAACGATGGCGGAGATATCATCTACCGTGGCTTCAACCGCGGTATCGTTTTCCTGAAAATGCAGGGCGCTTGCGCAGGGTGTCCGTCATCAACCGCAACGTTAAAGCACGGGATTGAGTCTCTGCTCAAACACTATGTGCCAGAAGTGGTTGAAGTTAGAGCCGCCTAATCCAACCGGTACAAAATGGGTAATGAGAAACTTATGAATCAGCCACTTGATGATGCTGCACTGGACCAACTTTTCCGAACAGCGCGAACTTTTAACGGCTATCATGACAAGCCGGTAACTACCGAACAGCTACACGCAATATGGGATCTCATGAAGATGGGGCCGACCAGCGCAAACATGCTGCCCGCCAGGATGGTTTGGTGCCACAGTCAGGATTCCAAGCAACGTCTTGCAGACTGCGCTGGCGAAGGTAACAAAGAAAAAATTGTGAATGCCCCAGCCGCGGTTATCATCGGCATGGATCAGAATTTCCACGAATATCTTCCCGAGCTTTTTCCGCATACCGATGCGAAAAGCTGGTTTGATGGCGATCCAGAGGGTCGTATCGAAGGTGCTATGCGAAATAGTTCGTTACAAGGTGCCTATTTTATTCTGGCTGCGCGCGCTCTGGGCTTGGATACCGGCCCAATGTCAGGATTTGACAATGCGGCAGTGGATGACGCTTTCTTTGGTGACCAACCAAGTGTGAAATCAAATTTCATTTCAACCTTAGGATACGGTGATCCTTCAACAATTTTTGACCGTAGCCCGCGTCCTGATTTCGATAAATTCAATACGATCATCTGACGGCGAGCGTCAGAGCCATGGACAACCGTATTCTTGTTATAGACACTGCCACAACAGCTTGCTCGGTTGCTCTGTTCGAAAACGAGAAAATAATAGCTAACACCTATGAAGAAATTGGTCGCGGCCATGCTGAGAAGTTGGTGCCGATGATCGCGGAACTGCCGGACAAAGGGCGCGCGGATCGCATCATGATCAATTGCGGACCAGGAAGTTTTACCGGCGTCAGAATCGGTCTTTCTGCCGCAAAAGCTCTGGCTCTAGCTTGGCAAGCCGGAATTTCTGGATATCAGTGTTTACATCTTGTCGCTGCGCAGGCTTTGAATGAAATGGAATCCCCCGCTCCTGTTTTTGTAGTGATGCTTGGAGGCCACGGGGAATATTTTGTTCAGAATTTTACTGAAGACGGCGGCCCTATAGATGATCTCCTGTCCCTGTCACCTGAATCGGCTTTACGCTACAGAAAAGCAGACCATTTGGCGGGCTCGGCAGCAAAGGCTTTAGCGAACCTGACCGATGGGCTTTCATATTCGTCCATATTGCCGAACGCCGCCAAATACAGCCTATTATCCGAAGTCTACGAATATATAGACCCAACACCTATTTATGGCCGCGCGCCAGATGCGCAGCCAGCTCATCGGGATTAGAGTATGTCAGATGTTAATCCCCATCCTGAAAGCAATGAAGCGCCCTTAGATCCTACAACAGCAATAAAGCTTGAATATGGCAGTTTTGCTGAACTGAAAGTCGTCATGCGGATTATGCAGGCTTCCTTTTCCAGCCTCTATGGTGAGTCATGGAACGAGCACCAATGCCGCTCAATGCTGTCTTTGCCGGGCACACAACTATTGATGGCAACCTATGACCTTCAACCTTGCGGCTTTGCCATCAGCAGGCGCGCGGCCGATGAGGAAGAATTGCTGATGATAGCGGTAGATCCGCAATATCAGAATAAAGGTATTGGGATTGCTATTCTTGAACGGCTTGTCGCGGATGCAATTAAAAACAACGTTACAGCGGTGTTTTTGGAAGTGCGATCAAACAATCCGGCTCAAAAACTATATCAAAGACTTGGTTTTCAGAAAATAGGACTGCGTCCGGCTTATTATTCGGGCGACAACAAAGAAAAGTTTGATGCCATCACCTACAAAAAACCTTTATGATGCTTAAAGCAACGCAAAATCAACACAGTATATAGGTTGATGATTGATAATCCAAGTAGCTCATGCGACTTATTCCACAGCAAAAAATTGCTCAAAACCATAAAATGGTCGCACTAATGAGGTATATATGACAGAGGAAGATGTTGCTCTGAATGAGACGTTGATTACGCTCACTTCGGATATAGTTGCTGCGCATGTCAGCAACAACAGCGTAGCTGTTTCAGACTTGCCGCTCATTATTAGCAACGTTCACGTCGCGTTGTCCGGGCTTGCGGGAAAAGCCGCTGAGCAAGCTAAACCAGAGCCAGCTGTGCCAATCAAATCATCCATAAAACCCGATTACGTCGTTTGTCTGGAGGACGGCAAGAAACTGAAAATGTTGAAACGACATTTAATGACCCACTACGGTATGACACCTGACGAATATCGGGTAAAATGGGGTCTGCCCAGTAACTACCCGATGGTTGCACCCAACTACGCCCAGCAACGCCGGGAACTGGCCAAAGCCATTGGTCTAGGAAAGAAAAAGAAGAAGGGCTAACTTCTCCTTTTCGTTAGATTTTATCTATGGGAAGTTGCGGATGTGTTTCGCAATTTTCCCTTTGCTTTATTGTCCGCCGCGAATAGAGTATAAGCAATTATCAGGATGGAGCGAATGCCGGACAAAATTGATCTTGAGAAGCTATGTGCAGAAAAAGGCTTGCGAATAACCGACCAGCGCCGGGTGATTGCCAGAGTCATTTCTGACGCAGACGACCATCCCGATGTCGAAACATTGCATGAACGTGCTTCTGCGGTGGATTCCCGCATTTCGATAGCCACTGTTTATCGAACTGTTCGCCTATTTGAGGAAGCTGGTATTCTCGATCGTCATGACTTTGGCGATGGTCGGGCACGCTACGAGGCTGTTCCAGAAGCACATCACGACCATCTTATCGATGTAGAAACTGGTAAGGTGATAGAATTTGTCGACCCCGAACTCGAAGCGTTACAAAAGGTAATTGCGGAGAAGCTTGGATATCGATTGGTCGACCATCGTATGGAACTATATGGCGTATCCTCTGACCGAAAGAGCTGAAGCAGAGCGTTTTTCGATTTCAGTGGTTGGAATGCTGTTTATAGCACTACGTATAGCGGCGATCCTGCTAAGCTTGGCTATCTGTCTGCCAATGCATTATCTCTGGCGACTGTTCCGTATCCCCTCCCCGTGGCCCCGCTTTTTCCTTTGGTCAGTCGCCACCAGTTGTGGTGCGATTATCAAAACCGAGGGACATCGTCTCAAGCAAAATGTTTTCTATGTTTCAAACCACATCAGCTGGTTCGATATCCCGGTTATTGCAGGGGTAACTGGTTGTACCTTTGTGGCCCAGGACGGTATCGCAAGTTGGCCGATTATCGGATGGCTATGTCGCATCAACAAGACCATTTTTGTATCCAGAACAGACCGTATGCAAGTTGGCAACCAAATTGACATTATTCGGGAGGCCATTGAGGAAAAATACCCGATCACGGTGTTTCCCGAGGGAACAACGACAGACGGACATAGTCTGCTGCCATTCAAACCCTCACTTTTCCAGGCAATGGCACCACCACCCAAACCAACCATGATCCAACCCATGTTGCTCGATTATGGTGCGGCCAGCAAAGATATCGCGTGGGTCGGTGAGGAACCGGCTATTGACAATGCCAAACGGCTATTTGCGCGATTGGGGACAGTTCCGACCACTTTGTATTTTCTCGAACCTTTCGATCCCGCCGATTTTGCTGACCGCAAGGCCATTTGCGCAGAGACTGAACGACGGATTGCCAGCGCGCTTTCCGCTTCCCTGTCCGGAGAGCCCGTTGTATAGGCCGCGGTTATGAATCGATCCGATCCGAAAAAATTCCGTATTAAATCCTTTGGCTGTCAGATGAATGTCTATGATGGTGAGCGCATGTCCGAAATGCTTGTCGATCAGGGCATGTCCAGCGCTGGCGATGGTGAAGACGCTGACCTAGTGGTCCTCAACACCTGTCATATCCGTGAAAAAGCGGCCGAAAAAGTCTATTCCGACATCGGACGGCTGCGTGATAAAGATGGAAATAGCCCGATGATTGCAGTCGCGGGTTGCGTCGCGCAAGCAGAGGGCAAAGAAATTTCGCGGCGCGCGCCAAGTGTTGATATCGTGGTTGGTCCACAGGCCTATCACCGGCTGCCGGAACTCATCGATCGAGCCAAGACCGGTAAAAAGGCACTGGACACAGATATGCCAGCGGCATCGAAGTTCGACGTCTTGCCAACCCGCAAGAAACAGGCACGCCCGACCGCCTTTTTGACTGTGCAGGAAGGGTGCGACAAATTCTGCACCTATTGCGTTGTGCCTTACACGCGCGGAGCGGAGATTTCGCGCCCTTGGGGTGACCTGGTAAACGAAGCAAAGGCATTGGTTGATGGCGGCGTCAAGGAAATTACGCTACTCGGTCAGAATGTAAACGCTTGGACAAGCGAGGACGACAAGGGGCAGATGCAAGGGCTTGACGGCCTCATCCGCGCACTGGACGATATCGATGGTTTGGAGCGCATCCGCTACACAACCAGCCATCCGAATGACATGACCGAAGCACTGATCGCAGCCCATGGCGAGATACCGGCGCTTATGCCTTATCTCCATCTTCCAGTTCAGTCGGGAAGTGACCGCATATTGAAAGCGATGAATCGTTCACATACGACTGAAAGCTATCTCAACATATTGTCACAGATGAGAAAAGTCAGGCCGGATATTGCTATTTCTGGCGACTTTATTGTTGGTTTTCCGGGTGAAACCGACGCTGATTTTGAAGAAACTTTGGCGATTGTCCGCGAGGCCAATTACGCGCAGGCTTATTCTTTCAAATATTCCCCGCGACCCGGCACACCTGCGGCTACGATGGAAGATCAAATTGCTCCGGAAGTCATGGATGAGCGCCTCCAGCGATTGCAAGCGCTGCTGAACGAACAGCAGCATGATTTCAATCGAACAGCTCTTGGTCGGCAGACCGATATCCTTTTAGAGCGCAATGGCAAACTCGACGGGCAACTTGTTGGCAAAACGCCTTGGTTACAATCAGTCCATATCATTGCCCCCGAACTGGCGATTGGCGATATGGTGGATGTTACAATTGAAAGCGCGGGGCCCAACAGTCTGCAGGGCAAAGTGACACGGAGAGAAGCTGCTTAATGGCCAAAAAAAACATTGCCGAAGATAAACTCAATCTGGTGACGCTGGACGTCGAATTTGACGATCCTCAAATATTGGGCGACCTTTTTGGTGAATATGATCGCAATATTGTGGCGATTGAAAACAGGCTCGGTGTCTATATCGCCGCTCGTGGCACCAAGTTAAAGATTGAAGGTGAAGAGGAAGCGGCGGCCCAAGCGCGTGATGTCTTGACCGGGATATATAACCGCTTGGAAGAGGGGCAGGAAATTGACGCTGCGCTCGTCGAAGCCATCATCGGTATGGTTGCCGATCCACGAGTTTCAAAAACCACAAAACCGGCCCACACAAAGAAGGCAGCTAAAAGCGACATCTCGGCACCTCCGAAAGTAATGATCAAGACGCGCAAGAAAACGATTTTTCCGCGCTCTGTTCGCCAGGCTGACTATATGGAAAAGCTGGCCCGTGATGACTTGATCTTCTCGCTTGGTCCTGCAGGCACGGGAAAGACCTATCTTGCGGTGGCGCAGGCCGTATCGCAGCTTATAACCGGATCGGTAGATCGTCTTATCCTGTCCAGGCCTGCGGTAGAGGCGGGCGAGAAGATCGGTTTTCTACCCGGCGACATGAAGGAAAAAGTCGATCCCTTCCTGCGCCCGCTTTACGATGCATTATATGACACTCTGCCCGCAGAACAGGTGGAACGGCGCATTGAAAGCGGCGAGATTGAGATCGCACCAATCGCATTCATGCGTGGCCGAACATTGGCCGACGCCTTTGTGATATTGGATGAAGCGCAGAACACCACTACCGCCCAGATGAAAATGTTCCTAACCCGTTTCGGCATGAACAGCCGTATGGTCATTTGTGGTGATCCGAAACAGGTAGATTTGCCGCACGGCGCCACATCCGGTCTTGCCGATGCCGTACAAAAACTGGACGGCGTTGACAGTGTCAGTACCGTCAAATTCGGCGCAGCGGATGTCGTCCGCCATCCATTAGTCGGCAAAATTGTTGAAGCCTATGAAGGCAAAGATGCTGCAGATTGAACTCAATGCGGGTCCTCAGTGGCGAGATTTAAATGACTGGCAAAGACGCAGTGAACAGGCTGCGCGGGCTGCGCTTTCCGTTTCGTCCTATGGAGACTTGGCGGAGAGGAACTTTGCATTGGAAATCAGCATAAAACTCGCAAACAATGATGAGGTCCAGGAGCTGAACTCGGCGTATCGCGGCAAAGATAAACCCACCAATGTGCTATCTTTCCCATTGGTTCCTCATGACTTGCTGGAATCATTGTCCAACAGTGACGATGGCGAAGTGCTGCTAGGCGACGTAATCATGGCCCATGACGTTTGCGCCGATGAAGCAAAGGAAAAATTCATTCCCATGGCAGACCATGCAGCGCATCTGCTAATTCATGGCGTTTTGCATCTATTAGGCTATGATCATGAAACAGAATCGGATGCCTTGATCATGGAGGCTTTAGAAGTCAAAGCGTTGCAAAAATTGGGCATTGCCAATCCCTATAACGATCAACATATGTGATGAGTGTCCAAAGATAAAAAGATGCCAGACGATAGTAACAGCAATAATGGAGCGAACGGTCGACCTTCCTCCGCCGCTCGCAATGAGGATGACGAACCGGGGCGATTATGGCGCAGCTTGAAAGCTTTGGTTTTCGGGGAAACGGAAGATAACTCGCTGCGTGCGCAACTCGAAGAAGTTATTGACGAACATGAAAGCGATGGCGACGCCGACAAAAAGGGCGAGCCTGACATTTCACCCGTTGAGCTCGAAATGCTTCGCAATTTGCTACATTTCAGTGATCACCGGGTTGATGACATTGCGGTTCCTCGTGCCGATATAATCGCGATTGAAGAAAGCGTACCATTTGACGAATATGTCGAGATATTCTCCGAACATGGCCACAGCCGAATCCCGGTATATCGCGATAATCTAGATACGATTATCGGCATGATACATATCAAGGATATCTTCGCGCTAGTTGCGAAAGGTGGAACGCCGCCGACGGACATTACGCCCTATCTTCGTCAGCCCCGATTTGTTCCGGAATCGATGGGTGTATTGGATCTGCTCGCCGAAATGAGGGCAACGCGCATTCATCTTGCCATTATTTTCGATGAATATAATGGCACAGAGGGCCTTGTCACGATTGAAGACATTGTCGAAGAAATTGTTGGCGAGATCGAAGACGAGCATGACGATGAACCGGTTCCCATGTTAAAATCGCTAGACAATGGCATTTGGGAAGCAGACGCCCGGGCAGAATTGGATGATATCGGCGAAGAAATCGACCCAGCACTGGCCGAGATTGATGAAGATGTCGATACGATTGGCGGACTATCCTTCGTGCTGGCTGGCCACATTCCAAAAACCGGCGAAATGCTGCAACATCCCAGTGGCTGGCAACTTGAGATATTGGATGCTGATGACCGCCGCGTTACCAAATTGCGCCTGTTACCACCCGGTCCCGACGCCGCCGCGCGCCATCATATCGGCTGAGATTCCGCCAACTGCACGGCTCGTTTTCGCCAAGTTTCTGCCAGTGCTGGCATATCGGACAATTTACGCAATTCAGCCCCCTGCCCTTTATGCTTACCACCTATGATAAGTGCGAACAGACGCTGTAACGGCCAATCAGGGTGTATTCGCTCTTGTTGAATGATCGTATCGCCTGCACTTATCTTACCGGGTTCAAGCACCCGAAAATAGCTGCCGGACTTTGTCGTCTTTATCACCGTTTTCAAAACGTCCGCATGCCCAAAATGGTGATTGAGTTTCCAACAGGGTTGGCGAGCATGACTGCATTCGATCAATGCATCTCCGATACGAAAAATGTCGCCAAGACATAACTTGTCTTCCGTCATCCCTGTGCAACTCAAATTCTCTCCAAAAGCGCCTGGGCGATTCAAGATTTCTAACCCGGGATATTTGTCTGCCCAGAAAGCGTAATGTTCCACCGGATAGAGATGTACCGCCTTGTCCCGCCCACCATGGTGAAGCGGATCAGCCACCTGATTGCCCTCTAAACCAAGCAGTCCAAGCTGAACGGGAAATGCAACCGTTTGTTTGGCTATTGCACTCATCTCGCCATCTTCGCGAAATGGTTTTGGTGTGCCGATCAGCAAGTTATCCAGAATTGTTTCAATCATTCGCACCATTTAACCGGCAAAGATCATATTAGCAATTTGCCTTAGATTATGCTTCAAGCTGACAATGAATATCAGTGATCTGCGCATTGCCTTGTACAGCGGCAATTATAACTTCGTGCGTGATGGCGCCAACCAAGCCCTGAACAGGCTTGCCGAATATCTTTTGCGTCAGGGAGCGGCAGTACGTGTCTATTCTCCGACCACGGACACCCCTGCTTTTGAACCCACCGGGGACTTGATTAGTGTTCCTTCCGTTGCGTTTCCCGGGCGCGGAGAATATCGGTTTCCAACGCATTTGTCCGGCAGTGCGAAACGCGATCTTGCTGCTTTCAACCCGAATGTCATGCAGATTTCCAGCCCTGACCGGGTCGGACACCGAATGGTAAGCTGGGCACGGCGCAATGATATTCCCGTACTCGCATCTGTGCATACAAGATTCGAAACCTATCCACGCTATTACAATCTAGCCTTCTTGGAACCGGTAATCGAAGCGATTTTGCGCCGTCTTTACCGCCGCTGCGATGCACTAGTCGCCCCTTCCGAGTCGATGGCACAGGTCCTTCGTCAACAGCGCATGAACTATGATGTCGGAATATGGTCCCGCGGTGTCGACAAGGATGTGTTTAATCCCTCAAAACGCGATATGGCATGGCGTCAATCTTTCGGCATCTCAGATGAAGAACCGGTCATCGGCTTCCTTGGACGACTGGTGATGGAAAAAGGTCTGGATGTTTTTTCGGATACGATTGATGAATTGAAGCGGCGCCGGATCAAGCATCGCGTTCTAATCATCGGCGAAGGCCCCGCGCAGCAATGGTTTCAAGAGCGAATGGATGACGCGATTTTTGCTGGATTTCAGCAAGGTCATGATCTTGGTCGGGCAGTGGCTAGTATGGATATGCTTTTCAACCCCTCGGTCACCGAAACATTCGGCAATGTGACACTGGAAGCAATGGCTTGCGGCCTTCCGGTTGTGGCAGCCAAGGCGACGGGTAGCCAGAGCCTGGTCAAGGACAAGCAATCGGGAAGGCTAGTCACACCGGGCGCCATTCGCGATTTTGCCGACGTTCTTCAGCTTTACTGCCAGGACGAGGCTTTACGAAGTGCCCATGGCACTGCCGGTGAAAAGCGGGCTGACGAATTCAGCTGGGACCAGATTAATCAGACTGTCGCCGAAACCTATATACGCCTCATCCGCCAACGGCAGTCAGGCCAGAGCCCTATCAAACAGGCCGCCATCCGTTGAAGTTGCTTAGCGCAATACACCCTTTCCGGCCATCGCCCGCGTGTACCAAAGTAGAAAAATGATCGACAGTGCAATGACAGCTGTGAATATCCAAATTCCAGGTGTGCTTAGACTGGGCGGCATATCCGCTGTCATTTGATACAGAAACGAACCGACTAGTCCGACCAAGGATATTCCGAATGCAGTGATTGCATGCCGGCTGCGCAGCAATATGAGCAATGACCCAATAAACGCCCCCCAAACGCCCAATGCCCAAACTCCATCAGCCCATGCTGGAAACGAGTAGAAATATTCAAGCTGTTCGGGCGTAAAACCACTCATATAGGATTCATTGCGCGTTTGGGTCATTGTATAGTCGAGCGCACCGCCAGAATTCCAGAGTGTGGCGATTACACCGACTACCCATAAATGCCAGGGCGTGGCTGGCTTACCTTCGTTCTCCACCAAAGGGTCCGTTGTCGTAGACATGATTTTCCTCCCTATTTTCCCGAGACGTTATACCACGGGCGTAGATCAGCACAAAATTTGCGCGTAAACCAATGAACAAGCTGGTTTTCGATAGAGAAAATGCCATAATCACCGGCAATGGATGATTTCTTTGCCACTGATGATGCGACGCGAGGACAGGAGGATATCCCTGTCAGTGCTCCACTTGCGGAAAGACTGAGACCAAAAAACCTCGATGACGTGGTTGGTCAGGATCATCTGGTCGGCCGCGACGGAGCGCTTAAACGGATGATCGTGGCAGGAAAACTGTCTTCGATTATCTTCTGGGGGCCACCGGGTACGGGAAAAACCAGTCTCGCGCGGTTACTCGCCAATGAAACCGATTTATATTTCAAGGCGATATCTGCTGTTTTCTCGGGTGTTGCAGAACTGAAAAAGGTTTTTGCGGAAGCGGAGCAACGCCAACAGACCGGTAAGCAAACCTTGCTGTTTGTTGATGAAATACATCGCTTTAATCGATCTCAACAGGACAGTTTTTTGCCCTATGTCGAGAAGGGTCTTGTCACACTGGTGGGCGCGACGACTGAAAACCCATCATTTGAACTCAATGCCGCTCTTCTGAGCAGGACGCAGGTGCTGATCCTCAATCGTTTGGATAGCGCCGCATTGGGCGAACTTTTGAACAAGGCGGAGGTTTTGGCCGAGAAGGCCTTGCCTGTGACGGACAATGCCCGAGAAGCGCTAATCGCGAGTGCGGATGGTGATGGCCGCTTCCTGCTCAATCAGGTCGAAACCTTGCTGTCGCTTGATATTGCCGAACCGCTCGACTCCGCGTCACTTGCAAAGCTGCTCCACCGGCGCATGGCAGTTTATGACAAGGACCGGGAAGGTCATTACAACTTGATCTCTGCGCTGCATAAATCCCTGCGCGGGTCAGATCCGCAGGCAGCGCTCTACTATCTCGCTAGGATGCTCGTGGCAGGAGAAGAACCACTTTATGTACTGCGGCGTATTGTTCGTTTTGCCAGCGAAGATATCGGACTGGCCGATCCACAAGCGCTGGTTCAAGCGCTTGCGGCAAAAGATGCCTATGATTTTCTGGGAAGCCCGGAGGGAGAATTGGCAATAGTGCAAGCCTGCCTCTATTGCGCCACTGCTCCCAAATCCAACGCGGCTTACAAGGCACAAAAGTCCGCCTGGAAATCAGCCAAGCAAACCGGTTCTCTGGTACCACCGCAAAACATCCTCAACGCGCCGACCAAATTGATGAAAGATATCGGTTATGGCCAAGGATATAACTACGACCACGAAAGTGATGAAGGTTTTTCGGGTGACAACTACTGGCCGGAAGAGATGGAGCCAGAGTTATTTTATCAACCAGCGGATCGGGGTTTTGAACATAAAATCCGAGAACGCCTGGATTATTGGGAAAATTTGAGACGTGAAGCGAATGCTTAGATATCAGTTACTTATATCATTGATTGTTCTTTTCCTGCCTTTTTCTGTGGCAGCAGAAGACAAACAAACTCAGCCCGACTGGTATCTCGTCGACGAAATTATTATCGACGAACCACCGGACTATCGCTCTGATATTTTCTTTGCAGACAAAGCCAGCATCGGAAGGATCGACGGCCTAGTTTCGGTTTCGATTTCCCAGATTGTTATGGCAGAGTCCAATAAAGGTGATGATGATATCTCCAGGATCAGAGACATTCGCTCAAAAATATTGGTCGATTGCAACAGACATATCTACGCTGCGATGGAGCTTTCTGAGTTTGACGGAAATGAAAGACTAATCCGAACAGAAACATGGCCCAAAGACTCTGCAAAGTGGATATTGCCTTATGCAAACTCAGGATATGTAAGTGTCTTCAGATTTGCCTGTGAACCGGACAAGCAATTTGGCTCGCAGAAATTTCCTGGCCATATTCAACCTTTAGCATCGCTCAAGGCTTACCTGACTGCAGATTGGAGCAAATAGTGAATTTTGGAAAACTACTGATCATCAGCTGTGCGCTTCTATCCGCGCCCGTTGCCGCACAGGCTAGCAACGAACCCGATGAATATCAAAAAGCACTGGCCGCAGGTTATAAAGCGCAATTCATCTGCTCCGGACTGTGGAACAGTGGCAAGACGCTGGCGGATATCGAGGCTGATGAACTGACCGGCATTTATAGTCACATCGCAGACATTGTGCCCACACTCACGGCAGATATCGACCAGGAAAAGCGCCAAGTCCGTGTCAGCTATAATGACGTCATGCCGCCGCGCATTGCCATCTGGAATCCGCGAACAGGCTGCACCGGCATGCCGATCGGTTTTGCTGGGATAAAACTGGACAAGCCGCCAACGCTGCGGTCCTTCAATGATAATTTGCCTTGGCCAATGGGTGATGCCGGCGCAACCGTTAAGCAAGATGATGTCGCCAAGTCTTTGCATCAAAGTGCATTGGCAACTTTTGAAAACAGCAAATATGGTGGAAAAACCAGCGCAGTTCTGGTTATCAAGGGTGATAAGATCCTGACCGAGCACTACAAGAAAGGTCATGACCGGCATACCGCTCAGCGCACCTGGTCTGTTGCCAAATCTATCGCCGGAACATTAATCGGGCACAGTGTTCAGGAGGGGTTCTCAGACGTCAATGCACCAGCAAAAATCATCGAATGGATGAGTGCTTTCGACCCACGCCGCGACATAACACTCGATCATTTGATGCGTATGTCCAGCGGTTTAACCAGCGATACGGCGGGTAATCGCACCGATCCTATTTACATGGGCGGTGCCACGGTCACCCAAAGGGCGGTGAACTGGCCCCTGCTCTATCCGCCAGGCAGCCGTTTTCGCTATGCCAATAATGACACGTTACTGGCCGTCTATGCAGCAAGATCTGGTCGTTTTGAGCCTTATGAATTTTTCCAGAAAATGGGTATGACGCGAACCTATGCCGAGACCGATTGGCAAGAGCATCCTATCCTCTCCAGTCAGGTATGGACAACAGCCCGCGACTTAGGTCGATTGGGAATACTCTATCTCAATAACGGCGTTTGGCCCTACGGGAATGATGGAGCAGAGCGCTTGCTTCCCGAAAACTGGCGGGAATATGTCAGCACGCCATCAGGCCCGCAGCCGGACCGGGAATTTGGCTATGGCGCTACATTCTGGCTCATGAACAAGTCAAAAGGCATACCGGAAGACGCATTCGCAGCATTCGGCAATCGCGGGCAATATCTGGTAATCATACCGTCGCTAGACCTGGTGATCGTCAGACGTGGTTACGATACGCGCGATAATCGTTTTGATATTGCCGCCTTTACACGCGACGTGGTGAAGTCGGTGGGATCATGAGCGATACCTATCGCGCTGCCGTCTGCACGGCTTTGACCGGGCCAGATTCCGTTCAGGTCAAAGAGAGGAAGGCAAAACCACTGAAAGACGGAGAAGTGCGGATTGCAGTAAAAGCAGCGGGCCTCAACTTTCCAGATCTATTGATGACTTATGGCAAATATCAATTTCGCCCTGATCCTCCTTTCGTTCCCGGTCTCGAAATCGCCGGAGAGATAATTGAGGTGGCGTCCGGCGTGACGGCTCTCTCGACTGGAGATCACGTCATGGGCGGCAGTAAGGGAAACGGTTTTGCAGAACAGATTATCTTGCCTGAAAGCGCCGTTCGCCCCCTACCCACTGCTTTATCCTTTGCCGAGGGGGCCTGCTGGCATGGTGCGGCGATTACCGCTTGGCATGCACTAAATGATAAAGCCGAATTGCTAGGTAAAGAAACAATACTGATACTTGGCGCCAGTGGGGGTGTCGGTATGGCAGCGGTAAAGCTCGCCAAGTATAAAGACGCGGTCGTTTTTGCTACCGGATCCAATGATGAAAAGCGTCAGGCAATTGAACAAGCCGGCGCGGATCATAGCCTCGATCCTGCCGATCCGGACCTTGCCGCTAGAATTAAAGAACTGACTGACGGCAAAGGGGTTGATGTGGTGTTTGATCCTGTTGGCGGTGATCTGGCGATAAAAGCGACGCGATCCATTGCCTGGGGTGGCCGTTATCTTATCGTGGGTTTTGCAAGCGGTGATATTCCGTCCTTTCCTGCCAATCACGCATTGATAAAAGGCTACAGCCTTATCGGGTTGCGCGCGGGAGAGAGTGCACGGCGCGATCCAGAATTGGCAAAACGAAGCGAAACGATGCTCCGCAAGCTGGCAGAAGAAGGAGTAATGCGCCCGCATATCTCACATAGCTTTGCTTTGGGTGATACAGCTGCTGCGTTAGAAGTACTGGAACAGCGGGCTGTCATTGGACGGGCCGTGATCAATATCATGCCCTGAATCAGGATGTTACATATGATTACATCATAAGCCCATCCCGCGCCTACTCCACACTATATCTCACCTAGAGAACGTGTTAACCTTTGGGTAGTCTTAACAATGTCCAAAATTAGGGGAATGCAAATGGATGGATTGAGAATAGGAAACTATGCGCTCGATACAGAGCTCATGATGGAATGGGGGGAAAAGATCGGCGTCGCGCTTATTATCCTCCTGCTCACATGGATCGTTGCGAAAGCCGCCAAATGGGCCTTTGCTAAGCTTGTCGACAACATCAGTTTACTGCAACGCGACACCGGTTCAGGTGAATCCATCGGAATGTCGCTAGGCAAGATCGTTTCTTTACTCATTTGGCTCTTTGGTCTGATTGCAGTGCTTTCCACTTTTGGACTGAACAGTGTCATCGAACCTCTGCAAACCCTACTTGACGATGTAATGGGCTTTATTCCGAACATCATCGGTGCCGGTATTATCTTCTTTGTCGGTTCGATCGTTGCGAACATTGTGAAACAGATTGTCGAAACCACGATGATGACTGTAAATCTCGACAAATGGGCCAACAAAGCCGGTGCCGAAGAAGTCACAGGTAACAGCACGATCAGCAAGACCATTGGCACGATAGTCTATGTTCTGATTATCATTCCCATTGCCATATTGGCTCTTGATGCGCTGAACATGTCGACCATTACTGAACCGGCAACATCGCTACTCAACACAATTTTTACCTCTATCCCGCTGGTCATCGGTGCTGCAATATTGCTTGGCATCGCCTATATGATTGCACGCTGGGTTGGCGGTTTGATTGAAGAGGTACTGCCTGGCCTTGGTGTTGATCGTTCGGTCAATGCACTTGGCATTCTGCCTGAGAAAACAACGGTTTCATCCGTCGTTTCCAAAATCGTGATCATTGCCATCATGCTTTTCGCAGCGATTGCAGCAACCCGTATGCTGCAATTTCCAGAACTGACCAATATCCTGAATGAAGTATTGGCACTCGGTGGCAAGGTTATTTTTGGCGGGGTGATTATCGGCCTTGGCTTTATGATCGCCAACATATTGGCAAGAATCGTCGGTGGTGCATCTGAAGGCAGTATGGGCAGCCAGATCGTCAAATATGCAACCATCGTCCTGTTTGTTGCCATGGGACTGAAATATATGGGGCTTGCCGATAGCATCATCAACATGGCGTTTGGTGCACTGGTTATCGGTGGCGGAGTCGCTGCAGCCCTGGCCTTCGGATTGGGCGGACGCGATGCGGCAGCAAAAACGCTGGAAGATATGCGTTCTGCCAAGCCCAAAGCGCCGGCCACGCGGAAACCAGCGGCCAAAAAATAAACTAACTGACTTTGAAAAAGAACAAGGGCGGGTCCGGGCGGGCCGGCCCTTTTCTTTTGCCAGTTTGATAGGCTAGAGATCATCCATGCGGCGCTTCTCTCATTTTACCTGTGTTGACTGGTCGGGCGCGAAGACGGAGCGGCCAAATGGCATCGCGGTCGCCACTATTGGGCTGGATGGGCCGCCTGCTCTGCTCCGGCCCGATCCGAGATGGTCTCGATCAGATGTGCGCGACTGGTTGCTTCGGATCGTCAGGACAAAGCAGGATATGTTGATCGGTTTTGATCTGTCGATGTCGCTACCCTTTCATGACGCTGGAAGCTATTTCCCGGAATGGGATGACAGTCCATCCAACGCTAAAGACCTTTGGGGATTGGTAGAACGCTGTTCTGCCGCTGACCCCTATCTGAACGTCCTGTCTTTCCTTGATCACCCTCAGGCAGCCCGCCATTTTCGGCACAACCGTGACAATACCGGTGATCTGTTCACAGGAGGCACGGGACGGCTTCGTTTGGTCGAACAGCATCAACGCGAAACCGGTCAGGCAAACAGCGCCAGTTGCTTCAATCTTGTTGGTGCAGCGCAAGTCGGAAAATCAAGTCTGACGGGTATGCGCATGTTGCACCAGTTACACGGCGCCATTCCGGTTTGGCCCTTTGATCCCGTGCCAGATAGCGGCCCAATGATCATCGAAATCTATACAACCATTGCTGCACTTGCCGCTGGACTGCCCAAAGGAAAAAGCAAGATACGGGATCGTAAGGGATTGGAGGCTGCACTCCATGTTCTGACAACAGAGTTGCCTGCCAAGTTGGAACGCTATGACGATCATAGTACCGATGCCTTGATTACCGCTGCGTGGATGAAAAATGCCAGCGAAGACACAAAGCTTTGGCATCCACCAAAGCTTACAGAGAAAATAGCGCAAAAAGAGGGCTGGACCTTTGGTGTTTTTTGAAGCAAAGAGCGCTCGTTCGTGGCTATAGCCATCAAACCAGCGCCGAATTAGCTCAGCTGGTAGAGCAACCGCCTTGTAAGCGGTAGGTCATCCGTTCGAGTCGGATATTCGGCACCATTTTTGCAGATCAATAAAACATCCTGGGGATGTTTTCCTGCAAAAATCCCGACTGCAAAGGAGGGCGGTTTCAAGCAACGACAACGGGCACCAATGATCCCGCGAGCAGCGCTAGCCATCTCCTTCGACCAGCTCAGGATAAGTGCAACTTCCTACTTTCGTCATCCCCTTCTCTCTCCCAACAAAAAAGCCCCACCGATCTCTCGGCAGGGCCCTTTCCACGTGACGATCTCTTTTAGAACTTGATACCAGCTCCAATACCATAACGGCGTGGATCCAGCGTAAAGATATTCGTGAACAGACCCGAGGAAGCGTCGGTCAAATACAGACCTGTCGTCGAGTTACTGTCGAAGATATTCTGGATAAAGGCTCGTACGAACCATTTGTCGTCAGCGCCATTTAACTGAAGCGATGCATTCGCCTGCGTAAAGCCTTCGATCTTGTTGACGTTGCCGTTGAAGACACTGCCCGTCTGATCACCGGTATAGGCGATATCGACGCGCGGAACGAGGGTCCAGCCACTGTCAAAGTTGTGCGTGTACTGGACGCCAGCGGACACTTTGGCGACAGGTGCTTGTGGTAAGTCGTTGCCCCGCAAATTTACCTGAACACCGGGACTGAGAACTGAAACACCGCCGAAGCTATCCAGAAGCGGTTGCAATGGTGCAAGCGCGGGATCGAGTGCTGCTGCGCCAAATTGAGCAACAGCGTCCAATGCGGAACAGATTCCAAATGCACCACTGGATGCGATACCACCATCAGCCGGGAATGCTGTTGTTGGCTGCAAACTTGGGAAAGCAGCCCCATTAACAGCATTAACAAAACTGCTTGCTGCTGCGGAACCAGCGGTGTTTGGAACTACCGCACAGTTTGCACCATTGGTGATATCCTTGATGATCACGGCATCGGCACGCCCGCCGCCGGGATCACGCGGATTGCTGAACAGTTGATCGCCAACCACCTTCGTTTTCAAGTAGCTGAATCCAAGATTGATCAACCAATCGGGGTCGGGCCGCACAACAGCTTCCAGTTCAACGCCATAGATGTCGGCGTCAATTGTATCGTTTACCGAGGTACGTGCAATAATCCGGCTGAGTTGGAGATCCTTGTACTTGTAGTAGAAGGCCGTTGCGTTGAGGATCAAAGCGCCATCGGCAAAAACATTTTTTGACCCGATTTCGAAAGAATCGATGATTTCCGAACCGAAGGACTCAGGCACTTCAAAAATCGGCTGGAGGGGCGGGTTTATCCCGCCTGATTTATAGCCGCGCGAATAGGACGCGTAGATCAGATTGTCATCTGTCATCTGCCAGTCCAGAACGACGCGCCCGGTAATTTCATCGAATGAAACATTCCGGGATTGGACAAGCTGATTACCTGGCGTGCCCGGGTCAGCATCGAACGTTCCGACAAACGGCGAATCAAATGCGTCCCCTGTCTGCGCATATGGGACAAGGAAGCTCGCTAGAGTCGAACGCGCTGTAATTGACTTTTTGTCATTGTTGTAGCGCAGGCCGCCAGTGATTTTGAGCGTATCGGAAATGTCAAAATACACTTCACCAAATAACCCGTATGACTCCAGTTTGAAGTCCTGGGTATTGTTGCGGAAAAACGGTGTACCTAATAATGCAGGCGGAAGATCGGTGGTGGGATCACCATCGGCCAGCGATCCAAATGTCGTGAACGAACCCAATATTCCTGCGATATAGTCAATTGCAAAGGCATTCACATAATAGCTGTTCTGACCAAGTTTGTTCTCCGCATAAATGCCACCCAAAAGAAAATTGAACGGTCCATCCAGATCGGAGGACACAATTAGCTCAGCCGACCATGACGTATTGTCCTGATCTGACCGATCGAGCGAAATGGGAGTGTCGGCGCAGATTCGATTTCCACCAAATGAGCCTAGCCCGGTAGGATCGGTATCCGAAGTACAGAGTTGCCCCGCCGGGCCATTCGGAATGATGCCACTTGCCAGCGGACCGAAATATGCAGGACTGACGTTGTCGGCAAAGAACTGAAGTTGTGTCAAACCTGGCGTGTATAGAGAGCGGTCAAGAACCGAAGTATTGTAGTCTTGACGTGAATCGACCTCTGTCTCCTGATACAACCCAGTTAGAGAAACCTGTATGGGCCCAAAATCATGCTCGATATGTCCCTGCAATTGCAGTTCGTCGGTGAAATATTCGGGCGTAAAATCGGTTCTTACCTGCCGGACATCGTTTGGCTCAACAAAACCTGTATGGCCATTCGGGCCATAAAGACTATTAAGTCCGAATCCTGCGGGTAGGCCATTTATCTGAAGAAATTCCTCGGATCCCAGGGTACCTGTAAAGGTTGCGTTGGTATTTACCTTACCAAAGTCACGGCGGGAATTCAGACACCCTAGAATACCGGTCGGATCTTCTTGGCAAAGCTGCTTTTGAATACGAGCCCGGTTATCGTCTTCCCGGAAATAGTAAGCCATCAGGTCGACTGTGGTATCAGGCGTTGGTTCCCATTTGATCGATCCACGAACAGCGTACATATCGCGGCCATCAATCCGGCTACCATCAAACAAGTTTTCGGTATAACCATCGCGCTTCAGATAAAAGCCTGCAAGGCGAAAACCGAGTGTATCTCCCAGCGGCACATTGACCATGCCCTTCAACTTGTAGGAGTCGAAGTTTCCATATTCGCCTTCCAGCGAAGCCTTGAATTCTCCGAGTTCCGGCTTGGCCGTCACCACATTGACCACACCAGAAGTAGCATTACGACCAAATAGTGTACCTTGCGGACCGCGCAGGACTTCCAATCGTTCCAAATCGAAATATTCCGTTTCGAACAAGCGCGTGTTGAAGAGCGGCGCGTCATTCAAGTGAATCGCTGTCGCCGAATCACACGACACACCAACACAAAGATCGCCGATGCCGCGAATGGTGAAGCTCGACGCGGTAAAATTGCTTTTCGTGAAAGAGACGTTAGGTAGCGTTAACTGTAGATCTGATGCATTTTCAATTTGCTGTGCTTCCAGCGCTTCGGAATCGAAAGCCGAAACGGCAATTGGCACCTCCTGAAGGCTTTGTGCCTGACGCTGTGCCGTCACGATAATGACGTTGTCATCAACATCGCTATCGGCTTGTGCCCATGCCGGTGAAGCCACTGCAGTTATAGCTGTGGCGGCTAACAGTAACGATTTACGCATTTTTCTCTCCCAATCCCGATTTATTTTTCTGGAGAGTGTAGCTTTTGCTCATCCCCCCAGATGCTTCGATCTTCAACTAATCGATCGATTAAGTCTAGACTGAAATAAAAAAAATGCACCAGTGCGTTACATTTTTGCACCTTTGTTGCTGAAGTGACTTGAAATCGGTCATAAAAAAAGCCCCGCCAGTTTCCCGGCGGGGCTCAAATTTTCAATTAATTGGCTTCGATTAGAATTTGAAGCGAACAACGCCGCCGTATGTGCGCGGTGCGCTTGGGTAACCGGAAACCGTTCCCGATTGTGCAACGCCATCGAATACGGTCGAAATATACCGATCATCGAATAGGTTGCGGCCATACACACCAACTTCAAGACCATTGTCGAGAGCAAGCGTCATCGAAGCATTCACGAGGTTAACTTCGCGGCGGAAGATCTCGGTATTGCCCACATTGGTGTTAAACTCTGGCAGACCGTTGTTGATATCCGTGTTGCTCTCGTGATTGTAATCCACGCGAGTGATCAGACGATTGCCCGACGCACCGAATTCATGCGTGTAAGTCGCTGAGGTCGCAATGCTCCATGCGGGGATTCCGCCAGGGCGTGCACCAGTGAGATCACCCAGCACACTGCCTGGGAAATCATCAAACAGCGGGTCAAGGTGAGTTGCCGCGAACGTAAACACCAATCCATCTGTCGGCTGGACGTTAACATCCAGCTCAAAACCACGGACAGATTGCTCACCCGCATTGCGCAACGCAAAACCGGTTCCAGTAAATGCAAAGCTCTGGAAGCCTTCAATCGTCTGGTCAAACAGGGCTAGATTGACACCTAGTCCTGGCCATTGCGCCTTGATGCCAACTTCATAGACTTCGGCTTCTTCTGGCCCAGCGAAGCGTGAACCAGAAACCAAGTTTGGCAACGCCAAACCAGCATCGAGGATTGGAGACGACGGAGCAGCGAATGTTGATCCTCCGACCCCTGCGGTAAAGTCATCATTCGACGGACGGCTATCACGTGAGAGGTTGATTGAGCTAGCTTTAAAGCCGGTCGCATAGCTCGCATAAACATTCACTTCTGGAGAAACCTCATATGAAGCGCGCAACAAATAGGTGAACTTATCGTCCCGTGTCCGACCATCTTCGACCGCATTTGGAATGGTCAAGAATGGTGGTTGGAATTGGAAACCCGCAAGAGGGAGCAAGGTGTTCACGTCTGGATCGGTCGCAGCCGCAAGCAGAGCGGCTTGGTTCGCAGCTGGCAGTGCCTGAAATTGGTCACGTGTAGTAACCGCACCGGCAGTTGCGCCGACAATAAAGGCATCAACCAGATTGACCTGACCGAGAGGGTCGAAACTTTGCTGCGCAAGAGCGAAATCCTTTGAATCGTCCGTGTAGTTGAATCCGCCAGTGAACACGAGTCCGTCAAGTGGCTCGAAATCAACTGTACCGAAGATCGACCACGAGGTATTGTCCATGCTGAACTGCTCAGAAGTCAGCAGGGGCGTGCTGAAGATACTCTCCTGCGGCAAGCCGAGACCAGCCTCTACTGCGTTGAACACTGATGGCAGACCGGCCAACACATCGGCAGGGTTGCCGCCAGCGAGAAGTTCGAACACGTCGCGGATATCGCTGCCGTTCTGGATCGCGCTTTCCTGTGAGATTGACTCATCAAAATAGTAACCGCCAAGCAAGAAGTTAATCGGCCCGTCAAAATCCGAAGCAATCCGGATTTCCTGGGTGAAGGTTTCTACATCCTGATCGCGCGTTTCCGTTGCAAGAGAAGCGCTGGTGTAGTCAATGTCTGACAGAAAGAAGTTCTTCAGCTCACGATAAGAAGTAATAGAGGTTACCGAGATCGGGCCGGTTTCCCAATCAACTTGCACCGAACCGCCATAATTATCGACTTCGTTGGTCGGGACAAAGTTCAGGAACGCTTCATCACTAAAGAAATCAGTGTTCAGCTGTCCACCCACTGCATTGATCGCGCCGGTAACTGGCCCTGACACAACCGTGCTCACCTGACAGCAGACCTCATCGATACGTGAATAATCAGCAATTGCGCGAATACGCAAATCTGGAGTTGCCTCGATCAACAGCTGTCCACGTGCGGACCAACGGTTACGATCATTCTGCTCTTCATCAAGATTAACGATGGTGGCGTAACCATCACGGCGGTTATAGCTGCCGTCGACAGAGAATGCGATGCTTTCAGTGATAGGGCCGGTTACATCAGCCTTCAAGACAACCGAATTGAAGTTACCGTAGCTGGCCTCAACCGCGCCGCCAAATTCAAATTGTGGTTCGCGCGTAATCACTGAGATAACGCCGGCGGACGCGTTTTTACCGAAAAGCGTCGATTGTGGGCCGTTCAGCACCTCGATACGCTGGACGTTGGGAAGATCTGAGAGAGCCGCAGCCGAGCGTGAGCGAAACACGCCGTCAATGAAGACGCCAACCGACGGCTCAATACCGAAGTTATTATCGCCGTTACCGAAACCGCGAATGATGAAAGTTGAAGCAGAAGAGGTCTGCAGCTGACTGACGCGCAGCGAAGGAGCAACCGTCTGCAGGTCGAGTACATCCCGAATTTGCGCGGCTTCAAGCGTTTCACCGGTTGTCACAGAAACCGAAATCGGGATCTCTTGCAGCGTCTGTTCACGCTTGGTCGCGGTCACGATGATGACATTGTCATCAACCGTTTCTTCTTCCTGCACGTCCTGCGCATAAGCAGGTACAGCAGAGATTAGGCCACCAACTGCGGTAGCGGTCAAAAATTTGGTTATTTTCATGATATACTCCTGAGACCCGTCTATTTACGCGGGGTTCTTTCAAACAAAAGTTGTCCTCCAACTGCCAACCTTACTGATAGAAATACTAAGACAAGTCTACCATTTCCGAAGGTTTACAGCGGAGTAAGTATGATTATTGTGGCGAAGTCAGCCAAACCGTTGCAGCAAAGCAACAAAGCTACCAAAATTGCAGGTGATGGTGCCCCTGGCCCGACTCGAACGGGCACTCCTTGCGGAACTCGATTTTGAGTCGAGCGCGTCTACCAATTCCACCACAGGGGCTGATTCACGTTGCCGCAGACTGGCTATCACGAAATCGCCGTCCTGTTAGCGGAGTATATTTTTGCTGGCAACCCTCTGTATGTGCGTTTCCTTGTTAAAGGAGACTCCCGCCCCTCATCGTCTGGATGATCCATATTGGAAAGGCCGCGATCGCCATGAACCCGCCAAAAGGTAACGCGCTGTCAGCCGTAACCGCATGCCCGCGTATACGCGTCATAAACACCGCGAGCAATCCGGCCATTGCCGCTCCCAAGATAACCAAAGGCAATACCGGCCATCCCAGCCAGCAGCCAATTGCTCCCAATAGTTTTGGATCACCGCCACCCAAACCTTCGCGGCCCCGAAGTTTATGATAGCTCCAGCCCACCAGAAAAAGCGTCAGGAACCCGGCGCCACCGCCAATCAACCGATCTGTAATGTCAGGCTCCTCGACAAAGACGGTGGATGCGATACCAACAACGGCCAAGGTCAGCGTCAGCCGGTCTGGCAACCAATGATGCTGTGCATCAAGGGCTGCCAACGTCAGCAAAATCCATCCAAATATCGCACCAAGCAGGCCGGCCATTCCCGGTGCCACAAATAGCGCGATGCCGCCAATCAAACCTGCGCCAAGTTCGATCACCAGATAGTCGGTCTTTATCGCCGATCCGCAATATGCGCATTTACCTATTCTCGCTAAATAGCTAAGTATCGGAACCAGATCGAGGGCGCCCAAAGGCTCATTGCAACTGTCGCAGCGGGACCGTCCCGAAACAACTGATTTTCCCTCCGGCCAGCGGCTGACAATCGTCGCCAGAAAGCTGCCGATGACCAGTCCGAGAACAGCTCCTAGGATGGGATAGAGATAGTCTGGCAAGGAAAGCTCCGGCAAATTGCGAAACTGCCGATTGGCATGGCGTCGACAGATGTTCAATGCTGCAATTGAAAAAGCCGAATGAGCGCCCTATGTGGACAGCAATTGTTTAATGCCGCCAGCGCGGCCAAAGATTCCTCTGAAAGGAAAGCCCTATGTCTCAATCTGATCCTGTCGTCATTCTGTCCTATGCCCGCACACCGATGGGCGGCATGCAAGGTGCCTTGAGCGACGTAAGCGCGCCGGATTTGGGAGCTGTATCGGTTCGCGCTGCTGTTGAACGGGCAGGAATTGACGGTTCAGATGTTGAACGCATCTATATGGGTAACGTGCTGTCTGCAGGGCAAGGCCAAGCCCCTGCCCGCCAGGCAGCTATATTGGGCGGCTTGCCAGAATCGGTCGAAGCCACCACCGTCAACAAAATGTGTGGGTCAGGCATGCAGACCGCAATCATGGGAGCAGAGGCACTGGCAGCCGGTTCTGTGGATATTATAGTCACCGGCGGGATGGAGAGTATGACCAATGCGCCCTATCTGCTTCCCAAAATGCGCGGCGGAGCCCGATTGGGACATGCGCAAGCAATGGATCATATGTTCCTGGACGGCCTTGAAGACGCCTATGACAAAGGCCGAGCCATGGGTAGCTTTGCCGAGGAAACAGCCGGTGAATATCAGCTAACCCGTGAAGCACAGGATGAATATGCAATTGAGTCCCTCGCTCGCGCTAAGGCAGCGGTGGAGGGCGATGCATTTGATGACGAAGTCGTGGCCGTTGAGATCAAGACCCGCAAAGGCAATGTCACGGTAGACAAGGACGAGCAGCCTCTGAAAGGCAATCCCGACAAAATTCCGCAATTGCGCCCTGCATTTGCCAAAGACGGCACGATCACGGCGGCAAATGCTTCTTCGATCTCGGACGGTTCAGCGGCGATGGTACTTACTCGCGCCAGTGTCGCCGATGCGAAGGGTCTGAAGCCGGTGGCGCATATTGTGGCCCATGCGGCCCATGCTCATGCACCCGCAAAGTTCACCACAGCCCCTGTGTCTGCCATCCAGAAAGTCCTGGAGAAAGCTGGTTGGGATGTAGGTGATGTTGATTTGTGGGAGGTTAATGAAGCCTTCGCCTGCGTAGCCATGTTTGCCATGCAGGATATCGGCATCTCGCGCGACAAGCTTAATATTAACGGCGGCGCAACAGCCCTGGGCCATCCCATTGGTGCCAGTGGTGCCCGGATTATGGTTACGCTGGTTGCGGCGCTAAAAAAACAGGGCCTTAAGAAAGGCGTTGCAGCACTATGTATTGGTGGCGGTGAAGCAACGGCCGTTGCCATAGAGCTAGCCGACTAAAGCTCAGTTTAGAAAAAATAAAAAGGGGACGGAGACCACTGCTTTCCGTCCCTTTTTATTGCGGCCTTCGAATTGTCCGCCACCGTTTCTACTTCAGGGGTTCATCACCCCAGATCGCGTCCTGATTGATATAGCCCCGCCGACCGGTAACATCCAGCAGGCACCATCCATTCTCACATTGCGTGATCTTGCCAACAACACCGGTCTCAACACGCCAGATAACCTTGGCATCTCGTTGAGGATTACTCCGCAAAGCTTGTGCCTGCCCTTTTTCGCCTAGCACTATAGCCGTTCTCGACGCACTCAATAGCCGTGCGTGCATCCATCCCTGTGCGCCATCGGGATCCTCCACCTTTCGCCATGCCTTGTAGCGCGCCAAAATTTTAATCGGCAGGCGTTCCCGCTTGTATATCCACATGGTCGGATATTCCGTGCTTGGACCGGTACGCATCCGCGCCTCCGGTTCATCGATAGATGCCCAATATGGTGGTTCCTGTTGTGCCATTGCCGGGGGGGACGTCATTACGACCGAAGCCAGAAGACCAAAAACGAATAGTATTTTTAAATCAAGGTTACGCATACTTTTAACTTGTTCATTGCCCCCGCTGGCATAGGCCATAAACTGAAAGACGAGTACGCATCAAGCGCCACCTGCTTGACCTCATGTAAAATTCAGGCATAGCGATTGCCTTATGGCTGAATCATCCCAAACTGAGACACCCCGCCCCGCAAAACCGCGCGTCATTGTAACACGCGAACTGGCCGATGCGATCCACGATAGAATGGGCGAGCTATTTGATGTCGTCCCCAATTTGACCGACCGTGCCTTTACCCGTGAAGATCTCATCGCTGCCATGGCCGACTGCGATGTGCTGGTCCCGACGGTCACCGATCATATTGATGCCGAGATGATAGCCGGCGCACCAGAAAGGCTCAAGCTGATCGCCAGCTTTGGCGCTGGTGTTGACCATATTGATCTGGCAGCCGCACGTGCACGCAAAATTCTTGTTACCAATACGCCGGGAGTATTTACCGAAGATACGGCCGACATGACCACGGCGCTTATCCTGTCTGTCCCGCGGCGTTTGGCAGAGGGTGAAAAGCTCATGCGCTCTGGACAATGGAAGGGCTGGAAGCCTTCAGGCATGCTTGGCCATTGCATCGGCGGCAAAAAACTCGGCATCATCGGCATGGGCCGTATTGGCCAGGCGGTTGCGCGCCGGGCTTCCGGTTTCGGATTGTCGGTCGTCTACCACAACCGGCGTCAATTGCCGCCGGCGGTCGAAGAGTCGCTCAACGCCAGCTATGTCGACGATCTGGATGAACTGATCCGTACCTGTGACATTATCACCATCCATTGCCCGCACACTCCCCAAACACATGAATTGATCAACGCCGAGCGGATTGCGATGATGAAGCCATCCACATACCTGATCAATACCGCTCGCGGCGAACTGATTGATGAAAATGCGTTGATCGAAGCACTCCAGAAAGAAACCATAAGCGGCGCAGGCTTGGACGTTTACACGCAAGAACCCGCGGTCGACGAGCGATTTCTGACGCTAAAAAATGTTGTGTTGCTGCCTCATATGGGCAGCGCCACTTTTGAAGGACGAGAAGCATCGGGCGAGCGAGTCATCGCCAATATCCGCGTATGGGCCGACGGACACCGGCCGCCAGATCAGGTACTGGAAGGCTGGGCCTGAGTTTCCAGCCGCTGTCTATCATAGTTCGCGGTTGAGTCCCGCTCCGTTCACGACTAGAAAATCTCAAAATATGATTCGCAGAAGCGGGTCGGCGTAATAAAATACTGTGTTCAGGGGACTTCATGAAATATCTGAGTAAAACTCTCATCGGTGGCGTAGCGGCCATTCTGGCAAACGTTCCGGCATCAGCGCAAGAAGTCGTCGATCCAGCCACTGATGTTGCTAATAGTGGTGATACAGCCTGGATATTAACCTCTACCGCGCTTGTGTTGTTGATGACGCTTCCCGGCCTTGCTTTATTCTATGGTGGGCTGGTCAGGTCCAAAAACTTTCTCTCGGTGCTCATACAATGCATGGCCGTGGCAGGTATCACCTCGGTTTTGTGGGTTATCGCCGGTTACACACTAGCATTTGGTCAAGTTACGAACGGTATTTTAGGAAATGGTATCAATTGGATGCTGGGCAACCTTGGTAATGTTCGTGAAGGAACTACCATACCGGAATCCGCCTTTGCCATGTTCCAGATGACTTTTGCGGTGATTACCCCCGCCCTGATGGTTGGCGCTTGGGTTGATCGTGCGCGCTTTGGGTGGGTCGTGGCTTTCTGTTCGCTCTGGCTACTGGTAGTATATGCACCTGTTACCCACTGGGTTTGGGGCGGCGGTTGGCTTTCCGGTCTTGGTGTACTCGACTTTGCCGGCGGAATCGTGGTCCACACCACGGCAGGCGTATCAGCGCTCGTGGTCGCGATCATGATGGGCAAGCGGATTGGCTGGCCCAAAACACTGATGCTGCCGCATAGCCCTGCCCTGACCGTAGCTGGCGCAGGCTTGCTCTGGGTCGGGTGGTTCGGATTTAACGGTGGCTCTGCCCTGACCGCAACAGACGATGCATCTTCCGCTATTATCAACACCCATATCGCGGCTTCCATGGCAGCTTTGGTCTGGATTTTGATCGAGCGGATCAAAGTCGGAAAATCAACCGCTGTTGGTGTCGCCACCGGTGCGATTGCGGGCCTTGCCACCATCACTCCGGCGGCTGGTTTCGTCGGCCCGGGAGCGTCCATAGTAATTGGTGCGGCAGCAGGTTTCGTCTGTTTCTTTGCGGTTGGCCTAGTCAAAAACGGCTTTAAAATCGACGACAGCCTCGACGTTTTCGCAGTTCACGGCGTCGGCGGCATGCTCGGTTCATTGCTGCTGGCTCTTTTCATCAGCGAAGGCCTTGGCGGCACGGGCTATGGCGATGATATGGCCTTTGGCAGCCAGTTTGTTGCCCAGCTTATCGGCGTCGGTGTAGTCGCGATCTGGTCGGCAGTTGCTACTGCGATCCTCGGCTATGGGATCAGCTTCATCCTGCCGATGCGGGTCAATGAAGATGACGAACGCGATGGCCTGGACATTGCCAGCCACGGTGAACGGGCGTGGGACTTAGACTAAAGACCTAAACCAAAAAAACGTGAGATCCGGTGGCCAGCTTCGTTGACCAACGGAACGAACGGTTTGTTCTAACTGGCTGAAAAGGCTTTCCAACCGACATAAGCCAGAAATGGCAGGCCAATCAGGTCAGCAATGGCAATCGCGCGCAAAGTGTCAGGTTGGCCATAGATGCCATAGATGACGAGAAAGCTGATCATCGAAAGCGCCGTTAGAGCAACTGCCAATTTGCGTACATCCGGATCAAAAGCGGCCCATAGGCAGGCGACAACTATTACCCCGAACAAAGCAGCGCGATGCTGTAACAATGCAAAATTCATATCACCTGGCGGTACGCCATATAGGTGTGTGATCAGTGACGGAGCAAAAAAGGCAGCAAATGGCGGCAAGTGGATAAGAATGCCCAGAACAATCCAACAAGCCCGTTCCAACATGATACTGCTCCCGCTTGTTATAGTGTCATATGCAAAAACTGATTGAACGCGCTGGCTTTGTAATCACCAAAAGCGGGCCCATTTTCGAAACCGCGTTTGCGATAGAGGCGAAGAGCTGGCTCAAACTCTTTCCCCGATCCCGTTTCAAGGCTCAGCGTTCTATATCCGCGCCGTTTTGCTTCGGCAATTATGTGGTTGAGAATTGACAAACCAACACCTTTTCGAACGTGCCTCGGAACCGTTCGCATGGATTTGATTTCACCAGCTGTGCCAGACAGTTGTTTCAGCGCGCCAACGCCGAGGAGAACATCCCGCTCCCATGCGGTCCATACAGTGACATCGGGCGCTTTCAAGCCGGAAAGGTCAAGCGCATAGACGCTACCTGCGGGAGAATTTTTGTGCATGTCGGACAGATGGATGGCCAGCAGATCCTGAACCGCCTGCCCCGTCAAATCGTCTGGCTTAATTTTCATGAGTCGAGCGCTTTCCTACAACAATCCGCAATGGTATATATTGTCCGAGCGCTTTGACAGTTTAAATCAATTATTTCTGATTGTTACGCTGCCGACCTACTGGGAAATTTGGCGTTCCCAATAGCGCATGACGCAGTGTGATGTGTGTGAACTTTGAAGCCGGAAAACGTTGGCGCGGTTTAAGAAGTCAGTGTCAGCGTCCGCAGAATTTCTGTATCCAAAGCGTCAGCAAAGCGGCACCCGGCCTGCTTAGTTTTCTGCCAAACCAAAGTGGCTTTGACCGGTACATGTTTGTTGACGGTGACGGTTACTTTCTCGCCTTCCTGAAATACGGCGTCGGCTTCAAATCGGCATCCATATATCGAGATATCCAGCAGCGTCGCAACAATCGACTTATTCCCGTTACGCTTCAAGGACGCACTGGAAACAGTCACCTCATGACGGGGCACAGCACGCCGGTTCAATGCTGCCGGCTCCACTCTACGGTATCTTGTCGACTTTAACGCCACGTCTACCCTCCTGCCAATTTCCACCCACCTGTATCCACAGGTAAATGGAAAAAGGTATCAAAAGGTTAACGGCGCTAAAGCATGACTATTCCCCGGTCAGTATGCGATCGACCAGTTGTTTGACCGTTGGAACAAAGCCATTGGAATAGAAAGGATCTTTACCGAAATTATAGGCTCCGTGCCCAGCGAACATCAAATGCTCTTCCACCGGGGATCCATGAACAATTTCCTGCAGCGACTTTTGAATACAAAAACTTCGCGGGTCTGCGAGTCGCCCGGTGCTGAAATTATCGTGGTCTTTCCACGAAGAAAAACCGCAATGGGACAAACAACCCATGCAATCGGCCTGATCCTTGCGGATCATTTTTGCTTCCTCCGGTGTGGTGAAGACGATCGTGTTGTCCGGCGTCTTCAGCGCCATGGTGAACCCCAATCCATCCCATTCCCGGGCACGGAGCAGGTCATTGCGCGTGACCCAGAAGTTCTTGCCCTTCACACCGACATCCAGTTGATGGGTATGTTCGCCTGCTTTCTCGGTCGAATAGGGAATCTGACGTTCGGACCGTGCTTCCAGGCTGCGGAGAAACTCATTTCGCACCGCCGATGAATAGAAACCGGTGGGCGAAAACTTGTGCAGCAAGACATCGCCTTCCTTGATTTTGATCAACTCATTCTTCCAGCTGTCGGGGATCGGACTTTCTTTCGTAAGAAGAGGACGGGTGCCGAATTGGAAAGCGATCTGCCCCAGCTCATCATTATCGATCCAGTTATCCCAGTCCTTTAGAGCCCAAACACCGCCTGCCATGATGATGGGGACGCTATCTGCAATTCCTTCGCCGCGCATAGTCTCTCGTAGCGCCTTGACCCGCGGATACGGATCTTCCGGTTTACGAGGGTCTTCAGCATTGCTGAGACCATTGTGCCCACCAGCCAACCACGGATCTTCATAGACAACCGCCGCCATAAGATCGGATACTTTATGATAGGCCCGCTTCCACAAGGCACGAAATGCGCGAGCGGAGCTGATAATCGGGAGATAACTGACGCCATATTGCTGGGCAATTTCCGAAAGCTTGTAAGGCATGCCAGCACCGCAAGTGACACCAGCTACCATGCCTTTGGTTTGCTCCAAAACGCCGTGTAACACTTGTTGCGCGCCGCCCATTTCCCACAGAACATTGATATTGATCGCGCCCTTGCCATCGGATATTTCAAAGGCCTTCGTCACTTGCGCAACCGCACCATCAATCGCATATTTGACAAGCTCTTCATGCCGCGCACCGCGGGTTTTGCCATGGTAGATTTGCGGGATGACATTACCGTCCGCATCATAGCTGTCCGCATTAACGGCCGAAACAGTACCGATACCGCCAGCAGCTGCCCAGGCTCCGGAACTGGCATGATTGGTCGCGGCGACCCCTTTTCCGCCCTCAATCAATGGCCAAACTTCACGGCCATTATACTGGATAGGTTTGACCCCTTTAAACAATATACTCTCCTATATACCCCAAGCGCGTCTTATAGACGGCGCATGTCAAATTGTGCGAAAAAATCAGCGAATACCCAAAACTATTTTTCATTATAAAATCCTAAGCAAATTTTGGTCGCCCGAGCGCATTACCATATAGCAGCGCATAACGTGCCAACATCTTGCTTTCATTGTACTCCGCCTGAGCCTTCATCCTGTTTTGCGCGCCAATGTCCTGCCGCAACTGCTCATGCTGGACCAATGTCGTTAAGGCTTCGGCAAACTGCGCTTCATCTTCCGCGGGTTTTATGAAGCCCTGATTGGCCTGACATACCATAGATTTCACATCTCCGACATCTGTAGCCGCAACGGGCAGGCCGGCCGCCATCGCTTCGATCAGAGATATAGGAAATTGCTCACTGTCAGAGGACAACGCAAAAATGTCGAATAGTCCGATATAGCGTGCGGGATCCGCCTGAAATCCGGGCATTAAGAGACGATCGGCCATTCCGCACTGCTGCGCCTCTGCCAGAATGGCTTCTTTTTCAGGCCCCTCACCAACAATCACAAGCCGGACATTGTCTCCCGCTTCGGCGCAGGCTCGCACCAGCCGCGGCAAGTTTTTGACCGCCCGAAGTCCCGCCAGCGTCCCAACGACGACTTCGTCTTTTGCCTTTTTGAATCCTGGAAGCGCACCGCGTTGCGGTTTTTTATCGAAACGCTTCACATCAATACCGTTGGGAATACGGTGCACTTTTTCTTCAGGCTGTTTCCAGACTGATTGCGCGATTTTCTGAAGTCGCTCTGATGGCACCACAAGCGCCTGGCTCCCGCCCAATGCAAATTTCCGAAACAAGTTACGCTTCCAGTTTAGCTTTTTTCGCTCATCTTCGTTGAACCCATCTTCATGGTGGATCAGCGGAGGCAATCCTTCGACCCGGGCGAAGAGAGTCCGCGCCATAACGCCGTCCATTGATCCCCAGTTATAAGACAGAATCAGATCAAATTGCCGATAATAGTCAACCAGTTCACGATAGCGCTTCAATGACGGTTTGCCCGACAACAATGGCGCATCCTTTGGAAAGCTGACCTTGATTTTGCTGTCAATCGCATCGCGGGCGGACAGATTATCGGGTTCAGCTGAAAGAATAGTATGCTGCGCCTGCGCTCCAAAATGGTTCATCAGCCTGACCGCCCGCGCTTCTTTGCCGCCAAGATTGAACGTGCTGTGCAAATGCAAAATTCTGGAGGGTTTCATTGATTATGCCGGCTATCTTTAACGTCAGAAGAAATCAATCGACCCGTTGGAGCAACGCGGCAATCGCGTCAAGCGATGCCTGCTCCTCCAATGTCGGCGCATGCCCTACTCGCGGAACCGTGACCAACTCCGCTTTGTTCAGTTTATCGAGCATTTTTTGGGCGGTCGCCTCGCTAAACAGATCGGACAACGCTCCTCGCAAGATGAGTGTCGGCACGTTTTCGAGTGCCTCCAGTGCACGCCAGATCGCTTCATTGCCCCCGCCCTTGCCTTCAAATGGCTCCGAGATCTTCATATCATAATCCAGCTTGATCCGCCCGGAACTGTTCATCCGATAGAGTTTCTTTACGAAAGCTATCCATTCTTTCAGACTATAGTCAGGATAGATGCTACCGCTATCCTCCGCTTTGTCGCGCGCGGCATGTGCCCAGGTTTCAAAACTGCGACCTTGCCCGAGATTTTCACCGATACGATCCAATCCGCGTTGATCAACATCAGGACCGATATCATTCAATAATGCACCGGCTACCCGTTCCGGATGCCGGGATGCCATAATCATCGTCACAATCCCGCCCAGTGACGTGCCGAAAAATATTGCCGTTGGCAGTTCGATGTCGTCCATAAGTCTGACAACATCGGCGATATAGGTTTTCGCATTATAGCTTGCGCTATCCTTGGCATATTCGCTCTCGCCCCGCCCACGCAGATTGACCATGATAATGCGGCGTTTTCCGCCAAGCCAGTCGCCGAGATGCTCGAAATCCCGAACGTTGCGCGTCAATCCGGGAACACAGATTATAGGTAACTCCGCATCATCGCCGGGATAATCACGATAATGCAGCTTCAAACCATCTTCTGATTCCCAGTATTTGTCGTCATAGTTCCCCTGATCGATCATAAATGTCGTGCGTCCCCCGGTTCTTACTTGCCGCGCTCTCTATTCATCCCCACTATTGAGCAATGGCATATAAACCGCAAGCTGAACCGGCAAAATCACCCTATCGCCCCGATGTAATGATAACCCAGCTGGGTGAAAAAATTGGCGATCCGGTTCAGGCTGCCAAATTTCCGCGCCACGAGCTGCGCTTCCGCAATGATCGTTGGGATCAGACTGTTGGTCTTTCCGACCTGAGCGATGACCGATGGGTCGATCATTTCGGTCGTTTCCAGCCCCTTGCCGACAATCTCAACCCGCCTTTGGCTCTGCGCTATCATGGACACCAGTTTCGCAATTATAATCCTGAAATAGGGGATGGACGGGGATTTCTGTTCGCGCAAATGCGTGATCATGAAAACAGATTGATGGATCTCGCCACCAAAGGATCCGGCACCACTCCGTGGAGCCGTTCCGGCGATGGCAAGCTAACACTGAAGGGCGGGGTTCGCGAGATACTCGCCACCGAAATGCTGGAAGCTTTAGGTGTGGACACATCTAAGACGTTCTCATTGGTCGAGACGGGCGAAGAATTATACCGCGGTGACGAACCCTCCCCGACGCGATCTGCGGTGATGACCCGGCTGAGCCACAGTCATATTCGCTTCGGAACATTTCAGCGGATCGCAGCAGAGCAGAATGAAGGCTTGATGCACAAGCTGGTCGATTATTGTCTGACCCATTTCTATGGTGGCGCCAAAACAGACGATCTGGCCATTGAATTGTTTCAAAACGTCGCCGCCAAAGCAGCGCAATTGGCCGCTAGTTATATGACAGCGGGATTTGTGCACGGCGTTCTTAACACAGACAATATCAATATTACGGGAGAAAGTTTCGATTACGGTCCATGGCGCTTCACGCCTTATTGGGAACCAGGGTTCACCGCCGCCTATTTCGATCAGGAAGGGCTCTATTGCTTCGCCCGGCAACCGGAGGCGCTGCACTGGAACCTTGCGCAACTGGCAAGCGCGCTGAGATTGATCTGCGACAGCGATCCATTGGTTGAGACACTGGAAGCTTTCCCCAAAGCATATGGCACGGCATTTACCGAACATTTCTGCTGGCGCCTCGGCGTCGAAAGTGAAGGCTTTGACAAGGACAAGACCCTCGTGATGGCGGCAGAACAGGCCTTAACCCAAAAAACCGTGACAATTGACCAGTTCTTTTTCGACTGGGGTCAGGATTCTGTCCCGAAAAATGAAAGCTATGAGTCCAATGAATTCATGACTTTCCGGGAAGAGATGAGCAAACGCCAGCGCGCACGATCATCCGATCATCGATATTGGCAATCAGATAACCCCTGCTCAATGCATATCGAAGAGGTCGAAACAATCTGGGATGCCATTGATCAAGAAGATGATTGGCACCCATTAACCAGAAAAGTTGAGGCAATACGAGATATGGGCCAGGCATTACGGGGACTGTAAAGCGAAGTAACCGTTCGTATGAGACGAAGCGAATAAAAACAGGTCTATAGTTACTGGATTTTTAAGCTGTATCAGCTAGTTGGTATTGCAACTAATAAAGCGACATTCCGCTTGCCTGCTTGAATATTGTATCGGAACGATTGTGACTGAATTTACATCAATAGAACCAGCCACCGGCGCGATTTTGTGGAAAGGGCGATCTGGCGATGCTGATGCGGCGGTCGCAGATGCGAGGACAGCTTGGCCGAAATGGGCAGCTCTTCCGGTTACGAAACGTATCGAGGCCGTGCGTCGATATGCCAACCACATCCGCGGGCAAGCAGAAGAACTGGCTGAACTGATTTCCCGCGAAACCGGGAAACCGATTTGGGAATCACGAACTGAGGTGGAGTCGGTTGTCAAAAAGATCGATATCTCGCTCACGGCCTATGCAGAGCGCACACCGCAACGCCAACTGTCCAGTCAGCCCAACATGCGCGCGGCCCTCCGGCACAAGCCGCACGGGGTATTGGCCGTACTTGGCCCCTATAATTTTCCCGCCCACTTGCCCAATGGCCACATTATTCCAGCCCTGATCGCTGGCAACACGGTTGTGTTCAAACCATCTGAGAAAACACCCGCTGTAGGTCAATTTCTGTTCGATGCTTTCAAGAAAGCAGGGCTGCCAAGTGGTGTCGTCAACATTGTACAGGGTGGACCTGATGTCGGCAAACAACTTACCGCCAACGATGATATTGATGGCCTGCTATTCACAGGCTCTGCCCAAACCGGCGTCGCTCTCAATCGGCAATTTGCCAATCGGCCCAATAAGATATTGGCGCTGGAAATGGGTGGTAACAATCCGATTATTGTCTGGGACACGGACGATATTCACAGCGCTTCGGTATTGGTCGTTCAATCCGCTTTCCTGTCAGCGGGGCAGCGTTGCTCCGCGGCAAGCCGGATGATTGTCAAAGACGAACTCTATGACCGCGTGGTCAAAGAAGTTAAGCGAATTGCAGACAGGCTGATCATTGACGAACCTTTCAGTAAGCCGGCGCCATTTATGGGTCCGGTGATAGACAATGATGTCGCTGATGGTCTGACCGAAAGTTTCCTGACGCTGATGAGCCATGGTGGGCGCCCGATCAAACATATGGCACGGCCATTGGATGATCGCCCGTTTCTGACTCCCGGAATCATTGATGTTACGGCGATGGAAGAACGCTTGGATATCGAACTGTTTGGCCCGATATTGCAGGTTATTCGTGTCGCGGACTTTGAGGAAGCAATCGCAGAAGCCAATAACACGCGATACGGTCTGTCTGCTGCCCTTGTCGGCGGAACAGCGACACAATATGATCAGTTCTGGTCCAATAGCCGCGCCGGTATTGTAAACTGGAACAAGATGACGGTTGGCGCGTCCTCCGAAGCGCCATTTGGCGGCATCGGCCTTTCCGGCAATCACCGGCCGAGCGCCTATTATGCAGCCGATTATTGCGCTTATCCGGTGGTTTCGATGGAAGCCGAGCAAACCCGGGCGTCCATCGGCATCGGATTGAAAGACGAAGACCGGACAGAAACCGAAAGCACAGCTGAAGTCTCTGGCCAATAGTATATCTTAGGTCGCTAAAAAAACTTCTGCTTTGAAAATCGCCGCTTATCCGAGCATATCGGTTTCATGGAAACCAAAAAATCTTCTATGCCGCAAGCCCAGTCTGCCGATGGCACAGTCTATCTCGTTGGCGCCGGCCCCGGTGATCCGGAGCTGCTGACCCTGCGCGCTGCGCGTCTGTTGTCCGAAGCTGATATCATCGTCCATGATGGTCTAGTGAGTTCGGACATACTTGATATGGCGCCGGCGACAACCAAACGGGTATCCGTTGCCAAGCAGCGATCCCGCCACAGCATGGCACAGGATCAAATCAACGCGTTGCTGATTGCCGAAGCGAAAAAGGGTCACAAAGTTGTTCGCCTGAAAGGGGGAGATCCCTTTATTTTTGGTCGCGGCGGCGAAGAGGCTAGTGACTGCATCAAAGCCGGCGTGCGAGTGGAAGTTGTTCCCGGTATCAGCGCTGCTCTAGGCTGTGCGGCGCAGGCAAAAATGCCCCTCACCCATCGTGATACATCCAGCGCGGTCTCTTTCGTTGCAGGTCAATGCAAAGGCTTATCAGATCAAAACTGGTCGGGTTTGGCCGGCAAAGGGCGTACTCTGGTTATCTACATGGGTGTTGCCAATGCCGAAGCGATTGTTGAAAAACTCATCGCAGACGGCGCCGCACCCGACTTGCCGGTTGCCGTGTTGGAAAACGGAACGCGGAACAATTTCCGGGCGCTTCAGACATTACTGACAGATCTTGGTGATCTTGTTCAACGGGAACAAGTGAAGAGCCCGGCCTTGTTGGTGGTCGGCGAAGTCGCACGCTACGGCGATGCAACGGATAAATTTCTTGAATATGCGCAAATGGCGGGAGTTGAATTTTGAAGATACTGACGGGAAATGACCTCAAAACGGGCGACGTCACCTGGTGGACCGGCAACGACTGGTCGCGCCATGTCGAAGATGCAGTTGATGTCGGCGAGAATTTCGAAGCTATCCTGCATGAGGAGGAAGCGGCCCGCCGGGTCAATGTTCCATATGCGATTGAAGCAGAGATGACCGAAGACGGCCCTCGTCCCGCTCATATTAAAGACCGGGTGCGCGCACTAGGACCAACCGTAAGACCGGATTTAACATTAAAGCCAGCCGACCCTGAGGCTGGAAACTGGGTGATATAAGCATGTATCAATATGATAAATATGACCAGCAAATGGTCGATACACGGGTCGCTGAATTTCGCGATCAGGTCGAACGCCGTCTTGCCGGAGAACTGACCGAAGACCAGTTCAAGCCCCTGCGCTTGATGAACGGGCTTTATCTGCAGCTGCACGCCTATATGCTGCGCGTGGCCATTCCCTATGGCACGCTGAACAGCAAGCAGATGCGGATGCTGGGCCACATCGCACGTAAATATGACCGTGATTATGGGCACTTCACCACTCGTCAGAATATTCAGTATAACTGGATTAAGCTGGAAGATGCACCCGACATTCTGGCCGACCTGGCTTCTGTTGAGATGCACGCGATCCAGACCAGTGGCAATTGTATCCGCAACATCTCCTCTGACCAATATGCCGGAGCAGCAGCCGACGAGATCGCTGATCCACGCCCTTGGGCAGAAATTCTGCGTCAGTGGTCGAGCTTTCACCCTGAATTTTCATATCTGCCCCGCAAATTCAAAATCGCGGTTATTGCCAGTGATGAAGACCGTGCGGCAATGCGCCTTCACGATATTGGTATCCAGCTCGTCCACAAAGACGGTGAACTGGGCGCGAAATTCTATGTCGGCGGCGGCATGGGCCGAACACCAATGATCGCTCCTGAAATCCGCGACTTTGTGCCAGCAGATGAACTGATCAGCTATGCCGAAGCATGCCTGCGGGTCTATAACCGTTATGGTCGGCGCGATAACAAGTATAAGGCGCGGATCAAAATACTCGTCCATGAACTGGGCAAGGAAGAATATACTCGTCAGGTTGAAGAAGAATTCGCTCACATGAAGACATTGGGCCTGAACCCGCCGGTAGAAGAACTGGCGCGGATTGCCGAATATTTTGCTGATCCAGCCTTTGACATCAATGCGAGCGATGATCTCGATCTATCGGATCCGGATTTCAACCTTTGGGTGGACCAGAACACGGTTGCCCATAAGCAACCCGGCTATGCCATTGCGACGATCAGTCTAAAACCAAAAAGCGGCATTCCCGGTGATGCGTCATCAGCTCAGATTGATCTTATGGCCGATCTCGCCGAGCAATATAGCTTTGACGAAATGCGCGTTACGCACAGCCAGAATATTGTTCTGCCCCATGTGAAAAAGAGCGATCTTTATGCATTGTGGCAGAAACTGGATGAAGCTGGCTTGGCCCCTGCCAATCTCGACCTGATCACCGACAGCATTGCCTGCCCCGGTCTCGATTATTGCAGCCTCGCCAATGCGCGCTCCATTCCGCTGGCACAGAAGATCAGTGAACGTTTTGCCGATCTGGGTCGCCAGCGTGAACTGGGCGAGTTGAAGCTGAAAATCTCGGGCTGCATTAATGCCTGCGGACATCACCATGCGGGTCATATCGGTATATTGGGTGTCGACCGGAAAGGGACGGAAAATTACCAGTTGCTGCTGGGCGGCTCCGCTGCCGAAGACACCAGCCTTGCCAAAATCACCGGTCCTGGCTTTGACGAAGACGGCGTGATCGACGCCATTGAAACCGTAACCGACCTGTATCTGAAAGAACGGCAGGAGGATGAGCGGTTTATCGACACCTATCGCCGGGTCGGCATGGCAGCGTTCAAGGAGGCTATCTATGGTTGAGGCAATCCGTTTTCGCGACGACGATGTGCATGAAGAACCAGCGGTTTCGCTGGATGCGTTTCTGGATCAGTCCAATGCCACCGCCGTGCGTATAGAAGCGGGCGAAGATGCCCGGCTGCTGCTTCCGCTATTGGATCGCTTGGCATTGATCGAAGTCGACTTCCCCGTCTTCGGCGACGGCCGAGGCTACTCCGCTGCGCAAATTCTGCGTGAAGCAGGCTACAAAGGCGAATTGCGGGCCAGTGGTGACGTATTGGTGGATCAAATCGCATATATGCGACGCTGTGGCTTTGATGCTTTCGCTCCGGACGCTCCAATTGATGCCAGAGTCATGGATAAGGCGCTGGAACTCTATGAAGAGGTTTATCAGAGCACGACAGACAGCCGTGCGCCCATCTGGAAGCGTCGTCATGGGTGAACCAGCTCGCAGAATCGATATCATCGATGCACGTCCTGACTTTACACAGGCAGACGCCGATGCCCTGAACACGCGCTTTGAAGGCGTTCACGCCTCAGCCATGCTGAAGGCCCTTTTCAAGGAAGGTGGACTTGGCGAGATTGCGGTTGTTTCTTCTTTCGGGACAGAAAGCGCGGTTCTGTTGCATCTGGTTGCACAGGCAGATCCCACTATTCCGGTGACCTTTGTCGATACGCTAAGAATGTTTCCCGAAACGCTGGAGTATCGCGAGACGCTGATCAAGACGCTGGGAATCCAAAACGCAAATGTCGTAAAGCCAGATCCAGTCGTACTCGCTGCCAAGGACGAGAATGAACTGCGATGGTCTTTTGACCCGGATGGCTGCTGCGAGATCCGCAAGGTCGAACCATTGGCACGCGCCAAGGCCAGTCTCAACAGCTGGATATCCGGCCGTAAAGCCTTTCAATCAGTCACCCGGCAAAATCTCCCCCGCTTCGAAGTCGAAGACGGTCGATTGAAGATCAATCCGCTCGGTGACTGGGTCAAAGATGATCTCGAAGCGTATTTTGAAGAACATGACCTGCCCCGCCATCCACTGGAAGCGCAAGGCTATCTCTCGGTCGGCTGTGCTCCGTGCACTTCCAAAGTCAAACCCGGAGAAGACCCACGTGCAGGCCGCTGGCGGGGTTGGGACAAAACCGAATGCGGTATCCATGAGGATGTCACGCCGTTGCCGGTCAAGGATGACGATGAAAGTAGCGCGAACGATCCGATCTTTTAGTGAGCGCTAAAATATCTTCAAATCCCGAAACCGGATATTGAAGGCCATGTTTTCTTAAGATGATGATTGGCTGGGCGACCATTAAGGCGTACTGCTATGAAGAGATCACTCGACCAAGGCAGACAATGCTAGAGCGGCCAATAGGTGCCAAGCCAACTGTCCAGAACATCGCTAAATTTGAGCCATTGATCATTATCCCACATCACCAAAGCAGTGATTTGGTAGAAAAACAAAATGCAGCATCCGACAATAGTAGCCCGGGATAGACGTCCCAGTTGCTTCCAGTCATAGATGAACAACGGGACCAGCATCAGGTCGAGGTATATGTACTGTGCGTAGATGAATGTCGCGTCATCCGCCAATCCTGGCAAAAATGTTATCCGGCTGGCGGCTGCCTCTATGAGAAAAAACGTCAGAAACAGCATGTAGCGCATATGCTCCTGAGGCGCGCGTCGACGTTCCCTGTATCCGAGCCAAAAGAACAATGGCGTCAAAATGAAAGCCCATAGCTGCAGGAAAAAGATGCTGTCCAGTCGCGCTTCGACCGGTTGTGGCAAATCCTCAAGGAAGTTTGCCACGGACAGCGTAACCCCAGAACCCATTATCAACACAAATAACCCAAGGGATGCCCTCCCGAGATATTTATGCATTCGGCTTGGACCGCTACTCGCGAGTATTGCTTGTGCGATGAATAGCCCGAGCCAGCCGAACATGATGATTGCATGACCAAATACGCTCAGCGAAAAATCGAAATTGCCTTCCAAGAGCGGTAGGAGAAAAGATGGACCGAAACCGACCACTGCTATCGCCAGAAATAACAAGCCCATTATTGCAAAGAAAATGTAGGACCGCCTTGAACGCAAGGAACTTTCTCCCCCGATTAACAGTCGCGCAGAATTACATTTTCCAGCGCAGCGTCAGCTCTTACCACCTTGCAAGAAGATCTGTCCACCATGGTGACCTGTTGGCATTTGTCGCAAATTTGTTTGAAAGTCCGGAACTGGATCGCGAGCGAAATCAACGCTGCCTAACGATCTGCCTTTGACCCTTTGTTCGTTGCAAACAACCCAGATTAATAATCATCCGGCCCATCGCCATAGGCCAGGTCACCAAATTTGGTAAACTCGCTCAGGAAGCTCAGCTGGATATTACCGGTGGAACCCTGACGGTTTTTGGCAACAATAACAGTCGCCTTGCCTACCTTGCTTTGATGGTCGGTTTCCCAGGCGAGATATTTCGCTTTCTGCTCCTCGGTTGAATTCTCATCCGGGTCATCCGGTTTTACGGCAAGATGATAATATTCATCGCGATAGATGAACATCACAATATCGGCGTCCTGCTCGATCGAACCGGACTCACGCAAATCGGATAGCTGAGGGCGCTTGTCTTCTCGGCTTTCCACCTGACGCGAAAGTTGGGAGAGCGCAACCACCGGACAATTCAGTTCCTTGGCGAGAGTTTTCAGGCCTCGGCTAATCTCCGAAATTTCGTTGACGCGATTATCATTGGCACGACCCGACCCTTGCAACAGTTGCAGATAATCGACCACGATCAGGTTGATGCCACTGCGTCGCTGCAGACGCCGCGCCCGCGTGCGCAGGGCTGCAATGGTCAGTCCGGGCGTATCATCGATATAGAGCGGTAAATCCTGCAATTCCCGGGATGCCAGTGCCAAGCGATGCATCTCGTCACGACTGATACTGCCCATACGCAGTTTTTCCGAACTGATTTCAGCCTGTTCGGAGAGGATCCTTGTTGCCAGCTGGTCTGCTGACATTTCCAGACTGAAAAAAGCGGTCTTGGCGCCCAACGAATCTTCAGGTTCAATTCCGTCCTGAACATCGCGGCGATAGCGATTAGCGGCATTAAACGCGATATTGGTAGCAAGCGATGTTTTGCCCATACCGGGGCGTCCCGCCAAAATCAGCAAGTCCGATTTGTGCAAACCACCCATTTTTGCGTTGAGATCGGTCAAACCAGTAGTGATACCCGAAACCTTGCCGCCACTATTAAACGCGCGTTCCACGTTATTTAGTGCCTCGGTGGAGGCAGCGAGGAAGGATTTGACACCACCTTCCTGCGCTTCGCCCTCGGAAACGCGGTAGAGAGAGGATTCTGCTTCCTCAATCTGGGTTTTGGGGTCAACCGTCTCGCTGGTGTCCAGTGCATTGTCGACCAAGGTTCGACCGACATTCACCAATTCGCGCAGCAAAGCCAGATCATATATCTGATCGGCAAAATCGCGCGCACCAATCAAACCTGCCCCGTCGCCAGTCAACTTGGCAAGATAGGATGGGCCGCCCAGCACTTTCATCGCCTCATCGGCTTCAAAATAAGGTTTCAGCGTGACCGGCGTAACGACCATGTTACGATCGAGAAGTTTCAATGCCTGTTCGTATATTCGACCATGCAGCGGTTCATAAAAATGCTCTGGCCGCAATTTAATTTGAACGTCTTCGGCCACGCGGTTGTCAATCAACAACGCACCCAAAAACGTTGCCTCTGCCTCGACATTGCGCGGCAGGCGCTGGGATTCTTCTTCTACTGCATCAAAACGAACTAACTCGGCCATGTTCTTATCATCCACGCTCAAGCGGTTAAGGGCAAGTCCGTTCCCGGTAAATTTTTAAATCAGGCGGGGACAGTCTTGTGGATAAATGCCTTCTGATTTTCTACCGCACTGCAAAAAAACTTGTCCTAGCCCCGGTGCTGCGGCAACAGAGCTGAAATGTCTGATCCGCGCATCATAAATGTTGAACTCGACGAAGCCACCATCTTGTGGCGCAATGCCGATATTGAGCAGGAAAGGCGTATTGCGATCTTCGATCTGATCGAAGAAAACCACTTTAAGCCTTTGCGCGAACATGATGATGGCTATCTCGGTCCGTATAAACTGCATCTCAGTGTGCAGGAAGGAAGATTGGTTATCTCCATTGCGCGTGAAGATGGCGAGCCGCTTGAAACCCTGATCCTTGCATTAGGTAGGTTTCGCCGGCCGATCCGCGATTATTTCGCAATTTGCGACAGCTATTATCAAGCTATTCGCAAGGCCACTGCCCAAGAGATCGAGACGATCGATATGGCGCGGCGCGGCGTGCATGATCACGGTGCCGAGCTTTTGACCGAGCGGCTTGATGGTAAAATCGAAGTTGATTTTAAAACCGCCCGTCGCCTCTTCACTTTGATCTGTGTATTGCATATCAAGAATTAGTCGATTCTCTGCCCGTTGGTGCAGTTGTTCAATCGTCCAGTTGAGTAACGCGTCAGGGAAATAGGGTGTCCACACAAAATAGGAAAAATACCGTGCTGCGGTTCGGCCTGATCATCATTGTCCTGCTGATCATTGCCTTTGTCCTGCGCAATATAGCCGTCGGCTGGGCACCACCAAGAGATCAGTATCCCGTTCAGGGTGTTTCAGTAGATGCCAGTCATGGTCAGATTACCTGGCATGTCGCCGGTGCCACAGGCGTCGATTTCGCCTATATTCTGGCAACCAATGGAGCGGAAGAACGGGACGCCAATTTCGCCGCCAATATCAATGGCGCACGCGATGCGGGCATCCGCTATGGCGCTGTCCATGAATATAGCTTGTGCCGTCTGGCCACTGATCAGGCAACCATGTTTGTGACTACTGTTCCCCGGGAAGAAAACATCCTGCCGCCTGCTGTACGGCTCGCCTATGACAATGGCTGCAAGGATAGGCCGGGACGTGCTTTGGTGTTGAGTGAGCTCAATACTTTTCTCAACCAGATTGAAGGGCATAGCGGCAAACCCGCTGTCATTATCGTTTCGAAAGAGTTTGAGGAAGATTATAGCATCAGCAGCGGTATCAGCCGCACATTCTGGCTGGAAGGTAACTTCTTTCCGCCCGATTATGCAACCAAGCCATGGGTCATGTGGCGCGCATCCGATATGCGGCGGATCAGCGGGATCGATGGCCCCGTCAACTGGAATGTTGTGCGGCCCTGAGCTTGCTGGCATGAAGCGAAAAACGTCTTAAGCCCAATTCCCGGAGAAAGAGAAATATGAGCATATTATCCGACAGATGGATTCGCCAGGAAGCCAAGCATAGCGCGATGATCGAGCCTTTCGTCGAGGGGCAGAAGCGTGATGGCTGTATCAGCTATGGCTTGTCTTCTTACGGCTATGACGCCCGCGTGGCCGATGAATTCAAGATTTTCACTAACGTGAACAGCGCTGTCGTTGATCCAAAGAAGTTCGATGCCGATAGTCTGGTCGACCGGAAAACAGATTGCTGCATCATTCCGCCCAACAGCTTTGCACTCGCCCGCACGGTCGAATATTTCCGCATCCCGCGCGATGTTCTGGTGATCTGCCTTGGTAAATCGACCTATGCTCGCTGTGGTATCATCGTGAACGTCACGCCGTTGGAGCCAGGTTGGGAAGGCCATGTGACGCTGGAATTTTCCAACACCACCCCCCTGCCCGCCAAAATCTATGCCAATGAAGGCGCATGCCAGTTTCTATTCCTGAAAGGCAACGAACCGTGCGAAACCAGCTACGCTGAACGTGCCGGTAAATATATGGGGCAAAGAGGCGTGACTCTGCCAAAGCTCTAAGTCATAAGATCGTTTCGAAACAAAACTGATAATAAGGAGGGCCGCGATGTCCGATGCACGGGAATTTGATGTCATTATATACGGGTCAACGGGCTATACAGGCCGTCTGGTTGCCGAATATATGGCAAAACAATATGGCGTCAGCGGCGACGCACCGAAATGGGCCATGGCCGGGCGTTCGATGGAAAAGCTGGAAGAGGTCCGGGACCTGATCGGTGCTCCCACGGAAACACCATTGATTGTGGCGGATTCCGATGATGCATCCTCCATCGATATGATGGCGAGCCGCGCCAGTGTTATCCTGACCACGGTCGGTCCTTATCAACTTTATGGCGACGGACTGGTCGCTGCCTGTGTTCAGCATGGCACTCATTATGTCGATCTCTGCGGCGAACCCGGCTGGATGCGCGAGAAGATTGACGAGCATCAGGAGGCGGCTGAAAAATCAGGTGCACAAATCTGTTTTTCCTGTGGTTTTGACTCCATTCCCTTCGACTTGGGCGTGTTGGCGCTGCAGAAAGAGATGGACAAACGCTTTGGCAAACCGGCGACCCGCGTTAAAGGCCGTGTCCGCGCCATGGAAGGCACATTCTCTGGCGGAACTGCGGCTAGTCTGAAAGAAACGATGAAGGCTATTGCCAAAAACCCGGGCCTGGTAAAAATTCTGGCCAGTAGCTTTGGACTGACCCCTGGCTTTGAAGGGCCGGATCAGCCGAATATGATGATTCCGAAAGTTGATAAAACGCTCGATAGCTGGGTTGCACCGTTTATCATGGCACCGATCAACACCAAGAATGTGCATCGCACCAACTTCCTTTTGGATTTTCCCTATAGCGAAGACTTCAAATATGATGAGATGGTCGTCACAAGTCCAGGCGAGATGGGTAAACAGGCCGCCGAGATGCTGGCTAAAGCCAACCCGCTAAGCGGTGATGATGCACCAAAACCCGGTGAAGGGCCAACCAAGGAAGAACGGGAAAACGGCTATTATGATGTCATTTTTCTGGGCGAAACCGCAGATGGTGAGACCGCAAGCCTTTGCGTCAAGGGCGACAAGGATCCTGGCTATGGTTCAACTTCCAAGATGATTGCAGAGGCGGCGCTTTGTATTGCGCAGGACGGCAACAAACATGGCGGCGGTATTTGGACACCGGGTGCATTAATGGGCAAAAAGCTGATCAAGCGTTTGGAAGCCAATGCCGGCCTCAGCTTCACGGTAGAAAGCTAGACCAAAACCAATTCTCTACATTACCTGTTCAGGTAAAATTACTATATGGACAAAGAGGCGGGCGCTGAAATAGCGTCTGCCTCTTGAATTTTACGAAATGGAATAAAGCTCGTCGGCAAGATGTTGAAGCGCCTGTTTAACAAAAAATCGAAAGTTCGTCCTTTGGATACCGCCTGCATTCCCGAAGGCCGGCGGGTCTATGCCATTGGCGATATTCATGGTCGCAACGATTTGCTGCAACAGTTGATCGAAAAGATTATTGATGACGATGCCAAACGAGGCGACATCAACAGCGAGATTATCTTCCTCGGCGACCTGGTCGATCGCGGCCCGGACAGCGCCGGTGTCATTGAAACGGCGATACAGCTTAAGCGTGAGCTGGGCGATGTCCGTTTCTTGATGGGTAATCATGAGGAAGTATATTTGAAAGCCGCAACGGGGGACGAAAAATCGACCCGCTTTTTCAACCGTATTGGCGGTAAGGAAACCATCCTCAGCTATGAGATCAGCGTGCGGGACTATATGGGACTCGACAACGCAGCATTGGCACAACGTCTGCCTGACCTAATTCCTGCGCACCATATCAACTTTGTCAAAGCTTTCGAGAACCAGATTGTCATCGGCGATTATGCATTTGTCCATGCCGGTATTCGTCCCGGTGTGTCGCTGGAAGAACAAAAGCCAAAGGACCTGCGGTGGATCAGGGAAGAATTCTTGTCGGTGAAAGAACCGCACGAGAAAGTCATTGTCTATGGCCACACGATCAATGATGAGGTCGTCGAGAAGGGCAACCGGATCGGTATTGATACGGGCGCTTATTATAGTGAAAAGCTTACCGCTCTGGCACTAGAAGGCGATCAACGCTGGTATCTGGATACAGCGATACCGCAATAATTTAGCGCAAAAAAACGGCGGGACCTTTCAGGGTCCCGCCGCTGGCTTTTTGGGTAGTGAGTTGAAAAGTCTTAAGCGACCTGAACTTCGGGTCCGACTTCTTCTTCCATGTCGCGAAGGACATAGCCGCGGCCCCATACGGTTTCGATGTAGTTTTCGCCACCGCAGGCAAGAGCCAGCTTTTTACGCAACTTACAAATGAACACGTCGATAATTTTGAGTTCCGGCTCGTCCATGCCGCCATAAAGATGGTTGAGGAACATTTCCTTGGTGAGCGTCGTACCCTTGCGCAGGGAGAGCAGCTCAAGCATCGCATATTCTTTGCCGGTCAGATGAACGCGATTGCCATCGACTTCAACGGTCTTGGCATCAAGGTTCACGGCAAGTTTGCCGGTGCGGATAACAGATTGTGAGTGGCCTTTGGAACGGCGCACAACAGCGTGAATACGGGCGACGAGCTCTTCGCGGTGGAAAGGCTTGGTCACATAATCGTCGGCACCAAAGCCAAAGGACCGCACTTTGCTGTCCATTTCGCTGATACCGGAAAGAATAAGTACTGGTGTCTGCACCTTGGCAACACGCAGTTTTTTCAGAACATCATAACCATGCATGTCTGGCAGGTTGAGGTCCAGGCAAATGATATCGTAATCATAGAGCTTACCCAGATCGAGGCCTTCTTCGCCCAAATCCGTTGTGTATACGTTAAAGCCTTCAGTCGTCAGCATCAGCTCAATTGCCTTTGCAGTTGTTGGCTCATCTTCAATCAGCAGCACACGCATTGGGCAGCCCCTTTTCTTAATTTACGCACCGGCAACGGGTACACTCCCGAAACCCCTCGATCATTTATTAACCATAAGACAGATGAACGTAAAAGGTTAATTTTCAATTAATGTAGGATAAAGCACGAGTCGCAGGCAGCACTGTGACTCTGTAAGCCGCAGAAATGAGTCGTTTCAGGACTCTGGCAACCTCCGAAAAAAAATTAACTTTTTCTCTTAAAAATCACCTTGAATTGACGAAGCAGATGATTTTCAGTGCCTTTTTTGTCGCAAATCACACCGTCTATGCCCGAGAATGGTAACGCATCAAACCGCGCGACCACCCTCTATGCCGACTTTCATTAATTGAGTAGAGACGGCTTATGTCATTCGATATTCCCGAAAGCGCGATCAGTGAAACCTTCCTTGCCGCATCAGGTCCGGGCGGTCAGAATGTTAACAAGGTCGAGACGGCGGTGCAGATGCGCGTTAACATCTACGCTCTGCGTCTACCTCCGTTTGCATTTCGAAAATTGCGGGATCTAGCAGGCCGCAAAATGACCAGCGGCGGAGAGCTTGTCATCACAGTGCGGGAACATCGCACACGGGAGGCCAACCGCGCAGAGGCCCGCAAACGGATAGAGGACATGCTGGTCGACGCTCACAAACGTGACGTCCGCCGAATAAAGACCAAACCTAGCCGCGCCGCCAAGGCAAGACGTGTCGATTCCAAGAAGAAGAAATCAAACGTCAAAAAGATGCGTGGGAAGCCAACGCTGGACTGAACTTTGTCAACATGAACGCAGGAAAAGACTGACCCGGCATCCGTTTTATCCTGAGGCAAACGCTGAAAGTCATGCTCACACAATCGGGAACGATCACATATCCGAAACTGCGGTAGGCTTTAACATACCGATCAGAATTTAAAGGCTGCCTCAACAAAAACCTGACGACCACGATTAAGTGTCACGATTTGATCGTCTCCTGGCCCCACAAACGGTGCAGGACCGGCAGTATTAATGAATATTTCATCGGTCAGATTGTTACCGATCAACGAAAGTGTCCATTTTCCATCCGGATCGCCAATCGAAACGGCTGCGTCCAAAGTGATATAGTCGTCCTGAACCAGGTTATTAAGGGCACCATTCGCATTGCGTACGGCATCATTAAACGTCTGCAATGTGCTATTTGCGGTTATGTAAGAACCGCTGTACGCGACATTCCCACTAAGACCGAACTCCAGCCTATCACTAACTGGAATATTCCAGTCCATAGCGATGTTGCCCGAAAACTCGGGAGCCCGAGCCGGCGCACGACCGTCCAGATCATCACCGCTAGTTGGAACAATGAACGTATCGGAAAACTCTGCATCCAGCCATGAAATGGCCCCGGAGAAGCTCAACCCTTCAACAGGTGTTATCCAGCCCCACTCGACATCAAGACCCAGCGTCGTTAGCTCGCCCGCGTTGGTCGTGTCAAAATTGAAGATGGCGACATCAAAATTTTGCACCTGAAGATTATCAAAAACATAATAATAGGCGGTCGCATTCAGAGTAACCGAGCGATCGGCAAATTGTGACTTGAGGCCAATTTCGCCGCCCATTGATGTCTCAGAGTCGAATCGAAGAGCATCTCCGGAAGCCTGAACCACGGCAGGGTCTGGGCTATTCAATCCTGGAACGATGGCCCCTGTTGGTAAGATATTGTTATCGACGCCACCTGATTTAAAGCCGGTTTTGAATGCGGCGTATATGTTAACATCATCCGTAGCTTTATATCTTAATACTAGCTCGGGTGATATGTTACTGTCGCTGAAACGAACTGGGCCAGCGAAGAAACCGGAACCCACGGCACCAAATGCAGTGGTTATAAAGCTATGAACATAAGGAAACCCAATTGTGGTCCTTTTCTGTTCGTCGGTCCAGCGTACGCCACCGGACAGCTGCCATTGCTCGTCAAAATCAACCGTCGCGCTACCAAAAAATGATAAAGCTTCGGAACTGATAGGCCGATCGGCAAACCAATCGAACGTAAAACCGGTGACAGGGTCGGGACCCAAAACCAGCGAGGGGTTAAAGGCATTTTGAGAGGTGCTCAATCCTATTTCGCGGCTTTCCCAAAAGGCACCAACCATAAAGTTAAATGGTCCGGAATAGTCGCTGGTCAGACGAATTTCCTGAGTATATTGCTGCAACGTATTGCGAAACGGCGCTACTAAACCAGCTGCGCTGCCATCGGGTAACATACCGGTAGAATTAAATGAGTCATTATACTCATTATCCATATCGATATATCCACTCACCGACGAAAGCGTGAGGTTCTCTGTCAGGCCTACATCAAAAGTCAGTCTGCCAAAAAACAGATCGGTATCATTAAATGCCTGGCTGATATCTGCGCGGTCTGCGCCAACGGTTCCCGTTGGAACAACATTGATCGCGGCATTGCCATCGGGTGTTGGAAAACGATTATCACGGATGTTGCAGTCATGTGTCGGCGCAAAAGCGACACCGAAAACGCCCAATACCGATGGATCCGCAATACCATCTCCTCCGCAGAAAATATCGGAAAATTGAAGCAGAGACTCTCCACGCTGGCGGTTATAGTTAAGTTTCAGATTGGCTTCGAAATTGTCGGCCGGTTCCCAATTCAAGGTCAACCGCCCGATGAAATTGGTAAGGCCCTTGTCACGGTCCAAAGCCGGAACATTATCCTGCAACTGTACATATTGATCAATATCCTGATATTCAGCCGCAAATCGAACGCCCAGAGTATCGCTTATTGGACCGGAAACATAGCCGCCTACAGTGTAGCCTTTCTCTTCGAACTCATAAGATGCCTTTCCTCCAACTTCCCATTCCGGAGTGGGATCGGCAGACCGCAGAGAGAACACACCTGCTGACGCTGCCTTTCCAAAAAACAGCGACTGCGGACCTTTTAAAACCTCAATTTGAGCCACATCAAAAAAAGCAGATTGCAATAGACGTTGTGTACTCACGGATACCCCGTCAATATTTAGGGCAACAGCGGAGTCAAAAGCATTGGAAATATTGCTTGAACCGACACCCCGCAAACTTATTTGGGCACCAGCGCCAGAACCACCAATCTGCACATTTAATGCCGGCACACGGCTCAATATGTCTGCCGCCTCATCGATACGAAATCCTTCCAATGTGTCCCCACCAATTACAGAGACAGCCACGGGCACCTCTTGCAGTGTCTCTTCCTGCTTCCGGGCCGTCACCACAATAATATTGTCGGCGTTGGTAGTCGATTCAGATTGAGCATATAAAGGCGTAGTCCAGCCCAAAAATCCGGCCATCGCCACCGAACCCATCAATGTGGGTTTGATAACCCCGGCAACCAAATTGGAACCTCCGCAGAATGGTAATTTGTTCATAATGTTCCTCCCCTTGCGCAGAAACAACAACGCCCAAAAACGAAATCAGTGCGCGCTATTCCCATCTTTTATCTGTTGCATATAATGAAAGACGCTACGGAATCCGCCACTCATTAAAGAACTAGGAAAAACCAAAATATGAAGATTATGAGGGCTTATTCACTAATCATTTTGTGAGGATAAACTTGAAATCATCGCCCATAACCATGACGCCTCACCGTGTTGAGGACACCCACCGCAGCATGGAATTCTTGGGCTTCATCGCCGCTTGTGCACCTAAAATCGCTACAAGGTCTGACCAATCAGATTCAGGAAACTCGACGGACACGAGATAAGCCTGGCACATAAACGATGCGACAATCTGAACCGCGTCTTTTGTGGCACCACGAAACAAGGACGAGTTTTCGGAAAAGAAACAATCCACTTTTGCGATTATCTTTTGAAAAACAATATCTTGCGGAAAGATGACACATGGCCTGCGAAGATACCTTCTTGAACCCCTACCCCATGAACTGATAGCGGGGCTGTTATGTACGATTTCTCCATCCCAGCAGACCAGTCCCCGGACATTTTATATGACGACCTGACGACAGCCGCACGTGCGCTCACAGATGGTGAATCCGACGCTATCGCAAATATGGCCAATGTCTCGGCGCTAATCTGGCAATATGTTCCGGATCTGAATTGGGCCGGCTTTTACCGTGTAGTGGAGGACGAATTGGTGCTCGGTCCGTTTCAGGGCAAAAGCGCCTGTATCCGGATTGCAATAGGCAAAGGCGTTTGCGGAACTGCCGCAGCAGCCAATCAGGTTCAGCGGGTCGCCGATGTACACGCGTTTCCTGGTCACATAGCCTGTGATGCGGATAGCCGTAGCGAACTGGTGGTGCCTGTATGCAAAGACGGCCAGGTTATAGCGGTACTAGATTTGGACAGCCCCCTGCCCGATCGATTCACGGCAGCGGACGAGACAGGCATGACAAATCTGATTGCAGCCATTGCTAACGGGCTTGGTTAGCAGCGCCGTAACTATATTGCCCCATTTCGAGACAGTGCTCTAAATCTACCCTATTTTACAAGCTACTAATGGTCAAACAACGCCTAAAATGGTAACTATGTGTTAACCATTATACGGTGGGGCGTGCCAATTGTACGGTCCGAAACAGGGAGTTGTTAACCATGAAGACCCTTCTATTTGCTGGCTTGGCTGGCGCTATGGCGATGACGCCAGCAGCGGCATCTGCCGCCATCGACTCGGTGCCGGGCAGCACCGCAGCGCAGGCACCAGTGGATATGTCTTTTGCCTCTGTCACTGCGCTTGCCTCTGGTGCGCAGGCCGCCAAGAAGACGATGAACCGCATGGGCGGTAAGCATATGCGGCATGCCATGCGCGGCGGGCGCCATTTTCGCGACGGTGCAAAAGTCCGGATGGGACGCATGGGATATCGCAAAGGGTATAAGCGGCCGCACCGTGGTTTCCGGCTGCCGAGGACTTTCATCAGACCCAGCTTCTTTATCGCCAACTATGGTCATTATGGGCTTCACCGACCCACTGCTGGCTATGGCTGGTCGCGCTATTATGATGATGCGGTTCTGACTGATCGCCGCGGAGTGGTCTATGATAGCGTCAGCAATCTCGATTGGGATCGCTATAATCAGGGCTATAATGACGGTTACCGCGCTGGTCAGGTAACCTATGATAAAAGCATCCTGATGAATGATGACCGGGTTATCGCAACGCCATCGGGCGCGCATGGCGGATCGACGATCTATCAAGGTGACTGGGACGGCGCATATCGCGAAGATGGCAGTTACAAAGGCGATTGGCAGGGAACGTATCGCGACGCCGAAGGAAAGGTTTATAAAGGACAATATTCCGGTACATTCATTGGTGATGGCGATGTTTCACAAGCCGGCGTCAACTCTGCCGATGGTCCGCATTGGAGCAGCGAAGGGCCTGTCCGCGACACCCCTTACTATCAAGAACGCCACCACGCAGATCAGGGTTATGACACCCGTGCTGAAGAACTGGCCTATCTGGAGCGCTGCAAGAAAAGCAGCGGCATCGGTGGAGCCGTTGTCGGCGGTGCTATAGGTGCTTTGGCAGGGAATCGCATTGCCGGACGCGGGAACCGCTTAGGCGGCTCCTTAATTGGTGGCGGCGTTGGCGCATTGGCCGGTGCCGCAATTGATCAGAGCACGGATCGATGCCGCAAGCTCCTAAAGAAATATGGACAGGATTATCAGGAACGTGAACAATATTCCCGTGCTCCTGGAGTAGATTACCGTGCACCTGAATACCGCGTTCCTGCACCGCGGACACAATACCGGGGACATCAACGTTATCACAGTGGATGGCAGGGCGGATATTACTATCCCGCTTACTACTACACGCATGCCCAACCGATGGTGACTACAGTTGTGATCGAATCCACGCCGGTTACTACGACGACCACGACGACCTATATCGATGAAGAAGTCATCTACACAAAAGCCAAGCCAGCCAAGAAACGCTGGAAAGCAGCTCCAAAAAAGGCGTGGAAACCCAAGTCGAGAAAATACGACCCCGGTCCCCTGAAAGGCTGTCAACAGGCCCACTGCTGATATTGCAATTGAGTATTCACCAAATTGAAGAAAGCCCGCTGATCAAAATCATTGGCGGGCTTTTCCATTTGTAACTTAACGGTTTGAGAGGGCTTCCTCTCGACGAATCAGGGAGTCTTCTTCGCGTCTACGCCCCGATTAAATCGCCGCCAACCTTCGGGACCAAGCTGCTCGAGCGGTTGAAAACGGACTTTATATTCCATCCGGCTCGATCCATTCACCCAATAGCCAAGATAGACATAGGGCAGACCCGCTTTGCGTGCCCGCAAGATGTGATCCATTATAATGAAATTACCGAGACCAGCCCGATCAGGGTGATCGGCATCAAAAAAACTGTAAATCATCGACAAGCCATCGCCTTGCTGGTCGGTCAAACAAGCTCCAACCAGCCGGCCTTTGACACCATCGACAGTTGGTTCGCGATATTCGATGACATAGCTTTTTACCGGCGACTGCTCGATCATATCGGAATAGTCCATCTCGTCCATCTCGGTCATTCCACCACCGGGATGCCGTTTAGAGAGATATTTTTGCAGCAAAGAAAATTGTTCCTCGGTCGCCCATGGCTCGCAAGCCTCGACGACCAGATCCTGATTGCGCCGCAATAATTTTCGTTGCGTGGCATTGGGTCGAAACTCATCGACCAGTACCCTCACCGAAACGCAAGCTTTGCAGTCAAGACAGCTTGGCCGGTATGCGACATTTTGACTGCGACGAAATCCGATCCGGCCCAATGCGTCATTGAGTTCGTCAGTGTGAGGGCCCGTCAGCTCAGTGAAAACCTTGCGTTCGCTTTTTCCCGGCAAATAAGGGCACGGGCTAGGATTTGTAACAAAAAATCGCGGAAAGCGAACGGGTGCAGTCACAGATGAGAGCCTTATCTTCTACATTAAGAATCAGTAAACCTAATATGCCTCGTACTATCACTTATGAAAAGGCAATTTACCATGATGTAAGATCAGTGGCCCAACTGCGTCCAATCCATCATCACCAGGCAAAAAAAACGGGGCGATAACACCCCGTTTTTGTTAAATATCTTTTTAGGTCTCAGGGACTTGTTGGCTCATCGTCATCGTCATCAGCAATGATGATAATACCGGCGATTACAGCTGCAGCAGCCAAAACACCGATGATGATGCCAGTGCTACCTTCAAGCTTTTCAGCTTCGGAATCAGACGAAGCACCAATGCGTTCTGCAACTGGAGCAGTGCTCTGCACAGCCTGAGCCATTGCAGGAGCAGTGATGAGGGATACAGCGGCTACGGTAGCTGCCAATTTTTTAAACTTCATTATATACTCCAATCAGAATATTTTCAGTTCCCAAAGGACTAAAGTCAAATACCTAGTCCATTTGGATATGCCAATAACGCTGCGCGACTCTTTATGGGGTGCATCCGCTATCGTTAGTTTTTTTACGGCCAAGCCCCATCAAACGCAAGTATTAAAAGGCAATTTCAGTTAATATGACGCAAACATAGGTTATTTTACTGGTTGTATCGCCTCGTTTACAAAAACCGGTCGTCCCCCAACCCACGTCTGCTCAACCCTGATATTCCTGATCGCTTGTGGCGCAATCAGCATGATGTCTTCCTGAACGATGAGGAAATCTGCGCGCTTCCCCTCAGTCAGGCTGCCGAGCCGATCTTCGGCAAACGAGGCATAAGCTGCTCCTATGGTGTAGGCGTACCATGCTTCCTCACGCGTCAACCGCTCACCCGGCAACCATCCGCCAAAAGGTTGTCCATTTGCATCTTCCCGCGTCATTGCAACTGCCAATCCGGGAAACGGATTGGGCGATTCAACGGGAACATCGGTTCCAAAAGCCAATTTCGCGCCCGATTCGAGAATCGATTTCCAAGCATAAGCACCGTCTAGGCGGTTAGACCCCAGTCGGGCCTCTGCCATTAGTCGATCGGACGTCTGATGAACTGGTTGCATCGATGCAATTGTTCCGGTGCGAGCAATTCTTGGCAAGTCCATAGGATCAACAATCTGTGCGTGCTCGATCCGCCACCGTCGGTCCCCTTTAAAAGTATATTGTAGTTCTTCAACCGCAGATAAAATCTCGTCATTGGCTTGGTCGCCAATCGCATGCACGGCTGTTTGAAAACGATCCATTGCCGCACGGCTCATCTTGTTTTTAAGTTGCGCAGGGGACAGGAGCGCCAATCCTTTCTCTCCCGGTTTGTCAGCATAGGGTTCCTTTAACAATGCACCACGTGATCCCAACGCTCCATCGATATAAAGCTTTACGCCCGCTAGTTTCAGATGATCATCATAAAGCCATGGCGACGGTCCCGGTCCGCCAATTGCAATCATATTTTCGATTTCACCGGCATAAGAGATGATCCGAACTTTCAGTTGCCCTTTGTCTCCTGCCCTTCGGAAACTCTGCCAATCGGACATCGTGGTCCCCATATCAGCAATCGCGGTCACTCCCTGAGAAAGCAGTATTTCTTGAGCCTTCATGAGAGCAAGGTCTTTTTCTACAGGGCGCGGTGCCGGAATGGATTTGCTGAACAGTCCCTGTGCTTTGTCGACGAAGATACCGGTTGGTTTACCGCCCGCTCTTTCGATTGCACCGCCCGGAGGTGCCTTGGTTGCGGACGTGATACCTGCAGCTTTCATACCTGCGCTGTTGACCCAGGCGGCATGGCCGTCGACGCGTTCGAGATAAACTGGCCGGCCCGGAACAACAGCGTCAAGCTCGGCAGCTGTTGGGAAGCGTCCCAATCCCCATGTTTCCTGATTCCATCCACCACCGATAATCCACCGGCGATTGGGGTATTTTGCGGCATATGCGCGCAACGCCTCCTGCGCCTCCGCAAGAGTCTTTGTCTGCGAGAGGTCTAATGTCAGTGCGGCAAAGCCCAATCCCATCACATGACCATGGGCATCGACAAATCCGGGAATCAGGGTTTTACCTTTACCGTCAAATTGGAAATCAACATCCTTGGGACGCTTGTCTTTCCGGTCGAGCAATTCCTTTACCCGACCATCGTCGTCGATAACCATCGCAGCAAACCGGACGACTTTCCCTTCTTCATTGAGCGTTATTCCATTGACGTTCTCGATCAAGCTGTCGGCCTGAGCTGGCAAGCCGACAATCATAGCGGCAGCCCATAAGGCCGTGCACGCTTTCGCTATTGATGAAAAAATACGCATTACTATCCCCCGAAAATCAATCCCTAAAAACTACGCTCGGCTCTTGGCAATTCTTGACACCAGCGAACTTGTGTCATGCCGGCCGCCACCTGCCGCCTGTACTTCGGCATAAAACTGATCGACCAATGCGGCGACAGGCAAGGTCGATCCGTTGGTCCGTGCTTCTGCAAGTGCTAGTCCGAGATCCTTACGCATCCAGTCAACCGCAAAGCCAAAATCAAATTCGTCATTGGCCATGGTGGTCCAGCGGTTATCCATTTGCCAGCTTTGCGCAGCCCCTCCAGAAATGGCTTCATAAACCTTGTCCAGGTCCAGTTTGCTTGCCTGAGCAAAACGCAGAGCTTCAGATAGGCCTTCCAAAACCCCGGCGATAGCAATCTGATTGCACATTTTTGTTGTTTGCCCGGCGCCCGGCCCACCCACATGAACAATGCGTGCTGCATAAACCGACATGATATTTTCCGCTGCGGCGAAGGCCTCTTTACTACCGCCGCACATGATAGACAATTTGCCATTTTCGGCCCCTGCCTGTCCCCCGGAAACCGGCGCATCCACCACATCGATGCTGCGCCCTTGCGCCTCGACCGACAATTGTCGGGCAATCTGGGCAGAGACAGTGGTATGATCGATAAACAGACCACCGTTTTGCATTGCACCAAAAGCGCCGTCACGGCCCATGGTAACCCCACTTAAATCATCGTCATTGCCAACACAGCTGATCACAATCTGGGCCTCTTTGGCCGCTTCCGCAGGACTGAGCGCAAAATCTCCGCCATGCTCCGCAACCCATTTTTCCGCTTTCGATTGGGTGCGATTATAGACTGTCAGGTCATGCCCGGCTCGGGCAAGGTGGGCTGCCATGGGGCCGCCCATCACGCCAATTCCGATAAATGTAATTTTTGCCATATTCTAATATCCTTATGGCCCGCATAATCATTGTTTCCCTGAAAGACCAGATGGGTTAGGGGCTTTGGCATTATGACCGATCAAGACACCAGTTCGCTCCCGTCCTTCACCTATGCCGATGTCCGTGCGGCTCATGCCCGCATTCGTGACCGTATCGTGCAAACGCCGACGTTAAAGAGCATCACTCTGTCCGAGATGGCTGGCGCGGAAGTCTTCCTGAAATTCGAGAATCTACAGTTTACCGCGGCCTATAAGGAGCGCGGTGCGTTAAACGCCTTACTGCTGATGGATGAAGACAAACGCACTGCCGGTGTCATCGCAGCCTCGGCAGGTAACCATGCGCAAGGTCTCGCGTACAATGCCAAGAATCTCGGTATTCCAGCTACCATCGTCATGCCTACGACCACGCCAATGGTCAAAGTGGAACAAACGCGCGGCCATGGTGCGGAAATTGTCATGGCGGGCGGCAATTATGACGAAGCCTATTCGCACGCTCTGGAGCTCGCTAAGACACGCGGCCTGACTTACATCCACGCCTTTGATGACCCACATGTGGCTGCTGGTCAGGGTACAGTCGCAATTGAAATGCTGGAGGCCGTTCCCGATCTTGATCGTTTGATCATTCCGATTGGCGGCGGCGGTTTGTTTTCCGGCATGGCGACCGCTGCACATGTAATGAAACCGGACATTAAAATGACCGGTGTCCAGGCCGCGCTTTATCCCAGCATGTACGGAAAACTGAACGGCAAGGACGTAACCGCCGGCGGTGATACACTGGCCGAGGGTATTGCCGTTCGCAATCCATCCGAATTTACCGCCGCGGTGATCAAGGAATATATCGATGAAATCCTGTTGGTCGGCGAAGCCCAACTGGAGGGTGCTGTCAGCTTGCTGCTCCAGATAGAAAAAACCGTTGTCGAGGGCGCTGGTGCAGCCGGCCTGGCAGCTCTACTCGGTAACAAGGCTAAATTTGCGGGTGAGAAAGTCGGCCTAGTGCTGTGCGGCGGCAATATCGACACACGCTTACTCGCAAACGTTCTGCTCCGTGACTTGGCCCGCTCCGGCCGCCTCGCTCGCCTGCGTCTGCATCTGCGCGATCAGCCGGGCGCGCTCTATAATGTAGTGAAGCAATTTGCCGAGCATGAAGTGAACATCATCGAGGTTTATCACCAGCGCGTTTTCACCAACCTCCCCGCCAAGGGCTTAATTACCGACATCGAGTGCGAGGCGAAGGACAAGGAACAGCTGGACGCCTTGATCGTTGATCTCAACAAAGTCGGTTATGACGTTCGGCAAGTGGAACTGGCAGACTAAAATCGGCGGGTCTACCTCTCAAATTTCCAACCAATCAGTCCTCCTGATTGGAATTCAGTTCCTTTTCAAACCGGTTGATCATGGCGGAGCTTTGCATAGCAGCGGACACGTCAGCAGGTGAATGGTATAGCGAACTCAACAAAACCAAATCCAATTCACTGATCGATACAGGCATTTTTCCATCGACTGCAGCGGCATCAAATAGCGAAAGGATAGAGTAGGCAGGTGCTTTGGCCGTCTTGCCGTCTCGCGTATCCATATAGGACCGCATCGCCGCATAATCCGCAATCTGGATGGTGGTCAGATCCACAAGGGCACCTTTTTCGAGCAACAGGAAGGAATGCGTCATCGCTTGCGTGACCGTTCGCTTGATCCGCGATTTCACGTTTGAAGTCAGTGTTGGAACATATGTCTTGGCGGGAGTATCCACCGGCAGGATGCTTACATCATCGGAGTTCTGAAGCACACCTGATTCCGCAGAGCTCGCCTGAATCCGCTTCCATGCATAGGCCGGACCGCCGCTTTTGGCGATCCGCTCTCGTTCATAATGGGAAATGTCGCCAAATAGTCGTGATCGTTTCTTGCGCAGCATCGAGATGGCCTCGTTGCCGTCAGCGACGACCATCACATATACATTTGGCGCGCAGCCTTCCGCCGCTACCTGCATATCGGCGGCCAAAGCGACGCCGCGCATGCGTCTCTCAACCTGCTTGATGTTTTCTTCAGACAGGCCGACAACCTTTGGACAGACAGCGCCTTGAAAGCGCGCATATTGACCTTTGTGCCGCCCACCTTTCGGCGTGGAAATTGTCGTGCGGACAAACGCCGAGATCTCTTCTTTGGTAACTTTATTACCCGTGACAACGATATCATCACTGGTAGCATTCGGATCAGTAAAAGTAGCATTTGAAGAGGTCGGTAGAAACGCCATTCCCGCCAGTGTGATACTCATGGCGGCTAGTATTTTTCTGTTAAATGGCATTGTAGCTCCTTTTCAAACCTGAACGTCGCACATCTCAGTGAACGAGTAAAGCGTAAGCCACCTATCCTTCCAGCGCCATGGACACGCACAACCTGCGTCTTTTGCTGGATCGCGTAATATGCGGCGGGTGGAACTTGCAGACCGATCACACCGCACCGCAATGCCTTAACTCATTTCTTCTTGTCGGCCTTGGCCGGATCATATTTTGCGAACCAACCCATTATGTTGTCCACCTTGGCAATCAGGTTGCTAGGCCGACCGGCGATTAAATGCGGCGCGTCCGGAATTTTCACCAGCACGGTATCGACATTCTGGACTTTCAAAGCGGTGTAAAACTGCTCCGCCTCCCAAGCAGGAGTGCGCCAATCCGCCTCTCCAACCATCAGCATTGTCGGCGTCTTCGCATTGCTCACAATAGACAGAGGCGACCGCCGCCAGTATTCCTCTGGTTGTTCCCAAGGTTGCGCTCGGAACCAGTGACGACTGACAAATCGCGAAATGTCGGCCGCAAGCGCCATGGTGGTCCAGTTAATCACTGGCTTGATGGATGCAGCGGCGGCAAAACGGTCGGTTTTCCCAACCGCCCATGCCGTCAATATGCCGCCACCCGAGCCGCCAGTTATGAACAAGCGATCTTTGCTGACATAGTTTTTCGCAACCAGAGCATCGACAACAGACATCAGGTCATCATGATCTTTCCCCGGATAGTCGAGATCAATAAGCTGCGCGAACGCTTCGCCATAGCCAGTCGAGCCTCGCGGATTAACGTAAACCGTCACATAGCCTTCCGCCGCAAAGCGCTGAATTTCAGCGGCAAAAAACGGACCGTACATAGCATAAGGCCCGCCATGGATTTCCAGGATCATAGGATAGGATCCGTCCGCTTTAAACCCGGGAGGAAGAGCAACCCAAGCCTGAATATTCCTACCATCATGCGTGGATTTGGTGATGATTTCTTCCACTTTGGCCAGTTGCAGATGACCCAGCGCATCATCGTTCAGATTGGTCAGAACCCGGCTGGTTTTTCCGCCGCGGGAGAACGCAACTTCAGCCGGACGATCTGTGCTTGCTTTGGTGTAAGCAATTACAGGTGAACTTCCACCAGCCTTTTGCGCAACTGAGAAACTGCCCGAAGCATAGGGACGACCGATTGCCGTTCCGCCGATATCGCGCACAAGGGTTTTAACATTCCCAGACAAATCAATCGACAACAGGGTGAGCAAACCATCTACTTCTGCCTGAGCAATTAGAGCCTTTCCGTCGGCACGCCATTGCATCGTATCAATGGACCGATCAAAATTCACCGTCAGGTTGCGTGAACCGGTGCCATCGGTACCCATCACGTAGAGTTCGGTATGTTGATAGGACTTCAGTTTGTCATCATAGCCAAGATAGGCGATTTGTGATCCTTTGGGTGAGACCTTCGGCCCAAAATCAGGGCCATCGCGCTGTGTAAAAGCGGTCATGGAAAGGTCCGACAGATTCACCCGGTAAATTTCACTTTCAATCGGGTCGAGATGGGCGTCTTCAACGTCATTGCCCGTGACCAGAAGCGCGCCATTGCCGAGCCACTCTGGAGAGCTGAAACCATTTTTGCCTTTGGTCACCTGACGCGGTGTGCCGCCTTCAGCGCTCAATATAAAAACATGGTTCTTTCCTTTGGGAAGATAGCCGGCGCCATCAAAACGGAAGACCAGATCATCGAACACCCTTACTGGCTTTGCCCATTCCGAGTCTTTCGGTCCCTTGGGCGGTTTAGTAAAGGACGCTGGCTTGTCCGGCACGAACATGGAAAAGGCAATTGACTTGCCATCGGGCGACCATGTTGGTGCAGAGGGATTTACCCCCAACTGCGCAAGTGAAAAGCTCTCGCCGCTATCCATATAGCGGACCCGCAAGTCGGGCTTACCATTTGTCGTCGTGAGATAGACCAACCGATCCCCGTCAGGTGACCAGCGTACCGAGGAACTGGCCCCCTCTCCTGACACCAGAGGTCTGTGCTCCCCATTTTGCGTGGTGATTGCCCACAGATCACCGATGACACGGTCGCTACGTTTATCCATCGATTTGCGAGCATAAACGATAGTTTTGCCGTTCGGAGATATCTGCGGATCATCGGCATATTCCAGGTCAAAAACACGCTCGGACGTAAATTTGCTCGTATCATCAGTCGTTTCGGCCAGCCCTACGCTGGTAATGGAAAGAAGCGAGCAGGCAGCGAGCAAATAGCGTGTTTTCATTACAATTCCTTTCGTTTCGTCCAACCTATGGGCGTCACGTACGCTTTGCCAGCGGGAATTTACATTATTTTAGATTGAGATCGATGACCCTGTTAAACCCGCGCTGTGACCCCGGCATCACGCATTCCGCGCCAGACTTGCGTGGCTTGCACTGTTTCCGGCACATCATGGACACGCACGACCTGTGCCCCTTGCTGGATAGCGTGGTGGGCGAAGGCGATGGAACCGCCCAGGCGTTGGTCTACCGGCGCTTCCTTCGACAGCGCGCCGATCATGCGTTTACGGCTCGCGCCGATGAGCAGCGGCTGACCAAGCGCATGGAACAGCGCGATATTGTTCATCAGCGCCAAATTATCAGACAGCGATTTGCCAAAGCCAAGCCCCGGATCAACGATGATCTTTTCCCGCTCAAAACCGGCTTCCACAACATCCGCGATGCGTTGTTCCAGCCAATCGAAGGTATCGGCTACAACATTGCCATAACCTTTGCCTTTATGCGGGTCCTTGCCGCTTGATGGCGCATGCATCAGCACCACGGGCCGGCCCGACACGCCCGCAACTTCCAGCGAGCGTTTGTCATGCAGCAACGCCGAAACATCATTTATAATATGCGCGCCTGCCGTAATCGCAGCCTCCATCACGGCCGCCTTGCGTGTGTCGATAGACAGCGCCGCACCGCATTGGGTGAGCTTTTCAATCACGGGTACGACACGTTTTATCTCGTCGTCCTCCCAAACGGTTTCTGCGCCGGGCCGGGTTGACTCTCCGCCAATATCGATAATCGAAGCCCCTGCCGTCGCCATATTGAAACCTGCATCGGCTGCGTTTTGCGGGTCGCCCTCATGCTTGCCGCCATCGGAAAAGCTGTCCGGCGTCATGTTGAGGATGCCCATCACATGGGGTTGATCAAAACGCAGCACCCGCTCGCCACATTGCAGCGGTGCATGAGCCTTGGTCAGATTGGCAAATAATGCGGCAGCCCGCTCTTGCACGGGCTCTGGCAATCGTGCTGCAATCTTGTCCCACAATTCCACCGGAACCAGATTTCGGATCGCAGGCTTGCCTTCTTCATATATCGTATATTCAACTTGAGAAAACCACAGCAAACTATTGTTTAAGCGTGTATTTTGATCATCAAAATATTGTGGACTGTCGAGAAATCCGACAGGCTTCAGATAGAGTTTTGCATCCGGACCCACAACATCCACCATGATAGTCTTCCTATGGTTCCGTGGCCAGCAAATAGGTCTGGCGTAAGGCGTCAACCGGTTTCAGTTCTTTGCCGTCATCATAATACCAATAAGTCCAGCCATTGCAGCTTGGCGCATCCTGCACCGTCGCGCCAATTTTATGGATCGACCCTTCATGTCCGTTCCACAGTAATGAACCATCCGCACGGACCTTCGCCTTGAACTTGCGGTTCTTGCTGCACAATTCCGTTCCCGGCTTTAGATAACCGGTTTCAACCAGCGTACCAAAGGCAACCCTTGGCTTGGCCTTGGGCGACTGCATGGTTTTCAGTTCACTTTCATCCAGTGGCAGGGCCGCTTCGATGCGTTCTTCTGCCACTTCGCAGTAATTGTCTTCTTTCTCACAGCCGATCCAGTGACGACCCAGTCGTTTCGCCACCGCGCCAGTTGTACCAGTGCCAAAAAACGGATCGAGCACGATGTCGCCCTTGTTGGTTGTCGCCAGCATGACCCGGTACAGCAACGCCTCTGGCTTCTGGGTCGGATGCGCTTTTACGCCATTGCGTTTCAGCCGTTCCTGTCCGCCACAAATCGGCATGACCCAGTCGCTGCGCATTTGCAGCTCGTCATTCAGATTCTTCATCGCGCGATAGTTGAACGTATATTTCGCCTTCTCGCTTTTCGACGCCCAGATCAGCGTTTCATGTGCATTCGTAAAACGCGTGCCCTTGAAATTGGGCATAGGATTGGCCTTGCGCCATATAATGTCGTTGAGGATCCAATAGCCCAGATCCTGCAGCGACGCACCTACCCGGAAGATATTGTGATAGCTGCCAATCACCCATAGCGAGCCATTGGGTTTCAATATGCGCCGTGCCTCTTTCAGCCACGCTTTTGTGAAGGCGTCATACACGGCAAAGCTATCAAACTGGTCCCATGCATCATCAACAGCATCGACCTGCCCGCCTTCGGGCCGGTACAGATCACCACCGAGCTGCAGATTATAAGGCGGGTCAGCAAAAACCATGTCGACGGATTCATCAGGCAAGGATTTCATCGCCTCCACACAATCCATCTTCAAAATCTGGTTCAACGGCAGATCAGCCGCCGGCTTTTTCGCCGCCGTCTTTTTTGCAGTGGTTTTCGCCTTTGCTTTTGTTTTGGGCGTGTCGATACGCTCAATGATACCCATGAATTTTTCGCCTTTTTGACTGAAGTGACGCTTAGGGTGAGTCCTCAGCGGCCAGCGGTCAAGGCCGTTAACTTAGGTTAAAGGCGTGTCTTTATGGTTAACAGAAAATTGAAAAGGAGAACGAAACGAGTCCCCCACCAGATATGGAGTCTTAACGCAGCTGGTGGACTCAATCCCTAGTGGTGTGTCCCAAAGGACTCGCTTGTCTACCCAAATTGGACAAAATAAAATTATCGTATTTCCCAAAGACTAACCGCAAATTTTGATTGCACATTGGTTAACCTGTTTGCCGGATTTCTTAGAATATGGTTATGTCACCCGAATATTTCAGCGGATGCTGGCATTTGATCGTACGGGGCGCGTAATGACTATCGATACCAATGTAAAAAACATGACCGATACGGTAGATACACAGGCTGAAAAAAACCTCTTCAAGGCAGATTCCAACGATACAGAGCAAGGGCTGCTACAGCCCGAAAATGAGACGATAACCGTACCATTTGGCGCCAAATATGGTGGCCGAGCGGCACGTGCGAAGCTACGGGAGCATGCCATATTGTCGACCACCAAGATCGGCGGCTCCATCGCCGCAATCTATTGGATGTTCGCTTATGGATCCGGTTGGGTCGAATGGTCCGCCTTTCTCGTCGGATATTTTCTGTCCATGGTCGGATGTATAGTCGGTTATCACCGCTATTTCTCGCACCGCGCTTTTGAAACTTCCAAACCAATGGGCATATTCATAGCGATTTTGACCCAGTCGGCGGCGCAAGGTTCTGCCCTGCACTGGGCGGCCAATCACCGCCGCCATCACGCTATGACCGACAAGGTCGGCGACGCGCATAGTCCCCATTTTGATGGTTATGGCAAGCCGCTACAAGGTTTCGCCAAATTCCATCACAGCCATGTCGGCTGGCTGTTTGACCGGACGACGACTGATCTCAGCATCTATGGCAAGGGCCTGGTCGATGACGAAATCGTCATGTTCGCCCATCGCACCCGCTGGTTCTGGTATTTTGTCTCCGCGATTGTTTTCCCGGCGCTCTGGGCTCTGGCCTTTGCGGGTCCCGAAGCGATTATCGGAACGATTTTGATCGCTGGTTTCCTTCGGATTTTCGCTGTTCTGACGGTATTACAAAGCGTAAACAGTATCTGTCATCTGTTTGGATCACAGCGCTTTCATGATCATGGAACGGCCAAGAATAACCTGTTGATCAATATCCTCACCATGGGAGACGGTTGGCACAATAACCATCATCAGCATCCCCGTTCGGCCACATCCGGTATCGTCTGGTGGGAATTTGATCCTTGCGCCAATATTATACGTCTATGGGAAAAAATGGGTCTGGTATGGAACGTCAAATGGGCACCGCGTTACATCAAGGATGAAAATGGCGAGTGGGTACAGGAAAAACCCAAAGCCGCGGGCAAACAGGCCGCCTAAGCGACTATCCGCTAAAGCAATTCGAACTGCGCCACAGGAGCAAAGCTTTTGCGGTGTAAGGGCGTTGGCCCATATTTTCGGAGCGCTGCCAGATGTTCGGCCGTGCCATAGCCCTTGTTTCTCTCCCAACCATATTCGGGATATTTCTCGGCAGCCGCGATCATCATCCTGTCGCGATGCTCTTTCGCCAAGATCGAGGCCGCTGAAATACAGGCATGAATGGCATCACCGCCAATCACCGCCTCTGCCTGGTAATCCCATTTCGGCAAGCGGTTGCCGTCAACCAATATATGATCGGGTCTTTTTGACAAGCCGTCTGCTGCGCGCGTCATGGCCAGCATTGTCGCTTGTAGTATATTGATAGAATCAATCTCTGATTCTTGGCATAATGATATATTAAATAACGTTTTTTCTAATATTTCAGCTTCAAGCGATGCGCGCTTTTTCGCGGTCAGCTTCTTGCTGTCATCAAGCCCTTTAATATCGTGTCCTTCCGGCAATATCACGGCAGCAGCAACTACAGGGCCAGCCAGCGGCCCCCTGCCCGCTTCGTCAATACCAGCCGTCAGAGTAATAGTCATGTTTTCGGCACACCCATAGGGCCATGACCAGCGCCATAACCCGGCGCGGCCTCCAGACTGGCTCTGACATAGTTACGCGCCTTGCCAATCGCCAAGGTCAATTCATCTCCCTGTGCCAGATAGGTCGCGATGGCCGATGACAGTGTACAGCCTGTTCCGTGGCTGTGGCGCGTATTGATCCGGTTGCCTTCCCAGCGTTCGATCTCGCCATCGGCGCCGACCAGTCTATCGACCAAAATCTCGTCCCGCCCGTGGCCACCCTTGACCAGAAACGGCACCTGATAACCAGAGATAGTCCCCTCCCCACCCAAACGATCCATTTCGTCAAGGTTAGGCGTAACAAGGCTGCTCAGCGGAATGATCTTTTCAAATGCTGCAATCGTGCGTTCATCCGCCAGTGTCGCGCCGCTGGTGGCCACCATGACCGGGTCAAGAATAACCGGCTTGTTCCGCACGGATTTCAGGAAGCCGGCGACCGCAAGAGCAATTTCCGGAGATCCCAGCATGCCGATCTTGATCGCATCAGCATCAAAATCATCCATTACCGCCCAAATCTGGGCCAGCACCATATCTGGCGTCATCAACTCAACGGCGGTCACGCCCGCGCTATTCTGAGCGGTCACGGCGGTAATCGCGGTCATCGCATGGCCGCCAAGATTGGTTATTGTCCGGATATCCGCCTGTATCCCTGCGCCGCCGCCGCTGTCAGAACCGGCGATGGACAGGACCCGCGGGCAATCTGCCTTCATATCGCGAAAAATAGCAAGATTACTGCTGCAAACAACAGAAAATCAACAATTCCGATGCTGATAATGATGGTTTGCCGATTTTCCTGAGACCAGTCCGGTGCAATTATGAACAAGCCCAGACCAACCGCAACCGGTACGAACAACAACATGACAATGATCGCCAGAAATATCATGGAAAACCCCGATCAGCCTTTATATTTCCGCTCGGTAGATGCCGGAAATTTCTCTAAAAGAGCCATAGACCGCGTGGGCCTCGGCAGCAAGATGCCACCGCAATTTGGGCATGTGCCTTTGTGCATGGCCGTATTGCAGTCATCACAAAAGGTGCATTCGAACGAACAGATATGCGCACCGCTCTCGCTGGCCGCCAAATCCTTGCCGCAGCTTTCACAGTCGGGGCGCATCTCCAGCATTAAGCCGCGACCTCCGCTACCACATTGCAGATGCGATCGACGACCTGATTAACCTGATCGCTATTATCGCCCTCTGCCATGACCCGGATCAGGGGTTCCGTTCCGGAAGCACGGATCACCAGCCGCCCTGTGCCGTTCAGCTCTTTTTCTGCTTCGGCAATGACCGATTTAACACTGTCATCATCAAGCGGTGCACCGCCGGAATATCGAACATTCTTCAGTAGTTGCGGAACCGGGTCAAACAAATGCAAAAGCTCGCTCGCAGGCTTTCCGCTTTCCACCAGTTCGCGCAAGACCTGCAAGGCGGCGATAGTGCCATCACCGGTTGTACCATGGTCCAGCATGATCATATGACCGGATTGTTCGCCACCGACATTGAAACCGCCTTTTTTCATCTCTTCCAGCACATAGCGGTCACCCACCTTGGAACGCACAAGGGTCAGGTCTTGCGACGACAAGAACCGCTCGAGCCCGAGATTGGACATGACTGTCGCGACAATCCCATTTCCGCGCAGCAAACCATTGCGGCTCCAGCTGGACCCGATCAACGCCATTAGTTGATCCCCGTCAACTATTTTGCCCTTCTCATCAACCACGATCAGCCGGTCAGCATCACCGTCAAGCGCGACTCCGATATGAGCGCCACTTGCGACCACGCTTTCCTGCAAGGTAGCGACATCGGTGGAACCACATTTATGATTGATATTCTTGCCATTGGGTTCGACGCCGATGGTGATAACTTCGGCGCCCAATTCCCAAAAAGCCGAAGGTGCCACCTGATAGGCAGCTCCATTCGCACAATCGACCACCATCTTCAGTCCATCCAGTCGGATATGGTCCGGCAGTGACATTTTTATTGCGTGAATATAACGGCCACGTGCATCTTCAAAGCGTTTCGCGCGGCCAATATCCTCGGCAGGCGCTAGCTTGGCTTCTTCCGAGAGATAAGCCTCTATCTTCAGCTCATCTTCATCGGATAATTTGAAACCATCGGGGCCAAACAGTTTGATGCCATTGTCATAATAGGGATTGTGACTGGCTGATATCATCACGCCCAAGTCAGCCCGCATCGAACGTGTTAACAAGGCAACCGCCGGTGTCGGCATGGGACCAACCTGCACAACATCCATGCCAACGCTGGTAAAACCCGCGACCAAAGCGTTTTCCATCATATAGCCGGAAAGCCGTGTATCCTTTCCGATCACAACCCGGTGACGATGCTCACCGCGCAAAAAATGCCGACCCGCTGCCTGCCCTACCTTCATGGCAATTTCGGCGGTCATCGGACTTTGGTTGGTCAGTCCGCGGATGCCGTCGGTTCCAAAAAACTTTTTAGTCATAACAGGCTGCATTCTCCAATTGGTACGCCTGCCAATTAAAGGTTGGCATTGCGTTTGGTTAAGCCTTAGCGTCTGGCCCGAACAGTATAAAGCCGAAACAGGGAACAAAGCGGTAAAATGATTGAAATTCTAAATGGTCTTATCGACCGCCTGTCCGACATGGTTTTTTATAAAACCCATATATTCGGCATTGATATTGAGCTTGTGGTCTTGTGGTTGGCTATCCCTATGCTGTTCTTCACTGCCTATCTGGGATTTATCAATCTGCGTGGTATGGGGGCCGGTTTCCGGGCGCTGCGGGGGAAGTTCACTAGCCCAGACCAACCGGGCAACATGTCACCCTTTGCTGCGCTTACCACGGCGTTGTCGGGCACTGTGGGTCTGGGGAATATCGCCGGCGTCGCGATCGCCCTTTCAACCGGCGGGCCTGGCGCGGCCTTCTGGATGTTCATAATCGGTTGGGTCGCGATGACCTTGAAATGTGCAGAGGTTACCCTCGGCCTCAAATATCGTGAAGTTCAGCCCAATGGCGAGGTTCGCGGCGGGCCCATGTACACGCTAAAAAATGGACTGGCTGCAAAAGGGTTCGCCAAAATCGGCCTTGTCATTGGCGGAATTTACGCGTTTCTCGCCTTGTTTGGGGCAATTCCCCTGATTCAGGTAAACCAGAGCTATGCGCAGGTGGCCCATGTCACCGGTTTCACCGAACCGCTGATCTACGGAATCATCATGGCGGCTCTCGTCGGGTTGGTGGTGATTAACGGAGTGGGCTGGCTGGCCCGTGTAACGGCATCAGTCGTCCCTGCCATGGGCCTTGTTTATCTGGGCGGCATCTTTGCGATACTTGCGATTAATTTCGAACAGGTTCCGGCGGCCATCGCGCTGATTGTCTCAGACGCCTTCACCGGCGAAGCTGCTGCTGGTGGAGCCATCGGCGCCTTTGTTGTGGGCATGCGCCGCGCGGTCTATTCCTCTGAAGCAGGTATCGGTTCCGCGGTTATTGCGCATACCCAGGCACGTACTGATGAACCGGCCTCGGAAGGGCTGGTTGCTTTGCTGGAGCCCTTTATCGATACGGTTGTCATCTGTTCTCTGGGCGCAATCGCGATGGTTGTTGCTGGCACCTATGTCGGCGATGTCGAGGGTATCGAGATTACATCCGCGGCGTTCGCCACTGTCGCAAACTGGTTCCCGTACCTCCTCGCCGTGGCGGTTTTTCTGTTCGGCTTTTCCACTCTCTGCGCCTGGGGCTTTTATGGTCAGCAGGCCTGGTGCTATTTGTTCGGGCACAGCAAGGCAGCGATTTGGTCTTATAAGTTTGTCTATGTTATATGCTTGCCGATCGGCGCGATGCTGGAATTGGGGCAGGTCATCAAGCTGGTCGACAGTGCCTTTTTCCTGATGGCCATTCCCAATATCATCGCGCTCTACATTTTTGCGCCGGAGATCAAACGAGAGATTTTCGGCTATTTGGACAAACAAAAGTTGCCATCAGAGGAACTGCATAATGAAATATCGCAAGCTCGGTAAAGAACTGGAAATATCGGCATTGGGCCTTGGCTGCATGCCAATGTTCGGCATCGGCAGCGGCATGTATGGTCAGGCCGATATGGCCGAAAGCCTGGCAACTCTCGACCGCGCGATAGAATTGGGGGTGACCTTTTTCGACACCGCCGAAGTCTATGGACCCTACAAGAATGAAGAACTTCTGGGTCAGGCGATAAGGGGACGGCGCGACCGTTTGGTCATTGCCACCAAATTCGGCTTTGATCTCACTGACATGCCGAATATCGGAACAGATTCATCCCCTAAAAATGTACGCCGCGCCTGTGATGCCTCTCTCCGGCGTTTGGGGGTTGATGTCATCGACCTGTTTTATCAGCATCGTGTAGACCCCGATGTACCGATTGAGGATACGGTCGGGGCAATGGCAGAACTCGTCCAGGCCGGTAAGGTTCGCTACCTTGGCCTGTCAGAGGCTGGAGCCGACACCATAAAACGTGCTCATGCCGTTCACCCTATTGCGGCGCTCCAATCGGAATATTCCCTATGGGAACGCAGTATTGAGGAAGAAATCCTGCCGATCTGTCAGGATCTGAACATCGGTTTCGTTCCATATAGCCCATTGGGCCGCGGATTCCTTACCGGACAGATTACCAGTCGCGATGATCTCGATGCCGATGATTATCGCTTGCGCGATCCCCGCTACTCGGAAGAGAATTTCGATCAGAACCTGAAAATGGTCGATGTCGTCAAGCAGGTGGCAGTGCGCCATGGCGTTTCCCCGGCGCAAATCGCGCTGGCATGGCTGTTGGCTCAAGGTGACTTCATTGTCCCTATCCCTGGTTCCAAACGCCGTGCGACATTGGAGGACAGTATGGCAGCCGTAGACGTTGCCCTAACGGATACGGATCTCGACGAGCTGGAAAAGGCGGCACCCGTCGGCGGCACCTCTGGCCCGCGCTATGGCGAAGCGATGATGGCCATGGTTCGACTCTGACGAAAGCCGGTCATTCGGGCAGATGTCACTTTCCGGCAAGGCTCTCGCTATGATATTCTAACCAATACTCTTTTTCAGTTTGGAATAATAATCATCATCGGGTGTGATTTGTGTGAACTTTGAACCTGACCCCACTACCGATCATAAGCCTTGGGGAGCGCCCCCGGTGCCGGATTACGATAGCGTTCACGCAGACGTTCCTGCCGATTGGAAAGCGATTGCTCGACACCATCGATGAACACGGTTTCTACCTGTGTGGATAGCTCCAGCGGATCGCCGGTCCAGATGACCACATCGCCCTGCCGTCCCGCCTTCAACGATCCCAGCTTCGCGCCCATACCCATAATCTCGGCCGGTTTGGAACTGATTGCCGCAAAGGCTTCGTCCCAACTCAATCCCGCCGCGCGGGGAATCCTGTTCAGGGCAACCAGATTGCCGGCATATTGCATTGAGTAGCGCAGTTGATGCGCATCGCGGTCGTTGATCATTCCGATGCCGACCTGCACGCCTGCCTGTTTCATCCGGCCAATATTGGATTGCGTGGCGGCCAGTTCCTCAAACCCTTCCGGCAGATCGGTAAGCGCCGACGCCAGTACCGGAACTTTGGCTGCCGCGATGGCATTGGCCACCCGCCATCCTTCATGCGCCCCGACCAGCACCAGCTTCAGCGATGGAAAATCCTTGCGCAGGTCGAGTACTTTCAAAATATCATTGGCACTATTCACATGCACCATAAGTCGCGTGGAGCCGTTAATCACCGGCAATAGAGCCTTGGCATCGGATGCCTTCATCAGATCACTGTCGAAGAGCGACGGACTGCGCGAATATGTTCTTGCTTCTTCCAGCATAGCACGGAACAGGATATGCGCTGCGGCACGGCTGCCCCCTGCCCGGCTGTGACCGGTTTCACCGAATTCAACAAATTGAAAAGCGCGCGCTTTGGTAATGGGATCGCTGTCCTGACCCAGATCAACAATCGCGCCATAGCCGCCAAACATGGAATTGCCTGTACTCGGGGAAACAACTGCTCGGGTTACACCGGCAGCGCGGTTTACTGCCACTGGCGCAGCGAAAGGATTAACGGCATATTGAACATCAAGCGCCGCAGAGAAAACCGAGTCCGCCGCGCGAGTATCGTTGGTCGAACGAACCGCACCGACTTCGACCAGGCCAATACGGCTGAAGCCTGCAAATATACCGGGCGTCACCCATTTTCCTGACGCATCAATACGGCGCGCATTGGCCGGAACGGTGACATTGCCGCCAGCCGCCACCACGCGGCCGTTCCGGATAACAACCGTCGCATTGTCCATTGGTGCGCTGCCGTCACCGACAACTACCTTTCCGCCAGTAATCGCAATGGTTTCAGCCGCAGCAGGAGCCGCCATCAGAGCCAAAGAAGAGACAAGAATTTTAGCGAAGTGCTTCATTTCACGTCTCCTTCACCCGGCTGGCCGAGTTCAAAATCACTCACCGGTCTACGACCTGGATCATTGGCATCGTAAAGCATCGCACCATCAATCCAGACTTTTTCCGGACGGGCATAAACGCTCAGCGGATTGCCATTCCATAACACCACATCCGCCATTTTACCGGACTTCAGGCTACCGGTTTGATCGGATATGCCCATGGCCTTGGCGGGATTATAGGTAATCCACTGGATTGCTGTCGCATCGCTAATTTCGATACCCATTGCCCGGCCATCGGCAAGTGCCTTGGAGGCTTCTTGGTTCAGTCGCTGAATCTGGTTTTCATCATCAGAGTGAATGACGACGCAGGCGCCTGCCTGCTGCAATAGCGCTGCGTTCTCCGGTATCGCATCATAGGCCTCCATCTTGAAGCCCCACCAGTCCGCCCAGATCGCTGAACAGATATCTTCTTTGGCAAGGATATCGGCAATTTTGTAGCTTTCAACAGCATGATGGAAAGCAGTCACTTTATACCCGAATTCCTTCGACATATCGATGATCTGGTTGAGTTCATCAGCGCGATAGCAATGATTATGGACCAATATGTCGCCGTCCAGAACACCGACCAGCGTTTCCATCGCCAAATCGCGCTTCGGCGGTTTAGTCCCCTTGCTTTTCTTGCGATAGTCCTGCGCGTTAATCCATGTCTGACGGGTTAGTGACAGGCTACCCATTCGTGTCGCAGGCTTGCGGTTTCGGTTACCATAAACCCGCTTGGGATTCTCACCGCAGGCCATTTTCATGCCGTAAGGCGCACCGGGAAATTTCATCGCCTGCACCGTACGAGCCGGTACGTTTTTGAGCGTCACCGCTCGACCGCCGAACAGGTTTGCCGAACCGGGAAGGATTTGCAATGACGTTATCCCGCCATTGGCCAAAGCTCGGGAAAAGCCAGGGTCCTGCGGCCAGACGCTATGCTCCGCCCAGACTTCCGGTGTGACAGGTGAAGTGGCCTCGTTCCCGTCGCTATGCGCAGGGACACTGGGCGTCGGATAATCACCCAAATGACTGTGAATGTCGATAATGCCCGGCGTTACATATTTGCCAGTTCCGTCGATGATGGTGCTATCGGTGGGTATTGCGGTGTCGGGACCACCAACCGAGACGATCTCACCCGCCGACATAAAGATTACGCCATTGTCAATCTGCTGGCCTTCGCCATCAAATATCGTCGCCCCAGTGATAACTACATTGTCAGACGGATAGCGTTTGTAGGTGGAAGGAAATGCTGCTTTTGCCGAGCTCTTGCTCGGACCGCTTGCCGATGCACTCGCGGTTTCCGTTTCAGCCGCCGTGGCTGCGCAACCCGTGACCAATGCTCCGGCAGCAGCGACTGCCAGCAAATCCTTCCATTTCATATTCGACCTCTACGTTAAAATTTGCCCATTCAAGATTTTGTCGTCGGATGAATACCGGCAGCCGCTGGCTCGCCAAATTCTCTTTGCCCTTCCAGATCATCGCCGATGTTTTCATCCTGAAGCGTATCAAGGTGCATCAATTTCTTGATCAATGGAGAGATTACCAGAACACCAAATCCAACTGCGACTGCGACCCAGCCTACCGTTGAATAGACATCAAGGACCACCTGCTTGCCGGCTTCCTGACCAACCCCTTCTGCGCCAGTCGCAGAAGCAATCAAACCAGCGGCAAAGTTGCCGGTAGCCGAAGCGAAGAACCACGTACCCATGATCAGGCTGGCCATGTGCGCCGGCGCCAACCGGTTCATCGCAGAAAGCCCAACCGGAGACAGACACAGCTCGCCGGTGGTGTGAAGCAGATAGATGAGGAAGATGAAGATTACGGGCGTTGCATTTTCCAGTCCAGCAGCCTGCGCGCCCCAGACAAGCACCAGAAAGCCGAGACCAACCTGGACAACCCCAAGGCCGAACTTGAATGGCGCAGACGGTTCCATCCCCTTGCGCCCCAGAACCGTCCAAACGGTCGCAAATACCGGTGCAAGCAGGATGATGTATATCGCGTTGATTGACTGGAACGTCGATGCCGGAACCCCTGCACGATCGACATGGCGGTCAGTAAACAGGTTGAGCGAGGAACCCGCCTGTTCAAATAAAGCCCAGAAAATGATCGAAGTGACGATCAGGAACATCGCCGCAAAGATGCGGTCCCGATCTTCGGAGGAAAGCTTGGAAACTGCGGTGTAGAGAACATAAAGAACAAGACCGCCACCAAAAACGCCCAGAACATAACCGACCAGATCCTGATATTGAATGGCGAGCCAACAAATGCCAACCATTGCAAGACCAGCAATATACATCCACCATTCCAGTTTCAGACCGGCAACGGGCTGTTTCAGTTTTTCTGGATCAGACGGCTCGCCGCGGCCAAGCAGCAATGGCTTGCCCCAAATGAATACGATGAGCCCAAACAACATGCCGATGCCAGCCAGACCAAAGCCATAAGCCCAACCGTAAGTTTCACCAATATAGCCGCAAAGCAGTGAACCCAGCGCTGCGCCAAGGTTAATCCCCATATAGAAGATCGTATAAGCACCATCCCGGCGAACATCCGTTCTTGGATAGAGCTGACCAACAATGACCGAAATATTGGCCTTCAAAAAGCCCGATCCGACGATGATCAAAGCGAGAGCCAGCCAGAAGACATTGATGACCGGATTGTTATCATGACCAAAGGCCGCATCGCCTTCAAAGGCCATGAAGAAGTGCCCGAGAGTCAGGAGAACGGCACCAAACAATACCGCCTTTCGCTGACCCAGATATTTATCTGCGAGATACCCGCCGACCACCGGTGTAATGTAAACTAGCGCTGTATAGGCGCCATAAATGATACCAGATTCGCTATCGGAGAAGAGCCAGTGCTTGGTGAGGTAAAATATAAGAAGCGCCCGCATGCCGTAATAGGAAAAACGCTCCCACATCTCGGCAAAAAACAGAACAAACAGACCTTTGGGATGGCCGAGGAAAGTTCCCCTTGCGTCTCCCGCTTCTTGATACCCACTAGCCATTAAATCGGCCTCCCTAATAGTTGTGCGAGCTGTCGATCGCAGCCCAGTTGAACCGCACCCTAGTCAAAAATGATCGCGTGTGAAGCATATTGTTGCACTTGTGACCAGTTTGTGAACAAAAAGCGTTGCAATCATTGGCCGTCACTACAAGATTAAAAACATGTTCAATGACCTTTCCAGCCTCAACAGCTATTTATCCTCCCGCCGTTCCGGCCGGCCACGCAACATGATCGCTCCTGGGCCGAGCGACGAACAGATTGAAGATATCGTCACAACCGCGCTTCGAACGCCAGATCATGGGAAGCTGGCCCCATGGCGCGTCATTTGGGTAGACAGCGATCAGCGCCGCCTTTTGGCTGAGGAATTGACCAAGGCTTATCAGAGCGAAAAGCCGGATGCCGGGCGTTTGGAGCTGGAAGCCCTGGAGACAATGGCGCATCAAGCACCGACCTTGCTGGTTGTCCTGTTTTCTCCCGTCACATCGACCAAAATACCGCTTTGGGAACAGGAACTGAGCTGCGGTGCATTTTCGATGAACGTGATTCATGCCATTCATGCGCATGGTTTTGTCGGAGGCTGGATTACCGGTTGGCCAACTTATAATGATGATGTCCGCGATCTTTTTGGAGAAGCACCTGAACGCATTGCTGGCTTTATATTCGCTGGCACCGCAGATGGGGCGCTTGCCGAACGTCCGCGTCCGGAACTGGACACGGTCCTTTCCCGATGGACCGGTACACAATCTGACTAACTGGTTTCAAACAATACTAAACGGCAGAATAATGATACTTACCCCTTGCCTGCATCGCTGTATTATGGCAGTGAAGCAGTATGAACAATGCAAGCAAACCTGTCTATTTGAAATTGCGGGATATCATCTCGGAATCCATCCTCGATGGCGAATATGCCGAAGGCGACATGTTACCGTCCGTCCGCAGCTTTGCAGTGGAGCAAGGGGCCAACCCTCTTACAGTTGCTAAAGCCTATCAAGGTTTTCAGGAAGATGGCCTGGTGACGGTTAAACGCGGTGTTGGAATGTTCGTGGCAAGCGGAGCGAAGAACAAACTACGGGATGCACAGCGCGCGGATTTTATCAAGAATGTTTGGCCGCCGGTGGAACGTCAAATGAAGCGACTGAATATCAAGCTGGATGAACTTCTCGAAAACGAAGCCTGAGTTTCAAGCCCGCTGCTCTTTATCACTTTCACTGCTTCAGCGCAGCAGACGCCTGCGCAAGACTACGGCGATAAACGGCATTTTGCGGCATCATTGTCACTGCTTTCTTGATCAGGTCATAGGCGTCCTTGTTCCTTGAACCATCTGCCAAGAGTGCCAGCCCATAGAGATGCGATACAACCGGACTTGAAGGTTGCACAGAATAGGCAATCCGCCCCGCACTAACCGCCTTTTCCGTTTGCCCTAATCCCGTGTAAGCTTGGGACAACCCCGCCATGATCAAGGCGTCATTGTCACCAATACGTTTGCGCAGACTTTCCAGTATCCGGCTGGCGATGCCCCAGTTTTCCGTCTCGAGATGCTCATAAGCCATCCAGCGCAAACCGGCAATATTACTGGGATTATAGTTCAGATATTCTGCCAATACCTGACCGGATTCTTGCATCGCCCCTTTTGCCCGAAGTGCTTCAACAATCCGCAGCATAACGGGTTCGGAAAAGCGGATACGGCGGGCGATAGCGAGCGCATTTAGTGCCTCGTCATAGTTACCCAAAGCTATGGCGGTGTCTGCGACCAGCAAATGAGCGTCGCTTGCACCGGGGTTACCGCGTTGCAAGCGCTTTGCTTGCGAAAAGGCGGCAGCAAAATCCCCGCTGTGATATAGCGCCCGGAGATAGGGTATTACTGCGATCGCATTATCAGGCGCACGTTCAGCTTCGGCGCGCAAAACCCCAATTGGTGTTTTTGGCACAAAAGCCGTTTTACCGCCGATATCATGGCGCGCTGCTCGATTCAGCATATCGACAGACCTGGCTTGCATGCCCATCGCCTCTAAAGCCCGTCCAGCCTGCCATAACGCGTACGGGTCCGCGCCACTACTATTTGCCTGACGCTTCAAAACCTCGATCGTACCTTCCGGATCATCTGCAAGATAAAGCGACCGCGCCAGCAAGTTTTGTGCTTGCCGGTTATTTGGTTGTAGTGAGGCGAGCCGCCTGAATTTATCGACGGCGCTGTTATAATTTGTTTCGCCATGCTCAATGATGCCCTGCACCAGCAATGCCGCCGGCACGTCATCTAAGCGCCCCTCCGTCTTTTGCATAAGTGCGCGCGCCAGACCATATTCGCCTGCCCGTGCCGCCAATACTGCCTGCATGAAGAAAGCGCGGGGGTTCCGGCCATCGAGCGAAATGATTTTCCGAGCAACGATCAGCATATCCGTCATCCGGCCCATATCCCCCAGCGTCGCGGCATATTCGGTCAGCAGGGACACATCATTGGGGTCAATCTGTAGCGCTCTTTCAAACCACGGAAGAGCGGCTGCCAAACCGAATTGGAAACGGATAAGCTCTCCGCGATACTGCAGCGCTCGAATATTATTCGGTTCCAGCTTAACCGCCTCGTCTACCGCAGCAATCGCGCCTGCCTGGTCGCCCGATCCGGCACGAAACCTTGCCACATCAACCCACAGGTCAGCGTTTGCAGGATCCTGTGAGATGGCTTGATCGAAAGCTCTGGTGGCCAACGCATCGTCGCCAGTTTGAACAGCTACACGGCCGACTATTCTCGCGGCATAAGCCTGATGCTGAACCGGAATATCATTTGCAAAAAGCTGCTCTTTGGCTTGATCCCACTTCCCTTGCAACTGCAAAGCATGACCATAAAGATGCCGCACTTCCGCAACCTCAAGACCCAGGTCAAAGGCGCGCTCCAGTTCCGCCTCCGCGCCGATACCATCGAATAACTTCAACAATATCTCAGCCTGCAAGACACGCGCATCAATCCATTGCGGGTCCGCCTTGATTGCGTTCATCAACTCGATACGGGCAGATCTTACATCACCGCGAGTGCGATGTTCCTGGGCCTTTGCAAACGCGTCGCGTGCATCTTCATTGCCATCGCTGGCCGCTTGAATTGCGGTCGAGAGTCCCGTCAGAACCAGTCCAAGCAACAGCGCCAAGACCACAGGCCTTGAACGTCGCACTGAGAAGAACCGACCCGGCCAGACCATAGCTTTAGCTCGCCTGCTGCAACTGATATTGTTTCAACAGATCATAAAGTGTTGGACGGCTGATACCCAAAAGCTTCGCGGCATTTGATATATTGCCATCTGTTTGTGAAATGGCGCGGATGATGGCAGCGCGATCTGCCGCCTCCCTCGCCGCTTTGAGATTCAGCAAATCAGAGACTTCATCTTCTGCAGCCTCCAGATCCAGATCGCTGGCGGCAATCATTTTGCCATCTGCCATTATCACGGCGCGCTTTATGCGGTTTTCCAGTTCCCTTACATTGCCGGGCCATTTCCATGCTTCCAGAGCAGCCAACGCATCAGGTGCGATACCTTTGACTGCCGGATTGATCTCATCGGCAAATTTTTTCTGGAAATGCCGCGCAAGCAGGCTTGTATCACCAGACCTCTCTGCCAACGCCGGTATTTTGATGACGATCTCTGCAAGGCGATAGTATAGATCTTCACGGAAGCTGTTATCCGCGATCATTTCCTCCAGATTTTGATGTGTTGCACAGACAATTCTAGTGTCTACCGCAATCGCTTTCCGGCCACCTATCCGTTCGATAACGCGTTCCTGAATGAAACGGAGCAGCTTAACCTGCAATGGCAGTGGAATGTCACCCACTTCATCCAAAAATAAAGTACCCCCGTTGGCCTGTTCAATCTTACCCTCAGTCATCTTGACAGCACCAGTAAATGCTCCCTTCTCGTGACCGAAAAGTTCGGACTCCAACAGGTTCTCCGGAATGGCTGCGCAGTTTATTGCCACAAAGGCTTTGTCACGACGGTCACTCGAATCGTGCAACCCGCGAGCTAAAAGCTCCTTGCCGGTCCCGCTCGCGCCCAAAAGCATCACCGAGGCGTTGGTATTGGCAACACGCTCAATCATCTGCGCCACTTTGAGCATCTCAGGAGCACCGGTGATGATCCGGCCGAGAACCGCCTGGTTACCGTCTTGTTTCGCGGCAAGACTGGAATTCTCCAGTTCGAGTTTGCGAACATGGAAAGCCCGACGAACAATCAAGCCAAGCTCGTCAATATCTACCGGCTTTTGGTAAAAGTCCCATGCACCAGCCGCAATGGCACGCAGTGCACTTTCCTTTTCACCATGCCCCGACGCAACGATAATTTTAGTGTCCGGTTTCAGACTGAGTATCGCGTCCATTGTTGCGAAACCCTCAGTCGTTCCATCCGGGTCTGGCGGCAAACCAAGATCTAGGGTGACGACATCGGGCTCTTCCGCGCGAAGCATGTCAATGGCCGTTTCGCGATCACCGGCAACAATGACCTCAAAATCCTCATAGGCCCACTTCAGCTGCTTCTGCAATCCAGGATCATCCTCGACGATCAGAAGTTTTTCCAGTGGTTTTTTGTCCTTGTCAGACATTTCAAGCGACCCTTTCATTTACTATCTCATCATCTGTCAACTGGCTGGCAAGCGGCAATATCAATGTAAACCGGCTTCCCGCGCCTTCTTTACTTTCCACTTCCAGCCGGCCGTTCATCGCCATCGCCAAGGATCGGGCTTCAAAGGCACCGATGCCAAAACCGCCGTCCTTGCTGGATGCAAAAGGCTTGAACAACTGACTGCGGATAAACTCACTCGACATACCGACGCCGCGGTCCAGAACTTCGATTGCCACGCTCAAATCCCGCCGGCGTGCATTTATCAGTATGGGTTGACCGTCTGTACTGGCATCAATCGCATTCTGGATGAGATGTCCCAATATCTGATCAACCCGAGTGGGGTCAGCCATGGCGGTCAGATCATCAATCTGTGTGCTCTCAATTGCATGTAGCAGGCGTTTCTTTTCAATAATCGATTGCAGCAAAGCTGCGACCTTGACCGGTTTCGGTTCCTCGGGTTTGGCTTTGTTATGCTGTGACAGCCGCTCCAGAAGGCCATTCATTTTACCCGCAGAATCCTGCAATGTTGCAATCATGTCAGCCTGAAATTCCGGATTGTCCGCATGCCGTTCTGCATTGCGGGCCAAGAGGCTAAGCTGACTGACGAGATTTTTGATGTCATGCATGACAAATGCCATGCGGCGGTTAAACTCGTCGAAGCGTTGTGCCTCCGAGAGGGATTCCTGGCTGCGTGCTTCGGCCAGATAGCTTGCCACCTGGCGCCCAACCACCCGCAGCATATCAAGATCTTCCCAGTCTAACGTCCGGTTTATCCGTGGTCTCGCCAGCAATACAATGCCTGCCAGCCGGTCAAAATGGACCAGCGGCACTGCTGCCCAAGTCTGTGGATCATTGGTCATCCACTCCGGAATGGCACTTGCGTCTATTTGATCGGCTTCATCCGCCCGCAAGGCGTCAAATTCTATAATGTGCCCGGTTTCTTCGAAAAATGGCACTGTCCCAGTCGTACAAGCTCGCGAAGGGACATGTATGGTGGGCCAGTTCCAACGAGACTGCAGCGTTAGACGGCCAGCATCATCAGGCATCAGCAATATCCCTGCCGGGGATTCGGTAATATCGGCAATAGCTTTGACGACGCGTTCATGAAACGGCGCACTGTCGCTGCCTGGTCGTCCGATAGTGTCGGTAAACCTGATCCATTCGGCCCGATAGTCATAACGATGCTGGAAGAAATTTTTCGCCAGTTTGACTTTAAACCAAGCGCGGAATTTTCCTGATGGCAGAAGGAGCAATGCCGCGATAGACGTGCCAAACAAAAAGCTGATCTGTGCCAGTCGCGCGTAATCCCCGCCGATGATCTGCAACGCCGTTGCAATAACAATCATCATCAACAGATATCCGCCGATGGCCACAAGCGACAAAGAACGGAACGCGACGCTCCGGGATAGTTTCAGACGCCATTCGGTATTTCGCACCGATGCCAATGCGAGGATGGGCGCGATACAGGCCATTGCCGGTCCACGCATAGCCGTCAGTTCGAGCGAAAACTGTTGTGTCAGATAGGTGATCGTGAACAGATTAAGGTCGTAAGTCCAAATCGCAGCGAGCGAAGCCATTGGAAGCCTGATGCCTCCACGCGTTTCTGGTGCCGAAATTGAATATAAATTGTGCACAAGCACCAGAGCGCCCACAGCAAACAGCATACGAAGCACCAGTGATGTGTACGCTGCCATACTAGCAAGACGCGGGCTACTGGCAAAGATAGGAATCAGGGAATCCACAACGATCTGGCCAACAAGAACAAACGCCAGCGCAAAATATATAATGTTCACTGCTGTGGGTTGGTGACGCCCCTCGCCTACCCTCAAAAGGACGAACATGAAAATCAGCCACCCCATGTTTCTTAGGGATTCAGCAAAATTAGATATTGGTGAAAAAGCGCCTTCCACCGCGATACTCAAGGCCCAGAAACTTGTCAAAGCCAGCGCCAAAACTAGTGACTGCTGTGCTTTGTTCCGCTCTGCTTTCCGTTGGAACTGCCATATCGTAAGCGCAGCAAAAAGCGCTGCCGCCAGCCCATGTCCCAATATACTGATCTGGCTCAAAATCGTCACCATCTCAGCGCGCGCCTTCTGGCCACAGCACAACCCGGATGGTCTGCAACAGGATCAGGATATCAAGAAATGGCGTATAGTTTTTGGCGTAGTACAAGTCATATTCCAACTTGTGCCGGCTGTCTTCAATCGATGCGCCATAGGGATAGTTGATTTGCGCCCATCCGGTAATCCCCGGCTTCACCATATGCCGTTCAGCATAGAATGGCATTTTGGTCTGCAGGTCATCAATAAACTGCGGACGTTCCGGGCGTGGACCAACGAAGCTCATTTCGCCTTTCAAAACGCTCCATGCCTGCGGAAGTTCGTCGATGCGCACCTTGCGGATAAAATGCCCTATCCTGGTGATCCTGGGATCATTTTCACTCGCCCAAACAGCCTTGCCGCCAGTTTCAGCATCGGCACGCATTGAACGCAATTTGAGAATGTTGAATTTCTGACCATACAGCCCAACACGTTCCTGTTTGAAAAAGGCACCGCCGCGGCTCTCCATCTTTATCAATCCCGCAAAAAGCAGAATGAGAGGACCCGTAAAAAGCAGCAAAAGCAAACTCAGAACAATATCAAAACTGCGCTTGAAAACGGTGGATATCCTGCGTCCAGAGGAGAAACCATCCGAAAAAATAAACCAGCTTGGGTTAACGCTATCGAGATCGACCCGCCCAGTCTCCCTTTCCAGAAAGCTGGACATATCGTTTACATGAACCCCTGTGGTCTTGATCGTAAGCAGATCAGCCACCGGCAGTGAATTTCGTCTCTCTTCAAGCGCCAAGACAACTTCACTAACCCCCAGGTCAATCACATGTTGCGGCAAATCATCTATGTCAGTGCGTTTTATCGCCGTTTTGACGATAGCAGGGCCCTCATTCATGTCTACGTAACCGCTGACAACGAAGCTGCTTTCTTGTTTGCTCGCAAGTTCTGCAATGCGGTTGGCCCTGGGGCCGGCACCTAGGATCAGCAGACGGCGCTTAAATACTCTGCTGTCGAGTATTGTACCCAGCATCACTCGCGCAGCCATCAAAAGGAAGATCGACAAGATCATCGCATAGAGAGAATTCGACCGCCAAAGCGTAGTTCCTGGCAGTATGAATGCCACGATAGACAAGAAAATCACACCAAGTGAAATGGCCACCAATATGCGTGCTGCTGCAAATCTCAGCGATTGAAGCGCTTCACTCCCGTAAACCCCGACGGCAATCAGGGCAATTTCGAGCGCGACGGCAAAGCTGATGATTGGCGCGGGGCGATCATAAATGGAACCCGCGTTCATCCCGATTTGGTTGGCGCGCAATACCCAGCTGATTTCAGCGGCAACGACCAATAGAAACAAGTCCAGAAGCCCCAGAAAAATGATGGGGTAAGGAATATAGTGTTTGAACAATCTGATCATTAAGCAAGCAATCTTGTGGCAAGGCACTCACCTGATAGACAAAATTCGTAAGCTGTCGGTTAATTTTACACTCTTTTTCCGACCAACCCTGGAATTCCATCGAAATTGTTCAGTTTTCCGACAGTCGAGTCTCAATCATTGACGAAATTATAAGGTGTCAGTCCGCTTTCCAGCTCGTCAAATTTCAAAGTCCTGTTTTTTGGTGCTGCAGATCGTTGAGGACATTTGTCCCTTGTGCAAGCGGGACAGCCAAGACCCACGGGTGTTGCGCTTTCCGTCGAAAGGTCCATTCCCCGTGCATAGTATAAGCCGGTAGCCATATCCGCTGACAGTCCCAAACCGACGGCGAATTCTGGAAAATACCCATTAACACCTGTTCCTACCCCCTGAACCGCGCGCGACAGAGTGAACCATGTCGATCCGTCTTCCAATCCTATCAACTGGCTTCTTTCCTCCAATGGCCGGTCAAAAACGCGATGAATTTCCCAGAGCGGACAACGATGGGCACTTTCAACCAGGGACGCATTGCTCGCGCCTGCGAAACGTTTGGAAACCAAACCGGACCGGTCAATCCGTATCATGAAAAATGGCAAACCGCGTGCACCGACCCGCTGCATCGTCGTCAGTCGATGGGCCACCTGCTCGAAACTGGCACCAAAACGGCGTTGTAAAACCTGTATTTGATATCCGGTTTGCTCACATGCCCTTAGAAAACGGGCATAAGGCATCATCAAAGCAGCCGCAAAGTAACTTGATAAATGGCGATGATACAGGCGCTTCGACACTTTATCGGGGAAGTCCGCACCCGAGACCAACCCTTCAATTTCGGCCTGGGCTTCAATTTCTCCGAGCAATGCTGCAGCCTGAAAAGTGCGAGATGCTGGATCAAGCATTTCCGACAGCTGTAGCTGCCGCGCATGTAAATCCAGTCTTCTCACAATATCCGGCAGAACGGTTTCAGGGAGAATTCTTATGGTAAGTTGATGCTTGACCCGGAGCCTCTCCGCAATCGCACCATATAAATCTGCCGCACCCAGACGTAACTCATCGGCAAGTGTCTCGGCCATAGCGTCAAGATCAGCAAAATGATTGCGCCAGCGTTCAATTTCTGTGCGCACCAACTGAAATGGATCCAAAATTTCAGGGGCACGATCATCACCTCCCGCTGAACGGCTGTCGAATAGTCTTACGAAGGCTTCTGCAGCATTTGGCGCCGCAATCAGCCATTCCTCTAACTCCGATCGATCGACCACCAAGTCATCAAACATAGGAGCAGCCAAACGCCTGCCAAGTCCATCAACCCCGCCACCAGGTTGGTCAGCCACCAGTTGCCGGGGATCAAAATCGAACCGATCTGCAAGCAACAACATCAGTCGCGCACTTAGCGGACGCTGGTTCCGTTCTATCAAATTCAGATAACTGGGAGATATATCCAGCGCCTCAGCCAACGCCAATTGAGTCATGTTGGCGGTCCGGCGAAGCCGCTTTATCACCGCGCCAGCAAAAAGTTTTCGATCTGCCATAGATGACACCCATGTAAATTATTTTACAAATTATCAAGCTTAAACGGAAATAGTAATCATATTTACACCGAATTCTGTAAATTTTCTTTGCGTCCTTCTTCATAATGACCCAAACGATGGGTGAACGGACCGTTTGATCGGTCTCGAAACAGTTTCCTGGGGAGGAAAAGCTATCCGTCGGAGCCTTGCCGCTCCGACGGATTTTTTATGCGCAAGGTGTAAGCATATTTTAAGGGCAAGTCGTTAAGGCGATCATATGAAAATCTAAAACTAGGTGCTCTTGATGATCAAACAGGCAATTCTTTTCGTCGTTTCCACTGGTACACTCATATACTTCATCGCGCCCGTTGATGATGAGAAAGCTGCGGAGCCGGTTGCAGAAGAGACTTCCAAAACGAAGTCTGCAGCCAAGGCAAATACTTCCGATCAATGGGGTTACGACGACGAAGGGTCCGACGAATTTGTTTTTGGTGAACCGCTGGCATATTCTGACGATGATGACGCTCCAGCCGGCAATAATGGTGAAGTCGCTGGAACCCCGGGACCAATAATTAGTGAACCCAAAAAGCAGATTGCCCGAACGAACTACATCAGCCCGGCCGTCTACTCGAAAGCGCCCAAGCCCGGTGGACCTGGCAGCAAGGATAATCCGATCGATATGACACCGCCGGGTGGCAGGACACCACCGCCGTCCAAGCCTTAAGCATTTCAAGCTGCGAAACACGAATGGCTTATTGGCAGCGTTTCATGATGTAATTATCGGGCTCTATGTTCAGGATGAATTGATCTGGTCCAGATATCGTGACAGGTCCCTCCATCTGGAAACGACCCCCTGCCTCGCCTGTTTCTTCATCCTCCGCCAGATCGGTCAAGTTGAGCGTCAACTGACCGGCCGCCCATTGCCAAATACCGGTCAAGTCTTCCGATATGAAATTGCCGCCAGCCAATAGCGTCCAGTTTGTCGGTTGATCGCAGGTTTCTTCCCAGAAAGCCCAACGCCCTTCGAAATATGAAGCTTCAATAGCCTGTGCAGATTGCGGCACTTCAACATTGGCAATAGACGCGGTTGCTGCAACAGCAACGCCGACCGCGCCAATTACCTTAGTTGCCGTCATGCACTAACCGCCCTTTTTCATAATGTTAAGCGCCGCAGCTGTCAGCGCTTCTGCACCTGTTGCCACTACTTTTTCCGCGTCCGGCGCCCATAGTGGACTATGGAGTGACGGCAATTTTGTGCCCGCCTTTTTCGCAGCCAGATACTCATCCATCGGTACACCGCCGACCCAAAAAATCATGCTTTTGATCGATTCATCCGCACGGCGATAGCGGCTGAAATCTTCGCCGCCCATCACCGGTTTAGACTCTACCACCCGTTGTTTGCCGAAACGCGCTTCAAAAAGCTTTGCCATCTCGCGAGTAAACTCGGGGCTGTTATAGGTTGATGGCGTAAATTCGTCATCACGCACGCGAATTATGGGCATTCGGTCTTCTGGCAGACCAGCTGTTACCGCCTCGCCCTTGGTAATCCGCTTGATCCCGTCGAGCAGTTTGGCGCGTGTTTCGTCAGAGTAACTACGAACTGTAAGCAACAAATTGGCTTTATCAGGAATAATATTATGCTTAAATCCTGCCTGAAAACTGCCAACCGTAACTACTGCAGGGTCTTGCGGATCAATTTCACGACTGACCAACGTCTGTAGCGCACCCACGATGCGCGAAGCGACAACGATAGGGTCCTTTGTTGTATGCGGATAAGCACCGTGACCGCCCACGCCTCTCACTTCAATGTCCACACTATCGACATTGGCCAGCGCATAGCCGGGTGAATAGCCGATAAAACCTGCCGGTGCGCCCGCGGCATCGTGAAAGGCCATGACATAATCCGGCTTGGGGAAACGGGTGTAAAGCCCGTCCTCCAACATCGCCTTGGCTCCCTCCCCAGTTTCTTCGGCAGGTTGCAGGATCATCACTAGCGTGCCGGACCATTCGTCCTTGCGCGCGACCAGCTGGCGTGCTGTTCCGACCCAACCGGTCATATGCGTATCATGGCCGCAAGCGTGCATCACACCGGTATCATTGCCTTCGCGGGTTTTTGCGCGCACTTTGGATGCAAAGGGCAGTCCGGTTTTTTCGACCAGCGGCAGGGCATCCATATCCGCGCGGATCATAACTGTTGGACCGTCGCCATTTTTCATCACCGCAACCACGCCAGTGCCGCCGACTTTTTCGGTCACGTCAAAGCCAAGCCGTCTGGCTTCAGCCGCCAGCTTGGCCGCTGTCTGAACCTCTTCGCCACTTAGTTCAGGATTAGCATGTAGATCGCGATATATTTCCATCAGGGACGGCAAGTCCGCCGTGATCGCATCTCTCAGTGGATCAGCTTGCGCCGGTGTACACAACAAAACAGTACTGGCCGCGACCAAGGCGGCTTTCGAAATCATACGCATCACTATCCCCGAGTTATTTCACAAGTTTGTGAACTTAACTGCTCAAACACCCCTTGTCAGGCACAAATTTAATCGGTGATGGGAGTCAGCTCCATCACATTCACAACTGACTCATAATAGGGATAGGGGAAAACCATGCGCCAGCGTTTTGGACCAATCTGCTCAACCACGGCGGCCTGATCACGCTTTTCTGTCTGTCCATAGGATACGGCCTTGTCTTCATAACCATAAAATGACGTGCCCAGATAGATAGAATGGCGCGTGCCCGCCTCATATAACCAGCCAGTCGTGCGCTGAGAGCCGGTCAATTTGATAAAATGGCGCCGATCACCATTAACGGTAACCCGGCATCGAAAAGCCGGATAAGCAATATAGGGCAAGCCGCCGCTGGCATCACCATCCAATTTTGTGATCGAGCAGGAATAGAGACCCGCCGGAATTTTGCTATCCGGCAATGCCGCCTCTTCTTCAAATAGCGGCTTCCGGGCGGTGAGCTTCGGCCCCTCTCCTCCCTCAACGGCGCCAGTACGTCCTTCTCGTAAAGCCTTTTGCCAATCATCCAGTCGTTTTTGATCCGCCGCTGTCGCCAGCTCTCGCCATTGCGACTCCGGATGTGGACTGTCTTTGGCAACCGCCACCGAAGCCAGTCCGGCCGACGCCAGCACCGCGATGGCTTTCAGACGCGTGCCGGTCATTGTGCCGTCCACCCGCCATCGATGGAGAGGTTCGCCCCAGTAATTGCGCTCGCCTCCTCCTTGCAAAGAAACACCGCCAGTGCGGCAATCTGGTCGATCTGGACAAATTGCTTGGTCGGTTGCCCGGCCAGCAGCACATCATTCATCACCTGCTCACGCGTCATATTCCGCGCTTTCATTGTATCGGGTATCTGGTTCTCAACCAGCGGTGTCCACGCATAGCCAGGCGAGATCGTGTTTACCGTAATTCCCTGTTGCGCAACCTCCAAGGCAACCGTCTTGGAAAATCCCGCAATCGCATGTTTCGCAGCATTGTAAGCGGATTTATAAGGGCTAGCGACCTTGCTGTGCATCGAACCGGTATTGATGATCCGCCCCCAACCGCGCGCTTTCATGCCCGGCAGCACGGCTTTGGTGGTGTGAAAAGCGCTGTTGCAGATAATATCCATAATCGCGTTCCACTTGTCTTCGGGAAACTCATCAACCGGGGCAACGTGCTGAATTCCGGCGTTGTTGACCAGAATATCGACTTCTCCCAATTGCTCGGCACAGTCTGCGGCCATTTGCCGGATTTCTTCCGGTTTGGTCATGTCAGCATTGCTGTAAGCGGCCTTGGTTCCACTCAACTTTTCCAGTTCCTGCCGTAGCGCTTCAATTTCAGCGGCATCGCCAAAGCCGTTGATCATCACCGCTGCACCTTCAGCAGCCAGTGCTTTTGCATATCCGCCGCCAATGCCGGAAGTTGACCCGGTTACCAGAGCAGTTTTACCCTTCAGAAACATGCTTTTTTCTCCTTTGGGCGACCTTAAAACAGTCACAAGTGACTGCAACGGCTTTTTGTAAAAGAATTGCGCGACGCTTGCGCTTTTGTCCGATTCAGGCGAATTGAACTCTAATAGGAGAGAAGCCATGCGTTTAGATGATCTGGACCCCAGCAAAAATGCCCGTGACCATGGAAGTGGCGGCGGCCGCAGAGGATTTGGCGGCGGTGGTGGTGGTGGCGGTCTAGGACTGCTGCTAAGCTTCCTGCCAATGTTGCTCGGCCGGAAAATGGGTTGTGGAACAATCCTTTTGATTGGCGGCGCGGTGTTGGCCTTTATGTATTTTGGCGGCGGCACCGGTATGTTGACGGGCGGTGGAACGCAATCCGGTGGGTCAGGCGACGCGGTTGCCTATGACACTCAGGAAGAACGCTTTGCCGGTCAGGTGCTGGCTTCTACCGAACAGACCTGGTCCAAGCTGTTTCAGGCCAATGGGTCACGCTATCAGCCGACGACAATCAATTTCTATCAGGGTGGGGTCAGCTCCAACGGCTGCGGCTCTGCCAGTTCGGCCGCAGGGCCATTTTATTGCCCGGCCGACCAAGGCATTTATCTCGACACGTCTTTTTTCAATGAACTTGAGACAAAAATGGGCGCACGCGGCGATTTCGCCAAAGCCTATGTCATTGCACATGAAGTAGGCCATCATATCCAAACTCTAAGCGGTGTCTCTCGGCAAGTTCGACAGGCCCAGAGCCGAGCGAGCAAAGCCGAAGGAAATGCGCTTCAGGTGCGGATGGAATTGCAGGCAGATTGCTATGCCGGTGTCTGGGCTGCACAAAATGCAGATCGCATGGAACCCGGCGATGTTGAAGAGGGCCTGACCGCGGCCCATGCTATTGGTGATGACACGCTGATGCGCGGGGCTGGACAACGTCCTGTGGAAAGCATGTTCACCCATGGCACCTCCGAACAGCGCATGGCGTGGCTGAAGAAAGGGATGCAAACCGGCGATCCGGCCGCGTGCGATACTTTCGCACGCGGCGCGGTTCGCTAGTCGGTTGGCTTAGGTCGCCGGTCCTTTCTGCAATGACCGCGACCAGTCCAGCCGGCGGGTGACAAACATCACCCCGGCCAGGGCGACGAAGATCAGCAATGATCCGATGAGCAGCGAGTAGGCCTCAAGGCTCAGCAGGATATAGATCACGCCATATAGGGCGGCGAGCAATCCACCGATGATCGATGCTCTTCGCCAACTGGACAGAACCGATGCGGCATAGGCGGTGATCAATCCGATAATCCCTACTGATGCCACCACATAGGCGAGCGCAAAGCCGATAATCTCGGCAAAGGCGAGCAGCAGAATGAAGAACAGCACCAGTGCCACCCCGACCAAGATATATTGAACGGACGAAATACGCACGCCGCCGATCAAGTCGAACAACAGGAAGGCCACAAAGGTGAACCCGATGAACAGGAAACCATATTTGGTAGCGCGGCTCACCTGGTCATAAAGGTCAACCGGCTGGATCAGGTTCACGGTCACGCTGGACGGATTGCCCGCGCCGGCGCCGTCATAGGAGCTGTAAGACCGATTACCGGACTGCGGATAGACTTGCTGTCCAGCCTGCGTAGATGTCAGAGAGCTGCCCAGCGCGAGGTTCGAGATGCCATATTTCGCAGTAAAGCCGGCGTCGCTTACTTCATTGTCCGGCAGGAAACCACCGGTGAAACTGGGGTGTGGCCATTTGGATTTTACTGACCAGTTGGTTTGTCCGGCATCCGGCACCATTGTCAGGCTTTCGGTTCCGCGGAATTTCACGTCAAAATTTACAGCCATTTCACCATCTGCCAGCGCCGTAGCATCCAGCCAGGCAAAAAAGCCGGTATTGCCCGTCTCGCCCAGACCTTTTCCGGGTTGCAGCACCAGCGACTGACCGTCCACCGTCAACTTGTTATCTGCTGACAGGCCCCTTGCATCCGACAGACCAAAGCGAATCTCGGCGCGAGCGAAATCAATATCCGCGCGGTCAATACCGGAGCGATCGAAATCTTCCGGCAGTTTAAACGAAGCGGAACCGGTCACATTGGTGTTGTAAATCACCACTTCATAGATGGAGCGGCTTTTGACTTCTGTCAGGATATCACTGTCAAAGGTCATGACTTCCGGCGAGATATAGAGTTCGCGGGTCACGACATTGGTGCGGGTTACGGTCTTGCCGTCCTGCTCCACTGATTCCTGCACCTTAGCCTTGTAGGGCAGAACGATTTTCGGTCCGGCAAATACCTGCTGCCCGCCCCAACCGGTGACAATGGATTGCTCCGCCTGCTCACTTTGTGTCTGGCGATCATAAATCAGTAGCCAGCTGGCAAACAAAGGAATTGCCAGCAAAAAGCCGGTTAGCAGCACCAGCAGGAACTTGGCTCCGGGCGATCGTTCCGGTCGCCGCGGGGATTGAATATCTTCATCGGTTTCAGTCATAGTGAATTTCCCTCTAAATCCCTGTATTTGCTGGACCGCCGCTCTTGCAAGCCGCAGCCATTGCTCTAATCATAAACCCCAAGCTCTTCCATCCGAGCGACGAATCGAGGCTTACGTGCGACGAATTACCACAATTGCGGATTGCCATAACGTGAACGACTTCCGTTCTTTGGCCAAAAAGCGTCTGCCCTTTCCGATATTTGACTATATTGACGGTGCAGCTGACGATGAGGTCACCCGACGGCGCAATACAGAAGCTTATGAAGCATGTGATCTTGTGCCCAATGTGTTGGCCGGTGTCGAGGATATCGACATGACAACTTCGGTCATGGGGCAAAAACTCGCGATGCCATTGTTCCTGTCTCCTACCGCCCTGCAGCGGCTGTTTCATTGGCAGGGCGAGCGCGGAGTAGCGAGAGCGGCCGAAAAATTTGGGACCTTTTTCGGTATCTCCTCTCTCGCCACGGTAAGCATAGAGGAAATCGGCGCCAGCATCAGCACTCCAAAGATGTTCCAGCTGTACGTGCACAAGGACAAGGGCCTCAACAGATCGATGGTCGAACGCTGCAAGGCAGCAAAATTCGATGCGATTACCCTGACCGTCGATACGATCGTTGGTGGCAACCGTGAACGCTGCCTGCGTTCCGGCTTCACCAGTCCGCCCAAAATCACGCCAGCCAGCTTCTTCAGCTACGCGACCAAACCGGCCTGGGCGCTAAACTACATGTTTCGCGAGAATTTTGAGCTGTCCAATTTGAAAGATCATGTGGCTGAGGGTACCAATGTAGCCCTGTCGGTAGCGGAATATTTCTCGACCATGCTCGATCAGTCGCTGGACTGGACGATGGCCGAAGACATCCGCAAGGACTGGGGCGGTGAATTCTGTCTGAAAGGAATTATGTCAGTCGAGGATGCCAAACGCGCCGTAGATATCGGTGCTACCGCGATCATGGTGTCCAATCATGGCGGCCGCCAACTGGATGGATCTCGCGCGCCTTTCGACCAGCTTGCCGAAATTTGTGACGCTGTAGGCGACGAAATTGATGTCATCTGTGATGGCGGCATCACCCGCGGCAGCCATGTGCTGAAGGCTCTCAGCGTCGGCGCCAAAGCCTGTTCTGGCGGACGTCTATACCTTTATGCCCTGGCCGCCGCCGGACAGGCGGGGGTTGAACGGAGCCTCAGCTTGTTGCAAGCTGAGATTGAACGGGACATGAAACTTATGGGCGTGACATCCGTTGGTCAGTTGAACCGCGACAATTTGCGGTATCGAGCTTGACCACAAACAGGGAAAAATGATGAAACATATTGCAAAATTAGCGACAACGTCAGCAGCAGCACTGCTTTTCCTGTCTGCCCCAGCGCAGGCACAAAGAGCCGATCCGGATGAAACAGCTGAAGAACATGCCCGGGATGCAGCAACCACGCCGGTCAAAGATGTCGGCCTAAAAAAGACCAAAATTCCTGCCAAGCTTATCGCCATTCAAGATGATCCCTATTCTCTCGACGGTTTGCGCCGCTGCGCCGCAATCATCAAGGAAGTGAAAGAACTGGATGCTGTTCTGGCTGCCGATGTGAACGAAGAAGTCGATAAATCCAAAGCGGAAAAACGCGAGGAAACGGCTGGCCGGGTAGCTGGCGGCTTGCTTGGCGGCCTGATCCCATTTCGTGGGATCGTTCGTGAAATTTCGGGCGCAGCAGGGGACGAACGGAAATATAATGCAGCAGTTTATGCCGGCGTGGTCCGGCGCGGTTTCCTGAAAGGCGTTGGCAGAGAAAGAGGTTGCAAGGCTCCTGCCCGCCCATAGTCGATTATATCAAGATATTGCGGTCTTGTGTGAAGATCGGCGCGGCGGCTCAGCTTGCTTGAACGATCCAGATACCACCCGGCAAAGCGACGCGCCCACCATCATCATGAGGTGAAAGCGCTTCTTTAAGGGCAACCAGAAGCCGGGACCGCAGCTCGTCGTCAACCTCGCCTAGCGCCCGTGAAGCCGGCCCGATTTGCGACGAAAAATAGACTGCATCGTCGACACCGCCCGATTGCGACAGGCATATTTCTACCGCGTGGGATGTCATCGAAACCTCGTTAAAACCCGCTTCGGTCAATATGCCCCTCAGTCGCTCGTCATCCGCAAATGCAAAAGGACCGGGCGCATGCGGATCAGTTTCAGGTGCTTCCGGTAACAAGGGCTTGATCGCCGCCATCGGAACCATCACCCACAAGTTCACTTTCGGGCTCTGCCAGCAGGCAAAAACCATCCGGCCGCCGGGCTTCAGATTGGCTTTGATATTAGTGAAGGCTGCAACCGGATCTTCGAAAAACATCACACCAAAGCGTGACATGATAAGGTCAAAACCCTCATCCGCCCGATATCCAGCAGCATCAGCTAGCAAGAGTGTCCCGCGACCGTTCGCCCGTGACCGTGCCAGTTCCAGCATCGGCTCGGACACATCTACGCCAGTGACATCAGCGCCAGCATCCATCGCAATCAATGAGGTTTCACCCGTGCCGCAACCAATGTCCAAAACGCGCTCACCCGGCACAATCTTGGCTGCATCCATCAACAGAGATGTAACCGGGGCCAGCAAGGCATCCATAACATCCTGTTGCTCCGTCCACTTTACGCCTGCATTGTCATTCCAATATTCAATCTGTTCTTCATTGGACATGACAGGCGCAAACTCCGTTAAGATGGTTGGAAACGGTCACTAGTGCATCAGAATGTAGCTAAGGTAGCCAATCAGTAGACCCGCTTCTTGGGCTTCACATATTCCGCTTCGTCGGTCAGGGTGAAGTCATGAACCGGACGATAGCTGATATCGACTTTGCCGGTACCGCGTGCCTTGTCAGGGCCGCCCCAACCGTCAAATGTCGCAACCGTGTGTTTCATCCATTCCTTGTCATTTCGATCTTCGTAATCTTCCTGCATATGGGCACCGCGGCTTTCCTTGCGATTAGCAGCACTTTCCATTGTCACAACCGCCTGAGCCATCAGGTTGTCGAGCTCCAGCGTTTCGATGAGATCGGTATTCCAGATGAGCGAGCGATCAGTGACGCTGACATCGCTCAATTTGTTGTTCACCGCCCGCATTGCCGTCACACCTTCGGCCAGCAATTCGTCATCGCGGAACACGGCACAGTTTTTCTGCATCGTTTTCTGCATTTCCGTGCGCAGTGCGGCGGTCGTTGTGCCGCCTTTCGCATAACGGAAATGGTCCAGACGGGACAGTGACAGATCAGTTGAATCCTTAGGCAAAGGTTTGTGCGATTCACCCGGCTTCAGCTTCTCTTTGAGACGCAGGCCGGTTGCGCGGCCAAAGACCACGAGATCGATCAGTGAGTTGGAACCCAAGCGGTTTGCACCATGCACGGACACACAGGCCGCTTCACCGACAGAATAAAGTCCCGGGACCACAGCATCGGGATCATCCTTGGTTGGATTCACCACTTCGCCATGATAATTACAGGGTATACCGCCCATATTATAGTGGACCGTCGGCACCACGGGTAGCGCCTGACGCGTCAGATCAACGCCCGCAAAAATCTTGCCGGTTTCGGTGATTCCGGGCAGTCGTTCTGCCAATACGTTAGGGTCGATGTGGTCGAGGTGGAGATAGATATGATCTTTCTCTGGTCCAACACCGCGGCCTTCGCGAATTTCGGTAGCCATACAGCGCGATACCACGTCGCGGGACGCGAGATCCTTCGCGCTTGGCGCATAGCGTTCCATGAAACGCTCGCCTTCGGAGTTAGTCAGATAACCGCCCTCCCCGCGTGCGCCTTCGGTAATCAGCACGCCCGCACCGTAGATGCCGGTGGGGTGGAACTGAACAAACTCCATATCCTGCAAAGGCAGACCAGCGCGCAATACCATGCCGCCGCCGTCACCAGTACAAGCGTGGGCAGAGGTCGCACTATAATAGCAGCGGCCAGAACCGCCGGTTGCAAGCACTACGGCATGGGCACGGAAGCGATGGATCGATCCGTCTTCTAAGCAGATAGCGATCACACCGCGGCACTCGCCATCTTCCATGATCAGATCGATGGCAAAATATTCGATGAAAAAGTCAGCATCATATTTCAGGCTCTGTTGATAGAGCGCGTGGAGCATCGCGTGACCGGTTCTGTCCGCCGCTGCGCAGGTGCGCTGTACCGGAGGACCATCGCCCATATTCTGCATGTGGCCGCCAAAGGGACGCTGATAGATCGTGCCGTCTTCATTGCGAGAGAAAGGTACGCCGGCATGTTCCAGCTCGTAAACCGCCTGGGGCGCCTCACGGACGAGATATTCAATCGCGTCCTGATCGCCGAGCCAGTCAGAGCCTTTAACCGTATCATACATATGCCAGGACCAGTGATCCGGCGTGTTGTTACCCAGCGAAGCGGCGATGCCGCCTTGTGCCGCAACGGTATGCGAACGGGTTGGAAAAACCTTGGTAATACAAGCGGTTTTAAGGCCCGCTTCAGCAGAACCCATGGTGGCGCGCAAACCGGACCCACCGGCACCCACGACGACTGTGTCGAACGTATGGTCAATAATCTTGTATGCGGGTTTTGAATCTGTGTCAGTCATTAAGCGACCACTCCGGTAAAGGCGACCTTGGCGACAGCGAAAATTCCGAGCGCTGCTCCGCCAATGGCGAAAAAGTTAAGCAAGATAATGAGGCCGAATTTCATACCATGATCAGGAACATAATCCTCGATCAAAACCTGCAGGCCAAGCCGCAAGTGCCAGAAGATACTCACCAGCATCAGCATCATCGGAACGGCAACCAGCGGCGAAGATAGCCAGCCAATCAGCAATTCATGCTCATAATTGGGCAATCTCAGTAAAGAGATGAGCAGCCATGCAATCAGAGCGAGATTGCCGACCGCCGTAACCCGCTGGATGATCCAGTGATGAGCGCCTTCCTGAGCAGAGCCAAGACCGCGAACCTTACCAATATTTGTTCCTGATCCCATCGTGTTATCCAATCAGCTTTGCATAAATGACAAACCAGAGAGCGGCAGTCGAAAGCAGTGCCAGCACCGGCACGGCACCGGACCATAGTTTGTTCGTCTGAAGTTCATAACCTGCTCCGGCATCAAGCACGAAGTGCCGTAGTCCGGAATATGTATGTTCGAACAGGGCAAAGGTCATGCCGATCATAACAATGAAACCGGGAATGGTCGTCATAATGCCGACAAAAGTCTCATAGGCCTCTGGGCCAGCGGAAATACTGTACAGCCACCACACCAATATCGGCGCGCCCAGCAGAGCAAGTCCATCGCCTGTGGCCCGGTGAAGGATGGAAACCAGCATGTGCGGTCCCCATTTATAAATTCCCAAATGCGGCGATAACGGCCGGTTCGTTGGCTTAACCAATTTCAGTCCCCTGATCACGGACCCCGCGTCTCGTTCGGAGTCTTTGTAAACGAACCAGTGCTTTAGCGAAAACATGACGGCATGCAAACAGGATCGCGGGGTTTTTATAGCGCACTCGTCAGGTTTTTGGGTGCAAATCGCTGCTCGGGACCTGCAAATCACAAAAGTGCTGTCAAAATTATGAGGCTTTTAGCATCTCTTGTTGGACCTTTGGCGATACCGGGCTTATTCGTCCGCAGCATGACAGATGCAAAAACACATATTTTAGTGACCGGCGCCAGCCGTGGCATTGGCAAGGCTATATTGGATAGTTTTGACCCGGACGAAACCAAAGCATTGGGGCACAGCACTTCCGGCGAAACCGGGCTTTTGAAATCGGATTTTGCAATCTCGGAAGAGGTTCCGCAGCTGTGGCATGATGCATTGGCCCGGCTGGATGGCCGGATTGATGTCTTGATCAACAATGCCGGTATCTTTGATCCAAATCCCATTACCGATAGCGACACGGACTGGCTGGAAAGCTGGAGCCGCACCATGCAAATCAATCTCACGGCCTCGGCGCAGCTTTGCCGACTGGCCGTGCAGCATTTTCAAGAAGGCGAGACTGCTGGGCGGATTGTCAACATCGCCAGCCGCGCCGCCTATCGCGGCGACAGTCCCGACCATTGGCATTATGCCGCATCAAAAGGCGGAATGGTCGCAATGACCAAGACCATCGCCCGCGCCTATGCCCGCGAAGAGATATTGGCTTTTGCCATCTGCCCCGGTTTTACGATGACCGGTATGGCCGAAGATTATCTGGAAAGCCGGGGCGGTGAAAAGTTGCTCAAGGACATCCCGCTCGGCCGCGTTGCGCAACCAGAGGAAATTGCTTCCATGGCGAAATATTGCGCGCTGGAAGCGCCGCCATCGATGACCGGCGCGGTGCTCGATGCCAATGGTGCGAGCTTCGTCCGATGACACCGCGCGTTCTTTTAGACACAGCCGAAATTCCCAACGGCGGGGGCGAGCTTCGGCTCTTCCAGCGCGGTCAGGAATTTTCGATCATGCTGGGCAGTAACGAGCTTATGAACAGCCGACTCAGCGGTTCGGAAGAAGCGCTCGCCACCCTGCCCTGCGATCGTCTGTCGGGCCGGACCGCAGCGCGCATATTGATCGGCGGCCTGGGTATGGGCTTTACCCTGCGCGCTGCCCTGCCTTTATTGGGTACAAAGACAGAGATTACCGTGGCCGAGCTGGTCCCCGCCGTCGTTCAATGGGCGCGAGGACCCATGGCAGAGATATTTGATGGCAGCTTGAACGACCCGCGCGTTACCATTGAAACAGCGGACGTTTTTGATCTGATTTCCCGGAATGAAAATCATTATGATGCGATCCTGCTTGATGTGGACAATGGACCGGACGGCATCACCCATGCCTCCAATGACCGCTTATATACTGCCGCTGGTTTAAAAATCGCGAAACGCGCACTGCGTTCAGGCGGCATATTGGCGGTGTGGTCCTCAGCGCCAGACACAAAGTTCACACGAAGACTATCGGATGTGGGCTTCGCGGTAGAGGAAGCGCCAGTGCGCGCCCGCGGTAAACGCGGGGCCCATCATATGATCTGGCTGGCTACGCGACGGTAGTAAGTTGTGAGCGTCTGCTTTGGGCGCAGGAGGAGACGTTAACCTCCGACTAGAACCAAAACGGACATGATTTACTTTTATGGTCAATTGACGCTTTTCAATTAGGCAGTACGTTGGACTGAATTTTTTCACGGGGGCAAAATGAACAAATCTCTTTTCCAACTTGTTTCTGCTTGTTTTGTCCTTCTGATCATTGGTTCCAGCACCGCGGAAGCGCGATGGCTTCAAACTGACCCAGTCGGTTACGAAGATCAGCAGAATCTTTATGCGTATGTCCACAATGATCCGGTCAACAATATCGATCCGGATGGCAGACAAACGGTCACACCTGAATCATTGCGATACATGTCGGATGTACGCCGAGGTGTTGATCCCGCCGATGCTATGCAAACGATGCGGAATTCCATCGCAGATAACGCTGTGATCGCGATCACCGCAGCCGTTGAAATAGTCGCAATCACTGTTGGATTGGCCGATGGTCCTCAACCGGGGCCTGCCGATGCCGCAGCGCAAACGGCTGTGGCAAAAGTTGCTACGGAAGCAGGGAAAAAGTTAAGTAAAGTACCAAAATCCACTACGAGCAGAAAAATTGGAACTAAGTTTACTGAGAAGACAAAGGTGCTTCCCGGCAAAGGACCTGGACAAAGTAGGGCAGAAATAAAATCAGTTAAAAATGCGGATGGTAAGGTAGTAAGAACGCAGAAAGATAGTTTCGATCGGGCCGGTAAATTTCAACATCGTAAACCTCTTAGAGGAGGTCCTGAAGGAAGACGTCAAGATGAGTAAGATATGTTAAGAACTGATCTAATAAAATTTTTGCGGTTGGAAATTCCTCTTCAGGGCATGGAGTTGATATTGTCTGATGAAATTCAGGAATATCAAAATAAGTTGAAAAAGAAAGGGGCATCCGCTGAAATTGTCTGTTCAGGAGATGAAAAACAAATAAACGTATCAGATAAGCTGATAGAAAATTTTATCGGATTCTACAAAAATGATATCGAAAAAACTGTGTTCGACTATGCCTTAAACGCTCTCATTCTAGATCCATATTTATCCATATCAGAAGAATCTGAAGATCTCATTTCACAATACATCGACTGACCGGCAACAAACGTAACCAGGTTGGCAATTCGGTTGATTGAGATTCATACGAGATGGTGTTTGAAAAAAGATGAAAAAGCATAAACTGAATTTGTCAGAAGCCGATGCAAAATTTTTGCTGTCAAATCTCGATTTGCCAGGCGCATTGACAGCGAAAATCAAGCCGGGTGTTGTCGAACTTCAACTCGATGAAGCCGATGCATTGAGAGACTTGTGCAGTTCAAAATTAGATCAGTCTGGATTCGATGAGAATTATGATCTGACCCCAGATGGCGAAATGCTCGAAGAGTTTATTGACAGACTTTTTATCGATTCCGGTGTCTGAGAAGATTCAACTGGTGGCCTGCTTTGAGAGACAATTGAGGCCGTCATTTAGCAATACACACCTGAAGCTTGTTCTGTTTTTATGTGGCATACTCATCAGCCTAACAGCGAGTGTAAGTTCTTCCGCAAAAATGAAACCGCCAGAAGCCGTTCGGGCTATTCTGGTCGGTCAAGACAACAATCCCGACTATGCAACCGCAAAGCTAGCATTCGATCAAATCATCGATCCCTCTATTGACGCTAAAAAAGCGACTGCTCAAATCAATCTAATGGCAGCGGAAGTACGGTCCATGGTGGGGCGAACGCCGGGTTCAATCGACGTGCTGAAGGCAGTCCAGCGTGTTTTGTATAAACCCGGAAGAGGTAACGAATATCGCCCGTTCTCATATGATCTGGACGATCCATTAGGACTTGACGTTCGGAACAAGCTGCTTTCCACTTATCTGGAGAAGAGGTTGGGCAATTGCGTGTCTATGCCTATCTTGCATCTCATTGTCGCAGATCGATTGGGCGTCAATGTGCGACTGTCGACTGCGCCATTGCATATGTTTGTGCGCTATACGGATAAGCGTGGGAATAATCTGAATATAGAACCGACGAGTGGTGGCCATCCTGCGCGATCAGATTGGTATCGGCAGAATTTTCGGATCAGTGACAAGGCCATAGAAAATGGTATTTATCTACGCACACTGACCAAGCGGGAAACAGTTGCTCATATGGCAACTACAGTCTTGGAATGGCTCATGATTGAAAGGCGCTATCAGGAGGCTATTGACGTGGCTGATGTGATTTTGGAGCATTTTCCCAAGGATGTTCATACGATATTGAAAAAAGGCGAAGCCTATAATCAAATCTTCAAAGCAGAATTTCTGGACAGATATCCACTGACCGCTAGCGTCCCCAAATCTCTACTGCCTCGTTACCATCAGTTGGCTTCAGAAAATGCCCGAGCCTTTGCGAAAGCAGAAGCACTGGGTTGGGAGCCATAAGACTGACCTTTAGCAAACGTCCGCTTTCGGGATAAGGCAGCCGCCCATTACTTTCCTACAGCCCCTCTTATGGGTTATGTTCAATCTGGTTCTTTGACATTGGCGAATATGCGATAGTGTTGCGGTTTGGCGGGTGATTGCGAAAGGTCACACTCTCCAGAGACGAATTTACTTTTAAGCTATTGATATTAAAATATTTTTTCTCGCCGGCATTGACAACAAAACCGGCTTTGGGTGTGAACACCGGACGCGAGCTTGTTATCCACTTTCGAGATGTAGCGGATAGTTTAGTATAACAGGATCCGTGGCAACAGGCTTTGAGGCCACCAAATTCACTCTCACTAGCCGAATCCCCAAAGCTCCGCTAACGAGCGCCCATGCTGAATTTTAGCAACATCACGGTGCGCCTTGGCGGTGCAGTCATTTTGGACGGGGCAACGGCTGCCCTGCCCCCCGGTGCGCGCGTCGGCATGATCGGCCGTAATGGTGCTGGCAAGTCCACTTTGATGAAAGTTGTGGCCGGATTGTTGGAACCGGATGATGGTAGCGTGGACATGCCGAAGGGCGCGCGCATGGGCTATATTGCTCAGGAAGCACCCGCTGGGTCGGAAACCCCTCTCGACACTGTTCTGGCCGCGGACACGGAACGTGCCACCTTGCTGGCAGAAGCAGAAACGGCAGACGACCCGCACCGGATTGGCGAAATCCATGAGCGTCTTAATATGATCGAAGCGCACAGCGCGCCTGCGCGTGCAGCCAAAATCCTGATCGGCCTGGGTTTTGACGAAGAAGCCCAGCAACAGCCGATGGACAGTTTTTCCGGTGGCTGGCGCATGCGCGTGGCGCTCGCTGCGCTATTATTCTCTCAGCCTGAATTGTTGCTGCTCGATGAGCCGTCAAACCATCTCGACCTCGAGGCGACCTTATGGCTGGAAAATTTCCTGACCAGCTATCAGGCGACGATCTTGGTGATCAGTCATGAGCGGGATTTGCTCAACAATGTGGTCGATCATATCCTGCATCTGCAAGGCGGCAAGACGACGCTCTATCCCGGCGGCTATGACGCGTTCGAGAAACAGCGCGCCGAACGCCAGGCACAAATGGCGGCCTCGCGTGAAAAGCAACTGGCCCAGCGTGAAAAGCTGCAAGCCTTTGTCGACCGGTGGGGCGCCAAGGCGCATAGTGCCAAACAGGCGCAGAGCCGGGTCAAGGCGCTGTCCCGCATGGAACCGATTGCAGCGGCAATTGAAGATCCGTCGCTCAGCTTTCATTTCCCAAGTCCGGCCGAGCTCAAGCCGCCGCTGATCACCCTCGATGATGCGGCTGTGGGCTATGGCGACAATATCATATTATCCGGCCTGAACCTGCGGCTTGATCCCGATGATCGTACGGCTCTGCTTGGCCGCAACGGCAATGGCAAAACCACACTTGCGCGATTGCTCGCCAGCCAACTGGACCCCAAGGCCGGTGCCATGAACAAGTCCGGCAAACTGACTGTTGGCTATTTCACCCAATATCAGGTGGAAGAATTGGACCCGACTGATACGCCGCTGGAACATATGACCCGGTTGATGAAGGATGCAAAACCGGGTGCGGTCCGGGCGCAGCTGGGCCGATTTGGATTTTCCGGTGACAAGGCGACAATGAAGGTCGGCAAATTGTCAGGCGGCGAACGGGCGCGGCTAGCACTTGCCTTGATCACACGTGACGCCCCGCACCTGCTGATCCTTGATGAACCAACAAACCATCTCGACGTCGACGCCCGCGAAGCGCTGGTTCACGCGTTGAATGAATATAGCGGCGCTGTAATCATGGTCAGCCATGATCGCCACATGCTGGAACTGACGGCAGACCGTCTGGTGATGGTCGACAGCGGCAAGGCGAAGGAGTTTTCCGGTTCACTCAACGACTATACCGATTTTGTGTTGGGCCGAAATCAAGAGGTGAAGACCGCCACAAGCGGCAGCGGAGGCAATCGCAAGGAAGAACGCCGTCTTGCCGCCGAGCGGCGCAAGCAACAATCGGAGTTGCGCAAAACAGCCAGTACCGCTGAAAAGAAAATAGAAATGCTCGGCAAGAAACTGTCCGGTATTGATCGCGCCATGTTCGATCCCGCCAGTGCGGAAAAGGACTATGCGGACCTGACGATGACCGAATTGATGAAATTGCGGGCCACGGTTCAGGATGAGTTGGAGCAGAATGAGGCCGCCTGGCTGGAAGCGAATGAAGCGCTGGAGATGGCGAATGCTTAGAGCTGGTAATGCTCCGGATCTGTTCCTTTGACCGACACCTGGAAAGTCACCCTGCCTTGCACACGTGAAGAGGCGGATAGACTGTCAGAGGACAGCCTGTTTGACGGCTCGACCGACAGCATGCCGACCATTGTCACACGCGAAGCAAATCCCGAAACACCCGATGACTGGGTGATCGAGATATACAGTGACGCTGAACCCGATCCGGCATTTCTCAAAGAAACTGCCGAACTATCCGCGTCTGCGAAGGTGGCCAATGTCGATCCTTTAGTTGAAAAACTGGATGACGAGGATTGGGTAACACTGAGTCAGCAAGGTTTGGAGCCTCTGCGCGCCGGTCGTTTTTATGTACATACGTCCAACAGTGCGCCGCTGGAAGATAGCAATGTCACCAATATCTGCATTGATGCCGGCCAAGCCTTTGGCACCGGACATCATGAAACCACCAAGGGATGTCTTGAAAGTCTCGATCGCCTGAAACGGTTGGGACAAAGCTATAGCAATATTATTGATGTTGGCACAGGCACCGGCCTGCTTGCTTTTGCTGCGCGCCATCTTTGGCCAACATCCCGGATTATCGCCAGTGACATTGATCCTGTCGCCATTCAGGTCAGTGCTGAAAATGCCGAAGTCAATAATATCGCAATCGGCCATTCCCATCGGGCAATCCGACTGCAGACCAGCAACGGTCTCGATCACCCTGCCCTTCGCGACCGCGCGCCTTATGATCTGATCATTGCCAACATATTGGCGGGTCCGCTGATCGCGCTGGCGCCGCAACTTGCCGCAGCGGCAACCTCCAGCACAGTTCTGGTCCTTGCAGGCCTATTGGAAACCCAGAGAGCGGAAGTCCTGCATGCTTACATCCGGGTTGGCTTTCGCCCGCGTCATAGCCGTATGGAAAACCAATGGCCGTGCCTGACGCTGATCAAGGCCAAGGAATATGGCCCAGCGAAAACGCACAGGATTCTTCGGTCGCCCTTGGCATCCGATTATTTCGGCGAATGCTGATCTACTAGATGACGACTGCTTGACCTGATTGTGCGCTGGGATGATCTTGCGTCCCGTGCGTCAACACCTCGTCACCCTCGACAATATCGGCAATTGCGATATTCGGAAGATCTGCAATTTTCTCGTAAACCGGTTTGAAATCAGTTTCGACAGTTACGCGCAACAGTTCATCCAGACTGGGAATGACGAAGTAATTTTGCTGAAAATCATCAATCCGATATTCCGTGCGCAAGACCCGTTCCAAATCGAACATGATGCGATTGGGGCTGTCACTATCCAGCGCGAAGACACTCTCCCCATAGCTCGACACTATTCCCGCGCCATAAATACGCAAACCGTCCGCTTCCTGAATTAGTCCGAATTCCACGGTATACCAGTATAACCGCGCCAACTGTTTGAGCGTGCCAAACTTCAGCGCGCGCAGCCCACCGCGACCATAAGCTTCCATATAGTCGGCAAAACGCTGATCTGCGAGCATCGGCACATGACCAAAAACGTCATGGAAAATATCCGGTTCCTGCAGATAATCGAGCTGATCGGGTCGTCTGATGAAATTGCCCGAAACAAAGCGGCGATTGGCAAGATGGTCAAAAAACACATCATCCGGCACCAAACCTGGAACGGCCACCACTTGCCAGCCGGTCGCATCCATCAATATCCGGTTGAGTTCCACAAAATCCGGAATGCCGGGTTTCGAAAGTTGCAATATGTCAATGCCATCAAGAAAGGCCTGCGCCGCACGCCCTGGCAACATTTCCCGCTGGCGCGCAAAAAGTGTGTCCCAGGTTGCATGTTCCTCGACGCTGTAAGCAGACCAGTTCTGATCTATTGTCCAGTCGGCATTTGCGTGCGCTGGCGGCTTGTCATAGACATGGGTTTCCGGGTTGGGGGCTGTCAACATGACGGCATCTTACAGCAGAAAAGGTTTCAATGGCAACTTCTCGCATGAAATGGCCCAAACGCATCATCAAAGGTCTCGTGGCTGTAGTCATGCTGTATCTTGTCGCTGCGTTATTCGGCAGCATATTGCCAGCCAATCAATTCTGGAGAAGTCCGGATGATGGCATCGAATTGTTCATAGAAACCAATGGTATACATACTGGTATCATCATGCCGATTCAAACTGACGTACATGATTGGTCGGAACTGGTCCGTCCCGAACATATGGGTGATCCGGCAAGATATGGCAGCCACATTCTGGTCGGTTGGGGTCACGAAGGTGTCTATCGCAACGCAGAATATTGGCAGGACCTGCGTTTCAGGGACGCCGCCAGTGCGGTATTCGGCAGTGACAACGTCCTATTGCATATCTATCACCTGAATTATCCACAGGCTTATCCCCATTATCGCCGCAGCTTCCGGGTCAGCGAGGCAGAATATCGTTTGATTATCGCTGCGATAAAAGGCCGTTTTGTCCTGGACGATTCTGGCCAGCCGATTCCTTCAGGCGGCTACGGCGAGAGCGACCTGTTCTACAAGTCCTGGGGCCATTATAACGCCTTTTATACGTGCAACAGCTGGACTGGGGACGTCTTACGGGAGGCTGGTATCAGGACCGGTATTTGGACTCCTTTTCAAGGCGGCGTCATGCGATGGTTTTTGGAATGATTATCGAAAATGGGCAAATCAAATTGATAAGCTATAAGGTTACGGAATGATGGCGTCGTCGGGAGAGCAGCGGATCCAGCACCACTATTTTTCCATAATTCCGTTCTATATTGCCTGATTGCTCAAGTTTTCCCAGCGCCTTGCCAAGCGAAACTCTTGATACCCCGACCAGATCGGCAAGCTCCTGCTGGGTGATCGATATGGAGACTGTCTGACCTTCCCCTTCGCAAAGCCCCAACAGGGCTCGTGCAACGCGTTCGACCGTCGATAGATTGCGCCCCGCATTGACGAGATCAAAGGCCTGCTGCACCATGTTTGCCATTGTTTTCAGCAATATCCTTGCAACACGAGGATCGGATGTAATCGCACTTTGAAGCTCTTTTTCACCGATCCGAACCAGTGTTACCTCGTTACCGGCAATTGCATCTACCATCCTCGGAAATTCACCCAGAAACGCTTGCTCTCCAAAGCTTTCGCCAGGCCCCAGCACCGCAAAGATGGACAGTTTGCCATCAAAGGAATAGCGGCCGATTTGAACATTGCCGCTGCGGATATGCCAGAATTCCTTGCCTGCATCACCGCGCTGCTGGATCAATTCTCCTTTTGCAAATTGCCGCACAAGTCCATGATTTAAAAGGCGGCGGCGAACATCTTCGGGTAACGCTGTCACAAATCCGGCAGCGGCAAAAGTAGATCGGGAGAAATGGCCTGATTCAACCAATTGTAAACCTCTTAGCATTTGAGAAGTCAGCTATCTGCTATCAGCGGGCCGAATTCAAGACGTTTTAAGGTCGAGGAGCCCGGCAGTGAGGCCAGAAATATTTGCGATTGTCGGTATTTTTGCCCTTTTCGGCTTGCTGGAGCTATTTCGGACCAAGCTGTTCGCAAAACCGGAACAAAATTTCGACGATGCGATGGTAGAGATTATCGGTTCGGCTGTTTTGCTCATTTTCACTCAGCCAATGATCATTGTATCCGCGCAGTTCCTGATGGGTGTTGTTGCTCCGCAGTGGGCCGGCGCGCTAACCGGCATCCCCATTCTTGCGGCGATCGCGCTGTTCCTGGTTTTTGACGACATGATGCAATATTGGCTGCATCGGCTGTCACACCAGATCCCGTTCCTCTACAACCTCCACCGGGCACATCATAATGCCAAATATATGAGTATCCGTCTCGTTTACCGGAACAACATATTCTATTATTTGCTGATGCCGAGCATCTGGTTTTCCGGTGTGCTCATCTATCTTGGCCTAGGCTGGGTCTATGTCGGTTATATCATTGTCAAAATGGCCGTGATCATTGGCGCACATAGTGATGTTGCCTGGGATGAACCGCTTTATAAAATCAAATGGCTGTCACCCGTAATGTGGCTTGTGGAAAGAACCATCTCGACACCCGCAACGCATCATGCCCATCACGGCCGCCACATGGAAGATGGCGCGACCAACTATAAAGGCAATTACGGCAATCTTCTTTTCTTCTGGGACGTCCTGTTCGGCACAGCGAAAATCACGCGCCGCTACCCGGACAGTTATGGCGTCGAAAATCTTGCACCGGCAACCCTTGGCCAGCAACTGGCCTGGCCGCTTTTTCCTGAGAATACGGATGGCGGCTACGGGGTAAAAGAACTCGCAGCCAAGGAAGCTGCGGCGAGAGCCGGTTAACAGGTTGGGGTGGGACCAGGGCGGCTGACGGATGGGGGAAAACCGTCAGTCGCCTTGGACTTTTTCCCGGTTCAAAAAATTCAGCACAGCACTCAATAATCCGGCTTCTTGCGCGTCAGGGGATAAGCAAACTGCTTCAAATATCCTTTTGGTACGTCCTCCGGTATCCCGTAACCTTCCGGCCATTTTGACGGCGGCAGGTAGAAAGTTCCGAACAGCTTGTCGATCCACGGGAAATGGATCGCAAAATTCACGTCAAACGCCTCCCGTTCCAATCCATGATGCCAGTGATGAAACCGCGGCGTCGCGATCCAGTGACCCAGCCAGTTGAAATCACCCTTGATATTCGCGTGTAGCAAGGACGAATAGATATAGACAAAAGCGATATAGGCCTGAAGCACGGACGGGCTGAAACCCAATGTCATCATCGGCAGCGATGTTATCCCGCGGAGCAATATGATCTCGATAAAGTGCATCCGTGCGCCAGCCAGCCAATCCATTGATTTGGCCGAATGATGCACCGCATGAAAGCCCCAGAGAAAGGGGAACCGGTGAAAGGTGCGATGGAAGAAATATTGCACCAGATCGGTCAGCACCAAGACGATCAGGAACTGCAATATCCACGGAATGGATGCGACCATCGCGCGAAAGGCGTCCCAGCTGTTTGTATTGGCAACCACGACGTTGGACGGGGCCAGCGCCAGAAAGGTCAAGGCCTGCACCATCATTGAGCTGATCAGATAGTAAAACAGATCTTCTCGCCATTCGATACGGAACAGACGCTGCGATCGCTTATGCGGCAATATCCGCTCCAGCGGCGCAAACATCAGGCCAGTGATCACCATGTTTACGATGAAGAAATCGAGACCGAAAAATATGCCCCAGCTCTTGGTGTCTTCGGGCTGAACATTAGCCCCGCCAAGAAACGCGGCCGTTATGCCAATAGCGAGTGCAAAAAAACCGAGAGACTTACGCGGGCGGAGCAGCAAGCTCAGCAATGCGAGTGCGTATGAGCCCAGTAACAACAGGTGAACCGCACTGCGAAAACCGGCCCAGTCCTTTACCGCTTGCAATTCCGGCGTGGCGAACCATTCGGGAAAGCGAAGCGCGACAACCATACCCAGTCCTGCAATGGCCATCACAACCGCGAAAAAGCCCGCGAGCCAGCCGCTACCGAAACGGCGCACTTCAGGCGGTGCCTCCAGATCCTTGGCAAGCTGTTTCAATATTCCCTGTTTCTTGGCCATTCTAGTCTCCGCAAATTTCGGCTTATCCGGCCGCCTTCACAATATCCGCCCATGCCGACTCGTCGATCACTTCAATGCCGAGTTCAGCGGCTTTCTTCATCTTTGATCCTGCGCCTGGTCCAGCAACAAGCAGGTCGGTCTTCGCGCTGACTGAACCTGATGCTTTCGCTCCCAGTGCCTCGGCCTGCGCCTTGGCTTCATCGCGGCTCATGGTTTCCAGCTTACCGGTAAACACGACGGTTTTTCCCGCCACGGCGCTGTCCCGTGTCTCGACGATATAATCCGGCGGCGTGACCTCGCTCAGCAAATCCTTCCAGACTTCCCGATTATGAGGTTCATGGAAGAAGTCAGCCAATGCCTGCGCGACCGTCGGCCCAACGCCGTCAATCGCGGTAATCTCTTCCCGAACCGTCTCATCCTCGCGTGCGGCCATCCCGATTTCGGCCAGTTTGGGTAGCGTCGTGAAATTCTTCATCAAATCGCGGGCCGTCACCGCGCCGATATGGCGGATACCCAGACCAAAAAGCAGACGCGCTGCGTCAGCGGAGCGTTTCTTTTCCACAGCCGCCAACAAATTATCCACAGACTTTTCCTGCCAGCCGTCGCGCGCCAATATGGCGTCGCGATGCTGATGCAGCCGGAAAATATCAGCGGGACTTTCGACAAACCCGGCATCGATAAACTCCGCGATACTTTTCTCGCCCAAACCATCAATGTCGAGCGCGGCACGGGACACAAAATGCACCAGCCGCTGGAACCGCTGTGCCGGACAGATCAGACCGCCCGTACAGCGAACATCTACTTCGCCCTCTTCCGCGACCGCTTCGCTGTTACATTCCGGGCAATGATCGGGAAAAACATAGGGTTTTCGCTTCTCATCGCGGGTCAGATTTTCGACCACTTGCGGAATGACGTCCCCGGCACGCTGAACCACCACCCGGTCGCCGGGACGCACGCCCAGCCGTTCAATCTCATCCCGATTGTGCAGCGTTACGTTAGACACGACCACACCGCCGACGGTGACGGGTTTCAGACGCCCAACCGGAGTGAGTTTGCCTGTCCGCCCCACCTGAATATCAATGCTCTCGAGCGTCGTCTGCGCCCGCTCCGCCGGGAATTTATGCGCCAGGGCCCAGCGCGGCGCTTTGGCGACAAAGCCAAGGCGTTGCTGCCAGTCGAGCCGGTCAACTTTATAGACCACCCCGTCAATATCATAAGGCAGATCTGCGCGTTCCGCCTCGATATGGCGGTAATGGGCGAGCATATCGTCCAGCGTCTCAAACCGTTTGACCAAAGGTGACAATGGGAGCCCCCAGCTTTCGATTGCCGTCATGACGTCAAAAGCTGTTTCCCCCGGTAAGGCGCTTGCTACACCCCAACCATGGGCCCAGAATTTCAGCGGACGCTTGGCAGTGATATTGGCATCTTTCTGCCGTAGCGAACCCGCCGCCGCGTTACGCGGATTGGCAAATTGACGGATTTTATCGGGATCAAAGGCGATATTCTTCGCCGCTGCATCCGCCTTGCCTTCGTCCATCAGGCGCGTGTTGAGGCCATCAAAATCGCTTTTGGCCATATAGACTTCACCGCGAATTTCGAAAACGTCCGGCGCTTCGGCCGCCAAAGTCTGCGGAATATCCCTAATCATTCGGACATTGGCGGTGACATCCTCACCAATCTGACCATCACCGCGCGTAGCGGCCAGAACCAGTTCGCCTTTCTCGTAGCGTAGCGAGCAGGACAGACCATCAATCTTGTCCTCTGCCGTTACTGCCACCGGTTCGCCCTCTGGCAAATTCAAAAACCGCCGCACCCGCGCCAGCCATTCGGCGATATCCTCGTCCGAAAAGCCGTTGTCGAGGCTCATCATCCGTTGCTCATGCGCCACTTTGGAAAGCGGCGATGCCGCCACGGCCGCGCCAACCAGCTTGTTCGGGCTATCGTCCCGCACCAGATGCGGAAAGGTCTCTTCCAGCTCGTTATTCCGCCGCACCAGCGCATCATAATCCGCATCGAAAATTTCCGGCGTGTCTTCCGCATGGTAGAGCTTGTTATGCTTGGCAATGACCTTCGCCAGACGCATCAGTTCGTTTGCGGCATCGGCTTCGGAGAGATTGGTTTTTTCGGACAAGTTCATCACATTCCAGCGACAGGTGCGACCTCGAACCGATGCCTAAATCCCTCGATCATCGGTCTACCTTTACCAATCGCTTCCTGGACAGATTCCAGTTGTAATGAAGCCGTGTGCGCGTCCTTGGTCTCCCAGTACTCGGTGATCCAAATTGAATTTTCGTCGTTCATGTCTTTCGATATCGCGTAAGACAGGTTACCCGGCATATTGCGCGTCCCCTTTGCCAAAATGGAGATTAATTCATCGCGCTTGCCTTCGGCAACTTTCATCTGACCGATAATACCGTAGGCATTTTCGAGTTCTCTATCTTTCATTTTGGCAATCCCTACTGAAGTAATATTTGGCAGAACAGCGCCGACCAAACCACCGCCGAAAATCTGTATTAAAAGCCTCCGGTCCACTCACACACCCTCCAACAATCGATCCGCCTGCGCTCTCGCCTCGTCGGTCACGTCGGCACCCGACAACATCCGCGCAATTTCCTGCCGTCGGCCATCATCGTCCAGTGCATTGACATCGGTCCGCGACACCGTGCCGTTTGAGCTTTTGTTGATCAGCATATGCGCATTGCCTTTGGATGCCACTTGCGGACTGTGGGTCACGACCAGCAATTGCGCGCTGTCTGACAGGCGCGACAGCCGATCGCCAATGGCAGATGCCACTGCTCCACCGACACCGCGATCAACCTCGTCAAAGATTATAGTCTTGGCGCCGCCCTCTTCGGCCAAAGCCACCTTCAAGGCCAAGATAAAACGCGACAATTCCCCGCCAGACGCAATTTTGCCAAGCGGAGCCAAGGGTGCGCCGGGATTTGTGGAAATCAGAAATTCAATCCGGTCCATGCCGTTGGCACCCCAACGATCTTCTTCCAGCGGTTCCAGCAACGTTTCAAAACGTGCGGCATCCAGCTTTAGAGGGACGAGTTCCCCGGCCACGGCTTTGTTGAGTGACTTGGCCGCTTTGGTCCGTTTGAGCCGCAACGTCTCCGCCGCATCCACATAAGCCTGCCGAGCGGCTTTCACATTTGCTTCCAACGTCGCCAGTGACTTCCCGCCATCGCTGATAGCCGCCAGCCGGCTTTCCAGGTCGATCAGTAACTGCGGCAAGGCATCGCCCTCGACCCGATGCTTGCGCGCCAAGGCACGCAGGTCAAAGAGCCGTGTTTCCATGTCGTCGAGCCGCTGCGGATCAAAGGTGAGCGCATGGGCCGCGTCATTCAGCTTTTCCTCTGCCTCGCTCGCCTCGATCACCGCGCGATCAATCGCCTGCAGTGCTTCTGCCAACAATGGATGGTCTTCCGAGATGCGGTCCAGCCGCCGAGCCGCCGCCCGCAGCGATGCCAAACCGCCATTTGATCCGTCGAAGGCTGCTCTGATCGCCTCCAGGTCACCGGTCAGTTTCTCGCCTTTCATCATCGTCGCACGCTCGAGGGCCAATTCTTGCTCTTCGCCCGTTTGCGGCGCGAATTTGGAGAGTTCGGCTACGCTATGCTCGAGATATTCGCGATCCTGTTCCGCCACTTCCTGATCGTCCAACGCTGTTTGCAACACGGCTTTTGCCGATTGCCAACCTTCAAAGGCTTGCCTGACTTTTGCGCCATCAGCGCCAGCATAAGTATCGAGCAAAGCCCGATGGCCCTTGGGATTGATCAAACCGCGATCATCATGCTGTCCGTGTATTTCGATCAGCCTGCTGCCAACTTCACGCAACAAAGCCGCAGAGCATGGCTGATCATTGACAAATGCCCGGCTGCCGCCATCTGCCTTGACCGACCGTTTGATAATCAATGGCTCACCCGGCTCCACATCAATATCATTGTCTTGGAGATAGACCGCCAGTTTGCTGTCGTTAGTGGGCGCGTCAAAACTCGCCGTCACCTGTGCCTTTTGCGTGCCTTGCCGGACCAAACCGCTATCCGCTCGATTGCCCAACGCCAGGCCAAGTGAGTCCAGCAGGATCGATTTTCCCGCCCCGGTTTCGCCGGTCAGCACCGACAGGCCGGACCCGAATTCCAGGTCCAGCGCCTCGATAAGAACTATGTCACGAATGGAAAGGGACTGCAGCACAGCCCCCTCTTAAATCACGTTTATCTTAGCTGCAACGCTCCATAACATTTGGAACGCGGCAATTTACAAATATCAGGTGGCGCCGTGTTTTTGCACCAGCTCATAAGCCCGCTCATACCATTTCGAGCCGGGATAATTTGTACCCAGAACAGCTGCGCTTTTCTTCGCTTCTGCAGGAATGCCCAATGCCAAATAGGATTCCGTCAAACGCATCAAGGCCTCGGCCGAATGGGTCGTGGTTTCATATTTGTCGATAACCGTGCGGAACCGGATTGTCGCCGCCAGCCATTTGCCGCGACGCTGATAAAAGCGGCCGATTTCCATTTCCTTACCCGCCAGATGGTCGTTGACCAGATCCATCTTCAACAGAGCATCCGCAGCATAGCGTGTATTAGGATAGCGACGTGCCACTTCACCCAGAGTTGCCAGGGCTTGCTCGGTAATCTTCTGATCCCGTGTCACATCACTAATCTGCTCATAATAGCTGAGCGCGATCAGATAATAGGCATAAGGCGCGTCTTTGTTGCCGGGATGGATCGACAGGAAACGGCGCGATGATTGAATCGCCTTGTTATAGTCACCAGCTACATAATAGCTGAACGCACTCATCTGCTGCGCACGGCGCGCCCAGGGCGAATAAGGGTGTTGGCGCTCGACCTCGTCAAACAAGGCAGCCGCAATCTTGTACTGACCACGATCAAGCCGGTCTTTTGCAGCATTATACAGCGTGTTCACGTCACGGGCGACATAGCGGGTATCCGCACTGCCACCACCTCCGCCACCCAGCCCTGCACAGGCAGACAGCATTGTTAGAGACAGGGTCGATGCGAGGACGAGGCTGATTTTTCTATTCATGGCAAATCCCTTAAACGCAAATCTTGAGCAGGCCAACAGGTTATTGGCAGGTTATTAGTGTCCAAACCCAAAGACTGCATAGCGCGGCCTTGTTATCTGCAAGATGAATGATCCCTTTAGTCAGCAGCGCTTTGGTTAGCGGCATCATTGATCAAAAATACAACATAGCCGCGAAAATTGGGATTTTGCGTCAATGAAGCGGGAGCGCGCCATTCTCCGCCTTGCACCAGACCGATGCGAAACGGCATCGGCAAATCATCGATATTGTCGAGCCAACGCTCGTAACCCGGTATGGTGTTACGCCCCTGATAAACCTGAAACACGGTCTCATCGATCACGTCAGCTAGCGAAGCTAGTGCGGCAGGGTCACCATTGGCGCTCCAGTCCAGCAGCCCGGTGGTACCAAGGGCATATTGCTCCGGAAGCTGTTCCCGTAGCCCGCGCAAAAAAACCGCATATTGATCTAGCGCGCGGGTATTTGCATCAAAGTCAATTTGTAAACCGACCACAACATTGCCTTTCGCAGACCACTGCCCCAGCCTGGTCAATATCTGACGATAGATTTCCGGCGACAAGTCAAGTGTCTCCACCCTTATAGCCATCCAGATTTTTGCATGTTTGATGTCAGGAATTCCCGGCCGCAATGACACCAAAGTATTTGCATCCGACGCCCGCACTTCGCCCTCCAGAATATAGACGGTCTTTGCGCGTTCAAGAACCGGCTGCGGCCTAACACCCGCCCATAGCCAAAAGCTGTCATGATCGGAGGCATTTACTGTTTGATCTACCTCCCGCTGCTCGCAGGCCGAGAGCGTCAGCGACATGATGGCAATTATAAACCCGAGAAAAGCGCGCCGGTCCACTACCAGTAATATTTCAGGGCCATGGCCCATTTCGAATTCGGATAACCGTTTTTCAATCGCCGGAACCAGGCTTTGCGCTGCGACACATCGACAGATTCGCCACCGCAGCTGTTATTGCCGGTGCGGGCATAGCAATAGACTGCCCGATACAAGGCATAGGATATATCTTCCTTGCTAGCACGCCGATCAGCGATAATGTCCTTGTAGATATCCTGCCGCACCAGCTCGTCACTGGCGAATTTTGAGTCTGCGCTTCCCAATGCGCCTTCTTTCGGCAAGCGGTTACTCAAGCTGAAATAGTCAAAACCATTCAGGCGAATAAATTCCCCCAGGCACAGACGCGCGCGCTGCTGTTTCGGGTTTTTCGCCAGCGACCGAGCCGTTGCCGTCAGGCTGGGGCATGAAAACTCATCCTCGACAATTCCCTTGTTGAATAGCCCCAGTGGAACATTTTCATCGGCGTGGAGCATCGTCAGATATCCGTTTATCACCGCATCAGCCGGGATTGATCTGGAATCCTTCAAAAAGTCGGAATAGTCACCGCTGGCCAGTTGCTTGTAAAGCAAGGTGAATAAGGCCACTTGCCGCTCATGCGCTGATCGTGACTGATCATTGGCCGCGCGCCGCAGGATGTCCGGGCCGACGGAATATTGGAGCAATATTTCGCGAATAGTCTGGTCCTGAACCAGGGAATCAGGCTCAAAAACCTTGTCCACCTGACCTTTGGATTCCAGACTGGTCGCCAGTCCTAGTTCAACAAACGGACGCTGATAAGGTTGCTTCGCGCCAGCGATCATATCTCGCCAGAACCCTTCTTCATTACGGTCGTTGAGCTGGGCAAGTGCCATCCCGCGCAACGCTTGCCGGCTGAATTGCAGATAGCTGAAATTTTCCTGTCGGGCAGCATCCGGAATGAGTTGCAAAACTCTGCGAGCATCACCTGCCACGTGAAAGGCGTGGCTTGCCTGCAAAAATTCGTAAATTGCCGGGCTATCCGACAAGGCATCTTTCATTCCATTTAACTCGGCAAGGCTGATTTGCGTGCCCTCGTAAACCGGTTTACGCATTTTTTGGAGGGCTATGACCGCCAATAGCAGTGGATCGGAAACCTGCGCTTTTGCCTTGTCGTTATACAACAGCTTTACATCAACCTCTTCTGCAAAAGCACCAGGATCAAGACTGTTTGTTTGCGCCAGCATCTTCTCGTAAGCACCAACCAGATTTTCATTCTCCCCTGCCAGCCAGAAAATACGCCGCATCAATCCCTTTGCCGAGGCTGTATACCGACCTTCTGGATAGTTTTTGATGTAAGCGTCAAAAACCTTTCTCGCGTTCCTTATCGCTATTTTGTCAACGGCGTCCGGCCCTGAAAAATCACCCCAGTTACCGAAAGCGGATACCTGCGCGCGATTTATCTCGGTACGGCCAATCATATAAATGGCGGTTTCGCTCAGCCAGCCATTTGAGCTTTTGGTAAGCTCTGCAAAACGATCATGCGCCACCTTGAAATCACCAATGTAAAACGCCTGCGCACCAAGCAGATACGTCAGAAACTCTCGCCCCTTTCTGGACCGGATCATTGTGGATGGATCACTCCATTCCAATTTCGCCAGCGCCTTTTGTTCTTCAGAAAAATAATAATGGGAATAACCGCCGCGCTGCGGATCAGCGCAGATCGAAAAGATAGTGGAACGAGCCGCTATCAGTGCATCTTGCTCTTTCTTTCTTATCTTTGCCGCGCGCAATTCACCTTCAAACAGCTGCGTTCCGGCATGATAACTTTGACAACGCGAGCCACCAAAACGGGATCGGTCGAGTTTTTGGGCAGGCTTGGGATAAAGCGCCTGATCAAATATATTCCAGCGGAAAAAATTTCGTCCTTGTCCTTCATAAAGGTCAGTTTTGGGATAGCTGAAATTCGGCGCATAGGGAACGCGATCCGCCAGCAACAGCATCATATTGGTCCGCGTATCGTTACCCGGCGTCAGGACAGCAATCCCGGAACAAGTCGCGTCAGTGCCAAGCTTCCATTCAGGATAGCAGCCAAAGTCTCCGCTGGCCTGAGCCGGACCAGCCAAAAAAAGAGCTGTGAAAACTGCGACCCCCATCAGCAGGTATTTTTGCATCATCATCCCCCCCCCTCCGCTTTGATCGCCCGAAATTCGGGACTCGATAGATTGAGTTTACCTTGAGACCAGCAAACAACAAGGTTTCAGTAGTGGCAAATCTAGTGGCCATTGCTCTAGTCTATCTCTCGGCAGGACAAACCACATCTTGATATCTGTGCGATGAATGCGCAGAATATGATTCATGACAAACGCTCCAACCTCCCCCAAAAACCCTGTTCTTCAAAATACCAGCGGCGTTCCTGCCGTAGATGGCGCTGATCCATACCAGCGAGAGGAACAGACATTTCCCACTCTTAAAGAGAGTCATCTCGACAGGATTCAGTCCTTCTGCGAAAAGGAAACCCTGAAAGATGGTGCCTTGTTGTTCAAACGCGGCGAACGCAGCGTGGATTTTTTCATCATTATATCCGGCGCGGTCGAAATTTTTGACACAGATGACCAAGGCAATGCCAATGTCTTCACGGTTCACCGGAAAAACCAGTTTACCGGCGAGCTTGACCTGTTCAATGATCGCGAAATTCTGGTTAGTGGGCGCGCATCCGGAGTAACCGAAGTTCTTCGTTTCAAGCGTACCGATTTTCGCCGGATGGTGGTGGCCGAGCCGGATATTGGCGAAATAATCATGCGCGCCTTCATTCTGCGCCGGGTGGGACTGATCCAGCATGCACAGGGCGGCGTTACAGTGATCGGGCGCAAGCAGGATGCTGTCACACTACAAATTGATCGATTTCTAACCCGCAACGGCTATCCGCACCGCATGCTGGATATTGATGTCGATGAGGACAGCGCGAGCGCGATGGAAGGTTTCAGCATTGATCGCGGTGACCTGCCGGTAGTCATTCTGCCGGACGGAAGACTGGTAAAGTCGCCATCAGATAAGGAACTGGCCGATGCACTGGGTCTGACCGAAGAGTTGCGTCCCGATCATCTCTATGACCTTGCTGTCATTGGCGCTGGTCCGTCCGGTTTGGCTGCAGCCGTGTACGGAGCCTCTGAAGGGCTGGAGACCATCATAGTCGAGAAACTCGCGCCGGGTGGACAAGCGGGTACAAGTTCCAAAATCGAAAATTACCTGGGCTTCCCAACGGGGATTTCGGGACAGGCACTGGCCGGACGCGCCCAGATCCAGGCCCAGAAATTCGGTGCAAAGCTGGCCATTTCACGCAACGCGGTGGGGTTGGATTGCGATAGCGATTACAACAAGGTCAAGCTGGAAGGTGATGAAGCCATTTGCGCCCGGGCCTTGGTCATTGCGACTGGTGCCAGTTACCGCAAACTGAACCTGGAAAATGACGAAAAGTTTGAAGGTCAGGGCATTCATTATGCAGCGACGCCGATGGAAGCAAAACTATGCCATGATGAAGAAGTGGCGGTTGTCGGCGGCGGCAACAGTGCCGGACAAGCTGCCATGTTCCTCTCCCAGACCGCGAAACATGTCCACCTGCTGATCCGCAGCGACAGTCTGGCTGCCAGCATGTCGAGCTATCTTATCGATCGCCTTGAGGCATCGCCCAAGGTCACGATACGATTTGGAACGGCAATCACGGAACTAATCGGCAAAAACCATCTTGAATACCTCCGCTGGAAAGGGCCTGATGGCATTGAGGACAAGGATATCCGCAATGTCTTCGTCATGATCGGTGCAGTTCCGAATACCGATTGGATTGGCGACTGCCTGCAATTGGATGGTTGCGGCTTCATTCGCACAGGCAGTGATTGTCAGGGCGAGCCAACCGACAGCCCCTATATGACAAGTCGCCCCGGTGTTGTCGCTGTAGGTGATGTCCGGTCCGGCTCGGTCAAGCGGGTGGCATCCGGCGTCGGCGAAGGCTCTGTGGTCATTCAGGCCGTGCATAAATATCTCGAAGACCAGAAAAACATCGAACGGGCCCAAGCTGAAACCGAGATGGCGTGACAACCGCCCTCCCCGCACCTTGCGATGAGAGCCAAGGCTTTTCTCCGGCGGAGACAGATTGCACGTATAAGACCAGCGTTCTCATCGCCACTATTGCCGGGTCCAGTCTCGCCTTTGTAATGGGCGCGATTGTCAATGTCGCCTTGCCCTCCATGCAGGCCGAATTTGCCACCGATGCCCAAGGGGCGCAGTGGATCATCAACAGCTACCTGTTGCCGGTCGGCGCGCTGGTGTTGCTAGGCGGAGCGCTGGGCGACAGATATGGCCGCAAGCTTATGTTTCAGGCGGGGCTGGTCCTGTTCACGCTCGCTACCCTGGCCTGTGCTTTTGCACCCAACCTGAACCTGTTGCTCGCCATGCGGGTCATTCAAGGTCTTGGCGCCGCGCTGCTTGCGCCCAATAGCCTTGCGATTATCTCCACCAGCTTCAGCGAAACCGAGCGAGGAAAGGCTATTGGTACGTGGGCCGGCATGGGGGCTTTTGCCGGAGCCATTGCGCCGGTTATTGGCGGCTGGGCGATCGACCTGGCAAGCTGGCGCTGGGCTTTCGCGATCAGCATTCCGCTAGCGATTGTCGCGCTGATTATCGGTCAGAAATCAATTACGGAAAATCGCGAACAGGAATCGAGCGCTCACCCATTGGACTGGAGCGGAGCCAGTTTGATTACCATTGGACTGGGGACGCTGGTCTGGACCTTGACGGTGCTGCCTGACGACACTGTCGCACGCTGGATCAAATGGCTTGCTGGTAGCGTGGCCACATTCGCCACAATATTGTTTCTGCTCGTCGAAAAACGCAAAAATGATCGGGCGATGGTGCCGCTCCATCTATTCAATACCGCCAGTTTTGCCGGTATCTCCATGCTGACGTTGTTTTTATACGCAGCGCTTGGCGGGCTGCTGGTACTTTTACCGTTCACGCTGATCAATGCTGGCGGTTATTCGGCGACAGAGACCGGCTTCGCGCTCCTCCCCTTCCCGCTCACCATGGCCATATTGTCGCGCTATGCCGGCGGGCTGAGTGACCGCTTTGGCGTCCGTATGATTTTGACCGTCGGCCCGGCCATTGTTGCTGCAGGCTTCTTCTATTTCAGCCTGCTGAGCGGTACGGAAATCAATTATTGGCACGACATTTTTCCCGCCCTGATGATCATCGCGCTGGGCATGACCGCCAGCGTGGCACCGCTGACCACAGCCGTCATGGCGAGTGTTGACGACCAGCATGGCGGCACGGCTTCGGGCATCAACAATGCGATATCCCGATCCGCAGGATTAATCGCAACGGCGCTACTCGGGTTTGTCTTGGTCGGCAGCGATGGCGGCAACAGCGCCTTGGTGGCCGGCTTTGCCAGCGCCGCATGGGTGGGCGCGCTACTCGCATTGGCGAGCGCCGTTGCAGCCTGGTTTCTGATCCGGTTGCAGACGGCTTCATAAAAAAGGGCCCCGCTTGCACGGAGCCCTTTTCATTCAATCTGTAAGCAGACCTAGTCTTCGGTGATCGAGCTTGGCAATGGAATATCGCCGCCCTCATCCTTTGGACCGTCATTGTTGCGACCGCGACCGCGGCCACCGCCACCGCCGCCATCACGACCGCGACCACGGCCACCGCCGCCTGCGCCGTCACGGCGCGGACCACGGGGCTTGTTTTCGCGTGGAGGACGAGTGTCTTCCAGCTCTTCGCCGGTTTCCTGATCAACAACCCGCATCGACAGGCGAACCTTGCCGCGCTGGTCGATTTCGAGAACCTTGACCTTGACTTCCTGACCTTCGGACAGTTCGTCAGCAACCTTCTCGACGCGCTCATTCTTGATTTCAGAGACGTGGACGAGACCGTCTTTGCCGCCCATGAAGTTCACAAATGCGCCAAAGTCGACGAGGTTCACAACTTTACCATCATAGATTTTGCCAACTTCGGCTTCTTCCACAATGCCGGCAATCCATGCCAGAGCCGCGTCAATCTGTGATTTGTCAGAAGAAGAAACCTTGATCAGGCCTTCATCGTCAATATCGACCTTCGCGCCGGTTTCCGCAACAATCTCGCGAATGACCTTGCCGCCGGTACCGATAACGTCGCGGATCTTCTCTTTGTTGATCTGCAGTGTTTCGATACGCGGAGCATGTTCGGACATTTCGGTACGAACCGATGACAGAGCTTTGCTCATTTCGCCGAGGATATGCGCACGGCCGCCACTGGCTTGTTCCAGAGCAGACTTCATGATTTCCTGCGTAATGCCGGCTACCTTGATGTCCATCTGCAAGGAGGTGATACCTTTTTCGGTACCAGCAACCTTGAAGTCCATGTCGCCGAGATGATCTTCGTCGCCGAGAATGTCGGAGAGAACGGCGAAATCTTCGCCTTCGAGGATCAGACCCATCGCAATACCGGAAACCGGACGCGCCAATGGCACACCGGCGTCCATCATCGCCAAGGAGCCGCCACAAACGGTTGCCATTGAAGACGAACCGTTGGACTCGGTGATGTCAGACAGCACACGGATCGTGTAAGGAAAATCATCCACTGTTGGCAGAACCGGACGCAGCGCGCGGAAAGCGAGCTTACCATGACCGGTTTCGCGGCGGCTGGTAAAACCAAAGCGGCCCACTTCGCCAACCGAATAAGGCGGGAAGTTATAGTGCAGCATGAAGTTGATGTAGCTCAATCCGTCCAGACCATCGATCATCTGCTCGGCATCTTTGGTGCCAAGCGTCGTGGTCACGATTGCCTGTGTTTCACCGCGGGTGAACAAGGACGAACCGTGGGTCCGCGGCAGCAAGCCAACCATGGCTTCGATCGGGCGAACCTGATCCAGCTTACGGCCATCAATACGCGTGCCGTCCTTGATGATCGCGCCGCGAACGATTTCCGCTTCCAGCTTCTTGACCATCTTGCCAGCGGTCATTTGAACCTGGCCTTCTTCTTCGGCATATTTCTCTTTGGCTTTTTCACGAACCGCATTCAGCGCGTCGGAACGCTCTGATTTGTCGGTTTTCTTGTAAGCCGCAGCAATATCGTCACCAACCAGCTTGCGCAGGTCTTCTTTGATATCGCTATTATCTTCGGCAGAAGCCAGTTCCCAAGGCTCTTTCGCAGCCTGTTCAGCCAGATCGATGATCAAACCAGCAACGTCCTTGGATGCTTCATGCGCGAACTGAACAGCACCGAGCATGACATCTTCGGAAAGCTCTTTGGCTTCCGATTCCACCATCATCACAGCGCCAGGTGTGGCCGCTACAACCAGGTCGAGTTCGCCTTCGGCAACTTCTTCCATGGATGGGTTCAGCTGATATTCGCCTTCTTTGTAACCGACCCGAGCCGCACCAATGGGGCCCATGAAAGGAACGCCAGAGATGGTCAGCGCAGCAGAAGCTGCAACCATCGCCAAGATATCGGGTTCGTTCTGACCGTCATAGCTCATCACCTGACAAATCACGTTGATTTCGTTGTAGAAACCTTCGGGGAACAGCGGACGGCAAGGGCGGTCAATCAAACGCGATGTCAGCGTTTCTTTTTCCGTCGCACGGCCTTCGCGCTTGAAGAAACCGCCTGGAATGCGGCCAGCGGCTGAGAATTTTTCCTGATAGTGAACGGTCAGCGGGAAGAAATCCTGTCCTTCGCGTACCGATTTGGCGGCTGTCACTGCACAGAGAACAACCGTTTCGCCGAGGGTCGCGAGTACCGCGCCATCAGCCTGACGGGCAATACGGCCCGTTTCGAGGGTGAGGGTCTGTCCGCCCCACTCCATTTCAACTTTCTTTACATCAAACATTCGTATTTTCCTTTGTCCCGCCTGCCCTATGCAGTGCGGGGGCTTTCATTTGTCCAGCAATCCGGCTGAACAGCGGTTCGGGGTCATTTGTGCCCCTGGTGTGGAGCATTGCCGCCTTATTGCTGCAACGCCCAATAAGAAAACGGCCCCGCAAGGAGGCCGTCTTCGAAACTCTTATTTCCGGAGACCAAGGTCTTTAATCAACTTGGAATAGCGTCCCGCATCTTTCTTGCGGAGATAGTCCAGCAAGCTGCGGCGCTTGTTGACCATCATCAGCAAACCACGACGGGAGTGGTTGTCCTTGTGGTGGCCTTTGAAATGCTCGGTCAGGTTCACAATACGCTCGGTGAGGATCGCAACCTGTACTTCCGGGGAACCGGTATCGCCTTTTGTCTGGGCGAATTTCTCAATCAGTTCCTGTTTTTTTTCTGCGGTAATCGTCATAATCTTATTTTTCCTTCGAACATCTTTACATATTAAATCCGCGAACAACCTTTACGGTTCCAACAACAAGCTCTGCCAAGGCAACCGGAGAACCATCTTCGGTCGCTAGAAAAAGCCCGTCATTTGGCGGGTTCCCGATCAATTCCTGTTCGTTCAGCACTTGGCCTTGCCGAAGCAGTCTTGCCTGATCAGGAGTGAGGTCAAAAGCCGGGATGTCGTCCAGCCCCGCCTCAAGCGGCAAGAGATAATCTTTAATGTCCGCGCCCTTACCAATTTCATTGAGTTTGTCCAGCGAAATCGCATGTTTGAGCGTAAACGGCCCCGCCTTTGTGCGGCGGAGCATGGAAACATGGCCAAAAGTACCAAGCGCACGCGCAATATCGCGGGCCAGAGAGCGGATATAGGTGCCTTTAGAAACATGGGCTGTGAGGGTCACAGAATCAATCCTCTCCCCTTGAGGGAGAGGAAACGGAGACTTGGCAGCTTGCTGCCCTAGTCGAGTTGGAGAGGGGTCTGGCTTGGCGCTCCCTCTCTCCCCCTCTCCAAGCTTAGCTAACTCGCTTTGCTCATAAGCATCGCTGTCCTCTCCCTCCGGGGGAGAGGAAATGGAAAGGGAATATATCTCCACCGCCCGCATCTTCATCTCAACCGTTTCACCGGCCCGCGCCAGATCATAAGCGCGCTTGCCATCAATTTTCAGAGCGGAATATTTGGGCGGTATCTGATCAATCGGCCCGGTGAATTGCGGTAATATGGCCTCCAACTCGGCCAGTGTTGGCAGATGCTCGGACGTCTCACTCACATCCCCTTCCGCGTCCAGCGTCTCGGTCTCGCTGCCAAATGCAATCGTGAATTCATAAATTTTCGACGCATCCAGCATCCGCCCGCACAGCTTTGTCGCCTCACCCAGCGCTATCGGTAAAACCCCAGTCGCCAGCGGATCCAGCGTCCCGCCATGGCCGACCTTGGTCTTGTCCTTGCCTTTGCCGAGCAGTCCCGCCTCGCGCAAGTTGCGTTTCACTGCGCCGACAGCCTGCGTTGACCCCAATTCAAGCGGTTTATCGAGTATGATCCAGCCGTGCGGTTTCAAATATATTTCCTAGAGAACGATATCACGAATTGGGCCATGCCAGACCAATGGCGTGATCGCGGACAGAAGCCGACCATTGCTCAGAAAGCAATTCAAAACGTTCCTTATCATCGGCATATAGGGCCCGTATCGCTTCCTCAAATTGTGGCCAGTCCCCGGCAATAACAGTCAGAAAATGGTAAGCTGCATCCTGCCCGGTTCGTTTGTCTGCACCGGTTTTCCGCGCCTGTTCAACCAGTCGGCGTAATGTTGCCGATGCCCCGCCGGATTGTTTAGCAAGCCAGTCCCAATGCCGCGGAAGCAAGGTGACTTCTTTGGAAACCACGCCAAGCTTAGGACGGCCCCGCTTTGCCGGTGCTTCTGTTTCACTGGTAGCTCGCAAATCAAAGTCAATTTGATTGCCGGTCTCGTCATCGAAAACCAATATGTCCGAGCTGCGTTTGACCTCTGGCAGAGCACGCAAGGTGTCAATAATTTCTGAGCGAGTCCCCGTTGCTAACCAATTTGCTTCTGAAAATGCTGTATAAGTGGTCATGAACAATCCTTTCGGATGTACATTTATACCCCGATAATATTCAAGTCAATATACCCGGGTAAAATATTTACTCGCGCCGACTAAATCGGCTTCTTCCACTCCATGACCAGAAAACCGGGTACTCGCGTGTAACGGTCACTTTTCGGGTTATTCTGGTCGGGCGGTGTTGGTTCTGAAAAATAGGTGAGTTGCAATCCATTGCCTAGAAAAGCCTCAAAATAGGCGCTTAGCGGGCGATGCCAATTGAGGATGTCAATGCCAGCCCATTTTTCGCGTGTCGCACGTTCCTCGGAATAATTGTCCATCTGAAAGCTTTTCGCGGCACCGGTGAGGCTGCGATTCCAGGTGCCGGCGGTGAAAAAGCTGGTCAGATTGGCGATTAGCAGGCAACCACCCGGTTTTGTCACGCGGGCCATTTCTGCGATGGCTGTTCGAAAATCTTCGATATCGATGAGTGACAAATAGCCAATGGTCAGGTCGTAACTGGCATCTTCAAAGGCCAATTTTTCGCCAAAACCAATAGCATAATCGCCCTGTGGGTCGCGCTCTTGCGCTTTTGCAATAAGACTGGATACAGGATCAATGCCCGATCCGGACATGCCGCGTTCCTGCAGCATGCGGACAAACCGCCCCTCCCCGCAACCGACGTCAAGAAATCGCCCTCCAATCGCACTTGCGCGATCAAGCATGACAGCGTCCAAAAAAGTGCGCCGTGTCCAGTCGCCGTGGTCACCGATGGATTCAATCCACGCCTCGGCCGACTGCACCCAGCCATTCACATCATCTGTCATTACCGGTTCGCCCACTCCTCCTGGAGCAAGCCAAATACAGCCGTGTCACGAATAAAGCCAGTCCAGGTAATCCGGTTCTTGCGTAACGTCCCTTCATGCTTGGCACCCAGTTTGAGCACCGCCGCCATGGACCGCTTGTTGCGCGTATCCACGCGAAATTCGACGCGGGTAAAGCCGCAGGCAAAGGCGTGATCGATCATCAGCTTTTTCATCACATCGTTAAAGCCGCTGCCGCGAACCGATGGCGCGATATAAGTACCGCCTATTTCGGTGACTTTGGTTTTGGGATCGGCATTGATATAATTGCTCATACCCACCAACTTGCCGGTCTCGGTGTTGATCACCGCGAGTTGCACCCAATTGTCCGTGCTGTGAAAGGCCTTCATCGCCTTGTCGAAATGCTCGTCCAGCATCGACACGGGATAGATGTCCCAAATATCCTGATCCTCTGCGCAGGCCGCACGCAGCGGTTCGATATGATGTTCAGCCAATGGTTCCAGACGTACCGGACCCTCCTCAAGTACCGCCTTCAATTCAGCCATTGAGCTTTTCCATAAAATGCTTGCGGCAAAGCGCAACGTAGAGTTCATTACCGCCAATTGCAGTCTGTTGACCCGCCAGCACGGGATTGCCTCCCTCATCGACACGCATGTTCATTGTGGACTTGCTACCGCATTCACAGACCGCTTTGATCTCGACGAGCTCGTCTGCGATCGCCAGCAATTGGGCACTGCCGGGAAATAGAGCCGCCTGAAAATCCGTGCGCAAGCCATAAGCCAGAACGGGAATACGTAGCTGATCTGCCACTAGGGCAACCTGAAAGACCTGATCTTTGGTCATGAACTGGGCTTCGTCAATCAACACGCAATCCAGCGTATTCTCATCATGCTCCGCACTGATTTCAGCGAGTATATCTGTATCATTTTCAAAGAGATGTGCTTTTTTCTTCAGACCGATACGTGAGTTGATCCATCCGGCATCCTCCCGGTCATCCAGCGCCGCCGTCCATAGCATCGTGCGCATGCCGCGTTCGCGATAATTGAAATCCGCCTGCAGCAATGTCGTTGATTTACCCGCATTCATCGAGCTGTAGTAGAAATAGAGCTTGGCCATGGGATTGCCTCAGTCTTTCGTCATGCCGAACTTGTTTCAACATTCGCCATGACACTGAAACAAGTTCAGGGTGACGATCAACCATTAATTGCGTTTTTTTGGACTACTCGTCCTCGCCCAAATCCTGAGCAACCTTTGGATTACTCAATAGATTTTCGATATGAGCCGCTTCGTCAAAGCTCTCGTCGGCGAGAAATTTGAGCCGCGCGGCATATTTCATCTTCACCCGGCTGGCGACTTCCTTCTGGAAATAGGCGGTATTGGTTTTCAGCGCCTGCAATACATCCGCTTCATTCGCGCCCAGCAAGGGTTTCACAAATACCGTGGCATGGCGCAAATCCGGGGACATGCGCACCTCGGTGACGCTGACCGAGTGAGAAGTCAGCACATCATCATGCACTTCCCCGCGCATCAGCAGCTCTGACAAGATATGCCGAACCTGCTCGCCTACGCGAAGCAGCCGGACCGAGCGGCCTTCAGGAGATGTGTCGTTATATTTTGCCATTACTTTATCGTCGGTCCAACCTTAGCTGTCGATGTCGCCTTCACCAATAGCGCGCCCGCCTCATCATAAAGCTGCGCTTCGAGAAAAGCGATAGACCGCCCCACGCGGACAATTTGCCCTTCCCCGTAAACGCGCCCCGGCAGGACCGGCTTGATATAGGTCACGCTCAAATCCAGTGTAAGCGGTGCATTCTCACCGCCGGATTTTACCAGCACCGGAATGCCAATCACCTCATCGACCATGGCAGCAACGAAACCGCCCTGAATTGTACCGCGCGGGCTGGTGAACGCATGCGGCGCATCAAACTGCATCCGGACGGCACCGGTTTCCTTATCCGCTTCCAGAATCACGGCATTGACCGCTTCTGAACAAGGTGGGCGTTTAAAACCCAACACGTCCTCTTGTTTCAACGCTTCAACCAATTCTGTTCCCCAGAAGGACTGATCGGCCGTCAAAGAACGCGTTCTTTCTCTTCGACCTCAAAGACTTCCAGCATATCGCCTGGTTTGATGTCGTTGGTGTCTTCAAGCACCGCACCACATTCCATACCGGCGCGGACTTCCTCGACATCGTCCTTGAAGCGGCGCAGCGAGGCGATGGTCGTCTTGCTGACGATAACATCCTCGCGGGTAAGGCGTGCGAACAAGCCTTTGCGGAGCGTGCCTTCGGTGACCAACAGACCAGCGGCCTTGTCGCGCTTGCCCGATTTGAACACCTCTTTGACTTCGGCGCGGCCCATGACATTCTCGATCTTCTCTGGACCAAGCTCACCGGCCATTTCGGCGCGGATTTCGTCGGTCAGATCATAGATGATGTCGAAATATTTCAGCCGGACGCCATCGCGCTTGGCGATTTCACGAGCCTTGGCATTGGGCCGGACGTTAAAGCCGATAATCGGCGCCTTGCTGGCACTGGCCAGGGTCACATCGGACTCGGTAATCGCGCCAACGCCGCTGTGCAGGATGCGAACCTTGATATCGTCATTGGATATCTTGTTCAGCGCCTGGACAATCGCCTCGGTACTACCCTGCACGTCGGCCTTGACCAATAGTGGGAATTCAACCGCGCTGTCCGCAGCCGCAGAGAACATGTTCTCCAGGCTCGTCGGCGCCTGTGTCGTGCGCTGCAATTTCTCTTGCTCGGCACGGTAGGTCGCGACTTCACGGGCGCGCGATTCATTCTCGACCACGGTCAACTTGTCGCCGGCAGACGGAACGCCGGACAGACCCAGCACTTCGACCGGAACCGATGGACCGGCTTCCTTGGGCTGTGCGCCCTTGTCGTCGATCATCGCCCGAACCTTACCGGTTTGCGAGCCCACGACGAAGATATCACCGCGTTTCAAGGTACCACGCTGGACCAAAACAGTGGCCACAGGACCGCGTCCCTTGTCGAGCTTGGCCTCAATCACAATACCCTCAGCGGCACGATCCGGGCGGGCCTTGAGTTCAAGCAGCTCGGCCTGCAAGTGGATCTTCTCGATCAGCTCTTCGAGATTGGTTTTCTTGAGCGCAGAAACTTCGACATCCTGCACATCACCAGACATTTCCTCGACGATCACTTCATGTTCCAACAGACGTGTGCGCACCTGCATCGGGTCAGCGCCTTCCTTGTCGATCTTGTTGATCGCCACAATCATCGGCACATCGGCCGCCTTGGTATGGTTGATCGCCTCGATCGTCTGCGGCATCAGCCCGTCATCGGCAGCCACGACCAATATCACGATATCGGTCGCATTCGCCCCGCGCAGACGCATGCTGGTAAAGGCTTCGTGGCCCGGCGTATCGAGGAAGGTGATCTTGTCGCCATTTTTCATTTTGACCTGATAGGCACCAATATGCTGGGTAATGCCGCCTGCTTCGCCAGCAACCACATCGGTTCCGCGCAACGCGTCGAGCAGTGATGTCTTACCATGATCGACATGGCCCATGATCGTGACAACGGGAGGACGCGGCTTCAGCGTTTCTTCCGGATCAACGTCCGATTCCGTATCGATTTCGACATCGGCCTCGGACACACGTTGAATATTGTGGCCAAATTCCTCGACCAGCAATTCTGCTGTATCCTGATCAATCGTCTGGTTGACGGTCACCATCGAACCCATGTTGAACAGGGATTTGACGAGGTCAGCGCCCTTTTCACCCATACGCTTGGACAGTTCCTGCACGGTAATTGCTTCCGGCACGATCACATCGCGGATCTGCTTCTCACGCGGTTCGCGCGGTTGACCCGACATTTGTGCACGCTTTTCTTTCTCGCGGGCGCGTTTAAGCGCCGCAAGCGAACGTGCACGTGCTGCCCCGTCCTCACCACGTAGAGCGCGGTTAACGGTCAGCTTGCCGGATTGGCGGCGATCACCACGATCACTGCGTCCGGTTTTCGGTTTCTGTTTCGGTTCAGGCCGTTTCGGAGCCTCAACCGGCGTAAATTTGCGTGCAGGCGGATGTGACGTGCCGCTGGTCGCTGGCTTGGCTTCGTCGGCTTTTGGTTCCTCTGCCGCTTCGGCAGCCGCAGCAGCAGCTTCTTCCGCCGCCTTAATTTCTTCCTGAGCCTTTTTAGCGGCTTCTTCTTCAGCTTTACGCTTCTCTTCCGCGCGCTTTTTCTCTTCGGCGGTCTGGTCTTTCTTGGCCTTGGTATCGCGTTTGCGCGCTTCTTCCATGGCGGCCAGACGGGCTTCTTCGGCCTCGCGCAGCAATTTCGCCTGCTTTTCCTGACGGGTCAGCACATCTTCCTGCTTCGCCTTAGGGGCTGGAGCGGGTTTCTTGGCTTCCACGGGAGCAGGCGCAGGGGCGGGTGCAGGCGTTTCCTTGACCACTTCTTTCGCGGCTTCCTGCGCTCCGGGCTTGCCCACCAGCTTGCGGCGTTTGACCTCGACGACAACCTTATTGGTCCGTCCGTGGCTAAACGTCTGTTTGACTTCACCGGGCTCAACCGAACGCTTCAGTCCCAAAGGCTTGCGTGCAGGTTTTGCGGTATCTTTGTTATCTTCACTCATCGAACAGACTTAATCCTTAAAAAATTCATTACTTCAATATTTTAACTGATCAACTTCAAATCAGTTCACGCAACTTTCTTCTCCGCCTCGCTGCCGCCATCAACCTTATCAGACCCGATAAAGTGACGCCATCTATCCAGCATGTGCGATATTCGCCCCGCCGCCCTGTGGTCGGTTATACCTATATGCACGACATTTTGACGGCCCAATGCCACAGAAAGGGCCTGTCGGTCCACTGGCAATATCTGACCGCGGACATCCTGCCCTTCCCGGTCACTGCCGACGCGCCATGCCTGATCCAGTTTAGAGGACCCGTCACGACCAGCATCAGCGGCGTGGAGGAGCATCTGAAGATCGCCCTGCCGCGCAGCCGTTTCAATCTTTTCTGAACCGGTCAGAAGCATTCCGCCACGCGCTTCCAGTCCCAGCCTGTCTAATGTGGCGCGTTCCAGAGCATTTTCAACCTGTGCGGCCAGATCATCGGGAATATCAAGCTTGCCGGTTTTGAAGGCGCGCGACAATGCGCCTTTCAGCGCGCCCTTGGCCTGGGCCTGCTCCAATGCATTGCGATCCACACTGATCCACGCGCCCCGGCCCGGCGCTTTGGCGCGGACGTCCGGTGCGATGGCATCATCGGGACTCAGCGCCAGACGCACCAATGCTTCCTGGGGAAGGCTTTCCCCAGTCAATATGCATTTACGGTGTGGTGCGCGATCTAAAGGTTTAGAAGGCGTCTCATTGGGGAGCTTCCGCATTAGCGTCCTCCCCTGTTTCTGCCTCAGCAGCAGGTGCTGCTTCTTCCTCGTCGTCAAACCAGTGCGCACGAGCGGCCATGATAATCTCATTGCCCTGCTCTTCTGTCAGGCCATATTGCGCCAGCACGCCATCGGGCTCTGGCTTGCGATTGTCATTGCGGCGACGTGGTTCGGCTTTACGCTTCAAGACCAGCTCGTCGGTTGCCAGATCGGCAACATCGTCGAGAGTCTTGAGGCCTGCTTTACCCAAGGTCACCAGCATGGCTTCGGTCATGTAAGGCAATTCGGCAATCGCATCTTCGACGCCAAGCTCGGTACGCTCTGCCTTGGCAGCCGCCTCACGGCGTTCCAATGCTTCCAGCGCACGGCTTTGCAGCTCGGCCGCCAGTTCATCGTCAAAGCCTTCGATATTCGAAAGCTCTTCCGGTGCGACATAAGCGACTTCTTCCATCTCGCTAAAGCCTTCGGCGACCAGAAGCTGCGACAGTGTCTCATCCACGTCGAGATCTTCCTGGAACATTGCGGTGCGGACGGCAAATTCGGCCTGACGCTTCTCGCTGCTGTCGGCTTCGGTCATGATGTCGATGGCCAAACCGGTCAGTTGTGACGCGAGACGAACATTTTGTCCGCGGCGACCAATGGCAAGGCTGAGCTGATCGTCAGGAACAACCACTTCGATGCGGCCTTCTTCTTCGTCGATCAGCACGCGGCTTACCGTTGCGGGCTGCAATGCGTTCACCACAAAGGTCGCGATATCGTCGGACCAAGGAATGATGTCGATTTTCTCGCCCTGCATTTCCTGTACAACGGCCTGAACGCGGCTACCCTTCATACCCACACAGGCACCAACCGGATCGATTGAGCTGTCCTGGCTGATCACGCCGATTTTGGCGCGACTGCCGGGATCACGGGCGGCGGCTTTAATCTCGATTATGCCGTCATAAATTTCAGGAACTTCCTGCGCAAACAAGAGCTTCATGAAATCGGGATGCGCGCGGGACAGGAAAATCTGCGGCCCACGATTTTCACGGCGCACATTCATGATCAGCGAACGGACGCGGTCGCCAACACGAGCGGCTTCGCGCGGAATTTGCTGATCCCGGCGGATAACGCCTTCGGCACGGCCCAGATCAACGACGACATGGCCGAATTCTACCGACTTCACGACACCGGTGATGATTTCACCAGCGCGGTCCTTGAACTCTTCAAACTGCCGCTCACGCTCTGCGTCACGGACTTTCTGGAAGATAACCTGTTTCGCGGACTGCGCATCAATGCGGCCCAGATCAACAGCAGGCAGCGGATCAACGATAAAGTCGCCGAGCTTCGAACCCTTTTCCAGCTTCTCAGCCTGTTTCAGGTCAACCTGCTTGAAATAGTCTTCAACTTCCTCAACCACTTCAACCACACGCCACAAGCGCAGGTCGCCGGTTTGTAGGTCGAGCTTGGCGCGAATATCATTCTCTGCGCCGTAACGGGCCCGCGCGGCTTTCTGGATCGCCTCTTCCATCGCTTCGACGACGATGGTCTTGTCGATCATCTTCTCCGATGCAACGGCATTGGCGATAGCTAGCAATTCAGCCTTATTTGCAGAAATGGCACTGGCCATGATTAGTCTTCCTGTTCTTCGTTTAGAGGTTCTTCTTCAATTTCATCCGCGCCATCGGCAGAAACCGGGATGGTCGCAGCAATCAGGGCATCGGTCAGAATCAGCTTCGCGCTATGCACGTTGTCGAGAGTGGTCGTTTGACGCCCCGCCTTGCGATCGTCAATCGCTATTATCTCACCTTCGATGCCGTCTAGCAAGCCGCGCAATTGCTTCTTGCCCGAAACCGCCTCGATCAGATTGATCCGTGCTTCGTGCCCAGCCCAATTCGCGTAGTCTTTTGCGCGGGTTAGCGGGCGGTCGATACCGGGTGAACTGACTTCGAGCCGATAGGCTTCCTCAATCGGATCGCGCCCTTCTTCTTCCAGCACATCAAATTTTTCTGAAATCCGCCGTGACAAGGCCGCGCAATCGTCAATGCCGAGCTGCCCCGTCTCTGGTCGCTCCGCCATGATCTGCAAGGTCGGCTCATCCGCGCCGGATACAAACTGCACGCGCACCAGTTCAAAACCCAAAGCTTCCGCTTCCGGTGTGATCAGGTTCATAATGGCAGTCATATCGGTCAAATCTGGTTCTTTCTTTCATCGTCATCCCAGCGAAAGCTGGGATCTCCCTGAGCATTGTGCCTCTTTTAAAGAGTTTCCAGCTTACGCTGGAATGACGAATGAGTTTTTGCTGCCGGCCCCGTTTGGCGCCAGCCCCTTCAAAATCTCACAATGTTGGGATGACTGCTATTTAGGGATTGATTCCCAAATTTGCAACGCCTTAATTTTCTGTGGCAGGCGAAGGTGCAAACATCCAGCGCGTGACCATCCATGCCAAGGCCGCACCGGCAAACTGAGCGGCGACAAATCCGGCCACATCCGCTGGCGCGATTCCAGCAAAGCTGTTGGAAAAAGCGCGGCCAACGGTAATCGCCGGATTGGCAAAGCTGGTGGAACTGGTGAACCAATAGCCCGCCGAGATATAGAGCCCTACCGCTGGCGCCACCCAATCGGGTCTGAACCGCACTGTCCCCAATATCGTGAACAGCAATCCGAAGGTGGCAATCAGCTCGCCGAGCCATTGGCCGCTGCCGGTTCGGGTTTTCTCGCTCAACTGGAATACCGGCAATTCAAACATCACATGGGCTGCCCAGACACCAATCAGACCACCGATTAGCTGCGCAATGACAAACAAAACGCCAACTTTCAGCGTCAGTTCTTTGCGCAATATCATGACAAAGGTGACTGCCGGATTGAAATGGGCACCTGATATCGGCGCCAATATGGCGATCAGCACGAACAATATCGCCCCGGTCGCCAGCGTATTGCCGAGCAGCGCTACGGCGACATTCCCGCCTGCCAGATTTTCCGCCATGATCCCGGAGCCCACCACGGTGACAAACAGGAAAAACGATCCCAGCGCTTCGGCGCCGAGCTTTTGCGCCCTTGAAAAACCCTCCATTTTTGTGCCCCCCTGCTTCAGCAGCAACTCACGCTGGCCTCACTCTGTTTCAGATTCGGCGGCTTCCCATAGTGAGTCACCTGCCCGTCCGTGTGAAAAACTTCCCAGACCAAACCGTCAGGATCGCTGGTCCAGTTTTTCTCCGACGATGCGTAACAACAGGTCGTTGCGCCTTCTTCGAACCGCGGACCGGCTGCATCCTGCACCCGCTGATAGGCCACTTCCAGTTCTTCTGGGCTTTCGGCCTGCAGGCCAACATGGGCGATGCCCGTCTGTTCGCTGGCGGGTTCAATCGAAAAATTAATATACGGGTCGTCCAGCATCCATTTGATATAATCGGGTTTTACGACGGCAGGCTGTTCGCCAAATAGCTTCGCGTAATAGGTCCGGGATTTTTCGAGGTCCGAGACTTTCAGGTTGAGGTGAAATCTTTTCATGAGTCTTGTCCTTCCATACATGCATCAGCTGCGTCGGCCGGCAGACAGTCATCGCCCGCGCAGCAATTTTCCAAGAGAAACGCCATCAGCCGGTTCATCGCCTGAAAATCGGCGCGATAGATGATCGATCGCCCATCCCTTTCGTCACTCACCACACCGCCATTTTTAAGGTGCGACAGGTGAAAAGATAGCGAACTGGCCGGCATATCGAGTTGTTTGGCGATCTGCCCCGCCGGCAATCCGCTACGCCCCGCCTGCACCAGCAAGCGAAATATCGCCAGGCGATGCTCCTGTGCGAGAGCAGAGAGGGCATTGACGGCAGTGTGGCTTCGAATCGTTTCCATATTTCCAGTATTATCGAAATATAAACGCAGAGTCAATCTCCGCGGCCCTTTCGCAAACTTCAGCAACAAGGAACGGCGCTAGACTGCCACCACATTGTAAACCAGCTGCGCGATATAGATGATCAAGAGGACCGCCCCCTCCCGCCGCGTTATCCGCCGCCCTGTGGCCGCGAAGATCATCAACAACACAGACGTAGCGATCAGCAAAGGCAAACCATAGTTAGTGATCTCCCCCGGAATGGTTCCCGGCGCAATCACCGCCGTTACCCCGCCGATCAGCAGCAGGTTAAAAATGTTCGAACCCAGCACATTGCCAAGCGCAACCGCGCTAGCACCCTTGTAAGCCGCGATGACCGAGGTCACCAGTTCCGGCAGCGAAGTACCGATCGCAATAACCGTCAAACCGATAACAGCCTCGCTCATGCCAACAAGCCGCGCCAAATCAACCGCCCCCTCAACCAACCAGCGTCCGCCAGCAACGATCAGCACAATCCCCCCGATCAGGACAAGAATGGAACGCCAAAGCGGCCCCTCATCATGCAAATGCGTATCGGTCACTTCGAGTGCTTCTGCTTTTTCATGCAATGCGCTGGCCCCGACGGGCTGGGTTTTCTCGGCCCAGTAGGCGTAACCGAGATAGGCGCAGAGCAAGATCAGAAAAGCGGCACCGATGGTGATGGTAATCCCGCTGGTGCTAGCCACAAACCAGAGGATGATAGTGGCGACCAGCGCTAAACCGCCGTCACGCCATAGCGGTCCGCGCGGCACGACCATCGGCAATATCAAGGATGCCGTACCCAAGATCAGCAGACTGTTGGCGAGATTGGAACCCACAACATTGCCCCAGGCAATACCAGGCGACCCTGCCCGCGCTGCTTCTACGCTGGCCACCAGTTCAGGCGCCGACGTTCCAAAACCGACGATTGTCAGGCCGATGAGCAGCTGCGACATACCCGCCCGCTCAGCGACACGTACCGCTCCCCGAACAAGCAACTCACCGCCGCCGATCAAGACTACAAAACCAGCTAACAGGGTGAAAACTGCGATCAGCATCCTAGGTTATCTTAACCGTCGCGCTTGCCAAGCAATCGAAGCCGCAGAGCGTTGAGCTTGATAAAGCCTTCAGCATCCTTCTGGTCATACGCGCCGGCATCATCCTCAAAAGTCACCACATCTTCGCTATAAAGGTTGAAGTTCACATCGGCCTTCCGACCAACGACATTGACCGACCCTTTGTATAATTTGAGCCTTACCGTACCGGTTACCCGCTCTTGGCTCTTGTCAATCGCAGCCTGCAGCATCTCACGCTCTGGCGCGAACCAAAAGCCGTTATAGACAAGTTCCGCATAGCGTGGGGCCAGTTCATCCTTCATATGCGCCGCGCCACTGTCGAGGGTCAATTGCTCGATCCCTCGGTGCGCTGCATGATAAATGGTACCACCGGGTGTTTCGTACATGCCCCGTGATTTCATGCCGACAAAGCGGTTCTCGACCAGATCGAGCCGACCAATACCATGCTCACGGCCGTAATCATTGAGCTTTTCAAGCAAGGTAGCGGGGCTCATCCGTTCGCCATTAATGGCAACGCCATCACCGCGTTCAAAGTCTATGGTTATATATTCCGGTTTGTCCGGCGCATCTTCCGGGTGGTTTGTGCGGGAGTAGACATAATCGGGTACCTCTTCCCAAGGATCCTCCAATATCTTGCCCTCAGAAGAGGTATGAAGCATATTGGCATCAGTTGAGAAAGGCGCTTCCCCGCGCTTGTCCTTAGGCACCGGTATCTGATGTTTCTCGGCAAACTCGATCAATCTTGTCCGACTGGTCAGATCCCATTCCCGCCAGGGTGCGATAACCTTCACCTCCGGATTGAGGCCATAATAGCCAAGCTCGAAGCGAATTTGATCATTACCTTTGCCGGTAGCACCATGTGCAACGGCATCTGCTCCGGTCAACTTGGCGATCTCAATCTGGCGCCTGGAAATGAGCGGCCGCGCGATCGACGTGCCGAGAAGATAGAGTCCCTCGTAGAGCGCATTGGCCCGCATCATCGGAAAGACATAATCTTTCACGAATTCTTCGCGCAAATCGTCGATAAATATATGTTCCGGCTTAACGCCCAGTAGCTCTGCCGTCTTGCGTGCGGGCTCCAGTTCTTCACCCTGCCCGAGATCGGCGGTGAAGGTAACAACCTCACAGCCATATTCCTGTTGCAGCCATTTCAGAATAACACTGGTGTCAAGTCCGCCGGAAAAGGCCAGAACCACACGCTTTACGGAATCGCTCATGCTCATACTTTCAAAAAGAGAATTTCGCCGCGCCTAACAGGCTCCATATTTGTAAGCAATATGATATGCAGGGTTGAGAGGAGGAAAACATGGCAGCAGCAGAAAACAAGACGAGAGAGAATAACGGTGATGTGAACGCCTTCATTGCCAATGTCGAACATGATGGGCGTCGAGCCGACGCCATGGAATTGCTCGACATGTTCAAGGACATAACCGGCGAAGAACCCAAAATGTGGGGAGACAGCATCGTCGGCTTTGGCAGTTATCATTATAAATATGACAGCGGGCGTGAAGGCGATATGTGCCGGTCAGGCTTTTCGCCCAGAAAACAAAATCTAAGTCTCTACGTATTGGGCTGTACCAGTGAACAGGAGAACATAGCGAAACAATCGGAATTGCTTGAAAAGCTGGGACCGCACAAACGTGGATCCTCGTGTCTTTACATAACCCGGCTTGATCGGATTGATCGCGGCATTCTGGCGGAACTCATCGCATTCGATAAAGAGGCGATGGACAACAAATATCCCAGATAACGGATTCACCTAACAATCAGGCGCTTAAGGTCTGCTCGACTTCTCCGATATAATCGCGCGTTAAGGGCAATGTATGCCGATTCCGGCTGAACTGAATTTGATAATTACACATGCTGCCGCTCTCAAACGCCGCCGTGGCACCCGCCAGATAAAAGGTCCAGAGCCGGAAGAATCGTTCATCATATAGAGCGACAATCTTTTCTTTGTTTGCCACCGTCCGCTTGTACCATTCGCGTAAAGTCAGCGCATAATGCAGGCGAAGCGTCTCAATATCCGTTGCCATCAACCGGAAATGCTCGCTCGCCTCGACCGTCTCACTCAACGCAGGAATATACCCTCCGGGAAAGATATATTTCCGGGTGAAAGCGTCGGTGGTTCCGGGCTTGCCCATCCGTCCGATCGTATGGAGCAGCATAACCCCGTCGTCAGTCATCAGATTGGCTGCACAACGAAAAAAGGTTTTGAAATTTGGTACACCGACATGCTCAAACATGCCGACAGACACTATGCGATCAAACTGCCCGGCATCGCGCTCGGCAAGGTCACGATAATCAATCAACTCAAATTGGACCTTGTCCGCTACGCCTTCTCTTTCCGCCCGCTCCTGAGCGACTTTCAGCTGTTCTTCGCTCAGCGTAATGCCCAGCACATCGACACCAAATTTTTGATTTAGATAGAGTGCCATCCCGCCCCAGCCGCAGCCGATATCGAGCACGCGCTGGCCTGCCTTCAGATCCAGTTTTGCTGCGATATGGGCCTTCTTGTCCAGTTGAGCCTGCTCAAGCGTATTGTCCAGGTCAGTCCAATAGGCACAGCTATATTGCATGTCTTTGTCGAGAAACAGCTCATAGAGATCGCGGCTAAGGTCATAGTGATGGGCAACATTGGCCTTGGATCGGCGCTGTCCGTTGATACTATCCAGACGCGCAGCAATGAAGCTTTTCGCTTTCTTGAAAGCGCTGGGATCACTCAGGCGGCCGCCTCTTTCCCAACGCTTGTTGGCACGCAGAAGCTGGACCAATTCCATGATATCACCCTGTTCGACAACAAGGCGTCCATCCATAAAAGTTTCGGCAGCACCCAAGCGTGGATCGAGCAATATCTGCCGCATCACGCCTTTGTCGGTCAAACGCACAGCGACATCCGGAAAGCCGGTTTCCGATTTCCCAAATTTTTCCGTCGACCCATCAGGGTGAACTACTGTAATCGATCCTCTTTTTACTACGCTCCCAAGAAAGCGACCCAATATGGACATCCATTGCTCCTCAGCACAAAAACTCGTTAAATTCCTGCATACCATTCGTAGTTGCCGACATCTTCCCAATATCCGCCTTTGCCCTCACCGATATTGTCCAGAGTGGCAACCGCTTCAATCCCGGTAACATATTTTGCATGTTTATAGCCCAGTTGCCGCTCTACGCGCAGCCGCAGAGGCGCACCATTCTCAATCGGTACAGATTCACCGTTCAGTCGATGCGCCATGATCGTTTGAGGATGGAAAGCGTCGAGCAGGTCAATGCTTTCATAATATGGTCGTCCGCCAAGCCGATCAGCGCAGTGGAAAACCAAAAATTTCGCACTGTCTTGCAGTTGCGCTAAGTCGAGTAACAATTTGAGAGGCACTCCGGTCCATTGGCCAATAGCGCTCCAGCCCTCAACACAGTCGTGCCGGGTGATCTGCGTACGCTGCGGCATTGACAACAAGGCTGCCAAAGAAAAATTTTGAGGTCTCTTGAACAGCCCGGTCAAGCGCAATTGCCAGTCTGCGAAGCCCTGTGCCGCGCTGGCTGCATAGTCTGGAGTCCCTGGATCGCGCGTACCATTTGCTCGGAATTTCGGAGACAGGTCCTTGATGCTATATTCGCTGGCCAGCTCCATCCGGTCACCCAGAGCGCGCTGGACCAGAAAATTTGCGTCCTCCGCACTACCCAATATGTTCTGGAAAGTCTGGTTGCGGCTGAGTGCATCACAACCACTCAGCAAACTGCCAGCGCCAAGTGCGCCAGTGGTAATGAGGGTTCGCCGGGTAAGAATCTTACGCATGGTCGCTATCCTCTCGTTTACCGCCCGTGATCATGGCCCACGTCTGTTTGAATGGCCCTACCAGCAACAACGTGATCATATGAACGATGAAGAACAGTACCAGCAGAGACATGCCGATAAAATGAATGGACCGTGCTGACTGACGACCACCAAATATATCGGTGAGCCACGGCCAGTTCGCATCCATCGCTGGCGACATCGCCAATCCGGTAAAAATCATCAACGGCAGCAGGATGAAAATTACTCCGATATAGCTGAATTTTTGCAGGATGTTATAGATATTGACTCCGCCACTATCGTGAAACCGTAACCGCAAATGGTTTTTCACATCGCGCAAGATGTTGGACGGCCGCCATTCCACGCGCGAGATATGCAGGTCTTTTTGCACGTGGCGATTAAACATGGATCGGATCATGAAAAACGCCAATCCAACACTGAAAATCCATGCAAAAAAGAAATGCCAACGCCTTCCTTCAGCAAGACTGTAATAGGAAGGGATAGTTGCCCAGCCGGGAAAAGCCCATGTCTGTATCTGGCCATTGCTATCTCGCCAGTTGCCGATAAAGCCGGTCGTCTCGATTTTTATCTCACCTAACCGGACATAACCTAAGGTCTGCGAAGACCCGACAGCGGCCCAGGCATAGTCATCACTGGCACCATATTCCCCCCAATAGAGCCTCGGGTGGGCATTGAAGATCGTCAAGCCGCTCATAACCAAAACAAGCAAGCAGAGAGCGTTCACCCAGTGCCAGAGCCGGGTCGTCAGCTTGTGGCGCTTTGCCGTGTTATTTTGAGATTTGATCATTTGCACAGCCATTCTAGTCAGTTGTTCGACAAATGAAAGTTAGTCGTTACAGTGCAAAGAAAAGATACTTGTTGCCAAAGCGAGGTTTGGATGACCGACAAACGCAAAGTAATCAAAATCGATCCCGATCCGCTCGCCCCCTACGCCATTGCCCCCGGCTGGCGGGTTGGTGATATGCTGTTTCTTTCTGGCCAGGCCGCCATTGACGAAGCTGGTGACATCGTTGGCGCAGGAAACTTTGATCAACAGGTAGCACAAACATTCATCAACATCGACCGAGTGCTGGCCGCTGGCGGTAGCGATCGGAAAAAGATCGTCAAGGTCACCATCTATCTTACCGATATGGCCTTTTTTCCGCAGATCGTCGAAGCCCGAAAACAATATTTTTCAGAGCCCTATCCGGCAGATACAATTGTCGAAGTCAAAGCCTTGGCACTCCCCGACCTAATGGTGGAAATTGACGTAATCGCAGCCATTTAGACCCGGCACATCAGCCAAGTGCCGCTTGCTTTTCTTCCGCCAGACGATCGAGTTCAGCCCGGCTTTTCTTTTCGCTAGCCGATTTTAACTGCCCGCAAGCGGCCATGATATCACGCCCGCGCGGGGTCCGCACGGGAGCACTGATACCGGCATCAAAAACGATTTTTGAAAATGCCTTGATCCGCTCCGGAGTCGAGCATTCATAGGCCGAACCGGGCCAGGGGTTGAACGGTATGAGGTTCACCTTGGCAGGTAGGTCATATTGCCGCAGCAGATTGACCAATTCGCGCGCATCTTCGTCGCTGTCATTCTTGTCTTTCAGCATCACATATTCAAACGTGATCCGCCGCGAGTTGCTGGAACCGGGATAATCCGCACAGGCCTGTAGCAGTTCTTCAATGGAGTATTTACGGTTGAGCGGCACGATTTCGTCGCGCGTTTCCTTGTTTACGGCATGTAGGGATATTGCCAGATTGACGCTTATTTCTTCGCCGGCTCGCGCGATCATGGGTACAACTCCGCTGGTCGACAAAGTAATCCGGCGGCGCGACAGAGCCAGACCGGCCCCATCCATGACGACTTTCATCGCATCGCGGACATTGTCAAAATTATAAAGCGGTTCACCCATGCCCATAAGCACTATATTGGTCAGCAAGCGGCCATCAGATTTATAGGCCTGATTATATTCCTTGGTGTTTTCCGCTTCTTCTTCGTCGGCGAAATCCATCACGCCTTTGGGCCACTCGCCCAACGCATCGCGCGCAAGCATCACCTGTCCAACAATCTCGCCGGGAGTCAGATTACGCACTAGGCGCATTGTCCCCGTGTGGCAGAACCGGCAGTTGAGCGTGCACCCGACCTGCGAAGAAATACATAGTGTCCCGCGATCTTCATCGGGAATGAAGACCATTTCATAATCCTGCTTGTCGGCGGACCGCAGCAACCATTTGCGCGTTCCATCTTCCGACAAATGGGCTTCAACAATCTCTGGTCGTCCAATCACAAATCGCTCTGCCAACCAAGGGCGCAGGGTCTTGCTCATATCGGTCATGAGCGCGAAATCCGTGATTCCGCGATGATACATCCAGTGGAACAACTGCTTTGAGCGCAGTTTGCCCTGCTTTTCATCCAATCCCGACTCGATTAGTACATCCCGAATTTCGGCGACGCTCAAACCGATAAGGTCCACTCGCCCGTCTTCACGAGCCGTCACTTTTGCGGGAAGCGGAACAGGATCTATATGGCCGGGAATCTGCATAAGCGCGCATATAAGGCTGGTCATCCACAATTGCCAGCCTTAGCGACTATCTGTTCACAGGCGCGAACCGTTCAAGGTCACATCTGCTTTCGCCCAGATAATGTCCAAAGTTTCGCGCGCCTTTGCAGCTTCGTCGGCTTTGCCCTGACCTTCAAGAGCCGCGACCAATCCTGACATAGACCAGCCATTGCGCGGATAATCTTCCAAATCACGGCGGTAAACCGCCTCAGCTTTTGCAAATTGACCAGCTTCCATCAACGCCTGTCCCAGCGATTGGCGAGACGGGTAATACCAGAAAGGCGGCTCCATATAGGGCAGCGCATCCTGTTTATCGACGGCGCGCTGAAAATGCTCGGCAGCGACTAAGGGCTCATCAGATTTCAGCGCGATTTCTCCCTGTAGCAGATCGTCCGCTATATTGAGTAGCACGCTGGCCGGGTAATCGGCATTGTCGAGAAAGCGTATCTGCACCGTATCTTTAACAGCTGCCAGCTTGGCCTGCTCCGCCTTCGCACCGACGCTATCTCCCATATTGGCTAGCGCAATACCCCTTGCGTAATGCCAGATAGCATTGGAATAATCGAGATTTTCAGGCGGTGCTGGTTGAGCCACAATCTCGGACCATTTGCCAAATTGGGTAAGTGTCAACAGCGGGATAGTCTTGAAAAACTCTACTGTCGGAAATTGTTCAATCTGTTCGAGCCGAACGTTGGCAGCGAGTTTTTTTGCCGAACTCATCGCCATTTTGCTCTGTCCGGACATGCTCGTGGCTGCCCAAAGAAAATGGATATTGTGCGGATAGTAAAGCGCAGGATAGAAGCCTTGCGCATTGCAGGCCGCGATATATTCCTCATCCACGGCCGCCGCTCGGATATTCGCTTTCGCGGCATCGTCATAGCGCCCGACCCGCCAGTAAATATGCGCAGGCATATGAACCAGATGTCCGGATCCTGGGACTAGGCCGGCAAGTGCATCCGCTTCGTCTTCGGCGCGACCTGGATCCTTAGATGCTTCCACAGCATGAATGTAGAGATGCAATGCCAGCGGATGCTTTGGACTGCGCGCGATAATCCGTTCCAGTGCAACGATTACTTCTTCGGTCTCTGGCTTGGGATTGCCATCGGCGGACCAATAATCCCAGGGCATGGTGTTCATTAGCGCCTCGGAATAGATCGCCGCCGCGTCGTCATCTTCCGGAAAGGTCTTAACCACTTTGCTCATGGCCTCAGCAAAGGCGAGATCCAAAACCTCCCGGTCAGTTGATGGATCGCCGTTGTAGCGCTTGGCCTGCGCCTTGATCAGTGCCTGCTCTATTGGTGAAGCATTGTCCATCAATGCCTTTGCTCGCTGGATGGCTTTATAGGCTGCACGGCGATCATCGTCACTCATTACCGCCTTGCCCTTGCTCGTCACATTGATGTTGGGGCCAGTCGCTAGAGCCTCTCCCCAAAAGCACATGGCGCATTCGGGGTCGAGTTTTTGCGCAGCGCGGAATGAACGGATGCTCTCGGCATGATTAAAGCCAAAGGCTAGCACCATGGCCTGATTGAAATAGCGCTGAGCGCCTTCGGATGACGTGGTGATTGATCGGTTGTATTCCCCCATACCTTCGAACAGCGGTGCTCCAGCCTGCTTTACCAGATCGGCATCGGCACTAGCTTGGGTAGCAGTTCCCTCTCCTGAACCGCCATGTGCTGTTCCGCCTATTGCAACGCCCAAAGACAAGAACGTTGCGCCTAACATAATCGTCGACTTCTTCATGAATCCCTCCCAGGAGCCGTTATAATGTCAATATCGGTCAAGGGCCGATAATCAGCGCGAAGGATAGTATATTTTTCGCGGCAATCAGAATAAATCGCAATTTCCCAGCTATTCAGCTTATGCAAGCAACGGAATATCTCTTATTTGGACCAGGAAGAATCAGGCCTATCTCAATCGCGAACAACCCAATGACGCTGCATCAATCGCGGTCGCGGCGCCGCGCAACAAATAAGCATCCACAATTGGTTTGCCATCACGCCCGGTGCTCTCGATGGTCATGCTGTTGGCGGAACGCAAGGCAGCAATAATTGCTGCATCCATGCGTTTGTCCTGCGACCAGCCCTCGGAACGGTTGGCCGTCAGTTGGAACCGGCGACCGCCAATACCGACCATGACACGGCTATTGGTGGAGCGATCGCGACTAAGACGCACATGAAATTGCGCGCGAATGTTGCGCTCGGGCCAAAAACCGACAGAAGCGTACGATTTACGCTCAGCCTTGCCCCTTATGTCCTCTGACTCTGCAATGGCATAACAGCGCGGAACAGCCGGATCACGAAAAGCGCCCCAGCTATCAAAGACGCCCAGCGAATCCTTAGCCGCAATCGGCACGGACAAGGTTGCGAAACAAATGGCGGTCAGGGTAGCGGCAATCCTCATGCCTTTTCGCTCTCTCCCACACCCAAGTGGACAATCGTTTCCGAACCATCGACAATTTGGACCATCGAACCTTGGGGAAGGCTATCAGCCATCGGCGCATCGATCGCTTCCAGCGGGTGTTGCCCGGTCAACAAACCCCGCAACACCCGGCTTGTCATCCCGTGGCTGATCAGCAGCATGTCACGATCAAATGCTTGATCGGCGAGCCAAGCCTTCAACCGGTTCACAATGTCACGATAGGTCTCTCCGCCGGGCGCTTGGGTAATAAATAATCCCTGTTGGTGATCAACTTGAAGCTGACCATTGAGCCTGCTGTAATAAACGCCCTCCCATTCTCCCATATTGATTTCCCGAAGACGGGAATCAGGGATAGTATTATGCCAATCCAGTTCAATATGCTCACAAACGATCGACAAGGTTTGCAGCGCTCTACCGGTGTCAGAAGCAACGAGATCAAGGCTGCAGAAACCGCCTAAATAAAGCGCAAGCGCACGGCCCATTTCATCAGCTTGGGCAAAACCGCGTTGTGTCAAAGGGGTATGCGCATCATTGCCCTGAATACGGCCGGCCAGATTGAAAATCGTCTCACCATGCCGAGCAATGAACAGGCGTTTTCCATTTGTACTGATATTGCGGCTTAAATTGCTCATAACTATGGTCTAATTCGCTTTTGCATAACGTTGCTGGTCGATATCTTTAGCGGGTTTAACCGCATTGTGTGTTTTTTCCACAGATTTTCACCGCAATATCTTTATCACCCCATGTATCGGGCTTGCCCTATTGGTTGATATTGTTAATGAGACGATGACTATCTGTGAACTGGACGGAGTCTTTTGCCTTGTCCGGACACAGCCATTAGGGCGAAATACACTGCCCAGGGACAGGAAATGAAGGACGGTTTATGAAAGCGACAATTGAACGCGCAGCACTGCTGAAAAGTCTGGGCCATGTCCAGTCAGTGGTTGAGCGGCGCAATACGATCCCTATTCTGTCCAATGTGTTGATCGAAGCCAGCGAAGGCGGCGGCATTAAATTAATGGCGACCGACCTGGACCTGCAGGTCGTTGAGACCGTCGAGGCACAAGTCGAAACAGCTGGTTCAATAACCGTTTCTGCCCATACGCTGTTCGACATCGCCCGCAAATTACCGGATGGATCGCAGGTGCAACTGGACGCTGCCGATGGCAAGATGAAAGTCAATGCAGGCCGTGCGCGGTTTAACCTGCAAACCCTTCCCCGCGATGATTTCCCAATTATCGCTGAGGGCGACCTGCCTACCAGTTTTGAGCTGCCAGCAGCATCCCTCGTGCAAATTATCGATAAAACCAAATTCGCGATTTCCACAGAAGAAACACGCTATTATCTGAATGGTATTTTCCTGCACGTTCAGGACGAAGAGACGCCGGTCCTGAAGGCTGCGGCCACCGATGGCCATCGTCTAGCCCGTGTCACCCTGCCCCGCCCGGCAGGTGCAGAAGGCATGCCGGATGTGATCGTGCCCCGCAAATGCGTCAACGAACTGCGCAAATTGCTCGACGAAAATGGTGAAGCATCAGTCCAGATTGATCTGTCCGCAAGCAAAATTCGCTTTACCCTTGGTACTGCTATCCTGACCAGCAAGCTGATCGACGGTACTTTCCCGGATTATACACGCGTCATTCCAACCGGAAATGACAAGATCCTGAAAATCGATCCAAAGAGTTTTGCGCAAGGCGTTGACCGCGTTTCGACCATCGCCACCGAAAAGACCCGTGCAGTAAAAATGGCTTTGGGTGATGACAAGATCACGCTGTCAGTCACGTCTCCGGAAAATGGTACAGCGGCAGAAGAAGTGCCCGGAGCCTACAAGGAAGACGGTTTCGAAATTGGCTTTAATTCGCGGTACCTGTTGGACATTTTAAGTGAGATCGAAGGCGACAATGTTGAACTTCACCTCGCCGATGCCAGCGCGCCCACATTGATCCGTGAGGATGACAAGTCACCAGCTTTATATGTGCTGATGCCAATGCGGGTGTAGTAAAGTCGCTTCATCCGACACCGAACTCTTCGTGCTCTGGGGTTTCCCGATAGATGAGACCACGATCTTAGCTCTGTTCCCGGTCATGTTTCTGGGTATGTGGTTGCTTATTGTTACCTTGCTTGGACGGATGTCGGGATGGAACAAGCTTCAAAACCGATTCCCAGACAGACCTGACGAAAGCCTGATCGTCATGCGAGCCCAATCTGGCGCTATGGGCGGGATATCGTCAGCAAAAGTCAATTTCTCGGGCTGTTTACGTCTCGACGTTTGCCGGACGGGCCTGCGTGTATCCATGTGGAAAATTTTCGGACCATTCCAAAACCCCTTCTTTGTTCCTTGGGGCCAAATCGATGTTTCCGATGCATCGATTTTCAAATTCAAACGCCATCGCCTTGGCTTCGGAACCCCAGAAAGCGGCTTCCTGATCGTTGCAGACAGAACCGCAAAGATGATTGCAACACAAAGCCCAATAAAACTGTCTTGACCATCATTCCTTGCTAGCCATGGATAATAAGCAGGATTATAGACCCGCCACAGCGATGAATGCAGCTCCTTCTTCTCGACAGCCTTTACGAGGCCATCTGGTGACTATCACTCTGACTGTGGTCGTGCTGCTGCTTTCCGCTCTGGCTCCGCAGGGCTTCATGCCCAAATATACTACAGACGGTTTTTCCATCGAGCTGTGTTCCGGCCATGCGAATAACAAGCTTGCTATCACACCCGATCATCCCGACTATGCGATGCTGGCAATGGTATATGGCGGCCGGGAAAAACCCGATATACCAAATTCCGAAACTGGAAACTCCGTCTGTACCTATGCGGCGTCTTCTGGCGCCGGCCTGATTTCGGCTGTTCCCGTTATTGCGCTTACCGATCACATTATAGCCCCACACGTGCCACAGGCACAGCGCCATTTTGCCGTCCGCAACCGGATCAACATTCCGCCGGCAACCGGACCCCCTGTCGCCGTCTGATCTCAGCTACCGGCCGTTTCTGGAACTTTTCAGCGGCTAAATATCAGACAATCACAGGAAAAAACCATGAAATACTCGCTTTGCGCAGGGGCGTTTTTCGCCGCCTGTCTTTCTACTCCCACGCTCGCCCATGATGTTATGGCCGATGATCACGCCCCGATAGGTGTGATGGCCGACCATGCCCACAAAAAGGGCGAGGTTATGTTTTCCGTCCGCCATATGCATATGGAAATGAGCGGCAATCAGATCGGGACCGAAAGCATCTCTCCCGAAGATATTGCAACCACTATACCCAACCGTTTTTTTGGTGCTCCAGGCCAACCGCCAACTTTGCGAATTGTGCCAACCTCCATGCGCACCGACATGACCATGGTGGGAGCGATGTACGCACCGACCGATTGGGTCACTCTGATCGCCATGGGTAGTTATGTCGAAAAGGAAATGGAGCATATAACCTTTGCAGGAGGTGCCGGTACTAATGTGCGCGGCAATTTCACGACCAATCCAAAGGGATTTGGCGACATCACACTCGGCGGTATTTTTCCGATACTGGGAGTATCGGATCGCAAGGGCGATGTGCAGCGAGAGCTTAATGTCCGGGCTGCGGTCTCCATCCCGACTGGCTCGACAACAAAGACGGCACAAATCCTGACGCCGATGGGTGCAGAGCCAACCGTCCGTGTGCCCTACATGATGCAAATCGGATCGGGCACATGGGACCTCAAACCGTCCGTGACTTACAAAAGCTGGCACGGCTCTATTGGTCTTGGCTCACAATATTCCGGGACGATCCGTACTGGCACGAATGACCAAGGCTATCGCTTTGGTGATGTGCACGAACTGACCACCTGGATCAGCTATCGCCCGGCGCAATGGATCAGCCTGTCTGGCCGTATCAAGGGCCGAGCGACCAGTCCGGTGGAAGGCATTGATCCGATGATCATGGGTCCGGTCCAAACCGCCAACCCCCACTTTCAGGGCGGCGAGCGCGTTGACCTGATCGGTGGGATCAATTTGGTTGGAACGCACGGGCCGCTAGCAGGTCATCGTCTGGGAATCGAGGTCGGTGCTCCGGTCTATCAGGATCTTAACGGCCCCCAAATGACGGGCGATTGGATGTTCACCATCGGCTGGCAAAAGTCATTCTAGCCATTTAAATAGGGTGCTCCGCGTTTGATGCGGAGCACCCCTCATCAACTGTTTCTCAAGACGCCAGAAAACCAGAACAGGAATGGGTAGCTGACTACAATCGCAATGAATGTCGTCGAAATTCCCCATGGAACCTGATCGGATTTACCAGCTGCGATCAATGGCAGTACAAAGACTAGCAGCCAGAGGCTTTTGTAGAAAATCTGGATCAATATGATAGGCGCGAAGAAACGTGGTGCAAGCAAGCCTATTGTTGACCCAACCAGTATCGCCAGCCACAAACTTCCGACTAACAGTCGAAGACCTGCCGACTCTTCGACCTTAGCTTCAAACACGCTCGCTACACCGCTGCCGAAAAACATATTCCAGCAGATCGGTGCCAGAATGAGGATATTGGCAACGTAAGCGAGCCTAAGCAGGCCGGCATCGGCAAACACTGCTTACTCCGCGGCTTCCAGCATCTCGACATGTTGCGGACCACGGATCAAACCACCGGGGCGCTTGTCCGTTACAACGCCGCCTCTGAATGTCACCTGCCCTGACTTGATCGTATAGTCATAGCCATCCGCCTTTTGCAGCAAACGTTTGCCGCCCGCGGGCAGGTCAAAGGCGAGCCATGGTTTACCAAGTTTGATCCGGTCCATATCAATTACATTGACGTCGGCAAGATACCCGGGCTTCAACACTCCGCGGTCATGCAGACCATAGAGGCGGGCAGTATCCAGACATTGCCGCTTGATCGCATTTTCAATCGTGATGGTACCCCGTTCGCGGTTTTTAACCCAGTGTTCCAGCATGAAAGTCGGGCTTGCAGCGTCACAGATCGTGCCACAATGCGCGCCACCGTCAGACAAGCTATTCACTGTGTCATCGGCATGTTGCAACGGATGAAGAAAATCCAGATTGCCGTCAATATAGTTCAAAATAGGAAGATAGATCAGTCCCTTGCCATCATCAGACATCAGCAGATCATAGGCATATTCCGCTGGCGTCACACCTGCGGCATTGGCGCGGGCGTTGATGCTTTCCTCGGCAGTCGGCTCATAGTTAAACCCGTCATCCATCTGATAGTGCATCGCCCAGCCATCGGTGACGATGAACTGCACGGGTGCCATATCGACATTTTCTGCCGGAAGGCTGGTCTCGGAAATCATTTGCGCCTTGAAATCAGGATCACTGAGCCGGGCGTATTTTTCTTCCCACGGCAAATCTGCAATCGTCTCCCAACTCGGTTTGCGGACAAATGGATGAACCGTACCCTGCCAAGCCATGATGATACCATTTCCACGTAGCGCAATCTGCGCCACAATATTTGCGCCGTTGTCATTTTCAGCGCGCATATTGGCGATTTGTTCTTCCAGAGGTTGATCTTTGGCGATCGATTGCAACGCCGCGAATGTTACTGGCAGGCCGGTCTCCCGGCTAAGGTCTCCCATCCAACCAAATTCGTCCCATTCCCGGTTGAGATCAGAAGCCATCTCAAACACACCATAGCCAACCCGGCCCATGGCGCGACCAATGCCGATTAGTTCTTCTTTGGTCGCCGTCGTACCCGGCACCAGCTCCCCATCTACCGAGCGGTGCAGCACGGTACGCGAGGTTGAGAAGCCCAATGCGCCTGCTCGCAGTCCGTCTTCCACAATTTTCGACATCTGCTCCACATCATCGTCGGTGGGAACTGCACCAGGCTTTTCCCGGTCGCCCAGAACATAGGCGCGAATGGCACCATGCGGCACATGGGTGGCAACATCAATGGTGCGCGGCAGTTCCTCCAGTGCATCCATATATTCCGGAAATGTTTCCCAGTTCCAGGTCATTCCTTCCGCCAGGGCAGTGCCGGGAATATCCTCAACGCCTTCCATCAAACCGATGAGCCATTCATGCTTGTCAGGCTTGGCCGGGGCAAAACCGACGCCGCAATTTCCCATGATGACCGTAGTCACACCATGCCAGCTTGAAGGTGCCATTTCATCGTCCCAAGTAGCTTGTCCGTCATAGTGGGTGTGCACATCCACAAAGCCAGGACTAACAAACTTGCCGGTCGCATCAATTTCTTCACGCCCCTTGGCCGTGACAGTTCCAACCAAGGAGACACGGTCCCCATCAATGGCAACATCGGCTGTAAAAGGTGCACTGCCGGTGCCATCAACCACCGTACCACCGCGAATTACCAGATCATGCATCGAGTCTCTCCTGATTATTTTCTGGAGGAATAACAGATTTAACTGGATGATTAAAGCCTTCTGCTGTTAGACTTTTTCCATGACAGGTACACCATCATGGAATCCGGATCACGGCAGCGGGATTACCATCCAATGGCTCGAGGCCAATGGTCAGACTTTTGAGGTCGCACAAGCGGGTGAAGGAAAAAAACTCGCGCTATGCCTGCACGGCTTTCCGGAATTGCACTATAGTTGGCGTTTTCAAATTCCGCTGCTTGTTGAGCAAGGCTATCGCGTGTGGGCACCAAATATGCGCGGTTATGGTGGGTCGAGCAAACCGGCGAAGGTGCGTGATTATGCACTGGATCATCTTTGCGCCGACGTCGCCGCGCTCATCGATGCAAGTGGTGCAGAAGAGGTCACCCTGATTGCTCACGATTGGGGAGCGATTGTTGCATGGGCTTTCGCGATCCAGAAACTACGCCCCTTGAAACGCCTTGTGATCATGAACGTTCCGCATCCAATGGTTGGGAAACGCGAGATACGCCATTGGCGGCAGTTGAGACGGAGCTGGTATATCTTCTTTTTCCAGATTCCCTGGCTACCTGAATTCCTGATGTCCCGCAGCCAAGGCGAACCCATAAAACGTGCTTTCAGTAATATGGCTTGCGACCAGAGCAATTTTTCGGACGACGTGCTGGAACACTACTCCAATGCGGCAACGCGACCTGGGTCAATGAAATCAATGGTCAATTATTACCGAGCCCTGCTCCGATATCGAGATGTCATTGATATCGAGAACAAGTCAATTGCCCTCCCGACCCTGATGATCTGGGGAGAGGAAGATAGCGCGCTCAACATCAAATGCACAGAAGGTACCGAACAATGGGTGCCTAACCTGGAATTACATCGCCTGCCGGGCGTATCGCATTGGGTGCAGCAGGAGGCACCTGAAAAGGTCAACACGATTTTGCGAGGCTGGCTGGCCTAGCTTTCCCTCGCTGCAATCATTTCATCAATGTCGGTGAATTTCTCACGCGGTGCACCGCTGCGAGCATTAGCCACTTCCGCTTCCTCAATCTTCTTCCAGTCGCGAAAAGTGACTGCTTCAACGCCGCGGCGTTCGAACAGCCGATCTAATCCTTTCCGTCCCTCCTTATTGTCGCCTGCCCCGATATCTTCGGCTACTGCCTCGATAATCGCAAAACCATCCGGTTTATTGGTACCAATTGTCCCGGTCGGTCCTCTTCGCGCCCAGCCGACGCAATAGAGGCCCGGCAATATCCGGCCATCAACATTGGCAAACCGGCCGCGACCATGTTCGTAGGGTACGCCTTCAATCGGCGGCGTACGATAACCGATGCAGCTGATCACCAACGAACAGTCTAACTCGTATCGTTCGCCCGTTCCTTTGGAACGCAAGTCAGTATCCAGTTCTGTTTTCTCTACAATCAGTTTTTCGACTTTGCCATCACCCTGAATCTCAACTGGCATGGCGAAAAAGTCGAAATCGATAACGACCGGTTTGTCTCGCAACTCTCCCGCACGGGCAAAAAAACTGCGTAAATGGGTCACTGATTTACGCATACCGGGCTCGAGCATCGCATCTGCACCCTCGTCAGGAAAATCCAATGTATCAATCACTGGACGAGCGCGTTCCAGATGACCCAACTCGCCCAATTCTTTCGGGGTCATGGCAATTTGATGAGGGCCTCGTCTACCGAGTAGCGTAATTTTATCGACATTGCTTTGTTTCAACTGGTCAAGCGCATGTCCCACAATATCGCTACCAGCAAACTCAGCTTCAGTCTTGGCCAGAATTCGCGCAACATCCAAAGCGACGTTACCGTTTCCAATCACGGCCACAGAATTGCCATCCAGAGGCGGGTCAAGGTCTCTGTAATCAGGATGGCCGTTATACCATCCGACAAAGGCCGCGCTCCCGATAACTCCGGCCAAATCACTGCCCTCAATTTCCAGTGGCCGATCATTGGGGGCACCAGTGGCCAGGATTACTGCATCATAAAAGCCCTGTAGTTCCTCGATACTGACATCTTCTCCCACGGAAACATTACCGGCAAAATGAACGTTATCACCCAGAGCGGTTTTCTCGTAACGCCGAGAAACGGCCTTGATCGATTGATGGTCCGGGGCAACGCCAGTTCGAATCAGACCAAAGGGGACCGGTAACCGGTCAATGATATCGATGGTAACGTTGCCACCATATTTTTTTTGCGCCGCTTCGGCCGAGTAATAGCCCGCCGGCCCCGACCCGATGATCGCGATATGCCGCATCCGCATTCCTCCCAGAATCAAGGTTGTTTACCTCTACCTGCATGCTAACGGCATAATTATAAAAGAAAAGAGTTACAGGCTGTGCCTATCTTTTTGGTTGGCAGACGGGTCGAAAATAAGCATGTCTAAAACGTGCTATAGATCACAATCAGGGGAGCCTAATACCGTTACAACATATTACAGTACCTCAGAGCGATGATCAGTTTTTGTCATCATACAAATCTCGAGGTCGCGAATTAATGTGCCACTGCCATGGAATTGGCTAATGCAGTTTCACGCAGTGAGCAGGGTATTTTAAATCGGAGGGAATATCATGTTGAAGAAAATTATCACTGCCATAGCTGTCTCATCAGTCGCGCTTTCCGGCGGTACGGCGCTGGCTGCAGGCAAGTCAAAAGGTCAGAAGGCGCAGGAGCGCGGTGTTGCGGAAATTCCTGTTTGTTACAAAAAACTTGGCACCATTGCCATCGTGGAACCAGAACAACGCTGGTGGGTGAGCTATAAGCTGGGCTCGCCGGAGGCACTGATCAAGACCTTTGTTGCTCGCTCTGGCTGCTTTGGTCTGGTGGATCGCGGTCGTGGTCTGGCCAGCAGGGCTGTCGAACGAGCGCTAGCGGATTCAGGCGAATTGCAACGCGGTTCCAATATCGGCAAGCGTCAGGTGAAAGCTGCAGATTATGTTATCGTGCCCGATATTATTTCTGCCAATAACCGATCCGGTGGCGGTGGTGCGCTGAGCGGCATTGCAGGTGCATTGGGTGGGCGGACATTGGGCGGTCTGTTTGGTGGCATCAAGGTGAACAAGAAAGAAGCAAATGTCACATTGTCACTGGTCAACGTGCGCACGACCGAAATGGAACGCATCACCGAAGGCTATTCCCGCAAATCTGATCTGAAATTTGGCGGCGGAGGCGGCGGCTTCTTTGGCGGCGTTCTTGCTGGCGCCGCTGGTGGTGGTTATACCGACACCCAGATTGGACGGGTGATGGCTCTCGCCTATCTCGACGCCTATACAAAAATGGTGACGCAGCTCGGCGGTCTTCCCGAAGACCCTAGCGCCGCCGCACCGCAAGCAGAATAGGGCCGCAGTCGGCTAGGACAAGATCATCCCCGGTACGGCCAAATGCCTGGCCGGGGATTTTTTCAGGAGATGATAAGAATGAACAAATTTGCAATCGCTTTGATGGCAGCAACGTTGTTCACTTCCTGCTCTGTCTCTGCGGAAAACCCTGCAGCGGATCGTGAAGCAATGAGCGGTACGTTGCTGGTGGGCAATAAAGGCGAAGATACGCTCAGCTTCATTGACCTGGCATCCGGTCAGGAGATCACCCGCGGTGATACCGGTAAAAATCCTCATGAAGTTGCAATCTCGCCGGATGGGCAACTGGCAGCTGTTGTTTCTTATGGCGCGGAACATATCGATATTTTCGAAGTTGCCGCGCAAAGGAAGATTGAAACGATAGCGTTGACACCAGGCAAAAGCCCGCACGGCATTGTGTGGCTGGATGACGGGCGGATCATCGCCTCAACCGAAGGCAGCGACAGTATAACGATTGTATCGCCACCTTCCGGGGAGAGCCAGACGCGCGAAGTTACCCAAATTTCGACCGGACAGAAGGGCAGTCATATGCTGGTGGTAACGCCGGATAAAAGCCGCGCCTTTGTTAGCAATATGCAGTCCGGAACGGTGAGCGTCCTTGATCTTGTGGAGGGCTCCAAGATCAAGGACCTGCCCGCCGGTACAGAGCCGGAAGGCATTGCCATCACACCGGATGGAAAAACCGTCTGGGTCGCCGACCGGCGCGGCGATCTGATGCGGGTATTTGATGCCGACAGCCTGAATGAAATTACCACAATCAAAACCGGTAATTTCCCGATCCGCGTGGCCATCAGCCCGGATGGCAAAATCGCTGTGACATCCAATCTCGGCGATGGCGCGCTGGGCCTGTTCGATGTTGACACAAGGCTGCCCAAGGGCACCATCAAACTTGGCGGCAGCCGGGAATCGGCGCAGGTTACCATCCTTTTTTCACCAGATGGTAGGCGGCTTTATGTTGCCGAAACCGGACTGGACCGGATTGCCGAAGTTGACATGATCGAAGGCAAGTTGATCCGCCACTTCGCCGTCGGAAAAAATGGCGACGGATTGGGTATTGTCCAAACTGTCGAGGCAGATCAAACCAAATAGGGTAACAGCCCGCTGATATTGATGAGATATTTTTCTAGGGTCGCACTTTAGGAAGATAGCAATGCAAAAACCATTTAATCCCCTGCAGGCGCGCATGCTGAAAGCGCTGACCCAAACGCTGTTCCACGACACACCTATGGCCATTTCCCCGTCGCAAGTGGTGGAGAACCTTCAGGAGCATTTCTCCAATATAGATGGCAACAAGCCGAAGGAAATCGGGCTGGCGCTCTATGCGCTGTTCCTGATCCTTGGCGGCCCCTTCTTTCTGCTCGCGCCTCCAAAAATGCGCCAGACACTGATCCGCCGCCGCCTGCAGAACAGCCGCGTGGACCTGTTTCAGGATATCGCCCGCACCAAGGGCGTGATCCTCGCTGGCTATTATGGTCACTGGGAACGCGGCGATGAGGAACTGAATTTCGACAACCCGATTTACCAGCGGCTCAAATATCTATTGCCGGGCCAGCGGGACCGTTCCGCGCCCGGTGAACTGCCGGTCAGGCGCGAACCCAGACGCGATCTGAAAGCCGAAGTGTTTGTCGGGCATGATGCTATTCCCGAAGAGGTGGACGTCATCGTCATCGGGTCCGGCGCGGGCGGAGCGGTTGCGGCAGCCTCCGTGGCCGATGAGGGGCATGAAGTCCTCATCCTCGAAGCGGGTTACAACTACCCCTCATCCCGTATCACCCACGAAGAAGCCCGGATGACAGCCCGGCTGTTCAAGGACGGTGCGCTTCAAACGACCAAAGATCACGATGTGATTGTCTTTCAAGGGCGCGTGGTTGGCGGTTCGACGGTAATTAACAATGGCATCTGTCTGCGCATGAAACATGCGGGCCTTGTCCATCCGCAGGCAGAGGACGTGTACAAGACATGGGATGCTCTTGGCGCACCGGTCAGCGAAGCGGAACTCACCGTCAGCTATGAGGCAGTTGAAGGTGCGCTGGAAGTTTCTGAAATATCGGCAATATCGGGACGAAACAATGGCCCTCACCTGCTTGATGGCTGGAACAAATATGCGGCGCAATCCAATGATCCGATGGACAAGCAGGCCATTTCGGCATGGTTCCAGAAAAATTACGGCCCCAAGACCCCCGATAGCGAGTGTGTCTATTGCGGCTATTGCAACACCGGCTGCCCCTATGGCCGCAAGAAAGCGATGCCGGAGAGTTTCCTCACCCATGCCACCAGCACAGATCGCGACAAACCCGCACGCATACTGGACGGCGCGGAAGCAAACGAGATTGTCTGGAAAGATGGCACACAGGATACGCGCGTAGCCGAGGCAGTCGAAGTCACCCTCCGCGACGGTCGAAAACGAACTGTAAAAGCGCGCAAGGGCGTCGTAGTGGCTGCCGGAGCACTGGCGTCCAGCAACTTGCTGATCAACAGCGGGATTGAAAAATCCGGCGATGAAATATCACTCAACATTGCCTGCCCGGTCGTCGCCTTGATGCCCGAAGGACAGGAAATGAATGTCTGGAACGAGGACCAGATGGCGACCTATGTTGATCGCGGTGACTATCTGATCGAAAGCCATTTCCAACCCCCCATGAGCATGGCAACCTTAGTTCCCGGCTGGTTTGACGAACATTTCCGGCGAATGCTCAATTATAACCGGCTGGTTTCTGCCGGTGTATTGTTTCCGGCTGACCGTCTTGGAAAAATGGAGAACGGCAAACTGAAACTGAAGGTTGGCGAGCCGGAGCTCGCTCTGCTTCGCCGCGCGTTGGCGACAATGACCAAGGTCCATTTCCTCAATGGCGCGATCGAAGTTTATCCGGCTCTCCTGAAAGGCCAAACCTTGCGCAGGGGAATGAGCGATTCTGAAATTGACGGCTTCTACCTGGACGCCATTGTCGAACCGGACGATGTGGTGCTGTCCAGCTCTCATCCCCATGGCGGCAATGCTATCAACGTGGATCCGGCCAAGGGTGTGGTCGACCTTGACCAGCGTGTTCACGGTACAACCAATGTCTATGTCACCGATGCAAGCGTGATGCCCAGCTGCATTCGCGTGAATGCACAGCTTACGACGATGGCAATGGCCCACCGGGCGATGGCCGGGAAAAACCGCTTCGGGTGATATAGGTTTTGGATGGACAGTCTTAATAGCGGACGAAATTGCCCATTGAGAAACGAGACGCCGAGGTTAGTCGGCGCCTCGCCCCTATCGGTTAGCCTCCAAAGGGAACCGAACTGTGGTGTAGGTTGATCTTCAGTTCACCATCTGCACCGCGCACATATCCAAAGCTGTACTCCACTTTGGTATCGTTGCCTTCAGTATCCGTGAAATAGTAGTTACCCATGGCCATCGCGCTGTCGCTATCAACAACGGTGCCTTCGTTTTCCCAACGCACGGCGGTCCAAGGCTTGATGGCGAAGCCTTTGTCTTCAGAGCCATCAGTGCCGACAAAATAGCTCATTGCTCCATCAAAGTCGCCGCGAAACTGGTCTTCAGCTGCCAGGGTTGGCTTGAACAATATGGTCGTGTCATCACCATAAGCATAGAATTTCTTGATATGCTCGTCGGCAGCGGCACGGAAATCACCTTCTTCGGTGAAGGCCTTTCCTATCGTAACAATACCCTCACCCCACGCCGTTTGCGCAGCGGCTACTTCTTCAGCGGTTATCGGAGCCGCTGCTTCTGAACTTTCAGCCGTGGCATCGGCTGAGCCTGTCTCAGAGGTGCAAGCTGCAAGAGCTAGCGGCGCTGCCGCGAGCAGAATAGCAATTTTCTTCATATTAGTTTCCTTGTTCAACTTGATGCCAGATTGAGGCCTGCATGGACGCATTAAAAGACCACGCGTTTATCTGGCGAAAATACTTATCCCTCAACTCTTGCTGAAAAGCTAGCGTGAGAGAATTCGTGTTACACTCCAATTGATACACAAAGTATTTCTACCCGGTGTGGTTGGATATTGACCCGACCGTACAGAAGAGCAAATCAAAAATATTAGCAGCACTTGATAGAAATCATCAATAAATACTCTATCTGTTCCTGCTGAAAGCGGCCATCAAAGTCGTAAGTTTTGGGATGGTTAGACAGCTTGTGTGGATCGATACTTTACATCACCACCATATCGTCTAATCGAAGCGCCAAGAGATATTTGGAGACTTTGTAATGCGTGCGGAAGCTCAGGCGCATGTCGACCGGATCAGCGCGGCGCTGGACCTGCTGAAAACCTCGCTTAACTGGGATGTTGCCTTACGGCGGCTGGACGAGCTGAACGCGCGGGTAGAAGATCCGACGCTGTGGGACGACCAGAGCGCAGCGCAGGCCGTCATGACCGAGCGGCGGCGGCTGGATGAGTCGATTACCGCAGCTAGGGAAATCCAGCAGGAAATGGACGACGCCCTCGAATTTATAGAGATGGCCGAGGAGGAAAGCGACGACGCGCTGGCTGATGAAGGCGTCGAGACGCTGGGCAAGCTCGCAGACCGGGCAGACCGTGACAAGGTTCAGGCGCTGCTTTCCGGTGAAGCGGATAATTTCGATACCTATCTGGAAATCCACGCCGGCGCCGGTGGAACGGAGAGTCAGGACTGGGCCGATATGCTGCTGCGCATGTATCAGCGCTGGGCCGAAGCGCGAGGCTATAAGGTCTCCATGGTGGATTATCAGGCCGGTGATCAGGCAGGCATCAAGTCCGCCACGCTCGAGATCAAAGGCGAAAATGCCTATGGTTTCGCGAAAACCGAAAGTGGTGTTCATCGTCTTGTCCGGATATCTCCGTTTGACAGCGCCGCAAAAAGGCACACCAGCTTTTCCAGCGTCTGGGTTTATCCGGTGATTGATGAGAGTTTCGAGGTCGAGATTAACGAGGGCGACCTGAAAATCGATACTTATCGCGCCTCCGGTTCAGGCGGACAGCACGTCAACACTACGGACAGTGCCGTGCGCATAACCCACCAGCCCACCGGAATCGTCGTCGCTTCACAGAATGATCGCAGCCAGCATAAAAACCGCGCCACCGCGATGGGGATGCTCAAAGCACGGCTGTATGAGGCTGAGCTGCAGCGCCGCGAGGCTGAGGCAAGCGGCGAATATCAGGCAAAAACCGAAATTGGCTGGGGTCACCAGATTCGCAGCTATGTCCTGCAACCTTATCAGATGGTCAAGGATTTGCGCACCGGTGTGACCAGCAGTGCGCCGTCGGATGTGCTGGATGGTGCACTTGACCCATTCATCGCCGCCGCCTTGTCACAACGCGTTACCGGTGAAACGGTCGATGTAGAGGACGTTGACTAGAAGAGCATCGATATCGGGCTAACAGTTCAAACTAGAATGTATAGCCAACCCCGATCGCACCAAAAAACTGGTCGGCATCGCCGCGGATAGATGTGACGGGGGAGCGCTTGGCATCTTCCAGCAGCCGCGAATAACCGCCGAGCAGGATAATCGCTAAACCGCCATTAGTTGCATCTCCGTCGAGATCAATCGCACTAAAAACGGAAGCGCCGATGTTTTTCCAGCCACCCGTTGCGTTGAAAGTTGGCAGACCACTGGCCACCGTACCGGCCGGTGAAATGCTGAAATAATAATCAGCATAATCATCATCCACATGATCCGCGCTGATGGAAAAGCTGACCGCTGCACCGCGGCTAATCGGTCTGAAATAGGTCAGACGCGGTGAAATGACCTGGCCTTCATGGGCACCAGCCACATCCCAGCGCAGATCGACTTCCCCAGTAAGTGAATCGAACCGGCTGAACACCCCGTTGACCTTAAGGCCTGCCACTGCGCCCAGCTCGACGGCGACATCCAGTTCGCCGAGCTCGCGAACTACATCATCCTTGATCCCGTTGTTACGGTCAAAACGTGCGCGGCCAACGGGCCCCAGGATGAAATCAACCTTTGCGCCAGCCTGGTCAGGAATGACATCCAGCGCCAGCCCGGGACCACGGGGTTCGAAATCAATGCCCGCAACGCTGCCCAAGATTACTGGTAGCGGGTTAATGTCATAATTGTCCGAACCGTCATAGCTGGGACCGACTGCAACTCCGACGCCCAAGGTTACATAGTCACCATCAAAAACAGATTCCCCGCGAGGCGGCCCCTGCCCCTCCGGCTGAGCGAGAACGGGGGATGAAGCGACGAAAAGGCAAGTTGCAGCCAAGACATGTTTGTACATTTTATTTCCTGAAAACTGGGGGACGAATTCGGATCATATCATAGAATATATTTCATTTTCACGGCATGGTTTACATTGTCTGCACCAACTGTGAACTGGGCCGATTTAAACTTGGGTGGCCCCATACCGATTTTGGGATTGCGCGAAAAACCAAAGCCTTCACGCGGCAGGAACAGGCGCAGATCCATTTTTCCGTTGGAATTTTCGTCATGAACCAACGCCACTGCATAAGTGCCCGGCTTCACATCTGTAATTTGCACCGTATCAGCGTCCGATGCCGCCACTTTAATTTTGCGAGCTTCCTTGTCTTTACGGCAGTCGGGGAAGTGTTTGGGATTACTGCTAAGACAGACCAAAACGTCACCCTTTTCTGATCGCAGGTTGGAAATGGCAATATCAATGGTTGCTGTAACGACCGGTGCAACCGGAGCCTGATTAGCCCCTACTGCGCTGGCTGGCAGCGCTGCCAAAACTGCCAAGCCCGAGATCAGTGCCGCAGACTTTATCCCAGAACCGAAAATATAACCCATAATTCCCCCTATACGCACTATGATGTTTTTCATGATGACTGGCTGTTATCAGCCCTTTTCCTAACGGGCCGTTAACCAACCAACGCGGAAATATTTCCCAGCCCATGTGATTGGTTACGCCCATGATTGTCATGATGAGCAGTACTAATCCCAATAGACCGATATGTATCGGAACTACGAACACCAGAAGGGGTATGACAATTGCCCCGCTAACCGCCTCAATCGGGTGAAAACTCATTGCTGCCCAGGCAGTTGGCGGGCGGCTCTCATGATGAACCGCATGAGCGAGCTCAAACCAGCCGCGCAGGTGAAACAATCGGTGGGTCCAATAGAACCAGGTGTCATGCAGGAACAGATAGACCAAAAGCGAAACTGGCAGATACCAAAGCGGATACAGACTAATATCCATGTAAATTTGTGTCCAACCCGCATTTTGCCAGCCCCATGCGACAATACCGGCCGGAATTCCGTAGATCGCTGCGGAATAAAGCGACCAGCGAATTTCACGCGCCATCTGGGGCTTGAGCTTGTCATATTGCCCAGGGTGGGTGCGCTGCGTCAGCCAGGCGAAAAAACCGCTGGTAATCAGATAGCGCACACCGACAATCAATGTCATCGCTACAGCCGAGATAATTATCGCAGGCAGGTAAGTCATATCCGGACGCTATGCCGCAAACGCGCGCCCGACAAGGATAAAGCGGTTTATTTTCTTACATGCTTTGGGACAGGCTTCCCTGCGCCCTCACCATCGGCTACGGCCTTCTTATGGCAGCAGGAAAAGATTTTGATCTGGCAATAGCAGGCGGCGGACTGGCTGGCGGTCTGATTGCTCTAGCCCTGCGCAAGTTGCGACCGGAGCTATCAGTGGCGCTGGTCGAGGCTGACGATCATTTTGGCGGCAACCATATCTGGTCCTTTTTTGAAAGCGACATCGCGCCAGAAAATCTCTGGTTGATCGAGCCGCTGATTTCCTATCAATGGGATAGCTATGACGTGCGCTTCCCGAAATATGATCGCACGCTATATACCGGCTACCGGTCGATATTGTCGGAAAATTTTGATCGAGTGCTTCGCAAGAAGCTGTTGAAGAAAAACCTTATAACTAGTTCTAAAATAGATAATATTGATGCAAATACTATCACCATGACCAACAGCAAAAAGCTGACGACCAACACCATATTAGACGCCCGCGGCGGCGGTGATCTTTCCGCGCTCCAATATGGCTGGCAGAAATTTGCGGGGCAGGTTTTGCGTCTTTCCAAACCCCATGGACTGGACCGCCCAATCATCAAAGACGCCACGGTCGAGCAGATTGATGGCTACCGTTTCGTCTATTCCCTGCCCTTTAGCGAGACCGAGATTTTTGTCGAGGACACCTATTATTCCAACGGCGGTGATCTGGACATCGAAGCCAGCCATCAGCGGATCGCCAAATATGCGGCAACGCAAGGTTGGGAGATTGCCGATATCAGTCGCAATGAAGCGGGTTGTTTACCGGTCCTATACGGTGGCGATTTCGATGCTTTCTGGGCAGCCCATGACGGTGTCGAGGCCCGTGCCGGCGCACGCGCAGCACTGGTTCATCCGGTGACCAGCTATTCGCTGCCTATGGCTGTTCGCACCGCCATGATGGTCGCCGCGTTGCCCGATTTGACGCAGGACAGCCTTGATATAATGCTGCGCGAATATGCGGCAAAGCACTGGCAGGATTGTAAATTCTATCATATGCTCTGTGCAATGATGTTCGAGGCGGGTAAGCCCGAAAAACGCTATAAAACGCTGGAACATACCTACAGCAAGAATGAGGATTTGATTGCGCGCTTCTATGCTGGCACGACCACCAGACTGGATCAGGCCGCGTTGCTTTCTGGTCGCCCGCCCGTACCGATTACCAAAGCCCTCCCCATCATGATGAAATATAGATGAGCGCCAAAAGCCATGAACGACGTAACCAAAAACCAGTCCGAATTGTTCAAGAAGGCCGCCGTTATCGGTTCTGGCTTTGGTGGTCTGGCGCTCGCCATTCGCCTGCAGTCAGCCGGTATCCAGACAACCATTCTCGAAAGTCGGGACAAGCCGGGTGGCCGGGCTTATTACTGGGACAAGGACGGATTTATCTTCGACGGCGGTCCAACCGTGATCACCGATCCCGATTGCCTCAGCCAGCTATGGGACCTGACCGGTCATGATATGGCAAAGGATATTGAACTGATGCCGGTATCGCCTTTTTACCGGCTGAACTGGCCGGACGGGACCAATTTCGATTACGTCAATGACCCGGAAGAGCTTTACGCCAATATCGCTGCGATCGAACCGGATGATGTCGAAGGCTATAAACGCTTCCTCGAATATAGCGGCGGGCTCTATGAAGAGGGCTATGTCAAACTCGGCACCAAGGCATTTCTTGATTTCAAATCGATGATCAAGGCGGCTCCTGCATTGATGAAATTTGAAGCCTATCGCTCTGTCTATGCCAAGGTTTCCGGCTTTGTGAAAAACGAAAAACTGCGGGAATTTCTTTCCTTCCAATCGCTATTGGTTGGCGGAAATCCAATGAAAACCAGCGCGATATACGGCCTGATCCACAAGCTGGAGCGGCTTGGCGGCGTTTGGTTTGCCAAGGGCGGAACCAATATGCTGGTCGCGGCGATGGTGAAGCATTTTGAACGAATTGGCGGCACAATCCGACTATCCGATCCGGTCACCGGCATTGACACGATAGGCGACCGTGCCTCTGGCGTCACGTGTAAATCCGGCTGGAGCGAGACATTTGATGCTGTGGCATCCAATGCCGATGTCATGCACAGCTATCGCGACCTGCTGAGCCACAAGCATCGCAGCGACAAGGTCACGGCTTCGCTCAACAAGAAGAAATATTCGCCTTCACTCTTTGTCGTGCATTTCGGTCTCAAAGGGACCTGGCCCGGCATTCCGCACCATATGATCCTGTTCGGCCCGCGCTACAAAGGGTTGCTAGAGGATATTTATGATAACGGCGTCTTGCCGAGCGACTTCTCGCTTTATCTCCATCATCCTACGGTCACTGATCCGGAAATGGCGCCTGAGGGTCACAGCACTTTCTATGTCCTCGCTCCGGTGCCGCATCAGGGCAAGCTACCGATTGACTGGGAAGAAATGGGGCCGATTTACGAGAAGCGCATTCTCGACGAGATTGGTCACCGCCTCATCCCCGATATTCACGATCGGATTGTGACCAGCTTCCACTACACGCCGCAAGATTTCGGTACCGACCTCAACGCCCATCTCGGCAGCGCTTTCAGTCTTGAGCCGCTGCTCACCCAAAGCGCCTGGTTCCGGGTGCATAACCGCGATGATGTCATCAACAATCTCTATTTTGTCGGCGCAGGCACCCATCCCGGTGCTGGAATTCCTGGGGTCGTCGGCAGTGCCAAGGCAACGGCGGAGCTGATCCTCGAGGATATTCTGCAAGACGCCTGATGAACCGCGCCAACCTCGTCCTCCATGCCAAAGCCAGTATCGATCGCGGGTCCAAATCCTTCGCGCTCGCATCCAAGCTGTTTGCTCTTCACACCCGTGAGCGGGTGTGGATGCTCTATGCCTGGTGCCGGGAGTGCGATGATCTCGCCGATGGTCAGGATCATGGTCATGGCATGTCGGCAACCCCGGCGTCGGAAAAAACCATTGCTGTCATGCGCATGCTGACTCGCCGCGCAATGTGCGGTGAACAAACCGGAAAGCCACCTTTTGACGCGATGGGCGTGGTCGCGCAGGAATGCCGCCTACCCAATGAGTTGGCCAATGACGTAATTGACGGCTTTGCGCTCGATGCCAAACATTGGCGGCCAAAGAGCGAGGATGATCTTTACCAATATTGCTATCATGTTGCCGGCGCGGTCGGTTGCATGATGGCGGTTGTCATGGGAATCTCCCCGCGCGACGAGGAAACACTCGACCGGGCCTGTGATCTGGGATTGGCCTTTCAGCTATCCAATATCGCCCGCGATATTGCAGAGGACGCCTCAGCCGGACGCTGCTACTTGCCGAAAGACTGGCTTGCCGAGATGCCGATTGATGCCGATGATTTAATGAACCCCACGCACCAGGATGCTTTGGTTCAGCTGATCAAGCGGTTATGTGATCTGTCGGAACGCTATGAGGCTTCTGCCCGGATCGGTGCAGCACGCTTGCCTTTCCGGTCGCGTTGGGCCGTGTTGGCGGCGGCAGGAATTTACGGTGATATCGCCCGCGCGGTTAGACGCAGCGAAGGCGGTTCACTCAATATGCGGATTGTGACCAGCAAGGGCGCAAAGGCCACGTGGGTTGTAAAAGCGTTTGGTCAGGCACTGTTTAAATCCAGATGGACAGATCGCGAACAGCTTTGGACGCGCCCGCGAAGGCCAGCTTAACTCTGCCCTTCATTCTCCGAGAGAAATTTGGCGACGCGGGCAACGGCCGCATCATGAATACCCTGTGAAGTACAAAGAACGCCAAAAGCCTGTCCGTGCGTGCCGTTATAGCGCAGCTGTTTGCCATGCGCATCCGTGACAATGGCCCCTGCTTCTTCTGCGATAACATGGGCCGCAGCGATATCCCACTCGCTGCCCCAGCGCGTCGAGACGACCAGATCCGCCCTATCATCAGCCACCATTGCCAGACGCAATGCGATGCTGTTGGGCTTGATCACCGGTGCCAGTTTGATTTCTTTCGGCAGATCAACATCGCCAAGCGGAATGCGCGATCCATCATAACGGTCGCGGGTACTCGCCTTCAGGCTTCGGCCATTCACTTCCGTATGGCTGCCCGCTTTGGCGATCCAGGTTTCTTCCATCGCTGGCGCTTCCAGGATACCAAAAACAGGCGCTCCATTTTGAACAAGCGCGATGGAGACGGCCCAGCCCGTTTCGCCCTTCACGAAATCCTTGGTGCCATCGATTGGATCAACCACCCATGCCATATCGCGGCCAGACAGGGATTGATCCTCAGCGGTTTCTTCCGACAGCCAACCGGCTTCGGGCAGCTGTGCCTCTAATCGCTCACGAAGAAAACGATCCACCGCGATATCGGCTTCGCTAACAATCTGCCCAGGCGACTTTTCCCACGTCTTGTCAGCGCTTTTACCCGCCTGCCATTGCCGCATGGCTAAATCGCCCGCTTCCCGCGCTATCGCAATAATTTCGTCAAAATCAACCAACCCCATATAACTCCATTAACCCACAACCTGTCCCAACGGGTCTGGAAAGGCAGCTTTTCTATTTGATAGGCGCGGTTCGGAACGCGCGCCACTAACGATTTAGCTTTGACCGGCTTCCCTAACCACCCGCCACCGTCATGCTATCGGTGCGCAAAGTCGGCGCATTGACCGCATAGCGATATTCCAGATCGTCCGCCGGAACAAGGCTCGCAAACATATCTTTGAGATTGCCCGCAATCGTAATTTCCGAAACCGGCGCTCCGATTTCTCCATCGGTGATCAGGAAACCGCCTGCACCACGGCTATAATCACCCGTAACCGGGTTCACCCCTTGGCCAATTAACTCAGTAATATAGACACCGTGCTTAATGTCTTTTATCAGCTCTGCTTTACTGACTGATCCGGCGTTCATGTGAAGATTGGTCACACTGACGCCCGGCGCACCACCAACCCCGCGAGAAGCATGGCCGGTAGGCTGCAAGCCCAATTGCCGTGCCGACGCGCTTTCCATGATCCACTGCGTGAGGCGACCATTATCGATCAGCTTTGTTTTCGTGGTAGGCAGCCCTTCGCCATCAAAGGCCTTGGAGCGCAGGCCCCGCTTGCGGTGCGGGCAGTCGATAATGTTGATCGCACTGTCAAATACCTGCGTATCGAGCGCTTCGAGAAGAAAACTGGTCTTACGAGCGATGCTGCTGCCAGCAATGGCGCCGACAAAATGGCCGAGTAGCGAGTTGCTGATCCGTGGATCAAATACCACAGGCATCGCGCCTGATTTGAAATCTGCGGGATTCAGACGAGATACCGCGCGTTCACCGGCTTCCTTGCCAATTGCTTCCGGCGTGTCGAGATCTTCGAAATGGCGGGTACTGTCATAGGCGTAGTCGCGTTCCATGCCATCGCCTTCACCGGCAATGACGCTGGCGTGACAGCTATAGCCGCTGGTTGAATAAGCGCCGGAGAAACCGTGACTGGTGGCAAGCGCAACAATCGAGCGGCCTGCGCTGGCACCACCGCCTTCACTGTTGGTGACACCTTCCACCGCCCGTGCAGCGTCTTCGGCTTTCAAGGCCATTTCGCGCAAATCAGCTGGATCAGGATCGACCCCGTCATCGCCATCAATCGGGTGTGGATTGGATTTCAGGATCAAATCTTCTGGTGCCAAACCAGCATATTGATCTTCCGGTGCCTCACGGGCCATGTCCATCGCCCGGCCGACCAAGGCGGACAATATTTCGGGATCCATGTCCGATGAAGACACTGTTGCAGAGCGCTTACCCGCGAAAACACGCAAGCCGATTTCTTCTCCTTCGGACCGCTCAACATCTTCCAGATTGCCGAGACGCATCGATACCTGTGTCGAAGCATCACAGACGTAAATCGCGTCTGCGGCATCAGCGCCGGCTTTTTTGGCTTGGGAGATAAGGGCGTCGGCGCGGTCCTGCGCTTCTTGTGGTTCTAGCATGGGCAGGACATAGGTACGGGAAACGGCGAGGTCAACGCCGTGATCAGTCTTTGGTAATCAAAAAATGATGTTAGACGACTGCGCCAACCGCCTTGATGATGGCGATGAAAACAAACGGCAGTCCGAGCGCCAATGTCCACAGAACAACCTGGTCTTTCCGGAAACGGGCAGCGATGCTTTGTTCGGTCAGGCCGCTGTCTGCAAAAATTTCCCAGCGCTTTTCATATTTGCGGCAAAACGGGATGATGATTGCAACGAGCAGTACGAGGCCAAAATAGGGGGCAATAGACATGCCCTTGGTTTCAATGAAACTGAGTACGAAGAATATTTGCATCATCGTATAGACGAGCAAAGCGCCCGCGCAGTTATTGCTCATTTTCTTGTCCCAGCGCACCGATCGCGTAGACTGGACGTCACGACTGGACCGATGTTTTGCGACTGATTTTCGGGATGCTGCTGCAACCATTTTCATTCCCCTTCAACAGACTCTCTCCACGCCGTCGAATGTACCCCTCCGATCTGACGTACTTTACACTATAACCGGTTTTTTTCAAAAGCCAAATCGGCGGATTTCAGGCTTAAAATATCATTAACATGACTTATGGCTTGCCAAAAATTACGTGTTAAGACAGAATCAGTTTCTATTCGCAATGTAATTACCGGGGCTTCAACCATGACCATAACACTCGCCGATCCGCTCACACTGCCTTGCGGTGCCGTCCTGCCCAATCGCATCGGCAAGGGTGCCATGACCGAAGGAATGGCCACTCCCGACGGTGTTCCGACCCCGGAACTGGAAAAGCTTTACGGCATCTGGTCTGACGGCGGCGCCGGCATGCTGCTGAGCGGAAATATCCAGATTGACCGGGATCACCTGGAGCGCCCCGGCAATGTCGTAATCGATAAGCCTGCTGATGAGGCAATGATGGCTGCGCTGAAAAGCTGGGCCGACGTTGCCACACGCAATGGCAATCATTTCTGGGCCCAGATCAGCCATGCCGGACGACAGACGCAGAGCAATGTCAACAAGCACCCTAAAGCACCGTCTGCGGTAAAGCTCGGCCTGCCGGGCGGCCAATTCGGCGAACCGGTCGCATTAACGGTGTCAGAGATTGAGGACTTGGTGGACCGTTTTGCACTCGCTGCCAAAACTTGCCAGGATGCCGGTTTTACCGGTGCACAGATTCACTCGGCCCATGGCTATTTACTGAGCAGTTTCCTTAGCCCGCGTGCCAATCAACGTACCGATGACTATGGCGGCAGTCTCGAAAATCGCGCACGCTTTTTATTGTCCACGGTCGCGAAGGTTCGTGCTGCCGTTGGACCGGATTTCCCAATCTCCGTAAAACTCAACAGCGCCGATTTCCAAAAAGGCGGCTTTGCGTTTGAGGATAGTTTGCAGGTCGTTCAATGGCTAGAAGCAGCCAGCGTTGACCTGATCGAGATTTCGGGCGGCACCTATGAACAGCCGGCATTGATGGGCGCAGACGGTCTGGAAGAAAAAGAGGAACAGAATGTCGCACCGTCCACACAGGCACGCGAGGCTTATTTTGTCGATTTTGCAAAAGCCATGCAGGCGTCAGTCAAAGTTCCTCTCATGGTTACCGGCGGTTTTCGTACCCGTGCTGCTATGGAACAAGCCTTGTCTGGCGGCGCTGCTGACTTGATCGGTCTCGGCAGACCGATGTGCGTCGTAACCGATGCGCCAAAACAACTACTTTCGGGGCTGGACGAGTTGCCACGCTATGAAAACACCTTACAACTCATTCCCGATTGGCTCGGTTTTCTCAAGCGTTTTCAAATGGTCAAGGCTATCGATGGGTTCGCAACCATTTATTGGTTTTATGAGCAGCTGTTCAACATCGGCAAAAGTGGAAAAATCGATCCCGGGCTCAGTGTCTTCAAAGGTTTTCGTGCGGTGGAAGCTCGTAACAAGCAGATCATGGCAGCTCGAAGTTGATCAACTTGCATCGGCCACCCGCTTTTTGATCCGGCTCAGCCCAACCGGAGTCACACCCAAATAGAGCGCAATTTCATTTTGTGTGACCATGTCCATGATATGCGGAGTGGTTTTCAGCAACTCCCGATAGCGGTCTTCAGCCGACAGGCACAGAAGTTCATATTCCCGCCGTTCCTTTTTCATCGCAAAAGCGAGCAGGAAATCCACCACCACCCCGGCAATATTGGCATTGTCCCGGCTTGCAGCATAGATTTGATTGAAATCCAAACGGATCAACTCAGCCGGCTGCAGGCAGACCAAACTGAAGGATGAGCTCTGCCCGGCATAGCTAGCGGTCAGGCTGCCGATAAAATCTCCGGGCTGAATGAAGGATTTTATATGCTCCTTGCCCTCCCCCGACAGATAATAGGCTTTTAACAACCCCTGCCGCACGGCGTAAAGCGAGCCATGATCTTCTCCTTGTCGGAATAGATGCTCTTCCGCTTCTGCCTGAACCGGTTTTCCGTATGTTTCGAGAAATTGAGAAAACTGCATCACTTTTAACCTAGGTTAATTCCGGCTCCGTCCTCTTAGCGTAACAGCGCCTTCAACACAGTGCTAATCATTTTGAAAATAGAGGAAAAAAACCATGACGATCAGCGGCAAACGGATAGCGATTACCGGCGGCGCGTCGGGCCTTGGGCTGGAACTCGTCCGGCAGCTGGCGTCCGACAATGAGATCATTGTCATCGCCAGACCCTCTGTGGCGTTAGGCCAGCTCAGCAGCGACTATCCCGAAATCGCCATCTTCAAGGCCGACCTGTCCCACGAAATGGCCGTTAAACAGGCGGCGGTCGATTTGGTTGCAGGCTTTCCTGCCATTGATGGTCTGATCAACAATGCGGCTTTGCAATATACGCCCAGTTTTCTCGATGATGAGTTTGATTATGGTCAGATTGCCAATGAAATCGCCACCAATTTCACTACCCCTGCACAGCTTTGCTATCTGCTACTCCCTGCCCTACTCAATGGTAGTAATCCATTCATTCTCAACGTGAATTCAGGGCTTGGATTGGTCCCCAAAACAAGCTCCGCCATATATTGCGCGACCAAAGGCGCTTTGAATATTTTCTCCCAGGCGTTGCAGAACCAGTTGGAGCAGACAGATGTTGCGGTAATGCAGGCCTTCCTGCCGCTGGTCGACACGGCGATGACCGCCGGTCGTGGCGATGGCAAGCTCCCGCCGGACAAGGTGGCAAGCGACATCATCAAAGGCATTGCTGCACGAAAAGCCGACATCGATATCGGCAAAGTCAAACTTTTACGTCCTATTGCCCGGTTCATGCCCGGTCTCGCTCGTAAAATCATGAAATCTGGTTAAAGGAACAGATAATGAAACCACTGCTTAAAGTCATGGCGATCCTGACTCTTGTTTTTGCATCCACCTTCATACTGGGCCGGGTGCTGGGAATATTGACCGTCGAGAATGTCCGCTGGCTGCTCGAACAAGCACAACAAGTTGATCCGACCTATGTAATCGCCGCGGTGGTGCTACTGCTTTTCATTGATCTGTTTGTCGCTGTCCCAACCCTGACCATCACCTTGCTTGCTGGCTATTTTCTTGGGTTTCCACTCGGCATGGCATCGGCGCTTACGGGCACAACGCTGGCGGTGCTGGCCGGCTATGCAATCAGCCAGCGCTATGGTGACCGGGCGCTAGCTTTTCTCGTCAAGGACGAGGAAGAACGCAGCAAAATGGCCAGGGCCTTTGCACAAAGCGGCCCGGCGATGATCACGCTCGCCAGATCAGCTCCGATGATCCCTGAAGTCACCGCCTGTATGGCCGGCGTAACTCGTATGCCGCTGATGCGATACCTGACCTTCTACGCTCTTGGCACCGTTCCCTATGTTGGAATTGCTGCCTATGCCGGTTCGATCAGTAGTTTGAATGATCCCAAGCCGGCTATTTTTGCGGCGCTGGGCCTATATACAGTCCTATGGATTGGATGGTTTATCTATCAGCGCCGCCAATCGATAGAAACCGTCAACTGAGTGAAGACACGCGCTGTGCGAGTTAGCTTCTGGCCGATGATTACTGGCGTAAAATCCTGAGAAAGTGCCTGACTTGCTACAAGTGCTGGAACACTCCCGGACATGGCACTCAAGCCAGGCACAAGGCTGGTCAGGACATGGAAAGGCAAATGCGTGGTGCCGCTTGCAGGACTCGAACCTGCGACCCCATCATTACGAATGATGTGCTCTACCACCTGAGCTAAAGCGGCGCTCAATCGGTCAAGTGGGGTCTATCCATCCCGACCGGCTGACGGAGGCGCCTTTAACAGCCGGTTTGTCCTGTGACAAGCCTGACCATAGATTCGCAACACTATTGCCAGATTTTCAGCGGCCCTGACGCAAGAAATCTTCAAAAGTTTACCGAATATTTACCATGGCTGCTGCAAAACGGTTTTGAAACAAATAGATTTAGTGGGATCAGGCATGGAAAATCTTCGTAATTCCGATGAAAATGGCGGTTTAGGTGCAGGCCTTGACGCCGACTACATCGCCTATGAAGATGAGGATGTGACCAACGACGCGCCCCCTGCAATTGGTCAGGATGAGCGGCGTATGCACGTGCGGGCCTATAATTTCTGGGCCGGACTGCTGGGCGAGCGTCAATTTCCAAGTGTCGAAGATCTCGACCCTGAATCCGATGATGATTTTGGACCTAACAGCGTTCTGCTCGACTTTACGAATGGCGTTGAGAATCCCTCAATCCAGTTTCTCGGCAAATCCCTGCGTAAAGAATGTGAACTGGACGACAGCATTACCTCGATCGATCAGGTGCCGGCACGCTCGCTGCTGTCACGGATCACGGATCACTATCTTCAGATTATCGCTAACCAGGCACCAATTGGTTTTGAGGCGGAATTTGTAAATCAGCGCGGTATTACGATCATGTATCGCGGCATATTACTGCCCTTCTCCACCGATGACGATACAATCGATTTCATTTACGGCGTCATTAACTGGAAAGAAGTTGTCGCGGATGACTATGCGCAGGAACTCGAGGACCAGGTTGCAGAAGCAATGCGATCGGCTCCGGAAAAAACCGAAACAGGTCCTATCTGGGCCGACGCTCCGGCATCCAGCCAGTTGGAGCTGACGGCCGAAGATGCGATTGCTGCCACTGCAGCACTTGTCGGCGGCGATCATATCGATCTGGAAGATATTAGCGACCAACCCAGCGAAGATTCCAGTCTCGCCGACTGGTTGGTTGCAGCACGCAGCAGTGCAGACAATGCGGCACATAGCGAGCAGCGCAGCCGCGCAGCACTTTATAACGCCATTGGTCAGGCCTATGATTTTTACATCATGACCGAAGCGCATCCGGATGAATATGCCCTCCTACTCGAAGACTCCGGGTTAAAAGCGCAGGAACGTGCACCGATGACACCAATTGTGAAATTGGTTTTTGGTGCACATTATGACAAAACCCGGCTGACGGAATATGCCGCTGCCTTACGCTATGCGAAGCAGGCAGGTATCGAAAAAGGAAGTTTTGCAGACTATCTGGAAAATCATGACGGCGGCCTGAAAGCCATCGTCTATGCCGAGAGAGATGCTCGCAATCCCAAGAAAAAAACATCTGATATCATCGTCCAGAATGATGATATCCTCGAACGACTGCGCAACGCACCAAGTCGCAAGCTTGCCGACATTGATACCGGTGATGACGAATTTGTTGTGCTGGTTGCACGGCGGGATGACAGTGGGCAGTTGTCGATTGTCGGACCAGTTCTGGGTGATCAAAAGCTGACCGACAAGGCTCTCAAGCACACAAGCATTTGATGACGTCGATTCTGTAAATAACCAATAAGTACTGGTTTCATATGTAACCAATATATCACGCTTCTCCGGTAATTGCCTGCTGGCTTCCGGATTAGGCTCCATACACTCTTGAGCAACGCCAATATTGAGCGCATAAGCCCCGCAAATCGACGGAGTCTTTATCCGTACTGATATTTGGGGGAACCATGACCGGTAGCCGCGATACAAAAGCAGCGAAAACGACCACCTCAACGGCCGAAAAAACACTCGAAAAAAAACTGATCGCCGCTTTCAAGGAGAGCGCATTGCCGGGCGAAAATATCGGTTTTGACAATAAAGCCTGCAAGGAAGCCGTTCACTTTGTGTTGGCTGGCGGACTCCACCGAAACAGTTCCGACGCAAATTTGCAGCTGGAAAGTGTCATCAGTGCCAACGGTAGGCGGCATTTAAGACTTGCAATCGTCAATGACGACATGCCGTTTCTGGTCGACTCAGTATGCGCGACAATTGCCGGATTCGGTTTGAATATCCAGAGACTCATCCACCCGGTAATTGGTGTCAAAAGGGACGACCAAGGTAAACTCTCCGCCATTCATAGCAATCCAGAGGGTGACGCCAGACGCGAATCAATAATCTATATTGAACTTGAACGCACCGACGCAAAAATACGCCGCACGCTGGAGAAATCGCTTCTAAAGAACCTCAAGGATGTGGCCGCCGCTGTTGGAGATTGGCTTGAATTGCAGGCAGCATTGGGATCGGGCGCGGACAGCCTTGAAGAAGGTGAAGGTCGTGCGCTGTTACACTGGTTTCTCGACCGCAACCTGACACTGCTGGGACATGAGCAAATTAATCAAAAGGGAAAGCGGACGCGCAAGCTGGGCATATCACGGATGCGGGATAAACCTGCACTCTCTGTTGAAAGCCAGAAGCGAGCTTTCGACTGGTTCAAGGCGGGCGGTAAAGCCCCCCTGATTATTAAATCCAATCAGGTATCTTCGGTCCATCGGCATGTTTTGATGGATATCATCATCGTGCCCGTGCTTGAAAATAGCAAGCTGGTTGGCCTTTCCCTGACAGCCGGTCTGTGGACTAGTGCCGCCTTGGCTGCTCCGCCCGAGACAGTGCCACTGCTACGAACTCAGATGACGAAATTGTTCGACAAATTTGAGTTTTCTGCCTCTGGCCATGCGGGCAAAGCCCTAACCCATACGTTGACGGCCCTGCCCCACGACATTCTCATAACATTCAAGCAGGAATATCTTGAGAAACTCGCGCTGATTTCCATGTCGCTGATTGATCGCCCGCGGCCAAAATTGCACAGCGTGATGTCTCCGCTCAACCGCCACCTTTTTGCATTTATCTGGTTGCCGCGTGAACAGCTATCGACAACGCGACGCGAGAATATTCAGTCTCTGCTCACCGAAGCCACCGGTGCCAAGATTTTGAGTTGGTCCAATACTTTGGACGAAGGGGGAATTTCATCACTCCGCTACATTCTGGATATGGGCGCGGACAGCAAAATACCGGATCCGCATGCGCTCGACAAAAAGCTGGAAAATATGATCCGTGGTTGGCGTCCCGAAGTGGAAAGCCATCTCAGCGAGTTTGTTCCTGAGAATCGCGCCGCTGTTTTGGCGCAACGTTATGCTGATTGCTTTCCTGGCACTTATCAGTCCACCTATGGTGCGGAAGAAGCTTCCCGCGATATCATGCGACTCTTTCAACTGGAGCGCGGGGGTCAAAAATCGGCACGCCTCTATCGTCTTGACGGCGATGCAGATCATATACTGCGCCTAAAAGTCTATCATCTGGGCGGCGTGCTGCCCTTGTCAAATGCCGTACCTACGCTCGAAAATTTTGGTTTTTCCGTTCTGGAGGAAATGCCGACACCGCTGGATGAAGGGCGGCTTGGTTACATTCATGATTTTCAGTTGGCATTGCGCAGCCCGGATACCCGCGATGACCTGATCGCACGAGCTGCTGAGCTGCAGGATGCGATTACGGATGTTCTTGAGGGTGCCGCGGAAAATGACAATTTTAACCAGCTGATCACGGCTACCGGTATCAGCGCCCGGTCGACGGTCTGGATCAGGGCCTGGTTCCGTTATTTGCGTCAAACCGGTCTCAGCTATGGGATTGCGACCGTCGTGGAAGCGCTTGCAGAAGCAAGCCATGTCACGGAAGCGATGGTAGAGTTGTTTACAGCCCTGCACGACCCGGATTTCGAAGGCAACAGGGAAAAAGCAGCGGCCGACGCGATTAAGGCGATCGAAAACGGCCTGCTAAAAGTCCACGGCATCGACGATGATCGCATCTTGCGCCTGTTTCGCGCGGTTATAGAATCAATCCTGCGCACCAATGCCTTCGCACTGCAAGGCAGCGATGCTCTGGCCTTCAAGATAGAGAGTGCCAAAATTCCCGAACTTCCGGATCCAAAGCCCTGGCGCGAGGTGTTTGTTTATAGTCCGCGTGTCGAAGGCATACATTTACGTGCCGGACCCGTTGCACGCGGCGGTCTGCGCTGGTCCGACCGGCGCGATGATTTCCGCACAGAGATTCTGGGTCTGATGAAGGCCCAGCGTGTGAAAAACGCCGTCATCGTCCCAACCGGTGCCAAAGGCGGCTTCTATGCAAAGCAGCTGCCATTGGGTGATGACCGCGATGCATTCATTGCCGAAGGTATCGCCTCATACAAAATATTCATCAGCGCGCTTCTGTCGATCACCGACAATATCGAAGATGGCGAAGTAATACCGCCGGAAGAAGTTGTTCGTCTCGACGATAATGACCCCTATTTCGTTGTCGCAGCCGATAAGGGTACGGCCAGCTTCTCTGACATTGCCAATGGTATCGCCATCGAGAATAACTTCTGGCTGGGCGACGCCTTCGCTAGCGGTGGCAGTAACGGCTATGATCACAAAGCCATGGGCATTACCGCACGCGGCGCCTGGGTGTCTGTCCAACGCCACTTCTTGGAAATGGGCGTTGATGTCCAAAAAGACTCGATATCAGTTGTTGGTGTCGGCGACATGTCTGGCGATGTGTTTGGTAATGGCATGCTATTATCCAAAACACTACGCGTGGTCGCTGCTTTCGATCATCGTCATATCTTTATCGACCCCGATCCCGATCCGGCAAAAAGCTGGAAGGAGCGCAAACGCCTGTTTGACCTGCCCCGTTCCAGCTGGGAAGACTATGACAAGAACCTGATCTCAAAAGGTGGCGCAGTTTTCTCACGCCAATCCAAGACTCTGAAAATTAACAAGGACATCGCCGCGCTGGTAGGCCTCGTCGGTGAAAAGGAAGTAACACCGTCACGTTTGATATCCGCCATCCTAACCAGCAAGGCAGACCTTTTGTGGTTTGGCGGCATCGGTACTTACATCAAGGCATCCAGCGAAAATCATGTCGAGGTTGGTGACCCCTCCAACGACAATATCCGCGTCAATGCTAGGCAGCTGCAAGTGAAGGTCATCGGTGAAGGCGCCAATCTTGGTATCACGCAAGCAGGGCGGATTGATTTTGCAGGCTATGGCGGGCGGATCAATACCGATTTCATCGATAACAGCGCAGGCGTCGATTGTTCCGATAATGAAGTGAATATCAAAATTGCACTGAATGCTGCGATGGCGAATGGCAAGCTCAAGCCAGCAGCGCGAAACAAGCTTTTGGAAGCAATGACAGATGACGTCGGAGCATTGGTCCTGGAGGATAATCGATTGCAGGCCCTTGGACTGTCCATTGCCGAAATGGGCGGTAAGAAGACACTGCCGTCCTATATTCGCCTGATAGAATATTTCGAGGAACAGGGAAGGCTCGATCGCGCGGTAGAAGGCCTGGCGGGCAATGAAGACCTGATCCGCCGCGGACAGGAAGATCGCGGATTATATCGCCCCGAGTTGGCCGTGCTTATCTCGACCGCAAAACTTGCCTTGCAAGACGCAATCGAGAACAGTGACTTAAGTGACGATCCAGCACTAGATAGCGAGCTGTTAAACGCTTTTCCTGCTGCCATGCAGAAAAAGCACAAAACTGCGATCCTCAATCACCAATTGCGTAAGGAAATCATCGCTACAAAATTGGCTAACCGGATGATCAACCGGCTCGGCCTGATTGACCCGTTTGAACTGGCCGAGGAAGAAGGCTCCTCGCTTGGCGAAGTCGCTGCGGCTTTTGTAATGGCGGAACGCCTGTTTCAGGCTGACAAGCTTTGGGCATCTCTTGAACAGGCAAAAATTGGCGAAAGCATACGCTTGGTACTTTTTGACCGGTTTGCCTATGTATTGCGCTCGCACATGGCGGATCTGATGCGTATCGGATTGGCCGACGGTCCCATTGACGATGCCGTCAAAATGCTCTCGCGCGGGGTCGCCCTGCTGGATGACAAAGTGGACAGCCTGATAACAGCTGAGGGACAAGCAGAGGCGGCGAAACAGACCAAGTTGTTGGTAGAAGCTGGCGCGACCAAGGAAATTGCTCACAAAATCGCGAACATCTACAAAAATGATGGCGCCGCTGGCATCGCATTTCTCGCCAAAACACGCGAAATTAATGCCGTCAAAGTTGCTGCGGCTTTCACCAAACTGGGCAGCCTTTTGGGGTTGGACTGGGCACAGATGACGGCAACCCGGATTAATCCATCCGATCCGTGGGATCGTCTGCTGGTCGCGGGATTGGCTCGCGATTTTCAGCAAATGCGACTGGATTTCCTGAAAAGGGCACGCAGCAAGGATATGGATCAGTTTTTGGAAAGCTGGACCGACAAAAATGCGCAGCGAGTATCGCAGTTCCGGCAGATTATTGATCGTGCTCAATTGTCGCCCAGACCGTCCATCGCGATGCTGGCCCAAATTGCCGGACAGGCGAGGATATTGCTCAGTCGCTAGATGATATCGAACAGCCTGATACGGGCTTATATCCAATAGCCCAAGAGATGTAGCAGCGTACCGACCAGCCCGCCCACCAGCGTGCCGTTAACGCGGATATATTGCAAATCCCGGCCGACCGCATTCTCGACCCGGTCCGTAATAGTCTGTGCATCCCATCCGCGAATGGTCTCTGATACAAGTTTGACGATATTGTCGCCGTAACTGGCGACTACACCGACCACTGCACGGCGTGCAAAACGGTTCAACTGACGGTTGAGCAAAGGATCTTTCTGCAAGCTGCTGCCCAGTTGCATCAGTGCATCACCAAAGTGACCAGCCATCGCGGCTTCTGGGTCACGCGATGCTTTCAGTAAAGCCTCGCGCCCGGTTTCCCACATCCCGTCAATCCAGCTGGCAATAGCCGGATTTTCAATCATCTCCAGCTTCCACTCATTCACCCGTTGTCGCAATTCAGGATCGTTCTTCAGCTCCTGCGCTAATTGCGCCATGCTTTCTTCGGTCTTCGCACGCACAGGGTGCTGCGGATCAGACGCCATGTCGGCGAGCAATTTATAAAGCCCGTCAACCACCTCGTTAGCCAACCGGTCATCCAGGCCGGTCCAGCGCATCACCGTATTGGCGCGATCATGGACAATCGCGCGAATGACATATTCATTGGCATCAAGTGTTCGATAGGCCCACTTGATCGTTGAATCGATCAGCGGCCCGTGCCGGTTTTCGGCCATTACCGATTCCAGAATTTGACCCATCGGGGTCGCCAGATCGAGTTCCTTCGCCTGTGTTTTCACCGCGCCCTTGAACATGCTGCCCAGCCTGTCCTGGTCAAGCGAGCCGATGATATCGCCGATCAGCCTTGATGCGCCCATGCGCAGCCGCCCCTGCCCGCCGCTCGGCGATTTCAGGAACCGTCCAACACCGCCGGCCAGGTCAACACCGTGCATCCGTTGTGCAACGATGCGGGAAATCAGGAAATTTTTCTTGAGGAAGTTTGCAAGCGTATCGCCAATCCGATCCTTGTTGCGCGGTATAATCGCCGTATGTGGAATCGGTAGTCCCATCGGGTGACGAAACAAAGCGGTCACGGCAAACCAGTCGGCTATGCCGCCGATCATCGCCGCTTCCGAAAAAGCGCGAACGAAGCCGAGAGCAGGATGTACCTCCTCATAGGTTTTGGACGTGAAATAGATCACAGCCATCAAAACCAGCAAACCGGTCGCGATAATCTTCATATCGCGGCCACCATTATTCATATCCGCTAGGATTGTGGATGGACCAGAAACCGGATTGCTATTCGACGTGGGCGCCAATTTAGAAGAAAGCGGCTTCACTCGGCTGGCTGAACCTTTGGCTTGTCATCCGCGTCATCACCTGGGTCGAAAGTGAGCAACGTCTTGCGCAGCCATGGGCCAACGCGGCGCTCAAACCCATCTGCAAGACTGAAGCCGGCTGGAACAATTACCAGAGTCAGAAGCGTGGATACGATCAATCCGCCGATCACCACCGTACCCATGGGCGCGCGCCATGCACCATCACCAGACAGTGATAAGGCGGTTGGGACCATGCCAGCAGTCATTGCTACGGTCGTCATGACAATGGGCTGTGCACGCTTGTGGCCAGCATCCATAATGGCTTCGAATTTCGGAATGCCTTTGTCCATCTCGATCAGCGCAAAATCAATCAGCAATATCGAGTTTTTACTGACAATCCCCAGCAGCATTAAAACGCCGATCAGCACCGGCATCGACAATGGCTGACCAACCAGCCAAACAAGGAAGATACCGCCGAGCGGCGCCAACGCCAGTGAACCCATGTTCACCAGCGGCGACATCAGGCGTTTGTAAAGCAAGACCAGTGTGGCAAATACCAGAAGCACCCCGGCAACAAGTGCGATCTGGAAGTTTTCCAATAATTCCAGTTGCCATTCTTCATCTCCGAAAGGCGCATTGGAAACACCAGTTGGCAGATTCTGCATGATCGGCAATTTGTTGATGGCGATCATTGCCTCGCCCTTTACGACATCTGGAGCAAGATCAGCGCCAACAAATGTCCGGCGGTTCTGATTATAGCGCTGGATTGCCGTTGGACCGGATCCAAAACTAACCTTCGCCACCCGGCTTAAAGGTACGGTTCCGCCACTCGCAGTGGGAATAGGCAGGTTCTCAATCGTCGTCAGATCGGTGCGTGATTCTTCCGGCAGCATCACCCGGATTGGAATCTGGCGGTCTGACAATGAGAATTTCGCCGCATTTTGATCAATCTCTCCCAATGTCGCAATGCGGATCGTTTGGCTGAGCGAAGATGTCGTCACACCCAGTTTGGACGCAAGCCCGGTGTAGGGAGTGATCAGGATTTCTGGCCGGCTAAGGTCTGCATTAATGCGCGGAGCCACGATGAGGTTAACATCCTTCATCTGTTCGACAAGCTCTACAGCTGTTTCATCCAGCAATTTGGGATCGGAGCCAGTTAGCATGATCGAAATGTCACGGCCTGTACCGCCGCCGCCGCTTTGTGACTGAAAAGAGATACGCGCATCGGGTATCTGTTGAAGAAGCGGAGCCATGCTGCGTTCAAATTCTATCGACGTTTTGTCACGTTCTTCCTTGAAGTTTACGAACACGGTCGCATTGGTTTCCCGAACACGCGTCAAAGCTCGTTCCACCTCAGGTTGCTCATACATAAGCTCAGAAACCTGATCAGCAATTTTCTCAGTTTGCTGAAGCGTGGTGCCGGGCACGACCTCAATCTGAACCCGGCTCGAATCCTCGTTAATCGTAGGCTGAAATTGTCCGGGAACGGACGCAAATAGTATAATAGTGATGATAAAGGCAAAAAGCCCCAGGCCCATCATCCAGATCCGGTGATCCTGACCACGCGCACGGAAACGCGTCGCGCGATAGTGATACCATTGCGCAAAATTGGTGCTGACCGCTTGTATGACGAATGGAATGATGAAGGCCATCAGCCAGGCAGCAGCGAAGCCTGCGGCGATACCGACCAGCAAACTGATAAACGCGCTAAAAAATACACTGGGTAATATTTCAGCCAAAAAGCTGTTGACCATGTAGCCCGTCGCAAAAGCGGAACCGATAAATGTCATAGTGATCAGGGTAAAAAGTAAAAACCCGATCAGATATTGCCACCAGAAAATTTTTACCGGGGTCAGATCGCGTCTGATTTCATCAGCTTTCGACTGATCCAGGCACCAGTTCAGCAAGCGCAAATACCGATCCATCCAAACGCCTTCACCATGTTCGGCATGGCCTTTGGATTGCAGGAAATAGGCGGCAACCATCGGTGTGATCATCCGCGCAACCGCCAGACTCATCAGCACAGAAATTACGACCGTAATCCCGAAATTCTTGAAGAATTGTCCGGAAATACCGGGCATTAAGCCCACTGGCAAGAACACCGCGACAATACAGAAAGAGGTTGCAACAACCGGCAGTCCAATTTCATCCGCCGCGTCAATAGAAGCCTGATAAGCGGATTTACCCATCCGCATATGGCGCACGATATTCTCAATCTCCACAATCGCATCATCAACCAGCACACCGGCCACAAGGCCAAGCGCGAGAAGAGACAGGAAGTTAAGATTGAACCCAAGCAGGTCCATGAACCAGAAAGTCGGAATGGCGGACAGCGGAATGGCGATGGCAGAAATAAAAGTGGCCCGCCAGTCGCGCAAGAACAGGAAGACGACAACCACAGCCAATAGCGCACCTTCCATCATGGCTAGCATAGAGCTCTTATACTGGGTCTTGGTATAATCGACGCTGCTGCCAAGGCGGATGAATTCGACACCGGGATTTTCTTCGGTGATGCTGTCCATGATCTCGATCGCATTGTCATAGACGGTCACGTCGGATGCCCCGCGCGCACGCGACATCGAGAAATTCACGACCTCCACGCCTTTGACCTTGCTGATGGAACTGCGCTCGCCAAAGGAGTCGGTTACATTGGCAACTTCGCTTAATTTTATGGTCTGGCCATTGCCCAGGGAAATCTGGGTCTGGGACAGAGCATAAGCATCTTCCGCATTGCCCAGAACGCGAACCGATTGCCGTGTACCGCCAACCTCGGCCCGGCCGCCCGCGGCATTGACATTGACCTGCCTCAGGACGTTGTTGATCTGATTGGCAGTCACGCCCAGCGCCTGCATCCGGTCCGGTTTCAGGATCACTCGGATTTCGCGATCAACACCGCCAAACCGGTCAACCTCGGCCATCCCCTCGACAGTCAGCAACCGCTTCGCGACAGTATCGTCAACGAACCAGCTCAATTGCTCTACCGTCATGTCATCGGCCTTCACCGCGAAATAGGCAATAGGCCCGCCCGCGACATCAACCTTTGCGATTTGCGGTTCCAATATTCCTTCGGGCAAGGAACCACGCGCCTGGTCAACGGCATTCTTTACTTCATTCACAGCGTCGTTAACATCAGCGCCAATTTCGAACTCGACAAAAGTTCGGCTGTTACCCTCACTGGCCGTGGAACTGATATTTTTGACGCCGCTGATGGCCCGCACAGCCGCCTCAATCCGCTGGGTAATCTGGTTTTCAATTTCCGTCGGTGCCGCGCCCGGTTGAGAAATCGTTACCCGAACAGCAGGAAATTCAACATCAGGATTATTCACCACATCCATGCGGTTGAAGCTCAGCACACCGGCAAGCAACAGAGCTGTGAATAGCACTAGCGGAACAACAGGATTGCGGGTTGACCATGCGGAAATATTGCGAAGGTTCATGGCTTAATCTTTCACGCCGCCTGATCTTTTTCGATCACGGGTTTAACCGTTTGACCAGGGTTAAGGAAACCCGCCGCTCTAAGCACAACACGTTCTGCTCCGTTCAAACCCGCAGTAATCGACAATCCAGCCGCAGAAACCGAGCCAATGGTGACATCCCGGCGAACAACTTTATCGTCTTTGCCAACAATATAAACAAAGCTGCCTTTGCTATCATTCTGCACCGCTGACTCCGGCAGAACAGCCGCCTGAGATGATCCGCTTCTAATCCGTGTGCTGGCGAAACCACCTGGGCGAAGTGCGCGGTCATAGTTCAATGCTATTTTTGCAGTGCCCTGACGTGAATCGGTATCAATAGTGGGCGAGATTTGCCAGATTTCACCGGCTAGAACCTTGTCCGTTCCAACAGGGATCACTTCAGTGCTTACGCCAACGGACACATTGGCCAGATCACTCTCGCTTAGCTGCGCCTGCAGTTCCATTTCGCCATTTTGCGCCAGGCGAAACAAAATACCGCTGCCCGGACTAACTGTTTGCCCTACCTCGACATTGCGTTCCAGAACAAAGCCGCCCTTTGGCGCCACTATATTGAGGAAGTTATTTCGCGCGCGGCTCTCACCAAGCTGTGCCTGCGCCACTCGCAACTGCGCGGCGTTTGAGTCGCGCGTAGCCGTAAGTCTGTCGATATCAGCTTTTGAGATAAACCCGCGCTCGACGAGCTTGGCCGCACGATCAAGATTGGCTTGGGCCAGATTCAAATCGGCCCTAGCCGACGCAACCGACGCCTGTAATCTTGCGATCTGCTGGTTCTGGACGGAGCGATCAATGCTTGCCATTACTTGCCCTGGTTTTACCCAATCTCCGGCATCTACATAAACCTGAGTCACTCGGCCGCCTTCTCCGACAACACCAACCGGAATTTCCCGGCGAGCCGCCAGCGTACCAGTTGCGTTGATCGTACGAACAACGTCCTTTTTACCAGGAATCACAACCGTGACAACGGGGGCTTGGTTCTCCGTAGGAGGAGCTTCACCAGCACCGAAGAAATACTGATATGCAACGGCTGCCAAGACAATCGCAACTATTACAGCGACAGCAATCATCAAGAGTCGTTTGTTACGATCTTGATTGTCGTCTTCCAAGGTCGAGACATCTAGGTCTTCGCCGGCAATTTTCGATTCATAGTTCATATTCAATACTCGTCAGCCGATCTTTATCTTATTTTTGCGCTGCAATATATAAAAAGAATCGCCAAAACTAGGCGAAAATGGAAATTTCTATATTTGGTGTATTATATCAATAAGCCAGTGATCACAAGCCCGAACAATCGCTTAAATAAAACGCTGTTGCCAAGACGTTGCCAAATCGCAACATCCACTGGTCTTAATCAATAAAAAAGGCCGGCGCAAATGGGCCAGCCTTCTGTTTTATATGAGAAAATATCTTATCGCTAGCGGACACGGCCACGCTTGATCAAATTTACGATACCCAGCAAGACGATAGCGCCACCAAAGGCGACCAGCAAAGTCATGGGGCTAAACGGAGCATCCCGCAGATTTGATGTACCTCCGGTAAAGAAGCTGAACAGCCATCCGCCCAACATAGAGCCAACACAACCTACCACGACATTCCAGAATATCCCCATCGAGGCATCCCGGCCCATCACTATGCTGGCCAGCCAACCGATAATACCGCCCATCACCAGTGCAATGATAAAATTGATCATACTTCCCTCCTGATCTGTTTTGACCCAAATCCAGGCCCGATCAGGCGATCTTATACAAATGCTTGCTCAAAACCAGAAAATACTATGGGAAAGGCCCCGGAATCAGTTTTCCGAGGCCTTCCACCCATTAAATTTTATGATTAATCCTATTGGCGCTACAGAGGACTGTACCAACGCCGTGATTAATATCTCTGCCTAGTATTTCTGTTGGCGCTCATAAAGATCGCGATAGTGCTGGATGCGTGTAACGCGCAAACCGGGCATGCCGGACCGGTCCACGGCACGCTGCCATGAAGCAAATTCTTCCAACGACAGGCTATAACGGTCGCAAACCTCATCAACCGTTAAAAGACCGCCATTTACCGCCGCAACGACTTCCGCCTTGCGCCGGACCACCCACCGGGTCGTGCCCGGGGCCGGCAAATCAGCTATAGTCAAAGGCTCACCCAATGGGCCGACGACTTGTGCTGGTTTAATTGTTTGGTTCTCGATCATACTACCCTCAAAATACGCCTTGCGGCTTTTCACTCTACGTCCAAATGTTTTTACATCTTTAGACATAGAGTTTTTCAAACTACTAAATCACCAAGGTAAAGAACGCGTTCATATTTGCTTTTGCGTCTCATCTCCGGATGATTTTTCACGCAACAGATCTGGCCGGAAATGACCTCTTTCAAATATGCGTGCGCTTTTTGAAAACGGGCTTCTTTTTGGAAGCTCGCCTGCAAAAAACTTGATCCGATCTTCCATCAATCCCCTGCTGCCGTGCACTGGTTTCACAGCAGCGCCGCCACGTCGCGCAATATAGGCACGAGCGGAAGGAGACAGAGTCTGACGCGCGATCGCATGCGCAATCAGCGCATCATGCGCGCTGCCTGCTGGTGCATCCGGTTCGGCACTGGTCTTTGCCAGACTCTTGTGAGGGAAGTTCATTTCCATGAACACCCTTCTAGCGACGAAGGTATAAACATCCGTAAAGGTGATGTTCACGGGGTCTTAGGACTGGTTAAGCAAATCTTCCTTTCAATTCGCATTTTCGTCCCAATATGAACCATAGCGGGATTTAGCGCAGGTTTTTGGCCCGAAATTTCACTATACTGGCACTCTGCACGGTTCATCGTTAAAGGACGTGGCGATATGACAGACCGAATCAACAATCAATTTCAGCTCGGGGACGATCTGACCGGCAAGCGCATCGTGGTTGCGATGTCCGGCGGTGTCGATTCGAGCGTTGTCGCCGCTCTCGCTGCGCGGACGGGCGCAGAGACTATCGGTATTACGCTACAGCTCTATGATCATGGCGAAGCGGTTGGCCGCGCCGGCAGCTGCTGTGCCGGTCAGGATATTCGCGATGCCAGGCAGGTGGCGGAGAAACTCGGCATAGCTCACTATGTTTTTGATCATGCGAGCCGCTTTCAGGAATCGGTGATGGACGTCTTCGCCGATGAATATATGGCTGGACGGACGCCTATCCCATGTGTGCAGTGTAATATGGGAGTCAAGTTTACCGACCTGCTCAATCTGTCGCGCGAGCTTGGTGCTGACTGCCTTGCCACGGGCCATTATGTTCGGCGCGTGATGGGCGAAGATGGCTCCGAACTGCACCGCGCGATGGATCCTGCGCGGGACCAGAGCTATTTTCTGTTCGCTACGACACAGGATCAGCTGGACTATCTGCGCTTTCCGCTCGGCGGCATGCCTAAAGATGACGTGCGCGAGATCGCCAAGGAAATGGGCCTTGCCGTCGCCTTCAAACCGGATAGTCAGGACATCTGCTTCGTGCCCGATGGTGATTACGCCAAAGTCGTACGCAAGCTGCGCCCTGAAGCCGATGATGATGGCGAGATTGTTCATATCGATGGCACCGTCATGGGCCGGCACAAGGGTCTGATCCACTATACAGTGGGTCAGCGCAAGGGACTGGAAATCGGCGGACAAGCAGAGCCGCTTTATGTCATTCGTCTCGAACCGGAAACCAAACGCGTCTTTGTCGGGCCGAAACAGGCTTTGGCAGTGGCGTCCGCGACCTTACGTGATATCAACTGGATTGGCGGCGACTTTGAGGGACCCATGCAGGTCAAGGTCCGCTCCATGGCTAAACCTACCCATGCCCGACTGGAAGGCGATACGCTGCGCTTCCACAATCCCGAATATGGCGTATCCCCGGGACAGGCGGCGGTCTTCTATCATAAAGATCGCGTACTCGGTGGTGGCTGGATTGAGAAAACCGGTGCGGTTTCCCAGCAATGGTTGGCCGCTGCCACGGCCTGAACCGCCGATTAGTCGGCTTCGGCCCCAGTCAGGATCACACAGCCCCAACCTTCACGAAATTCAGCTGTGGCCGATGCCAGCAGCGGGACTGATGCGGTAACGCGGCGCTTCTCGTCATCCAGCGAAAGGCCGATTACTTCCATACCGGGTTCAAAATCCTTCTTGCAGTCCGTCAGGTCACGCCCGCCCACATAGTGACAAGAACAGGCGACGCGGGCCCCGTATGCAGTTCCGATGCCCAACTGCCCTTTGATAAAGCTATAGTTATAGGCGAATACGGCGGCCAGGATCAGGATGAATAGCGCAAGCACATATATGGCCACCCGGCCTTTGCGGCTTTTGGGCTGGGATGCGGTTTCGGGATTGTTATTTACGGTTGCCATAGCTGCACCTATTGGTGCAACGCATGCTGATGCACAAGATTAAAATCGCCACCCTGTCCGCACTTGCTCTTACCCTCTCTGGTTGCGGTGCCAGTGATGGGCCTGCAGCGCCGCCGCCCAAAACCGCTGAAGAGCTTGCCTATATCGCGGATGCCAGCCCAATTCCGAAAGCCCGGCTGGACGCGGCCATTTCTCCATTATTCGAAGACCCCACCATGGCCGAAACCCGCGCCGTGCTGATCATGCACCGCGGAGAGATTATCGCTGAACGCTATGGCGAAGGCTATGATGAGGATACACGCTTTATCAGCTGGTCGATGGCGAAATCCTTTACCGGTGCGCTGATCGGCTTTCTGGTTGCCGATGGCCGACTGGTGCTTGATGACCCTGCCCCGGTCCCCGCCTGGCAGCGGCCCGGGGATCCGCGCGGCGACATAACCCTGCGTCAATTGATCCATATGTCATCGGGCCTTGATCATACCGAGGTGCCGGAAGAAAATGGCGCGACCGTGTTCGAGGCCGATACCAACCGCATGCTGTTTCTCGACGGCGCAGCCGATGCAGCGGGTTATGCCGAAGCGCGCCCGATGGAAGCGGAACCCGGCGCGAAATTCGAATATAGCACGGCGACCAGCATGATCCTGGCCGACATTATCACGCGGACATTGACCAAGAGCACCGACCCCGAGGTGCGCCGAAGCACGGCCATGCGTTTCATTCGCGGGCGCCTGCTCGAACCGCTGGGCATGGACGGCACCTATTTCGAATTTGATGCCAACGGAACATTTCTGGGTGGCAGCATCATTCAAGCCAGCGCCCGCGACTATGCCACATTCGGTGAATTTCTTCGCAATAATGGCGCGCGCAAAGGGGCTCAGCATCTCCCCGTCAGCTGGGTCCAGTTCATGCGGACATCTTCTGCCAATGATCCAGCCTATGGAGGGCATATCTGGCTGAACAAGAAACGCCCGGAAGGCCGCAACCAAGTGTTGTTCCCCGATATGGCTCCCGACACAGTATTCGGCGCCCTTGGCCATCTGGGTCAGCAAATCATCGTATCACCGGAACAAAAACTGACGGTTGTCAGGCTGGGCAAGACGCAGGATGATGTAAACCGGCCGATGAGCGATCAGGTCGGGCGGATCGTGTCGCTGTTCCCAGTCAGCAACTAGAATAGTTTATAAACGAAACTGCCCCTCGACCACCGTCACACATTTACCGCCAAGCCAGGCCTTTTCGCCATCCAGACGGCATTGTACATAGCCGCCCCGGCCACTGGCCTGATAAGCGGTAAAGCTGTCCCGGCCCAGTTGCTTTGCCCAATAAGGTGTCAGCACGGCATGAGCAGAACCGGTGACACTATCTTCATCAACCCCGCCACCAGGGACGAAGACACGGCTCAACGCATCGGTATCCTTGCCTGGAGCGGTGCAGATAAACTGTTCGTTCCCCAAAGCCACCAGCGCTTTCAGGTCCGGTTTTAACGCCAGAACCTCATCTGCGGTCTCATAGCGGATGACATTATAACGCCCTTCATGAAACTGGGTATCGATCGGCGTCCCGCCAACCAGAGCAACAATATCTGGCAATGCTTTTGGTGATGGTGGATAGGCAGGCAATTCCAACGCATAGCCGTCACCTTCACGGGTCATGGTCAGCACTCCGGCTTTACGGGTCCGAAAGGTGACCTGATCCATGTCCGGATTTTGCGACAGGATGATATGCCCACTGGCCAGCGTCGCATGACCGCATAGTGCAATCTCCACCGTCGGCGTGAACCAGCGCAGTTCATAATCCGCTTCGCCGGTTACATCGGGCAAGTAAAATGCGGTTTCCGCAAAATTATTCTCTTCACCAATTGCTTGCAGCACTTCGTCATCGAGCCAGCTTTCCAGCGGCATCACCGCCGCCTGATTGCCGGTAAAGGGCCGCTCGGCAAAAGCATCGACATGATAATAGGGCAATATTTGGGTGTCACGGGTCATGGGTAAAGCATTCCTTCGATCCAGCTTTCGTCACTATCATTGGCCCGCATAAAGGTCCGCCGTTCGTGCAGACGATGCTCGCGGTCCTGCCAGAACTCAAATCGCCTAGGCACAAGACGATAGCCCGACCAATGCGGTGGACGAGTCACGTCCTGCCCATCAAAACGCGCTTTCACTTCTTCAAAGCGCGCTTCAAAAGTCGCGCGGCTGTCCAACGGCCGCGATTGATCCGATGCCCAGGCACCCAATTGCGAATCCCGGCTGCGCGTCTCAAAATAGGCGTCAGCAATCTGATCAGATACAGTTGATAGATTACCTTCAATGCGGATTTGCCGGCGCACGCTTTTCCAATGGAATAAAATCGCCGCTTTCGGGTTGGCTGCGATATCCGCCGCTTTCCGGCTCTCCTGATTGGTATAGAAAATAAAGCCATCGCGATCATATCCCTTGAGCAGGACCATTCTCGCCGCTGGCTGGCCGCTGGCATCGGCAGTTGCGATGGTCATCGCATTGCTGTCATTCAGCTCGGTTTCACGAGCCTCGTCATACCAAGTGTCGAAGATGGAGAAAGGATCAGATGTCATAGGACCGCCTGTATCAGGGTGGTTGCATGCAGGAAAGCCTTTGAATTCCGTTTCTGCCCCATCTCCCGATATTTTAGCCGTCCCCTCTTCAAAAACCCACCGAATGACCGTTCAATTGTTCAGGACCAACAATATGGACAAGACAATGCCTCAGTTACAAACGACCGATGATCTTCAAATCGCACCGCCGTGCCACAGGAAAAATCCACGGGAAGCTGTTGAGGCGAAGATATTTATCAGGCAGGCGAATTCACAGTTGTTTCGCACGACCCTCTCGGACTTGTCCGTTTCAGGCTTCAGAATGACGAGCTACACTGACCTTGACCCCAAGAAACCGGTTTATATCCGGCTGCCTGGAATTCAGACGCTAAGCGCCATGATCAAATGGAACGATTATCAGGACTATGGGTGTGAGTTCAGAAACGAACTGCATCCCGCTGTGCTGGAACATCTGTTGAGTAAGCTGCGAGCGTTTCAATAGCAGTTCGAGAACTGATCAGCACGTCTTACAACAGCTATTGCGCTTCCCCAGTCTTGTCATATTTTAGTTCCAGATAGCGGCCACGGATCGACAGATTGTCGATATCGCCCTTCGCTATCTGTTGCGTGACACCGGAAATTTCTTTTTCGATCAACGAAAGACCACTAACCAGCTGTTCGTCCGGTGATTTCCCAGAATCATTGCTTTTCGTGCGCATGGATGCCGGTATCGCGCGATAACCCGAGATCAGTTCTGGCAGATGCTCCCCCATCAGCTTGCGCACTTCATAAGCAGCCGGCTCCGCTTCATCGAGCTTTTGCAGCTGTGGTGACAACATGTCGAGCTGCGTACCGATATCGTTGACAATCTTCACGGCTGGCGGGGGCAATAGCGGCCGCTGTGCTTCCAACCATATCTCGGTTTTCCCTGCCAGGGTTTTCAAGTCTGATTGCACCAGAGTATCCGGCGTTGGAATCTTCATTTTGGGAAATTTCATCGCCGCCCAGATGCCACCTGCAATCAAGCCAGCCGAAATCATCACGCCCCAAAAACCGATACCGTTCAATATTCCGCCAATAACACTGGCGCCGACAAGCACACCGGCGGTGACTATCGCGGCCCGTGCCAGTTTCTTGCGGAAATAACCGCGCTTCAAGCCTCTCGACCGCTCACCAATGGATTCTGCAAATTTGTAGCTGCGATAATAGTTCGCGGCATTGTCGTAAATTTGCTGATTGCTCTCGCTCATGCGCCTTATTCCTCAAGCGCACTCAGTGGATTTTCGGAAGGCGCTTCGAGAGCGGCTTTGTCCTGCCCTTCGGCGCGGGCGATATAACCTTTTGATTTCTCGATCTCGCCGGACAGCGAGTTCACTGTGGTTTTCATGTTCTCCAGCGCCTTGATCTTGAACGTGTCAATATTGTCCATTGTGTCGTAGACGTTCTGGAACGCACGCTGCAGCGTTTCGAGCGGGATAGTCGCTGATGCGGCTTGCTCGTGTATCTGTGCTGTCTGGTTTTTCAGCATGTCGCCTGTACTGTCGATAATACCGGCGGTAGTCGTGTTCAGCGAAGTGATCTGATCGAGTACGAGCTTTTGATTGGTCAGTGCTTGCGCCACCGTCACACCCGTGCGCAGCGCGCTCACGGTTGTGGTGCTGGCACGGTCGACACCCTTGACCAATTCGACATTGTTTTTCTTGACCAGATCAAGCGCCAGATAGCCTTGTACCGTGACTGCCATTTGGGTCAGCAAATCCTGAGTCCGCTGGCGCACATAGAAAAGCGCGCTTTCACGAATTGCCTTGGCTTTCGCGGGATCGGTGGCGTCCAACTCGGCTGCTTTATCTTCCAGACGCTGGTCCATGACTTTGGAAACATGGATCATCTGTTCGAGCCGGCCCATGGCCGCCCACAGATTTTTGCGCTCGACATCAATCGCGGCATTGTCCATCAGCAATTCGTCTTTGCCGCCCTGCAAGCGGGAGAGAATAGAAGAGATATGACCTTGCGCGCTCTTATAGCCATCAAAATAGTTGCGTAGCTTGGAACCGAAAGGGATGATCCCGAACAGCTTGCGCGGTGCCAGAAGGTTTCCGCGTTTACCGGGATCCAGATCCTCGACCGTCCGGCGAAGTTCCGTCAGGTCAGCACCAATGCCTGACTCTTCATCCATGGTACGGATGGGACGATCCAGAAAGCGGTTGGATTGGCCAGCTGCATCGGCAATCTCCTTGCGGCCCATATTGGTTATCTGGTCAACTTTCTTGCCGAATTCCGGGCTATTTTCGTCCTGGGCCACCAGATCATCGATGAAGCTATCGACCTTCTCTTCCAGCTTGGACTTTACTTCGTCACCAACTGGCACCAGCCCGGCGGCCTTCGTCGGAGAAACGGCAACAACCGGATCAGGGGGGGTCAGGGTCAGGTCCTCGGTTGCGGTAATCGTCTCGGTCGCCATTGGCTCAATCTCCATATAGCTGCCTCTAGTGCAGCGCTCCTCTCATAAATGGATGCAAATGCACCACTTTTCAAGCGTTTCCACACTGTATTATAAAAATAATACAGTTAATGAAGGATTGCGCGCAAGACAGCTAGTGTTTCCAACAGTTTGGCGGCGATATTGGCTATTATCCCTGCAGCGCTTTTTCAACGTCGGGCGCTATCCGCTCAACAATCACATCTATGCCTTCAGCATTCGGATGAATACCGTCTGGCAAGATCAGATCAGCCCTGCCGACCACGCCGTCCATGAAAAAAGGATAGAGGCTGGCTTCATATTTCTTCGCAAGCGCAGGATATATAACATTAAACTGATCGCTAAACTCCTTGCCGAGATTGGGCGGGGCCAACATACCCGTCAGCATCACGGGGATATCCCGATCAGAAAGCTTCTGGACCATGGCTTCCATATTGGCCTGTGTTTCAGAAGGTTTTAGTCCGCGCAGCAGATCATTGCCGCCCAGGCCGAGCAAAACCAGGTCAGGTTTTCTGGACAAGCTATCGAGCACAAAATCCATCCGCCGTAGGCCGGCCGCCGATGTGTCGCCTGAAACGCCTGCATTGTGAACTCTCACATCCTGCCCAGCCTCATTAAGAGCTTTTTGCAGCTCTGGTGCAAAACCTTCATCGGGTGCCAATCCATAGCCTGCATAAAGGCTGTCACCGAATGCTACGATAAGCGTTTCTGCTTCGGTCACGGGTACCTCAGGACTGTCAACGACCGCCTGCTGCTGCTCAACTGGTGCGGAATTTTCCTCCGCTGCCGGACCACAAGCAATCAGAAGTTGAAGAATTGCAAAGCAAAACCCATATGTCATAAACCTGTTCAACATCGGATACACCTTCCCACCATGTTACAAAAAACCGCCGCAACCAGCGACGCCGCTAAATCCAAGTCTCATATTGCCATTGATGCGCAAAAAGTCACCCTCTCTTTGGGAGAAGGCGACGCAAGAGTGAATATTTTGAAAGGGATTGATCTTTCGATCGATTCCGGCACCACCGTTGCCTTGCTGGGCCCATCCGGATCCGGAAAATCGTCTCTAATGGCGATCTTGTCAGGTCTTGAGCGCGCCACTGGCGGTACAGTGAATATCGCGGGAGCAGATTTTGGCAAAATGAACGAAGATGAACTTGCCATTGCAAGACGCGGGCGGGTCGGCATTGTCTTGCAAGCCTTCCATTTGCTGCCCACGATGAGCGCACTGGAAAATGTAGCAGTGCCGCTAGAGCTTGATGGTCAGGAAGATCCCTTTGCGATTGCGGCGAGTGAACTAGAGGCGGTTGGGCTTGGCGACCGGCTCGGCCACTATCCCACTCAGTTATCGGGCGGCGAGCAACAACGTGTTGCAATTGCGCGCGCTATGGCTTCACGCCCCTCCATTATTTTTGCCGATGAACCAACCGGTAATCTGGATGGAGCAACTGGTGAAATCATTATCGAGCTTTTGTTCGAGCGTCAGAAAGCCAGCAACGCCACATTGCTGATGATTACGCATGATCCGGAACTCGCCAAGCGCTGCGACCGCATCATCGAACTGCGTGACGGCATGATTGAGAAAGACAGTGCCGAAAAGTCTGCACAATCATGAGTGCCAGCCTCTCTAAAGCTTGGACCATTGCCCGGCGTGACTTACGCGGTCGCTTCGTCGGCCTGCGCCTGCTAATCGTTTGTCTGTTTCTGGGTGTCGCCACACTGGCAGCCATTGGCAGTCTGACGAGCGCGATCACGGATGAACTGGCCAATCGCGGACAAGCCATTTTAGGTGGCGATTTGGAGATATCGGTCGCGCAGCGCGAAGCGTCAGCTGCAGAATTGGACACTCTGAAAGAGACGGGTGAGCTGTCCGAAACTCTGCGCATGCAGGCCATGGCGCGCTTGCCAGATGGCAGCGACACGCAACTGGTAGAGTTAAAAGGTGTCGATGCCCCCTACCCTCTTTATGGCGATTTTATATTGGAAGACGGCACCAACGCGCCGCCACTCGGCCCCACAGACATTTACGTTACTCCCGCCTTGATACAACGGTTATCTTTAGAGCTCGGCGATAAAATCGAATTTGGCGAAGCAGCTTTTACGGTTACGGGAGTCATTGGTGACGAACCCGACAGACTGAGTGAAGGTCTATCGCTGGGCCCGGTAGCCATCACCTCGCTGGAAGGCTTGCGCGCCACCAACCTGATACAGCCCGGCAGTCTGTTTCAAAGCAAATATCGTCTAAAGCTGCCCGCGACCGTTGACCCCGCCGAGCTAGGAGATGAGCTGGAGAAACAATATAAGAACGCCGCTTGGGAGGTAAAAACCCGTGACAACGGTGCTCCCAGCACAAGGCGCTTTATCGAACGCATGGGGCAGTTTCTGACGCTGGTTGGCCTTGCATCGCTCGTCATTGCTGGCATTGGCGTCGGTAATGGCGTTGCCTCTTACCTGCGCGGAAAACAGAGCGCTATTGCGACGTTCAAGATATTGGGCGCGGACAGCGCAATGGTGTTTCGCATCTACATGTTCCAGATTCTGGCCGTCGCTTTGGTTGCGATAATCGCTGGATTGCTTGTCGGGGCCGTTGCGCCTCTAGCCATCATTCAGGTCGCGGGCGATGTCCTGCCAATCAGGCCCGAATTCGCGCTCTATCCACTGCCTCTCATCGTCAGTGCCGCCTATGGCTTGCTAATCGCCGTGATATTTGCCCTACCCCCGCTCTCGCGGGCCAAGCTCATTCCGGCGGCTGGATTGTTTCGGGGGGAAAGTCGATCATGGCGGGAAATTGACAAGCCGACCTGGGTCGCCGTTGCGCTGGCGGTCGCTGCGATCGTCGCGCTGGCCGTCGGGACCGGACGGGAACCTATTTTCTCACTCGCGTTCATAGGCGCAGCGCTGGGTATATTGTTGCTGCTTAGTCTACTTGGTATCTTGATCCGCTGGCTCGCAAGCAAATCGCCGCGCCCCAAACAACCATTACTGAGACTAGCCCTTACAAACCTTCACCGGCCTGGCGCACAAACGGGACAGCTTGTTGTTGCTTTGGGCCTTGGCCTGACACTCTTTGCGACCCTTGCTGCAATCCAGACGAGTTTGACCAACGAAATCAGGTTCAGTGTTCCGCAACAGGCACCGAATTTCTTTGTCCTCGATATACCTGTGGAACGCGCCGACGAATTCAAGAACCAGGTAACCGCAGATGCACCTGAAGCTGAAATCAATATCGTTCCAACACTGCGCGGCATCATCACCGAATATGGCGGACAAGTCGTTGCGGAACTGGATGAGATACCGGAAGGTGCCTGGGTTCTGCGCGGAGACCGCGGCTTGACCTATAGCGGCGAGCTTCCGGAAGGCAGTGAAATCGCCGCCGGTGAATGGTGGCCTGCCGATTATGATGGACCACCCCTGGTATCAGTTGACGAGGAACAAGCGACTGCATTGGGATTGAAAGTCGGTGACAGCCTGACCGTCAGCCTGCTGGGCGTAGAAATAAAATCTACCGTTGCTTCGTTGCGCAGGATTAACTGGCAAAATTTTGGTTTCAACTATGTGCTTGTTTTCCCGCCCAATGTGCTGGCCAATACACCACATAATGTAGCCGCCACGATTCAACTTGATGAAACCAGAGAGGATGGCCTGCTGGGGTCATTGCCGCGCGAGTTCCCGTCCATATCGATGGTGAAGGTGAAAGAGATTGCGTCGCAGATCGGAACGATATTGGATCAGATGGCAACCGCTATTGCCTCTGCAGCCTCGATAGCAATTTTCTCGGGCATCGCAGTGCTGATCGGGGCCATCGCAGCCTCTCGTCAGTCGCGGGTGTATGACAGTGTTATACTGAAACTGCTCGGTGCGACGCGGTCGCAGATATTGTCAGCACAGGCTATTGAATATGTAGTACTCGCCTTGCTGCTTTCTGCTGTTGCCTTGGGTCTGGGTCTGCTCGCCGGCTGGTTTGTTATCACGCAAATTTTTGAGTTTACGTGGCAACCGGACTGGAGCGTAGTGATGGTCACTCTGGGCCTCGGCGCCGTCATGACTCTGGGTATCGGCCTTTTGGGTTCAATCCCGGTCCTGTCTGCAAAACCGGCACGAGCCTTACGTGAACTCTAGGATTTCGAATTTCAGAGCTTAGATAGCCGGACCGCTAAGGGCGCAGACAATATCAGGCTGGACAGATGATAGAATAGCAGAGGTATTAGCAATAAACCTGCGGCTTCGGCCGGGAATAATATGGCCGCCAGCGGCGCACCCACGGCTATGCTTTTTTGCGCCCCGCCAAATAACAAGGCCTTGCGGTCATTTATGACAAAATCTGCGATCTCTCCCAGCAGCCAAGCCCCGCCAAATGCAAAGATCAGCAGAATAACGATTGCGGCAGCGACGATCAGAAACTGATCACCGGGCACTTGCTGCCAGATTCCCGCTGCGACAGCACCTGAAAAGGCAACATATACGGCCAAGCTGATGGCAAGCTTGTCTGACCACCCCACGATATTACCATGGCGCGCCGCCCAAGGACGCGCCCAGCGCTGAATTAACTGCCCAATGACAAATGGCAGCAACAGCATCGTCAAGATTTTCACGAAAGAAGCGCCTGTGATAATGATGCCAACAGATTTGGCCAGCAGCGCGAAAAAGACCGGTGTGATAATGATCGATGACAGATTAACTGTCGCCGCCGCAACGACAGATGCCCCCACATTACCTTTGGCAATGGCCGTGTAGCTTGCTGCAGATTGGATGGTGGACGGCAAACAACCAAGGTACAGAAAACCAACCGCTATCATCGGCGCGATGTAACCATCCAAAACCCAGGACAATGTAAGACCAGCCAGTACCATTGCGCCGAAAACAAACCCGAATACGGCTGATTGCAGGCGCCAATTGCGAAAGCCAGCGATCACCTCCTGCCGGTCCAGGCGGATTCCGTGAAGCAGGAATATCCAGAAGATACCCGCCGAAACCGCAAAGGCGGCGACAGGTTCAGCATCCCCAGTTACGGGAAATACGGTCGCCAGAAGGACGGAGCCCCCGAGCAACCAGATAAATTTGTCTATCAAAATCAGTCTAATGGTCTGCATTGCACAAAGCCAATGCGCCAGCGCGGTATTTGAAGCAAGCCCACAAAATGAGCATTTGGGATATGATGGGAAGCTGAGGCTAGGATCGAATTCGGTGCCAGATGGCCCGCGCCAGATCCACTGCCAGTTTGGGCGAGGCTTTGAGCACAGTCGAAGGATGACTTGCGAAAGCCCTTCCCAGCAATTTCAAATCAAAATAATACCAGTCGGACAATATGCGCTGGACCAAAGCCTTGGCACGCAAGGTTTTGTCATCGACATGGTCTAGTTCCCTTAGCAGTACTTTCGATACCAATTGCCGAATTTCTTTGCTTCTTTGATCGGTCAAACTGTGCTCATGTCTGCGGTAGAGGTAAAGATCAACGTCTACCGGCGCCATCTGAAAATGATGGGCAGCTCGCATCCAGTAATCATAATCCTCGGCACCGAAAAGCTGCTCGTCATATCCTCCCAGCTTTTCTGTAACCTCACGACGGTACAAAAAAGCAGCGCCAACGGGGTTGCCAAACCAGCGCTGTTTGATTGGCGGCGGAGGAACATAACGGAGAATGTTCTCGGCATCGTCAATCACACTGTAACCTGCATAGATAACGTCCAGGCCCGGCTCGTCCTCCATCTTTGCCACCAGCGCCGCGATCATGTTGGAGCGCAGGATATTGTCGTCACTCGTCCAGCTGTGGAAATCCCCACGAGCTTCTGCAAAACCACGGTTAAGCGTGGCCGGCAAACCCAAATTTCGTTCATTGGTACGATGCAGCACACGGGGATCAGCCTTGGCGTGTTGCGCGATAATAGCGGCTGAACCATCTGTGGAAGCATCATCGACACAAATCAGCTCCCAGCTCGAATAATCTTGCTCAATTACAGATTTGATCGCTCCTTCGAGATATTTCTCGCCATTATAGATGGGCATTACGATAGTAACTATCGGTGAAGTCACACTAGAAAATGTTCCGGACTGAGCCTTCATATACCATCTGTATTTTTAGTGGATGGAAGCTGGGCATATTTAATATGTCGATGGTGAAATGACACCTGTTATTTTCGTACTGCGGCGATAGACTTCATCAAACCCGGTTTCTGATGTTGCGGCGCAGCACGAAACAGGTTAAGGGCGCACGCAATATAAGGCGTGGCGCAATAGCCCCCTTTCCTCTCTTACGGCAGAATTTGATATGTCTCTTCGCAATATCGCTATTATCGCGCACGTTGATCACGGCAAAACCACCCTTGTGGACCAGCTTTTCCGCCAATCAGGCACGTTCCGTGACAATGAGCGCGTCGAAGAACGTGCCATGGACAGCAACGATCTGGAGAAAGAGCGCGGAATTACGATTCTCGCCAAATGTACCAGTGTCGAGTGGAAAGGCACGCGGATTAACATTGTCGATACACCGGGTCACGCCGACTTTGGCGGCGAGGTGGAGCGCATCCTTTCGATGGTTGATGGCGTTATTCTGCTGGTCGACAGTGCCGAAGGCGCTATGCCTCAGACGAAGTTCGTAACTGGCAAAGCGCTGGCACTTGGCCTGAAACCCATTGTCGTCGTTAACAAGATTGACCGCCCTGATGGCCGTGCAGAAGAAGTGCTCGATGAAGTGTTCGACCTGTTCGTCAATCTTGACGCCAATGACGAGCAGCTTGATTTCCCATCGCTCTTTGCAAGCGGGCGTAACGGCTATGCCGGCGACACGCCAGAAGTGCGCGAAGGTGACCTTTCGCCGCTGTTCGACAAGATTGTCGAGCATGTGCCAGAGCCGGACGTAAATCCGGACGCCGATTTCAAATTTCTCGTTACCCTGCTCGACCGCGACAACTTTGTTGGCCGCATCCTGACTGGTAAAGTGGAAAGCGGAAAGATCGACCTAAACGCTCCCATCCACGCGATAGATATGGACGGAAACGTAGTTGAAACCGGCCGTGCAACCAAGATCATGGCGTTCCGCGGACTGGAACGCGTTCCTGTAGAAAGCGCGAAAGCTGGCGATATCATCTCACTGGCAGGTCTGACCGAAGCGACGGTTGCCAATACCATTTGCGATCCCTCCGTCACTGAACCCATTGCTGCGCAACCAATTGATCCGCCGACCCTGTCGATGAACTTTGCTGTTAATGACAGCCCGATGGCTGGCCGCGAAGGCGACAAGGTAACCAGCCGCATCATCCGCGACCGCCTGTTCCGCGAAGCGGAATCCAACGTTGCGATCAAAATCACCGAAAGTGATGAGAAAGACAGCTTTGAAGTCGCTGGTCGCGGCGAATTGCAGCTTGGCGTGCTCATTGAAACCATGCGCCGTGAAGGCTTTGAACTTTCCATCTCCCGCCCGCGCGTCCTGTATCGCGAGGAAAATGGCGCGCGTCAGGAACCCTATGAGACCGTAGTTATCGACGTTGATGACGAACATAGCAGCACCGTCGTTTCAAAAATGCAGCGCCGCAAGGCCGAGCTGACAGAACAGCGTCCTTCAGGCGGCGGCAAAACCCGCCTGACCTTCTCTGCACCTTCACGCGGCCTGATAGGCTATCATGGCGAATTTCTTTCCGACACACGCGGCACCGGCCTGATGAACCGTCTGTTCGAAAAATACGGTCCTTATAAAGGTGTGATCGAAGGCCGTCCTGTCGGTGTGCTGGTTTCCAATGGCACCGGCAACGCTATGTCATACGCGCTGAATGCGCTCGAAGAGCGCGGTATATTGTTCATCGGCGGCCAGACGCCAGTTTATGAAGGCATGGTCATCGGAGAAAATGCAAAACCCGGCGACCTCGACGTCAATCCGATGAAATCCAAACAGCTAACCAACTTCCGTTCAACCGGAAAGGATGATGCCGTGCGGCTCACGCCGCCAAAGATCATGACGCTGGAACAGGCAATTGCCTATATCGACAATGATGAACTGGTAGAAGTCACTCCAAAAAACATCCGCCTGCGCAAACGCCATCTCGATCCCAATGATCGCAAGAAAGCGGCACGGAAGGCGGAAGCGGCTTAGGCGCAACAATTGTTGCATCATGCGCTGCGATGGATCATCATCAGGGCATGACAACAACAATCAAAACACTCCTCGGTGCGGGTTGCCTTTTGGCAGCATTAATCACACTTGCATCGTGTTCGGCCGATCCAACGATCGAAACCAAAGAATCTACCGACAGCAACAGTTGCAGCGATAGTCCTATCGCTTTGCAAGTCCTCGGCTCCGGCGGTCCGATTGCCGATGATTATCGTGCTGGGGCCAGCAATGTTTTATGGATTGATGGCAAAGCCAAATTGCTAATCGATGCAGGCAGCGGTGCCTTTGTACGCTATGGTGAGGCCGGGGTCGACTTTAATGATCATGATGCAATCCTGCTCACCCATTTACATGGCGACCATGCCAGCGGTCTTCCTGCTTTACTAAACAACGGCGCTTTTGCGAAGCGATCAGCAGACCTCATGATCGCCGGGCCGGCAGGAAATGATCAGTTTCCATCGACTAGCGCCTATCTTAGCTCTTTGATTGGCAAAGAAGGCGGCGCTTTGCGCTATCTGCATCCTTATCTGGAAGACGATGACGCCCTAACCCGTTTGACAACCAAGGACATTGATGTCGGCAAAACCGGACTGCAAACCATCTGGAATGAGAATGGTTTGAAAATCGATGCCATCTCAGTTCATCATCTTGATGTGCCGGCACTGGCTTATGTCATTCGCGCCAAGGACAAGACTGTTGTCCTTTCCGGAGACCAGAGTTTCTTAAGCGAAGATTTTGTAACGATATTATCGGACACGAAACCCGACTTGTTGGTGATGCACAATGCGATCACCATGGCTGATGGTCAGCCACGCGGCTTGCACCGTGATCCGAAATCCATAGGGGAAACTGCAGCGGCGCTGAACGCACAAACCTTGCTGCTAACCCATCATATGCAGCGCGCTTTAATGGTCCAAGACGAGGTCAACGCGGCCATTTCAGAAGACTATAGCGGGCCGGTGCTGATGGCAGATGATCTGTCCTGCTATCCTTTATGATCATGGAGGGATCTACACAGACATCAGAACGCTAGTTTCTTCTCCGCTATCGGTATTTCCGCAGGATATCGATGGCCATATGGGTTTACTGAGTGAAATAGGCGCTTGATTTTCACCATAGGCCGCTTAGGCTTCTGATATTATTAATGAAGAGGGGAATAATGATGGAATGGATGTTGATGCCGCTGAAACGCTATGCGGATTTTAGCGGGCGCTCTCGTCGCAAAGAATATTGGATGTTTGCCCTTCTGCAGGTAATCATCATTGTTGGACTAGCGATAATCGGTGGAGTTTTGGGCAGTTTCACACCAGATCCAGCTGGCTCCATGTCCACTGGCGGAACTTTGATGATTGCTCTGTTTGGCCTTTACGCGCTCGCAATTTTCATCCCCTCGCTTGCGGTGCAGGTACGCCGCTTTCATGATCAGGACAAATCTGGCTGGTTCGTACTTTTGGGATTTATTCCCTATGTTGGCGGTCTAATCGTTCTCGTGTTCATGTGCTTGGACGGGACCAAGGGCAAAAATCGCTTTGGCGACGATCCGAAGATGAGCGACAATGTGGGTGATGTATTCAACTGAGCATCACGAGGGACCCTTTGGGATAGACCTTGTATAACTTGATTTTCGATAGGGTTGTGGCAAAGCGCCACAACCCTTTTTTTGGAGATACAGAACCATGACCGACACGCCTGACCAGCCGGAAGAAAAAGCCAAATCCGGTACGGACACACCGCCGGATCGTCTCGCGATCAATCCGCGGAGCAAGTTTTACGGTGGCGAACTTCTCGAACGTGGCATCGGCATCAATTTTCGCGGGGCACGCAAACATAATATCGAAGAATATTGCGTGTCCGAAGGCTGGGTAAAGGTACAGGCCGGCAAGACCGTCGACCGCAAAGGCAATCCATTGCTGATAAAGCTTAATGGCGAAGTCGAAGCCTGGTTTGAAGACCTTGGTGACGATGCGCCGACGATCAAGAAAGGCTCCTAGGAGCCCATAACCAGCAAATGACACCCCAGCGCATCCAATATTTTATCGCACTGGTGTTCTTCATACTCGGCGGATGGGCTGCCCTGTTTCCGCAGCATGTCATCGACACCGTGTTTCTGCCCGAATATCGCAGCGGCGGGCGGATATTGCCGTTCATGATGGCCTGTTTTGGTGCGCAGGCTTTGCTTGCGGGGCTATTCGCAGCTTTCGCCCGATTCACCGCGACGACATTTCTGGTATACGGTATCGCTCTGCTGCCCTTTTTCGGGTTCAATTATTATTTCACCTTTTACGACCCGGTGTTCACCAGCATGGGATTGATTGACGCTTTAGGTAATATCATCATGCTGGCACTCTGCTATGCCGGATGGCGACAGTCAACGACGGCCGAACAGATCGAAAAGCAAGGGAATTGAGCAATGGACTTTACGGACAAGATAGTCTGGATCACCGGTGCTTCATCGGGAATTGGTGAAGCCTTGGCAAAATCTTTTGCGGCGCAAGGCGCGCATATCATCCTCTCCGGTCGCAGGGTGGAAGCTTTGGAATCCGTTGCCGCGGACATCTCGACCGACACACTGCTGCTTCCTTTTGAGACGACCGATTATGACGCCCTGCCCGCCAAGGTGGCCGAAGCCCAGAAGTGGAAAGGCCGCGTTGATGTGCTGGTCAACAATGCCGGCATCAGTCAACGCAGTTTGGCTCTGGATACGGACCCCAATGTTTATCATCAGATCGTCAACGTCGATCTGCTGGCGCCGATATGGCTCACGCAGTTGCTGCTACCGCACATGATTAGTGCAGGCGGCGGTCATTTCGTCGGGATCAGTTCTGTTGCCGGACGGATTGGCGTTCCGCTACGCACGGCTTATTGCGCCGCCAAGCACGGCTTAATCGGTTATATGGATGCCCTGCGTGCCGAGACCGAAACACGGCATAATATACATGTCACCAACATTCTGCCCGGCTCCATCCGCACGAACGTATCACGCAACGCCCTGACCAAGGATGGTTCGAGGCGTGACAAGTCTGACGCAGTAATCGACAATGGCATGGAGCCAGACGAATGCGCCCGACAGATACTCAAAGCCGTGGCCAATAAAGTGCCGGAACTGATCATTGCCGAAGGCCCGGAGTTGATGCTGGCTCAATTGCGGCAAAGTGATCCGGAAAAGCTGTTTGAAATGACCGCCGGTCTAGGTGCGCAGATTGCCGAGAAATATGAAGCGGGAGACGACGATTAATGGCATTGGTTCTGCTCGACAAGACGGATGGCATAGCGACCATCACGCTCAACCGCCCAGAGGCCATGAATGCTTTATCCCACAGCTTGCGCGGTGAATTTTTTGAGGCCTGCGAAGATGTTGAGCGCGATACCGATATACGCGCGGTCATCGTTACAGGTGCCGGGGATCGCGCTTTTACCGCGGGCCTTGACCTCAAGGAATTGGGGGCATCAGGCCTTGGCGCTGCGACCGACCAGAAACCGGCGAGCAATCCCTGCCGCGCGCTGGAAAAACTCAATGTACCGGTTATCGGTGCGATTAATGGCGTCGCTATTACCGGTGGTTTTGAACTGGCGCTGTCCTGTGATGTACGGATCGGATCAACCCATGCCCGTTTTGCCGACACCCATGCACGGGTCGGGATTATACCCGGATGGGGCCTATCGCAAAAGCTGTCCCGCTATATCGGCCTGTCCCGCGCCTGTGAATTGAGCTTCACAGGACAGTTTCTGGATGCTGAGACTGCTTGCAGTTGGGGGCTGATCAATCACGTCTATGCACCGGATGAATTGATGCCTGCTGCACGGGCACTGGCGGCCGATATGGCGACGATCGACCCGGGTTTTCTCAAGACCTACAAAAAACTCATATTCGATGGCTATGACCGCAATTTCAAAGACGCCATGGCTTTGGAAAAGCAGGTCACTGATGCCTATAATGATCGTGTCAGTGCCGAAGAAGTCGAAGAGCGACGGCTAGCAGTTGTCGAGCGCGGCAGGGCGTTGAAAGCCTAGACCTGCTGGTCCCTTATAAATGATACAATCTGGGCTTGTGCCAATTTCGCTTCCCTGATCGGTAACAACATCCAAACATGCTGCATCTCTTTTCCCACATGAAATGCGATAGGAAAGCCTTGTGTGTCCGCTTTCTCTTTCAGCCTTAGCGCGTCGGCATAAAGCAGATCATGGCTACCGGCGAAAATGGCAAGCGGTGGCAATTTATCGATAGCCGCGAAAAGCGGACTAACCGGAAAAGCCGCTGGATCTTTGCCTTCACCAGCCCAAAATTGACCGGCGGTCTGAGCGCCCTGTATCGAGAGCAACACATCGTGCTTCTCCAGCTCTCGCTGCACCGGATCGCTTGCAGTTGCGTCCAGCCAGGGTGAGAGCAGAATGATCTTGCCCGGCATTGGCTTACCCTGATCACGAAGCATTTGCGCCAGACCGAGACTATATCCGCCGCCTGCGCTGTCACCCATTACGGTTATATTTTCCGCCCCATATTTGGCTACTGCCCGATCGTAGGCCTGCATCACGACCGGATAGCTTTGTGACCAGTCATGCTCTGGTGCTAACGGATAGAGCGGAACGGTCGCGCTGGCTCCGGTCGCCCTGATCAGCTTCTTGATCACCCCCCAGTGGACGAACACGATGTTGAATGCATAGCCGCCGCCGTGAAGATAGAAGATATGGTGCTTGCTCTTACCTTCCGTGGGCTCGATCTCATAAACTTTATGATTATCAATCTGATACTCGCTAATGTGGCTATGCTTTCTAAACCACCGTCCGGGCCGGGCTGGACCGTTTTTCCGGTCCCGCGCCAGAAACTTCATGCCGGTATCATAGTCCGCCAGACGCTCCTGAACCTTCAGCAAGCGTAGGATGAAATTGATCAATCGGGCCCGTTTACTTATCACCCTGCAGCAGCCTCAAGATCAGCATTGATGAAATCCGCAATCTGCCTGCGGGCTTTCTTGCCTTCCGGAATGGGAAACAGCATCCAGACATGTTGCATTGCTGGAAACTCGAAATAATCAAGCGACAGATCTGCCGCCTCCGCTTTCTCTTTCAATTTTCTTGCGTCGGGCCAAAGCAGGTCAAAGGTGCCGGTAAACACAGCAATTGGTGGGAGGTTTTCCAGGCTGCCAAATAGAGGACTAACCGGCGGTATATCAACGGCCCCACTTTCTCCAGCCCACCATTCGCCTGCTGCACGAAGGCCACCAATACCCAATATGCGATCCTTCTTTGACAGTGCTGGCTGCATCGGATCGGTCATACTGACATCGAGCCAAGGTGACAGCAGAATCATTTTATGCGGCATGGCCTTGCCCTGATCCCGCAGCATTTGCGTCAGACCAAGTGCAAAGCCGGCGCCTGCGCTGTCTCCCATAATAATGATATTGTCGGCGCCCACCTCGTCGACCAGCGCATCATAGACTGGCATCATCCAATCATAGCTTTCTTTCCAGTCATGCTCGGGGGTCAAGGGATAGCAGGGTACCACAACGGTGGCACCGGTCCGTTGCACCATCTCTGCCAGCAATGCCCAGTATCCCGGCTGGATATCCAGAACATAAGCGCCGCCATGGATATATAATATACGGCGATGACTCCCGGACTTTGGGGCCAATGTGAATATTGGATACCCGTCTTTCTTAGTTTCCGTCACCTTAAACTTGCGGTGCATCGCCTTGCCGGGCGCTGCAACCTTCTTCGCACGGGCTTTCGGGATACTCGCCCTCAGCTTCGCTTCATCCGAGAAAAGCGCTTTTAAACCGGTGAGCGGAAGGGCTTTGGCAAGCAGCCGGGCTCTTATACTGGTCATGGCCCGTTCCTAACCCGGATTACCTTCCATTTGCGGCACATTGGGGTCAATGGTCACCCAGTCCTGCGAACTTTTGGTCCAGAAATGTACCTGCGGATTGAGATGGCTAGTATCATCCAGCGTGCCCGCTTTGACGAAGGTCATGCCAGGCTGCGTTGGCAACGTGGACAGCAGCGGCGAACCGCATTTGCCGCAGAAGTGCCGTTCCACAACATTGCCCGTTTCGCTACTATCTTCATAAGTTGTGAGATCGCCCTGAATGCTCAGCTGATCATTGGCTACACCAAATAATACGGAATAGGCGCTACCCGACTGACGCTGGCAGTTTTTGCAATGACAGACACCGGTCATTTGTGGTTCTCCGCTAACGCTATAGCTTACTGACCCGCAAAGGCATTGTCCTGTCATTGTCATAATATTCTCCCCGTTTATGCGACTTTTCTAACGAAAACCGTTCCCGCCGAATATCCTGCGCCAAATGAGCAGATAAGTCCAATATCTCCATCCGACAGATCAGCGCTATGCTTGTGGAAGGCGATAATTGATCCTGCTGAAGAGGTATTGGCATAAGTGTCGAGTACCGTGGGGCTTTCGTCATCATTTGCTTCGTGACCCAAAACGCGCTGCGCGATCAACCGGTTCATCCCGGCGTTCGCCTGGTGCAGCCAGAGGCGCCTGAGGTTAGTATTCTCGATACCCAGCCGTCCCGCCTGATCGATAATCATCTGGGCGACCATCGGCACAACTTCCTTGAACACCTTCCGCCCTTCCTGAACAAACAGTTTATCCACGTCATCCCGGGTTTCAGGACTGGTTCGGTTGAGGAAGCCAAAATTATTGCGGATATTATTCGAAAACTGCGTCTTGAGCTTGGTCCCGACAATTTCCCAATGCTCTGCTGGCGCAATGTCTTTTGCTTCCACCAATATGGCTGTCGCAACATCTCCAAAGATGAAGTGGCTGTCACGGTCCCGCCAGTTCAAATGGCCCGAGCAGATTTCAGGATTGATCACCAATACCGACTTGGCGCTGCCGGAACGGATATAATCCGCCGCTGTCTGGATACCGAATGTCGCGGACGAGCAGGCCACGTTCATATCAAACCCGAAACCGTCGCCAATTCCCAGCGCATCCTGAATCTCTACCGCAATGGCGGGATAGGCGCGCTGCAGATTGGAACAGGCACAGAGTACTGCATCGACATCCTCTGCTTTCCGCCCTGCCCGTTTCAGCGCCTGTTCGGCTGCCTTCACGCCAATTTCGGCAAGAACGGAGATTTCGTCATCCGGCCGTTCAGGCAATCGCGGGCACATGGTTTCGGGATCAAGAATCGGATCCTTTGAAAGCACGAAGCGCGATTTTATGCCTGATGCCTTTTCGATAAACTCGACCGAACTATGCTGTAATTCGGCGACCTCACCAGCGGTAATGGCATCGGCATTTTCGCTGTTATGCAAATCAACATAAGCGTTGAAGCTCGACACCAGTTCTTCATTGCTGATGCTATCGGTGGGCGTGAAGAGGCCAGTGGCAGAAATTACGGGGATGTTAGCGTTGGTCATAGGACGATATTCTCTTAAACCTTGAAGACAAATGGAATAATAATAAGCCAATATCGTAAAGTCCCAACGGGCAACTAGCAAGCGATGTTGCTCGCCGATTGCCAATCGCAGACTTCTTGCTATTTGTTTGACATGACCGAAACCGATCGCATCAAATTGCATGAAAGCTGGAAGGCACCACTCGCGCCTGAATTTTCCAGCGATTATATGACCAACTTACGGACCTTTTTGATTCAGCAGAAAAAAGAGGGCAAGCATGTCTTTCCCAAGGGAAGCGAATATTTTCGGGCACTCGACCTCACACCACTAGACAAGGTGCGTGTCGTGATCCTGGGGCAAGACCCCTATCATGGCCCGGGGCAAGCGCATGGGCTTTGCTTTAGCGTGCAACCCGGCGTCCGGCCACCGCCCTCGCTGGTCAATATCTACAAGGAGCTGGAAAGCGATATCGGAATGCCACGCCCCAAGCACGGATTTCTCGAATCCTGGGCCCAGCAAGGCGTGTTGCTACTCAACAGCGTGTTGACGGTTCAGCGGGCAGAAGCAGCCTCGCATCGCGGCAAGGGGTGGGAGCGGTTCACCGATGCGATCATCCGATTGATCGCGGCAAAGGAAGAGCCCGTCGTCTTTCTGCTGTGGGGCAGCTATGCGCAAAAGAAAGCGGGTTTTGTTCAAAGCGTCGAACAAGGCGGCAAGCATCTGGTGTTGAAGGCGCCGCACCCTTCCCCGCTTTCGGCGCATAACGGTTTTTTCGGGTGTCAGCATTTCAGCAAGACCAACAGCTTTCTGAAGCATAATGGCCTACCACCGATCGACTGGTCTTTGCCGCCCGTTTAGCTTATAATCGCGCTCAAAGCACAAGAAGGGCCAAGCCAATGACGTCCAACAGACAAAAAGAGCATCAGAGTTTTGATACATTCTGGCCGTTCTATTTGCAGGAGCATGCCAAACCGGCGACGCGCAATCTGCATTATGTCGGAACCAGTCTGGTTGTCCTGATAGCCTTTTATTCGGTCGTAACAACCAATTGGATGTTGCTGCTGGCCATGCCTCTCGCAGGCTATTTTTTCGCCTGGATGGCCCATTGGAGAGTCGAAAAAAATCGGCCGGCGACCTTCACATATCCCCTGTGGTCCCTGATCGCAGATTTCAAAATGTGGGGACTTTGGCTCACCGGACGCCTGAAGCCGGAGCTTCAAAAGGCCGGCGTGGAAGACGCCTAGCTGGCCGCTTCCAATTTTGCTTCCTGGACCTTCAGCGCTTCGGTTCCTTCAATCCAGGTGCCAATATCCCGCGCCACCTGATCTGGCGTTTCTTCCATCGGCAAATGTCCGGCATCTTTATAAATGATCAGCTTGGACCCCGGGATAGCTTCTTCAAAGGCCTTCGCATGAGATACCGGGATCACCTTGTCCTGTTCCCCCCAAAGCAACAGCACGGGCATTTCCAGGTTTCCGACTTCCGCCCACTTTTCCGGTTCACGTGCCGTTTTTCCGCGTGCCACTGACGCTTGACGATTGCCGGGAAAGCGCAGCAATTCCCAATAGCGCGTCACCAGTTCGTCGGTCAGACGTTCAGGTTGTGCAAAATTTTCTTCCAATGACGAGCGGACCAGAAATTTTGGAGTAATTTCAGGTAACAGCAACTGCCCGATGGACGAACGCGCCAATCTTGCACCCAGATAAGGTTTTACTTTCTCATCCGTTTGGGCGCCGGATGCGTCGATCAAAACAAGTCCCGAAACGCGCTCAGGAACGGCTAGACCGGCACGCCACGACAACCAGCCGCCCATGCTATTGCCGACCCAATAAGCCTTTTCGACACCCACCGTATCAAGCACCTTCGTCGCCGCGGCGATATTTGCATCAGCGCTATAATCGCCGCTTGCCTGAGGACCGGTGAGCCCATGGCCGTATAGATCAAGTGAGATCAGTCGATATTTGTCGCCTAGCAAAGCCACAACCGGTTCCCATGTCTGCAGCAGACTGTTGGAGCCGTGGATCAGCAAAATCGCTGGTCCCTCCTTATTGCCTTCATCACGATAATGAATTTGTCCGCCAACGCCGTCGTCAATAAATTGCGACGCATCATTGCTATATTTGGCGATCATTTCCGCGCGATCCGTATCCGGTGTACGGAATATGAAAAACGCGGCGATCAATATAACGATCAAAGCCAATAAAATACGCAGCGTAGTTTTCATGTTCTTGCCCCAGATAATGTCAAGAAATGACAATACATATCGAGCCGCCGGTAGGACAGACAAAAAGGGCGGGAAAGCAAAGCCGTCCCGCCCCTTCAGATAATTACCGGCCATAAAGGCCAATAGCGTTAAGCCTGCTGAAGATTTACAGCCGCTTTCTTGCCATTGTTACCGGTTTCAATGTCGTATGTAAGGCGCTGCTCTTTTTCGAGCGTCTGCATACCAGCAGCCTGTACGGCTGTGATGTGAACAAAGCTGTCATCGCCGCCATCTTCAGGGGCGATAAATCCATAGCCTTTGTCCGTATTGAAAAATTTTACTGTGCCTGTAGGCATATTCTTATTCCTATTCATTACTTAGTGGTGCCTGCCCGGCCTTTCGGCCGCGTCAGACGGGGGTCGCCAAACGTCGAGAAAAAGGAAAAAAGAGCATGCGGGCTGCTTTACCAGCCGCGAAACAAGAATTTCGTCGTACGCGATTATTAGCTGCGACGGCCGTAGCAGCCTAGCTCGCACTTAGCAAACGGCTTAACCCGCCGGATGCGTTAACGTGGGCTTTTACGGCGTCGAAACCAGCGCAATGGCCGCCATTGTCAAGGTTAATAGACCTAGTGCTAACGACAATATCCAGCGCAGGGTCAGCAGCCACTGCGATTCTATTCCCGCCGCCGCCAGCTGTCTGTCCACCAGTGGCGACCCTATGATACACAGCCCCAGCAGCAACATCGATGGCCCGGGCCATGACCAGCCCAATATCCAAGGCACATAGCTCACCAAAGCAATCAGACTAGGTAAAACGGCGGCAACATAAATCCATCCCGGCGCCTGTTTGTGCGCAGTCGCCAAGCCCCACCAGACACCGCCTAGAAAACTGAAAATCAACGCCGCATATGCATATGCAACGGCCAACGCACTCCATTGCCATTCCGGCGGCCCCAACAGGGCGGCGAGAGTCAAAAAGATTGGCGGCAAAAGACCGACAAGGCCAAGCAGGCGCGGAGCCATCGGAATATCGTTCAGCATGTCCGGCAAATAACCCAATGTGTTTCCCAACACCAGCACTGTGGCCCTTTCCCTTGCCATCGATAAAGTGTAGCGCTTTATCCTATGAAACAGACACTTAAATTTGGAGGCACTGCCTGCGCCGCAGTCCTCACCATGACCCTGTCCGCTTGTGAGCCGGGCGAGCCACCAGTCGCCCCCGACCCTTCAGCGCAGGATGTTTATTTTGAACGTCTGTCGCTGCTCTGCGGCAAGGCTTATCCGGGACAGCTGGTTTCCGATCAGGAAGCCGACGCAGATATGATGGGTCAAGAGATGATCATGCATGTCGCAACCTGCGATCAGACAGAGATTCAAATCCCCTTTCATATCAGCAATGCAGACGGCAGTTGGAACCGTTCGCGGACGTGGATCATCACGCGCACCGAGGGCGGCCTGCGGCTGAAACATCGCCATCGCCACGAAGATGGATCACTGGATGCAGTCAGTAATTATGGCGGCGATACCAGCGCAGAGGGCACAGCAGAACGTCAGGAATTCCCGGTCGACAACGAATCAATCACGCTGTTTGAAAAAGAAGGCCTTGATCAATCCGTCACAAACACATGGGCGGTAGAGATCAGTCCGCCTGGTCAACAAGACGCCCGCTTTGCATATGAGCTGCGCCGCCCCGAAACTTCCGGCGGTCGCTTCTTCCGCGTTGAGTTTGATCTCTCCAAATCAGTTGAGCCCCCACCCCCGCCATGGGGTGATTAGGCATAATCATATCTTGACGCCGTGATCGTTAGTTGCTCACTGTAAAGTTATGCTTCCGGCCCTTCTTGTCAGCACTGCAATGGTCCTGCTTACCGTTATCATTCACGGCGCTGGCATCCTTGCCCTTGCTCGTCTTTTAAGGGTCGAGGCCCGCGAAGAAGCGGAAGAACATATCCATCCGATGTCATTGCGCGGGATATCCGTTACACTAATACTGGTGCTCGGACTATTCGCCCTGCATGGCATCGAGATCTGGGCTTATGCTCTTGTCTATCTGCTACTCGATGCCCTTCCCACGCTGTCCGACGCGATCTATTTCTCGACCATTACATATGCGACCACCGGCTATGATGATGATGGCTTTGCCGAAGCCTGGCGAATGGTCGCAGCGATAGAAGGTGTCAACGGAATCATCCTGCTAGGTTGGTCCACTGCTTTCTTTGTCACGGTCGTTGCAAGGATGGGCAGAAGCCGGTGACCAATCATGATCAGGACTCTCTTGTGCGCAGGGGGTTCCGCATTTTGTTGGCGGTCTTTTATCTGCTCGCAGGGATCGCTCATATCCGCAGCCCGGAGGGTTTTCTGGCAATCACGCCTGACTGGGTGCCGTTCCCGGAACAGGTGGTCTTTCTGACAGGTGTTGCGGAAATAACTGGAGCCATCGGTCTTCTTGTAGCGCCCAAACTCATTCCGCATATCCGCTATGCCGCCGGTATCGGGCTCGCCCTTTATGCACTTTGCGTCTATCCAGCGAACGTCAATCATGCGGTCAACAATATCGCCATTGGCGGAGAAACTGCGAGCTGGACCTATCATGGCCCGCGATTATTATTTCAACCCGTTTTCATCTGGTGGGCATTGATCGCTGGCAACGTCATCAATTGGCCGTTTCGTGCCAAATCATCCGCGCCCTGAACATTCCGGTCAATTTGTGCTATGATCCCACGCGGAGGGCAATTTTGGAAGGAAGGCCCAATGGAACGCCATGGAGATGAAATTCTAGTTACGGAAAAGGAAGCCAGCAACAAAACCCGGCCACAAGGAGTACGATGGGTCCTTGCTGTTTCACTATTCGCCGCACTGATCGCAATGTCCTTTGTCTGGATCATACCAGCCTTGTCATAACGCTCTGGCGGGGCGGCTTAGTTCATTGACCACGATCAATTCATCCGCTCTTGTTCCGGCCTATGATTGCCGAGCGATTGAACAGGAGAGCGACTATGACCAATACCCCCGAGCCGCCTGAAACCAGAGAACGCAAAGGGCATTGTCTGTGCGGTGCGGTCCAGATTACCGCACATCAAGCCAGTACAGAAGTCGGTGCCTGTCATTGCCACATGTGCCGGCGCTGGGGTGGTGGTCCCGCCTTTGAACTCGATTGCGGTACCGATGTCACCATAACGGGCGAGGATCATATCGCGGTCTACAATTCCTCCGAGTGGGCCGAGCGGGCTTTTTGCAAAACCTGCGGCACCAATCTGTACTATCGGTTGAAAGAGCCCGGCCAATACATGATTGCCAGTGCGATATTCGACAATGAAGATGGTCTGAACTTCACCACCCAAGTCTATATCGACAGCAAGCCCGACTATTACAGTCTGGCCGAGCAGACCAGAAACCTGACCGGTGCAGAGGTTGAAGCCATGTTCGCGGCTGAAATGCCATGACACCGGCACGGTGCAGTGCCAAGCGCTCCATCGACTAGTCAACTTTTACTCGCTGCATTGTTGAGAAGGCCCCGGGGGCTGTGCCCCAAAGCCGCTTGCCGTCCAGATCAAAGCCGCGCTCAGCTTCTTGCAAAGCACTTTTAGTCAAACGTGTTTCTGAACCAATAGCGATCCGTTGGTTTCGACGTTTCGAGAAAATCGTGCACTTCGCCGGATCTACCCGGCCGCGCCATGTGACACCCTTAAGCACCCAGATTTGTTCGCAGCTGGGCTCTAGTGTCGGAACAAGCGCATCTCGGGTCAGTGATGCCAGCAGAGCCGGGTTATTGGGCGCGGCGGTATAACCTTCAGGTTCCTGCAAGCTCCACGTAATCTGCGCGACGCTGCCATCCGGCCGGCTCACCAACTGAAGCACCCTCTGACGATAGGCCTTGCGCGTATCTCCCGCTTCGCGTTTGCCGTGATCCCGCTGGTAATATAGCCACTGTCCCTCGCCCATAGACGACAGCCTGCTGCGAAAATCAAAAATCGCATTATCGCCTTGCTCAGCAAAGCGGCCAGCCATCATCGCGGCGAGCCGTTCAGCTTGATTGTCTGATGATTGCGTATTTTGTCCATCAGCAACCGCAACAATATCTGCGGTCGGAGTGCAGCCGATAGCAAGTTGCGAGCATATCAAAGCCGCTAAAACCGAGATATCACGGTTCACCGAATAGCCACCGGATTGATCACCATCTGCACCGCGCCTTTAAAGCGTGGCTGGCCCAACACGAACAGGAACTCGGTCGCGCCGTCCTTGGCCAGCTCAGCAGTGTTGATGGTCTCCAGGATATGCACGCCATGTTTGGCCAGCAATGTCTGATGAACGACAAACGGCTTGGTCGGGTCTTCAAACGGAATTGCCTCCAGCGCTGCGGTATCCGCACCCACCATCACGACATCTAGCGACGCGAGATATTCCGCACCCTCCACGCCCAGTCCTGGCTGCTGCGTGATAAAGCCCTGCGGGTCGCTCTTACTTTTGCTCATCCAGCCGGTGTGGAACAAAACCACATCACCCTTTCCAATCGTAACACCTGCCGCCTTGGCTGCCGCTTCAATCTCTGCCCGGTTGAACGCCGTACCGGGATCGAGGACAGCCTTGCCGAATTGCTTGGTCATGTCGAGCAATATGCCGCGCGTCGCCGTCGGTAGTATCGTCTCCGTTCCAAATTTGGTCACGCCTGCGGGTGAATAAAAATCGCTACCCTTCACACCGTTATAATAATGATGGTCGATGCCAAGATGTGCAAAACCGTCAATCTGTGTCCCGATCCCGACCCAGCTGTGAATGATATCATCATGGGCAGTGACTTTATTTGCGCCCATCGAACCGCCCTGCCCATCATTACTCTGCAGCACCGTCGCGCTATAAGATCGCGGCGGATAGGCAGGTGTCGCCGGACCAGTTACCACGCCCAAGGCATAAGTCTTGCCGGTCTTGACCAGCTTGGCGGCGTTCACCGTAGCTTCCGGTGACAAGTTGTTCATCGCGCCTTTGGTATCTTCCGCGCCATATTTGCTAGGATACCAGCTCTTCTCTGCATCTTGTGCAATTGCCGGCATCGCAAGCGTTGCGGTCGCCAAAATCAATCCCAAAGCTCGCATATTCTCTCTCCCTATTTCTTATACCCGTGGCTAAGCAACTTCACCGTTACCTTCGCATGGGCGACTGTTACATCGTCAGCGTCCTTAATCTCCATTTCCGCCAGATAGCCGGCTGAACCCTTGCGCTCCAGATCAGCTTGCAACGCCGCGATATCTTCCCCACTCAGGCTATATTCAGCAGTGACATCGCTTGCCGCCGGTTTGCGGAAGTCGACGAACATATCCTTGATGATCGGGAAAAAGCGTTTCTTGTCGAGAAAATCAATGGCCGGTGTCGCAGCCGCAGCCTCTGCCAGAACAGTAAAGGCGCCCATATACATCACCCCGACATGGTTTTCATTCCCGGCAAGAGGCATCAACATATTCACATAGCCTTTCCGCTTATCCAACGGCCGCATGCCAGTGCGTTCGACAAAGGGAACGCTGTATTTCTCTGTCTGGACGGCATCGGCATCAGTTTGCATGGGTATGAACTCCTTTGTGTATCAAAGTGCCACGGCGTGCGACGGAGGGAAATACGAATTTGTGATAGGTAGTGGCCCGGGCTACTAATTCGAGATCATCTTGAGTCAGCGGCTATCGAAGTCCAATAAACTCGGGATGACTGACGCAACACCCCTAACGCAGATGGGATTGCAATTCACCGAGCAATTTTCGGGAATTGCTGGTTAGTCGAGTACTGTCCATACCATTGGCGCGCCCAGCTATTGAGGCCGCCGCCTTGCAAAAGCGCGCTGGCCTGCGCTGGTTGGAAAAACGATTGTAGAGACTGGTCTGATGCCTATCCAGGCCAACCTTGCCGTGCCTCTGCTCCTCGGCCTTATATGCCTGATCAAGCGCGCTTCGGTGCTTTGATAACAGACGATGATAAGCGCCTCTGACCGATTTGCGTCCCTTGCCCTGACAACTCAGCGCCGCAACATTCAATCCGGCGCGCAAATGCCACAGGGCTTCAAGCGGATCACGGTCAAGCCCGCCTCTCACATCCGGACGGTCATCCTCCCGGGCACAAGCCGACAGAACCAGAACAGTAGCGACCAATATGGAAACCGCACGAACAGATCGAAAATCGGGCATCAAAAAACCCCTCCACCGATGGTCAACTGCCCCTGAAACCCTTTTGCCGCACCGTATAAATCGCGGCCGTCCCATTGCGACGAGCCGGTTGGATTGTGGGATTGGGCGGTCAACTGCACGCTGACAGGAGATGATCCGGTCGTTCCGGAATGCTTGTCATGTCAATGGATGCTTTGTCCGGAAAGCGGACGTTTCATTTTGCCTTTTTTGGGCTTTTAGAATTACGGATATAGATGTCACAAATCGACTGATGAGAATAGCTTTCAAAAGTTTCTCAAGTCTGTGTTTCGCGGACCAACTCAAGCTCACGGACTCTCAGCGCTTTTAAGCACCCACTGCAGATATTTTTCTTACTTTAAATTGCGAGTCATTATTCTCGGTTCCGCCTAGGTTCTTTGGTTCCTTTGTTGCACTCAACTCGTGCTTGGTACGCACCAAAGTTAAACTAAGGAAATATCCGATTATTGCGCTGGAGCCATAGCCAACAAGCGGAGTTGGATATGCTCCCATGGCCGCGGCAGCAATCAATGCAAACCAGCAGGACGTAAAAACATAGTGTCCGGTTGTCCGTTCAGTTTTTGAAAGAAATAGTATCGGGCTTATAATCAACAAGCATCCAAACCAGAGAGCCAGTCCAACCGCCAAATTGATCTCAAAAGCCGTCCAGATTATGTGATCTACATAAGGAACTGCTGTTAAATTGTCGGGCAACAACAGGGTTGCAGCAAACGTCATGGTACAAATAACTGCTGCGCCGGCGGTCCACTTGCTCGCACGCATCCAACCAACAACTAGGATGGCTAAACACAGCATTCCGGCCATCGCCCTGTCAGGCTGTGCTGCCATTGCCAGTGCAGCAACTATAACAGCCAATGTTGTCCAGGGATTTTGAACTCTGGCAAAGCTTATTGCAACCAGCGGCAACAATATGGAGCTTGTTTGGACAAAAAATGGTCCGATCAAGATCCAACGTCGTGCATCTGCAATCGCATATCCAAAAACAGCTGTGGCAAACAAAATTAAAGAGCAGACAACAGTCAATATCGTCAAAAAGCTCTCGGTTGTTCGTAGTGAGAATCTGATCGCAAACGCCAATAGCAGTCCTATGATCATAGCTCCACCGTTCACCAGAATCATTGTATTGGGAGCGCCGGCAAGATTAAGATATGCCAAGCCAATCATGCATGCGATTAATCCTGATACTGTTGATAAGATTGCAAATCTGTCTTTCATTGTGCTTTCCCAATATTTGTACGTTAAACTACCTTGTTCCAGGCGAAACCTGCAGCATGCCAGCAGACATCCCATCGCGAAGTGAAAGGCAGTGAATGGCGACTTAATGTTGGCAATCTCAGCTTGCATAGCGCGACCCCAGTCCCTGCGATGGTTCGGTACAAGGAATTGAATCAAGGACTGTAAAAGCGATAATATCATGTGGACTTCGGGCTTAGTTTTTGAGTTGAGGTTGAATGGCAATCATCGACCAGTTTGGCGGTAAAAGTCCGTCCGGCTTGGGTCAGGCAGTAAATGTGGCGTGGTGGTCGCCCCTCAACGCCAGTCTTTTCCCATTCCGAAGTAAGGAGGCCTTGATCTTCCAATCTGGCCAACATGGGGTAAAGCGTGCCGGGCTTGATTCCAGCGATCTTCATTATCTCATATCCATGCGTACCTCGTGCGGAATCGAAAAGTGCCGTCAAGGTCAGTTGCGTTGCTTTCGAAAGTGATCTGGTTTTTCGCATATGACATTATATCGATATATATCGATTTAATGTCAAGCGCGCCTTAAAATGTCAGTTTCAGGAGGAATGGCAAGGTCCCCATTTGCGCCCATAGCAGACGCTGGATGGACCTTCGTCATTTGGTGGTATTGCCGAAACTTGATGTAGCTGGTGATTTGTTGCAATATCGTCTGACGTTTCCATGAGGAGGGAATGTCATGAGCACCGCCAATCAAGCTCAAATCGCGCCGGCAACAGTCGCAAGTAACCTTACGGTAAGTGACCTGCGCGCTGCACTTGCTGCGGGCTGGGGCGATTTCAGAGCCTATCCTGTATTCGGACTTTTTTTCGCAGCAATCTATGTGGCTGCGGGAATGTTTCTCTATTTTGCACTTTTTGAACGGGGCGAGATTGCCTGGCTGGTTCCGCTTGCCGCCGGGTTCCCGCTGCTCGCACCTTTTGTGGCTGTCGGACTTTATGAAGTAAGCCGCCGCCGTGAAGCTGGCACACCAATGAGCTGGCGCGCTGTCCTCGGAGCGCTCAGAGGGCGCGGCGATGAGCAAATATTGAGTATGGGCGTTATCCTGTTTGTGGCGTTCGCTTTCTGGTTAATGGTCGCACACGGTATTTTTGCCATTTTCTTGGCAGAATCCGGTATCGGATCAGAGTCGCTTGAGCTGTTTCGGACAACAGCAGGCGTTGCAATGCTGGTGGTCGGCAGTATCGTTGGCGCGCTGATGGCGCTGGCCTTTTACGCGATTACGGTCGTCAGCCTGCCGATGTTGGTCGATCGTGAAGTTGACTTTATCACCGCAATCATCGTGAGTCTGGCGACGGTAAGATCAAACAAGCTGGTTATGCTGATCTGGGCTGCCCTGATCGCAGTTGCCTTGTTTGTGGCCATGCTCCCGCTTTTTCTGGGACTGTTTGTGGTGCTCCCTGTTCTGGGACATGCCACCTGGCACCTGTACCGCCGTTCGGTGAACCAGCCGGTTACATAAGCTACCGAAACCCGGAATAGCGGGCGTTATTCCGGTTTATACCCAAACGCTTCTTCCGCGAGCTTCACCAGTTCCGGGTCCGCTTCCGGCAAATCGTCCGGCAAGGCTGCCTCCAGTGTTTCGGCGACATAGGTCATCGCGGCAATCCGCGCGGCTTTCTTGTCATTGCCATCGATCACTTTCCACGGTGCCCAGCGCGTGTCGGTTTGTTTGAACATGTCCTCCATCGCATCGAGATAATCCGCCCGTTTGGACCGGTTACGAAAATCATCTCTGGTGATCTTCCAACGCTTGTCCGGCGTGTTCAGACGATCGGCAAAGCGGCGGTCCTGCTGTTTCTGGGTGACGTGAAAAAACAGTTTAATCAGGTTGGTGCCGCCATCAATTTGCTGCGCTTCAAATTCGTTGATTTCGTCATAGCCGCGCTTCCAGTCGGCTTTGCTACAAAAGCCTTCAACCCGTTCGACCAGAACACGGCCATACCAGCTGCGGTCGAACACTGCGATCTCTCTGCTGCCCGGCAGACGTTTCCAAAAGCGCCAAAGGAAATGGCGATCCTGCTCCTCCCTGGTTGGTGCTCCGATGGGATAGACCTCAAAATAGCGCGGATCCCATTCGGCGGTCATCCGTCTTATGCAACCGCCCTTCCCGGCCGCATCCCAGCCTTCGAAAACCAGAATCGTCCGGTTGCCATGAATGATATGCTCAAAATGAACATGAGCCAGACGCTCCTGCAATTCTTTCAGTGTATCGGAATAATCACCGTCAAAATCCTTGCCATCTTCATAGTCTGACAGTTTGATATGTTTGCTCATGGATCACCTCGATAATCTCGCGACTGCCCGATATGTGCAGCGCATAGCCGCACAACTCAGAATGGCGACATACTATAGACCCGGAAAAAGAACCAACCTGTTAACCCTGTTTGGATCAATCAGCCTTTACCGGCGCCTCGACTGCATTGGTGTCGGCGCTGGCATAGCGAATATCCCAGTCATCCAGAGCCCGTTGACGATCTTCCACGCGGCGAATGGCCAGATCAATCTCGATTTTGCCACCGGGCAATTGACCGGCCTCCGCATAAAGGTTCAAAGCTTTTTCCAACGCACCCTCTTTTTCAGCGCACAGGCCGCGATTAAAGGCGATTGATCGATGCGACGTGCTGTTTGCTGCGACTTGATCCCACATGCGACAGGCTTCCTGCTCATCGGTTTTGGTCATCTTCACCGCCGCTTTGAAAAATTTGGCAGTGGCCTTGTCCATACCCTTGCGGCTCTCAAATACGCGGATATTTTCGCGCTTTTCTATCGGAGCCAGATCACGGCGCACTGCATGGGCGGCGCTACTAATCATACCGCTTATAATGCCTTCACTGCTGGAGAAACTCTCTTTGCGGCCGCAAACAGTCTGTTCATTGCCATCAGATTTACGATCGGCGTAAATGGTCTGGCCATCGCTGAAGCGGGACATGCGGATCTCTACCTGAAAATCGATAACGCGTTTAAGGCAGGGTACTTTTATGCTTTTGCGCTTTTCGCATTTGCCCTTGTCATCCCTCTCGATACAGCGTTCCCGATATTCACGTGTCTCATATTCTTCGATTCCTGCTGTTGCCGTTCCCGACAATGTTGCTTCCGGGTCGATCGCCGAACGCCCCGCCATGATTTTAAAATATGGCGCACCGTCAATTTCGACGTCGCTGAGCTTGTCCTCTATGGCAAAAGCCAGCGCGGTGCCATCGCTGCCGCCAAAGCGGTCAATTGCGATGGATTTTATTGAGGCAATATTGGGAGCACGCGCTGGATAAAGGCCGTCAATGCGCAAAGTTTCCGCTTGTGCTGTAGCGGTCAGACATAGCCCTGCCACGCCGACTGCAACCATTTTGCTGATAACCAGAATTCGCATCATTTTACCCCCTATAAGTCATTCATAATGCGGATTTATCCCAGCATAGGTGAACGGACAATTACGAGATTGTTCATATAAAAACCATATTAAATGAACAAACAGGTCAGATATCAGCACCGGCGGCAATATGGCTGGCAATCCCCTTTGGATCCTGCATCGGCATGAAATGTGAAAGCTCTGGTATAAAAACTTCCTGTGCATTGGGATATACATCCACCAAGCTGGGCCAAGTCGGACTGTTGGCGAAATCCCGCGCGGCTGTGACGTCATCATCCGCCGACTGCGCACGTAAGATGGTGACCGGCAATGTGTTCCGCTTTACCAGGGGATAGGGATCAACAGACCGAAAGCCTTCATAGACCGATGCTTCAAGATAGGGCGGACAGGCCAGAATATATCCGGCCCCATCATCCTCAGCGAGCAAACCATATTGGCAATAGTCCATCAGTACATCCGGCTGCCAAAGACTGAACGGGTGACGATCCTTGAAGGCGGAGAACATTGCCTCTGGAGACTCCCAGCTGTTACGTCGCCGCGACACCGGATTCTGATTGGGATCGATATCTGCCAAGGCCGGAGGGTCTTCATAGGCATCTGGCGCCGTGATCGTTGGATCAACCAGAACCAGCCGCTCGAATCGTTCCGGTTGAGCATCGGCAGTCTGGACAATCACATGAGCGCCCATGCTGTGCCCCACTCCAACGATATTTTCCAGGCCAAGCCCCACAACAAGCGCGCCGACATCGCGGCCCATCAGGTTCCAGTCACTCAGACTGTCGGGCTTACCGCTCCGGCCATGACCACGTTGATCAACGGCGATGACATGATAGCCAGATGGCAAGGCAGCGATCGTCTTGTCCCAACAGCGCGCATGGAAGCCCGTGGCATGGACCATCAGGATCGTCTGGTCGTCCGGATTGCCCCACTCAAAATAGCACAGGTCCGTTTCGCCCTGTTGAAATCGCTTTTCTGTTGGCTGCCCCGCTTCGTTCATCCTTCTTTCGGCGGCTCCACGACACGGATATGCAGTTCGCGCAATTGCTTGGGCGAAACGCCGCTTGGCGCGCTCATCATCAGGTCTTCCGCTTTCTGGTTCATCGGAAAGAGCACGACTTCGCGGATATTTGGCTCGTCCGCCAGCAACATCACGATCCTGTCAACACCTGGCGCAGAACCACCATGCGGCGGCGCGCCATATTTCAGCGCATTGATCATACCGGAAAACTCACTGTCGACCGAGGCTTTGTCATAACCGGCAATTTCAAATGCCTTGTACATGATATCGGGGCGATGGTTCCGGATAGCGCCGGAGGACAGTTCGATACCGTTACAGACAATGTCATATTGCCACGCCAATATGTCGAGCGGATCTTTATTCTCCAAAGCCTCCATCTCGCCCTGCGGCATGGAGAACGGGTTATGCGAGAAGTCGAGCTTCTTCAATTCCTCGTCATATTCATACATTGGATAATCAACGACCCAGCAGAATTTAAATTCATTCTCGTTGATCAAGCCTAGTTGTTCGGCAGCACGAGTACGCGCGACACCAGCCAGTTTTGCTGCTTCCGCTTCCTTACCAGCAGCAAAGAATACACCGTCATCAGGTCCACAGCCGAGATCAGCCAGCAATTTCGCCGTGCCCTCTTCGCCATGGTTTTTGGCAATCGGTCCGCCAGCAGCACCCTCTTTCATGTTGATGTAACCGAGACCCGCAAAGCCTTCGCCGCGTGCCCAGTTGTTCATGTCATCAAAGAATTTGCGGCTGTTCTTGCCTGCTTCGGGTGCGACAAAAGCGCGCACAGTGCCGCCGGATGCGGTGATCTTGTCAAACAGGCCAAAGCCGGAACCTTTGAAATGATCCGACACGTCCTGAATGATAATCGGGTTACGAAGATCGGGCTTGTCCGAGCCATATTTCAGCATCGACTCTTTGTAAGGGATACGTGGAAACTCACCGGCAGGCGTTACCGACTTGCCATTTGCAAATTCTTCAAAAACACCAGCCAGCACCGGTTCCAGCGCCTGGAACACATCTTCCTGCGTTACAAAACTCATCTCGAGGTCGAGCTGGTAAAATTCACCGGGAGAGCGATCTGCCCGTGCGTCTTCATCGCGAAAGCACGGTGCGATTTGGAAATAGCGATCAAAGCCTGCGACCATCAGCATCTGTTTAAACATCTGCGGCGCCTGTGGCAGCGCATAGAATTTGCCGGGATGCACACGGCTTGGCACCAAATAATCGCGCGCGCCTTCCGGAGATGAAGCAGTCAGGATCGGGGTCTGAAACTCTGTAAAGCCCTGTTCAACCATGCGGTTGCGCAGCGAAGCAATCACCTTGGAACGCAACATCATATTGGCGTGCACTTTTTCACGCCGCAGGTCGAGGAAGCGGTAACGCAAACGGATATCTTCGGGATATTCCTGTTCACCAAACACCGGCATTGGCAATTCGTCCGCGGGGCCCTGCATTTCGACAGCTTTGGCCACCAACTCAACTTCGCCAGTTGGCAGATTTGAATTGACCGTCTCTGACGAACGCGCCGCGACCCTACCGGTGACGGTAATCACCGATTCTTTGCGCGCCGAATCCAGCAGCTTGAACGCATCACTGCCTTCTTCGCTGACAATCTGCGTCAGACCGAAATGGTCGCGCAAGTCAACGAAGAGCAAATTGCCATGATCACGAACGTTGTGAACCCAGCCGGACAGGCGGACTTCTTCACCAACATTGGCGGCGCGAAGCTGTGAACAGTTATGGGAGCGATATGCGTGCATGATGAACCTTTGATGTGAGAGATCACTATTTTGTTGATATTCGCTGCCTAACACAGGTCAGCGCTGCTTTTGTCAAGGAAGAAGGTGGAATGAACGGCCATAATTCGCCCCTAGCAAAAGGCCAGCGGGGTTTATTGATAATAGACAATCTCTATCGGAAATGTTTGCGACACTCCGCTCAGCTTGTATAGATGCGGCATGAAAATTCATCCTTTACTGACTGACAGTCAGGATATTGCCGATATTTGCGAACGCTTTTCGACCGCTGAGTTTGTTGCGGTCGATACAGAGTTCATGCGAGAAAATACTTATTGGCCGATCCTCTGCCTCATCCAGATTTCTGATGGCAAGGAAGCGGCTGCGATTGATCCGCTCGCCAAGGACGTTGATCTCAAGCCTTTGCTCGACTTGCTGGTCAATAATGAAGATGTACTGAAAATCTTTCACGCTGGGGGCCAGGACGTGGAGATTATCCACAACATGACCGGCAAAACCCCTCACCCGATTTTCGACACCCAGGTCGCAGCCATGGCATTGGGGCCAAGCGAGCAAATCGGTTATGCCAATCTGGTTGACAGCTGGTTGGGCATCACGCTGGACAAAGGTGCCCGTTTCACAGACTGGTCGCGACGCCCACTCAATGACCGGCAGATTAAATATGCCATTGGTGATGTCACGCATTTGTCGGCCATTTTTCCGATGATGCTGGAAAAGCTGATCGAAACGGGGCGCGGTATCTGGATCAATGCCGAAATGGAAAAGCTGGCTGATCCCGCAAACTATGTGAATGATCCTCAAAATTCATGGCGGCGCGTCAAATTTCAGGGGCGCAATCTGGAATCTTTAGGCCGATTGAAAGCCCTGGCGGCCTGGCGGGAAAAAGAGGCGCAATCCAAAGACATGCCACGCGGCAGGATCATGCGCGACGAAACGCTGGCTGATATCGCCGCCCATCCACCAAAAGACCAGGCCAAGCTGTCACAAGTACGCGGATTGTCATCTGGCTGGAAAAATAATGATATTGGCGAACGGTTGATGGAAGCACTGGCCAGTGCGCAACCTTTGACGAAAGACGAGTTGCCTGAACGCAATGGTCGCCGCCCCAAATTTAGCAAAGAGAATGCGTTAGTCGCCGATTTGCTGAAGTTACTTCTGAAAATCCGGTCTTCGGAAATGAGCGTTGCTTCGAAACTGCTGGCCCGCGCTGATGATCTTGAACGTATTGTCGGTGGTGAACGGGACGGCGTCGCTCTCCTGGAAGGCTGGAGATATGAAGAATTTGGACGTGACGCGATCGATTTGATCGAGGGTCGGATGAGTTTTACGGTCCAGGATGGTAAACTGAAAATGACCCATCAACCCGAAACTACAAGCAAAGAAGTGCAATGAAGAACGTCTTGTTTGCCTTAGTGATTTGTCCCGTACTGGTAGCCTGCTCTACGACTGTTGAAGAGCCAGAGGTCCCAGAACGCGGAGTTACGGCAGGATATGCCTGCGCGGCAGAAAACCTTCGACCATTTGTCGGACGATCAGCCAATGAAGAGACTGGAGCCAATGCGCTCAAACAATCTGGTGCAAAAACTCTACGCTGGATAGCCCCGCGTAGCGCCATAACGATGGATTTTCGTCAAGACCGCCTGAATATTGAATATGATGATGCTATGACAATCACGCACATCTATTGCGGTTGACCGGAACTTATTCGGTTACCAAAACAGGCTCCAGTTCGAGCATGTTCGCGAGTTGAATATGCCGTTTTTCCACAGCATCTCCATAAAGATCGCGCAGATCGGCGGCCATGACAATCTCCAGTCGACCGTCAATTTTGCGAAGCTGCGTCTGTTCCAATGGATTGCGGGTGCCGCCGCTCAGTCTTTGGCCTAGCCGCATCGCCAAACCCCAACAGATCGCACGCTGCGTTGCCTTTTCGCTAGCGAGCCTGCCGCCTCCGGAAAAGATATTAGCCCCGCCGCCAAAACTGGTGAACAGGGCTTGGCCCAGCAACTCCCGTTCGGCGCCAGTTATGCCGACCCAGTTGCCGTGCAGGCCCATGACCAAACCTCGTTCAGCGCGGAAATTCGGATTGGCGCGCCATGCCACATCGCCAAGGTTGCAAGCCGCCTGTCTTATGCGCTGCCACTCCGGAGGATCTTCGGAGAAAATCGGCGCAATCCATTTTCCCAGCAATTTGCTGTTCGCGGGAAACCGGGCCTGGGCTGCTCCCGATTCCTCAGTGGCGAGTAACAGCGGATCACGTTTGCTTTCCGGTTTGCTGACATTTTTGAACAATAAGCCTTCCCGAACACCATATGCCGATACGATCATGGTGCTACTTCCCAGATAGCGAACAATGAACGACAAAAGCCACGCCGCATCATCCAGCGTGGGAATTCGGGAAGTCGACAGGCCGGGAACCGCTTTTAACTTTGCCTTGTTCATCCGGGCGAGCTGCCTGACCAATCGCCGTGCGCGCTGAGGCTGCATTTCATAGTGATGAATGACTGGCAGCGGATAACCGCTGTCAAACATGTCGAGCCGCGCCAGCGACCGCCAGGAACCACCAACAAGATAAAATGGCAGCTCCTGCGCATTTTGATCCCAACCAGTTTTCTTGAGCATCTTACGCACCTGACGTTTGAGCTTGTCCTTACCCTTGGCTCTCAAATTGGCGACACGCAGCACACCAAGCGGGAAACTGTGACGTTCCACCACCTTGCCCTTGTCGATCATCGCCAACTCAAGGCTACCGCCGCCCAGATCACCGACAATACCTTTGGCATCGGGAATGGCCGACAGCACCCCCAATCCGGCCAGTTCCGCCTCTTCTTCACCCTGAAGAACCTGGGTCTCAAAGCCTATTTCCCAAGCGGCCTTGAGCAGATCCTTGCCATTACTGGCATCACGCACGGCAGCGGTAGCGAAACATTTGATCGAGTCCACATCCATCTGAGTGCAAAGCCGGTAAAAACGTTCCAGTGCCTGAACCGCAAGCGCCATGGAATTCTCCGCAATGGCACCTGTCGTTGCAAGTTCTTTACCCAATCCAGCCATTACTTTTTCATTGAATAATATCGCCGGGACCCTTGCAGCACCCTGATAGACAACCAGGCGGATCGAGTTGGAACCGATATCGACAATCGCGGTCCGCCGGTTGGTCCGCGGTGCCTTTCTCTTTCTGGTTATTTGCAATCCCCCGACCTGCATCTGGTAATCGCGTTCAGGCTTTTTTCTTGCGTCGGCGAAGAGACAGTCGTGGTACGGCGTTGCTTTTGTTCAAAGCCTTGCCGCGACCGGACAGCGACGGGTTTGTCATGAAATAACGGTGCAGGTTGAACGATTTTTCCGATGGTTCAACTCTTGTGTAACTGCCGTCGCTATTCAGTTCCCAGCTCTGTTCATCGTCAATCAGATTAGCCACCATCACCTGATCCAATATCTGATCATGTACCGTCGGATTGGTGATTGGAATCATATATTCCACGCGCCGATCAAGGTTGCGCGGCATCCAGTCTGCTGAACTGATGTAAAGTGCTGCTTCATCATTTGGTAAATCCCCGCCATTACCAAAAGCCCAGATCCGGCTGTGTTCCAGAAAGCGCCCGATAACCGACTTGACTCGAATATGGTCAGACATGCCCGGCACACCCGGTCGCAAACAGCAAATCCCGCGTATCACCAGATCAATCTCGACCCCCGCATTGCTGGCCGCGTAAAGTTTTTCGATTAACGCGGGATCAACGAGCGAGTTCATCTTCGCCCAAACCATACCGGGCTTCCCGGACCTCACATTGGCAATTTCACGGTCAATCAAATCCATCAGATCGCGCCGCATGTAACGCGGAGACATCGAAATCATTTCCAGTTTTTCTGGTTCAACATAACCGGTGATGTAGTTAAACAATTGCGCTGCATCACGAGCGGCTTTGGGGTCCGCCGTAAAGAAGCTGAGATCTGTATAAATCTTGGCTGTTATAGGGTGATAGTTGCCAGTTCCGAAGTGGCAGTAGGTCCGATAACCTTCTTGTTCCTTGCGGATAACCATTGATATCTTGGCGTGGGTTTTCCACTCGATAAAACCATAAACGACCTGCACACCCGCTCGCTCCAGCGCGCTGGCCCAAAGCAGATTTTGCTCTTCGTCAAAACGTGCTTTCAACTCGACAATAGCCGTCACCGATTTTCCGGCTTCTGCCGCATCGATCAGAGCACGAATAACAGCAGACTGTTTACCGGCACGATAAAGCGTCTGTTTGATCGCAACTACATCAGGGTCAGCCGCGGCCTGGCGTAGAAACTCGATCACCACCTCAAACGATTCATAAGGATGGTGAACAAGAATATCCTTATCGCGGATCGCCGCAAAACAATCCCCGCCATGCTCCCGAATCCGTTCGGGAAAGCGCGGGCTATAGGGCGTGAATTTCAAATCCGGACGATCTTCATCCACCAGCAAGTCAAGATCACCGATGCCAACCAGGCCTTTCACCCGGCTTTCCGTCGCACCTTCTGTCAAAAGATTCTCGCGTAACAGCGCAACGACCGCATCTGACAGGCCTGGCCCCATCTCAAGCCGGATGACATCACCCCGACGCCGGCGTTTGATGGCGCTACGGAAATAGCGAACCAAGTCTTCGGCTTCTTCTTCCACCTCTATATCGCTGTCGCGAATGATCCTGAAAAGGCCGCTATTGGTTACGTTATAGCCTGGGAATAACTGGTCTGAATAACATTGAATGACCGATTCCACCGAAACATAAGTCGGTGTTTCATCAGGCATCCGAATGAACCGCGGCAAGCCTGACGGGATCATCACCAATTCCCGTATCCGTTGGTTATCGGATTGCCTTACCAAGTCAAATACCAGGCTGAGCCCCTTATTCGGAATGAACGGAAAGGGGTGAGCGGGATCAAGAGCCTGGGGCGTCAGAACCGGAAAAATCTGATCCAGAAAATGCTGTTTCAACCAAGCATCGCTGGAATTCCCCAACTGTTCCGCATCAAGGACATGTATGTCCTCTTCCGCCAGCGCAGCCGACAGCTGATCCCAGACTTGCTGCTGATTGCCCATCAGCTTGTCGCTATGAGAAGCAATTGCCAGCAATTGCTGTTTGGCGGTCAATCCATCAGCAGAACGTTCCTCAATATTCTGGCGAAACTGGCCGACCAGCCCAGCAAAGCGGACCATGAAAAACTCGTCCAGATTACTCCCGGAAATTGACAGGAAGCGCAAACGCTCCAGTAATGGATGCGAGCTATTCTGCGCCTCTTCAATGACCCGGTCGTTGAAACCAAGCCAACTTAACTCGCGATTGAAATAGCGTTCGGAGCCCCCGTCATCGACAGAAAATGAGCTGTCATCTTCTTCGGTATCTGGTGCCTGGGGGACAAGACTATCCATTCAACCTTCCTTACCATCTTGGGCTGTTTTTGGTTCAGCCCCGGTTTCATGTTCATCCGCCTGCTGCTGCGCCAATGCATCAATGGCAATAGAGCGCGTGATCGGCTTTTTTCTTTCTATAGCAAGAATATTCATATTTTGCGCCAAAAGCTGAACATCTTGATAACTTCGTTCCATCCGTTTTCCGAGATAAGACAGCGCCTCTTCAGAGATGGAAAGACCGCGCAGCGCAAAATATTTCTGGAACAGCCCTGTAATCATAGCTTCGTCTGGCGGGCCTATCTCGATAAGCAGAGAAGCTGCCAATCGGGATTGAAGATCAGGAAGCTCGACGCACCAATTGGAGACCGGTTCGGATGAGACAAGAAGCAATGGTTTTTCCTCTTGTCTGGCGCGATTCCAGAGATGGAAAAGATCATGGTCGGCCATATCCCTTGCATCATCGACAACATGACCGCCGCTATCACGCTCAAATTGCTGCGCCATGGCAGATTTGCCTGCTGCTTTGCCGCCAATCAATATCGCAGTAAGATGCGGCCAGCTTTGCCAATTACAGAGATGATCATGCGCCTGAGCATTGGCATCGGTAACGATATAACCATCATCCTGCACTGCTAAGGCTGAATCCAAAGGAAGGGCAATCTGGTTCACTGGTCCTGCCCGTCACTCCCGGAATTCGATCCATTTGATGAACCGCCTCGAGTGATCCTGAGCGCGCCGCCCCCTTGCTGAACCTGCCACCCTTGCGCACGCAGCGCTGAAGCCAAAGTCGCAAGGTCACCGGCATACGATACCTGCATCACCGACACACCGCCCAAGGCCAAACTTGAGGTAGAAGCCGAGGACACTCCCGGCACGGACCGGACGGATGCTTCACCACGACTGACCGCACCGACATCAGGCGTGTTAAACTGAACCGTAAAGGTCGTTGCCGCAACGGTCGGAGCCGCAGCAGTGCCAGCTTCGCCCGTTGCTTCAGACGTGCCAGTGCCGGATGATTCACTGCTGGCCAAACTGCCTTCAGCCGCCAATTCTGCCTCAATCTCCCGTTCGAGCGCTTCCAGATCGATCGAGTCTTCAATAATCAGCGACTTGTCCGTCTTCAAAAGGCCGCTGGAAAGAGCGCTTGTATATAGGCCATCCATCCGCACAATCGCCTGGTCCATCATCGCCGGAAGCCCATCAGTGGATTTGGTCTTCAAAGAGAAACTGCCGATAAACTTGCTATCCGGACCGTAGCGCGCCGTAAAATGGGCTGTAACCGGACCACCGGGATATTCTCTCTCCACCCGGACAATCGGAATAATAACATCGGCTGCGCTGAACTGATCCAATATCATCCGCCACCACCTTCGGTTGCGACGATCAGCCTGCCCGGCGGTCAATACCAGTGATTCGCTATCCGAACCATAAGCACGGACATAGTCAATCGCGCTGTCACCAGAGCGGAATCGGGCCCATGCCTTTTGCCACTCTGTCTTGCTTTCAAACACCTGCGGTGATCCGCCACTCCACATAATCGGTAGAACCAGCAAAGGCGGCGACCGTAGCCGCCGTCCACTAACGCCAAGAATTTGGCCAGCACGGGCACGGTCGAACATCACACCCAAAGTAGCGATGTAGCGTTTCGGGCCAATTTGCTCCTGCTCGACAATGATTGCCGATACAATATTATTGAGAGCACCATCAGACAGCCCTGCAGTTTTCCCGCCCTGGGTCCGGGCATAAAGAGTCTTCCAAGCCTTGCGCTGCGCCTCTTCCCAACCTTTTTGGCGAGCCTCAAAAGAATTGTCGCCCCGAGTGTCGACCTCCACCCCGAAAACTTCGAAGTCACCACTGCTCGCGAGCGGCGCAACCCCGCGGTCAGCTCCTTCCAGCTGCGCATAAACAATGCCGGCTGCAGCCAAGCCAAGAACCATGAAAATCGCAACAATAGGGGTTTTAAAACTGGTCAAAAATTTCATTTCCGCTCTTTTGACGATTATGACGTGGAAATCCACCCACGACTTGTCTAATTGGCTATTTTATGAGTGATAAACAAAACAACGGGCGAAATGAACCGGAATCATACACCTATGCGAAAGCTGGTGTATCGATCGAGGCAGGTAACGCACTGGTCAAGGCCATTGCCCCGCTTGCCAAAGCAACTGCACGTCCAGGGGCGAACGCGGAACTGGGAGGGTTTGGCGGCTTTTTTGATCTAAAAGCAGCTGGTTATGATGACCCTCTGCTGGTCGCTGCGAATGACGGCGTTGGCACCAAATTGAAACTGGCCATAGACCATGACCGCCATGACAGCGTGGGCATTGATCTGGTTGCGATGTGTGTAAATGACCTGATCGTTCAAGGTGCAGAGCCGTTGTTCTTCCTCGATTACTTTGCGACCGGCAAACTTGAAAACGGCGTTGCCGAGCGAGTCGTAGCGGGCATAGCGGAAGGCTGTAAAATATCAGGTTGCGCATTAATCGGTGGCGAGACGGCAGAGATGCCGGGCATGTATGCCCATGGTGATTATGATCTGGCGGGATTTTGTGTGGGTGCCGTAGAGCGCGAAAAAGCGCTGACCGGTACGCAATTGGCGGATGGCGATATACTCATTGGCCTGGCGTCCTCAGGCGTGCATTCCAATGGCTATTCCCTCGTTCGCCGTCTGGCCGAGGATAAAGGCTGGAAACTGGATCGTCCGGCGCTTTTTGATCCTGAGGTTCTGTTGATCGAAGCATTGATTGCACCGACGCGGATTTACGTAAAATCCCTGCTTCCCCTGATGCAATCCGGTCGGATCAAGGCGCTAGCGCATATTACCGGCGGCGGATTGCTCGAGAATATTCCGCGCGTGCTGCCAGATGACCTGCACGCCCATGTTGATGCCGAGCACTGGGATCAGCCGCGACTGATGGCTTTTCTGCAGGCTCAGGGTAATATTGAACCGGAAGAAATGGCGCGGACGTTTAACTGCGGTATCGGAATGATTTTGGCTGTGTCACCGGATGAGGCAGCTTCGATACAGTCGGATCTGGAAGCCGCCGGTGAAACCGTTCATGCAGTGGGTGTCGTCAAAACAGGTACAAAGGGCTGTACTGTGTCGGGTAGCACCGGAACTTGGTCTGCAAGAAATGATTGGACTGCAACCCACAATGGCTGATGCGTGATGCCTGAAGTTGCCAAAGTGGCCGTGCTGATATCAGGTCGCGGGTCCAACATGGCCGCGCTGCTATACGCCGCAAAGGCGGAGAACTGCCCGTTTGAAGTTGTCCTGGTGGCATCCAATGATCCGCAGGCCCCGGGGCTAAAGTTGGCGGAAGCGGAAGGTTTTGTTACCTTTGCCCACCCGCATAAGGGGCTCAGCCGCGACGAACACGACCAGATCATGCACGAAGCCATTGTCGCAGCGGGCGCCAACTATGTCGCGCTGGCAGGATATATGCGCATTCTGAGCGATGAATTCGTTCGCCAGTGGCAGGATCATATGCTCAACATCCACCCCAGCCTGCTGCCGAAATATAAGGGCCTCGACACGTATCAGCGCGCGCTCGACGCCGGGGACAGCCATGCCGGATGCAGCGTTCATCTTGTAACGCCGGAACTGGATGATGGCCCCGTGCTGGCACAGACAGAAGTTGCCATCCTGCCCGGCGATACGGCCGATGTCCTCGCCGACCGGGTCCTGATTGCCGAGCATCAGCTATATGCCGCAACCCTTGCCAAATATGTGACCCGCGAGGCCGACCCCGACTGGATATTGGAACAGGTTCGCACCCGCGCGCTCGCGCTGGAGGAAACCCATGAACGTCCAAGTTTCGGTACACCCGGCTGGCGTGTCGGCAGCGAAAAGACCGGCAAATATTTTGCGTATTTTTCTCGCCGTCATTTCGGTGAAACAGGGACATCAGTTTTCGTGAAAACCAGCGGTCTCGACGAGCAAAGCGCTCTTCTTGATGCCGATCCCGACCTCTATTTCGCGCCCAAATTTTATGGAAAATCAGGCTGGATTGCGATCCGGCTGGATACCGGACGCACGGATTGGGACCATGTCGGTGACTGGCTGGAAAAAAGCTGGCGGATGGTAGCACCCAAACGGCTCACCAAAATGATGGATATCGCGGCAGAATTTTAGAGAAAAATTCGCATCGCGGGAAGAGCAAACCTAGAGCGACAAGGAGGAGGGAGGATATGCCGCCATGGATTTAAGATCTGGGATGACTGCTCCATCCGCGATGCTTAAATATTTAATACGCCAGAACTGCAACAATACAGATACGGTATTAGGACCGTAGTCGATTTTACTTACATTCCTGCTTCTACGGCCAACCGAACCATGTCGGCTGCACTAGGTGCATCCAGCCGTTTCATCAGGATCGCGCGGTGCATCTTTATCGTCCGCTCACTTAAATCCAGTTCATGTGCAATCTGTTTGTTTAACAGACCCTTGGCGATGTATTTCAACACTTCACGCTGCCTTTTGGACAGGTCCTTGACGATTTCCGTCGCCCGCATGCGCCGCGCCTTGGCAAGGCTCGGGCCATCGCTATCAATTTCCACCTGCGATCCCAGGAAAAACTCCAGTTCGCCGTCATCATCAAATAATGGAGCGACAAGAACCGCATTTTGAAAAGGCGTCCCATCTTTTTTATAGTTGAGTATTTCGACAAGCACCGGCTTGCGTTCCCGCACACCGCGACGGATTTCTTCCGTCAGCCATGGTTCAGTGGCTGGCCCAGAAAGAAAGCGGCAATTGCGCCCGATGATGAAATCTCGATCATAGCCTGTAAGTTCACAAAAGGCGTCGTTGGACGCAACGATGGGATTATCCGTCAATCTTGGATTGCTGATCACCGATGCAATCGGGCTGTGCTTGATTAGTGCTTCCACAGACGCTTTGGGCATATCAGCCTTGGGTATGGACTGCTGTTTTGTCTTATTATTCTCGGCCTCGGAAGTCATGAAATATGCGTAGTCCATCCTCATTGGCTATGGCAAGCAGAATGCCAATATCACGCGCGTTACTTTACACCGCCCTTGCAGCGTTTTGAGCAATATTTGACGTCATCCCAGACATCTTTCCACTTCTTGCGCCATGTGAATGGACGGCCGCAGGTAACGCAGGTTTTTTGAGGCAGATGCTGCTTCTTGATTTGCTTCTTGGCAGGCATCGGAGGGTGATATTATGGAACAATACCCTCGACCACTGATTTCGCATTATCAACCCTTATCGCGGCGCCATTGATAAATTTGGATTCGTCCGATGCAAGAAACAGTACTGTATTGGCTATGTCATCGGGTTCCCCCAATGCGCTGGCCGCCGGTCCCTCGCTGGCTGGCCGCAGGTCATCTCTATCCATCATTTTCGGCCCGATTTCTTCGACCATCGGCGTCAAAATTCCTGCCGGATGAACGCTGTTACAGCGGATATTATATCCATTGTTGGCGCAGTGCACGGCGATGCTGCGGGTCAGGCTTTCCACCGCCCCTTTTGCCGCTGCATAGGCGGCAACAACCGGCTCCCCCTGAACCGACGCAATGGATGCCATGTTGATGATCGAACCGCCGCCGGAGGCCTTCATTGCTGGCACCGCATATTTGCATCCAAAAAATGTCCCGTCAGCGCTGACTGCCATCACAAAACGCCACTCTTCCGCCGTTTGGGTTTCGATGGTGCCGGGTTCAACCACACCTGCATTGTTGACTAGGACATCCAGCTTCCCGTGCCGGGACACAACATCTGCAATTAGGTCTTCCCATGCCGATTCATCGCGAACATCCTGCCTGTGAAATTCTGCCGCACCGCCAATTTCAGCAGCAACACGCGCGCCATTATCTTCATCCATATCGGTCAGGATGACTTTAGCGCCTTCGCGTGCAAACATCCGGGCATCTGCTTCGCCCAGTCCCTTTGCTGCGCCGGTGATGATCGCTATTTTTCCTTCCAGTCTGCCCATCCTGATCCCTCTCTTTTTTGTCAACTGTTCACAGGTTAGCAGCACATGCTAATCCCTCAGCCTAACAATATAAGGGAGAGCGGGATGGACAAGATAAGGGAGAGCGGGATGGACAAGGTCGAAGAGCTGGTAGCGCGAGAGGAAATTCGTGACTTGCTGCACCGCTATTGCAAGGGAATAGATCGTAAAGACTGGACTTTGGTTCGGTCATGCTTCGCAGATGATCATGTTCACAACCACGGCGATTATTCGGGACCACCGGATGAATTTGTCGAATTTGCCAGCGAGGTATTAAAAAAAGTTCCCGCCACACACCATTCCATTTCCAATGTGCATTTTTCTTTCAGCGATGATGGCAATAGCGTGTCAACCGAAGCGAATTTCGTTGCCTATCACTACGTGCAGGAAGGGACGCCAGATTTCGATCCGGTCCCGACCGGCGGTAAAGCCACGGACTGGATAGTGGCTGGTCGCTATTGTGACAAACTTGAAAAGCGCGACGGCAAATGGATCATCGTCCGGCGTGAAGCATTTCACGACTGGGAGCGCTATGACGAAGCCAATCCCCAGGACTAGTCCAGACGGGCTTCAAAGCTGATTGTAAAACTGGGACTGTCTGACCCGTTCGATGCCGCCAACGTGCCGGACGGATTTATGACAATACCAGTGACGTTAGGATCAAAACCCGAGGTATTGGGCGCGTAACCGTAAGGCGCGGCACCGGATGGCTGGTCAGAGAAACTGGCCATGGTTGCGGGATCAAAAGGATCGAGACCGCTCGACGTTGCGCCGTCATTAAATACAATGGGTGATGCCCCATTGTAGCTGATATCGGACGGTAGAACGTCTGATATCTCTATGCTGCTGGTATCTACCGGTGCATCGCCCTGATTGACCACTTCGATCGTGTACCGAATGACGGCCCCGGGAATGGCTTTGGGATTGATCGAACCATTTACCGGATCGGAAACTATCGTTGATTGCTTGCTTATCTCCAGCACCGCATTTGCTGGATCCCGGCTGTTTGTGATGATGCATGCTATCACATCACCAATAGCCGGCGCAAAGTCTTCCTCCAGTGTACTTGGTAATGTCGTCGAAGAACCTGTATTGGCATTGGTACAGGACAAAGCAGCCGTATAGCGATCAAGATCGGTGGTCCCGCGTGTCCGTTCATCCACATGATAGCTGTTCCCGCTGACCAGCTGTGTCATCGCGATTGGTTCGTTGCTGATCACCGCTCCTGTACCGGCGGTTGTCGTTGCCGCAACCGTGCTGCCACCCTCTCTTATGCGGATACGGAATTCATCACTGTCAAATATCCGGCCAGCCGCGCTTAACTGTTTTTCGAGCGAAAGGTGCGGATAGGGTGTATTGTTGAACACACATTCCACCGCATCGCCAAAGGCCAGCGACCCGAAACTGTAATTTGTCGTTTCTACATTGGTCGGAATCACTGTCGGAGAACCCGCGCTGTTATTCGTACAGGTCAGTTGGGGGCGATACTGGCTTATTGCGCTGGCACTTCCGCTGGCCATAACTTCGGTCAGACTGATCGGGATTCCGGACGCTGTGGATATCACGGCCGCCGGAAACGGGCCGTTACCGGAACCGGTTGTTGTGCCGGATGCCAGCAAATCGCCGGATGATGTCGAGGTGATCTGGAAAGTAAACTGGTCGGCAGGATCAACCCGGGCGCCGGTAATTGTCTTGTTCAAGGTGATGGATGCGAAACGCACGGCAAACATCATACCCTGCAGCCCCTGCCCCTGCATGGTAGCCGTCACGTTGGTGGGTGAATTCGTGCCCGCAATATATCCTCCAACGCGGCCGGTTTGGCCGCCACCGGCCATGCGTAGCGTTGCCGTGCCGGTACCGGTCAAAACCGGAAACTGACTGCCGCTGATCGGTGGTACAGCGTCCAGTATCTGCCAGTTTGAACCATTGGTGCCGAATTCCAGAAATTCGCTGTTATCAGTGGATTCTGCGTCTGCTGCCACAAAGGCATAGCTGCTGACTGACGCAACTCCCGGCGGCGGAATGACTGTAATGTTGGAAAAAGTGAAATTCACCAGCGCGCCGCTATTGACCATGTAGAGAATGGGATGCCCGGGAATATTCAGGAAGGATGAGTTGCCAACCGCTGCTCCCGACCAACTTGGTGCGGCCCGGTCATCGGCAGCCGATGCGGTAGTGCTGGTTGCCCTCAAAGTGAAGGTCAGTGTTGAACCGTCATCCAGATCAAAGGAAAAATTCTGACCCGTTGCAGAACGAACGGTCGCGTCATTGTAAGAGGAAAAGTCGAGCCAGCAATAGGTTTGCCATGCCGCGGGAGCCGCGCGTTGCGCCCCAGCCGGTGAGCAGGTGGCAGCCACGGCCGTTCCGCCGCCAAAGCTGACGGCAGCCAAGGCATAGGTCATGATCAGCAAAAAATGCTTGATTATGTATTGCACTGGTCTGGTCCCACAATTCCGACCATCCGGCACCGGATTTCCCACTCCCGTACCAGTGATCAGATTGCGGATTAACAGATCATGCTTAAAATTCCGTGAAAGCCTTGAAAAACCGTCACTAAATCGGCGTCAGCCTAGCCTACGATTTCGTCTTCGTTGAAAAAATAGGCGATTTCGATCGCCGCATTTTCGTCGCTGTCGGAACCGTGAACCGTGTTGGCTTCGATGCTTTCAGCCAGTTCCTTGCGGATGGTGCCCGGTGCGGCGTCGGCTGGGTTGGTCGCCCCCATGATGTCACGGTTACGCTGCATGGCGTTTTCGCCTTCCAGAACCTGAACGACGACAGGGCCGCTGATCATGAAATCAACCAGTTCGCCAAAGAAAGGACGCTCTTTGTGGACCGCGTAAAAGCCTTCTGCCTGTTCGCGGGTCATGTGAATACGTTTGGAAGCGACAACACGCAGACCTGCGTCCTCCAGCATTTTGGTGACCGCACCGGTCAGATTGCGCTTGGTAGCGTCTGGTTTGATGATCGAAAATGTCCGTGTACCGGCCATGATTTTGCTCCGTAATAGGGGTGTGAAATAAGTTTGCGCCGCCCCTAGCCGGACTTTTCAAGCATAGCAAGTTTTGTAAGGCTTTCCTGCCTGATTTGCAGTCTAGTTCTTGCCGCCGGCCATCAAGGTGGTCGTCACGCCGCCATCCTCATCCTTGATAACGGAAATATTGATGCCCTCTCCATCGGAACGCTGGCCGCCAATCATCTGCATGTCCCCCGATTTGATTTCGGTTTGCACATCAATGCCTTTGTCCTTCATCTGGTTCTTGTAAAAGCTGATCACCTCATCCTGATCATCGGAGCTTTTGAAGACGATCATCGCCCCCGACTTGCCATCACCCATGCCGGCAATGCTGCTTTGAATTTCCGCACCCGGATATAATTTTATACCCATCGGCAAATCGGCGACGGCTTTCGATCCGGTTGCGATCCGGACCTCTCCGTCATCGGTCTTGATCACCGTCTCACTATCGTCGCCCTCACCGCTGACCGAATAGCTACCCTTTCCGCCTTCACCATCATCAAACGTGCCGGATGCGACCTCATCATTGCTGCCACAGGACATGGCGACCAAAACGATTGGCAGGATAAATAACTTGTTCATGAAAATGGCTCCATCCAAAAATGGCGCGACCCATCCAGGATTGTAGGAGCAACGCCAAAAAAGCGCAAACGGCAATTATATCAGGGTCCTTCGACCCACCGGCCGCCATCCTGTTTCCAATAACGCGGCGTAATGTTGTCTTTGGCCGATAGAGCTCGCCAGGCGGTTCTGGCATTGTCGATCTGTTCGGCGGTGAAGAGATAGAAAGCCCGGTCGAAAGCCAAAGCCTCATCCCGCCACTCACCGTCCGTAAGCGCGATGTAACGCGCGCCGTTGGCTGCCTCACAATCCCCGGAAATCAGGATGGGCTGCGCTTCGTCCTGGCCGTTTCCAGCCAGACCGTGGGCCAGAAAACTGCTGGGTCCAGCGCGCCACAAGGCATTGCTCAGCTTTTCCAGCTGCCCGACAAAGCTCGACACGAGCAACATCCTCTGCCCGCCATCCAGGGTTTTCTGGGCCAGGACAGGCACCAGTTTTTCCGCTGGATCACGGGTCAAATGATAAAAATCGACCTGCACCGGTCAAACGATCCTTCAAATTGCCTATTGCTCAAAATTGTCGGCGACATATTGATCGAGCAAACGCACACCGAAACCGGTTGCACCCTTGTCCCAAACCGGGCCGGGCTTGTCCGCCCAAACCATCCCGGCAATGTCCAGATGCGCCCATTTGACGCCGTCTTTGATAAAGCGTTTCAGGAATTGCCCAGCGGTAATTGATCCCGCGCCTTTTCCACCAACATTTTTCATATCCGCGATGGGCGAATTGATCTGCTTGTCATAAGCGGCCGTGAGCGGGAAGCGCCATAGAGGATCGCCAGCTGTGTTTCCAGCCGCCAGCAAATTGTCGGACAAGCCGTCATCATTGCTGAAGCAACCGGCATGCTCGTTGCCCAGCGAGATAATGATCGCGCCGGTCAAAGTTGCCAGATTGACGACAACCTCCGGTTCAAAAGTTTCCTGCGCCCAATGCAGCGCATCACAAAGCACAAGCCGACCTTCGGCATCGGTATTGATGACTTCGATGGTCTGACCGCTCATGCTGGTCACCACGTCGCCAGGACGCTGGGCATTTCCATCGGGCATGTTTTCAACCAGGCCGCAAATGCCGACGACATGCGCCTTGGCCTTACGCCCGGCGAGCGCCTTCATAGTGCCGGCCACCGCACCAGCGCCGCCCATATCCCATTTCATATCTTCCATGCCGCCCGGTGGTTTCAGCGAGATGCCGCCGGTATCAAAGGTCACACCCTTACCAACCAGCGCCAGCGGCTTTTTCTGCGCGCCATTGGTTCCATCCCAGCGCATGGCAAGCATCCGCGGCGGCCGTACCGAGCCTTGCGACACGCCCAGAAGCGCGCCCATGCCGAGTTTTTCCATTTCTTCCTGCCCGAGGACGGTAAACTCAACGCCCATGTCCTGAAGCTCTTCGCAACGCGCGACGAAGCTTTCCGGATAGATGACGTTCGCCGGCTCCGACACCAGTTCACGAGTTAACGCTACCCCATCAGCAACCGCAGACAGGTCTTGCCACACCTGTGCTGATTCCATGTCGGTATCCAGCACGGTTATGGTTTCCAGCGTCTGCTTCGCATTTTCCGGCATGGTCGTGCGATATTTGTCGATTCTCCAGCTACGAAGTTTCGCGCCAAACAGCAGCCGTGCCAATTGATCCTGCTCTAGCCCCGATCCGCTGATCGCAAGATGTTTTACGCCTGATGCAATCAACTTGGCGACAACCGCTCCACCAGCCGCTTCGCAATCCTTGCGTTCCCCTTTTCCGGTACCGGTCAATATGACCTGTATGACCGCGTCGCCTTCTGTCACAAATGTCTGAAATGTCTGGCCGGTTTTTCCTTCAAACCTTGCCGCTTTGGCTGCGGTGCGGACCACTTTATCCTGTTCAATGTCGATTTCCGCGCTGTCCAGCGCATCTTTGCCAACGGCAATGGCAATTGCATCTGGTGTGGAAGACAGGCTTTCGGCAAAAGTGAATTTCATGGGTAAAACGTCCTTATCAATGGGTCAGCCGCATTCATATCGCGGCTATATGATCTTCTGTTCAGGGTGGATCAATGAAAGATTGGCAGTGTCTTTGCAATCATCATTTCATTCGAGTTAATGATGAAATCGGGAGATTGGGAAAAATCAGCAGAGAAAATTTGCAGCAAACGCAATCTGGTGCAATAGGGCGTCGAACAGGTTGGCGCCATTATGAATTACGCCAATATTTCATGGGGTCAAAGGTAGGTTAATCTCGTCAATGAAATCTTCAATCGCACTGATTGCATTGGCTCTTCCGATTGCCCTTCCACAGTCCGCTATGGCGCAAGCGGATGCCGGCGGACAACCACAAGCAACTGCAGAAGCGCCACAAAAATCTCCCCAGCAATCAGAAGAAATTGAATTTAGCGCCGATACGATAGACTATGATTTTGAAAATGACGTTGTAACGGCCAAAGGCAACGTGCTGCTGAACCGCGACGGCTATAAACTGCGTTCCGATACCGTCATCTGGAACCGCAAGACCGGTATCGTGCGTGCGGAAGGTAGCATTCGTTCGATAAGCCCCGATGGCGACACCGCTTATGGCGACAGCATAGTGCTGACCGACAGCCTGCGAGACGGAATCGTCGACAATTTATTGCTGGTGCTCGATGATGGCAGCAGGCTTGCCGCCCGAAAGGGAGAACGGTTTGCGGATGGCGCTCTAACACTTGACAGCGCCGCTTACACTGCCTGTGCTGTCACGACAGACGATGGCTGCCCCAAAAACCCCAGCTGGCAGATCAAAGCCGTTAAAGTTCGCTATGACCCGATCAAGAAGCGTGTCAGCTATGACGGCGCGCGGATCGAGATATTTGGACTGCCGGTCATTCCTTTGCCTGGTCTGTCACATCCGGTCAGCAACGAAAATCGCAGCGGCATATTGGTCCCGAATCTAAGATTTGATTCGACCAACGGCGTTGCGGTTTCCATTCCCTATTATTTCAATCTTGCACCTAATGAAGACGCGACTGTAACTACCCAGGTCTTCACGGAGGTCGCTCCGTTGATCAGCGGAACATATCGAAATCTGAGCGAAAAAGGCGCATTCCAGCTCACCGGTTACGCCACTTACGGATCCCGTATCCCCACCGGAGCGTCTGGACCATTGCCAGACGCAGAGAAAGATTTCAGGGGATATTTTGCAACCAGTGGCCGCTTCATTCTAGATGAGAACTGGACGATATCGCAATCCGCGAGACTGGTCTCTGACCGCACTTTCCTGCGCCGCTACGACATCAGTGACGATGACAGCCTGCGATCAACCATCAATGTCGAACGGATAGACGATAGCAGCTATTTTTCACTGGCCGGGTGGGCGTTCCAGACCTTGCGCGCCGGCGACCCGCAAAACCGCGTTCCAATCGCTTTGCCCGTAATTGACTATCGCAAACGCTTTGCCGAACCGGTATTGGGTGGGAGCACACAAATTCAGGTCAACAGCCTCGCCATCGGCCGCACAGAGGGTCAGGACACACAACGCGCTTTTGCATCCGCCCGGTGGGATTTGCGCAAACTGACGACCCTGGGTCAGGAAATAACCCTGACCGGCTTTGCGCGCGGCGACGTCTACAACAGCCAAGATAACGCGCTCAATGAGACAGCTATTTATCGCGGCGAATCCGGCTGGCAAACCCGCGGTATCGTGACCGCTGCCGTTGACATTAAGTGGCCATTTATTGGACAGGCTTTTGGCGGCACGCAAACGCTGACACCGCGTTTTCAGGTTGTCGCGACACCCGCGATATCAAATCAGTCTATTCCCAATGAAGATTCGCGTTCGGTCGATCTGGAAGATACAAATTTGTTTGCGCTCAACCGGTTCCCCGGTTTTGATCGCTATGAAGATAACGTTCGGGCCACCTATGGTCTCGAATGGAATCTCAACCGGCCCAATTTACGCGTCGATGCCATTGTTGGTCAAAGCTATCGGCTTGCCAATAATAGCAACATTGTTCCCGACGGAACCGGCCTTTCAGAAAGGTTCTCTGATATCGTCGGACGGACGGAAGTCCGCTTCAAAGACATCGTCAAGTTTACCCATCGATATCGGCTGGATAAAGACAATCTGGCGGTCCGGCGCAACGAGATTGATGCCACGGTTGGCACGCGGGATACTTATGCACAAATCGGTTATTTACGGCTGAACCGTGATATCGGCGCCGGAATTGAAGATCTTAGTGATCGTGAAGAGGTCCGTGTCGGTGGCCGCTATCAGATAGACCGATATTGGTCTGTATTCGGATCGGCGATTATCGATCTTACCGACGCACGGGAAGACCCCTTGTCTTCTGCCGACGGATTTGAACCCGTACGGCACCGGATCGGCGTCGCCTATGATGACGGTTGTCTATCCCTTGGCATCACCTGGCGCTATGATTATGAAGATACCGGAGATGACCAGCGCGGCAGCACTTTCCTCTTCCGACTGGCTTTACGCAATTTGGGTGTGTAAGGCGTTTGTTAATGATATTTGATTGCTCATATTAGGTTCAGCCCATTTTTGATATTGGCAGGCCTAAAGTTGTTCTTAGAGTTTGAAAAGAAACGAAAAATGAATTTTATGCGTACCCGATTTACCGGCAGACATGCAAAATTTGCGATCGCTGCTACCGCCGCTCTGTTGGCTGCGACCCCGTCATCAAGCCAGACAGTTTCGGACAATGCTGTACCTCAAGCAGGCCTCAACATTCCCGAACAACTCACCATTTTTGGCGAAGATAATCCTAACGTCCGGCGGGCAACCGCCTTGGTGAACGGGGACATCATCACCGGGACCGATGTCAACCATCGCCTTGCGCTGATCGTGGCGGCCAATGGAGGTACGGTTTCCGAAGAAGAGGAAGACCGTCTGCGCTTGCAGGTATTGAGGAACCTGATTGACGAGACGCTTCAGATACAAGAAGCCGAAGCCAATGAAATAACCATTTCTCAAGCTGAAATTGACCAGACGTTCAATCAGGTAGCCCAACAGAATTTCAGACAGGATATCGACGCATTTGACGATTATTTGCGGTCCAGAGGCTCCTCGGCAAATACACTGAAACAGCAGATCAAAGGCGAGCTCGCATGGAGCCGCTTGCTACGCCGTAATATTCAACCCTTCATCAATGTTGGCGATGAAGAGGTAAATGCCATTATCGAGCGGTTAAATGCATCGAAAGGGACGACCGAATATCGCATTGGAGAGATTTATATGTCAGCGGCCCCCGAGGCCGCCGAACAGGTTGCATCCAACATGCGCCAGATATTGGATCAGATCCGTCAGGGCGGTTCTTTTGTCGCCTATGCGCGTCAATTTTCCGAAGCTTCTACAGCTGTCACTGGTGGTGACCTCGGTTGGGTCCGCCCCGTACAATTACCGCAATCTTTGGCGGATGCAGCAGCGCAGATGCAGATTGGCCAGGTGGTTGGTCCCGTTCAGGTTCCCGGCGGTTTCTCGATATTGTATCTTATCGACCAACGTCAAATACTGACAGCCGACCCGCGCAATGCAGTCTTAAGCCTTAAACAGCTCGCCATCGGTTTCCCACCTGGAACGACCGAAGCACAGGCGACCAGTCGTGCAGCAGAATTTGCTACGGCAACCCAAAACATCAAAGGCTGTGGTGCTGCCAATGAAATAGCCGCCAATATCGGAGCCTCGGTGGTCGACAATGATCAAGTGCGTCTGAAGGACTTGCCTGGTCCACTACAGAACACCATCGCCAACCTGCAGATTGGACAGGCCAGCCAGCCTTTTGGTTCCGTAACAGATGGCGTACGTGTGTTAATCCTATGCGGCCGCGACGATCCGCAAACCGCAACAGCACCATCTTTTGACAAGATTATGTCGGATCTGGAAAATGAGCGGATCAACAAACGCGCGCAAATCTACCTGCGCGATCTGCGCCGTGACGCCATTATCGAGTATAATTGAGGAATGCGAGGGTGACAAAACCCTTTGCCCTGTCGTGCGGTGATCCTGCAGGAATAGGGCCCGAAATCATCTGTAAAAGTTGGCTTGAACGGGAAAGCCTTGGTTTGAGACCGTTTTTTGCGGTGGGGAATTTTGAAGATTTCAAAGAACCGGATGGTAACGGGCTTTGCGGTGCGCCCGTTATTAAGATTTCCGATCCTGCTGAAGCCAGTGATCAATTTGATACGGCATTGCCAATCTTTCATATACATAATGGCGAGCCCACTGTGCCGGGGCGCCCCACTCTGGATGGCGCTCAATGTGCGTTGCATGCTTTGGAAATAGCGTGCGGTCTGGCGCGATCGGGGGACGCTGGCGCAGTTATCACTGCACCGGTTTCCAAGTCGCAATTGTACAAGGTCGGATTCCGTTATCCGGGGCAAACCGAGTTTGTCTCGGAGCGATGCGGTATCGCCCGGGAAAATGCAGTGATGATGCTGGCCGGTCCTTCGCTGCGCGTAGTTCCAATGACAACACATATAGCTTTGAAAGATGTGCCCTCACAGCTCAGCAAGTCACTAATCATCGCACGTGCCAAGGCGGCTCATAAGGCCATGATCAGGAATTTTGGCATAGAGAATCCGCGAATCGCCATCGCTGGACTTAATCCCCATGCAGGGGAAAACGGGAATTTGGGTGACGAGGAAAAACTGGTCATGGAACCCGCGATTGAGGAGCTTGGGGCGCAAGGTTTTGATGTGTCCGGGCCCTTGCCTGCTGATACCATGTTTCATGAAGAGGCCCGATCACGATATGATGTAGCTCTGTGTCCCTATCATGATCAGGCTTTAATACCTCTGAAAACACTACATTTTTTCGACGGTGTGAATTTGACACTCGGCTTGCCAATCGTCCGGACCTCTCCCGATCATGGCACTGCATTCGGGATAGCAGGACAAGGAATTGCCGATCCCCGGTCGATGATTGCCGCCATCCAGATGGCCGCCACCGCCGTTTCCAATCGCGAAAAATACGACCTTTGAGCCACTCATCGACACAGCCACCATCCCTGCCTCCTTTGAGGGAGGTCATCAAAAAACATGGCCTGACCGCCAACAAGGCACTCGGCCAGAATTTCCTGCTTGATACCCAGCTATTGTCACGCATCGCGGCAGTTCCAGGCGATCTGGAAAACGCCCAGGTGTTTGAAGTCGGCCCCGGTCCCGGCGGACTGACACAGGCGCTGCTGCAGGCGGGCGCAAACGTGACAGCGGTAGAGCGAGATGAACGATGTCTGCCTGCTTTGGCTGATCTTGCGGATCATTTTCCCGGGCAATTGCAGGTTATCAACGAAGATGCCTTGAAAATTGACCTGTCGCAATTGTTCGACACACCTTTTCACATCGCATCCAATCTCCCCTATAATGTTGGTTCCGCGCTTCTAATAAAATGGCTGTCCAGTTCTGCGTGGCCGCCCGCTTGGCAATCCCTGACGCTGATGTTCCAGCGGGAAGTCGCTGACCGGATTGTCGCCGATGCGGGCTCCAGTGCATATGGGCGGCTTTCCATTTTGGCGCAGTGGCGCTGTGATGCGAAACTTGCGATGTCGGTCCACCGTTCAGCCTTCACGCCGCCGCCGAAAGTGATGTCGGCTATCGTGCATCTGACACCAAAAGAACAGCCTGAAGGTGTAGACCCTCAGATATTAGAGAAACTGACCCAGACCGCTTTCAGCCAGCGCCGCAAAATGCTGCGGCAAAGCCTGAAAGGCCTGCCCGGCGGACTGGACGCGTTGAAAGACACTGGCATTGACGGTGCCCGTCGCCCCGAAACGATCAGCGTAGACGAATTTGTGGCGCTGGCCCGCTTCCTGTCGGCCTAGCTTGCTGCTTTCAGTTTCCGGCGATAGGCGTGCAGCAAGGGTTCTGTATAACCGCTTGGCTGCTCGACGCCCTTGAACACCAGATCCCTCGCGGCCTGAAATGCCAGACTGCCGGCCGGATCACTCGCCATCGGCTGATACAACGGATCGCCCGCATTCTGACCATCGACTTTCGCCGCCATCCGCAGCAGCGCAGCATCAACCTGCTCTGCCGAGCAAACACCATGCAACATCCAGTTTGCCATATGCTGGGAGGAAATCCGCAAGGTCGCACGGTCCTCCATCAGGCCGACATCATGAATATCCGGAACCTTGGAACAGCCAATGCCCTGGTCAACCCAGCGCACCACATAGCCCAATATGCCTTGCGCGTTGTTATCCAGCTCGCGTTCAATTTCTTCGGCTGACCAGTTATGCCCCTCTGCCAGCGGAATAGTGAGCAGCTTGTCCAGTGACGGTATCCCTTCACTTGCCACTTCTTTCTGACGCGCGAACACGTCCAGCCGATGATAGTGAATGGCGTGCAAGGTCGCCGCCGTTGGGCTTGGCACCCAAGCGGTATTTGCACCGGTCATCGGATGACCGATTTTCTGCTCCATCATGTCGGCCATCATGTCGGGGGCTGCCCACATGCCTTTGCCGATCTGCGCCTTGCCGGACATGCCGCAAGCCAGACCGATAGCAACATTGCGGGCTTCGTAGGATTGAATCCAGTCGCTGGATTTCATGTCTGCTTTTGCGACCATGGCGCCGCCCTGCATGCTGGTATGGATTTCATCACCGGTACGGTCTAGGAAGCCTGTGTTAATAAACACAATCCGGTTTTTCACAGCCTCAATGCAGGCCGCAAGGTTGGCAGAGGTCCGGCGTTCTTCATCCATCACGCCCACCTTTATCGTGTTGCGGGCCAGCCCAAGCAGATCCTCCACTGCATCGAACAGATCATTGGTGAAGGCACATTCTTCCGGCCCGTGCATCTTCGGTTTCACGATATAGATGGAGCCGGCTTTGCTGTTGCGCAGCTCGCCCAACCCTTTCAGGTCATGCATCGCAATCAGGCTGGTAAACACGCCGTCGAGCAGCCCCTCGGGCGCTTCTGACCCGTCGCTCAGCAATACTGCCGGATTGGTCATCAAATGCCCGACATTGCGCACAAACATCAGGCTCCGTCCCGGCAGTGTGAAAGCATTGCCATCCTGGTCGACATAGTCGCGATCCGGGTTGGCACGGCGCTCGGCCTCCTTGCCGCCTTTCATAAACTTGGCTGCCAAGTCACCGCGCATCAATCCAAGCCAGTTGCTATAGGCAAGAACCTTGTCTTCAGCATCAACCGCAGCAACGGAATCTTCCATGTCAATAATCGTTGTGAGCGCCGCTTCCAGATAGACGTCCGCTATATTCGCCGGATCATCCTTGCCGATCGGGTGATCTGCATCAAAAATCACGTCAATATGCAGGCCGTTATGTTTGAACAGACATCCCTTGTCATTCCATCCAACGCATTGCGAAGGATCTTTCAGCGGGATGCCGTTTTCTTTGACATTGGTCAGATCACTCCAGCTACCGTTCGACAGCGGAAGCGTCTCGTCTAAAAACGCCTTAGCTGCCTTGATCACCGCTGCACCGCGAACAGGGTCATAGCCGCCGGGCTGGGCCGATGCCGCATCCAGTGCGTCTGTGCCGTAGAAGGCATCATAAAGGCTTCCCCAGCGCGCATTGGCTGCGTTCAGCACGAAACGGTCGTTCAGTGAAGGCACCACCAGTTGCGGCCCCGCCATGGTGGCGATTTCCGGATCGACATTTTCCGTCGTGATGGCAAAAGGTGCCGGCTCGTCCACAAGATAACCAATCTCTTTCAGGAACGCCTGATAGGCTTCCTGATCAACTGGTTTGCCCTTGTTGGCGACATGCCAGGTATCAATCTGTGCTTGCAGTTTTTCCCGTTTGGCAAGCAGTTCTGCATTGCGCGGCGCAAAGCGGGCTAGAAGATCAGCAAAACCGGACCAGAACTGATCCTGATCCACACCAGTGCCGGTCAGAGCACGTTCGTTTATAAAATCAAACAATAGTGGCGAAATCTGGACACCGTTTTGAAGGACATATTCGGACATGAAGGGTTCCTCTTGTTCACAAAAACATAGCACGCCCCCGACATCATTGCCTGAGCGTAAAAGCAGATAATCCGGGGAGGAATCGGTCGCATCCTATGACGTGTGACTCGATTTTTGTAAATGCCGGAAATCAAATCCTTGCCGATGGCATAAAGATGGTCCAGAAATTCTCACCCATGGTTCTGGATGAAAAAATAACACTGCTCGAAACAAGCCTCGAACGGGCAGCAGACAGGCTGGGTGATATTACCGAGCCGGTGATGAAACGATACTATGACATACACCCCGGAGCCCGAGATTCATTCCGTGAGCATGGCCTCGGGAACACAGTCAAACTCGAAGCTGAAATGGTGGAAAGCGTTGTCTACTGCTTGATGAACTGGCTGGAAAGTCCGCAAGAAATCCGCATCATGTTTGGCAGTACCGTTCCGCATCATGAGGAAACACTGCATGTGCACACTGACTGGTTTAGCGGGTTGGTCGATGCGGCGGTACATGTCATTGCCGAAACGATCCCGGATACGAAGCAGGAGGAGCGCGATCTGTGGGAAGAAATTCGTCAGGGCGTCAACGACCTGATTGCAGACGCCCGATATTAGGCCTGCAATTGTCGCTGGAAAAAGGTGACAGCGATTGATTACAAATGCTATCAGTTTCAAATGAAAGCAAATCCTCTTCCCGAAAGCGCTGTTCTGGAAATTGCCGAAGGCTTGCCGCTTCTGCAACGCACGGAAACCTGGTCCAGAGTCAATAGCGGCACCACCAATCTGGATGGCTTGAAAACCGTTGCTGGCCAGTTGGCAGATGCTTTTTCTGCCTTGCCTGGGGACATAAAACTGGTTGATCCAGATCCGGTCGAAGCCTTACGCTCCGACGGTTCCGTTGATCAGGTCCAGCGGGGTCAACACCTCCATGGTTCTATCCGTCCTGACGCACCGGTGCGGATATTGCTTACCGGCCACATGGATACTGTTTTCCCTGCCGATCACCATTTCCAGAATCTCGAATGGATCGAAGATGGCGTGCTCAATGGCCCCGGGTTGGCGGATATGAAGGGCGGACTGTCCGTCATGCTCGGAGCGCTGCAATTGCTGGAACAAAGCGAACAGGCCAACCATATCGGCTATGACATCATGATCAACAGCGATGAAGAAGTGGGTTCTGCTTCCTCCTCTGCGCTGATTGAACGCTGCGCCAGGGGCAAGGTCGCCGCCCTCACCTACGAACCTGCTCTGCCCGATGGCACTCTGGCCGGCGAACGCGGCGGTAGTGGTAATTTCTCGATCATTTTTACGGGCAAAAGCGCCCATGCTGGCCGCAACCCCGATGAAGGTCGCAATGCGCTGGTCGCTGCTGCCGATATGGCTTTGCAACTGAAGGCCCTCCACCGCGAAGGATTGAGTGTTAACCCGGCCAAAATTGAAGGCGGCGGGCCGAATAATGCAGTGCCGGATCATGCGATCCTGCGCGTGAATTTCCGCCCCAAAACGCTGGCAGACCAGCAAGAGGCCCAAAGCACGCTTGATAATCTGGTCGGCATTATCGCCCGTGGACATGATCTTGATGTGCATTGCCATGGCGGCTTTGGTCGTCCGCCCAAGCCAATTGACCCACAAGCGGAAAAACTGTTCCATCTGGTCAAAAGCTGCGGCGCGGATCTGGGGCTGGACATTAACTGGCGGGGGACCGGTGGTGTTTGTGACGGGAACAATATTGCAGCTTGCGGAGTGCCGGTTGTTGACACAATGGGGGTCCGCGGCGGCGCTATTCACAGCGCGGACGAGTTTCTGATCACGGGCAGTCTTGTCGAACGCACACAGTTATCGGCTCTGACAATCATGCGTATTGCCGCCAAAGGGGGACTATGACGAATTTCAAAATAAGAGCGGCGCGGATCGATGATCTGCAGCATCTTTACGAGATGGCAAAGCTGACCGGCGGCGGGTTCACAAACCTGCCCGCTGACAAAGACAGCCTGACGGCGAAGCTGGGGCGTTCCACCCGCGCTTTCGATCGGACGTCGGATGAGCACGGCAATGACCTGTTTGTGATGGTGCTCGAAAATGTCGAAACCGGCGCGGTCCGCGGGACATCGCAGCTATTCACCATGGTCGGGCAAAGCTGGCCATTTTATTCCTATCGCCTCAGCACCTTGTCACAGACCAGCAAGGAACTGGACCGGACTTTTCGCGCGGAAATGCTGACTTTGGTAACCGATCTGGAAGGCGCCAGCGAAGTTGGAGGCCTGTTCCTCCACCCCGGCGAGCGCGCGGGAGGACTGGGCATGCTCTTGGCACGCAGCCGCTATCTGTTCATCAAGGAGCACCGGTCCCGCTTTGGTGATCGCCTGTTTGCAGAATTGCGCGGTGTAATTGACGAAGCGGGCGGTTCGCCCTTCTGGGACGGGCTCGCTGGCCGCTTTTTCGGCATGGGCTTTCAGGAGGCGGATTATTTCAACGCTATCCATGGCAATCAGTTTATCGCCGACCTGATGCCAAAACATCCAATCTATACCGCGATGCTTAGCGAAACGGCGCGCGCTGCCATCGGCATCCCTCATCCCAATGGCCGAGCTGCGATGCGGATGCTGGAGAATGAGAATTTCTCTTATGACGGCTATGTCGATATTTTTGACGGCGGGCCAACGATGATCGCCAAGACGGATGATGTGACCAGCGTAAAAAATGCAAAGTCTGACGAGATCGTGGCCATCACCGCTTCGGGATCAGGCCTGAAGTCCATTATCTCTTGCGGTAGGCTTCATGATTTTCAGGCCACTTACGCATTTATCGGTGAGGCAGAAGGCGGCGTAACGATTGATGAGGATGCCGCCGCCAGTCTGGGTCTGTCGGTCGGCGATACGATCGGACATATTCCAAGGTAATCAGAATGACAAAAGTTCAGGAAATAAATTTCGACGGGCTCATTGGTCCGAGTCACAATTATGCCGGGCTCAGCCTTGGCAACATTGCCTCTTCAACCAATGCTGGCGAGGCATCTTATCCGCGCGAAGCGGCCTTGCAGGGCATCGCCAAAATGCGGCATAATATTGATCTCGGGCTGGCACAGGGCTTTTTCATGCCGCTGGATCGGCCCAATATCGGCTGGCTGGATCAACTGGGTACAACGATAGAAAGTGCAGAACCGCATGTTCGGGCCGCCGCCTATTCTGCGTCATCCATGTGGGCAGCCAATGCAGCAACCGTCTCACCCGCGCAGGATAGCGAAGACGGAAGGTGCCATTTGACGGTCGCGAACCTGCAAACCATGCCGCATCGCAGCCATGAATGGCCGGGTACTCTCGCGCAGCTGCGGCTCGCTTTTGCCAATCCGGATCATTTTGCTGTTCATGGGCCGATTCCTTCTCCTTTTGGGGACGAAGGCGCAGCCAACCACATGCGATTATGCGCGTCTCATGGCGAGGCGGGAATCGAGATATTTATCTATGGCAAGAGCGGCGGCCCCTTCCCCGCTCGCCAGCATGTCGAAGCCAGCAAAGCGGTGGCAAGGAAACATGGGCTGCAAAACGACCTGGTCATTTTCGCGCAGCAATCAGACAAGGCCATCGCCGCTGGAGCTTTTCACAATGATGTCGTTGCTGTTGCCAATGAGCAGGTGCTATTCGCTCATGAAGATGCGTTTGAGCACCGCGATGATTTTTATGCAGAAGTACAAAGCAAGTTCCCGCAAGCAGAAATTATCACTGTGCCGGCCGACAAGGTGAGCTTGGCCGATGCAATCACATCCTATTTGTTCAACGCACAGCTGGTTACCCTGCCCAATGACGGCGGTATGGCTCTGATTCTGCCGACCGAGGCGAAAGACAATCAAGCGGTTTGGTCCTATTTACAGGAATTGATGTCTGGCAACGGCCCGATCCGCAAACTCTGTCCTGTCGATGTCCGGCAATCCATGGCCAATGGCGGTGGCCCTGCCTGCTTGCGGTTGCGCGTTGTCGCCGATCCGAAGGTTGTCGATCAGCGTTTCATGGCAACGCCGGAAAAGCTCGACGCCATGGCCGGGGTGGTCGAACAATATTGGCCGGAAACCATCATGCCTGATCAACTGACCGATGCCGATCTACTCGCGAGCATCCAAAATGCGCGAAAAGCGCTTTTGGAGGCATGTGCCCTGACCGAGCTTGCGACCTGATTTTCGGGCCTCAACTGTCGAGTTAACTTACAGTTAACTATATCGGCAATTGCGAAACTCCCGCTTTTCTGGGCTTGGCACGGTGCTTGCTGCGTCTCTGTCATGTGGAAAAAATTCAAACGACTGTTCATCATCAAAACCAAGTTTGAAGCGTTCTTGATCATCTATGCACTGGCGACTGGCGCCGTCGCGAGAGGTCAGGATTATCTGATGCAATATCCCGGTTTTGGTGGAAAGCTGCTATTCTTAGCCTGCACTGGCGCAGTTTTCATGGCCGGAGCCAAGATGCTGGATGCGATCGACTATCGCAGAGCCTATGGGCCAGACTATTAGGAAAGTCCGTTTTCCTTAACATCTCATGTGCCGAGAGATATTCGATCACAGCACATCCAAAACCATCCAGTGGTAAGCCGCTGTTGCTCGGCACTAAGTCATATTTATAAGTGGGGGTTTCTGTTGCTCGGTACCCCCAAACCGCCGGTATCCCTTCTGTTGCCCGGTGGGTCCAACCGCGCTTTAACTTCTTAAGTTACAACCGTGAGGTCGTTGGCTTAAGCCGCTACTGCGAGTGCTTCGTTATCGTTTGCACTTATAGTTTTTGAGCAATCACGGCATACTCAGGCCGGGTAAAAATAATGCTTTTCAACACACGTCGATCCTGGTTCGGCCCCATCAACAAAGATGTCCAAAAACATCCCAAATGGTGGAGCCGCCGGGTACTGCCCCCGGGTCCGTTGTGCCTATTGCACATCACAATTTATCACCATAGTCCGCCGAAGCGGACAGGCCCTATATAGGCGCTTAATTCTGAATGAAAAGAGAATGCCGCAAAAATATGGGCGCGGATATTGCTATCCACGCCCATAGATATCGTGCTTAAACACCTGATTTAGCGTTTATTTTTTCAAGTTGTCACGAATTTCGGTCAACAAATCAATTTCACTTGGGCCAGAAGGAGCTTCTTCTTCCTTCTTCGCCATCACTTTGTTGGCATAGCGGACAATCATGAAAATGATGAAAGCCAGTATGATGAAATTTATGACCACAGTCAGGAACTGACCCCAACCCAGCATCGGAACACCCGCTTCTTTCAACGCCGCATAGTCGGTTGAGCCGGCCAATTCGGCTGGCGGCGTGCCGAGCAGGATGAACATTTTTGAGAAGTCAGGTGTACCAAGAACCGCGCTAACGATCGGCATGATGACATCTTCGGTCAGTGATGTCGTGATGGTAGCAAAAGCGGCACCGATGATGACCGCAACTGCCAAATCCAGCACATTGCCTTTCAGGATAAACTCTTTAAATTCCGCAAACATAGCAATACTCCTCTTCCCCGTAAGATGTTGGCTAATTGCCCGAATACCTCTGATTTGTCGAGGGAAGTCATTGCATTTGCCTGTTTTCGTACCTATTTTTACATTTGATGAGGCGATCAATTGGAACGTGGGAGAAAATCAACATGCGTGGCAAGTTAAGCAAATTTTTGATGGTACCGGTTTTGGCAATGGCGCTGAGCGCTTGCGGCATTAACAGTGTGCCCACAGCTGAAGAACAGGCCAAAGCCAAATGGGCCGATGTCGAGAGCACTTACCAACGCCGCGCTGATTTGATCCCCAATCTGGTGGAAACGGTCAAAGGCTTTGCGGCGCAGGAACAGGATACTCTGACCGCTGTGGTGGAAGCACGTGCGAAAGCGACATCTATCCAGGTCAGTGCAGATGATTTGGGTGATGCTTCAAAAATTCAGGAATTTGCCGCAGCGCAGGGTCAGCTTTCACAAGGTCTGGGCCGCTTGTTGGCAACTGTAGAATCCTATCCTGACCTCAAATCCAATCAAAATTTTCTGGCTCTGCAAAGCCAGCTTGAAGGTACCGAAAACCGCATCAATGTGGCCCGCCGGGATTATAACGAGGCGGTCCGGCAATATAATACGACCATCCGGACCTTCCCCGACATTATCGGCGCCAAGATCATCCACGGTGCAGAACCAATGGAGCCATTTACGGCGACAACCGAAGGTGCCGACGAAGCGCCAACTGTAGCGTTTTAAACCGTAATGCGATATTTCCCCCACAGCATTGTCGCAGCAATTTGGGCTGCCTTGATTTTGTCCATCACTGCCGTCTCAGTGCCTGCGGCGGCCCAAAACTTCCCTGAATTGACCGGACGTGTAGTCGATCAGGCAGATTTGCTTGATCCGGCGCAGGAGGCGTCTCTGACGGCTAAACTGGAAGCCCTTGAGGTCAACTCAACCCGGCAACTGGTTGTGGCTACGGTTTCCAGTTTGGACGGTTATGATATTGCCGACTATGGCTATCAGCTTGGCCGGACATGGGGCATCGGGCAGGATGGTGACGGCGAAACGGAAAAAGACAATGGCGTCATATTGCTGGTCGCACCCAATGATCGCAAGGTCCGCATAGAGGTTGGTTACGGGCTGGAAGGCATCATGACCGATGCGCTGTCCAGCATGATCATTCAGAATGACATCTTGCCACAATTTCGAAACGGCAACATGCCGGCTGGTATTGAGGCTGGCGTCGACCGGATCGCGATGCAGCTCACACTGCCCGAAGAAGAAGCACGCGCCTTTGCAACACAGGCAGTGGCTCAACAACGTGAACGTTCCAATGATGGTGAAGGCGGTTTGATCATATTCTGGATCATCGTCGGAATAGTTATCATTGTAATGTCGATATCCGGTTCCCGTGGCGGCAGGCGTTATCGCGGCGGCTCTGGCCCCGTTGTTATCTGGGGCGGTGGCGGCTCCAGCGGATGGGGTAGTTCCAGCGGCGGATTTAGCAGCGGCGGCTTTGGCGGTGGCGGTTTTAGCGGCGGTGGCGGCAGTTTCGGCGGTGGCGGCGCATCGGGAGGATGGTAATGAAAAAGGTCAACCAGCTTTCTGAAGCCGATCACAAGCTTGTTACGGCAGCAGTCAGCGAAGCAGAAAAGTCCACTGACGGAGAGATTGTCACGATCGTGACCGATCTGTCAGACAAATATCATGATGCCGGGCTGCAATGGGCTATTGGTATCACATTCTTCTTCTTGTCGACGCTCGCTGTTTTTCCGGCCTTTTATCAATCAATAATAACGGGCCTATTTGGCGGCTGGGAACAGGATTTCGCCACCGCGGGCGAGCAAATGGCAGTGCTCTTCATTGCCAGCGTCACCCTGTTTCTTGTGATGCGTTATCTCTTTGCATGGATGCCGCTGCGACTATTGGTAACGCCGAAAAGTACCAAACAGCGCCGCGTGCGCAAGCGGGCGATAGACTTTTTCAAAGTAGGTGCAGAGCGCAGAACTATGGGCTTGACTGGAATATTGATATACGTTTCCCTGAAGGAACATCGTGCAGAAATTGTTGCCGATCAGGCCATTGCGGAAAAAGTCTCTCCCGAAGTCTGGGGCGAGGCCATGGTTGCGCTGATCGATGAAGTCCGCGCTGGCAGACCTGGCGAAGGGATGGCAGCGGCCGTCAAGCATGTCGGCGTGGTGCTGAAGGAGCATTTTCCCAAGACTGACAAAAATCCCAATGAACTGCCAGATCGGTTGATCGAAATTTGAGTGGCGGAAATTCCGACACGCCAGATTCCGGCGCACCTGTCGAAACCATGTGGGAAGGCCGTTTCATAACAGCCAAAAGACAGGGCCGCTGGGAATATGTGTCACGCAGTCGCGGTATCCGGGCAGCCGTCATATTGGCGATCGATGAAGGTCATGTCCTGTTGGTCGAGCAATATCGCGTGCCACTAGGTAAAAACTGCATAGAGCTTCCGGCAGGCCTGGTTGGTGATCATGATGATAATAGCGATGAGGACGCGTCTTTAGCGGCCATTCGAGAGTTGGAGGAAGAGACCGGTTACCGTGCCGGAACAATGGAAAATTGCGGCGAATTTTATTCATCGCCTGGCATGGTATCAGAGAGCTTTTCGCTATTCAGGGCACATGACCTTAGCAAAGTCGGCGAAGGTGGCGGCGTGGAAGGTGAAAACATAATTGTCCACCGCATCGCGGTTGAAAAGCTTGATGACTTCATTGATCAAAAACGCGCTGAAGGCGCTGCAATCGATGTTAGGCTGCTGTTACTTTTTCAACCGAAATAAGCGCAATATCTATCGAAAATTATCCGCATAGGCTTGGATTTTCAAAGTCTTATTCGGCGTAGGCACAATGGAATAAGATATACCATATTTGTCGGCATAAGCCTTTGCCGCATCAACATCAGGAAATTTCATCCGCACTTGTCGCTGTGTATCACCAGATCCCGCCCAACCGGTCAGTTTGTCCGCTTTGCGCGCTTCGGACGGTTCAAATTCCAATATCCATTTGTCAGTCAGCGCCTTGCCTGACTGCATAGCATTCATGGGGTTCTGATAAATCCGTGCGGCCATCACATTTTCCTTCGCTGATGCTCGCCTCAATAAGCGCGTGAAATCGCAAATTCAACCGCTTCGGTCATAGCGGCTTTTGCCTTACCCGACGGAAAAGCACCCAGAGCGTCAATTGCCCGCTGTCCATAGTGGCGCGCACGGGAAATCGTGTCATCAATCGCGCCGGTTTTCTTTAGCAGGCCGGTGGCAAAAGCCAGATCATCGTCCGAGACCCTGTGCCCGATAATCGCATCTTTCCAGAATTGCCGATCCTCGTCACTCCCACGGGCATAAGCCAAAATCACTGGCAGGGTTACCTTGCCTTCGCGGAAATCATCACCGGCGTCTTTGCCCATTGTTTCGCTGTCCGAGGAATAATCAATCGCATCATCGACCAGCTGAAATGCGATTCCCAAATTGCGACCGTAAGAATCGAGTGCCAACTCGGTTTCTTCTCCCCGCTCCGCAACCACGCCTGAAATCCGGCTGGCTGCGGCGAATAGTGCCGCTGTCTTGGATCCGATAATATCGAGATAACGGTCTTCGCTGGTATCAATCTTGCGCTGAGCCGTCAGTTGATTGACTTCACCTTCCGCGATGATGGCCGACGCACTGGACAGAATTTTCAGTACTTTCAAAGAGCCGTCTTCCACCATCAGTTCGAAGGATCGGCTGAACAGAAAGTCCCCCACCAATACGGTCGCAGGATTGCCAAAAACCAGATTGGCAGTAGTTTTGCCGCGCCGCAGGTCAGAACCATCGACAACATCGTCATGCAGCAACGTAGCAGTATGGATAAATTCAACCGCAGCCGCCAACTTGAAATGGCGATCCCCTTCGTAACCAATCAATTTGGCGGCCGCCAGAGTCAGCATGGGACGCATTCTTTTGCCGCCACCGGCAATCAGGTGGCCCGCCAATTCAGGGATTAAAGGGATTTCAGACTGCATCCGGTCAAGGATTACGCTGTTCACCTGGTTCATGTCACTGGCGACCAGTGCCATAAGCGGTTCTAAGGACGGGGTCGCTTCACGCCCCAAATGATGCACTGTTGCAGACATATTCCCTGCGATGTGGCAAGGGAAGGGCGATAAGGCAAGTGAAATCAAAGCATCCACAGGTGAAGTTTGCAAAACTTGCGGGCAAGTCTATCAAGCTATGAATCAATTAAGGAAATCAGGCAGCTATTCATGGACGACAAGCTCAAACAATATCGCCAAAGCATCAACAATATTGACGCCGCATTGGTGTTCATGCTGGCAGAACGGTTCAAGGTCACGCAGGCCGTTGGCGAATATAAGGCGAAGAACAAGCTCCCCCCTGCCGATCCTTCCCGCGAACAGGAACAAATTGCCCGCCTTCGACAACTAGCCAGCGACGCCGATCTTGATCCCGAATTTTCCGAAAAGTTCTTGCGCTTCATTATCGATGAAGTGATCCGGCACCATGAGCAGATTCGGGAGGAGTCCGCCTAGTCTTGCTTTTGCCTGCTATGCTTCAGGCCCAAAACACCGGACACAATATGAGTTATAAAGCTGCGCACCACTGGCCATCGGGCAAACTGATGGATGGCAAGATCACGGACAAACGGTAAAACTCTGCCATTTGACTGATAAAGCGGTGTGAATATGACACTAAGCAGCTGATAAAGCTCGATATGAAACGACCGCAACCGGCTATATCGTTTCGATATACCATCAATGCTGTCCGCGTTTTCAACAGCCGTCGCAAGCGCACTGGCATCGATAAGGGCCATATTGGCCCCCTGCCCCAATTGCGGGCTTGTGCAGTGCCAACTGTCGCCAACATGATATAGTCTTTTCGACGTCTGCGAGCGACCGGTACGATGCCCATAAACGGCCATGGTCAGCTCATCCATTGAACCAATCTGAGCTATAAAGGGTTCGGCTTCCGGCCAGAGTTTGCAATATTCCTTCCTGAACTGCTCAATACCCGCGTCCATGACACCGGCAGCATTTTCCGGCTTCTCAGACCAGAATATCGCTGCCCCCTGATTACCAGTGGCTGGATTTATGCCGACCGGCATTATTCCCGCCATTTTGCTGGCATGCCAGTAACGCTGGTCCAGCGAGTTGGGCATTACTTCATGATTGGCAGGTATGTCGACCGTAGCCCAGAATGCACCGTAGCTGAGTTTTCTAAGTCGTCCGGTTGCCAAAGGGCTGCGAGCACCGCTTGCATCCACAAGTAGGTCAAATTGCGCGGGCGATATGCCGTCCGCAAACACCGGCTCAATTGCAGACTCATTATCTGTTGCACCAACCAGTTCCTTACACGTTTCAATCGGAATTCCCGCCTCTTTTACCGCCTGCATCAGGGTGTCGAAAAGGCTAGCACGGTGAATGCCCAAAGCAGAAACGGCATGTCGGGCATTTTGATATTTCATGTCCAGCGCGCGGCGCCCATTGTGCACGGATATACCGTGCAGCTGGTGAACGGGACTAGCCAGTTGCCGGATGCGATCCAGCAAGCCCAGTGAATTCAGAACTTGTTGTCCAGAAGGTTGAATGAGCAAACCTGAGCCAAGCGGCCTGGGTTCAGAAAAACGCTCAAACAAGGTGACCTTATGCCCTTGCCGCGCAAGAAACAAGGCAGATGCTAGACCACCCGGTCCGCATCCTATTATTGCAATATTCTGTGCGACTAGCCCCAAAGTTGTAATACCCGAATATCGTCAATATACTGATTTGATATCAAGGATTTACCATCGATTTCGGCAAGCAGAGCCTGACCATCAAACCACCAAGATCTTCGCTTTCTTCCAGAGAAACTGTGCCATGATAAATTTCCGCAACATCCCGGACAATGGCGAGCCCCAGGCCTGTACCCGGTTTGCCGGTATCCAGACGCGCACCGCGATCGAAAATGCGTTGACGCTCTTCGGCAGGAATGCCCATGCCATCGTCCTCGATCAGCAATTCGACAAACTCGTCATTCGGTTCGACTGTGACAAAAACACTGCCACCGCCATATTTTGCAGCATTTTCAACCAGATTGCCGATCATCTCGTCCAAATCCTGACGTTCGACGGATACCGCAGCATCCTTGTCGCCATCGATATCGATCCGGACATGTTTATAGAGCCGTCCCACAGCTCTTTCGACCGCCTGCAGGCTGGGCCACACACGGGCGCGGCTGTGCGCATGACCGCGGCGACCAACCGCGCGGGCACGGGCAAGGTGGTGGTCCACCTGACGGCGCATCACGCCTGATTCCCGGATCACCGTGTCGGCAAGGTCATCGGCCTTGGCCGTGGCGCTGTTCATGATGACGGTCAGCGGCGTTTTCAGCGCATGAGCCAGATTGCCTGCATGCCGACGCGCTTCTTCCGCCTGTTTTTCATTATGGTCGAGCAGCTCGTTCAACTCATCAACCATCGGTGTGACCTCATTGGGCATGGGTTCGCTGACGCGCTTTTTCTGCCCGTTTCGCATCTCACCGATCGCCTTGCGAATTTTTCGCAGAGGCCAAAGCCCATATAAAGTCTGCAACGCGGCCATGCCGATCAGTCCAAGGGCGAGCAACAGGAAGCTGTTGATCAATATCGACCGTATTTCATTTACCTGAGCGTCCAACCCATCTCGGCTCTGGGCGACTTGAAACGACCATCTCACTTCTGAATCGGGAAGAACTACGCTTCGTTCTGCTATCCGCAAAGGTTCCTCAGGGAACTGGTCACTTTCATAGAGATGAGTCTCCAGATCCTCATGCGGTTCTGTTTGCTCTAATGTTCGATCCCATAGCGAGCGGGAGGCCCAATCATCGTGCCCGGCACCGCTAATCTGCCAATATGAGCCACTATTGGGTTCCAGAAACCGTTGCTCGCCAAGTGGCCGATTGAACAATATCTCGCCGTCAGGTCCGATTTCTGCGGAAGCAATCATTGCCGTAAGAGCATATTCAAGCTGATTGTCAAAATTGCGGGTCACCGCGTTGACAAGCACCCGATCCAGCGCGACCCCGCCGCCAAGTAGCAATATAATGATCCATGCGGCCGCAATACCGATCATCCTGCGGCTCAGCGACCCTGTGGTTTGCGTGCCTAATGGGGGTTTCGGCTGGACATCTGCTTCATCAATCGGAAGATCTATTTTGCTTGTCTCATTCAGCTGTCAGGATCCTCTAGACTGTAACCCAGTCCCCGGATTGTCGAAATGACATCGGCACCCAATTTTTTCCGGATACGGGTTACAAATACTTCAATCGTGTTCGAATCACGGTCGAAATCCTGATCATAAATATGTTCGATCAGTTCAGTTCGGGACACAACCTTGCCTTTGTGATGCATCAGATAAGACAAGAGCTTATATTCCTGCGCGGTCAGCTTCACCGGTCCGCCATTCAAAGTCACCTTGCCGGAACGCGTATCCAGCCGCACATCACCTGCGGTGAGCTCTGATGACGCATTGCCGGAGGCGCGGCGTATCAGCGCTCTAAGGCGTGCGATTAACTCTTCGGTCTGGAATGGCTTGGCGAGATAATCGTCGGCCCCTGCATCTAGCCCTGCAACCTTATCCGACCAGCTGTCGCGGGCGGTCAGAACCAGTACTGGAAAATTCCGCTCTTCCCTGCGCCATCGGTCCAATACCGTCAGACCATCAATCTCCGGCAAGCCCAGATCAAGGATAACCGCGTCATATTCTTCGGTAGAGCCCATGAAATGGCCATCTTCACCATCAGTGGACAGGTCAATTGCATAGCCATTGCTTTCCAGAGTCGATTTTAGCTGTTGTCCCAAAGTGGGTTCATCTTCGACAATAAGCACGCGCATAGAGTTACTCCAGGAAACCGGTTTTCAAGATGATATAGCTATATCACCATCATTAAATCCCACAATGATAAAGAGAAAACGACTTAGCGGCGTTCACGGAGGATGGCTCCAGTCCGGCCATCGACATCGACAAAGATGACATGGCCTTTCTGGATAAATTTCAATCGATAGACCTGGGCTGAAGGATCATATTCCGGCCCCAGATACTGGCTACCCGCCATTCTTGGCAGAACCTTGTTTTCAATCGATCGCAGGGACTTTCCCTTGCCTGCCATCATTTGCGCACGAGCTGCTTTTTGCTCGTTATCGCGTTGCATAGCCTGAACCGGGACAGCCGTCACAGCAAGAGCAGCGCAAGCCATTATTGCGGAAAAGATGGGTTTCTTGAACATGATCAGGCTTTTAGCGTTCCTGCTTTTAACATCACGTGAACGGCAAGTTCAGTTCACATCTTTAATGATTAACGGATCATTTCATAGGTAATATTGAGACTAACCGTCGTTCCCACTTGCCCCGGCGCTACAGGAACCGATTCTTCCTGGACACTCATCATCCGCATCGTACCCGCAGGGCGAGGAGAATTATTGCTGAATCCTTCAGCAATGGAAAGCACCCGCACGCCGGCATATCCCGAAGCCTTGGCATAGTTTTCCGCCTGCTTCTTCCCATTGGCAAGGGCACGTTCCCGGGCCATTTTCTTGACCTCACTGTCGTCATCAATCGAAAAATAGGGACCGTTGAGATTGGTGGCACCGCCATCACTGACAAGCGCGTCCAATATCTTGCCCAGATCATCAATATTGCGAACTTTTGCTCGGACCTGATTGGAAACACGATATCCGACAAAACGATTTACCTTGCTCCCGCGATCATATTGGTAATCTGCATTAAGGTTAATACCAGTCGTTTGAATGTCATTTTCTGCAACACCGAGAGATTTCAATTTTTCGATCACCATCCTGGCTTGGCGAGAGTTGTCACGTAGCGCCTGCGTTGCAGTGGGGGCCTTTGTTTCCACTCCGGTACTGAACGTTGCCGTATCGGGACGGCTATCGACCTGCTCTGATATAGTTAGCTCAATCACGGGATTTTGTGCGGTAATCTGGACATTGGCGGCTTCAGCCATTTGACTGCCTCCCAAAATCGCAGCCGCGAATGTGATAATTGCGAGATACTTCATGTCGTTCCTTCCAAGAAAATCAAAAGTTAAGAACCCTGCTTTCATCAAATGTGACCACCCCATAGTCACCAACTGGTTCCTTATAGCCTGCTTTTGCCAAAACGTAACTTGAGCAAAGCGCCACTTGCCTATAACGCGCAAAGACAATGTCTCAGCCACCGATTTTCTCTTATGAAAACCTATCTCTCCATCAAGGCGAAGGATGGTTGTTCCGTGACCTCGATCTGCATGTCGGCCCGCGCGACCGTTTGGCATTAATTGGTCGTAACGGTGCAGGAAAAACAACATTGTTGCGGCTGATTGCCGATCAGATTGAGCCGGATAAAGGCAAACGAATGATCCAGCCTGGCACCAATATCGTGATGCTGGAGCAGGAGCCGGATTTCTCTCCCTTCGACACATTGCTTGATTTTGCGGTTGCCGGAAGCCGTGGACCAGCTGAACATGAAGTTCGGTCCATCGCTGACCAGCTGTCTACAGACCTTTCCATCCGAGCTGACAAGGCCAGCGGCGGCGAGAAACGACGGGCAGCGATTTGCCGGGCGCTGGCCTTGGAACCGGATCTGTTATTGCTTGATGAACCGACCAACCATCTCGATCTTGGCGCGATTGACTGGTTGGAAGACTGGCTGCGGCGGTACAAAGGCGCTTTCATCACGATTTCCCACGACCGGACCTTTCTTACCCGGCTCACCAAGCAAACTATTTGGCTTGATCGCGGCGCGATCCGCCGACAGGAGGTCGGCTTTGGTGGTTATGACGCGTGGATGGAAAAAGTTCATGCGGACGAAGCACAGGCCGCCAGCAAAATTGACGCAAAGCTGAAACTGGAAGCACGCTGGCTGGAGCGCGGCGTAACTGCAAGGCGCAAACGCAATCAGGGGCGGCTTGAGAAATTGTATCAAATGCGGGCGCAGCGGGCAGCCATGATTGGTCCGGCCGGAACGGCAAATCTGAAGGCCCAAAGCGATGATGTCCGCACAAAGTCCGTCATCATGGCCGAAAATATCTCCAAGGCCTTTGGTGAAGGCGATGCCAAACGCACAATCATTCGGGATTTTTCCCTGCGTATTCAGCGGGGAGACCGGATTGGAATTGTCGGCGCCAACGGAGCCGGGAAGACGACGTTACTCAAGATGCTGACCGGCGAACTGGAACCGGATACTGGATCAGTCGATCTGGCCAAAACACTGAACGGTGTCGTTATTGACCAGCAACGCAGCCTTTTGGAAGGTAATAAAACCGTCCGTGATGTTCTTGCTGACGGCAGTGACTGGGTGGAGGTTCGCGGCAATAAAAAACATGTGCAGGGCTATCTTAAAGACTTCCTGTTCGCGCCCAGCCTCATTGACGCCAGGGTAGGCACTTTGTCAGGCGGCGAGCAATCCCGGCTGCTCCTCGCCCGGGAATTTGCGCGTATGTCAAATTTGCTCGTACTGGACGAGCCGACCAATGATCTCGATCTTGAAACACTCGATCTTCTTCAGGAAGTAATTGCGGATTATGAAGGCACCGTATTGCTGGTCAGTCACGACCGTGACTTCCTGGACCGCACGGTTACCGTCACTTTGGGACTGGATGGCAGCGGCAGGGTAGATATTGTCGCAGGCGGTTATGCAGAATGGGAAGCCAAGCGCAAAGCCGATAGCAACGGATCAAAGTCCAGGAAAACCGGCAAAGCAGCACCGACAAAAACCACTACAAAGTCAAGCAGTCCGGCGAAGAAGCTGAGTTATAAAGACCAGCGGGACTATGACATGCTGCCCGGTCGGATCGAAGCAATTGACAAACGCATGGAGCAAATTGCCGAAGCTTTGTCCGACGCCGACTTGTACACCAAAAATTTCACTCAATTCGAACAACTTACGGAAGAAAATGCAACTCTCATTGACGAAAAGGATGAAGCCGAGATGCGCTGGCTGGAATTGGCAGAGCAGGTAGAGCTACTGAAAGGATAGCGATAGAAATAGTGATAAGCGGCACTACACTTGATCAGCATGCTCAGGCAAAGAAATGGGCCGTATAGAGTGAAGTCTCAATATGTAAAGATGCCAAGTAACAGTATGGCCATTCATTGAAAATTGAGTTAGTTAGCAGAATTATGATGAGGCACGGCTTTTAAATATGGACCCAGTCAGCGTTGAAATCGCCGCGATCAGGTCAGCGCTGGCCGAAGCCACCGAAAAGATCGAAGCGCTGAATGGGCTGGTTGTATCTTCCGAAAATAACGAAACCGACGTTCTCGACCCGGCTGTTGACGATATCACTGCAACAGAATTGATTCATCGTGCGGAAAGACTGTTGAAATGGAGCCGGCTCAAAGCCGATATGCTTAATCTCGGCTCCGGATTGTTCGCCGATTCCTGTTGGAACATGTGTCTGGACACATATATTTGCGATCTCAGGGGCCAGAAGATCACTGTCTCTTCAATCGCTCACAGCTCTGGAATACCCATGACAACGGCCATGCGGTACATCAACGTAATGGCAGAAGAAGGGCTGCTTGAGAAATCACCCAATCCTTCTGACAATCGCATGGTCTTCATATCCACTTCTGAAACCTGCAAAGACAAGATCTCCACCATATTGTCTCATTTCAAGTGATCTGACCACCCAGAAACAAAGTGGTCTTATCCAGTTAACTTCTATTTAACCATCTTTGTTCATTTACGTTTTTACCAGGTGACGGTTCGGAGATTGCGGGATCTTCGAACCACCTCTCCCCGGCGGTGCCGGATATTGTGGTTTGTTATCTGGGTAGTTTAATGAGTGACGCAAATTTAGAGACGCTCCTTGCAGCAAAGCTGATTGGCAGCAGTCCCAAAATGCAGCAATTGCGAATGCTGGTAAAATTCGCAGGTCGTTGCAACAGCTCCATCATGATCACCGGTCCCTCCGGTAGCGGTAAGGAAGTTGTAGCTGATGCGATCCACAGTATCTCACAGCGGGCTGCAGCCCCCAACATTACAGTTAACTGTGGTGCCCTGCCGGAGCAGCTGATTGAATCCGAATTGTTCGGCCATGAAAAAGGCAGTTTTACCGGCGCAGTCAACAAGCATGTCGGTTTGTTTGAACAGTCCAACGAAGGCACTATTTTTCTCGACGAAATCGGCGACATGCCTCTTAACATGCAAGTTAAATTGCTGCGGGTTCTGGAATCGCGGATAGTTAACCGCGTTGGCGGCAACCAGAATATTCCGATCAATGTCAGAGTAATCGCTGCGACGCACAAAAATCTGGGTACCGCCATTCAACGCGGCTCTTTCCGCGAAGACCTGTTCTACCGGCTTTGTGTTGTACCCATCGAAGTCCCTGCCCTCAGCGAACGCACTGAAGACATTCCGGCATTAGTGGAACATTTTCTGAATAATCAATCAGATAGCAACCCTCTGCCGATTTTTACCGCGGAGGCCTATGCGGCGCTTCAAAACTATGATTGGCCAGGCAACGTGCGTGAGTTACGCAACGTCGTTGAACGCGCTACAGTGTTCTTTTCCGGCCAGCAGGTCCATGCCCATGATATCGCGACCTTGGTTCAATCCGATATCATACCGGCAATCCATGGTCGGCAAGTGGAAGCACAGCCTCAGTTTGCTGAGAGCGCCCCGAGCATAGACAGCGAGGCAGATTTTGCACCCACCTCATCAATGTTCGCGGCACCACAGTTAAACAACGTCATCGACCTCAACGCCCATCTCAAAAATGAAGAGCGCCGCATCATAATGCATGCTTTGGAAGCCTCACACGGCGTTGTTTCGAAAGCCGCACGGTCGATCAATATCAAACGGACCACGTTTATCGACAAGATGCGCAAACATAGTATCGATAAACAGCTGCAAGATAGCGTAGCATTAGCCGCCGGTTTTTAGCGCCAGCGCTATTGGTATCGTCTCTTCAGGGACTTATCGCCCCGGAGCGATTGCCAGCCATGATTTCTCTATTTCATGTAGCATTTCCCGGGCGGACTCTGCTTTTTCAATGAATGAGACACCAACTTCCGCCTGAATCCGGCGACCCGCTTCCCGGTAGATGGTATGTAGCGTTTGGGCGAGATCACCAGCAGCTTCAAAATCCAGCGATTCATCCAGTCCATTTAGAATGCCAAGCGCTTTCGCCCGAAATTCAAACATTTTTCCATGATCGTTGCGCTTTGCACTTTCGATCATCGCGTCCAGACTGTCACGCAGTTCAGCGAATAATATCGACACCAGATCATAAGGGTTGGCCGACAATACGTGGCTGTTCTTCTGAACCGATTGATAGCTCGATGCACGGCGAATATTGGATTGAAATGTCATTCTTTATTTCTCTCTAACGTCAGTTATCATCAAAAGATGCGAATTGTTGTTCGACATAGGATTGCGTTGCCCGAAGAACGGACAACTGCCGTTCCAAGCCAGCAAAAGTAGTTTGCAATTGTTCACGCAGGCGATCGCCCTCGTCAGTGATTTTTTCGCGGCGTTCCTCAATAGATTCCCGGATCGCATCAAGCCGCTCTTGTGCCTGTGCCAAAGCGCCATTCTCGTCCTGTAAGCGGGAAGAAATTGCATCAAGCGCTCCGCTCAAGCCCACATTGGTCTCGCTCACGGTCACTGGCTCCAGCATCAATTTAATTCCGCCACTATCCAGTTCCAACGCCGCATCAAGACGAACATTATCGATACTCAAGGTGCCATCGCTTTCGGTGCGCACACCGATATCTGCGAGAGTCCGGAAATCACCGCTGTCCGCCAATTGGGTTGATGTCAGCTGGCTAAGCTGGCGGATGACTTCGCGGGCACCGCGATCACCAGCCAGCGGACCGCCGCTTACACCAGCCAGACCGGGCGCGGTTGCATCATTCAATGAACTGCGCAATTCATTATAGGCGGTAATGAATTCCGTCACGAGACTGCGAACATCCAGTGGTTCTGAATCACCGCTAATCGAAAAAACTGTGCCGGGTTCAGCCGCCAGTAAAGATAGCTGCACTCCGGGAATGGCGCCGGTAACCGCATTGCTGCTGTTGGTCAGCTCTATGCCGTCAACCCGGATAATACTGTCTGCAGCCGCACCGATATTTGATAGGTTCAAGGCTGCTGAAGGCCCGCTCTGACCAATCGTGAAAGCGTTTTCGACGCCTTCCTGCGCTTCAAATACCAGACGAGATCCGGCATTGTCAGTCAATATAGAGGCTGTAACGCCGCTATTGCTGGCATTGATCGCATCTTTCAAACCGGCCAGACTGTTGTTGGTATCGTCGATGACAATATCGAAACTGCCACCGCTGTTGGTAATAGTAAGAGTGCGCTCGCCAATCGCGTCAGAAGCACTGGCAAAGACATCGGTCATTTCGCGCTGGGCAGCGGCTATTTGCACAACCTCTACGGAGGCCGGCAATCCTTCCGGCCGCGCATCTTCAAGCACGGTTGCGTTGGCCAGTTCGGTGCGACTGGATATCAGCTCACCGACAAAACCCTGACCATCGAGAGTTTCTTTCACTGCGTCGGAAAAGGTAGTCAGCGCCGAAGCGGTGGCGGCCATTGCCGATATCCGTGTGCTGTTAAGCTGGCTGCGTTCATTGAGCTGGCTCAACTTGACACCGGTTGATGCCGCGACGAGGTCGGACACCAATTGGGCAGAGTTGATACCGGAACCAGCACCGATACTGTTTATGACATTACCAAACATTATTCTTTCACCTTCCTGGTGATTTACGGCACGTTTCGGGGCCGATTAAGATACAGTTTTTCATTTCAGATCAGGCCATCCTGCTGCCGTCGGCACTATATTGCATGTCTTCGGGCAGGCTGATTTTGGGTTTGTGGAGAGGGCTGACCAGTTTTTCATCCAGCTGGATGAGGAAGCTCAGTATGGCAGCGACCACTGCATAGAGGCGATCATCAATGGTCTCTCCTACCTCTGACGTGTAGTAGATGGAGCGGGTCAAATCCTGATATTCCATAACCGGCGTACCAACTTCTGCCGCCATTTCACGCATGGCCAGAGCTATCGTGTCACAGCCTTTACCCAGCACCACAGGCGCATAATCCTGTTCCCGGTCATAGCGCAGCGCGACGGCAAAGTGGGTTGGATTAACCAGCAGAACGGTGGCGTCTGCGACAGCCTTGCGGGTCGAATCGCTGAGCATCTCACTGCGGCGCTGACGCTGGATAGCCCTGGTGTCAGGTGAACCTTCGGTTTGTTTATACTCGTCCTTGACCTCTTGTTTGGTCATTTTCAGGCGCTTCGTCCGCTGGAACAACTGGATTGGCACATCAATCATCGCGATCAGCATCAGGCTTACGGTGATACCGACCAACAGTTTCAGGAAAAGCGACGTGTAGCTGGCAACCGCCATATCCAAATCCTGCGCACCCAACTGGGCAAGATCGCCAAAATGCATGGACAATATGGACCCGCCGACCGCTCCAAGCAGCAGGACTTTCATGATCGACTTGCCAAGCTCCATCAGACCATTGGTTCCGAATATTTTCCCCATCCCCTTTATCGGATCCAGCTTGGATGGTTTGGGCTTCATTGCAGACCAGCGAAAACCCAGTGATCCCAGCAATGCAGGTGTCGCTATTGCGGCAACCAGCAGCATGGCGAACAGGCTCATAAATTCCGGTACGATACCGGAGACGAGTGAAAAACTGCGCCCTTCTATGTCGAATATCTCAACATCACGATGATCGAAAATCAGCGCGCTGGCGAGCATATCGGCAAGCGCCTGATACAGCGTACCACCAAAAATCACGACCGCCACGGTACCAAAAAAAATAACCATCGCGCCGCCAAGGTCCTGGGACTTGAGGACATCACCTTTCTCGGCGCTGTCCTTCAGTTTCTTGGGGGTTGGTGCTTCGGTCTTTTCGCCGCCACTGGGTGATTCCTGTGCCACTATCCGCCTCCCGCGATGAAGACGGCTTGATTGAGGCCCATGCCCAAAGACTGGACAATCGTATCGGCCATGATCGGCGCGGTTATTGCCAACATCACCAAGCCAGCTGTAATTGTGACCGGAATACCGACAGCGAACAGGTTAAGCGCTGGTGCCGTTCGAGCCAGGAAGCCCATAACAAATTGAATGAGGATGAGCGCGCCGCCAACAGGCAGAGCAATGAGCAGCCCCATGGAAAATAACGTGCCGCCAAATTTCACCATGCCTAGCAACAATTCGGGACCCAGAAATGCAAAGCCCGGCGGCAGAGCAGAATAGCTTTCGACAATCGCCGCGATCAACATCAAATGGCCATCGATAGCGAGCAGCAACAGCGTCGCCACGATCATTAAAAACTGACCGATAACCGGGGTAGATTGCCCTGTTTGCGGGTCCGCCATGCTGGCAAAGCCGAGACCCATGGCGTTACTGATTGTTTCACCTGCGATAAGCACGCTGGCAAAGCCCAGCTGTAACGCAAAACCGATGGCAAGGCCGAGCAGCACTTCACCCATTACGAAAATCATGTTGTGCAGGGTGATCGCTGAATCCGTCGGCAAGTCGAAACTTACGCTGTTGGTTGCGACCATACCGATCATGAACGCTAGGACGATGCGGATTTGGACGGGGACATTGGCGGCACCAAATACTGGCGTCACGACCATCGCCGCACCGGGGCGGATCATCGCCATCATCCACATCCAGACCTGGCTTTCAACATCAGCGAAACCGGACAAGATCATAAGAGTAAATCCGGAATTCTGGTGTAAATTTCGCGCGTGAAATCGACAATCAGAACAAGGATTGAACCACCAAAAATTGCCGCAACAATAGCAACGATAACTAGCTTGGGCACGAAGGTCAGTGTTTGCTCGTTGACCGATGTTGCCGCCTGAACCATGCCGAGGACAAGTCCGACCAGCAAAGCCGGGATCAAAAACGGGGCGGCGGCGAGAGCGGTGACCCACAAGGCTTGCTGCGCAATACCGACGAAGAAATCTGCATTATCGGTCATGGCTAGCTCGCAAACGAGGCCGCTAGAGAGCCCATGGTAAGGGCCCAGCCATCTACAAGGACGAAAAGTAGCAGTTTGAACGGCATCGATATAATCACCGGCGACAACATCATCATACCGAGCGACATCAAAACGGCAGCCACGACCAGATCGATGATCAGGAAAGGCAGGAATATGAGAAAGCCGATCTGAAAAGCGGTTTTCAGCTCGCTGGTGACAAAGGCAGGCAGCATGATCGAGAAAGGAATATCTTCAGTCGATTCAAAACCGTCTTCATTGGCAAGATCCATGAACAGGCGAAGGTCGCTTTGGCGAGTCTGTTTCGCCATAAATTTATGCATGACCTTGCCAGACCGATCAATGGCTTCGGTCAACGTGATCTCGTCTGCCGAATAGGGCGTGATCGCTTGTTCGTTTATCTTTTCAATACTCGGCGCCATGACAAACAGCGAGAGAAACAGGGACAGGCCGATCAGCACCTGATTGGGCGGTGTCTGTTGCAGGCCCAGTGCATGGCGCAAGATCGAGAGGACAATGATGATCCGTGTAAAGCTGGTCATCATCAGGACTATTGATGGCAATATCGTCAGCAACCCCATGACGATGAGGATTTGCAATGTCGTGCTCAACGGTTGCCCGTCTCCCGACACATCATCCAGCGCTCGTTCCAGGGCAGCCGAGGCACCTGGCGCAGTATCTTGTGCGAAGCCCGGACCCGCAATGAATGCGGATGCGATGATCGCGACAATGATCCAGATGGTTTTGAGATTAATCTGCATTTTTCTCATCAACTTTTGCAACACCATTGCGGGTGACCGAGAGGAGTATCTTGCGCCCTTCAAAATCGACAACGGCTAGTTTGTTGTTCACGCCAATCGGCATCACTTCGACGATATTGAGGCTGGTTGATTTCTGACGCATCATCGTCTGCGGTTGATATTTGCGATAGAGCCAGAGCGTCCCGTAAATCAGCAAGCCGATCAGCGGCAGCATGATTGCGAGTTTGAGAATGTAAAAGGTCATCAGGTGCGCCTTTCCACGCGCGCCCGTGCCATACCGTTCGATACTATTTCCGCGATCCTTACACCGAATTTATTCTTGACCGGAACAACCTCGCCGCGGGCCACCAGGGTACCATTGACGTTAATGTCAATCAGCTGGTCGACTTGTCGGTCAAGCTCGACGACTGACCCTTCACGCAGGTCCATTATGTCAGATACCGTCATCGACACGCTGCCAACTTCGACCGACAGGCGAACCTTGATATCGGCCAGAAAGGCATAGTGATCCTGCGGCTGGCTGATATTCACATCGGCCGGTTCTGCGGCTCCCAGAGCCTCGCTATCATGAGTCATATCGTTCATTTTCTGGTCCTATAGAAACTGTTTGATTTTGAATGCGACACCGCCATTTTGTTCGCCGATGCTGCCACGTGCGAAGACGCGGTCACCGACGATCAGTGGTACGTTATCGGTTGGAGAAACTGGCAATATGTCACCGACGGCAAGCCGGGACAGTTTAGACAAGTCCATTGTCGGACGTGCCAGGACGGAGCGAACAGGCATGTAAACCTGATCGAAGGATTCTTTCAGCGACCGCTGCCAGGCTGGATCGATAGCGTTCGTTTCCCGGCTTACCGGGCGATGCAGCTGTGGTTCGATAGCCGTAAGGCCGTCAATCGGTTGAGCAAAATCAATGGCTTCCACCGCATGGCCCGAAAGCGCGATCCGAGCAGAGCTGACAAGAATATTGGGATCTTCGAGATCCATCTCGAGATCGTCCTTGTCATGAATATATCCGGCATAACGAAACGTGGTTTCATAAACCACCGACCAACTCTCGGCGAGACTATCGGCTATGGCTTTTCCAAGACGATCAATCATCGCCGTTTCGGACCGCGAAAGCTTTCCTTCTGCGCAGGTTTCGCCATCAAATTGCCCACCAAAAAAACAGTCGACACAACCGGTCAGAAACAGACGCGAAACCCGAACCCACATAGGAGGCCCCGACGTACCGGAATGATATTCCAGATAGACTGCGTCACCTTCCAGTGCCTCATGCCATTTGGGGAATTGCAATGTGTCGCTGCTGGCCATTTCGACGCCCAACTCACAACTGACAATACTCATCAGATGGGTTTTGATCCGGCTCGCCAACTTTTTCTCGACCTTCCGATACACTGTTAAAAGCATATCGTCAGGACCGCCTTTTTTCAGCAGACTGTGCTCGGCTGGCGCGCGGTCAGTTGCTGCGCTGGCGGAGGCATTTTCTGTGGTAGGCTGGGACATCGGTTTATCGCCTTCTAAAATCTTACTGAATGACCATGCTGGTGAAATAGACGTCCTCAATTCCGCCAAATCCTGACTTTTCTTTCAGGGTGGCATTGATGACATCGCGGAGCTTTTTCTTGAGCTCACGCTTGCCTTCGGACGTGTCCAGTTCGAACGGATCTTGTTGCCCCAGTTCCATCAGGATAGCGGAACGGATGGCAATCTCATGCTCGGTCACATGCTCAAAGACACGCTCGTCATAATAGGTTGAGATAGCGAGCGACAATTGCGCAAAGCTCTCAGAATTCGAGAGATTCGATGTGAACGGCTGCTCGATCTGATGATAAGTAATTTTGAAATTACTATCGTTCGGCTCCGATATTGCGGTCTTGGCTTCCCTTTCGCTAACGGCTGAGCCGTCTTTCAAAATTATCTTGGGCTTGTTTGGGTCTTCAGGTTCCAGACCGTCACTGTTCATCGTACCGGCGACATAAAATCCGCCAGCCGCGCCGCCGCCGCCAAGAACAGCAACTGCAGCAAGCCCAATGATGAGGCCTTTCATCTTACCCTTTTTCTTTTTGGGCTTTTCTTCTTCCGAATTGGTATCTGACATTTTGACCTCTGAAGTTTCTATTCGTTTTAATGGGTGGTTTCAGGCTCAGGCGTAGCGGCTGTTATCGGACGGTGCCGGTGGATCGACATCACCCTCGGCCGTCATCGCTGCGCTGCCATTTTGGGAAGACGAAGCGGTGTTTTCTTCCTGCTCGCCTGCGCTGTTTTGTTGACTGAAATCCATGCTGTCATTTTGAGAGGCAGCGAACATATTGTCCCGTACATCCACGCGCAGGGTCAGATCAGACCGACCCTGTGCCTTCAAAATATCCTGAATCGCCTGGCTGTGTTGTACTATCACCTCACGAGCCGCGTCGCTTTCTGCTTCAATTTGAAGTACTTCCACTCCGCCGCGCGAAACGAAGGACACTTCCAGACGTCCCATATTTCTTGGGTTAATCTCAAATTTCTTCAGATCGCCGTTGATCCGCATATCGCTGATTTCAGAGGCAAAGCGCTCGGCAAATTGCGGCGCGTTCCAGTCGAAACCAACAGTCTTTTGTGTGGCAGTTTGAGTGCTGGTCGGTTGGGCAACGGGCGCTGGCGCTGACAGTTCAATGCTGGTTTCCAGATCATGCCCAGTGGAAAGCTTTTGCATTTCCATGAAAGACGATTTCGTCTCGATTTTCATCGAAGCATCTGAAGGCGCGGTGGAAACCCGGGCGTCAATTTCAGGGGCTTGCACAGATTTGGTGCCTGCCAAATTTCGATTGCTGGCCAACCGCAGATCAAGCGAGTCCAATACCGGTTGCTCCGATCCAATGTTACCTGGCGTGGAAAGTGCGGCAGGGCGTTTGCCATCCACAATATTGGTTTTTGAGCGATTGCGTACTGCAAAGTCAGTATAAGGCGCTGCCGGGACGGGTGCCTTTGATATATTGGTGGTTTGTGACGTTTCCGTCTTAGTCGTCTGCACCAGAGCGGTTTTCTGCACACTGATTTCAGGTGAGAGTTTGTCCGAACTGTTTGACGAAGCAGATGAGATGTTGGCTTTCACGCCATTTTCGGAAATTGGTTTGCTCTCTGCCAATATTTTACCGTCGAGCGCGGCTTTACTTTGTACGACCGGATCACTTTCCATCCTGGGCGCGGAAGAAGTTTTGGCATCGCCCTTGACCAGACTGTTGTTTTCTTGCGCCGGGATTTTGATATCACCAGGAGCAGGCAAATCGACCGGGGTGGTCAACTGCTTACCTGCCAACATGGGGGCCTGTTTGGTATCTATATTCGCGCCAGGGTTTTGCTCTTTGGCGTCTTGCGCCGTCACATTGACAGCATCTGATGCTCGCTTCGGTTCAATGTCAGATATGCTCTTGCCGATCTGTGTTGAATCGCCGGAGGACGGTTGAAGAACCGATACGAAGCGCTGCATTTCCGAAGCAGCTTCTGGAGAAAACGAAGCATCGGTCTGGGCACTTTCGACACCGTCATCACCCGCGATCTTCATTGTGTCGGTTTTTAACATCTCACGCTTTTCTGCAGGTGTAACGGACTCATCATCATTACCGATCAACTGCGCCAGAAACTGCTCAGCGCCATTGCCTTCTGCTGTTTCTGCACCGTCTTTGTCCAATGCCGAACGCGACCGGTCCTCACCGGCGGCCAGAAGGGAGCTAAACTCGTTATTTGCAGTGCGTGTTTCCATGTCGACAGGCTTTGCAGAAAGCATGCCAATTATGGATTGAGAGGCCTCGGACAAGATTTTACCCATCATCACGGCGATCCTTTTTCCTATTATTTCCTATATTATACAGTATGTTATGACGAACATCGGTTTTGAATATTTCCGCCTTGCGAGCCTTACGAAGGTTGGAATGGAGGAGTTTCTCGGTGCCCTCATAGGTAGTCCGGGCGGCAAGGTTTTGCCGCTCTGCATGGGCAAAGTCTTGCCGGGCTTTCTCCATAGACGCTTCTATAGAGCGCTCGGCATCAACCAGGCGCCCAGAAAGTTCCATTCTGGCGGACAACATATCGGCGTTAACCGCCTGAACATCGGACAGTGTTTCAATCTGAAGTTTTCTGATCCGGTCCGCGTTATGCTCCAATGCCGCGCAATGATTGCCAGCTTTTGCAAGCGCCATTTCCTTCAATTTTTTCTGGGTATCGCGTACTTTCAATATGCGCTGCAGCCCCTTCACTTTCCGTTTCATGGCTCGAACAGACCAAACAGATCACTGATGCTTTGTTGGAAGTTCACAAGTTCGCGAGGTTTCTGCTTCAAATACTCGACCATGATCGGCCACTGCGCGAGTGCTTCGTCGATATTGGGATCATTACCGGCTTGGTAGGCTCCCATTAAAACCAGATCCCGGTTCTCCTCATAGATGGACCAGAGACGCTTGAAATGGGTTTGCGCCGCATGATGCGCATCATCGATAATGTCCACCGCGACCCGGCTGATTGATTTCCCGATATCAATGGCCGGAAAAATGCCCTGCTCCGCCAGCGAGCGAGACAATATTATATGGCCGTCAGCAATTGCCCGCGCATTATCGACAACCGGATCATCAAGATCATCGCCATCAGCAAGAACGGTGTAAATAGCGGTTATCGAGCCGCCAGTCTTATTGTCATTCCCTGCCCTTTCAATCAGACGCGGGATCATCGACAGGGCCGAGGGTGGATAACCTTTCATCGTCGGCGGTTCGCCAGCAGCCAGGCCAATTTCACGTTGAGCATGGGCAACCCGCGTCAGGCTGTCGATAACCAGCACAACCGATTTGCCTTGCGACCGAAAATGTTCGGCAATGGCGGTAGCCCGATGGGCTGCCTTTAACCGCGAAGAGGGCGAGTGATCCGCAGGCACAGCAACCGTGATCGTAGGCACTGCATCTTTTTTCTCATTGCGGCGATTCACAAAGTCATTCACTTCACGGCCGCGTTCCCCGATCAGGCCAACAACAACAACGTCGGCAACGACGCCGTCCAAAATCTGATTGATCAGCATTGATTTACCAACACCCGATCCGGCAATGACCGCCACCCGTTGACCCTGACCAAATGTCAGCAAACCGTTCAATGCCCTTATGCCCATATCGATAGGCTTGGTTACACTGGCTCGGCGCATCACATTACCTTCAAGCCCCGATAGCGGGATACTCTCGGTGGCCAATATCGGTCCCTTGCCGTCAATGGGCTCTCCCATCGGGCCAATGATCCGGCCAAACAGTGCATCGCCAACTGCGGCTTCATTCGATTTGGCAAAGGGTAGTACCCGGCTGCCGCTTCGCAGCGGCGCATCCTGCACCATCGGGATCATCAGCGTGCGCGATCCCTTGAAACCCACAACCTCGGCCGTAATCTCCCGGCCGTCGGTCGCTGTCACACGGCCGGAATATCCCAAAGGATAAGGGAAACCTGTGACTTCCAGCATGCCATTGTCATGCGCAGATAACTTGCCGACCTGGCGCGGTTCATTGTCGATATGCTCAATGCGGGCCAAAAGACCGCGAATGCCCTTGCCGCTATTATGGTCGCTCACGAACGTTTGGGCCGTTTCACTCATGACCGGGTTCCGATTGCTGACCGCTTAACTCATCTATCAGATCGTGCAATTCATCCAGTACGACTTCTGACCCTTTTTCGATCCAGCCGCCGGCGTGATTTAGTTTCAGGTTACCGCGCAGCATGGATGGATCGGCGCGCAAAGGCAGCTTGCACTTCTCCTGATCAAGCAATGCCAGATCATCGGGGTGCAAAAGAAGACTTGCACCCTTTTGATCCTGGTCAATTCTGTCTGCCAATTGCGTTGCCCAGGCCTCCAGCAAGACTTTATCTGGCACGGCAAGTTCCGAACAGCGGCGAAAGAGCGATTCAATCGCGTTGAGGATCAGGGAAAAGCTGCCAGTCGAATATAGATCATTCAGATGACTGATCGCGTCGGCCAAGGTGGCAGAGGCCTGATCATTCGCTTCCTGCTCTGCCGCCAAAGCCGCCTGCCCGTCTTCCCAGCCTTTGCGATAGGCCGCTTCAAATATGTCTTCTTCCCCGCCACCGGACGCGCCGTTCATGCCCGTTTCCGATCCATCAAAGCTCGGAAACTGATGGTCAGAGCCCGCTCCGCTATTTTTCGGCAGGCTGCCGGACCAGGCAGAAAACTCTTTCTGTTCCATCGGCATGCGCCACAGGGGAACAACCTCATCATTGTCCATCGTACTGTGGAGATTTTGTTCAGAACGCAGGTCAGACATAATCAGCACCGCCGGTCGACATGCTGATTTCTCCATTGTCGATCATCAGCTTTGCGATAGCGATGACGCCTTTTTGTGCACTGATCACAGCTTCCATAGGTTGTGGTGGGGACTCATCCATTTCATCCTGAATGGTCTCCGCCGCCCGCTGTGACATAGCTTCGAATATTTTCGCTTTGAGTTCGCTCGAAGCACCGCGCAAAGCAGGTACCAATATGGCAGAATCCACCTTGCGAACGACCGTACCGATATCCTTTTTCGACAGGTTCATGAGGTCGGCAAACACGAACATCTCGTCTTCGATCTGCTTTGCGATCTTGCGGTCGCGTTTTGCCACACCTTTCAAAATCGCCTGACTGGCCTGCTTGGGCAAGCCGTTGATAATCGACGCACTATCCATCAGGCCGCCAATTTCCATCGGTGGCGCGATCTCTTCTGCCGACGGGCCATTGCTTTCCAGAAGGGCGTGAATTTGTGCCAGTGCGTGAGCGCTGACTGGTCCCAAGGTCGCAACGCGGTAAATCAGTTCCTCCTGCAATGCAGGTTCCACCAGCTGCAACATTTCCGCTGCTGCTTCCGGCGTCATGAATGAGATTAAGACGGCGGCAATCTGTGGCGGTTCGTTCTCAACCAGTTCGGCAAGGTCTTTGACCTCTACCCACTTGAGTAGCTCCGCGATATTGGTGGGCCTCTTCGGAGCAAAGCGGTTCATCATCGTTTCCGCACGGGGTGTGCCCAAAGCCTGCCGGAAAACGCGGCCGACTTTTTCATCCGACTTATAGGCCAGCATCGTCTGGTTTCTGGTAAGTTGCAAAAACCGGTCGAGCGACCCGTCAATTTGAATGGCGTCGACGTCAGCGACACTGAACATCGCTTCCCCCAAAAGCTCTGCTTCCTGCGGTTCGAGACGCTCCAGAATTTTAGCAGCTTCATCATCATCAAACAAAAGCATGAGAATTGCCGCCGTCTGACGTCCGGTAATCAGCTCAAGCTGCTGGCCGTCCTCTTTTTCTGTTTTATCATCTTTAGATGCAGCGTCAGCCATCAGCTTCCTCCAGCTCATCCGATTCTTTCAAAAGCTCTTTCACCACCAGAGCAGCATGATCGGGGTTTTGTTTGACAAAACTCTGCGTCAATAACGCTCGTTCCTGATAGCTTGGTGCCGCCTGGATCATGTCGATGGTGACCGGTGACCCATCCATCTGGGCTGCTGGCCCTCCGGCATCGGCATTTGTCAGCGCAGCGCTTGGCAGGCTACGATTTTGCATCATGAGGTCGGCAGGGATGGCCGCGCTGTTGGCAGCCATATTGGCTTTCAGATTTTTCTCCGCACTCAGCCATTTTTTCAATATCGGGCGAGCGATGAGGAATATGATCAGCAAGGCAACAACCAGCGCCGTCACATTTCGGGCGATAATGGCGAACCAGGGGGATTCATAAAAAGCTTCTTCGGCTTCTTTTTCCGTTACAGGCCGGAACTGACGGGCAGAAACAGCAATCTGGTCACCGCGCTCGGCATTGAAACCAATGGTTCCCTTGACCAGTTTTTCAATTTCCTGAATCTCTTTGGGTGACTTGGTATCTTTCAGCGCCTTGTCATCAATGGCTACAGCTACCGAAAGCCGGGAAACCTGACCGGTGGCTTGGTTTGTTATGGCAATTTCACGAGCCAACTCGAAATTACGTTGATATTCTTCGCTGGTTTTCCGCGGCTCGGTTTGCTGAGCACCCTGCTCTTCCTCACCGCCAGGTTGATCTTCAAATTCAGCTGCAGCAGGAGGCCTGTTGGCCAGTGCCCCAGGTATACCGCCAACTTGCGGGCCACCGACCGGTTCTTCCGAGCGCATACCTTGTTCGGAGCGCAGGACCGAACCATCGGCAGGATAAATCTCACTGGTTGCCTGTTTTTCGTCAAAATTGACATCGGCGGTGACCTCGGCAACGAAGTTTCCGGGACCGACAATAGGCGTCAAAAGGCTCGCCAATGATTGACGATAGCGATCTTCTATCGCCGCTTTGATTTTTAACTGGGTATCATTGTTCTTTGAGTTTTCATCGTCACGGCTCGACAACAATCTGCCATTTTGATCAATGACCGATACGTTGGAAGCGTCCAACCCTGGTACAGAGCTGGCGACCAGATTCAATATCGCTGTCGTCTGGCGCTCGTCCAATTTGGTGGCGCCGCTTAATTGCAAAATGACCGATGCAGCCGGCTCATTTCGATCACGCAGAAATATACTTGGCTGCTCGACAGCCAAGTGCACCCGCGCAGAGATCACATTATCCAGTGCCTCTATCGATCGCGCCAAATCCATTTCCCGGGCCGTGCGCAGCTTTTCAGACTCAACTGCTCGACTGGCTCCCATGGGCATGCTCGACATAACAGTGTCACCGCTGGGCGCGGTGCGGGGCAGTCCCTGCCCTGCCAGTTCGATTTTTGCAGCGTGATAATCTTCGTTGCTAACCGTCAAAGTGCCGCTGGTTTCATCAACCTGATAGGGAATATTGGCGCTTTGCAACGCTTGCATAACCGCCGACTTGTCATTGTCCGGCAGACCGCGGAACAGGTCTCTTTGCGCTGGTTCACGCAAGACCAGCCAGGCCGACAGAGCGGCGACCAGGACTGCGGACAATATGATCAAAGGCATGGCCCGCGCAATGGCAGGCTGTTGTACAAAGGATTGGATTGAGCCCATGAACCCGCTGACGCCAGACGCGTTCATGCCCGTCGGCGCGACGGGCGTGAGGTTCTGGTTGATGGAAGTTTCTTCAGCCATCTTATACCGACATGTTCATTATGTCTTTGTAGGCGGACAAGAGCTTGTTCCGGACCTGCAAAGTGGATTCAAAGCCGATGGAGGCTTTATGTTTGGACAGCATGACTGCCGCCACATCATTGGTTTCGCCCATTTGATAAGCGGCCGTATCGGCTTTGGCGGTGGCCTGTAGCTGGTTCACTTCCTGAATTGCATTGGTCAACTGCGCAGCGAAACCTTTTGGGTCGCTTACCTGTTCGGTTTCGCGCACCTGACCTGGACCGGCCAGATTGCTTGTCTTGCTGGCGATGTCCTGCAGCGCATTGTTGCGGTTCAGGATCGCATTGCGTGCAGCCATCAGGCTATTCATATTGACGGAAGACATAATCTATCTCCTGCTCAAGCCGCGAGCGCGCGCATATCGGCCATCCGATAGCGCAGCGTCCGCTCTGAAATACCAAGCTCTTTCGCCGCTTCACGGCGGTTACCGTTGGTTTGTTCGAGCGTTTTGGTTATCGCGTCATATTCAACGCTTTTGGAAATGGAGTGGAGGTCACGGCCGCGAACGAAGCGGGCGGAACTGCCAGGTTGCACCGCATCCTGCTTCGGTTGGGCTGACAGACTTTCACCAGAGAACATCAGGTCTTTGGCCTCAAGACGATCACCGTCACACATGACCAATGCGCGTTGCAGCACATTGGCAAGCTCGCGGACATTACCTGGCCAGTGATGCGCTTTAAGACGATCGATGCAGGAAGGTGACAATGCGATGAATTTGTCGCGACCTTTTTGAAAGTCCATCATCATGAATGTGGCTATTGCAACAATATCAGCCGGGCGAGCCGCAAGCGGTTCCAGTTCAACCGGCATCACATTCAAACGCCAGTACAGATCTTCGCGGAACTTTCCGGCTTTAACTTCTTCAGCAAAATTGCGGTTGGCCGCGCAAATGACGCGAACATCAATTTTCTCATGACGCGTTGCGCCGACGGGCAGAATTTCGCCTTCTTGCAGAACGCGCAAAAGCTTAGACTGGCTCTCCAATGGCATCTCGGTAATCTCGTCGAGGAAAATCGTACCGCCGTCCGCTTCTTTGAACAAACCAACGGCATTGGCATAGGCGCCTGTAAAGGCACCTTTCTTGTGACCGAATAAAATGGACTCGATCATTGTTTCTGTAATCGCTGCGCAGTTGATGGTGACAAGCTGTTTGTCAGCGCGCGTGCTATGTTCGTGAATATATCTTGCGACGCCTTCTTTGCCGGTACCGGTTTCGCCGGTAATCATGACATTGGCATCACTGCTCGCCACCCGGGCGGCATATTTATATAAGGCAACAGATTTCGGATCCGCAAAGGCGGGCCCTTTGCCCCCGCGCATGGACTCGATGATACACGACAGACCAAATACTTTGTCTGCCTCACCAAATTCAATGCGTGGGGGCTGGCTGAGGGTAGCCGGAACGAAACGGAATGGCCCATCGCGATAAATTACGATGGGATCTTTTATACCACCATTAGCACCTTTTTTCGCTGCGCCATCAATGTGGGATAGTTGCGCAGTGGTAGATGACAATGTGTGGTCGGAGTGGAAAGTTTCTACACTCTCGAGCATATCAACAAGCTCTGGAAACCTAGAGACCAGGCTAGATTTTGTCGCGTTGTTGATCATCTCATTCCCTCACGTTTTACTCTGAACACGGGATCGTTGTTGTGCTCATCCGACACCTCGCAATCCGCGTGCCAGTTTTGGGAATTGGCTGAAAATCAGCATTTTTTGTTCTAAAACCGTCGGTTTCCCGACATTTCTGTCGGAAAGCAGACACCTTTGAGAGGCACCTGTCGGAGAACCGACAATTTTTTTTGATTAATTATTTTGGGGTCCGCCGTTAACTCCTCTGAGGCCGCTTCAGCAGACGAGGTGACCCATAGTATCAATCAAGTTAAGTAAATTGTGAAAAGGAAGTCACCATGACTGTAATAGGAACCAACGTAACGTCACTGCGGGCCAGCTTCGCTTCTAGCCAAGCTGAAATGGGTCTCGCAAAATCTATCGAACGCCTTTCAACTGGCCGCCGGATCAACTCTGCAGCTGACGATGCTGCCGGTAACGCAATCGCAACCCGGATGACATCTGAAGTTCGCGGCCTGAACATGGCAATTCGTAACGCCAATGACGGTATTTCTGCAGCCCAGACCGCAGAAGGCGGCATGAACGAAATTACGAGCATGTTGCAACGTATGCGTGAACTGTCTGTTCAATCTGCCAACGGCACGCTTTCTGGCGGTGACCGCACCAACCTTCAGGCTGAGGTAACACAGCTCATTGGACAGATTGGTGATGTGGCATCACGCACAACCTTTAACGATGTTGCTTTGCTTGATGGTACCAACGCGTCCATCAGCATTCAGACCGGCAGCGACGCCAGTCAGACAGTGTCGATCGCTCTGACCGATGTCGACGCTACTGCCCTTGCAGTCAACGCGGTTGATATCAGCACCGAAGCTGGTGCGACCGCCGCACTGACCGCTCTGGACACTGCTCTGGACACCGTCACAACCGCACAGGCTAACTTGGGTGCCTCGCAGAACCGTCTGCAGACCACCGTATCCAACTTGTCCGACCGAGTGGCCAACATCACAGAATCTCGCTCACGTATCGTGGATGTAGACTTCTCTGCTGAAACCACAGAACTGGCCAAGAACCAGATCCTGAGCCAGGCGTCCACAGCGATGCTCGCACAGGCTAACCAGTCTCAGCAGTCGGTATTGAGCCTGATCAGGTAAGTTCGTTCAGACCAATACTAAAGAGAAGCCTCTTCCCCGAACGGGAGGAGGCTTTTTCTTTGCTTAAACTATTCAAAAAATATACCGCGCCGGTTTAGTCTGAACTCATCGCGGCTTGCAGTTTTTCCAAGGCACGTTTTTTGATCTGGCAAACCCGGACAGAGGATACATCAAGCACAGCGCCTATTTCATCAAGCTGCATCTCTTCTATGAAATAGCAGTTCAGGACAAGCTGCTCCCGCTCATTCAGTTTCTTCAGATTTGCGGACAGCAGTTCGACCATCTGGCTTTTTTCTAGTATCTCGTGCTGGTCATCATCATCGTTGGTAAACCAGCTGCTGGAATCGCAATAGACTTCGTCAAGGGAATCAACATGAACATCGATGGCGCGATCGGCATTCTTGCGAAATTCCGCCTGGTCCATGCCCATAGCTTCAGCCAGTTCAACCTCATTCGGTTCGCGGCCATTTTCCTGAGCAAGCTGATCACTAATCCGGCGCAGCTTCTTGTTCCACTCAACCGCACTTCGCCGCAGGCTGCAAGTGTTTCGTAAATAGTCGATCATTGCGCCACGAACGCGGACGTATAGATAGGTGCTGAAATTATGCCCCTGATCGACATATTTCGCAGCGGCCTCGACCATAGCCACCAGACCGACCTGGATAAGGTCCTCTACTTCAATCTGATCAGGCGAGAAGGATTTAATCTGCCACGCAATTTTGGTCACCAGGCCTTGATGATCCTGGACCAATTTGGTCTCGTCAATCTGCATGGCACCGTAGGCCTGAGATGCTTTGATTTTTGATTGAAACATAAGTCTATTCCACTCGATTAAAATGTCTGATTTGCTTCGACCCGCAGCGCATCAGGCCGAGGTGAAGGGACGCCAATTTTCGCCAATACTTCGATGGATTTGTCTTCCGGCAACTCGTGATAAGAAAGCACCGTCAAATCCGGGAAGCGGTTCTTCAGCAACCCGCCAAGGGGGCGCCGCACAATCGGAGAAGTGATGAGAGCGATATTCCGCGCTTCCATTGGCAGTGTGCGTGCTGTTTCATCGACTGCTTCGACCAGCTGCTGCGCGAGCTGCGGCTCTATCGGATAACTTGCGTCTTCTCCGACCTTCAGCGCTTTAACGAGCAGACTTTCCAGTTCCGCGTCGAGCGTCACCACCGGCAATGGCAGATTGATAGGGACCATTGTCTGAACGATCAGGTTGCCGATTTTCTGACGTATCATATCAACAATCTGTTCGGTTTCAGTATGATGGTTCGATGCCTCAAGCATCGCCAGGCAGATTTTCTGAAAGTCTTTGACCGGCACTTTCTCTGCCAGCAGCTCCCGACAAATTGCGGTGATGGCAAATAACGACAGCGGCTGCGGTGTCAGGCTATCGACCAGTTGCGGCGATGTTTCCTTCAGCAGGTCGAGTAGTTTCTGTGCCTCATCCATACTGAACAACTGCGTTGCGTTCCGGCGGACGACATCGTTGAGATGGGTTGCGACAACCGTGGGTGCATCGACAACTGTATAGCCTTCGGCAACAGCGTGTGATTTTTTATCGGCGCCGACCCACAAGGCATCCATGCCAAATGTTGGGTCTTTACAAGGGCGCCCCTCGATAACCGCATCCACATGACCATCGTCCAGTGCCAGAAAGTCATTGGGCCAGACGGTGCCTTCACCCAAAACCATACCGCCCATCATGATCCGATAGCTATTGGGTTCCAGTTCCAGATCATCCTTGATCCGGACGAGCGGCACCACAAAACCGAGTTCCTTGGAAATCTGACGACGGATGCCGGTGATCCGTTTCATCAACGGTGCACCCTTGCGGTCTTCGACCATCGAGACGAGACCATAGCCAATCTCGATTCCAAGCCGCGCTTTTTCCGATACATCTTCCCAATCAATCTGTTCCGGCTGTTTTTCCTGAACTGGCTCGGGAGGCGCTTCGACAGGCTTTGGTTTACGGATCAGATAGAATGCAAAGCCGCCCGCTACCGCAGCTGCTGGCAGCACAATCATATGCGGCATACCAGGCAGCACACCCAAAATGGTCAGAATAGCAGCAACCGGAATCCAGGCGCCGCCAGATCCAAATTGTGACGTAATCTGGTCCGGCAGGTTTTTGTTGGAGGCGACCCGTGTGACAATCGCAGCCGCAGCAATGGACAGGATTAACGCTGGTACTTGTGCAACCAGGGCATCACCAATGGCAAGCATCGAATAGGTGCTGGCCGCTTCCGCGAAAGGCAGCCCATGAACGGCCGTACCAAGAACAATGCCGCCGATAATATTGACCGCCAAAATCAATATGCCGGCGACTGCGTCGCCTTTCACAAACTTCGATGCACCATCCATGGAACCATAGAAATCCGCTTCGGTCGCAACCTCAGAACGCCGTTCCTTAGCTTCCTCTGGCGCAATCAATCCGGCGTTCAGATCCGCATCAATCGCCATTTGTTTGCCGGGCAAGGCATCCAGAGTGAAACGAGCGGATACTTCGGACACGCGGCCCGCACCTTTGGTGATAACAATCAGGTTAATGATCATCAGGATTGAGAAGACGAATATCCCGACCACATAATTGCCGCCGAGCAGCAAGCTGCCAAAGGCTTCGATGACCTGTCCTGCAGAATCGCCGCCTTCATGGCCCTGCACCAATACGACACGTGTCGAAGCGACATTAAGGCCGAGGCGCATCAATGTCGCAAACAACAGCACGGTCGGAAAACTCGAAAAGTCGAGCGGCTTGGTTGCGTTCAATGCGACCATAAGGATCGCAAGCGAGATCATGATGTTGGTAATGAAGCCGATATCCAGCATGATTGTAGGAAGCGGCAAAACCAGAAAGATGACGAGCAACAGGGTTGCCATCGGTAACAAACCGGATTTCAGGTTATTGGCCATCCGGTCCATGGAAAAAGCTTGTCGGTTCATTATGATTTACATCCCCAAGGTGGCGAGCATCAGATAGGCGGCACGTGCGGGCTCGCTAAAAGGCTTCGGTGAGTTTGAATGGTTTTCGCCAACGGTGTTGGCATCTGTGACATGAGCTTGGGCGATCCGCAGATAGTCCTCTGGCTGTACTGTTGGCATGGCATTATCGGACTGCGGCAAGATGTTTCCGTTCCTCGGCAAGCCTTTGCCGCCACCGACCAGATCAACGGCGTTAGCCAGTTTTTGTTCGAAACGTCCCCGAATGGCCTCAAAACTGCGGGCTTGCCCCTTGTTATCGAAAAATATGTTGTGATTGGCGCGGGCAGCTTTCGGAAAGACCGATGCGGCAGAAGCAGATGGGTTGCTATCCATGCGATTGAGAAACTTGGCGGCGCCTGCAGGCCCCAAGAAATGTGCGAGATAGAGGTCTACTGATTCCGGCTTGCGACCTGTTTGCTGCTGCAGATAGGCGCTATTGTCTCTTGCGAACTCTCCGGCCAGATGAGCGGAAATCTCCGGATTGTTGCGAAGCGCCAATATACTGGATTTCTGGGCTTTATCGGCAACTGTCAGCTGTCCATTCGGACGCCTCGAAATGGCATTTTGTGCCCAGCCCAAACCGTATTGATCGCCCTTGTCCTTGACCAAACCAAGCCAGGTTTGATCGATAAACTGGTAGAGACCGGTTGCTGAGGATGTTTTTGCCTTAGCATCAGCGCGCATCCCGCTTTCGAGCTGGGCTTGAGCGACCAGATATTGGAAATCGACACCCGTCCGCTGCGCACTTTGCGCAATGACGCTTTGCAGATTGCGCTGCTGGTGCAGATTGGTGATCGATAAGTTGGACATGGCCGTATCAAAGTCTCCTTCAAATGAGAGAAGCAATGATCATGCCAAGTTGCTATTTTTTCGGGTTTTTCCGGGCTGTTTCTATCGCATCCGGACATGTGCATTTTGCACAGCACTCACCCATCGCGGAACCGCGTGAGCTTTCATATATTCAAAGATTTTAATGTGATGGCGTTTCGGCCTATCAGCTCCGTCCAGCGCCGGAATAGGTGTTGGCCTGACTATCACGAAAGCCGGCCAGAAGCTGCAGGCGCGTAGAACTATGGTCACGCAAGAAGCGCAGCCGATAAATCGAGGCCTGGATCAATTGATCCGCCTCGGTCATCATTGGCTCCAGGCTGCGGTCAATATTCTGGGGCTCAATTGCCCCCAATTGTGCCGCCGCTTCACCCAATTGTTTGCTGGCTTGAAAAATCGCATCACTGTCATGGCCTTCAAGAGCCGAGAAGAGCATATCCTGAGAGTGGCGAAAAGATTCTACCATCTGTTTCATTTGGTCGTTTCCACTCCGAATACGCCCATGTCGAGCATCTTTTGAGCCAGTGCGGCGGTATCCACACTGTAAATTCCGGACGCAATTTTCTGACGCACGTCGGCCACTTTCTGAGCATCAAATGGCGGCGTTTGTGCAGCCAGTATTGAAGCCGTGGTGGTGATTGACGGCGCTTCTTTTGCCTGACCGGAATCTGCGCCAGCACCAAGTTTCGTTGTGGCACCTTCTTGCAATACCGGCCGATCAAGGCGCGTATTAATCGCTGAGTAGCTTTCAACAGGTTTCATTTCAATTCATCCTTAATGTGTTCAACTTATTGATCTTTTTTATCTCAGTCGAAACACCGACAACTTCTTTCATAACAATTTACGGCACGTTGTGAAAAAATTAATATCTTAACAAAAAAATTATTGAGCCAGTTCCACTTCACCCGCTCCGGACACACGGGCCATCAATATTTTGGATTTGCGGCTGGAGCGAACAGGAATGTAATCCCCTATTCTTCCGTTTTTCTGCGCCACTACTTTATAGCTGATGCTGAAACTGGGCCGCCTGACCACAAGGTTTAGGGGCTGGTTCCGGCGAACTGCAAATTCCTCTGCGCGGTTGTTTTGAGCAGCCGCACGTCCCTGTCCGCGCCACAGGGGCACAAACACCCTCCATCCAAGATCAGGGCAGCTGACCATGACGGCGCTGTTATTAGTTTCCGAAAAGCGGACGCGATTTGGGCAACGCTTCAATCGCAGCTTTTTATCTATCGGAGCACGGGCGCCCCCTGCATCACCAATATCTGCATTAAGAAATACTGCCACCTGACGATCCAGATGATCTGTATCTTCAAAGGACGAGGCCGCGCCCATTGCAAAAACGGACAATAGGGGAATGGCTAGACGAAAATGGGGCATGATTTTTTCCTGTGCACTCTGTTCGAAAAAAACAAAGCAGGTTTCATGCCAATTTAGTGGTCCGCCATGTCCTTATTTTGAAACAGGGCTTCCCGGCGGCAAAAATACCAGCCTGATATCCTGTTTCTCTTTGGCCTTGGACACCAGTTTGTCCGGCATTTTCAATATTATCATCTCACCGTCCTGGCCCGCCTTTTCAAAAGCATCGGCAATTGCTGCTGAGCGGGCGGCCACTTTTTCCCATTGCCGCAGCCTTTGCCTTTCCCTGCTTTCAGCGACCGGAGGAACATATATGGTAAGCAACTGATTCTGCTGGAGAGCAACGATTTCGGAGATTTCCCCCCGGGCAAATTCCGTCAACATGGCGTTACTATCTTCAAAGAACGCATCTGCCTTATAATCATAGGCACCAAGTATCTTGGGGGCTTTAGCTGCTTCCTCCGCTAATTTCGCACGCGTTTCCGGATCTGCAATATTCACAAAATGCGCATAGGCAAATGCACTGAGTAACATCAGCGCCAGATCGAGAAAGGACAAGGTGGTGCGTCCTGCGTTCACCGCTCAACCCGCCGCCTTCAACGGTTTTGCCGGGGAAAAATGAACCGGGCCCAATATGACGAGCTCCCGTTTGGCAATCGCAATCGCATGTTGCACAACCGCAGCCCGATAGTTGTTCAGTATCTCTGCCCTGGCATGCAAACGCACATAGATGGGAAAAGCGATAATGTGGGATACAAACAACCCATAGAGGCTGGTAAGCAGCGTGAAACTCATGGCAGGGCCCATTTTCATTGGATCAATACCAGTCGCAAATAGCTGAATTAGGCCGAGAATCGTTCCGATCAGTCCGATCGCCGGCGCGATTTCAGATGCGGCGCTCCAATAAGTTGCGGTAATATCCTGCTTCTTTTGGACTATACTCTGTTGTAACCGGGCCCACTCCTCAAAGGTTTTGGCATCCTTGGCGTTGAGTAACTCACCAATCACACGGGTGACAAATGCGTCTTCGCTACGCACCTTTTCTAACCCGACAAGCCCTTGTTCCCGCAGCACAAAATCAATGCGGCGACACATGAAAGTGGCATTCTCACCGCTTTCTGCAAAAGGATCCCGGCCGCTGTTGAGCAGCGCGGCAAAGGCCAGAGCGAAAGACGCACGGCCATTCTGGATCCAGGCCATGATCAATACGCTGCCGAGCACCATGCCGAACAATAGCGGGTCAAAAAACCGGCCGATATTGCTGAGGATAATATCCATCAGATCGCGCTTTTTCTGAAAGCGGCAAAATTTTTCCGGTAACCGGCAAAAACTTGCCGGTCCGGGTCGTGCTTAAAAAATATCATGATTGCAACCGGCATAAAATCCCCAAAAACCGTCAATTATCGCTTGCCGCCCCAAAACTGGCACGCCCTTTGCGAAGTACTGTTCGAGATTACCGATCCCGGTGTTTCTCATGCCCAAGTGACGGTCGAAAGGCCGCACAGTTAAGACAGGATTTTGTTTCGATGCCGAGTTTGGACCAAGTATTAGCATTAAACGGTGGGGCGCTAAAATTGCGTTCGCAGCGTTTGAACATGCTTGCCTCTAACATCGCGAATGCATCCACGCCTGGATATAAGGCGAAGGATCTCGATTTTGATCGTGCGATGCAGCAGGCACAAAAAGGCAGCTCCATCGACAAAGCGATGAGCGATCACACTGGTTTTCGCGTGCCGTTGCAACCCTCGCTTGACGGCAACACCGTCGAACTGGCGGTGGAGCAGACCCTGTTTGCCGAGAACGCCATTCAATATCGCACCACCCTATCCTTTCTGAATGGACAGGTGTCGTCGATCAAACGCGCCTTGAAAGGGGAATAATAATGAGCGGTAGCATGAATGTATTTGATGTCGCCAGCCGGGCCATGTCGGCCCAGATGGTTCGGCTCAACACCACGGCTTCCAATCTGGCAAATGCCCGCACGGACTATGCCAGCAAGGATGAAGCCTATCGCGCCATGCGTCCGGTTTTTCGTTCCGTCATGGAAGATAATATGGCGACGATTGATGTCGAACGCGTCGTTCAAACCGATGCCGAACCACAAAAGCGGTACGATCCATCCAACCCGATTGCCGACAAGGAAGGCTATGTCTGGGAAGCGGCTGTCGATGAGACAGCAGAGATGATCGACATGCTCGAAACCGCCCGAAATTATAAGAATAACGTACAAGTTTTACAGACCGCAAAATCACTCATTCTAGAAACGGTAAGGAACCAATAATGGAAATTGCACCACAAGTCTTTGAAAATAATAGGTCAAATATCGCTGGCCTGACGGAGGCGCAACCCGCCAACGCGACCGGTGATAACAGCTTGGGTCAGGAATCCTTTCTGCGTCTGATGACGACACAGCTCAAGTTTCAAGACCCTTTTGATCCGCTGGACAACCAGGCGATGGTTGCACAGCTCGCACAATTTTCAAGCGTTGCCGGCATTTCCGAGATGAACCAGTCGTTGACCGACATTGCATCGATGCTGGGCAACAACCGCCTGTCCGATGCCAAGGAATGGATCGGTCATTCCGTTCTGGTTCCCGGCAATTTTGCAGTGGCCAACAAGGATGGCGAATATACCGGCGAGTTTGAACTTAACCAGGCAAGCGAAAATCTATCCATTGATCTGCTCAACGAAGCTGGTGAGATCGTGATGTTCGCCGAACTTGGTAGTCAGGAAGCTGGACCAATCCAGTTTAACTTTGACAGCAAAAATGCCGCCGGCCAGCCGCAAGACTTAGGTCGGCTGCGGGTGCGCGTAAATGGTGGCTCTGTGTCGGATCTCGCGACGTGGGTTCCGGTTGCATCGGTGCAGACGTCTGAAGGAAACGGCCCACCCATTCTTGTAACCCCGATTGGTAACGTCCTGCCAGCGGAAGCGCTGCGCATCGGATAGTCGGAAACGTCCCTCAAAAAGATTTCAACCAGGAGAAGAACTAATGTCTTTCTTTACATCCCTTAGTGGCCTGAAAGCCGCACAAACCGATTTGAATGTTATTTCAAACAACGTCGCGAACACGAGTTCGACCGGCTTTAAGAAAAGTCGCGCACAATTTGGCGACCTGTTTGCCGCCTCACCGACCCAGACAACCAAGACCGTTGCCGGTCAAGGTGTGCGGTTGAGCGGTATTACCCAGCAATTTACGCAAGGCACATTGCAGGCCACCGACAAAACGCTGGATCTCGCGATTGCCGGTGACGGATTTTTCTCCGTCCGAGGTCAACCTCCGCGGCAGGGTCTGTCTTTCACCCGCAACGGTTCTTTCTCGGTCAATGTCGATCGCGAAGTCGTCGATACTACAGGTGCCAAGGCGCAACTTTTACCCGTCGATGCCAATGGCGTGGCGACATCAACCAACGCCGCGGACATGTTCGATTTCATCGTACCGGAATTCGATCCCGCCGATCCAACAGAATTGCTGACCAACATTTCCATCAATGGCGAAGGCGTTGTAAGTGCAACCTTCTCTAACGGGAACCAGATTGCTCTAGGAGCGATGGCCATGGCCAGCTTTACCGCTATCGAAGGCCTGCGTCCGGTTGGTGATGCACATTGGGTCGCGACCGGAGATTCCGGGCCGGCACAGGTTAACCAAGCTGCGAACGGACCACTTGGTCAGGTTCGTTCTGGTTCGCTGGAACTGGCGAATGTGGATATTACCGAAGAGCTGGTCTCACTGATTTCAGCTCAGCGTAATTTCCAGGCCAACGCCCAGGCTATCGAGACCGCCAACACCCTCAGCCAGACGGTCATCAACCTTCAGGTCTAGGATCTGATGGTCATATCAATCCAGGAATAATCTATGGATAAGCTTGCATATACCAGCATCAACGCAATGAAATCGTTGATGAACCGACAGACGGCCATCGCCAACAATATGGCGAACTCCAATACTGTCGGTTTCAAAGCCGACATGGTGTCAGCCGAGGCCAAATATCTGGTCGGCCCGGGTCATGACAGCCGTGCAATGGCGGTCGAGCGGGATATGCAGGCCGATATGAACGCCGGATCGGTAACCCAAACCGGCCGTTCCCTGGATATTGCCCTGGAAGGTGATGCGATGATCGCGGTTCAGGCCGTCGATGGCAAGGAAGCCTATTCCCGGCGCGGCGATTTTCGGATCGCCGCATCGGGTGCCATGGTCACCGGTGACGGTTTTCCGGTTATTGGTGAAGGCGGCCCCATCACAATGCCTCCAGCGGAGCGCATAGATATCGGTGCCGACGGCACGGTGTTCTTTGTGCCGCAAGGTGGTGATCCAACCCAGCCACAGGAACTCGACCGGATCAAGCTTGTCAGCATGACGGGTAGCGCCATTTCCAAAGGGCCGGACGCGCTATTCCGTGCCGCCAATGATGGTGTCCTTCCGGTTGATGACAATGCGCGGGTTATTTCTGGCGCCCTGGAGGAATCCAATGTCAACATGACAGCCGCACTGGTCGATATGATTGAGACCAGCCGCGCATGGGAAACACAAGCGAAACTGCTGCGCACGGCCGAAGAACTGGACGAAAGCAGCTCTGCCATCATGAACATGCCGCAAGGATAATCGGTGCGATAGTCGCACGAAGGAGATTTTGAAATGACCAATGCAGCCCTGCAAGTCGCGCGTACCGGTCTGGATGCGCAAAATACAAAAATGCGCGTCATTGCCAATAACCTGGCAAACGTGAACACCACAGGTTTCAAACGGGACCGCGCGGATTTTGAGACACTTGCCTATCAGAATATTGTCACGCCAGGTGCGCCATCGGATGCACAGAACCGATTTGCCAGTGGTCTGCAACTCGGTACCGGCGTCAAGCTTTCCGGTATTGGCAAGATCAGTACGCAAGGAACGTTACAAAACAGCGAAAATGCGCTCGACATGGCGATCGAAGGTTCCGGCTTTTTTCAAGTCGAGAGACCCGATGGCACGACAGGCTACACCCGCGCCGGTAACTTCAGCCTGACCGCTGAAGGGAATATGGTTACAAGTGATGGTCTGCCGCTGGTACCGGCCATTCAGGTACCACAAGGCGCAACCTCTTTGACTATTGGCAATAACGGGACGGTCACGGCAAATCTTGCCGGTCAAACCGACGTAAGCGAGCTTGGTCAGATAGAGCTAGCCAACTTTACAAACCCGTCCGGGCTGATGTCTGTCGGCAACAATATTCTCATTGAAACACCGGCCAGCGGTCCGCCCCAAGTCGGCGAAGCGGGCACCGAGGGAATAGGCAGCATTCGCCAAGGGGCGCTGGAACAATCCAACGTCAATATCGTCGAAGAGCTGGTGAACATGATCGAGACGCAGCGGGCCTATGAGGTCAATTCCAAAATGATCTCGGCAACCGACGAAATGCTGCAGTTCGTCAATCAACAGATTTAACCCCCATTTGAGCAAGAGGCACTAACATGATGCGCATATCCCATTTTTCGAAGACGGCACTGTCCGTTACTGCGGCTCCCTTTCTGCTGATTGGCTGCATGGGCTCCGGTGGGTCCAATGCGGAGCGGGGTTTCGCTGCCGCAGTCGCACCGCCATTGCCAGCCCCCACCCCCGCCGCTGCCAATGGTGCGATTTTTCAGCAAGCTTCCGGTTATGCTGCTCTAACCAGCGGTATGCGCGCCAGCAGGAAGGGTGATATCATCACGATCCTGCTTGTCGAAGATACCAGAGCAGCCAAATCAAATAGTGCATCCAAAGACCGTACAGGCGGGATTTCATTGACGCCGCCCACCACAGGCTTGTTCTCTTTATTCTCGCCCAGCGATGTCGCATCCAGTGGATCACAAAATTTCAACGGCAGCGGAAATGCCGCCCAGTCCAATTCGCTGCAAGGACGCATTAGCGTGACGGTCGCTGAGAGCTATGCCAACGGCACGATGCTGGTGCGCGGTCAAAAACTGACATCGCTCAATCGCGGGGACGAACATACGCAGTTTAGCGGTCTCATCCGTGCGATAGATATTTCTTCCGACAATACTATCCCGTCCACCAAGGTAGCCAATGCCCGTATTATTTACGGCGGCACCGGCGAAATTGCATCCGCCAGCAAGCAAGGCTGGTTGCAAAAATTCTTCTCTTTCATTTCCCCCTTTTAGTCCCCGATCAGGCGAGACAATATGACCCTATCTCCTAAAATAACCCGCTTCATTCATGCGTTCGCAGCATTGGTAATCACCCTGCTGATTGCGATGCAACCGGCGCAGGCAGAACGGATCAAAGATCTTGGTCATTTTGCTGGCCTACGAACCAACCAGCTGGTTGGCTATGGCGTCGTGGTCGGGCTTGCGGGGACTGGCGATGACAGTCTGGAATATGCGACGTTGGGCGTGAAAGGCATGACCAGCCGTTTTGGCCTGGCCCTGCCTCCTGGCGTCAATCCTGCTACCAAAAATGCCGCGGCGGTAATGGTCACGGCCGAAATGCCGGCCTTTGCCAAACCTGGACAGCGGATGGACGTAACCGTTTCAGCTTTGGGCAAAGCCAAATCGCTGCGTGGCGGTACATTGATTTTGATGCCGCTTTATGGTGCAGATCAACAAATCTATGCGATGGCGCAGGGTAACCTCGCCGTCGGTGGTTTGGGTATTTCCGCAACCGACGGGTCACAGCTTACCGTCAACATTCCCTCTGTGGGGCGGATTTCAGGCGGCGCAACCATTGAAAGAACTGTCGCTACCGGTTTCGAAAGCGAGCCTTTTCTTAGCTTCAATCTGTCCGATGCCGATCTGACCACTTCCCTGCGTGTGGCGGATGCGATCAATGAAGCATTGGGAACGGACCAAGCCATTGCGGCAGACGCCGTCACCGTGCGGATCGCCGCCCCCGTTGGCGCGCAGGAACGCGTGATGCTGATGGGCAAAATCGAAAATTTGCTGGTCAAACCTGCAGAGGCCCGCGCTCGTATCATTGTAAATGCGAGGACTGGAACCGTGGTGATCAACGGAGCAGTTCGCTTGGGTCCCGCGGCGGTGACGCACGGAAAACTGACCGTGCGAGTAGAAGAAAATCCGACGGTTGTGCAACCTGCCCCGTTTAGCCGCGGACGGACCACAACCGAGCCAAATAGCGACATAGCACTGGAAGATGATGGTGCTCCGGCCTTTGAAATTGGTCGCCGTGCTTCTTTGTCCGAAATTGTCGAAACTATTAATTCCATCGGAGTTTCACCGTCTGATCTAACAGCGATCCTCGAAGGATTGAAACAGGCTGGGGCCCTGAAAGCGGAGCTGATCATTATATGACCACTATTAATCCTACAGGAAACCTTGTGGCTGCGTCGGCAGCAAACACCGCGAAACCGGCGCCGAACAGCACGAAGACCCAGATCGAGTCGATGGCTTCAGATTTCGAAGCGATATTTGTCCGCCAAATGCTGTCGACAATGCGTACGGCTTCGTTGGGCGAAGGCCTGTTTGATGGTCAGGGCACAGAACAATTCCGAGACATACAGGATAGCATGCTCGCTCAGAACATGGCCGACAAAGGCGTTTTCGGCGTCGCCGAATTGCTGACACGTCACGTCCAAAATAACGGATCGGAGAAAAATAATGTCTGATCTACTGTCTATCGGACGTTCCGCGTTACGGGTTAACAGCCGGGCGCTGGAAGTGGTTGGATCCAACATCGCCAATGCCGAAAACCCCGACTATGTGCGCCGGTCGCTAAATGTCGGTGACACCACTAACTATGGAAACACCAATCCGATATATACCAACTATACCGGCGTTGGCGGCGTCGCCATAAATGGCGTTGTCCGCGCCAGCGACCAGTTTCTGGAAGCGGCCACCCGGCAAACCGGCGCCGACCGCGTCCGCACCGAAGTCATGGTGCAATGGCTTGACCAGGGCGAGATCGCTTTAGCCAATAACCAGTCGGACATTGGCAGCCAGCTGACCGAGCTCTTTGGCAGTGCCGAAGAGCTGTCCGCCGTACCATTCGAACCCGCACTTCGAGGTCAGTTTCTGGGCGATATCGAAGACACGGTAGCCCGGTTCAACCAGACTGCGTCGAACCTCTCGACCACGACCACATTGATGAACGGCGCCGCAGCACAGGAAACATCTGAGCTGAATGCGGCTTTGGCCGAGCTTGCCGAGGTGAACGAGAAATTGCGCCCCACCCAGCCGGGCACATCACAGCAGGTCGCTCTTTTGGATCAGCGCGATGCCGCCTTGACCGTCATTACCGAGAAGCTGGATGTCGAGATCAGCTTCGGCGAAAATGGGCTGGTTGACATTACCCGCAGCGGTACAAGCCTGGTCGACTATGATAGTGCCAGCCCCGTGACATTCGTCGCCAATGCGGGCGGTGCATTTGACATTGAGGTTGGCGGAGCCGTCCAGCCGCCGCCAACCAATGGAACATTGGGCGGCCTCCACCGTGCGCAAACCGACATTGCGGCAGTATCGACCAACCTCGATGCGCTGGCGGTGCAATTTGCCAATGAACTTAACGGCTGGCAGGCCAATGGCCGGACCGATGCCGCAGCGGTTGGTGCAGCCATTGTTTCGCATGGCGGCACTGCTGCAAGTCTTTCTACCACAGGATTGACTGCCAATGATCTGGCCCTGGCATCGCCCGCCGGAGTGGCCAATGGCAACATATTGGCCTTTGTGGACTTACGCACACCGACCGGTACAGAACAGCAATATGAGGGACTTGTCCTCGGACAGGCCCAAAATCTGTTGTCTGCGCGCAGCGAAAGTGACGCGGCCACCGCCTTTGACCTGGCGACGCGCGAGTCACGCAATCGGGTTTCCAGCGTGGATCTGGACCGTGAAGCGGCGGATCTTATCCGTTTGCAGCAGTCTTATGAGGCATCGGCACGGATTATCCAGGTCGCTCGTGAGACCGTTCAATCCGTATTGGCAATTTTTTAATGAGGCGCTGAACCAGGCGCGCCCAGGGGGTACATAATGGAATCTATCAACCGCACCAGACCAGCGGATGCCATTCAAAAGCAGGCTGACCTATCTGAATTGATTGCCCGGACACAGGATTCAATTGCAACAGGCATTAAGTTCAACCGGCCGTCCGAGGCGCCCTCCAGCTGGCTGGAAATATCCAGCATCAGCAGACAATCCACAATCGAGGACAGCTGGTCGAGCAATATTGGCCGTGCACGCATATTGGCGCAACAAGCAGAATCGACCATCGATACCATGTCCAACGGTACGACCCGTATCCGGGAGCTGATGGTGCTGGCCAACAATGATACACTGGCGCCGCAAGACCGCGAAATAATCGCTCTGGAACTGGAAAGCTTTCAGGAACAGTTTAACCAGCTGACGCAGGTTAAAGACAATTATGGCGGCGACCTGTTCTACTCGGGCAGCCCCATTCAGATGCGTATCGATACCAATGTGCTGGTCACGCCAACGCCGACGCGGGATGATGTGTCCGGCAGTATTGATATTGGCGGCGGTGCAACCGAAAACCTGGATACGATATTGACGGGCATGATTGACGCGGTTCGCAGCGGAACGCCGACAGAACGCGGTGAACAGCTGGATCGCGCCAAATCGATGACCGATCATTTCTCTGCGCTACTCGGTCGTCAGGGCCTGACCATTAATCGGCTCGATGAACAGGACTTGAGGCTACAGGAATCTGGAATCAATACATCGGAGCGGCGCAGGACGCTTGAAAATACGGACATTGCCGAGGCCATATCCCAGGCGCAATCGCTGTTGATCAACTTGGAGGCAGCTCAACGGGTCTATGCCCAGACAGCTACTAATTCCTTGATTCAGCTTATTGGCTAACCCGCCCAAATCATCACTATCACGCCCTTAACCATAAGGGTTTTCGACCGTCCATCAATATGATGATCGTCCCTTTGCCCATGGGCTTGCGGACAAATTTAAACGGACCTGTGGATTGGAAATAACGTTATGTTCGCTGGAATTGGTATTGTTGTCCTGCTTGTCATGGTATTTGGCGTGTTCCTGGTGTCCGGTGGTGACCTGGGCGTCGTTGTCGCCGCTCTGCCAGTCGAAATGGGCATTATCGGTGGTGCTGCGGTTGGCGCGCTCATCATCGGCAATAGCGGCGCGCAACTCAAGGCACTGATGGGCGGCTTTGGAAAGGTCTTTAAGGGCCCGACTTACATCAAACAGGACTTCATGGACTGCATCTTGCTGGTCTCCAAGCTGACAAAAATCCTGAAAAGTGAAGGTCCGGTTGCTCTGGAACCGCATATCGAGGATCCCAAAGCGTCACCGATATTCAGCGAATATCCCAAACTGCTGAAGGACGATACACTGATCCACCTGATCGCTGACAGCCTCAGGCTTGTCGTCGTATCTTCCGGTACACTCGACCCCCATGCCGTAGAAGATGTCATGGACCAGGCCATCAAAACGCATCATCACGAAGCGATTGCGCCGGCCGATAATCTTCAGGGGCTCGCCGATGCCTTGCCTGCGCTGGGCATTGTTGCCGCTGTTTTGGGTATTATCAAAGTCATGGGTTCGATCGATAAACCGCCGACCATATTGGGCGGCATGATCGGTTCTGCGCTCGTCGGAACGTTCCTTGGTGTTTTGCTGGCTTATGGCCTGGTTGGCCCGATGGCCAATCGTGCGCGCTCGGTAATCGAGAGCGACGCAAGCATCTATCATGTCGCCAAACAGCTGATCATTGCCAGTCTGCATGGCCATCCGCAGCCGCTTATCATTGAAGCGGCCCGGACCAGCCTGCAGCATGAAAACCAGCCAAGCTTCTCCGATGTATTTGATGCCATAAGGGCAAAATAAACCATGGCGAAAAAAGCAGCTCCGGAACCGGTTAGGCCGATAATCGTCAAAAAGATCATTATGGAAGACCATGGCGGCCATCACGGCGGCGCATGGAAAGTCGCCTATGCCGACTTTGTGACGGCGATGATGGCATTCTTTCTGTTAATGTGGTTGCTTGGTGCGACGGAAGAGAAACAACGCAAGGGTATTGCCGATTATTTCGCGCCGACGCTTGCCCAAGTAAAGCGGGATAGCGCGGGCGGCAAAGGAATGTTCGGTGGCTCTTCCGTTACTGATCCTGACAAATATCCTCATAAGAAGGCAAAAAACGTCGGAGACCAATCGGTCGCAATTCCGCGCCCGCCTGCTGACAATCCGAGTGAAACTGTTGGCAAGTACAGCGGCGGGGAAACCGGATCAAAATCCCTTACTGCGAAGGAATTTGAACGACGTATCCGTGAGCAGTTGAAAAATGATCCAGGTAACCTGAAACTCCTTTCAAACGTCCGGTTCACCGATACCAAGGAAGGCTTGCGGATCGATATTATCGATGAAGCTGATTTCAGCATGTTTGCGCTGGCGACGGATGATCTGAAATCCAAAGCCGCAGAGTTGATTGGGCAAGTCGCAAAGATCATCGATACGGTCGATAACGAGCTGATCATCAGAGGGCATACTGACAGTCTGCCTTATGCCAGCGGGCAAAGCATGAATAACTGGCTGTTGTCTTCAGCTCGGGCAGAAGCCACTCGGCAGGAACTGGTCCGCAGAGGCGTCTCAATGAGCCGCATGGCTCGGATCGAGGGCGTTGCGGATACAGAACCATATAATCCGGCAGAGCCTATGGATGACCGGAATAGGCGGATATCCATAACCATGAAAACCAAATAAAACGGTTATCATTTCTAAAGGGCGCGCCCAATTAGAACCAATTTGGCAATAAAATGGACCATTCTCCTCAGATTGGTCTGAAAATGAATTGATATTCATGTTCCAGCTCAGGATAGTTGTTGTTGAAAGTGTAAAATCTTTCTTTCAAGGTCATCTCGGCCCCCGCAGGTTGCGACTTTGATATACGTAGCGCACCTGGTCTGCGTTATAGTTTGGGTAGAGTGGCATATGCCACTCTACCCAATCGCCGTTTAGGGGCTCTCAATAGCATCTTGCACTTATGGAACTGGACACTCTGCCCAGCAACCATCCCATGGCGGCGGTCACGAAAACATCTGCCCTTTACACACCCCTGCCGTTAACCAGCACCGCAAACAAAAAGGGGGGCCAAGCTTCATGCTTGGCCCCCTGCCCCAAATATTTCCCGTATCATATTGATAGAGTCATGAAAGCTCTTCCCGATCTACGAGCTATGACCCGACTCCGGCACTGCGAAGCCGAGACGCAGTTGAAATCACTACGCCCCGAAGCTCCACCAGACTACAGATCATTGGCATATGTCAGGACGTTGTTACGACCTCGGGATTTGGCTTCATAAAGCGCCAGATCGGCTTTTCTGAGGATCGAACGCTTTGTGTCTGATTCCAGACACTGCGCTACACCGGCAGAGAAGGTAACTTTACCTAACGCATTACCGGACTCCAGATCGACGAGCTCACGGCGCGCCAGTCCTTCACGGCACGCATCTACCAGCTTGCAAACCTCTTCAATGGCATGATCCTCGAAGATAATTGCGAATTCTTCACCGCCGAAACGAGATGTATGGCATTTGCTGTTTGTAAGAGATGATAGTTCATCCGCAACCAACTTCAGCACGCGATCGCCGCATTCATGACCGAAAGTATCGTTTATCTTCTTGAAGTGATCAATGTCGATAAAAGCCAAAACCAATGGCTGTCCGTCTTCGATCAGCTTTTCCAATACCTCATCCAACGTCCGTTCAAATTTCCGGCGGTTTGGAAGTTTGGTCAGCTGATCAAAATCGGCTTCGTTTCTGGCCTGCTCCAGTTCGGTCTGCAAACTGGCCAGCTTTTTATTTGTTTCGGTGATCTGCTCCCGGTTTTCGCGTGTCGATTCAACCATCAACTTCGATAGATCCAGCAGCTTTTGAATGGCAATGTCAACATCGCCCGAGCGTGCCCGGATACTATCCGCCTGCTCGATCATGTTATTCTCACATTCGATCGCATTTTTATTACCATCATCAATGGTTTGCGTCGTCGCGCGAATATGTTGAATCGCTTCCATGAGGATCTTGTCGATCTGCACCCCAATATCTGAACGCAAGTGTTTATCATGCAGTTCCTGCGCCGCGGCGTTGTCAAGACGCCCCGCCGAAGACAAACCCACGATTTCGTTTTTCAGACTGGTATTGCCGCCGCAAATATACTCCCATGCCAACTCCAGATTGGAGGAAGACAGCGTAAGATTATGCTGCCGGATGAAACTGGCGATGGCGTAAAGCGGTGGCCGCTCGCCATTGTCTTCTATGCAAACCGGGCATGTATCATCACCGTCATTGTCGCGGAAATAGCTGTCTAATATGTTTTTGATATCTAGTTTCACGTTATGCTCTCAATCTTGGTTGTGGCATCCGGTTGTACGCATCCAGTGCGGCAACCTTGTAGGCCTCGGCTAGTGTTGGAAAATTAAAAACGGTGTCGGACAGATAGTCTATGCCACCGTCCAGGTTGAGAACGGCTTGGCCGATATGGATCAATTCCGTCGCGCCTTCACCGACAATATGAACGCCCAATAGCTTGCGATCGTTCAGGTCGAAAATGCATTTCAAAAGACCTTTGCAATCGCCCAATATATGTCCGCGTGATGTTTCCTGGAATCGGGCTATGCCGATCTCAACCTGCAGCCCCTTGGCACGCGCCTCATCTTCGGAAAGACCGATACTGGCGATTTCCGGGATGGAATAGATACCGAGCGGAAAGCTATGTTCCGAACAATGGATTGGATGATCGAACGCATGGCAAGCGGCCAGCCGGCCCTGCTCCATCGATGTTGATGCCAGCGCCGGAAAACCGATTATGTCGCCAGCTGCATAGATATGGGGCTGTGACGTTTGCAGTGTTTTTTCATCTACCGTCAATCGACCCCGGCTATCAGCTTCCACTCCAATTTTTTCCAGCCCAAGCTTGTCCACAGCGCCAACGCGGCCAGCAGTGAAAAGCAACATTTCCGAACGAAGCCGTCTGCCGTCATCAAGCTCTACATGCGGATTATCATTTTCATCCAGTTCGATATTCTTGATCGACCTGCCCAAGCGAAGGCTGATACCCCGCTCCGAAAGTTGATGAGTGAAATTGGAGATGATGTCGCGATCAATAAATTCCAGTACATTTTTACGCGCCTCTACAACAGTGACCGGGATTTCCAGCGTCGAGAATATGGTCGCATATTCGAGCCCGATGACCCCGCCGCCAACAACAATGATGGATTTCGGCATCGGCATGTTTGCAGCAATGGAATCGCTGTCAACAACGCTAGAGCCATTGAAAGGAATGTGCTTTGGTCGGAACGGTTTCGTTCCCACTGCGATCAGAAATTTTTCTGCAGTGACCGAAAAACTTGTTCGCTTTCCCTGAACCGACTGCGATACGGCCAGTTTGTGAGGGCCGGTAAACTTTGCGCGACCGTTCAGCGTTTCGATGTTATTGCGGGATAGTTGACTGTCGATCACCGCGACTTCATCACCCAAGGTTGTTGACAACCGTGAAGCAATGGATTTGCGCGTTACATCTGAACCGTTCCGCTGGCGGCCCGATTTAAAATATTGATCGCGCCATCCGGTGACCGACAGAACCGACTCCCGAATTGTCTTCGATGGCAAAGTTCCTGTGTGAACAGACACCCCCCCAATCTTCTTTTGATCGTCCACAATGGCAACTGATTTTCCCAGCTTGGACGCCTGGATTGCTGCCCTGCGCCCGGCCGGGCCACCCCCGATTACCACGAAATCATAGTCAAAATTGGTCATCTATTTCCCTTTCGTGTCATGGTTAACGGTGACGAAGAGAAACATTAAACCCCAAAGGGTAATATCAGTGATGTTATGGAAAAACGCATATGCGCAAGTTTGTCAGCTGATGAGCGATCAGAAAGAATGATGCATCAATTTGGGACATATCCCAATAAATTATACGCCTGTGTCATAAGTCCGTAATTTTTGTTGAAACTGCAACCAGTTGTGATTATTGGACTTTGATTTAACGGCTGTAACCCTTCTCGGCATTCGTGCGAATTAGGAAGCAGGTCTTTAAAAAGAACCATTTTTATCGCCAAGGAAAGGCGCTGTCGATCAACATGAGTAACCGCGAAATCGACATGCTCAGTCTAGTGACGCGGCTCGAAAAAATTCTTTCTGCTTTAGATGAAAACGGATATTCCATCGCCGCGATAAAAGTCGAAGAAGCAATTAATGCTCTTGAACGGGCCCAGGAAGCTGAGGAGCAAAACGGAGAGAATTCCTAATTTTCGCTTCTACTGAATCTCATATATCATCAGAATACAGTTTTTGATCCGTTTCCTTGTTTCATCATCACAATCCCGGCGACTAATGTCCTGCAGCCGTTCATCCCTGTCATTTCCACCTTCAGTATAGCCGCTCGATCGGATCTCGATCCGCCGATGGATTTTTGCGCTGGCATAGGCTGTTGCGGAGGCTCCCGCTTTACGAACTTTGCCTTCTTCCGCTTTTACCGGCAGGAACAATGTAAAGATGAATATGGGAATGGCTGCCAGCTTTAGTCTAGCCAAGCTTGACGATGCCTTGGGTGGGCCAGTGCCGAGCATGCTGCCTCTCTCTGATACCAAATAAGTTCAGAGTCAGTAACGGCAATTGTAGCACTATCTTAAGTCGCGGCGAAAAACCTGTCAGATTTCCTGTTCGCAAACATTAGGTGTGAATATGCAGGTTCTAAAGATTCATGACGGAATCGAGATAGGCCACACACGCCTGTCTCGCATTGTCTGTCATGCGGATATTATCAGCTCCCTGCCCTTCACAATCGGTCACATACTGACGGTCAAAAAATACCGAAATCCAGCGCGATGCTATGGCAGGCGTGGTTGATAATTCAGCGAACAATTCCTCCCTGGAAATACACTCCTGCTTTTCTGTCGCGATATATATTTCGAGTAAAAGCTCCCAAGCGGGATCACCAAAGATACCGTCATTAGAAAAAAACAGGCTTCTCTCTCGCTGCATAGCCAAAAACCGTTGGGCCCGGGTGACGTGGTTATCCAATATGGGGGCGGTCATAGCAACCTCATCTTGCGAAAACTTGACCACTGATTGCCCGCAATAATGATATGATCGTGCAATTTGATTTCCAATTCTCGGCATATAGTTTTGATCAGCATGGTGAATTTTATATCGGATTGACTGGGCTTGAGATCGCCAGCGGGATGGTTATGCACCAAAATTATCGCGGAGGCGTTCAGTTCGAGAGCCCGTTTCAATATGGACCGCGGCGGCACAATGATCTTATTTGGCGAACCGGTTCCCAGCTCCTCATCTTTCAGCAGATGATTGGCATTATCCAGAAACAAGACCCGCATGGTTTCATTTGCTAGCGACCCCATGCTGCCTTGCAGATAGTTGATCAATTTGCTGTCGGTTGCCGAGACCAGCCTTTTGGGTAGGTCATTTTGCAATTGCGCTGTGAATAACTTTTCAGCAGCCATCAGCAAACTGATCACGGCGTCGTGCGACCCTATTACACGCCGTAAAGCTTCTTCTGATTCCGATAATATCCGGCCGATCGAGCCAAATTCAGTTAAAAGTGCGTCAGATAGTGGGATAGCCTTTTCAGGCGCGACCGACTTTATGAGCTCCGCCAGGACGGATCGGTCCCGTATGTCTTCAATCTGAGTTGATGACAGTAAGTTCCTATCGCCAGCGTTATCAGCAAGGGATAAGAAGAAGCGACTTGCATGATCAAATAGGCCAACGGATGTATCGACACGTCCATCAGCTTTGCTGAATGCGCCACTAGCGCTATGGTTTGTAGCGAGACTACGCATAGCGGCCAAAACCGCCTGGCACGCAACGCAATTGCAAGAAACGCACACCAAGCGAACATATCAATGATGAGGTGCCCCGGATCCATTGCCGTGTACTCAGCAGGAGTGAACATGTGCACAAAAGGATCCGACACAGCCATGAAAATACAAGCCAATGCCGTAGCTCGCTCCGGCCCTCCTCCTCGGTACAGAGAATAGATAACGACCGCACCGAAAAGGAGGAAAAAAAGGACAACTCGCATTGTCTGATCGGAACACGTGGAGACATTTCAGTCAACCCTCTGATCAATCAAGAAACCACAGAAAGATGAGAGGATTCATCTATCGATGCCTGTGCAGCAGGCGGACATTCATGCATATCCAAACCAGCATATTCTTTGCCAATTTTTTTCAATTCGCCATGAACACGCAGAACATCGTTGCTGGCATCCACAAGAGCCATCTGTGCTTTGGCAAGGCGAAGAATAGCGGCTTGACCAGTGGATGCGGGTACACCTGTGTTCAAGCGAGCTTTAACTAATGTCGACATAAGGTCTGAAACTGAGACCAGTGCCTGATCGATGCTGTATTCCGTGTGCGGCATATCTTGACCGATTTGATCTTTGGCTTTTTTGATTTCGTAAGACATAACATTCCCTTTCCGCGAAGCGCGAATTCCAAAAAATTAAATTTCAGGTTAGGTCTGGTGTCGGCTTACGCGGCCAGCAGACCTGAAAGAGACTGAGAGACGGCTAGTCCGATCAAGACAATTGCCAAAATGCCGACAGTCATGCCCACAATGATGGCCAGTCTTTGAACGGTACCAAGCTCGCCACTCGGTTCCTTCAGGGCTTGCAACCAAAGGTTCGATTCATGGGTGGAATTAAAGTCGTATGGTACGGCTGCTTCTTCCAACATGAACGACTCTGCTTGTTCGCCCTGACTTGCTTTTGCCGCGAGATCGGGTTCGGATGGAAGATAGGCTGGATCATATATGATCCGATCATAGTCGCCAGCAGCCCGTGCAAAGACGATTGCTGCCTGATCGCGCGTCGCTACGTCCAGCGTCCGCCGGGCGCTATCCAGCCGCTGATCCACAGCTGGTTTGGATATGTTCAAAATCCGGGCGATTTCTTTTGATGATTTTCGTAAGACAACAAGATGCAGGCATTCACGCTGCTTCTCAGTCAGTTTTGCAACACGCTCGGCTTCGATTTCAAACTGGTCCACTGGTTACCCCCACGAACTAAGGCGAATATAGTTTCACATTCAAAGATAGGCAACTGGCTAAAAGACCATATATAATTTCGACAAACCCGCCATTAACTTCAACCAATAGCAAATTGCCCCAAAGACAAGGTCCGCGAAGGAAAATACTCTGGGACCGGTCTCAACGATGTTGAAAGTACATGTCAGCGTTACAGTTTGATAACATTATGAAATATTGTTCTTCGGGGATAAATTTTTTGACAGTCTACGTTCATATTTAAACCGCTATCAAGATAGCTGGGAGCGATGAGCCTTTGATCTCGGGATATTTCATGGGGGCCTTCAAAGCAGGGGATGATATGTGATGAGCAGTTCAGAACACATAAATTTCGAAGATGGCGCATCTCAAACGGCCGAAATCGTAACCCTGCTGGAGCAGATATTGGCAGAATTTGACGCCATGGAGCTTACAGTGCCGGCAATAAAAATTGCCGAAGCGATTGATTGTCTAAAACAGCCATAATCCCATCTGCTCTGCTTCATTCAGCCACTGAACAATATCAAAAACTAAAAAGTTGCGATGACTGTTAATCGGGATTTGAAAGCGCCGTTAACTTATTCAGGCACTTTCAGCTGCCTAAAACTTGTTAGGCGCCGCATTAATCATCCCCACAATGAGCGGTTGCTTTAACACGAATTGGAAAGGGGCGATTTTTGTTTGCTGGTCCTTACTGGATCGCCCCTTTTTCAAGCTCCAAAAATGTTGATATCCCGCTTATAGCCTGGCCAATATTGCCAGTGATTTGAGCATGGCTGCTGTGTCTAGTCGGCCAGGCCGTCCCAGGCCTCCTTGATTTTTGAAAAGAAACCGCTGCTATTCGGGCTTTCGTCGCCCGTTTCGGTTTCCTGAAATTCGCGCAGCAGCTCTTTTTGTCGCGCCGACAGCTTGGTGGGCGTTTCCACCTCTATCTGCACAACCATATCACCATGGCCGCGGCCCCGCAGAACAGGCATTCCGGCGCCGCGTTGCCTGATTTGCTTACCGGACTGAATGCCAGCAGGGATCCGGATTTCATGTTTGGTACCATCAAGACCCGGGATCACAATCTCCCCGCCGAGAGCTGCAACCGAGAAACTGATAGGAGCGCGCGTAAACAGCGTCGTGCCTTCGCGCTCAAAAATATCATGGCGTGCCAGATGAATGAAAATATAGAGATCACCGGGAGGAGCACCGCGAGCACCCGCCTCACCTTTGCCGGACAAGCGGATACGGGTACCGCTATCCACACCAGCCGGGATTTCTACTTCCAGGGCCTGCGGCTTATCGACCCGGCCCTCGCCATAACAGACATGGCATGGACTTTCGATCACTTCGCCGCGTCCCTGGCAGCTTGCACAGGTACGTTCAACAACGAAAAAGCCTTGTTGCGCTCTTACTTTTCCATGGCCGTGACAGGTTGGGCAAGTTTTGACGCCGGTTCCGGGCTCTGCGCCTGATCCATCGCATTCATCACAACCGACTGAAACATCTATCTCAATCTCTGTTTGCTTGCCATGGAATGCATCTTCCAGCGAAATTTCCATATCATAGCGCAAATCTGCGCCACGTGCCGGACCACGCTGTTGCTGCTGACCGCCAAAGCCGCCGCCGGCACCGCCGCCGAAAATTGTCTCGAAAATATCACCAATATCATTAAAAGCCGCTCCGCCAAAACCGCCACCGCCGGCATTATTGCCGCCGCCATTGGTAAAGGCCGCATGGCCATATTGGTCATAAGCAGCACGCTTTTGGGGGTCTTTCAGAACTTCATAGGCTTCGCTGATGGATTTGAACTTCGCCTCTGCGTCGGCATCGCCCGGATTTTTGTCGGGATGATATTTCATCGCCAGTTTGCGATAAGATGATTTCAGCGTAGCGCCATCGCAGCCGCGATCGACCTGAAGCTGCTCATAATAATCCATTTCGGTTGCCATTACTCTGCTTCCCCCGAAGCTTTACATATACTCAAAAGCTGTGCCCCCGCGCAGGCGGGGGCCTCCTCAACCAATGGCGCTTGCCAGAGGAGATTCCCGCCTGCGCGGGAATACAGCATATGTCGCATTACTCAGCCGCTTTTTCTTTTTTGTCGGAATCTGCGTCGTCGCTATCATCTACCTCGGAAAATTCGGCATCAACCACATCATCATCCGCCTTGGCAGCTGCATCGGCCGCTGCTGCATCGGCCGCATCTCCGCCAGCCGCCTGCTCGGCTTCATAGATTTTCTGGCCCATTTGCATGGAAACCTGTGCCAGTGCTTCTGACTTGGTCTTCATGGCTTCCGGATCACCGCTTTCAATGGCTTCCTTGGTTTCCTTGACCGCTTCTTCGATCTGACCTTTCAGATCGGCATCAATCTTGTCACCATGTTCGGACAATTGCTTCTCGGTCGTGTGAACAAGACTTTCGGCGTTGTTCTTGGCTTCCGCCTCTTCCCGCCGCTTCTTGTCTTCTTCAGCAAATTTCTCGGCATCTTCGACCATCTGATCGATATCAGTATCGGTCAGACCGCCAGAAGCCTGGATTTTGATTTGCTGTTCTTTGCCGGTGCCTTTATCCTTGGCAGAAACGTTCACGATACCATTGGCATCAATGTCAAACGTCACGTCAATCTGCGGTACACCGCGCGGTGCTGGCGGAATGCCAACCAGATCGAAATTACCGAGCATCTTGTTATCCGCAGCCATTTCGCGTTCGCCCTGGAATACGCGGATGGTTACAGCCTGCTGATTGTCGTCAGCAGTCGAATAAACCTGCGATTTCTTGGTCGGGATGGTCGTGTTGCGATCAATCATGCGCGTGAAGACACCGCCAAGGGTTTCGATACCCAATGACAAAGGCGTCACGTCGAGCAGAAGCACGTCTTTGACATCGCCCTGCAGAACGCCGGCCTGAATAGCGGCACCCATGGCAACAACTTCATCCGGGTTCACACCGGTATGCGGTTCTTTACCAAAGAATTCCTGCACGGTTTCACGAACCTTGGGCATACGGGTCATGCCGCCGACCATCACAACATCGTCAATTTCCGATGCGCTGATGCCAGCGTCTTTCAATGCCTTCTTACAAGGATCGAGCGTCCGCTTGATGAGGTCACCGACCAGCTTTTCAAGATCAGAGCGGGTGATCGATTTCACCAGATGCTTGGGACCATTTTGGTCGGCAGTGATGAAAGGCAGGTTGACCTCTGTGGTCTGCGCTGAAGACAGTTCAATCTTCGCTTTTTCTGCTGCTTCCTTCAAACGTTGCAGGGCCAGCTTGTCCTTGGTCAGGTCAATGCTTTCCGCCTTTTTGAAATCATCAGCAAGAAACTCGACCAGCTTGGCGTCAAAATCTTCGCCGCCGAGGAACGTGTCACCGTTGGTTGATTTCACTTCAAAAACGCCGTCACCAATTTCGAGGATCGAAATATCGAACGTACCACCGCCAAGGTCATAAACCGCGATGGTTTTACCATCATTTTTCTCCAGACCATATGCCAGAGCAGCAGCGGTTGGCTCGTTGATGATCCGCAGGACTTCCAGACCGGCAATTTTACCGGCATCCTTTGTTGCCTGACGTTGAGCATCATTAAAATAAGCGGGAACCGTGATAACGGCCTGTGTCACGGTCTCACCAAGATAGCTCTCGGCAGTTTCTTTCATCTTTTGCAATGTGAAAGCGGAAATCTGGGCCGGGGAGTAATCTTCGCCGCCTGCTTTCACCCATGCATCGCCATTGGAGCCTTTGACGATTTCATAAGGCACCAATTCCATGTCTTTCTTGGTCATCGGATCATCAAACCGGCGGCCGATCAGGCGCTTGACCGCAAAAATGGTGCTTTCCGGATTGGTCACAGCCTGGCGCTTGGCCGGTTGTCCGATCAGACGCTCACCGTCTTTGGTGAAAGCTACAACGGACGGCGTGGTGCGTGCGCCTTCTGCATTTTCAATAACCTTCGGCTTGCCGCCGTCCATAACGGCAACACAGCTGTTGGTGGTGCCTAGATCAATACCGATAACTTTAGCCATTTTTCCCTCAATTCAATTTCAAAATATTTTCTGTTCATTTCCCGTAGTGGGGCAAAATAACCGCCCGGCCCTTTTCGTTTGGCACCGTTACGGCTTCGAATTGGGATATAGGAGGCATTTTCTTGCGCACAAGTCTTGGCATCGGGATGCCGAGACCATACATAGGTATAAACATCGTTTTCGAGCCCAAATTCTGGAGTTTTCAGCCAATCATGACAAAACATCTTTCGATATTTTTTGCTGGCCTTGCTGCGGTTTTTTTGACTTCCTGTGGACAGGGTGATGTCCTGCTTGTGAAGGATGTTGTAGTCAATCTGTCACCGGTGGAGGGTAATCCTTCGGCTGGCTATGCCACGATTGAAGGCGGACCGGATGACGTTTCGCTGGTCAGCGTGACTGCAGATGACGTGATGCGCATGGAAATGCATGAAACCGTTGAAGAAAACGGTATGGCGATGATGAAAACACTGGGCAAAGTGCCCATCCCTGCGGGAAAAACCGTCAAGTTTGAACCCGGCGGGAAACATCTTATGATATGGGGTATCGGCGGCGGTTCTGTCGCGCAGGGTTCGCTCAGAATGATCTTCATATTCTCCAATGATGACCGTATCCAGGTCGATGCCACTATCAAGAAAGCAGGCGCAGCTGCCGCCGATGACGAAAAAGCAGACAGTACAGAATAAGTGATAGTGTAAATGACATCCGCGGCCAGATCAGGACGCCTGCTTACCGAAGCGGAGATCAATTTGTGCCGATCGGTTTTCGGTGAGGCAATCGACTATCGCACCGTTCAAATATTCAATCGCAAATGGTGGCCCTTTCACCCGAGACGCGTGACAATGGCACCAGATGGGAATCTTTGGTTCCACCCCAAAGGCGGATTGTTCCGGGATGACTATGCTCAAACCGACCTCAACCTGCAGGGGCTTTTCATTCATGAAATGGTACATGTGTGGCAACATCAGCAAGGGGTATTTCTGCCAATCGCGCGGCACCCGTTCTGCCGCTATGATTACAGGCTGATTCCCGGAAAACCATTTGCAGATTACGGTATTGAGCAGCAGGCCGAAATCGTCCGGCATGACTTTCTGCTCAAGCAAGGCGCGCGGCTAAAAAACGGGTTTCAACCGGAGCAGTTTATTGGATTGGTTCCGTTTTGATTATGACTAATTACTATTCGCGTGTTCCGCACTTGATGCGGAACACAAATTTCCTGACAATCTCTCTAGTCAAACAAGTCTTCCAGAAAAGACTTCCGGCGCTTCTTCTTATATTTCCGGTGGTCATAGCTGTCGCTGTAAATTGTGCGATCTGGCCGGTACGTCTGTTGATGTCGCGGTATTTCAGCAGGCCGTGACCTTTCGATAATCTTGTCGATTTCGCCGCGGTCGAGCCACACGCCGCGGCATTGAGGGCAGAAATCTATTTCCACCCCTTGCCTTTCACTGATCGTTAGACTGACATGACAAACCGGACAGGGCATGGCTGGCCCTGTTTGCCGGGCGGGAGACCCATCGGGCGAGTGAGAGTTCATAACATTTCCTGCATTGGGTTTGGGAGCGATGGAAACTTGGCGGAAGTCGGGAAATTCATGGTGGGCGGCATGCGCAGGTTTCCGGTGGGGACCGGGGAGTGAAACACGGGACATGCCGCCCAACCATCTGGCCTGTTAGGTTGTAACAGGATCCAGTTCGCGCTTTGCAGCGGCGATCTTGTCCTTGATCTTCAGGCGAATGCGCTTCAGCTGCTGCATTTCCTGTTGCCGGCCAGCGGCGCGGCAATTGTCGATCAAACGGTTAAGCCGGCGGTGGCGTTTTACCAGTTCGTTGACGTAATTTTTCATGGGCGACCTCCTGGGGGTTAAACTGCTTGATCAATATGTGCCAAGGATGAGCCGATTGATCCAATCGAAACGATTGCGCACCATTCATAGTTTTTTACTATGGAAGATATTTAACGGAAATTCGTACCGCCCATGCGAGCCGGTTAGGCCATCAGATTTATGGCAGCAACCCGAGCCGCTTTCGCATCATCCAGCGGGCCAGCATTAACACCGCCACAATGCCCAGACCACTGGCAAGTCCCGTCCAGACGCCAATGCCTTCCCAGCCCTGCCAGAAGGCAAGTCCAGCGCCGACCCCGATACCGATGAACCAATAGCCCATCAGCGCAAAGACCATCGGTACAGTCGTATCATGAAGCCCGCGCAGCATCCCTGCCCCGACCACCTGCGCTCCATCGACAATCTGGAAGATCGCCGCAATCGCCAGAAAACTGACGGCCAGGGCCGCGACCTTCTCATTGCCGGGCGCACTGGCATCGATGAAAATTGAAATCAGGAAATTCGGCGCGAGCACAAAGACAAGAGCCATCGCCGCCATGAACGATGTCCCCAGTACAAAACTAACCCAACCTGCGCGCGTAATCCCGGCATGGTCGCGGCGGCCGTACTGGATGCCCACGCGCACTGTGGCCGCCTGCCCCAGTCCCATCGGCACCATGAAGGTCAGCGACGCAAGCTGCAGCGCGATGGCGTGGGCCGCGACGGACTCCGCGTTTATCAATCCCATCAGCAAGGCGGCCAAGCCAAATACCGACCCTTCCAATCCCATGGTTACACCGATCGGCAAGCCCAATTTCCACAGCGCGCGATAGCGCTGCCAATCCGCGGCCCAGAATCGCCCGAATAGATGGTAGCGGCGAAAGCGTTTGTGGAGAATAACCACCAGAGCCATGCCGCCGAACATCAACAGGTTCGTCATCACGCTGCCAATACCGGCCCCGATAACACCAAAAGCGGGCACTCCGAATTTTCCGAAGATCAGGGCGTAATTGAACAGGGCGTTGGCGAGAACCGCGATCACGCTGATGATCAGTGCCCAAACCGGTTGCTCCAGCGCCGAAACGAAGTTCCTCAGGATGATGAAACCCAGAAACGGTAATATCGACCACATATAGGCTGAAATATATAAACCGGCATTGTGCGCCAGATCGGGTTGCTGACCGAAATATACCAATATGCTCTCGGTGTTCCACAACAGCATCCAGAAGGGTATGATAACAGTGACAGCGGTCCAGATCGCCTGCCGGAATGTCCGGCGCACATCGCGCACACTATGGCTCATGCGGCCAATTTCGCTGGCCATCATCGGCGCCGACGCGGTCACCAGACCCATGCAGAAAATCGCGCAGCTCATGGCGAGGTTAAAACCGAGCGTCGCCGCCGCCAGTTCACGCGCACCGAGCCAGCCGATCATCAAGACATCTGTGGCGCCAATGAGCGCCATAGTCAGATTGGACAGGATCAGCGGCCAGGCGAGTTTCAGCGTCGTGCTCGCCTCATGACGCCACGGATTTGGTGCTGAAAAAGACTGCGCTGCACTAACCATAAAAGCCCGTTAGCCGAGCAAAGCGGGAGGCGCTAGCGAAACTCTGCAAGAAATAGGTGTGGGAACATAGGTGCCGGCAATTGATGCAAAGCTATGATGCTCTTAATCATCTACTGACATAGTGTCGGCAATATCCCGAAAGTGGACGCTAAAACCAAAACCGCAGGCCTACCACATAATTGGTGACGCTCGGGTCTTCTCCATCGGCGATGGCAAAATCGCGACTGCCGCCAAGCTTCCATTCCTGCTCGATGCCGATATAGGGACCAAATTCCGGAGTGATTTCATAGCGCAGGCGCAGACCTGCCTCGATGCTGTCGATACCTGAACCAGTTTCCAGCTCGGGAATATCCTGAGCCGATAAATTGATTTCAGCGCGAGGCTGCAAGATAAGTTTTTGCGTTACGCGGTGGTCATATTCGCCCTCTATGCGGACTGTCAGATCGCCCTTGTTAGAGAGAAAAGACGCGATATCGATTTCGAGAAAATAAGGCGCAACGCCTTGGGCACCAACCACCAGATGTGTGCGTTCAGGCCCGTGAAAATCTTGTCGGATACCGGCCTGGAGATCAAAAAATGGGCCAATCGCATGACTCCAAAGTGCTTGTACTTCGGCCTGTTCTATGGCCTCGCCAAAACTACCTTCGCCTTCGCTCTTGAACCAGAATTTATCGGTGTCATTGCCGTAATAGCCTTGGACATCCCAGAGGTAACCATCCTCTCCTTCTCGTGCCCGATATTCAAGGCGATCTCCCTGAAACCAGAAGAGCGACATATTGCCGTGTTCGTTATAGAGCGCCTCGCGCGATGCCCGCATGACATCTGCTCCCCAAATTGCGTCGGCAGCATTGGGTGGACCAGATTGCGTCGGCGGCGTTTGTGGCATGGGTTTTGGTCCCATATCATGGCCTGAATGGTCGCCATGATCGGTTCCGCCAGCGTCTTCCTTGCCATGATCCATTTTACCATGATCCATTTTACCGTGATCGACTTTACTATGGTCCATCTGGCTGTGATCCGCTTGCGCCAAAACAGGTGAGCAGATCATGGCTAGTGCCGACACTATAAGAAGCCGCTTTTTCATGGACCTACCTTTTCGGGAAAAGCGACGCTAACGGTCTGCATCATGCCGGCATGCATGTGATAAAGCAGATGACAGTGGAACGCCCAGTCACCCGGTTCGTTAAAGGTGGCATCAAAAGTTGCGCTGCTGCCCGGTTGCACAATGACCGTGTGCTTTTTGGGCTGGGCATGGCCAGCGCCATTGACCAATTCAAAAAAGATGCCGTGTAAATGGATAGGGTGGGCCATCATCGTGTCGTTGACCAGCTTGACCCTGACCTTTTCGTCATAGGCAAAGCGCAGCGGGCTATCACTGACAGCGCTATATTTTTTACCGTCAAAAGACCACATATACCGCTCCATATTGCCCGTCAGATGTAGCTCCATCTCACGGTCCGGATCACGGTGATTATGTTCAGGTTCAAGCGCGCGCAGCATTTTATAGTTCAACACCCTGTGGGGGACATCATCCAGTCCCAAGCCGGGATAGCCCATACGATCTTGCGGGTTCATGGCCACCATATCTATGCCGGGTCCGACTTGGACACTGCTGGGCAACAATGACGTGTCGCGCATTTTCATGCCGCTCATATCATGGCCTGAATGATCCATTGCGGGTGTTAGTGTTTCAGCAGCACCATGGTTCATCTTAGAATGATCCATCTTAGAATGATCCATCTGGCTGTGATCCATTTGCCCCCTGTCCATGCTGCCATGTCCCGAATGGTTGCCACCGCCATGCCCGTCATGTCCGCCCTCGACCATGCCGCCATGTCCCATATCAATCATTGAGAGCCGCGGCGGGTCACGCAATTCCGGGAAATTGGCACGCTGACCGGCTTGTGAGGTCAAAGTGGCTTGCGCCATGCCTGACCGATCCATGCTTTCCGCCGCCAATGCGAAGCTTCCCGCCCGGGGTGTGACAATCACATCATAGGTTTCGGCAACGCCGATTTGCAATTCGTCCACTTCGGTAGGCTGCACATTCTGCCCATCGGCCTGAACAATGCTCATCGCTAGACCCGGAATGCGGATGTTGAAGAATGTCATCGCACTGCCGTTGATGATACGCAGCCGTACCCGCTCACCCGGTTCAAAGGGCAGTTCCAGATTATCAGCCGGACCATGACCGTTGATCATATAGGTATAAGTGGGTGCTGACACATCGGCGATATCAGTGGGCATCATCCGCATGCGACCCCACATCAACCGTTCTTCTGCGCTTATATCATAATCATCAAAAGTCGCAGTCTTTTGCTGGCTGAAATAGCCTTCGGCAACTTTCAGTTTTTTCATGATCTGGTGCGGATGCATGGCGGTAAATTCCGAAAGCAGAATCACATGCTCTCGGTCATATTCAACAGGGTCTTTGCCTTCAGGGTCTATGATGATCGGGCCATAATGTCCCATCTGTTCCTGCAAACCTGAGTGGCTGTGATACCAATATGTACCGGATTGCCGCACATCGAATTTAGCCGTGAAGTTGCCGCCCGGTTTTATGCCGGGAAAGCTTAAGCCCGGAACACCGTCAAATTGAAAGGGAAGCAGTAACCCGTGCCAATGCACGCTGCTATCTTCACGCAGCATATTATGAACCATGAGACTAGCGCGTGTGCCTTCGCGCAAGCGAATAAGCGGTCCCGGGATAGTGCCATTAAGCCCAATAGCATGACCCGATCGATTGCCCGTGTTGAACATGCCATCGGCAATATGCAAATGTACATTGGGCCCCGAAACCTCATCCATTCCGTTGCGGAGCTTGCCACCCATTTTTCCAGATGCCCATGCAGGCATTGGCAAGGATGCAAGCGCTGCTACGCCTGCCAGACTTTGAACAATGGTCCGGCGGCTTGGATCAGGAAGGCTGTTGTTGAACGCTTTGGTCATCGATATTGATACTCCTGTGACAAAGGAGTATAGATACCCCCATAGGGTATATCAATAGAAAGGTGAACTATGCCATCGGCAACCCACAAGGATAAGCTTAACCGCCTGAAACGCATCGAAGGACAGGTGCGCGGTATTGCCAGCATGGTTGAAGATGATCGCTATTGCATGGATATCCTGACCCAGATGCAGGCGGTAAAATCTGCCTTATCAAAAGTCGAGGATCAGATCCTTAAAGATCATGCGGCCTGCTGTGTTGCGGAAGCCATCTCATCTGGCGACGAAACCGAGCAGAAAGAAAAGTTTGATGAGCTTGTAGAGCTTTTTGGAAAGGTAAAACAATAACGCAATGCCCGCTTCTGCGCCCGAAGCGGACATCAGATCGCCTTGTAACTTGCCCGCAGTTATCTTCTATTCAGGATAACCCGGCTCTCCGCGGCAATCATCATCCAGTTCGCCATCGTCATTATAGCCATCACAGCGATCATTCTTGTCGATGAAATAACCAGCGGCGGCTCCGGCCGCGGCGCCAATGGCTGCGCCTTTCAGGGCATCATCGGTATCGCCGGTTACCGCGCCGATAATGGCACCGGTTGCGGCACCCGCCGCGGCACCTTCACCAGCATAGTTGCCGGCACAGGCCGACAGGGACAGGGCGGATACCGCTGTGACCGATAGGATTGATAGTTTTTTCGCAAATAGTCGCATCACCAAAACTCCTGACATTATCTGCCCCCATATGGGCCGGTTAAACCTGCCAATGCTGATCTGGTTCCTGAACATTCCCAATTTTTCGGACGAGTGGAATTGATGTTGCGATGACGAACACAAATGGATCCGACGGACCGATCCGGCCTTTCCTACAAGAGCCTGGCTGTGATATTGCCGGGCAGCCGCACGCGATGACTTCTTCCAAGCTTTGAATATGCCCGGATCACCGGCTCCGATCTCTCAGTCTTGCTGTGTTCGTCAATATCCAGGCCTGTGAGACTTGTGTGAACTTTGACCTTCGGAACAACGCCAGAAGCGTTGCGGCAAAGGCCCAAAAGGACCTTGTTCAGTTTGTAAACTTTGTAATAAAATTACACGGCACAAAACGCCCAAAAGGACTGTGTAAAGATTGTAAACTTCGCCGCAAGCCAGCTTCTCCTGAACCGATCCAGGCGGTAATTCGGGAAGCCTATTAAAAATGATCCTCATCCAAATTGATCCTTGCCGCCGCTTCCCTTCCTCTGCCAATAGGCGACGAGGACAAAGGGGATCGGCATAATGCTATCAGCAATCGGATTAATTGGGGGTCTCGCGCTGCTCATATATATGACGGTGAAAGGCGTAAACATATTGATCGCCGGGCCGATTGCTGCCGCAATTGTTGCAATGACGAGCGGGCTGGCATGGTTGCCGCCCCTAGCCGCAGAAGGCGCGCCGGATTTCGCCACCGCCTATATGGACGGCTTTGTCAGTTTCTTCAAAAGCTGGTTTTTCATGTTCCTGCTTGGCGCGATATTTGGTGAGATAATGGGCGCATCGGGTGCTGCCGCCAGCGTCGCCCACTGGATCATCGAAAAAATCGGTATCAAACACGCCGTGCTCGCGGTGGTCGCCGCCTGTGCTGTTCTGACTTATGGCGGGGTCAGCGTCTTTATCGTTGCTTTTTCGGTCTATTCGCTGGCGGTGCACCTGTTTCGTGAAGCCAATTTGCCGCGGCGGTTCATTCCCGCTGCTCTGGCGTTCGGGTCAGTCACCTTCACGATGACCACGGCGGGAAGCCCGGAAATCCAGAACCTGATCCCGATGGAGTTTCTGGGCACCACTGCTTATGCTGGCTGGGAAGTCAGCCTGGTGGTAGCGGTATTCATGGCGATTTCCGGCCATTTCTGGCTCAACTGGATGGTGAAGCGCGCGGTCGCAAGAGGCGAAACATTTGTCGGCCGCGAGACGGATGATACGAATACCGACTATAGCGCCCTGCCCGGCCCGCTTTTGTGTCTGCTGCCCTTGGTTGCCGTGCTCGGCATCTTCCTGATCTTCCAATATCCGCAAGATATGGGTCCGCTTTCGGCCATCTTGCCGCAAAACTCGCTCGACAAATGGGCGCTGGTGGCGGCCCTCGGCTCCGGTGCCATTGTTGCTCTGGCCGTCGGCTATCGTAAGCTGAAAGCGATGCCGGAAGCCTTTTCGCGCGGTGCGACGAGCGCAGTGGTCGCGATTACCAATACCTGTGCAGTCGTCGGTTTTGGCGCGGTTGCAAAACTGTCACCCGCTTTTCAAGAAGCACTGATAATGGTCCAGAATATTCCCGGCAGCCCGCTGATCGGTGCGGCCATTGCGGTCACGGTAATCGCAGGCCTGACCGGCTCGGCCTCCGGCGGTCAGACTATTGCCCTGCCCCTGATCGCACCGCACTATCTTGACGTTGGCGCGCAGCCGGATGAGCTGCACCGGGTGGTCGCCATTTCCTCCGGCGCGCTCGATAGCCTGCCGCATAACGGTTATGTTGTAACCACCATCCGGGCGGTGTGCGGCGAGACGCACAAGGATGCCTATGGCGCGGTTGGCGCGCTCACCGTGGTGATACCGGTGATCGGCACGATAATGGCAGTGGCGCTGTTCACAATGTTCTGATGTCAGGGAGATCATGACCTTAACAACCCGCCGATATACTGCTGCAGATAAGCAGGCCTATATTGCCTTGAATCTCGACTGGATTGAGGAATCCTTCACGCTGGAGCAGAGCGACCGCGACCAGTTGGAAAATCTGGAAACCACTATCCTTGCACCGGGTGGGCAGATAATTGTTGCAGAACTGGACGGACAAGTGGTCGGTACCGGCGCGATTTTGCCACCACATCATGATCCGCAAGATGGCCGAAAATGGATGGAAATCGTAAAAATGGCCGCCCGGAAAGATTTGCGCGGGCAAGGCATTGGTCGAGCGGTGCTGGAAGCACTGATTGCCGAAGGCCGGTCAATGGCAGCCGATGCCATCTGTTTGGAGACCAATAATGATCTGAAAGCCGCGATCCGCCTTTATGAGCGGTGCGGCTTTCAGCATTTGTCTGGTGATGATTTGTGGCCAACTCCCTATGCCCGCTGCAATGTGCAGATGGTGCTGGAGCTTTAGTCTTATTTGAGCCGTTCGATCTTGCTCGCCGCTTCGTCAATTATCGCTGCGACGTCGAGAATCTTCTCAGACCCCTTTTCCTCATCGGCAAGCCGGATGCGGATAGCGCTTTTCATATTACTCATAGCGCGGCGGATAGATGCACCATCAGCGGCCTGATCCATCTGCGCAATTCCCTCTAGCCGCGAGAGAATATTGGCAACATGCTTTTCTTCCTCGGCCAGCAACACGGTTCCCGCATCGGTGATTGAGTAGATTTTTTTGCCGCCATCATCGACCTTCTCGTCAATAAGGTCCATTTCGGCCATCAGCGTTAGAGTGGGATAAACAATACCGGGGCTCGGTGCATAGTGACCGCCGGTCAGCTCTTCGATTTGCTGGATCAAGTCATAGCCATGGCGCGGTTCCTGTGAAATCAGGTGCAACAATACCAGCCGCAATTCCCCGCGCTGAAAAACCCGGGCACGGCGTTTGGCTTTCGCCCCTTCAAAAGCGGCAGCGGCAAAGGCACGAGCAAATTTCTGTCCATTCATAGCCCCCCAGCGCTTACCGCGCCGGCCGCCTGATCCGCAATCATTATAGTTTGAATATCGCATGATATGTCCTTCTTTTATGTCTAAGCTGTTTCTAAGATATATCTTTATAATCTTTATGCAAGAGATGGCGGATGAAAATCTTACAAGGCCCTGATTTGAATGGGTGAATTTCTATAACGCGACCTTTGCGCCATCATTTATCCCATATTGGCTAGTCGGCATCGGGCCCGCTGGCTGTTACCATCAGATGCAAAAGGCCTAAATGATCGGGCGATGCGAAAGGATGTTGATATGGATTTGGGCATTTCAGGAAAAGTGGCTCTGGTCAACGGCGGCAGCTCCGGATTGGGGCGAGCTGCAGCATTGGCATTGGCTCGGGAAAAGACTGAACTGTTCGTCACGGCCCGCGGGGAAGAGAGATTATTCAAAAGCTGCGAGCAAATGGCAAAAGAGACCGGTGCCAATATAACCCCGATTGTCGCGGATCACAGCAGCGATGAAGGGCGAGAAAAGATTCTCAATATCTGCCCCGACCCCGATATTCTCGTCGCAACCTGCTCGCCTCCGCCTTTCACAGGAGACTTCCGTACTGTTGATCGCGAAGATTGGGAGAAAGCGATATCACTCACACTGCTGAGTCCGGTGGACTTCATCAAAGCGGTGATTGACGGAATGATTGAGCGTAAATGGGGACGCATTGTCAACATCGCAACTGGCGCCGCCAAATATCCCGCTGTAATGCGCGTTCTTTCAGGACCGCCGCGATCCGCGCTGGTCAACTATAGCGTGGCGGTGGCGAAGCAGGTCGCCAAACATGGTGTCATGATCAACACAATCCTGCCAGGCATGCACCATACGGACGGGATAAAGGGCATGTTCGAAAGCCAGGCCGAAGCCAATGGCACCAGCTATGACGAAGAAGTCGCCCAATTCGTCAAGCAAGTCCGCATCCCGGTCGGACGCTTTGGCAATGCCGAAGATATGGGGGCATTTGTAGCCCTATTCTGCAGCGAAATGGCCGGCTATGTCACCGGCCAAAGCCTTACCATCGACGGCGGTATGGGGAATTCGATTTTTTGATCCGATGTAACCGCTAGAGTTAGCCGACTATTCCGGTTTCTTTGCTACACCTACAAAAGCGGGCCGCAACAAACGGTCCTTGATCATGTAGCCGGCCTGCATTTCCTGTACCACAGTTCCCGGTTCCTGCTCATCGGTTTGCACTTCGACCATCGCCTGATGCTGGTTGGGATCCAATGGCAGGCCGACAGAGGCAACACGTTTAATGCCGTTTTTCTCGAAAACGGTTTCCAGTTCCCGTCCGGTAGCCTCAATACCGCCGATCAGGCCTTTCCACTTCTCTTCATTCTTGATCTCGGTCGGAATGGCGGCAAGCGCGCGCTGAAGATTGTCGGAAACGCTCAGCATATCGCGGGCAAATCCGGTTGCTGCGTAAGCTTTGGCATCTTGCGCGTCTTTTTCCAGCCGGCGCCGGACATTCTGGGTTTCAGCTTGCGCATAGAGAACCTGCTGTTTCGCCTCAGCCAATTCGTTTTCAAGGGCCGCGATTTGCTCTTCCTGAGACGTTCCTTCAGCGGCTTCATCTCCGCCTTCTTTCAATGCTTCGGGGACGCCTTCCAGCTCTGCTGCGGCGGCTTCGTCCAGTTTCGCATCTTCATTTTCTTGTGGCTTTGTATCACTCATTATTTCGTCACTCATTTCAACAATCTGGACAGCGTTTGTGCTGTGAAATCTACCATGGGTACGACGCGGGCATAGTTCAAGCGGGTGGGGCCAATAACCCCGACCACGCCGACCACCTGTCCGTCGCCGTCTTTATAGGGGGCCGCTATCACAGATGAACCGGAAAGGGAGAATAATTTATTCTCTGCGCCGATAAATATTTTCGCGGCTTCGGCATCGCGGGCATTGTCGAGTAGGCGTGCAATCTCTTGTTTGCCCTCCAACTCGTCAAGCAATTGCCGCACCCGATCGAGATCGTCCAGCGCCCCATCCTCCAGCAAATTTGCTTGCCCGCGCACAATTAAAATGGGCCGCTCCGCCGGGTCCTGCGTCCAGGTGACAAGGCCGCGCTGGACAAGATCTTCCGACGCTTTGTCAATCGCCGTCCGGCCAGCCTGAATATCGCGATCAATCCGGGACAAGGCCTGCGACAGCGTCATCCCGCCATATTGGGCCGTGAGATAATTGCCAGCCTCGACCAATGCGGAATCCGATATACCTATGGGTAGATCGAGCACGCGATTTTCGACGCCACCATCCTGGGATACAAGAATGGCAAGTCCCTGCCCTTCCGATAATTTCACGAAACTGAATTGTTTGAGCGTCGGCTCGCGCTTCGGCACCATGACTAAGCCAGCGCAAGACGACAGACCCGACAATATGCTGGTAGTTGCACGCAAGGCATCTTCGACCGGACCGCTCTCGCTAATCTGGCTCTCGATCGCGTCTCGTTCCTCTCGCGACGGCTCCGCTGCCTGCATCATGCCATCGACAAATAGCCGCAATCCCAATTCAGTCGGCATCCGCCCTGCGCTGGTATGCGGTGCGGCGAGCAGACCGAGTTCTTCCAGATCCTGCATGACATTGCGGATGGAAGCGGGTGAAAGTTCGAGACCCGGTGCCTTGGATATGGTTCGCGAACCGACCGGTGCACCACTATCCAGATAGGACTCCACCACCACGCGAAAAATATCGCGAGTCCGGTCGTTCATTTCGGTGATGGGTGTGGTGGTCATAGTTTATCTACACCATATCTTGACTCTGATTCGAACCATTGATGATCTGCAATCCCGTGTTTCAACTCTCTCATGTATTTGAAGTAAGATGACCTGAGCCTTTTTGAGATGGAGTTTTGGCAACCAGTGTCGTAGATAGCATGGCGTTCTTCGCCATCAGGGTATTTCCACGTGACGAATAGTGCAGTATGATCCGTTATGCTGTGTTTGCAGTCAAAACCCATTGTAAAATCACCTAGAAGCTCTTCTTCAATTCGACTTTCTGGAAATGCTCTAACTTCAAGCAAACGAAGGCTGTCCTCTACTAGTGTAAAATCTTCAGATCCGGTCCTGATCATAGCCCGTCTTCCTAAACCATGAACTTTTTCGGATTCACTGCTATCCTCGAAAACGCTACTTTTACCGGCAAATTTTGATAACTCTAATTCGCCACCACCACCCCAAATGGAACCTTCGGCAACGAATATGTGCTCGGCTTGACCCAAGTACGGATTGTAGACAGAATCAGCGCAAGACGAGAGTATCATCGAAGCAAGTGTAATTGTCCCAATTCTCATCGGGCCGGCATCCACGTTAAATTCAGTTGGCTCATGAACACAATCTAGCTACGAGACCACTTCAAAGCCACAGGAGAATCATCACATGCGCCCATCAGGACGCGCGCTGGACGAGATGCGCGCTATTTCTATCGAAACCGGATTTACCAAACATGCTGAAGGCTCCTGCCTGATTGGCTTTGGCGATACCAAAGTCATTTGCACCGCCAGTATCGAAGAGCGCATTCCACCATGGCTCCGCGGCAAGGGTGAAGGCTGGGTTACAGGCGAATATTCGATGCTGCCCCGCGCCACTAATACCCGCAATTCCCGCGAAGCGGCACGCGGCAAACAATCGGGCCGGACACAAGAAATCCAGCGTCTGATCGGTCGCTCTTTGCGCGCTGTCGTGGATATGAAGAAACTCGGCGAGCGTCAGATCACGGTCGATTGTGATGTGATACAAGCCGACGGCGGTACGCGGACCGCGTCGATCAGCGGCGCATGGGTTGCGCTGCGACTGGCGGTCAACGGTCTGCTTGATGAGAAACTCATCAGCGAGGACCCGATTGAACAGAAAATCGCGGCGATCAGTTGTGGTATCTATAACGGCAATCCGGTGCTCGACCTTGACTATGACGAGGATAGCAATGCCGGTGCCGACGCCAATTTCGTGCTGACCGGCGACGGCAATATTGCCGAAGCGCAGGCGACAGCGGAAGGAGAGACATTTGATGACGAAGGTCTGATGCGCTTGATGCGTTTGGCCAAAATCGGGTGCAGCCAGATTTTTGAGGCACAAGACAAAGCGGTCTCGTAAGAACGACTATGACCGAACACCGCAAACTGTCTCCGGGTAAACTGATCATCGCCAGTCACAATCAAGGCAAGGTTAGAGAAATTCGGGCATTACTGGCGCCTTTCGGCATTGAACCGGTATCCGCTGCTGAATTGAACCTGCCGGAACCGGAAGAAACCGGTACAACATTCGCGGAAAACGCGCTGCTGAAGGCTCATGCCAGCGCCAAGGGTGCGGATTGCGCCGCACTGGCAGATGATAGTGGACTTTGCGTTGCGGCATTGAATGGCGCGCCGGGCGTTTATACTGCGGATTGGGCAGAAGCCGATACTTATGAAGGCGGCCCAGGTCGCGACTGGTATATGGCCATGGGCAAGGTGGAAGGGAAGTTATCCGAACTGGGCCCAGATACAGATCGCAGCGCCTATTTTACATGCACCCTCGCCCTTGCCTGGCCCGATGGGCACTCAGAGCTATTTGAAGGTTGTGTGCATGGCAATCTGGTTTGGCCGCCCCGTGGAACCATGGGCTTCGGTTACGATCCGGTGTTCAAGCCCTTAGGTTTTGAACAAACCTTTGCTGAGCTGGACCCGCAGCAAAAACATGACATGAGCCACCGTGCCGACGCTTTTGACAAACTGGTAAAGGCTTGTTTCGACCAGCCTGTCTGATCAGGGGACGGTTCTACCAATAAAGTTACCTGGCGGACTATAACGGCACACCAAGACATCGCGTTGACTATTGCTGGCAAGACCGCAGCCGATCTTGGTCGTCTGGCGCCAGATGATTTGAGTATAATGGCCCACGTCCTGCCACCTGCCTGTTGTGGTGACATCAGGAAACGTGCCAGGCACGAAGAACTGTTTTTCGTTGATCCAACCATCAACCATATTCTGAAAAGAAAAGGCGCCTGCTGTTCCCGCCCACAGATTTTCGCCTTGATTGGGTCGCGAAGAGCCCGGGCTATGCTCAAATCGGCCATTTGCTATCAGCGTTTCGGCATAATCAAGGGCCGCTGCGTTCAGCGCAGCATCCAGCTCAACTGGAGGCACACCAACTTCTGCGCGCGCCGCATTGTGAGACGCCAGCATAACGTCGAGCATTGTGCTGCTCGGCGGGGTGGGAGTTGGTGTTGGTGTCGGTGTCGGTGTCGGTGTAGGCGTAGGAGTGGGAGTAGGAGTAGGTGTCGGCGTTGGTGTCGGTGTGGGCGCAGGGGTTGGAGTGGGCGTTGGTGCAGGCGTCGGTGTTGGGCTCGGCGAACCGGGAAGCGTGACCTGCGAATTGCTGCTACCACTCTCGCTGCCGCAGCCGGCAATCAAGACCAGCATTGTAGCTTGCACCAATGTGCGGGGATACCTAGTGATACGCCGATGTTTCATGCCTCATCCTCCACCCTTGCAGCAAAGCCAGCAGACGAGGATGCACTTGCCCTCTATATCCATTGGCCTTTTTGCGTCGCCAAATGTCCCTATTGCGACTTCAACAGCCATGTTCGTGATCAAATTGACCAAGATGCATGGCAGACAGCCCTTCTTCTTGATCTCAGGCATGAATATAAAGTTAATGGTAACAGGCAGATAAGCTCGATTTTCTTCGGCGGCGGCACTCCGTCGCTTATGGACCCTCGGCTCGTCGCGAAACTGATCAAGGAAGCTGACGCCCTATGGGGCCTGACAGACCATTGCGAAATCACCCTGGAAGCCAATCCTTCCTCTGTCGAAGCCAGCCGTTTCGCCGATCTTGCTCAAGCTGGAGTGAACCGTGTTTCATTGGGATTACAATCGCTTGATGACCAAACCTTAGAGTTTTTAGGGCGTGCGCATAATGTCGGAGAAGGGCTGGCGGCGTTGGAAACCGCGCAGCGGAATTTCAAACGCGTCAGCTTCGACCTGATTTATGCACGGCCTGGCCAATCTCTGAAAGATTGGCAGTCCGAATTGGAAAAAGCTCTCGGTTTTGGCACCGATCACCTGTCGCTCTATCAGCTTACCATAGAGCCCGGCACACGCTTTGAAACGTTGGTACGGACCGGACAACTTGTTCCCGCGGATGATGATCATTGCGCCGACATGTTTGAACTAACGCAGAAGCTGACCCAGGCTGCTGGCCTTCCCGCATATGAGATCAGCAATCATGCCCGACGGGGTCAAAAGAGCCGACACAATCTCACTTATTGGCGATATGAGGACTATGTCGGCGTCGGTCCCGGTGCGCATGGTCGGCGACTGAACAGCGCAACAGAGCGGCACAAAAAACCCGAGAACTTCCTTTCCGCAGTCAAGCGCAACGGCAATGGGCTGAAAATCGAACAGAGCTTGTCTCCTGAAATTAGGGCCACAGAAGCACTGATGATGGGGTTGCGGTTAACTGAAGGTGTGAATTTGGCCGCACTGGAGGACAAAACTAAACTGGTGACCGATCATGTAATTGATCTGCAACAGGTTGAGAAATTGACGGCCCTGGGATTGCTTGAACCAAGCACTGATCGGTTGATGGTGACAGCAAGGGGCATGCCACTCCTTGATGCTATTTTGCCAAAGATTATAGCGGATCCGCTTCGCGCCTGAATCGAAATTTCTAATTCCACGTTTGGACTTTGAAGGACTGGCTGCTAGATTCGGCTCAATGGAAAGCGGCAATGCCCTCATCGAGAAATTCTCTCGCTATTTGCGCGAAGGCCGGCGGCGGTCGCAGCACACAGTGCGCGCCTATGTAACTACCGCAGACCGGTTTTGTGCCTTTCTGACAGAACATCTTGGCGCTGCCGTGACTACGAAACAAATCAAAGCCCTCAAGCAGGCAGACATCCGATCTTATCTCGCTTTTCGCCGCGCTGATGGATTGACCAATAACAGTGCAGCCCGGGAACTATCCGCGATCCGCGCCTTCCTTAAATTCATTGGCGGAGACGATAGCCAGATACCCAAAATCAAAGGCCCAAAAGTTACCCGCGGCGTTCCGCGTCCGGCCTCGCCCGACGACATTGTCGCGATAGCCGAGGATATTGCAGAAAACGCGAGCTCCGATTGGGTTGGCGCACGTGATTGGGCGGTTCTTCTGTTGCTCTATGGATCGGGCCTGCGAATTAGCGAAGCTCTGGACCTTACCGGCGATGCCCTTCCGTTGTCGGACACGCTGCGCGTAACCGGCAAGCGCGGCAAGACACGGATCGTGCCACTACTTCCTCAGGTACGCGAAGCGATAGAGCATTATATTGATCTTTGCCCGCATGCGATGATGCCTGAGCAGACTGTTTTTCGCGGAAAACGCGGCGGCCCCCTGTCACCCAATCTGGTCCGCCGCGTGGTCCGGCAAGCCCGCGCAAAGCTTGGCCTGTCAGACAAGACTACACCCCACGCTCTGCGTCACAGCTTTGCTACTCATTTGCTCGCTGGTGGTGCTGATTTGCGGAGTCTGCAAGAATTACTGGGCCACGCGAGTTTGAGCAGTACCCAGGTTTATACGGCCGTCGATGCCGCGCATTTGCTTGATGTCTATCAGAATGCGCACCCCCGGGCAGGTTAAGTTACCCGTTTACGTGGCCTCGGCTTTTCAGCCAAAGCGAACTTTTAGATGGATTTGAACAAGAAGTTGGGGTGACTTCGGACGGTCGATTGCGACACGCCACCAAAAGAAAAAGGAGGAGCGGTGGCCGCTCCTCCTTGTATTGACCTGTCGAGATCGCGGGTCGCTTCCGATCCCGATCAGATCAGCACTCCTTGTCATTTTCCTTCTTGCGGAAAATATTGCCCAGACCACAGCCGACTTTCTTCGTGACCTTGCCGGTATTTTCCAGGTGGTGCTTGGCCCGATCACCCATCACCTTCGCAGTCGCTGCGACAGGCTTGTCGCTGGTCAGAGCCGCTCCGTAAGCTGCGCGTCGTTCCCTGCCGCTTTGCAAGTCCATACCCGTAGAATTTTCGATTTTCGCACGTTTGTTATCACCATAGGCTTGCATATTTTCCTTAAAACGGCCCGGTGTGGTGAACGTCTCGCCGATCTTGCGGAAATTCTCCCGGTGATGCTCTGCGCGCGCCCGCGCGACATCGCCAAGCGTCACGTCCTTGTCGAAAATCGCCGATCCATATTGGAATGTGGTGGAAACCGGATCCTGTATATCGGCTCCGGTGGCCGCTTCAATCCCTTCGGTAGCGACGATTTCAGCCACGACCACCGCCGCACCCACGCCCGTGCCCGCCAGTGCGGCGCGGCCAGCCTTACCTAATTTTCCGGCGGTAGCGCCAGTTTTAGCCATCTTGGCAAGCTTGGCAGCGTCTGCAGCAGTGGATGCCGCTTTCAATCCGCCCGCACCGCGCGCCACCTGGGCCGCACGACCGGCCTTGTTCAGCTTTGAAACATCGCCAGCCTTGTTGATCCGTTGCATCATCTGGGCTTCGCTGGTGGCTCCGCCGATTCCGCGGGCTGCCTGAGCGGCTGTGCCATTCCCGATAAGTCGTCCGGTTCCCTTGGGACCGGCTTTTTTCAAGATCTCGCCTCTGAGGCGTCCTTCGGTCAGTTTCGTTGCGGCTGTACCACCGCGAGGAACCCTTCCGGCCGAACCGACCATTTTGGCGGTTTTGCCGATGGATCCACTTGCCTTGTAAGCGATACCTCCGGCTACGACTGTACCAATACCCAGCTTGGCCTCATCGGAAAGACCGCCTTCATCGGTGCTGTCATTGCTGCTGGTGGCAAGTTCGGCCTGCCCGGCTACACCTGGGGGTAAAAGACCACAATTGCCGCACCGCTCCACGAAAGGCTCTGTGACGCCCGGTTCCAAGGCTGGTTGAGCTTCAATTATCGGCTGCCCGATAACGCCTGGTTGTGGTGGCCCCAGCGCATGTGATGGCGGTCCAGGACGATTACGATATTGGGCGGGCTGCCGGCTATCCTGTATCGCCGCAATAAAATGCTGGGGATAGAACAGCTCTACCGGGTCAAGATGGTAAGTGACCGGAACCAATGATGCGACCGTCGCCGTGATCGAACCGTCTTCCTGAACCACCATATTGGCCTTCGCCATCAGCGGCAGGTCGTCCGCCACATAAACATTGGGCGCTTGTTGTTTGAAATTGCGCAGCACAACCATGTCGGGCTGAATTTCAAAGACAAATGCGTGGATCCAGCTTTCAAGCGCGTAAGCACGTCCAGCCTCAACTATAATATGTTTGCCTAGCTCACGAATTTGCCAGACGCCATCAATAGCCATGGGCTGCGCGACCGCTACCTGATCCGCTTTTGGCAGTAATCCAGGAATCTGTGCCTGCGCCGTTTGATGTGGCATTGGAGCTATCACCGCACCAGCCACTGCCAGCGTCAGCAAGGTGCCTGAAATTTTCAAACCGATTTTTCTACCCCGAACGGTATTGCTTCCCTTTTTCATCGTCTCTTCCTTCTCTCGGAGACCGACATGGCCCCACTCCCTGTCATCCTGAGTAGCAAGGAAGGCTGTGACGCTGAATGAGGTGAATCCCCCATTTCAAAATCTGGGTGTCCAAGGGTAATCAGCGATCATGCCAACCACTATTTCAGACAGTATCTCTTTAAAGGATTCAGATTTCCGCAGCGGGGTCGATCAATCCTTCGCGCAGGGAATAGGCAATCAGTTGCGCGACCGAGTGGACATCCAGTTTCTGCATGAGATTGGTGCGATGGCGGTCCACAGTCTTGGCACTAATACCAAGATGCGCGGAAATTTCCTTGTTGGATTGCCCGGCAACAATCAGATTCAATATTTGTCGTTCCCGATCGGTCAAGCTTGTCTGCTGCGGCGCTTTGTCCATTATATTGGTGAAGAATGGTGAAATGTACCGACCACCCTGCAAGATCATCGGAACATGCTGATAAAGGCCCTGATTGTCTTCGGCTTTGGAAAACAGGCCATCCACGCCGGCTTCAACAAGCTCGCTGATTTTGCCCATTGCAGAGATACCCGTAAACACGACGATCCGGGTATCGGGCGACCAGCGCCTTGTTTCGACAAGCACTTCAACACCTCCCGCGATCGGCATCGACACATCAAGAACAAGCAAATCAGGCCTATGTTGTTTGACGGCGCCAATAGCGTCCAAACCATTACCGGCTTCTGCCACCACCTCGATATTATGCCCGTCAACAAGCCGCTCGTTTTCAAGAGCGGCTTTCAATCCCGAACGGACGATCGCATGATCGTCGGCAATAACGGTGGTAAAGTGGCTCATTTCAAATTTCTGCTCTGCTTGCCTTGGGGCATTTTCCTGTTCTACAACATCGCACAAATGATTGTAACCTATGACATTTCTTAGCCTGATCGCACCATATTTCAAATCAACTTTGCGCTTCTTGGCGTTTATGATCATTCTTGTTACGGTCTCGATTTGGAAGGCTGGGCCGGCAATGGCCGCTCCGGTTCTTCCATTGGCGTCCGGCGAAAACCGGACTGATCTGGGTGATTATGTAGTCTATAGTCTGGGCGGAAACCGACCGCTTGCAGAAATGATTTTGGAATATGAGGCGAGCGAATTTGGATCCAGCGTGCCTGTATCCGAAGACGAATTTACGCCCTATTCCGATCTTTGGTCCGTCCTCGCCGTAAAAAATATCTCAAAACCAGATGGGCGGCTGGCAGACCAGTGGATTGTCAATTTTGATGCATTTGCTGTGCGGGATGCCGACATCATTCTGGTCAGGCAGTCTGGCGATGTCGACAGATTACTCTCTTTCTCTTCGGCAAAACCCTATGATCCGACAATATTGAGTGGCACCCAGCTGAAATCCAAACCGCTGATCTTACGGCCGGGAGAAACGGCCACTCTCATGGTTCGGACATCCAAACTTATGGCAGCAGCGCCCAGTCTGGCGATCAGGGACGAAGCGGATTTGGTCGAACATGAGCTGCGCACGGCGGCACTCAACACGGCCTTCTACACGCTCGCTATATTCGGACTGATTGTCATGCTGGGGGTTAACGTTTCGCTGAAAAGCTCTGTTGGAATTCGATACGCTCTGCTTTTCAGCCTGCTGCTCGCCGCTTTGTCCTTCGACGACAACATTCCTCTCCGGTTTCTCTATCCAAACCATCCGGAATGGAATCCCTATATCGGTTTTCTGATCAGCTATACCTGCATCATGTTCGGTTTTTACGTAGCAGGCTATTCAATGGTAACCCGCAAAGGCAGTCACCCCTGGTCCAGACATATCCAATGGCTGGCATTGCTACCCATCGTAACGTTGGTAATGATCCCCTTCGTCCCGCGCATCACGAGTTACAAGATCCAGCTTGCCTGGACAGGTATCATGTGCCTGACGCATTTTCTGCCTCTCTACTGGTGGGAAAAGTCATCCAATCGCAGACTTTTTGAGATGTGGATTGGACTGATTGTTATTTTCATCGCGTTTTTGATCTATGCTACATTGATGTTCAATGGCTATCTGGAAAACCAGATCGTTCTGCGGAATTTTGCCAAAACGACATTCATCATAATCGGAACGCTGGTAATGCTCGGTCTTACTTATGGGATAATTTCCCTACGTCGAGAGCATGATCGGGCTTTGGAGGAAAAAATCCGCATCCTCAAAGAGGATGCTGAGAAAAGTCAACGTCTGCTGGAGGCCGAAAAAAAATATTCGCGAGCCCGCGATCAGGCGGCGCTGCGCCAGCGTCAACTCGCAACAGCATCTCATGATATAAAGCAGCCGCTCACCAGTCTTCGCATGAGTCTGGATGGGGAAGCCACCAATTTAGGGGACACGACAAAAAAAAATATCCGAGAAGCACTCGATTATCTGGAATCACTTTCAGGAGATTATCTGGTTGAAAGTCGTCCGGTGTTTGATGATCCAGCGATCAAGGAACAGCAGAAAGCTGAAGAACCCTATCCTCTTTCGATGATCTTTCGGACTGTGGGGCAGATGTTTCGCGAAGAAGCAATTTCCAAAGGCCTCCAGCTTCGGATTGTCGACAGCAATATTGAAACCAGCATACCACCGCTGGCTTTAATGCGCATTGTCAGCAACCTTGCGTCCAACGCCATCAAATATACGGATAGGGGTAGGATATTGATCGGAGCCAGACGTCGCGGGTCCGGATTCGTGATTATCGTTCTGGACACTGGCCCGGGCATGTCGGAGGCCGAGATTGTCCAGTTTCAGTCAGCATATAAGAAAGGCGACAATTCAAAAGGCGAAGGCCTGGGACTGGCAATCTGCCTTGAGTTGGCCGAACAACATGAATTGACGTTGGACATAAACGCAAAGCCTGAACAAGGCACGTGCATACGCGTCATTGCGGATACGAACCAAAACTAGACTGATCAGTTACAGATCACCCCAACCTCTGTTTTGAGGATGAAACGAACATTCTCAATTCATGTCAAACGCCGCTCTATCGCATCCCAGATCATACCGGACGTATCGGTGCCATTAAACTTGTCGATGGCCACAATTCCCGTCGGAGATGTCACGTTAATCTCGGTCAGCCATTTTCCGCCAATCACATCTATACCGACAAAGAGCAGCCCCAGCCGCTTCAAATCCGGCCCCATCGCTGCGCAAATTTCTTTTTCGCGGTCAGTTAACTCAGCCGCTTCGGCATAACCACCCTGTGCGAGATTGGATCGGAATTCGCCTTTGCCAGGCTTGCGGTTGATTGCACCTGCCACTTCACCGTCCACTAAAACGATCCGTTTGTCGCCATCCTGAACTTCGGGAAGAAACGGTTGGATCATATGTGGTTCTGGCCAAGTCTGGTTAAATACTTCAGTTAAAGCACTCAAATTGCTGCCATCCTCTGGAATCAGAAAAATGGCCTTGCCGCCATTGCCATGCAATGGTTTCACGACAATGCCGCCATGTTCGTCCTGAAAGGCCCGGATTTCATCAATATTACGGGTTACCAATGTCGGCGGCATATATTTAGCATAGTCCAGCACGTAAACTTTTTCAGGCGCATTGCGGACCGATACCGGATTGTTGACAACCAGCGTCTCACCTTCAATCCGCTCCAGCAAATGGGTTGCCGTGATGTAGCCGACATCAAAAGGCGGGTCCTGCCTCATCAACACGACATCTATATCGCTGCCGAGATCCAGCCGCACCTGCTCGCCAAATTCATAATGGTCACCGTGCACTTGTTGGACCTTTACCGGATGTGCCAGCGTGGTCAGACGGCCAGCCAGATAGGTCAGGTCTTTGACATCATAATGATAGAGCTTGTGACCGCGTTTCTGTGCGGCGATCATCAGTGCGAAGCTGCTGTCCCCGCCGATATTGACGGTTTCCATGGGGTCCATTTGCACGGCAATTTTCAAAGTCATAAGAGCGCTTTCTCAGGTCATTGGGGCCGGCGGGATCAAAACCCGTGCCAGACATTGGGTAAATGGGTTGGCAGACGGCGCGGCGCAACCAAAATTACATCAATCCGCGCGTCTTCACCATTTTGGCAATATTCCGAATAGAGAATTTCCGCCGCGGCAGCGACCCGTTTCAGCCGATGATGATCAATCGCGGTCTCGAGATCTTTCGCTTTTGTCCGCGCTTTCACCTCGACAAATGCCACAAGCCCGCTTCGTTTGGCGATCAGATCCACCTCACCGCGCGGCGTACGAACGCGCCGGGCCATTATCCGCCAGCCATGAAGTCGCAGCCATCCCGCCGCTATGCTCTCAGCACGTCGTCCCTGCTGTTCGGCACGCTCCCTCTTCGCAGCAGGATTCTTCATTCTTATGCTTCCGCTTTCCACCGGGTTGCCAGCTCATAAAGCTCTTTTCGATCAACTCCATAGGCGCGCGCCACTTCTCCCGCTGCCTTAGAAGCAGGAAGCTGCCGCAATGCAGAGCGCAACGCTTCCTCGATATCCGCGCTTCTGGCCGGCTCCGCAGCGCCCGGTGGTCCAATGACCACTACAATCTCGCCTTTTGGTTTTTCATTGGCATAGCGGTCTGCCAATTTTTGCAGGCTTCCGGTGACCGTTTCCTCAAATTTCTTGGTAATCTCCCGAATGACGGCCGCTTGACGTTCTCCCAATCTATCAAACGCATCCGCCAGCATGGCGCCGAGGCGAGACCCGTTCTCGTAGAAGATCAGCGTCGCCTTGATCGGTTTCAACTCCGTCAACGCCTCGCCCCGCGCTTTCATCTTGCTTGGTAAAAAGCCCTCAAACAAAAACCGATCACTGGGCAATCCGGATAAGGTCAGCGCAGCAATCACCGCACTTGGACCCGGCACTGTCGTGACATGCGCACCTTGCGCCCGCGCGTCTCGAACAAGCTTGTAACCGGGATCGGAGATCAGCGGTGTCCCCGCATCACTCACAAGTGCGACAATTTTACATCCTATAGCAGCCAAAATTTCCTGCCGCTCCTGCTCTCCCTTATGGTCATTATAGACCTTCATTTTCCCCTTTTTACCAATATGATTCAAAAGCTTGCCGGTTACTCTTGAATCTTCCACTAAGATAAGGTCAGCGATTCCAAGGATTTCTTCAGCGCGCTGCGACAAATCTCCGAGGTTGCCGATTGGCGTGGCGACGATATACAGGCCATGTTCAATGGGAGCAGACATAATGAACGCCATGACAGAAAATTTGCATATAGGACAGGATGAAAAAACATCCCCCCGGATCACATCCGCACCTGTCCGCGAAGGACGCCGCAGCCTTCTGAAATATGCGGGGCTCGCCGGGATCATTTTTCTGGCCGGCTGCGAATCCGTAGTGCCGCGCGGCGGGGAACGTCCGACAAGACCAACACCCACGCCGCCACCAGTTACAGGTGAGCTGCCGCAGGATCAAAAACACCATCGCATCGCGCTCCTGGTTCCCCTCTCCGGTAAAAATGCTGGCGTCGGGCAATCTCTGGCCAATGCGACCACAATTGCTCTGCTCGACACCAAAGCGCAGAATATCCGTATGACCAGCTATGACACGGCCAAAGGTATTACCGCTGCTGCCCGTAAGGCAGTTGCAGATGGCAATAAACTCATCATTGGGCCGCTACTGAGCGACAATGTCGTAGCCACCGCCAATATCGCCCGCCCTGCCGGTGTTCCGATTCTCAGCTTTTCCAATGATGCTGGTGTTGCCGGGAACAATGTTTTCCTTCTCGGCCATATCCCGTCGCAATCGATTAATCGCGTTGTCAGCTATGCCAAGTCAAAAGGCATGAACCGTTTCGCGGCTTTGGTCCCCAATGGGGTTTACGGCCAACGGGCGTCTTCCACGTTACTGCGTTCAGTCAAAAATGTCGGCGGAACGGTTGTTTCGATCCAGAATTTCAACCGCGACTCTCAATCTGTAGAAGCCGCGACCAAAAAACTGTCGCAAAATGGCGACTTTGATGCGGTGTTACTGGCTGACAATGGTACCATGGCGATCAAGGCCGCGCCCTATATCCGGCAAAATGCAAGTGGCAGCGCCAAAATTCTCGGCACTGATCTTTGGAACACCAGCAGCAAGCTTGCCGGATCACCAGCGATGCGCGGCGCATGGTTTGCCAGCGTTTCAGACACCTTGTACCGGCAATATGCCAATAAATATCGCAGCCGCTATGGCCGCGCGCCTTTCCGGCTTTCCAGCCTGGGATATGATTCGGTTCTGCTCACTGTGAAAGTGGCACAAAACTGGAAGGTGGGTACACCTTTCCCGATCGCACAACTGACCGATTCAGGCGGGTTCATCGGGTTGGATGGCGTCTTCCGCTTCCGTCGCAACGGCATTTCCGAACGCGCATTGGAAGTACAGGAAATCCGAAGTGGCAGCTTTAGTGTGGTAGACCCGGCACCTAAGGGTTTCTAGTTTATGCTCTGCATCTGTTGCAGAGCATAAATGTTATCCAATATTCTGACCGGTGTCTTTCCAGTCCGCTAGAAAGCCTTCAATGCCCTTGTCTGTCAGGACATGCTTGAACAATCCACGAATAACGTTGGGAGGCATAGTCGCCACATCTGCGCCAATTCGGGCAGATTCCAGCACATGGACAGGATGGCGGATAGAGGCGACCAGGATTTCCGTATCAAAGGCGTAATTGTCGTAAATCAGCCGAATGTCGTCGATCAACTTCATGCCATCAAAACCATTGTCATCATGGCGTCCAACGAAGGGAGAAATGAAACTTGCGCCCGCTTTCGCTGCCAGTAGCGCCTGATTGGCAGAGAAGCACAGTGTCACATTGACCATCGTTCCATCGCTGGTCAGCGACTTGCAGGTTTTCAGGCCGTCAATGGTCAGCGGCACCTTGATACAGACATTGTCCGCAATTTTGCGCAGTACTTCTGCCTCTTTCATCATCGTTTCATGATCGAGCGCAACGACTTCTGCAGAGACCGGACCGTCAGTCAGACCGCAAATTTCCTTGGTTACTTCCATAATGTCGCGACCGGATTTCTTGATCAACGATGGATTGGTAGTGACGCCATCAACCATTCCCGTGGCGGCCAAATCAGCAATTTCAGAGGTATCAGCAGTATCAACAAAAAACTTCATAATTTCCGGCTCCCGATGCGGATATGGTGGTGGCGATAGCGAGTCGCCTAATGTCTTTCCTAGAGACGCGAAACCGGCCGTGCGGTCAAGCTGTGTAGAAAGCTGTGGATAGTCTGTGGGCCAAGCCCAACCAATCAGTTTTAGGTCAAACCCAAAACACCGATCAGCAATGGATCATTGGTAGCTTCCGGATTAGCCCTGATTTTCGCTTCCTGCGCGCCGATGGACCGATAAATGGCATCACTGACCTTGTCCGTCACATCACCACTAATATCTGCAAAATTGATATCACTGACCTGCGAAAGCACAAGATTAATAATCTCATTGTCGAACAGGTTTAACCCCTTGCTGACACCTGGCAGCATCTGGGTCGCCAGCGAAGTACCAAGCTGACTCTGCAGCAGGTCAGTTGCGGCCCGGTCCCCACCTTTGATGATCGCGGCGGCATCGGCAATACTCATACCTCTAATGGTGTCAGCAATAATCGGCGCTGCCAGTTCCGCTCCTGTCTCAGCCGCGCGATTGACCTGCTTGAGGAGACGTTTCTGAATCGGTTTGGATCTCAAAAGAGCGGTGGCAATATTCGTAACGCGCGTCCCGCCCAGTCTTTCCGGCACCGATATACGAGCAAGCTGGCTGTCGAAAAACCCATTGGGCTGCATAAGTTCTGCAAAGGCATTTTGCGACGACAAGGTCAAAAGACGCCTTACCGCTTCGGTCAGACTCAGCGATGGCAAGCTGGCACAGCCGGTCAGCGCAAACACTGTACCAGCGGCGCCTGCGGCCAAAAATTTGCGGCGATCGATATTTTTCATGATCTTACTCCCCTAATCCCTCACACACTGCATAGCAGCTGGTGACGCAATCCCAAACCATGCCTATACGAACCAGATGAATCGCGTCCATGATCCTGCCAAAGACCGAGCCAGAGTGCTGTTGCTCAACGCCGCGCTGGGGCCGCTTGATTACCGCATACCCGAAGGCATGGATGCACGCCCTGGATCGATTGTCATGGCTCCTCTTGGCCCTCGCAAACTACCAGGCGTGGTCTGGGAAGCAGAGAGCTTTCCCGTGGACGAGATTGATGCAAAGAAACTGCGCCCCTTGCTGGAATTGCGCGACGTCCCGCCGCTTTCCGGACCGCTGAGGCGATTAATTGAATGGACCGCGCGTTACTATTTTGCCGCGCCAGCCTCGGTGTTGCGCATGGTCCTTTCAAGTGGAGCGGCTTTTGCCGACAATCGCCCGATCATCGAATATCGACTGAACGGGAACGTCCCGGACCGGATGACACCACAACGCGAACAGGCGCTCGAAAAGCTGGTTGATGTGCAGGGCACAATCAGCGAACTGGCGTTCAAAGCGGATGTGTCTGTCGCGGTCATAAGAGGGCTTGAAAAAGCAGGCGCGTTGGATCGTCATGAAGTATCAGCCTTTGCCGATATCCAGCAACCCGATCCCGACTTTACGAAGGTCGATCTCAGCGATGATCAGACCCAGGTTAGCGATACCTTGGTCAGAGCTGTACAGGACGCCGCGTTCCAACCCTATTTGCTCGACGGCGTGACCGGCTCTGGTAAAACCGAGGTCTATTTCGAGGCCGTTGCAGAAGCGCTGCGCCAAGATAAACAGACATTGGTTCTACTCCCCGAAATTGCGCTTACCGAGCCCTTTTTGGACCGTTTCAAGGCGCGTTTTGGTGCGGAACCAGTCGCTTGGCATAGCGGCCTTAAGCAATCTGATCGCAAGAAAAACTGGCGGGCTTTGGCCGATGGTGACGCGAAAGTTGTTGTCGGCGCGCGGTCCGCGTTATTTCTGCCTTACAAGAATCTCGGCCTGATCATCGTCGACGAGGCGCATGAAACCAGTTTCAAACAGGAAGATGGCGTGCGTTATCATGCTCGCGATGTCGCTGTTATGCGCGGACTGCATGAGAAAATTCCGGTTGTGCTGGCCTCTGCAACACCGGCTATCGAAAGCCGGCATCAGGTCGAGCAAGGCAATTATCAGTTACTCGAATTGCCCGCCCGCTTTGGCACGGCGACTTTGCCCGAGATCGAGGCGCTGGACCTGACTCAGGATATCCCGGCGCGCGGATCTTGGTTGGCCCCGACATTGATCAACGCGCTGGAGGAAAATCTCGACAAAGGCGAGCAGTCGCTGCTGTTCCTCAACCGGCGCGGCTTTGCGCCGCTGACACTATGCAGAACCTGTGGCCATCGGATCAATTGTCCGAACTGCACAGCGTGGATGGTCGAACATCGGCTGACTAAGCGCCTGGCCTGTCATCATTGCGGTCATGTCATGCCGCAGCCAGAAAAATGCCCGGAATGCGGCGATGAAGATTCACTGGTTGCCTGCGGCCCCGGCGTAGAGCGCATTTGCGACGAAGTTAAAATGCTGTTCCCGCAGGCGCGAACCGCCATTGTCACATCGGATACCATCTGGTCACCCGCCAAGGCCGGGGAGTTTGTCGCGCAGATGGAGGCGGGTGCTATAGATATCGTCGTTGGCACGCAGTTAGTAACCAAAGGCTATCATTTCCCCAATCTGACATTGGTCGGTGTTGTTGATGCGGATATTGGTCTGGAGGGCGGTGACTTGCGCGCAGCAGAACGAAGTTTCCAGCAGATTGCACAAGTCGCCGGCCGGGCGGGTAGAGCGGAGAAACCCGGTCATGTCTATGTCCAGACACGTATGCCCGGCGCGCCGGTGATTCAGGCGCTGATTAAAGGCGACAGAGACGGGTTTTATGCAGCCGAAACTGAGTCCCGCCGCGCCGCTGCGGCACCGCCTTTTTCCCGACTGGCCGCGATTATCGTCTCTTCCGAGGACAATGCAGAAGCGATAGAAACAGCGCGGCTGATTGGTCAAACCGCGCCCAAGGCGGAAGGCTTCGCTGTTTATGGCCCTGCCCCTGCCCCGCTTGCTATGTTACGCGGCCGTCACCGCCATAGGCTTTTGATCCACACCCATCGCTCGGTCGAGTTGCAGGACATCATGCGCGAATGGCTGGAAAAACTCGAATGGCCGCGTGCAGTGCGAGTTGGCGTCGACGTCGACCCTTATAGTTTTGTTTGATTTACGAAAAATACCGGCAAGGAACGCTCTACACTTGATACGGGACCTCGGGAGGTGGTAGCGCTGATGAAAATCTGGGCTTCGCATCCTGTGCTGAGCTGAACACATTAAAGGCTCACTGATGTACCGTTTCGTTGTTTATGTTGCTCTTGCCCTAACCGCGTTGTTTGCGGCCCCAGCCCATGCTGATCCAGCCGATATCGCGGCGGCCAGCCGGTCAGTCGTGCGAGTTGTTTTGGCGGCCACTGACGGCGACAAGGTTGCCTTTGTTGGCCATGGCAGCGGTTTTGCCGTTGCGCCGGACAAGATCGTCACCAATGCCCATGTAGTTGAAATTGCCCGACAAGAAAGATCTGTTGTTATAGGTATCGTCCCGTCCCAAGGCGGTACGAGCTATGGCGGAAAAGTGATCGCCTATTCTCCAGGCAATGACCTTGCGCTTATTCAGCTACAAGACGGCGGACGATTGCCGCCGATGACTGTTTTCAGCGGTCCGGTTGCAGATGGAGCGAATGTCGTTGCTGTCGGATATCCTGGTTCGGTTGACCGGGCACAGGGGTTGAATCTTGATGACCTGGTCAATCCGATGTCACCGGTAAAAACCCGCGGTTCCGTATCCGGTGGGCGTTCCACCAAGCAATTTGATACGATCCTGCACACCGCACCAATAGCCAGCGGCAATAGCGGTGGACCATTGATAGACAATTGTGGCCGAATACTGGGTGCAAACAGCTTTGGATCCTTGTCTGACGGCAATGACGCGGAATTTGGTTTTGCTGTGTCCAGTCGCGAAATCCTGTCGTTTCTACGTAAGGCTGGGGTCAAAGTCGGCATGACCGCAACCCCTTGTCGCTCGGCCGCGGACATCAGCCTTCAAGAGCAACAGCGCGAAGCCGCTGCACGCGCCAGAATAGAGGCAGCGCGAAAAGCCGAACTGGCGCAGCGCCAGCAGGCCGAGGCGAAACTGCGCACTACCATTTCGCAAGATATCATTACCGAGCGTGAAAACCGGATGGCGATTGCCGCCCTTATGCTGGTATTATCGCTGGTCGCAGTGGGCGGTGCCGGTTATCTGATGATCCAGGACAAACGCACGCCCGCCATAGGCACGGCAGGCGGGGCGGCCTTGTTGCTGGTTGGAGCGATCCTTGTTTTTCTCTCACGTCCAGCTTTTAATGAAATCGATGATCGCGTGGCCGTGGCGCTCAAGGAGCAAATGCCAGGCGAAAACGGCGATAATGGTGGCGCCATTGTAGCAACGGCTGGAAAATATCAATGCCGGCTCAACACCGAACGCAGCCGGATCACGGTGTCGCAAGCCGACACGCTGGACATAGACTGGGCGGAAGGCGGCTGCGTTAATGGTCGCACTCAATATGGCCGCGATGGTGACAAATGGTCACGCATCTTTGTGCCCAATGAGGAGCAAACCGTGACGATCAGCAGCTTTGATCCGGGCAGTGCAGAGTTCACGACTGAGCGCTATCTGCTCGGCCTGGCCGCGATGAACAAGGCAAGGGAAATTCGCAAACAGTATGGCAACCGCGCCTGTACCAGTGACGAACAGGCTCTGTCCGAGATAGCCGAAATGGTGAAAGCGATCCGAACCGAACTGCCGATGCAGACAAATGAGCGCCTAGTGTATGAGTGCGAAAAATCCTCGCAATGATTGAACTCCTGCGATGATCGCCGAGGGGCAGCGCAAATCCGCTATGCGGTTCATTCTGCTGACGGTGTTTATCTACTCTGTCGGCTTCGGCATCATCATGCCGGTCCTGCCGGAGCTAATTCAGGAACTGGAGGATGTCAGCCTGTCCGAAGCAACAATGCTGGGCGGATTTATCAGCGCTTCATACGCGTTATTCCAATTTCTCATGGGGCCGCTGGTCGGCAATCTCGGCGATCGATTTGGCCGCCGTCCGGTTTTCCTGTTCTCGCTAATTGCATTCGGGATTGATTTTGCGCTGATGGGGTTTGCCACTTCGATCGTCTGGCTGTTCGTCGGTCGTTCCATTGCCGGCGGTCTCGGCGCGATATTCGGTCCAGCCAATGCAGCAATGGCCGACATGTCGAGCGAAGAAGATCGCGCCAAGAGCTTCGGCCTTGTCGGCGCAGCCTTTGGTATCGGTTTCATTGTCGGCCCGGCATTGGGTGGTTTTTTGGGGGATTATGGAACACGCATCCCGTTCTTCGTTGCAGGCGGGCTTGCCTTCCTGAATTTCATCTATGGCTGGTTTGCTTTTCCCGAAACCATGGCGCCTGAGGAGAAACGCAGTTTTGAATGGAAACGTGCCAATCCGCTGGGCGCATTGCTGAACCTTGGCAAATTGCCAAATTTACTTGGCGTTGCGGTAATCTATTTTCTGTGGATGCTCAGCAGCTCGATCTATCCAACAAGTTGGGCTTTTTTCGCACCAGCGCAATATGGCTGGGATAGCAAGATGGTAGGGCTGTCTCTAACCTGTGTGGGCCTTTCCATGGCGCTGGTACAAGCCTTTTTAATCGGCCGTTTCGTTGGTGCTGTAGGAGAGCGAAAAACGGCAATTTTTGGCATTTTCGTCGCGATCGTGATTTTTGCCGTCTATGTAATGGTTGACGTTGGCTGGGTCGCGCTTTCCATGTGTCTGGTGGTCGGACTGCAAGGCATGGCCATGCCCAGCATCAACGCCATGATGTCCCGCCGCACGCCAAGCAACATGCAGGGAGAGTTGCAGGGTTTCAATGGCAGCATGGCCGCGCTTGCCGCCCTGATCGCGCCGCTCCTATATAATGGCTCGCTTTCTTATTTTACCAGCGATGCGGCGCCGTTTCGTTTTGTCGGCGCGCCATTCGCCATTGCTGCGATTGTCGGGCTGATCCCGCTAATCTTGCTCATGATCATCAAACCCGCCCCTGATCATAAGGGGTAAGATATAATCAGGCCTGATCGGCAAATATTTTCAGAGCCTCTGCTTCAAATGCCGCCATGGCCGCCATCCAAGGACCGGGACCGAAGCTGATCCGCGAAACGCCCAATTCAGCCAATCGGGACATTGACGGACCATCGGGCATCATCATGATATTGACCGGCAGGCTGGCTTTCTCGCAAATATTGCTGATCAGTTTTTCGTCCATGGCAAAGGGAATGAAGAAGCTGCCTGCGCCCGCATCGGCATAGACTGAACAGCGTTCCAGCGCCTTTTGGGCCAGCACGTCATCATGATCAGCCAAGGGGGTCTGAATAAACAAATCCGTGCGTGCGTTAATGAACAGTCCGGCGTCGGCAGCTGCTTTCACGCGTTCGGCCTGTTCTGACACATCGTGCAATCCGCCCGCCGACAGGTCTTGATCCTCAAGGTTGAGGCCAGCCACACCGGCGTCTTTCATCTGCCACGCATGTTCTCCAACGCCAGCAGCATCAGCGCCATATCCGGTTTCCAGATCAATGCTGACCGGCACATCAACTGCCGCAACAATATGCTTTGCGTTGGTGAGCGCGAATTCAAATGGCAGCTTCTCGCCATCCTCAAACCCTTGCGCACCCGCGACAGACAAGCTGCCTGTTGCGACCGCCTTGGCGCCGGCCCGAACCGCAACCTGGGCACTGCCCGCGTCCCAGATATTGTAGAGGATGATCGGTTCACCCGGTTGATGCAGTTCGGCAAATTGTTCGATCATATCCGTCATTTGGTCGCTTCCTTTTTGAGCAAACGTTCTTTTATTTCGAGCCCATAGGCATAGCCGCCCATGCTGCCATCGCTGCGCACCACGCGGTGACAGGGGATAAGTACGGCGACATTATTGGCCCCATTAGCACTACCGACAGCGCGAACCGCCTTGGGCTTGCCTATGGCCGCCGCGATATCGGCATAGCTGCGGGTCTCGCCGAGCGGGATTTTCTGAAGCTCTTGCCAAACGGCTTCCTGAAAAGCGGTGCCCTGCACATCCAGCGGAATATGGCTAAAATCGCCGGGCTTTTCGACGGACGCTGCAACCTCCGACAACAGTTCCTGAAATGCATCATCGCCGGGTTGCAGGTCCGCCTTGGGGAAACGGTCATGCAATTCTTCCTCACCTTCATTGAACGAAAGACAGCAAACGCCTTTATCTGTGGCGGCGACCATCATCGTGCCCAGCGATGTTTCGATGTTGGCCCAGCGGATTGTCACGCCCGCCCCGCCATTTTTCCAAGCACTTGGTTTCATGCCCAATCTCTTTCCATTATCTGCATAAAATCTGGAAGCCGAGCCGTAGCCCGCGTCATATATTGCCTCGGTCACCGATGCACCGTCATCCAGGGCTTGCTTGGCCCGCTCGGATCGCAGGGCGCGCGCATAGGCCGCTGGCGACAAACCCATCTCGCGTTTGAATATACGCTGCAAATGGGTTGGCGAATAGCTGGTCATAGCGCCCAATTCGTCCAATGTTGGCGCCGTTTCAGCCATCCGGATCGCATCGATCACTGCCTTTACCGCCGCATCATCCCGTGCAACATCCTTGGGCATACAGCGCAAGCAAGCGCGCAAACCTGCGGCTTCCGCTTGTTCGGGCTTGGCAAAGAACCGTACATTCTCACGCTTCGGGTGCCGTGCAGCGCAGGATGGGCGGCAATAGATACCGGTGGTCAATACGCCGGTAACAAACTTGCCGTCATAAGACCGGTCGCGATTGGCCACAGCCTGCCAGGCCATATTGTCATCGATCAAGGATTCGTTGTTGTTCATGCCATTCTTTTGCCAACCTTTACCGACCCTCGCATCCCGTATCTTGCGATCAAAGCAAAATCTTACCTCGGACATAATCAAACAGCTTGAAAATCCGCCTTTTTTGGCAATCTTCAAAAAGCGTTCGAGTGCCATCTTGCATCGCAGCAAAATGGTTGCTAGACGCCGCCCATCCGAAGGCGAGATGCTGTTATTTTCGCCGCTGTTCGGGAACAAATCACATACCAGTTTTTTGGTCAATTTTCAGATCAATAATACAGGCACGGAGTAAAGAACGCGTGGAGAATTCCAGCGGCATTAGAGCGAGTTTAGCGGGGCGTTACGCCACTGCGCTGTTCGCTTTGGCCACCGAAAATAAAGCCATCGAAACCGTCGAGGCAAGCCTTGCTTCACTCGGCAATGCGATGGGCGAATCGGACGACCTGAAAGCGCTAATCAGCAGCCCGGTTCTGTCTCGTGCCGATGCTGGTAACGCCATTGCCGGTATCGCCAAGGAAATGAAGCTCGACGATCTGACCACCAACGTACTCGGTGTTCTCGCGGCCAATCGCCGTCTCGACCAGATACCGGCCGTCATTCGCGCCTTCTCAACTTTGGCTTCCGGCCATCGCGGAGAAATTACCGCTGAAGTGACCTCCGCTCATCCCCTGGATGATGCTCAAGTTGACGCGCTCAAGGCGCAGCTCAAGAAACGTGTGGGGAGCGATGTTTCGGTTTCCACCTCTGTCGATCCGTCCATATTGGGCGGTCTGGTCGTCAAGATCGGCAGCCAGATGATCGACAATTCAATTAAAACCCGTTTGAACACGCTATCTCAGGCCATGAAGGGCTAAAGGAAGAACAATGGATATTCGCGCAGCAGAAATTTCTAAGGTCATCAAAGACCAGATCGCCAATTTTGGCAATGAAGCCCAGGTTTCCGAAGTCGGAACCGTTTTGGCGGTTGGTGACGGCATCGCCCGTATCCACGGTCTTGACCAGGTGCAGGCCGGTGAGATGGTTGAATTTTCCAACGGCACGCAAGGCATGGCGCTGAACCTCGAAGCCGATAATGTCGGTGTCGTGATCTTCGGTTCTGACGCAGACATTAAAGAAGGCGACGTTGTTAAGCGGACCGGCACGATTGTGGACGTTCCCATCGGCAAAGAACTGCTCGGCCGCGTTGTAGACGGTCTTGGTAACCCAATTGACGGCAAAGGCCCGATCAAGACCGAAAAGCGTAGCCGCGTTGAAGTCAAGGCGCCGGGCATTATCCCGCGTAAATCGGTTCATGAGCCTGTACAGACCGGCCTTAAAGCACTTGACGCTCTGGTCCCTGTTGGCCGCGGTCAACGCGAATTGATCATTGGTGACCGTCAAACCGGTAAGACCGCTGTCGCCATCGATACCTTCATCAACCAGAAAACAATCAACGCTGGTGATGACGAAGGCAAAAAACTCTACTGTATCTATGTTGCTGTGGGCCAGAAGCGCTCCACCGTTGCGCAGATCGTGCGTCAGCTCGAAGAAAATGGCGCGATGGAATATTCTATCGTTGTCGCCGCCTCTGCTTCAGAGCCTGCCCCGCTTCAATATCTCGCGCCATATACCGGTGTGACGATGGGCGAATATTTCCGCGATAACGGCATGCATGCCTGTATCGTTTATGATGACCTTTCCAAGCAGGCTGTGGCTTATCGTCAGATGTCCCTGCTTCTGCGTCGTCCTCCGGGCCGTGAAGCCTATCCAGGTGACGTTTTCTATCTTCACTCACGTTTGCTCGAACGCGCAGCGAAAATGAACGAAGATAATGGTTCTGGTTCGCTGACCGCACTGCCGATCATTGAAACGCAGGCTGGTGACGTTTCCGCCTATATTCCAACCAACGTGATTTCGATTACCGATGGTCAGATTTTCCTTGAAACCGATCTGTTCAACCAGGGCATCCGTCCTGCGATTAACGTGGGTCTATCGGTTTCGCGTGTGGGTTCTGCGGCACAAACGAAAGCGATGAAAAAGGTTTCGGGCTCGATTAAACTCGATTTGGCTCAGTACCGTGAAATGGCGGCCTTTGCGCAGTTCGGTTCTGATCTGGACGCATCCACCCAGAAATTGCTGGCACGTGGTGAGCGTTTGACGCAATTATTGAAGCAAGCTCAATTCTCTCCGCTGGCTTTTGAAGAGCAGACCGCTTCCATCTACGCTGGTACCAACGGCCATCTCGACAATGTCGCGGTTGACGATGTTGTGCGTTATGAAGAAGCGATGCTGGCGCATATGCGTGCCGATCATGCCGACATTCTAAAAACGATCCGTGAAAGCGGTGACCTAGCCGATGACACCAAGGCGAAGCTCGAAGACGCTCTGGCAGCCTTTGGCAAGAGCTTTGCCTAATGGCTTCGCTTAAGGAACTTAAGGATCGGATCGGGTCGGTTAAATCGACCCAGAAGATCACCAAGGCCAAGAAGATGGTGGCCGCAGCCAAATTGCGCCGTGCGCAAATGGCAGCCGAAGCCGCGCGTCCTTACGCCAATGAAATGGCCAAGGTCATGTCTAGCCTTGCTGGCAAAGTGACAGTGGATGAAAATTCACCGAAACTGCTCGCTGGCACTGGCAAGGATCAGGTGCATCTTCTGGTTGTAGCAACCTCAGATCGCGGCCTGTGCGGGGCGTTTAACGCCAATATCGTCAAAGAAGCGCGGGTGAAGGCCGAAAAACTGATCAAGGACGGCAAGACTGTTCTGTTCTATATGGTTGGCCGCAAAGGCATTCCGGTGATCAAGCGGATGTATGCCGATCAGATATTGAAGCATTTCGACACGACCGAAGCGAAAACGCCCGGTTTTGAAGAAGCCAAGGCCATTGCCGAAGATCTGACCGCAATGGTTGAAGAAGGCAAATTTGACTTTGCCCATCTCTTCTTCTCGAAATTCAAATCCGCTCTGGTTCAGGAACCGACAGCGCAACAGATTATTCCTGTCGCACTGGACACGACTGATGAGGCGGGTTCCGACGCAGCGGTGGAATATGAACCGGACGAGGAAGAAATCCTCACCGAGTTGCTACCACGCAACCTGACAACCCAGATTTTCGGTGCTTTGCTGGAAAATATGGCGTCAGAGCAAGGCGCATCGATGACGGCGATGGACAACGCAACGCGCAACGCGGGCGACCTGATCGACAGCCTGACCATCGAATATAACCGCAGCCGTCAGGCCGCAATTACAACTGAATTGATTGAAATTATCGCTGGCGCTGAAGCGCTCTAAAGCACGTACGCAAGGAAAGACAAATGGCAAATACCAACAATGTAGGCCGCATTTCACAGGTTATCGGCGCTGTCGTCGACGTAACCTTTGACACGGATATCCCGGCCATTCTCTCGGCTCTGGAAACCGACAATAACGGCAACCGCCTGGTGCTTGAGGTTGCTCAGCATCTCGGTGAAAACACCGTGCGTACCATCGCCATGGACGCGACCGAAGGTTTGACCCGTGGTCAGGAAGTCACCGACACCGGCGCGCAGATCAACATGCCTGTTGGCCCTGAAACTCTGGGCCGCATCATGAATGTTGTGGGTGAGCCTATCGATGAGCTGGGCCCGATTGGTCACAAGACCACGGCGCCTATCCACGCAGAAGCACCTGCTTTTGTCGACCAGTCCACCGACAGCGAAATTCTCGTCACCGGTATTAAGGTTGTCGACTTGCTCGCACCTTACGCAAAGGGCGGTAAAATTGGCCTGTTCGGCGGTGCCGGCGTAGGCAAGACCGTGCTCATTCAAGAGCTGATCAACAACATCGCAAAAGGCCATGGCGGTACATCCGTTTTCGCCGGCGTGGGTGAGCGTACCCGCGAAGGTAATGACCTTTATCACGAATTTCTCGACGCGAATGTTATCGCCAAGGGCGAAGACGGCAACGCAACCTCCGAAGGTTCGAAAGTGGCCCTCGTCTACGGCCAGATGAACGAGCCTCCAGGAGCGCGTGCCCGTGTTGCTCTTTCCGGTCTGACCATCGCGGAATATTTCCGTGACCAGGAAGGCCAGGACGTTTTGTTCTTCGTTGATAATATCTTCCGCTTCACGCAGGCTGGTTCAGAAGTGTCCGCGCTTCTTGGCCGTATTCCTTCGGCTGTTGGTTATCAGCCAACCCTGTCCACCGACATGGGTCAGCTGCAAGAGCGTATTACATCCACCAACAAGGGTTCGATTACTTCGGTTCAGGCCATTTACGTTCCTGCCGATGACTTGACCGACCCTGCACCGGCAACCTCTTTTGCCCACTTGGACGCGACCACCGTTTTGAACCGTGCGATTTCAGAGCTGGGTATCTACCCTGCTGTTGACCCGCTCGATTCAACCTCTCGTGTTCTCGAGCCACGCGTTGTGGGCCAGGAACATTATGATACGGCCCGTGCTGTTCAGGAAATCCTGCAGAAATATAAGTCTCTGCAGGACATCATCGCCATTCTCGGCATGGACGAGCTGTCTGAAGAAGATAAGCTTGTCGTTGCCCGTGCGCGTAAGATTCAGAAATTCCTGTCTCAGCCTTTCCACGTTGCAGAAGTCTTTACCGGCATCAAAGGGAAGTTTGTTGATCTGGAAGACACGATCAAATCCTTCAAAGCGGTTGTGGACGGTGAATATGACCACCTTCCTGAAAATGCCTTCTACATGGTCGGCGGCATTGATGAAGCGCTTGAAAAAGGCAAACAACTGGCAGCAGAAGCGGCCTAATCCATTCCCCCTCCCTCACGGGAGGGGAATAGGGACATTGATTGATGGCAAACCTACATTTCGAACTCGTAACCCCTGAAAAGCTCGTCCGGTCGGATGATGTTTATATGGTTGTTGTGCCCGGCGCAGAAGGCGACTTTGGCGTGCTGGCCGGCCATGCGCCGTTTATGTCCACCATCCGGGATGCAGAGCTTTCCATCTACGCCAGCGAAGGCGCAGAAGCTGAAGTGATCACCGTTCAGGGCGGTTTTGCCGAAGTGAATGAAAAAGGCCTGACCGTATTGGCTGAGGCGGTTTCCTAAGCCTCGACAACCGGTGCCGTCCGGCGTTCACTGCGCCAGAGAAATAATCCACTTAGCAAGATCAGGCTGCCTCCCAGCAAAGCGAGTTCGTCAATCGCGTCTCCAAAGATGAATACGCTGATCAAAGATGCGACAATCAACTGGATATAGACAATTGGCGCGATTGCTGCCGCCGTCGTGCGCATAGTAGCCATATAGAGCAGGAAATGGCAGCTCGTGGCCGTGACAGCCACAACTGCACAGCGCAGGATAACATCCCAATCCGGCGCGCCGGGAACATGCATCACCGGCACCCAGAAATGGCCGATCATAGAGGCAACCGACAAAAATATGGCGGCCCAGAAGGCAATGTAAAACTGCGCTGCAAATATGGATCGCTGGCTGGACACCATACGATTTAGAATCAGCATCGCCGCCATCGCAACCGCCGAGAACAGGGGCAGAATGGCAACCCAGCCAAAGGCGGCCACATTGGGGCGCAGCATGATCAAAACACCGCCAAAAGCCACAATCGTCGCTATCCAGGTCGTAGGCCTCATCTTTTCCTTTAAGAACCAGCCTGAAAACAGGGCTGTGAGGATCGGATTGACGAAAGATATCGCCACTGCATCTGCCAATGGCATGATGTAAATGGCTGAAAAGAAAGTAATTGTTCCAATCGCCAGCGTCATGCCACGTGCAGCATGCAGCCAAGGCCGGCTGATCTGAAAACCGGCCCTGCCCTCTCGCCATGCAAGAATGGCAGCCAAAGCTGCAGCTCCGATGGTAAAACGCAGCGCCGCAACCGCTGGCGCCGGCCAATCGCCCGCCATGGATTTGATAAACGCATCGCCAATGGGGAATCCGGAAAAAGCAATCAGGGCCAACAAGATACCACTGCCCGCTACTGTTTTTCCGATATTTTTATCCGCCTGCAAAATCCGTCCAATCCAAAAAGGCCTGCAGCCACCGATTGCAGGCTATTCGGCAACACACAACCATCTTTTGCTCACTGGAACAAATCGCATAAAACCAAAACTGTCCCATCACCATTATCCAAACATTAACCATTTTCCCCGAAAGAGATGTCTGATGACTTGGGAACAAACTATTTCCGGCGGAGAGACATGAGCGCATTTGGTAAGAAAAATGGATTGGGTGGCGGCAGACCGTCATTTGGCGTCGCAAAACCTATGTCTGGTGGTGGGGGAAAGAAACCTACCGATCCGGAAGATCTCGAAAAACCAGCAGGCGGCGGCCAGTTTCCACCAATAGATGCTGTCCCGCTTCCTGGCGAGCAGCAATCCTCTGAAGCGCCTACTCCAGATAAAGACGATGCAATGTCGCGCCTTGCCGAGCGGTCCAATCCGCTGCCTGAGGAAGGCGACAAGGATGAAGGCTTTGGCGCATCCGTCCACAAGATTAAAGAGCAGGTGCTTCCGCGCTTGCTGGAACGGGTTGACCCCGAAGCCGCGGCGACGCTCAACAAGGAAGAGCTGACCGAGGAATTCCGTCCGATCATCATGGAAGTGTTGACCGAGCTGAAACTGACATTGAATCGGCGTGAGCAATTTGCGCTGGAGAAGGTGCTGGTTGATGAACTGCTCGGCTTTGGACCTCTTGAAGAGCTTCTCCAAAATCCGGATATTTCGGATATCATGGTCAACGGCCCGGAACAGACTTACATTGAGATTAAGGGTAAACTTGAAATCGCGCCAATCCAGTTCCGCGATGAAGAACATCTTTTTCAGATTGCTCAGCGCATCGTGAACCAGGTCGGCCGCCGTGTTGACCAGACCACACCGCTTGCCGATGCGCGCTTGGCCGATGGTTCTCGTGTGAACGTCATTGTGCCGCCGCTTAGCCTTAAGGGCACGGCCATCTCCATTCGTAAATTCTCCGACAAACCGATTACCCTCGATATGATGCAGGGCTTTGGCTCTATGTCCACGGCGATGTGTACCGCGCTAAAGATTGCGGGTGCCTGCCGCTTCAATGTCGTTATCTCTGGCGGTACGGGTTCTGGTAAAACGACCATGCTCAACGCCATGTCGAAAATGATCGATCCCGGTGAGCGCGTGCTGACCATCGAGGATGCTGCCGAGCTTCGCCTGCAACAACCACATTGGCTGCCGCTCGAAACCCGTCCTCCAAACCTGGAAGGCGAAGGCGCGATTACTATTGGCGATCTTGTGAAAAACGCCCTGCGTATGCGTCCTGACCGGATCATCCTTGGTGAGATTCGTGGTGCGGAATGTTTCGACCTTCTCGCTGCTATGAACACGGGCCATGATGGCTCCATGTGTACGCTTCACGCCAACAGCCCGCGCGAGTGCCTTGGTCGTATGGAAAACATGATTTTGATGGGCGACATTAAAATCCCGAAAGAAGCCATTTCACGGCAGATTGCAGAATCCGTTGACCTGATTGTACAGGTGAAGCGTCTTCGCGACGGTTCACGTCGTACCACCAACATTACCGAAGTTATCGGGATGGAAGGCGATGTGATCGTGACGCAGGAATTGTTCAAATATCAATATCTGGACGAGGATGCCGACGGCAAGATTATTGGTGAATATCAATCATCCGGCCTGCGCCCGTACACGCTTGAAAAAGCGCGGCAATATGGTTTTGAACAACCATTGCTAGAGGCCTGCCTCTAAGAAATTTCCAATGCTTCGGCGAGATATTTGCCGTTTTTCGCGAGAAGATATTCCGTTGTCGGCGGGAAACCATCCAACACGTTCCTTTGCACAAGCTGCTGCGCCGTTGTCGTCTTCAGACTGAGCGAAACTGCGCGTGGTGATGCCTCGGGCAAAGCCCGTTCTATCGCGCTGAAACGGTTCCGCCCTGCGGCCAGGACGTGAACCAGCGGTAAGGTCCAGCGAGTCATATCCTGAACCGGTATTTCCAGACGGTCCTGCGTCTTGATGACAGAACTGGCAACCTTAGCCAGTGCCTCGCCGCTTTCGGTCAGTAGATATTCGGGACGTAGCGGATGACCATGACCCGGATTGCGTATCACCCAACCGGCCTCGATCAGCTGTTCAAGAGCACGGGACAGGCTGTCACGCGACAGACCAACGCGATTCAATATCTCCACGAACCGAGCGCCCTTACCAGAAAGCACTGCCAATATCGCAATCGTCCAGCGATAGCGACTGAGCGCAAGAACAGTCGGTAATGGTAAAATTGACATAATATTTAATCTACTATACTTTTCTGACTATAAATCAACCACGAGTCGAAAGGGAATTTTCCACATGGCAATAAAGTATGACGGCGATTTGACCGTTTCAGTGGGCGTTAGCGACATTGATGCGGCCATCGAATGGTATTCAAAAATCCTCGATTTCGAGCTGTTATATAAAAATGCTGACATTGCCTGGGGTGAAATGTCCACAGGATTGCCGAACGTCAATCTCGGCCTCAGTCAGGTCGAAACAGTCCAACATGGCGGCGGTGCCACTCCTGTCTGGGGTGTGAAGGACATAGTTAAGGCAAAAGCCAGTTTGGACGCGGCGAAAGTGAAACAAGACGGCGAAATTCAGCATATTCCCGGTTTGGTGAAACTTCTCACTTTCTACGATCCCGACGGCAATGCGATGATGCTGTTCGAGAATGACAGCCAATGACTTCAGCGTTGTTGTGGCTACCGGTGATATTGGCAATACAGACGTCAACGCCTGCCACAGGCGGAGACTTGCCCAATTGGCTGCTTGGAAACTGGGCTGGCAAGGGCGCGTTGTTCGAGCAGCCCGCTAGCATGTCTCTTTCCGTTTGCCCCTTAACCGGAGACCGTGGACTGACACTCGACTATCAAGTCACCGGGGAAGGCAATCCCGCAATCCATTTTACGGGCCACGCAGATTATATTCCGGATGGCAAAAATCGATGGCGCGGTCGCTGGACCGGCAGCAATGGTGTGGACCACGATTTGACTGCTCTCGCCTCAGATGACTCATTCGTTGCCACTTGGAAAAATGCTGCGGTTGAGACAGGTAGAACGCACTATCAAGGCATTGCGCCCGGACAGCTCAGAGTGACGGATTATGTCTTGCGAGACGGTGGACGTTTTGAGCAATTTGCCAGTGCTGAATATGCTCGCAATTCAGCCTGTCCAGGATTGACGGAAAAGGGTCAGTGACCTTTAAACGCTAAACCGATGCTGATGGCTGCAAAGAGCAAAGACATCAGCATGACGAAGGGCCAAGGCATGAAGCCAACCTTTTCGATATTCTTACGATTGTTTCGGCGACGTTCGGCGACTGCAGCAATAGCCGCAATCACGACGGCAACGCCGCCAGCAATCGCCCATCCACTTAAATCCGTCAACAAGTCCAAAGTCGATCAATCGTCCAGCATGTTGATAATGCCGGAAAAATCCATACCGCCTTGCCCATTTGCTTCAGCATATTGCTCATAAAGCGCGCGTGCTTTTTCGCCCATGGGAACCTGTGCACCAGCACTTTCCGCCGCTTCCATCGCAAGACGTAGATCTTTCAACATCAAGGCAGCAGCAAAACCGCCCTCATAGCCATTATCTGCCGGGCTTTGCGGTCCAACACCGGGCACTGGACAATAGCTTGTCATCGACCAATTCTGACCTGATGCCTTCGATGAAATATCATAGAAATTCTGAAGGTCGAGCCCCAGCTTTTCGGCCATCTTGAATGTCTCGCAGGTCGCAATCATCGAAGCACCGAGAAGCATGTTGTTGCAGATCTTTGCAGCCTGCCCTGCGCCATTGTCACCGGCGTGTATGACGGCCTTGCCCATATCCGACAAAATCGGTTCGGCCCGTTTAAAGGCCTCTTCGCTACCGCCAACCATGAAAGTCAGCGTACCGCCATTAGCCGCAGCGATACCGCCGGACACCGGCGCATCCACCGGCACAATATTCTTTGCCTTGGCCATATCGGCAACATCACGCGCGCTATCGACGTCGATGGTCGAGCAATCCAGCACCAATGTGCCCGGTCCGGCATTGATGATCACATCATTGGCATAGACGGACCGGACATGTTTTCCGGCAGGTAGCATCGTTACCACGGCTTCCATATGACGGATAGCATCAGCGGCATCGCTGACGGGATGACAGCCTGCTTCGCCCGCTTTGGCCAGCGCTTCGCCCGATAGGTCAAAAGCATGCACTTCGTGCCCCGCCTTCGCCAGATTGGCGGCCATCCCGCCGCCCATATTGCCGAGACCGATAAATCCGATTTTCATGTTTAGCGCCCCTTCCATTTGCCTTCGCGCTTCTCGATAAACGCAGCCATGCCTTCGGCTTTGTCTTCGGTAGCGGTCAGTATCTGGAACAGGCGGCGCTCGTGCAGCAACCCCTGATCAAGCATGGTTTCAAACGCGGCATTGACCATTTCCTTGTTCACCTGAATGGCCATGGGCGGCATCGAGGCAATTGTGCCAGCCGCCTTGATGGCTTCATCGATGAGTTGGTCATGCGGCACGACCCGCGCCACCAGACCTGACCGTTCCGCTTCTTCTGCGTCCATCATCCGGCCCGTCAAACACATGTCCATCGATTTGGATTTACCAACCGCGCGGGTCAGGCGCTGTGACCCTCCCATACCCGGTGCAACGCCTAGCTTGATTTCCGGTTGGCCAAATTTGGCGTTTTCACTGGCAATGATGAAATCCGCCATCATCGCCAATTCACAGCCACCGCCCAGTGCAAAGCCGTTCACCGCCGCTATCCAAGGTTTGCGCGTTGTTTTGACAATCTGACTGGTCCATTTGGAGAAAAAATCCTCCAAGTAGAAATCAGCCGCAGACTTCTCGTACATTTCCTTGATGTCGGCGCCGGCTGCAAAGGCCTTGTCACCCGACCCCGTCAGAACCGCGCAAAGCTGCGTTTCGTCCGCCTCAAAGGATGCAAAGGCACTGATCAATTCATCCAGAACCTCACTGTTTAGCGCATTGAGCGACTTGGGCCGGTTCAACGTAATCAGAGTTACTTGACCCTTTTGCTCGGTCAGAATCGTTTCGTAAGTCATAGCGGTTTCCATTCCTCATCTGCGGGTAACGGCGCAAAAATACTGTCAATCAATGCGTCACTTGTATCTTCCGGTGTGGCGGGATCCCATTTGGGATTATTATCTTTGTCGACAATCAAAGCCCGAACGCCCTCTATAAAGTCGTGCCGAACCAACACGCGTGCCCCTATGCGATATTCATTGCGCATTTCGTCGGCAAATGTTTCCATCGCCGCCCCTTCTTTCAGCTGACGCAGCGCCACTTTACAGGTTTGCGGGCTTTTCGTGCCCAGCGTATCCCGTTCTTTCGCGGCCCAATCACTGTCGTCCGCGTCCAAGGCCGCGAGTATCTCTTCATACACATCGGAAGCGAAAAATTTGTCGATCTTGCCTAGATTGTCAGTAATGCGTGCCGCTGGCACAACGTCAGACAATTGGCCCAATATCCCGTCTATCCGATCTGGATTTTCGCTGATCCGTTCTTTCGCTTCTGTAAGTTTCTCAGATTGCAAGTAATGCGTTGCCAAACCCACTTCCTTACATTCCGCGCCATCAAGCCGCGCACCGGTAAGCGCGAGAAACTGGCCTAAACGCCCTGCGAGCCGCGACAGGAACCAACCACCACCAACATCTGGAAACAGACCAATACCGGTTTCCGGCATGGCAAAGCGGGTATTTTCTGTCGCAATCCGGTATTTGGCTGGCTGTGAAATACCGACACCACCGCCCATGGTGATACCGTCCATGAAGGCGACCACGGGTTTTGGATATTCGAACAACAGATGGTTGAGTTGATATTCGGTGTAGAAAAACTCCCTACCCTCTTTTCCGTCTTTTTTACCGGACGCTTGCAACATAGCGATGTCACCGCCTGCACAAAATCCGCGACCCTCGCTATGATCAATCAACACGGCTTCAACGCTATCGTCATCGCGCCATTCAATCAGCGCATCACGCATAGCTTCACACATGACGAGATTCAGCGAATGTATAACTTTAGGACGGTTCAGGCTGATATGCCCGACACGGCCGGTTTTCCTGATGATGAGATCTTCGGTCATTTTATCTTTCTAGTTTTGGCCAATCTTGCGATGCGCTTATTGCCTGAGCATTTCACGTGATACAATCATCCGCATGACCTGATTAGTGCCTTCGAGGATCGAGTGGACACGCAGATCGCGCCAGAAGCGCTCGATCGGATAGTCCTGCAAATAGCCATATCCGCCAAAGAGTTGCAGCGCATCGTTGACGATCTTTGATCCGTTGTCAGTTGCCAAGCGCTTTGCCATCGCGGCAAATTTGGTTTTGTCGGGGGCACCCTGCGTCACCTTGACCGCAGCCATGTAAAGCAGAGCACGTGAGGATTCCAGATCAGTAGCCATGTCGGCCAGCATGAACTGAGTGTTCTGGAAGTCGCTGATGCTCTTGCCAAATTGCTTGCGCTCCTTGGTATAGGCAACAGCCTCATCGAGACAGCGCTGCGCTCCGCCAAGTGAACAGGCACCGATATTCAACCGACCACCGTCAAGGCCTGCCATGGCGATGCGAAAGCCCTCGCCTTCGCCGCCAACGCGGTTTTCAACCGGTACGCGTACATTGTCGAAATTCACCTGCGCGGTTGGTTGCGAATGCCAACCGAGCTTCTTCTCATTCGCGCCAAAGCTGACGCCTTCCATATCCTTTTCGATGACCAGACAAGTTACGCCGCTGGCGCCATCATCCGAGGTCCGCGTCATCGTGACGTAAAGCTCATTCTCTCCACCGCCGGAAATAAACGCTTTCGATCCGCTGACGACATAGTGATCGCCATCTCTTACGGCTTTGGTTTTCAGCGATGCTGCATCGGAACCCGCACCCGGTTCGGTGAGGCAATAGCTGGAGATTTTTTCCATGCTGATCAGGTCGGGCAGATATTTGTCCTTCACCGCCTGCGCGCCGAACGTATCAATCATCCATGCCGCCATATTGTGGATGGAGATAAACGCGCTGGTTGAAGGACAGCCATAGGCCATGGCTTCCATGATGATTGCGCTTTCCAGCCGGCCGAGACCAATGCCGCCGGATTCCTCGGACACATAAATTCCGCCGAAACCCAGTTCTGCACTTTGTTTGATGACATCGCGCGGAAAGATATGCTCTTCGTCCCATTTCCCGGCATGCGGAGTAATCGCATCGGCGGTAAATTTCTGGGCCATGTCCTGAATGGCCAGCTGATCTTCGGTCAGGGAGAATTGATCCGTCATTATGACTCCATTGAAAAGGGCGGCGGATTATGTTCCGCCGCCCGCTATCTCATATCGCGTGTGTTACGCCAATTTCCGCATCACATCGCCAAACAGGTCTTCATCCGAGGGCAACTCCTTGGACACTGCGAGCGGTTTGGAAACCCACGTTTCGTTGATCAAGTCACGCCACGTGATGTTATTGTTGGTGCCATTGCCGCCCCAGCTACCACAGCCGAGAGAAAAGGTCTGGCGCATGCCGTTCCACAAATTGCCGCTGTTCGACGCCGATTGTGGTTGATTGACCATTACGCGGGAGGTCCGGGTTGCATTGGCCAGTTTCATTATATTCTCGTCTGACTGCGAGTAGAGACCGCAGCTATGCCCCTGCCCCTGATAGGCCTGGATGTTATTGGTGAGCGCAATGGCTTCTTCGATATCGGCAGCACGGTAAAGCGCCATGATAACGGTCAGTTTTTCGCCTGAGAAGGGAAAGTCCGGGCCAAAACCGGTTTCAGGAACCATGAAAAATGTCCGTCCTTCGGGTAGGTTAAAGCCAGCCATGCCAGCAATCTTCTCGGCTGGTTGCGCCACTATCGAAGTGTTGAAATGACCATCGGGCCACAATGCATCCTGCAGTTTCTGCTTTTCTTCTTCGTTAACCAGATAGCCGCCCTGGTGCTTCAGCTTTTCGACCATCTCGTCATAAATGGCATCGACCAGAATTACGCTATTGTCTGAAGAACAGCTTGCAGCCAGATCCAGAGTTTTGGAAATGCGAATTTTTTCGGCTGCATCTTCCAGGTCAGCGCTTTCGTCCACTGTTATGACTGCATTTCCGACACCAACACCCAAAGCAGGCGTCCCGCTGGAATAAGCCGCAGTGACCATTGCGCCGCCACCGGTGGCAAGCACGCGGTCACATTGTCGCATCAGTTCATTGGTTTTCTCGACCGACGGCACATCAATGCTGATCACCAGGTCAGCCGGCGCTCCCATTTTTACGATGGCTTCACGCATCAGATCGCAAATCATTTTGTTGGTCAGTTTCGCCCGGGGATGCGGTGCAACGATGATCGAGTTGCGGCCTTTGACTGCCGAGATCGCCTTGATCACCGGTGTGGCTTCCGGATTGGTCGATGGCGACAAGGCACCGATCACGCCGACCGGCTTGGCAATTTTCACGATATTGCGCTCATGGTCTTCTTCGATAATGCCGACGGATTTGTCGTCGATAATGTCAAACAAGGTCGCCCGCGTCTTACGGAAAATCTTCAGATATTTGCCGTCATAATTGCCCAATTGCGTTTCATCGACCGTATGCTGAGCAATTTTCTCGGCCACGGACTCCTCGGCAACAGCCCACACCATCGCACGGATGAGCTCATCAACCTGTTCCTGTGTGTAATTTTCGATTTGCTGCTGCGCTGCACGCGACCGCGCAACCAGTTCAGCGACTTCTTCCGCAATCGGATCCTGCGGGTTGGTGGTTGTGTCCAGCATTTTAAGCTCCTGAAATTATTTGTGCTCGAATATCAACGGAAAAGGACTCGTCGACACGGCTTTTTCTTTACCGTTACATATAATTCACCACCGATAAGCATGCAACGCCGCGCGCAATTAAATTACAAAAGCAACAGAGCGCTGCTGCGATACGCAATTGCATTCACAATCCGATTGCGCCTATCGTCAGCAAAATGAACCGTTTCACCACCACTCTATCGGCCGTATGACAACTGATGTTTTAGATAAAGCGCCGGTGGAGCCAGCGCCTGTTCAATCATCCGCAGTCGGCCAAAACCAGCCGATGGCTGGTATAATCACCCGGTTGGCTGCCATGCTTTCGCTTGCGATTATGTTCGCGTTTGTGAAACTGGCCGGACAACAGGGCGTCCATGTCACCGAAAGCCTGTTCTATCGGCAGTTAGTCGCGATGCCACTAATCTGTTTCCTGATCTGGCGCAGCGAAGCCGGTTGGTCGGCTATAAAATCTGATAAACACGGATTACATATCGTGCGTTCGGCGTTCGGTATCTTTGCCATGGGCCTCAATTTCTGGGCTATGACCCTGCTACCGCTGGCCGATGCCACAACAATCGCCTTCACCGTACCGATTTTTGCCACACTGTTCGCGGCAGTCATTCTTCGCGAAAAAGTCGGTATCCGGCGCTGGTCCGCCATCCTGATCGGTTTCATCGGCGTTTTGGTGGTCGTCCAGCCGGGCAGCAATCTGATCCCTGCCTTTGGTGCGACTGTGGCGCTTGCTGGAGCTTTGGTTACAGCATCTGTCACGCTCGTCATCCGTATACTGGGCCGAACCGAAACCAGTATCGTTACGATATTCTGGTTCTCTGTCTACACGCTGCCAGCGCTGGCGATTTGTGTCGCAATTTACGGCGGGGGGCATGACCTAAAGACATGGAGCTATCTACTTGGTGTCGGTATATTTGGAGCGATCGGGCAACTGACGATAACCCAATCCCTTCGTTTTGCGCCAATTTCTACTATCATGCCGATGGACTATAGCGCGTTGCTCTGGGCGACGATCATTGGCGTCATTGTCTTCGGCCAGTGGCCCGGAGTCTCCATTCTAATGGGCGCGCCAATCATTATCGGATCCGGCCTGTTTATCGCCTGGCGGGAACATGTTCGGGCATCGCGAGAAGCAAACAGCGAAAACTGATAGCTTGGCAAGTATGTCCAAAGCGCATAGCCTTCCAATTAAAGGGAGAGGGACATGCATAAACTTTGGCACCATTTGGCTGCGCTATTCGCACTATTCACATTCTCAAATATCGCGGCGGCCAATGAACCGCCCCCCGCCGTCCCCTACCCCAAAGTTACCGTGTACGAAGCGGCAAAGATCATCACTATGGAGCCAGGTTTTCCCGATGCCCGCTATGTTGCAACGGCGGACGGTATCGTCCTGGGCTTGGGCAAAACCCTTGACGACCTGAACGCCTGGACAGAGGGCCGCGATGTCACGGTGGACCGGCAATTTGCCAAAAATATCCTGATGCCCGGCTTTGTCGAACCGCATATCCATCCGATGCAGACGATCATGATGTTGCCTATCCCCTTCATCAGCCCGGAAAGCTGGGACTTGCCCGGCAAATCCTATCCCGCGGTGCGCGGCAAGGCGGATTACGAACGCCGTCTGCGCGCGGTTCTTGCGAAAAGCACGGATGAGCTTTTCATCACATGGGGCCATCACAAGCTGTTCCACGGTGATATGGATCGCGCGTTGCTCGATCGCATTGCACCTGACCGGGCGGCGGTGATCTGGCAGCGCAGTTTCCACGAAATTATCGTTAACACACCGGCGATGGAATTGCTGGGCATCGGTACGAAAGACGCCTTTGCCGCCGCCTTCACCAAACCCAGTATCGACCCCAGCCATGCCGATTATGACAGCGGCATCATTCATGAAACAGCCCTTTTCAACGGGATTGAAAAGCTACGTCCCTATCTTTTCTCCCCCGAAAAAGTGCAGCAGGGGTTAGCTGATATGCGTCAGATGATGCTCGAAAACGGAGTCACCACAAGCGCCGACCTGGCCTTTGGCGGCTTTGGTGGGCCGGAGATGGAATCAAAACTGTTCAAGAGCCTTTATGATCAGCCGACAATGCCATCGCGTATCCTGGCTATCCCGGTCGCTCCGCTGATCACCGGCGATCCCAATGTCTGGCTGAAGGATATGAAGGCCAAGTATGACAGCGATAAATTCTTCTTTTCCAACCGGGTAAAGCTGTTTGCCGATGGCGCATTTTTCGCGCAATATATGCAAATGAACCCTCCGGGCTATAGCGACGGCCATGAAGGAAAATGGCTGACCGAACCAGACGAATTGCTGAAACAAACCGAGCGGTTCTGGGATGCCGGCTGGAACCTCCACACCCATGTCAATGGCGACAAAGGCCTGGATGTGGTGCTTGATATTACCGAGAAACTGTCGGTCAAAAATGGTCAGGATATTGTCATGGAGCATCTCGGCTACTCTACCGAGGCGCAGAACCGGCGAATTGGCGAAATGGGTCTCTATGTCTCTGCCCAGCCCAATTATATCCGAATACTCGGTGATACCTATGCCAAAACAGGGATGGGCCCCGACCGCGCGGCACAGATGAGCCGGCTTGGCTCGCTGGAACGCAAAGGTGTTCCGCTGGGCCTGCATAGCGACTTTAACATGGCGCCAATTAATCCGCTCTATCTCGCCTGGGTGGCGAGCAACCGGATCACGCTGGACGGCAATGCCAAGGCGCCGGCCGAACGGCTTTCGCTCGACAAGGCATTGCGCGCTATCACCATTGAGGCGGCGCAAGTCATCGGGCTTGATGCCATGGTCGGCAGCATTGCCACCGGCAAAAAAGCCGATTTCACTGTGCTGGATCGTGATCCCTATGAAGGCGGTGCAGCAAGATTGCAGGACGTGCAGGTGCAAGGCGTTGTGTTTGAAGGTCGCTGGTTTCCGGCACGATAGGCTTTGTTTGTTAACCGCAATCTAGTGCGGTTTTCGGTAAACGCTCATGATGGCGCCGTTTCCTGTCGGCGCTGTCTTCACCAGTTTAAGCGTCGCTGTTTCGACATTGCAGTCAAATAACCGCTTACCGGCACCGACAATCACTGGAAATATCCACAAACGAAATTCATCGATCAGGTCCGCCAGCAGCAGGGTTTGGATCAATTGCCAGCTGCCATGAATTTGCAATATTGGTCCATCCTGGTTTTTGAGCTTGGTAATCTCCGAAACAGCGTCACCCGACAGGAACGTTGTGTTCGGCCATACAGGCTCCGGATTTCCAGATGACATAACATAGACATGCCCATCATTCATGCTCGCATCCTGATGGCTAGAAAACATCTCGTAGGTTTTACGGCCCAACAGCATATCATAAGGTTCGGCCATCGCCTCCTTTTGCACCTGCTCCATAACCGGATCCCAATATTCTGCGGCCCAACCGCCCGATGTAAAACCGCCAGAGCGATCTTCATCGGGCAGCCGCACAGCCTGCATAACGCCGTCAAGAGTAACGAACGTCAGTGCTGCGATATTTCTCATGCGGGTACTTTCGTGAAACGTCGATGAATCAAGCCTAACACATAGCCAAACAGGGTAAATTGGATTGTGCTCGCCAATCCCTCTGTGAGTATCCATACTGGGATAGATGGCGCTGCATATTTGGCCGGTTCCGTTACTGCGATATAGAAACCAAGAAACAAACCGAAGCTGAGCGACACGATCATAGCATCCTTTATCCTTGCCCCCATCGGCGCAACGTAACCCAGCGCCAAGGTCAAAATACTGCCCTGTACGATCATAGTCAGAAAACCGAGAGCCATTACAGGTTCCGGTCGCGCAAACTCAACATTCGCGTAATGCTCTACATTGATCACAAAGTGGTTCAATCCCTGAACAGCAAAGGTGATCAATATGAAAGCAACGACCGACAATGAGTGCTTCATGGTCACCTCCCTACATCGGCATGTCCATCGCCGGGGCCAGTTCGATAGTTCCGCCAATGTCGAGGTGCGGCGATTTTTGCGTCATAGCAATGGCGTCATCCTGGTTTTCAGCCTGAATGATTGTGATGCCGGACAGCGGATTGGCACCGCCATCTTCCGTCACACCATCAGAACTGACCGTAATCGATTGGCCAACGGGAAGGCCGCGATCCACAACCGCATCACCAAGACCGTCCATCCAGGCCATCCATTTCTGCATGTGTTGTTGTCCTTCTTCCGGTGTCATTGAAGTTTTGCCGCCATGATAAGCCAAGATGAATTTCTGCATTTTCGTTCTCCTTTGAGTGTTAGGTGATTTTCCAAGAGCCCTTATTGCGGCGTTCTAAATATGTTAAAGAACATTTTTAGAACTATTCTATGATGCTGTGAAACGGAGAAAATATAGATGCCTTACAGCGCCGAACACAAACAGCAGACACGCGCAAAGATCGTTGAATCGGCCAGAATTCTTTTCAATCGGCACGGTTTTCTGGATGTTACGATCGATATGGTCATGGAAAATGCTGGGCTTACGCGCGGTGGATTCTACAATCATTTCAAAACGAAAGAGCAGCTCCACCACGCAGCCGTGTCGAGTTTTCTGCATGGGCGCGGAGCAGAGTGGCGTAGAGATGCCGGCGTCGATCCAAACTCACCGGGGCAAGACATGGTCCGCCAGATGATATCCGGATATCTGTCGTCAGAACATTTGGGCGATATCGACGGACAATGCCCGATGATCGCTTTACCTTCAGACATAGCCCGATCAAATCCACAGGTGCGGACATCCTATTCGGAATTGCTGGAAGCAATGGTGGGATTGTTCGAGAATGGTATTGGTGAGAAAGATGATGAGTCACGGCAGCGCGCATTATCACTGGCAGCCCTATGCGTAGGCGGCATGGTTATTGCCAAATCGCTACCCGATTCAGAATTGGCGGAAGAGGTGCGGAGCGCAGCGGAGAGCTTTGCTCTGGGTCAGCTGGCTAGCTAGGGTATGAGATCGAAACGAGGGTAGGAAAGATGAAATGCGAAGCCAATCATCCACTGACAATGACCGCTTTATCCCGAAAGCGGACATGAATCATATTTGAGCTAGGCCAAGCTTCGCCCCTGAGGAGCATTATCGATTTCCAGTTCGAGATGTGTTTTCAGATGCTCGACCACCCGTTTTGCCGAAGCAATCTCTTTCAACGGCAGGCCGCTGGAAAGAGAGTTCACCCAAGGGGTCTGCAATGCAATTGCGGAATCATACAGCTTTTGCCCCTTGGCAGTGAGCACCACTAGCTGTGCCCTCTTATGATGTGGGTTCGGCTTGAACTCGACAATGCCTTCTTTCTTCAACTCATTTGCGATGCGTTGCACACCCTGTCGATGATGTCCCATGGTTCTGGCATGCCACGCAATCGACTCTGGCCGTTCCGCATTGGCCAGCGCACCTAGAACCTGCCATCTGGCACTGGTCAGTCCAAGATCGGCCACCAGCCTGTCGCCGGCTGTAATGAGACGACCATTAAGGCGAAAAACCTCCAGAATTAGCGCCGTCACGGCCTCTCCTTCAGCAGTCCATTTTTCTGTCACCATTGATACTCCAAATTTTTCCTATTGACAACACGTTGTCAGTTAAATTATTCGCATTGTCGATATGACAACATATCACCAATTTGGATTAAATATCAAGGAGCAGTCAAAATGGTCAACTTCAAACCTCTCGATGAAAATTATCCGATAGAGAAACAATTGGGCGACGATGCCGGGCCGGTCGTATTGGTCAATCTTTTCACGGTAAACCCCGAGGATCAGGATGCGCTCGTTGAGGCCTGGCAAAATGATGCGCTTTTTATGAAAAAGCAGCCGGGATATATCAGCACACAGCTCCACAAGGCAGTCGGCGCCAGCAGCATGTATCTCAACTATGCAATCTGGGAATCAGTATCACATTTTCGTTCGGCATTCTCCAATCCGGAATTCCAAAACGCCCTCAGTCATTACCCTTCAAGCGCTGTTACTGCGCCGCACCTGTTTGAGAAAGTGGCCGTTGCGGATTGCTGCACCGCCTGATGGTTCGACCGATGTTCAAAGGAACAGACTTATGAAAACAAAAGTTCACGCTGCCGCTGGCATAACCGGCTTTCTTTGCATTTTACTATTTTGGACAAGTACCACGGTATCGGAGTTGTTCGGCTCCTATGATGACATTATCGGGGTAAAAAACATGATCCTGAACGGCATGTTGATCCTGATTCCAGCGATGATGGTTGTCGGCGCTTCGGGCATGTCTCTGGGAGCAAAGCGCAAAGACCCAATGTCCCAAGCCAAAAAGAAGCGGATGCCGATCATTGGTCTGAACGGAATTCTGGTCCTGATACCTTCCGCATTCTTTCTGGCATCAAAGGCGAACGCTGGAGAATTCGACAGCGCCTTCTATACCGTGCAGGCCATTGAACTGATTGCTGGTGCACTAAACCTGACACTGATGGGATTGAACACGAGAGACGGACTTCGGATGACTGGACGCATCAGACGCAGGCAATAGATCATTGCTAAATCGGAGTGTCCGCTTTTGTGCTCAAAACGGACATTAGCAATCTTCCCTGCATATACAGCTCTGTTCCCTGATCTACTCCGGAAATTCCCTGTTCGGTTCGTTAGGGAATTTTAGGTTAAAGCCCGCGGAAATGCCGGCCTGCAACCATATCAATCACGTCCAGGTCATCGGATTTCAGGAAGATTCCCTGTAAATTCCCGTGGAACAGGGAAACTGGCTGCAGAGACGGGTTCGCTCAACACTGCAACCGTCACCACGCAATCTATCCTTTTATATCAATAGTTTAATTCGCTTTTGACCGCGATTTTGCGGCGCCATTTCGGGGACTTGCGCACCTCAGAACCGGTGTTTCAAATACAGAGACTCCATTGGGCGAGACTTTGAGCGGAAACGACCGCTCCAGTCTCAAACCCGCACAAAAGTGTTTTCAAAAATGAAACCCCGCTTTGGGCAGCAACTATACCGATTTCACGAAAGACCTCTAATGTCTGCTTTGGGCGCAAAAGCGGACACTAGCCCCCAAGGTGACATTATCTCGACCAACTCCGCCAACTATGTTTCTATGATATTCCAAGGATCGCCATGTGTTTCCACACCGTACGCACTTTGGGAGCCATTTTTGGCAGCTCAATCAAATAGCGTGACCCGGAATCGGGCAGTCGCTGCAAGTTTGAACGTCGCAGAGTCGACAGATGCGGTGCTTTCCCATTTCGGTCTCTGGTAAGTTTGTCAGAACCTTCGCAATCAAGTCAGCAAGAACCCGCCGTTCATTAGTCGTGATCCCCTTAAGTGCGGCTTCCAATGTATCAAGGCGGCGCATCATAAGCTTCTTACGCATGATGGCTCCTTTTCGCGTCAGATGCAGTGCAACGGCTCGAGCATCTGTTGCACTGCGTCGTTCGACAAGACCATCCTCTTCCAACCGATCGGCCAAACGCACGGTACCGGGATGTGACAGATCAAGAACTTGACGAAGAACCTGAACGGATATTCCTGGCACATACCCGATAACGACAATTGCTGCCGCGGTCTCGCCGGAGCGATCAATTATGTCTTTGAGCCCAGCGCTAATTTTGTCGGTAAGCGCCAAAGCAAGAGCGCCAAGTAAATTTGTGGTTCTGTCCATCGCAGCAATGTATGCGCTGTGCATAAAAAACGCAATTGTCGGATTGACTAATATATATGCGTTATGCATATATATTATAGCTATCGAATCTGCAACGCTTGCAAGAGGAATTGTCATGACCCACGAATGGAATCGTTCCTTCCTGATAACTGCTATTATTGGCTTGGGCGCGATAAGTGCAGTATCGGCTCACGCGAAAGATAAGACACCGGAATATCGAGCGACGGCAATCGAGCCAATTAGTGACACCATAATTGCCAGGGAAACCGTCTGGCGTTGCACCGATGGTGAATGCCGTGCGAAAAAATCTAGCAGTTCCGCTCATCATGTTTGCGTTCGCTTGGTTCGTGAAGTCGGAAAGCTCGAAAAGTTTAGCTTTCGTGAGACTTCATTCGATGCCGACAAACTCGCAAAATGTAACAGTAGGGCTAGGTGAATGGAATTGCATTCAAGCACGACTAACGACGACCTCGTCGGAAAACGATCTCTCAAACGAGACAATTATTCAACCTTATATCAGGCGCAAAACACAATTGTAGGTCTGACTTCTGACAACAAATTCGAAAGCTATATTGCTTTCGTTCAAACTTGGGATTGTGATCTTTTGGAAGAATGCTGTTTTGGCCGCTGATTCAACATCAGCGCGAAAACATATCCCGTTGTGGCTAATGTTAGCCGCGCTAACAACCGGATTTATCCTGAGTCACTCCTTTCGCACCACTATCGCTATAGCTGCTGACCCACTTGCCACGGAACTTCACATTTCTACACAAGGCATAGGGGCGGTCGCTGGGGCGTTCAATATAGCTTTTGCTCTAGCGCAGCCAATTGTAGGGGTTGCGCTAGATCGATACGGACCGCGACGCACAGTTATAGTCGCATTCGTACTGGCAATCCTTGGAAGCGCGGTATCAGCAAGTGCAGTCAATGCCAGCATGCTCATCGTTGGCCAGTGGATGATTGGTTTTGGCTGTGCGCCCTCTCTACTTGCTGCGATGGTATTCATTTCGCTGCGCTACCCTTCTAATCGCTTCGCACTATTGTCGGGCATTGTATTTTCGGCAGGAGGGGCCGGAATGCTCATTACAGGTACTCCACTTGCTTGGATCGTTGAGACTTGGTCTTGGCGCGCAGGCTTCGTTGCGCTCGGGATCCTCGCAACCCTAAGTTGGATCGCAGTGTTCTGGCTGGTAGAAAAAGAGCCAGCTCCATCTGGCACTGAGTACCAACCCATCAGCGATGCCATTCGTGATCTTCGATCCATTGTGCGCCAACCCTATACGGCAGGAATTTGCTGTCTGGCCGCTACCAGCTATGCTGCGTTCCTCGCTCTGCGCGGATTATGGCTGGGTCCATTATTTTCCGAGCGCCATGCGTTCTCTTTAATCGAGGTTGGCCACGTTGCCTTTGTTGTCTCCATTGCTGCGATGCTCGGGCCGCTCGTCTTTGGTTGGCTTGATCCGGGCAATCGCTCGCGGCGTACAGTCATCATCGGATGCAGTGCAGTTTATGCTGCATTCTTCGTGCTGCATGCCTTTGGTGCGAGCGCATTTCTTGACGTAGCATTGGTTATCTTGAGCTGTTTTTTGTCAGGATACATTACTTTGCAATATGCCGATTTGCGATCCGCATATCCCGCCGAGATGACTGGACGCGCACTCAGCGTTTTTACGATGGCCATGTTTGCTGGCGTATCAGGGATGCAATGGGCGAGCGGCCTTGCAGCCTCAATAGCACCTGATCTGCATTTCGACCCAGTAAGCGCAGCATTGTTATTGATCTGCGGAGTGCTTGCCCTAGGCACCCTCGCATTTTGGCTTTTGCCCTGGCCACCAAATTTACGTCACTATCTCAAAAAACCCCCAACCCAGAATTAGGTATGGAGATTTAATTATGCCAATCAGTCAGTCAGAAAAAGCCAATGCCTTCGCTGCTTTGCATCAAGGGTCGGAAATTTTCGTCATCGCCAATGCTTTTGATGGTTGCTCGGCACGTATGTTGGATTCGCTTGGTTTCAAAGCTATTGCTACATCGAGTTGGGCGCAGGCCGCTTTACTCGGCAAAATGGACGGCAATACCACGCGAGAAGAGGCGCTGGCACACGCTGCGCAAATTGTGGGTGCAACGGACCTTCCAGTATCCGCCGATCTAGAAAAAGGTTTCGGTGATGCACCAGAAGACGCAGCTGCAACGATACGGGAGGCGGGTGCCGTAGGTCTTGTTGGGGGCTCGATTGAGGATGCCACCGGCGATCCCTCTGCGCCTATCTATGATATCGTCCATGCGACAGAAAGAGTGGAAGCTGCGGTTGAAGCTGCGCGTGAATTGCCGTTCAAATTCACCCTTACGGCGCGAGCTGAGAATTTTGTGCGCGGCGTCGATGATCTCAATGATACCATTGAGCGACTTCAAGCTTTCGAGAAAGCAGGTGCTGATGTATTAATGTCGCCGGGATTGCCTAGTCTCGATGCGGTGCGCCAAGTATGTTCCTATGTGACAAAACCGGTAAACTTCATGGCGGGTATTCCAGGTCAGTCTTTTTCAAAAGCCGACCTTGCCACTGCAGGCGTTAAGCGTATCAGCCTCGCAACGTCGCTTTACACCTATGCGATCACAGCAATGCATGAAGCCGCTAAGGAAATACAAGACAAAGGCACGTTCGAATATATTGACCGGACAACTAACGTAGACTTTAATACCATTCTTAAGGATTGATGGTTTTGGAAACAGTGCAGTTTACTCTTTTCCCGACAGCGGTCGGCGACTGCGGTATCGCGTGGCGTGGCGATTCGGTCGTTGCCACCTTTTTGCCGGAGAAGACTCCCGCTGCGACAGAAGCCCGCCTATTGAAGCGAACAGGGGCGAACAGGGGCAAGCCAACAGCGGCTATAGAGCTCGCCATTCAATCAATCTCTGCACTGCTTGAAGGTGAAAAAGCAGACTTATCATTTATCACCTGCGACTTTCATGGAATCGATCCATTCTCATTGGAGGTCTACTCGGTCACTCGGACAATTCCGGTTGGCGAGACGCTTACTTACGGAGATGTTGCCTTGCAGCTTGGGGACAAACTTTACGCACAAAGGGTTGGTCAGGCTCTGGGACGTAACCCTTTCCCGATTATTATTCCTTGCCACCGTGTTGTTGGCGCAAACGGCAAGCTTATCGGTTTTTCAGCGCCCGGAGGAACTGAGACCAAACTCAAGATGCTCTCAATTGAAGGGGCACAAATTGCCGATCCACCGTCTTTGTTTGATGATCTTCCACTCGCGACTAAACCGCAGGACTGATTTTCAATAGCTTTTGATCAAGTGATGTTTTTTACCATCACCCATTTATGCTTTCCGATCTGTCTTGATCTCTCGAAGCCTTGCCGTTCGAACATATGTAAAGCACCATTAAACAGAAAGGCCGACGACGCCTTCCTACCCTCAATATCCTCCGGATAAGCCTCGACAATTCCACCGCCAAGCTTTCGAATTTCTTCGATTGCACCTTCAAGCGCCGCCGAAGCAACGCCGTTTCCGCGATGTCCCTTGCCGGAGAAAAAGCAGGTGATCCGCCAGTCTGGTAATACCGGATCGGTCTTTTGATAGGCACGCTGGTTGTGGATTCTCGGAAGCTCATTTGGCGATCCAAATTGACACCACCCCATACAATCCCCGCCCTCATACACAAGCGCGGCATGCGCTCGGCCTTGGCGAACAAGACATTCTTTCGCCTTGCGCTTTTCAGCTGCATCGTCTGCACTGGCACCCTTTCCGTGATACCACATACACCAGCACCCACCCCAGACGCCGTTGTTTGCGTCAACTAGTCGCGCGAAGTCCGGCCAAGTTTTTTCGTTGAGCGGTTTGGTCTTAAAGTCTGTCACGAGTCGTTGCTAAGGAGTTGATGATCACTGTTCAATACCGCCTCGCCCCTCAGGTGTGAGCACCGCTGAATCGAAAATCACATGCTCTTCTATCGCCATTCCATCTTTAAGGCGGAAACGATCTACGCCCCGATAGGTACGCCGCTCCCCATGGATCAAGGCCGACGTTTCCCAAGCAATGTATAACATCTCTCCATTCCCAGCGCAGTCGAGCGGAGTCACTGTCATGTCCTCCATCGTGGCCAATGTCTCGGTCATCCATTCTGCATAGGTTGTACCGGACATTATTCCTGCGCCAGTGAAATGAATTTTCGCGTCAGGCGCAATCACTTCAGGCACTCGAGCACCTGAAGGTTCGGCCCAGAACGATTTGAAACGCTCATAGAAATCGTGCTGTTCAGGGGTAAGGTTTGTGTCGGTCATGTTGCTCTCCGCGGCAGTTGTTGATTACTACACTAGTTTATATGCGCCACGCATATATAGCAATTGAAAAATGTGCGCGGCGCATATATCTTGCTTTGATGATTGATCTTACTGCCAATCTGTTAAGCGCTGTTGGACTTACTTTTGTCGACCGCTGAGAATCGAACTGGCGTAAAGCTAGTCGATGAGAGTTGAGGAGCTAGAAAGGATGAGGACAGAATAGCCCAATCCCTAATGTCTGCATTCCTAACGTCCGCTTTTTCGCCCAAAGCGGACGTTAGGAACAGTAGCGACGCTATCAATCATCCTCTGTTAGTCGCTGTAATATTGCCTCTCCCATACGGGCGTGTCGCGGCGTATCTTTTCGTCCTGTCGCTGCTAAAATAACACCAAAGAAAACGGCCCATGCCTTTGTCCGAGCAATCGTTGGATTGCTCATACCGTATAGATCTATCGCATTCTTCCGAGATTGGGCGTTTGATATCAATCCCCAAATGGAAGCTAGATCGGTGGCAGGGTCACCAGCACACATATCTCCCCAATCAATAAAAGCAGAGATACTGCCGCCATCGACCAAAACATTTCGTGCATGAATATCTCCAGCAATCCACGTCTTCGGAACATCTATTTTCGCCTTCAGGCCCTTTTCCCAAATTCTCGTAACCGAAGATGTAATTAGTGAAGTTTCTGTTGACAGAACATCCATGCGTTTTTCGGTGTCAATTTGCTTCTGAACCAAAGGGCAGTCCCGCACAGAGTTCTTTGGTGCATTCGCTGGGAGTTCGATGGAATGCAGTGCTTTCAGAAAATCCACTAAACGGCGATATTCTGATGGGATAGGTGGTGACACGTCGGCTGCCTCGCCCGGCAGCCAGTGAAGTACGCTCCAATGATAAGGATAGCCTTTGTCAGGTTTGCCAACCCTGATTGGGGTAGGAATTGGAAGCGGCAATAGCGGGGCCAATTCCGGAAGCCATTTTTGTTCGCTTAAAATAAGCGGCTCAGCAACAGCACGGCGGGGCATTCTAAGGGCGAGATCATCACCCAATTTGACCATGACGTTGTCCCAACCGAATTCCATGATCTTGATTGGCAAGCTCGCGAGATCCTGATGCTGTGATTCTAGAAGCGCTCGGATAAGCTTGGAATCTATATCAACTTCGGCGGGTGGGGTTGAAGGTGCATCTGAACTCATCCGCTATCGATACATCATCACCGAAAAAGAGAATAGCTTCGATTGGGACAATTCCTGATGTCCGCTTTTGCGCCCAAAGCGGACACTAGCGGGACATTATTGTTCAACAGCCCCTCAATTCACACCCCGGTCTTTGCCCTCCCAATAAGGGGCGCGCAATTCGCGGCGTAATATCTTGCCGCTCGCATTGCGGGGCAATTCCGGGATCACATCGACCGATTTCGGTACCTTGAACCCGGCAATCCGCTCTCTCGCCCAGCTTATCACGCTGTCCGCATCAATTTCGCCTGCATCGGGCTTGGGAGAAACGACGGCTTTCACCGCTTCGCCCCATTTCTCATCGGGGATACCGATCACTGCGACTTCGTTGACCTGCGGGTGGCCGAAAATCGCGTTCTCAACCTCCGCTGGATAGACGTTCTCACCACCGGAGATGATCATGTCCTTCACCCGGTCCTTGATGTAAAAATAGCCATCTTCGTCCATGATCGCAGCGTCGCCGGTATAGAGCCAGCCATCACTGTCCACTGTCTCGGCAGTCTTTTCCGGATTATTGAAGTAATGCAGCATGTTAAGGCCGGATCGTGTGGCAATTTCTCCGATAGTATTTGGTGGAACTTCATTGTGCTGCTCGTCCACAATGCGCAGTTCAACGCCGGGCAGCGGGATACCGATACCGCGCATCCGGTCATTCCCAGCCGGATCGTGATCTTCCGGCGGCAGGATGCACACCGTACCGGTAGTTTCGGTCATGCCATATTGCTGACAGAATAAGGCTTGGGGCATGGTCTGGATACACTGGCGCAGCAATTCCAGCGGGATTGGTGCTGCACCATAGGTCACGGACCGCACGCTTGAAAAATCCGTGTCCTTGGCGCGCGGCCAGTTGACAAGCATTTGCAGCGCGGTCGGCACCAGGAAGAACTGGTTCAGCCCCTTGTCCACGCAATCAAGCACAGTGTCGGGATGAAATTCGGGAATGACCATCATCGTGGCGCCATTGTAAAAGGCGATGGGGCCAATGCCGGACCCGGCAATATGTGCGCAGGGCATTACCGCCAGCGTGCTGTCGTCCGGACCGATATCAATCCACGCATGTTCCGGCTTATTCTCGACCAGCGGGCGCATTTTGAACAGATTGTCATTGGTGAGCACCACGCCCTTTGGATTGCCGGTGGTGCCAGATGTGTAGAGCTGCAACACGCCCTCAGAGGGATTGGTGGCAGGTAGATCGCGGGGCTGAGTCTTGACCAACCACTCATCAAGTGCTTGCAGGCCGTCTGCTTCCCCCGCAACCAATATCATTTTGACCGTTCCCGCTTCGGCCGCAGCCTGCTTCGCGGTTTCGGCAAATTCCGGTTCGCAAATCACAAGCGCTGCCTGAGAATCTCTCAATACATAGGCAACTTCCGGCGCTGCAAGTCGCCATCCAATCGGTGCGATCACGGCGCCTGCGCGGCTAGCGGCAGCAAATAGGGTGAAATAGAGCGCGCTATTCTTACCAAGCCAACAGATGCGGTCGCCCTTTTTGAAGCCAGAACCGGCAAAGGCCCGTGCATAATCAGTGACAATCCGGTCAAGCTCCGCATAGGTCACCACCCCCGCCGCATCATCCAGTGCGATATTGTCTGGCAGGCGCTCTGCCCAATAGGCGATGGATGATCCCATGCACCGGCGGATTTCTGGTGTTTCGTTTGACATGCCCACTCCTTAATCTCTTTTGCGCGACGTTAAGCGGTCGCTTAAATCAAGGCAAGAGCGTTGACGTTACGGCAACGGGGTCAATCGCGCCGATAAATCAGCGACAGGTTATTGGCTGGCATTTCAACGAGGTCGGTGCGTGTGAAACCGTTTTTCTCCGCCAGCGCATCCATGTCATCAACTTCGCGGATACCCCAGCGCAAATCGCGGCTCTTAAGGCTGCGGTCGAAATCCAGATTACCCTGCGCGGTCGGTGCATCGCCGCGGAAATAAGGACCGTAGAGAAAGAAACTGCTGCCCGGCTGCAGCAGGCGCGCCGCCTTCTCAAACAGCCCGATAGACGCCTCCCAAGGTGCGATATGAACCATGTTGATGCACAGGATCGCAGAAGGTTTTGCAATGTCCCATTGTGGCGCGAGCGCATCAAGTTGCAGCGGCGGCAGGACATTGCCCACCCCTGCCCGCTTCGTCCAGGCGGCAATGGAGCGGCAACTATCCGGGTCGGGATCGCTAGGCTGCCATGTCAGGCCCGGAAATTTCTCACCGAAATAGACCGCATGTTCGCCCGTGCCGCTGGCAATTTCCAGCACGGTGCCACTATCAGGTAACACATCCTGCAGCACCGCAATGATCGCATCGCGGTTGCGCAGAGTGGCGGGGGCGTGCTTTTCATCCTCCGGGACAGCCTGATCGCGGAACCATGGGGTGGAATCGCCCTCATTTGTCATCAAAGCGCTCCTCGATGGGTTGCCGCCGCCAGATCGCGGCAAGAAAACTGCCAATGACCACATGATAGACCGCTGAGATCGCGCTGGGAACCGGCGCGAGAGCCGCTTGCATAGGATTTGCAAATTGCGCAGCGAAGGCGGGCGTCGATGCAAGACTGGAACCCAGACCGCTATTTTGCATACCGACCTCAATACTGATTGTCCGTCGTTCTCCGACACCAAAGCCCAAAGCCCGCGTCAGGATATATCCCAGCCCGAACCCGAAAACATGAAGCAGCAGCACGGCCAGCATCAATATACCAAAATGTTCCTGTATCAGGGCTTTGGAATTGGCGATGATGGCACCGACGATCAATACGATCACGATGACCGATGCGAGCGGAGAGACTATTGCGATTTTCGCCGTCGCTTTGGGAAAATAGCGGTTGAGCAGCACACCGGCGATCACCGGCAACAGCACGATCGAGACCATGTTGATGAATAGGTTCCACTGATCAATCTCGACAAATTTTCCCGCCAGCCAGCCGGTGAGCAGCGGGGTGGCGACAACCGCGATCAGTGTCGAGGCCATGGTCATAGTCACGGATAGCGCGAGATTGGCATTGGCGAGATAGGCTACAACATTGGATGCCGTGCCACCCGGACAGCAGGATACGAGGATCAGCCCGACCGCCAGTCCGGTTTCCAGACCCGCCAGCATCGCAATGGAAATCCCGGCAAGCGGCATGACCGTGAATTGCAAGACAACGCCTGCCCCTACACATTTGGGAATACGGGCAATGCGTTTGAAATCATCAAAGGACAGCGTCAGGCCCATGCCAAGCATGATAAGGCCCAGCATAACGCTGATCAGCGGCTGGCCCAATGGCCGGAAGCGTCCGTCCACCACCCAGAGAAAATGCTCTGGTATGAACCAAGCCCAAGCTGTGCCTAGGACCGTCCACAGCGCAAACAGGTTCGTTAAGCGCTGTATCATTCTGCCCCCCAAAACCGGCTGTCAGTCAGCCTTCACTCGGCTGCTTCAGCATATTCCTCCGGTTCTTGCCAGACCAAAATCGGTTTGCGGGCAGCTTGCGTCTCGTCCAGCCGACGGCGCGGAGCGAAATGCGGCGCGGATTTGAGCAATTCATCACCCGCCTTGGCGCGTTCGGCCACCGACCGCAGAGCGCCGATAAACTGGTCAATCGCCGCCTTGCTTTCCGTTTCCGTTGGCTCGACCAGCATCGCACCGTGGACAACTAGTGGGAAATACATGGTCATCGGATGATAGCCCTCGTCGATCAGGCCCTTGGCGAGATCAAGTGTAGTCAGGCCATTGGCAAAGCCATTGTCCGAGAACAAGGCCTCATGCATGCACGGTCCTGACTTGGCGAATGGAGCCTCGAGTACATCCTCCATGCTACGCAGCACATAGTTCGCGTTGAGCACAGCGTCCTCGGACACCTGTTTCAGGCCATCGGAACCATGGCTGAGCATATAGGTCAAAGCCCGCGTAAACATTCCCATCTGTCCATGAAAGGCGACCATGCGGCCAAAACTGCTTTCGTGATGGTCTTCGGCGGTTTCCTCTTCGACGAGATGGAAATGGCCCTCTTCGGTTTTCTCAACAAAGGGCAGAGGTGCGAATGGTTCCAGCGCTTCGGAGAAGACCACCGGACCCGAACCCGGCCCGCCGCCGCCATGCGGGGTAGAGAAGGTTTTGTGCAAATTGATATGCATCGCATCAATGCCAAGATCGCCCGGACGTACCCGTCCAACAATCGCATTGAAATTGGCTCCGTCACAATAGACCAGACCGCCGGCTTCATGCACCGCATCGGAAATAGCTTTCATATCCGGTTCAAACAGCCCGCATGTGTTAGGGTTGGTGATCATCACACCGGCCACATCGGGGCCGAGGCGTGCTTTGAGGGCGTCAAGATCGACACGGCCGCTGGCATTGGCGGGGATATCCTCCACCTTATAACCTGCAAAAGCTGCCGTAGCCGGATTGGTACCATGGGCACTTTCCGGCACCAGGATAACTTCGCGCGCATCACCGCGGGCTTCCAGCGCCGAACGGATCGCCAGAATGCCGCACAATTCTCCATGGGCACCCGCCTTCGGGCTCATCGCAACGGCAGGCATGCCGGTTAGCGTCTTGAGCCATTCCGCCAGTTGATAAATAGTTTCCAGCGCGCCCTGTACACTGTCCACGGGTTGCAATGGATGAATGTCCGAAAAGCCTTTCAAACGCGCCATTTTTTCATTGAGGCGCGGGTTATGCTTCATGGTGCAGCTGCCCAAAGGAAACAGACCCACATCAATAGCATAGTTCTGACGGCTGAGCCGCGTATAGTGCCGCACGGCCTCTGCTTCGGACAGCCCGGGGATGCCGATGGGTTCGTCCCGGTCGAGACCGCCGAGACGGCTCTCCGCCGATGGCGCTGCGGGCAAGTCGACGCCGCTGCGGTCAGGTGATCCGGTTTCGAAAATCAATGGCTCATCAACCATCAGCGCGCGGTTGCCGGTATGGGTCTTTAGCGCACCTGAATCTGGCGCAATGATATTCTCTTCCTGTTTCGTCGGACGGCCTTCGGTGAGCATGCTCATGCCAATTCTCCTTCCAGCGCTGTCGCCAGCGCTTCTACATCCTCGTCGCTGGTCGTCTCCGTCACTGCCACGACCAGCCCGTGGGCCAACGCGCTTTCATCCGGATAGAGGCGGCCGAGCGACACGCCGGCTAGGATTTTCTGATCCGCCAGCTTGCGAACAATCGGCCGTGTATCTTTATCAAGAACCAGAGTGAACTCATTGAAAAAGCTGTCATTCAAAAGCGACACGCCCTTGATCTGCGCCAGGCGATCTGCAGCGACGACGGCTTTTTTGTGGTTCAGCATTGCGAGGTCACGCAAGCCTTTTTCACCCAGCAAGGTCATATGTGCCGTAAAGGCCAGTGCGCAAAGCCCGCTGTTGGTGCAGATATTGGATGTCGCTTTCTCGCGACGAATATGCTGCTCGCGCGTCGACAGGGTCAGCACGAAACCGCGCTTGCCTTCTGCATCGACCGTCTCGCCGCACAGACGTCCCGGCATCTGCCGCACATATTTCTGTTTGCAGCCAAACAGACCCACATAAGGTCCACCAAATTGCAGGCCGACGCCAAGCGACTGCCCTTCGCCAACGACGATATCCGCGTCCATCTGACCTGGCGCCTTGATCGCACCCAGGGCGACAGGTTCTGTCACAACAGCAATCAGCAACGCCTTGTGACTATGGGCTTTTTCCGCGAGGACAGACATATCAGCGATGCGCCCCAAAATATCGGGATATTGCACGACGACACAGCTGGTATCGTCATCAATCTGGTCGAGCAGATCCGCGCCATCGGTCGCCGCTTCCAATGTCGGCGCTTCGCTCACCAACTGGTCCTTGGTAAAGCGTGCCATGGTCTTTGCGACCGACACATAATGCGGATGCAGGCCGGAAGAGAGAACCGCCTTGCCACGTTTGGTAATCCGCCGCGCCATCACAATCGCTTCCCAGCAAGCAGTGGAGCCGTCATACATGGATGCATTGGCAACATCGACACCGAACAGCCGCGCAACTTGCGTCTGAAACTCAAACAGGGTCTGCAATGTCCCTTGCGCAATTTCCGGTTGATAGGGTGTGTACGCGGTCAGAAACTCTCCGCGCTGGATGATGTGATCAACGCTGGCAGGCACATGGTGGCGATAGGCCCCCGCCCCCAGAAAGAACGGCATATCACCGGCGGCTGAATTATTCTTGGCCAGCTTCTTCATATGCGCTTCGACCGCCATTTCCCCGGCATGCATGGGAAGATCACGGATCGGACCATCCAGCCGCGCATCCTCTGGCACATCCACGAAAAGCTCGTCGATGCTGCTGGCGCCGATTGTCGTCAGCATATCCTGACGGTCATTCGGAGTTAGCGGTAAATAGCGCATTTTTTATTCCTCAGTTTCTAGAGTCCGTCGACAAAGGCCTTGTAGGCTTTCTCATCCATCAGATCGTCGAGTTCGGATTTGTCAGACAGAGTGACCCGGAAAAACCAGCCATCTTCCTCGGCCGAGCTGTTCACCAGCGCCGGTTCGTCTTCCAGTGCATCATTCACTTCGACCACGGTTCCGGAAACCGCCGCATAAACATCGGAGGCGGCTTTCACGGACTCGACCACTGCGGCATCATCGCCCTGTGCCAGTTCCGCGCCGGTTTCAGGCGTTTCGACAAACACAATATCGCCCAATTGCTCTTGCGCATAATCGGTAATGCCGACGGTCGCGGTCTCGCCTTCGACGTCCACCCACTCATGCTCATCCGTATAATATCGGCTCATAGTCTCGTCCTTTTCCCTCTTCTAATCGTCTATAATTTCGGTTTGCGGTGATAGTTATGCGGCACAAAGGGCATGTCTGCGACGGTGCAGGATATCGCTTTGCCGCGTTGCTCCACGGTAATTTCGGTGCCCGTTTCGGCCAACACTGTCGGCACATAAGCCATCGCGATGGGTTTTTGCAGCGTCGGAGAGAAGCCACCGCTGGTGACAGCGCCAATGCTGTTGCCATCGGCATCGACCACGCTGGCGCCTTCGCGGATAGGCTGGCGGCCGTTTACAAAAAGCCCCACGCGCTTTTTATCGGCCTTGTCCGGATATTGCGCCAATACCTGCTCAGCACCGGCAAAATTCCCCTCTTCCCGGCGCGCTTTAGATAGCGCAAAGTTCAAATTTGCTTCCACCGGCAAGACATCCGCATCCATATCATGGCCATAAAGCGGTAATCCTGCTTCCAGCCGCAAGCTATCACGTGCACCCAATCCAATAGCTTTGACCTCTTCCAAGGCACATAAGGCCACAGCTAGTTTTTCCGCATGCTCCGCCGGAACGCTGATCTCGAAGCCATCTTCGCCAGTATAACCGGATCGGCTGATGCCCAAGGGGATATCGCCCCACATAAAGGGCCCGGCTTCCATGAAATAAAGATCGGTTGGCACCGGCCAGTCAGGCTGCATCGGGCTTATGTTCAGCTTTGCCAGCGCTTCGGCAGCTTTCGGCCCTTGCAACGCCAGCAATGCGCTATCTTCCATATGACTCAGCGCAACATCGGATGGCAGTTGCGCGTTAAAATAAGCGATGTCGTCATGCTTGGTCGCACCATTGACCACCAGATAGAGATTACGGCCGGTATTGGTCACCATCAGGTCGTCCAATATGCCGCCATCCTTCGCCAGCAGCAGCGTGTAGCGGATTTTGCCGGCACCCAGGGCGGAGATGTTGCCAGGAACAATCGCCTCCAGCGCGTCTGCCGCACCTTCACCATCCAATTGCACCTGCCCCATATGACTGACATCAAACAACCCTGCATTTTCACGGGTCCACAGATGTTCGGCCATCACGCCTTCAAACTGCACCGGCATTTCATAGCCCGCAAAGGGTACCATGCGCGCACCAAGGCTGCGGTGCCAGCTATCGAGCGGCAGTTTCTTCAATGTCTTGGTTTTATCATCACTCATTAAAAATTCCGCCCATGCATAAGGTACAGCTTACAGCAAAAGCCTGTAAAACTGCCCCCTCTGTCACGGAACCTGAGAGTTTCATGGCACTGAATTAGCGGCCACTTACCCCTTCGGTGGCCCGCCATAGCTTTAGCGACGGTGGGCTCTTTCCAGAGTGCTTGTGAAGCTTATGCGGTCCATCGGCCTGAGAGTTTCCGGGGCGGTTGCTCCTTCGGCGGCCAAGCTTTTTATGGAGTTTGGCGCTCTCCCGCATCGCTTCGTGATCTGTGCCTGCAAGGCGGCAATCAAAAGCAGCCGAAAGCGTGACCGAGCAGGCCTTGGGAGTCAATGATTCGATAGGTCGAAGGGCTGTAAAAATTTTACGCTGTTTCGCGATCCGCCCATTTCCATATCTCATCATTTTCGTAGATAGTGTCGCCAGCCGCATCTTCGGTGAGCAGAGCCGCAATCGCCGCCGCGACATCCCGCCCATCAATTGACCGATAACGCCGCAAGGAACCGTGTAGCAGCCGGTCCATCACCGGACTGGCAATGATTGCGAGACTTTCACCCAATCTTGCATCATTAGTCCGCTCCCCGCGCAACAAACCCGGTCTGATAATATCCAGCCGGTCAAATTGCTGTGCGCGCATCAACTCTTCGGCCTGCCCTTTGACTTTCAGGTAAAATTGCGAGGCCTGAGCATTTGCCATTGTCGAGGATACGGCAATGAACTGCCTTGCCCCCGCAGCCTTGGCGGCTTTCGCAACCGCTCCAACAAGATCGCGGTCAACCGCTGCAAAGGCCTCTTTCGAGCCGGCCTTTTTCATCGTGGAACCAAGACAGGAGACTGTTCGCACGGCTTTGGCATCAGCAATAATATCAGGCCATTGCTCGTTAGACGCGACATGGATAGTGGCCGCACCATAGTCGCCGTCAAGCGGCTTACGAACCAGCAAGTGAAGCCCTTCATCGCGTCCATCCGCAATGAGCTTTCGGACAAGCAAGTTACCGATCAGACCAGTTGCTCCAACAATCAAAACGGGCTCGGCCATCATGTGTCCCCAAAAATCTCACTATGGCTGTTGCTAGCATAGCGATCCGTCATACCGGCCATGAAATCGGCAATATGACGGATACGGTCCGGTTCCGCCGACGGCAGCGCCGCCACCCAGCTTTCCGGCATCAGAACCGGCTTGTCCCGATAGGCACCCACCAGATCAGCGACAACAACCCGTGCATTGTCCGCCGCCGCCATCTGCTCGGGATGGTTATACAAATTGGCATACATGAATTTTTTGAGCGTCCGCTCTTTTGCAGCCATGTCATCAGAAAAACCGCCAATCATAACGCCGGCACCGCGTACATCATCCACTGTTTCGATGCCATGTTCCTTGATCCGTGCGACGGTTGTTTCGATCACATTGTTGACCATCAGACCAATTTGATCGCGGATCAGCTCGGGCACCAGACGATCCCGCTCAACATCCGGAAAGCGCGTGCAGATATCACTCCAGCGCTCCGCGATGAACGGTAGTGTCAGCAACTGGTCTATGCTCAACAAGCCTGCCCTGATGCCATCGTCAATATCGTGATTGTCATAAGCGATATCATCCGCAACCGCCGCGATTTGCGCCTCCAGCGACGGCCAGCTGTTCAGATCAAGCGGCATCCCGGCATTGGCTTCAGCCATCGCCCAAGTGGGCTCTGCGATCGGACCATTATGCTTGGCAAGGCCTTCGAGCATTTCCCATGTCAGGTTCAAGCCATCCCAGCGCGGATAGGGACGTTCCAACTTGGTCAGCGTCCTTATCGTCTGTGCATTATGATCAAAGCCGCCATGATCAGTCAATGCGTCTTCCAGCGCATCCTCTCCAGCGTGACCGAAGGGCGGATGACCGATATCATGCGCCAGACACAATGCTTCGGTCAGATCTTCGTTCAGCCCCAAAGAGCGCGCAATAGTCCGGCCAATCTGCGCCACTTCGAGACTGTGGGTGAGGCGAACGCGGAAATGATCACCGTCGGGAGCAACAAAAACCTGCGTTTTATGACGCAATCGGCGAAAGGATATCGAGTGGATGATGCGGTCGCGATCCCGCTGGAAATCATCGCGTGGCCCACGGACACTGCCGTCATTTTCAGAGCGCCCCTCATCATGGCGCCTGCCGCGGCTTTGACGCGCGTCGCTGGCATAGCTCGCGGTTTTTGCCATTAGTTCAGCTTGTTCACTTTCGTGCCATCAGCACTGACCCAGGCAAAACCATCACCGCCGCCTTTGCGGAAACCCGCTTCAAACTTTTTCGCTGCACTCAAATCGTCAAACGGACCAACCACCAGCCTTTTTGTTTTCCCCCATGGCGACGTCCATCCACTGGTAGCGGCGAACAGATCAGCATTTTTCTTCGACATCCGGCGATAGTCATATTTCAGCGCCTTGAGATCGGATCCGGTCGCTATCTGGACCCAATAGCGTTTGGGGTGTTCCGGTGGTTTGGGTTCAGCTTCCACCTTAGTTAAGACCGGCTTTGGCTTGGCGGGTGTTATTGCGGCTAAATCCACCGGCACAACCGCCGCTTTTTTCTCAGAATCCGGAATCGCTATAGAACCGATAATGTCTGACAAAGGCCGGCGTGGCGTGGCCCCGGACGCACTGTCACCGGGCGTTCCCGACACAATCGGCGATGGTCCTGATGATCCCGCCTTCGCAAGGTCAAAGTTCACCAGTTGGACCGGTTTTTTGGATTTTTCTTCACTTGATTTGGCCGGCGCTTTTACCCCACCGATATCCACTTTTCTGGCCACGGTTTCGGATACCAAAGGTGCTTTTTTTGCAGAACCTCCAACAGCCGTCTCAAATCCGGGAGATGGCGATGACTTGTCTTCCTTCGCCGTATTTTTTGTCACGGGATCATTGGGCCGCGCTACCGCAGGCTTCACCAGCGGCCTCGCGCTCTTTGGTGTCGGTAGGTTATTTTGTGCCAGCACGGTTTTGTTGTCTGCGCCTGTGCGATTGGCATTTGGCGTCGTTTTCTTGTCGCTACTCTTGGAACCGGGTCGGCGCCGCGGGGAGGTATCAGGCATTGCCAGCACTTTTGGTTTTTCGACATTCTGCCCCAACGGTTCACCGATGGGAATCAATCCCGCATCAGCACCATCACCGTCGCGCACCGCGTTGCGGGACGCGAAGCGCACCGAGGCGACATCGACACCGATATTTTCACTGGCCGGGAAATGGCCAAAATGCACTGCGGCCGCCTTTTGCGCTGCAGTCAGTTTCGGCATCCGATCGAAAAACGGTTTGATCGCTTTCGCCATTTGTTTCTGCATGGTCTGACGCGCAATCTTGTTGGCCTCTTTTTCCTGACCGTTCATCGCCAGAATGAAAGCCCGGTTGCGCCAGGCATCCCGGTCGCTTTTTTGTAGCAGAGGGTTTAACTGAGCCTCAGCGCCTTCGACATCGCCGCTGATCCCCAGCGAGATCGCATAACGTTTCAACAGCTTGTCGCTTCGGCCATGACTTAAAGCCAGCTGATAGTCTTTTTGCGCGTCGGCATTTCGTCCGATCAGATCATAAGCAAGACCGCGATCAATCGCGATGTCTTTTGCTGCGATACCATTGGCTGTCGCTTCATCAAAATAGCGGATCGCGCCGAAGGGATTTTGCTCAAGCAACAGAGACCGCGCGAGACCAGCTTTTACGCGGCCACTGCGGGGATAAATTTCGTTTGCCCTAGCCAGAAAGCCGATGGCGGCACGCGTATCACCAAGCTCCAGCGCCGCCAATCCCGCATCTGCCAGCGCCGAAGAATCGTTGGAATTACGGGCGATACGGCGCAGCGCATCCTGCAGATCAGTGTTGCTGGATTGCGCACTTTTCTGGGCCTGGGCCTGGGGTACAGGCAAGGCGAAACCGGCCAGTGGCAAGGCCGCAAGAATCAAATATTTCGAGATCGTTTTCACCGGCATATTAAACGATTTGACCGCGCTGAAATCAAGCACAGAAAATAGATTGCAAGGCCAGTCGCCCCCACCAAAAGACAAACCAAAAGGCCGGTCAAGAAACCGAGACCATGGGATGAGTTCAAGGCAGTTACGAGCAACACATTGCTGCCGACGCCCTTATTGGTTGTTCTGGCGGTTCAGGAAGCGCGGAATATCGAGCGGATCGCGTGATTCCTCGTCGCCTTCTTCGCCTTCTTCATCGGCTTTATTATTTCCGCGTGTCAGGTTGGACATCCGCTCAAACAATGTACCACCGCCGCTGGCTACCCGAGGTGCTGGCTCAGTCGATGCCGGTGCATCTTCTTCCACAGGCTGCATGGCATCACCGCCGAGTACAAGCTCTTCCTCTTCCGGTTCGTCATCGCTAACCATACCGGGCGTCAGGGACGCGAAAGATGGAGCAGCAGCGGTTTCGTCTTCCAGCTCATCATCATCCGAATAAGTAGCCGTCGGAGCAGGAGCAATCTCTGGTTCTGGCTCCGGTTCTGGAGCGGGCTCTGGTTCAACGACCATTTCCGCCTCAGAAGTCTCAAGGCTTTCTGCCATGTCAAGAACGGGTTCTTCCTGGGCTTCTGCAACCTCTTCAACTTCAGGCTCTTCCTCTTCTGCAGGAATACTGGATGCGAAGGAAGATGCGGCCGGCGCCGGACTGCTCATCGCAAAGGACGAAGCTGTCGATGGCGCTGCCACAGAACCGTCGCTGTCAATGCCGGTCGCAACGACAGACACGCGGATGCGGCCATCGAGATTTTCGTTAAACGCACTGCCCCAGATGATATTGGCATCAGGATCAACCAGCTCGCGAATGTGATTGGCCGCTTCATCGACTTCCATCAGGCGCATATCTTCACCACCGGTGATCGAAACGATCACGCCCTTCGCGCCCTGCATCGACACGCCGTCGAGCAGCGGGTTGGCAATAGCTTTTTCAGCCGCTTCCAGAGCACGGCCGTCGCCTTCAGCTTCGCCGGTACCCATCATCGCCTTGCCCATTTCGTGCATCACGGAGCGAACGTCAGCAAAATCGAGGTTGATCAGCCCGGGCATGACCATCAGGTCGGTAATGCCGCGAACGCCTTGCTGAAGCACTTCGTCGGCCAGCAAAAACGCTTCTTTGAAAGTCGTGTTGGGATTGGCGACGAGGAACAGGTTCTGATTGGGGATAATGATCAGAGTATCCACGTTTTTCTGCAGCTCTTCGATACCGGCATTGGCCGATTTCATGCGCCGTGTGCCTTCAAACGTGAACGGCTTGGTAACAACGCCCACCGTCAAAATGCCCTTGTCACGCGCCGCCTTGGCAATAACCGGAGCTGCGCCGGTGCCGGTGCCGCCGCCCATGCCGGCAGCGATGAAGCACATATGCGCGCCATCCAGAGCCTTCTCGACAAGCTCCAGCGTTTCTTCCGCTGCTGCGCGTCCCACTTCCGGACGAGAACCAGCACCAAGACCTTGGGTAATCTCAGGTCCAAGCTGAATGCGCTGTTCTGCGGGAGAGCTGTTGAGCGATTGTGCGTCGGTGTTACTGACGATGAAATCAACGCCTTCCACCTTTGCTGCGATCATATTTGCAATCGCATTGCCGCCTGCACCGCCAACGCCAATAACGGCGATCCGTGGTTTCAACTCTTCCACTTCAGGTGGGCCAATATTGATGCTCATTTTACTGTCTCCCCAGACAAAAACTCGATGTGTAACATTTGGGTAACGCTTTGCACAAATTTGATGTTGGAATCACCCCAAAAGTTAATTTTTTTCGTAAATTCTTAAAAATTCCCCCGGATTGCCGACATCAACCGTCCAATTACCGCAGAACCGGCATATTTGTGAACGTTTTGATGGCTGCTGGAAAGCGATCTGAGGTCGACAGGTTCCTGCGCCGCATAAAGCGCCAGACCCGCCAAACCGGCAAAGCCCGGACCACTATGTGCATCGGGTAAAGCTGTCAGTCCGGTGGGGCGACCGATCCGCACGGTTTGACCCAGCGCTGATTGCGCATAATCCGCAATGCCTTTCAGTTCCGCACCACCGCCGGTGAGCACAACCTGCCGTCCGACCGGCCCGGTAAAGCCCAGTCCTTTTAGCGTCTGCCCAATCTCACCCATCAGATGATCCAGTCGCTGACGGATCACGCCGATAAGCTGCGCCTTGGTGATACGGCCATCTTCGTCCGCTTCCGGCCCCACTTTATCGAGTTGCAGATCAATTACGTCATGATTGTCACGCGGACTGGTGGTTGCCGATCCGTGAAAACATTTGATCCGCTCGGCCTGTGCACGTCGCAGGCCGAAGGATGATGCGATATCATCGGTAATATCCGCTGCACCGTAAGGCAAAGTGGCGAGCCCGACCAACATGCCGCCTGCAAAAAGGGAAACATTGGTAACCTCTGCGCCCAGTTCCACCATCGCGACGCCCAGCTCGCGCTCCTCTTTCGACAGACAGGCGGTACCAGCAGCAATCGGGGATGCGATAATGGATTTCACGTTAAGATGCGCGCCGCGCACACTCATATCGATATTACGCACCGGCGATGCGTCGGCAAGGATCACATGGATATCGACGCCCAAACGGTCGGCATGCAGACCTTTGGGCTTTTTCACTCCGGCCAGACCGTCAATTGTATAAAGCGCAGGCTGCGCGTGCAGAACCATTTTGCCTCGTGGGTCGATGCTGCTGCGTCCGGCTTTGAGCAAGTGATCAATATCTTCCTGCTCAATGCGGTGGCCGCCCAGTTCCGTTTCAACAGACGTCAGCATGCTGGTCAGACCACCAGCCGAAAAGCTCACCCAGACATCGTCAATATTGGTTCCGGCAATACGTTCGGCCTGCTCCACCGCATCGCGGACATCCAGTTCGGTGCGTTCGGTATCGGCAATATAACCACGCTTCACGCCTTTGCTGGCGCGCTGCCCGGTTCCCAGCACGGTGATATCACCATTGTCCATCCGGCCAGCGATCATCGCTGTAATCTTGGACGACCCGATATCCAAAGCGGTAAAAATCTTTTCTACCCGTGCTGCCATTTACCTGTTCCCTTATATCCTTTTTGCTGCCTCATGGTGCCCCCAATCGATAGCGTGTTGTTTAACCCTCTGGTTCTACAGATGTCTCGACCTTTGGCGGCATCCGAAGATAAGCGCGCTCTGAATCACGCAGATCGAAATGCACGACCCCGCGTCCCAGCAACCGATTAACGCCGTCCATCCGGGCAAAGTTTAACAGCGCCGCCGCTGCTGTCTCTTCGCCTTCCGGCAAGGCCAATGTTTCCCCGCTCTCAAATTCCAGATTCCAGCGGCGATTACCGATCCAGGTCGCGCCTGTCACCATCGGACTGAGTGCCGGTGCAACGTCCAGTAGCTTGGTGAGTTCCGGCACGCGTTTATTGGCTTTTTTGCCGACGATCACTGGCAGATCCGGCATTTCTTCCGGCTGTATCTGCTGCAGCGGATATCCGGTCTGGTCGATCAGGGACAATTTGCCATCTCGCTGCCAAACCGCTGCGGGCTCTCTCTCGACAATCTCGACCACCAACGTGTCGGGCAAGCGGCGCGAAATCCGCGCGTCCTTGATCCAGCCGTTACCCATAAGATCATCGCGCACCTGATCAATATCGACCAGCATCATGGAACGGTCTTTTTGTGCCAATGTAATTTCATAGACTTTCAGTTCGTCGATCCGGTTGACGCCGGTGACTTCAACGCGCTTCACTTCAAATCCGGCAGCGCCGACAGTGGTTGCAACCTGGCTGCTGATCCGTTCGTTGATGCCGGTATAATGGGCAACGCTATAGGCGCCCAAAACAAACACCCCGATCAGACCCCAGGTCAGACCTTTCTGTACCTGTGCCTCGGTCACCGGCATGGCGCGGAGGATCTTGTCAAAGATCGACACTTGGCGGACTTTTTTCTTGTTCACCTTACGGGGTTTACCCTTGGACTTTTTGTTTGTCCGCCTGACTGATGCTGCTGTCATAGCGCTTCCCTCACAATCATTTCGACCAGTTCTTCATAGCTTATGCCCATTTGCTTGGCCTGTTCCGGCACTAGACTGAGCGGTGTCATGCCCGGCTGGGTATTGGTTTCCAATACAAACAGTCCATCCGCGCCCAATTCATCATCCCAGCGATAGTCGGTTCGGGACGTTCCCTTGCAACCCAGAACCTGATGCGCGCGCAATGCATAATCGAGACAGAGTTTTTCAATCTCCATCGGAATTTCCGCCGGACAGATATGCTCCGTCAGGCCTTCGGTATATTTGGCATCGTAATCGTAGAAACCGGCTTTGGGTTTCAACTCAGTTACGCATAGTGCCTTGCCACCAACAACCGCGGTCGTCAGCTCGCGCCCCTTGATAAAAGGTTCGGCGAGCAGCTCGTCAAATTCTTGCCACGGGCCGGATACGTCGCGGCCAATCGGATTGCCGTAATTCCCTTGATCGGTGACGATCGCCACGCCCACGGACGAGCCTTCGTTGACCGGTTTCAAGACATAAGGTCGGGGCAACGGATCAGATTCAAAAATCTCGGCGCTCTTTACCATCTTGCCTTCGGGCATGGGAATACCGGCTGGTACCAGTTGCTGCTTGGTCAGCTCCTTATCAATGGCAATGACCGAGGTTACCCGGCCACTATGCGTGTAGGGAATCTGCATCAGATCCAGCATGCCCTGCACCGTGCCGTCCTCACCCGGACAACCATGTAGCGCGTTGAACACGACGTCTGGTTTTACCGCATCCAACACCATTGCCAGATTGCGATCCATATCGATGCGAGTCACCTTATGGCCATTTTTCTCAAGCGCATCGGCCACGCCGTTACCGCTCATCAGCGAAACTTCGCGTTCGGCGGACCAACCGCCCATCAATACTGCTACGTGGAGTTTATCGCTCATACTTCGTCCCCCACGCGCTGTATCTCCCATTGCAGGTCCACGCCGCTATGATCCTTCACCCGTCGGCGTACTTCTTCCCCCAAAGCTTCGATATCTGACGAGGTCGCACCGCCCAGATTGAGCAGGAAATTGCAGTGTTTTTCCGATACCTGCGCCTGGCCGATTTGCAGACCGCGGCAGCCCGCTTCATCGACCAGTTGCCAGGCTTTATGGCCTTCCGGATTCTTGAAAGTCGATCCGCCGGTTTTCGAACGGAGCGGTTGGGACGCTTCACGCTCATCGGCAATGCGTTTCATTTCTGCACCAATGATTTCCGGGTCTCCGTCAGTTCCGCGCAAGGTTGCGCTAATCACGATAGCCCCTTCCGGCAATTCAGAATGGCGATAGCTATATGCCATGTCCGCTAGCGCAACAGTTTGCAGCTCGCCGTTTCGCAGGACGACGTCCGCGCTTTCCAGGATGTCACAGACTTCCCGGCCATAAGCGCCGGCATTCATGCGCACGGCGCCGCCGATAGTGCCAGGAATGCCGCGCAAAAATTCCAAACCTGCGATACCGTGATCACGCGCCATACTCGCCGCCGAGATACCGGGGGCACCGGCACCACAGATCAGCGCATTGTCAATTCCGAACCGTCCTTTGCCAACGGTTTCAATCCCGGCAAAGGCCTTGCCCAGACGGATGGTCACACCACGTTTTCCACCATCCCGAATGATAAGGTTGGATCCTAGCCCCAAGGGCCAGACAGGAATGGCGGGATCGAGGTCGCGGAGAAATTGCTGTAAGTCTTCCACATCTTTGGGCGCAAACAGCCACTCAGCCGGACCGCCGCTTTTGAACCAGACTAGTGGTGCCAGCGGCGCTTCGGCCGTCAGCTTGCCACGGGTTTCGGGAAGGGCTGTCGCGACCGTCATGATCGTGCCGCTTTCATGCCATCGGCCAATCCCGCAGCCCATTTGGTAATATCTCCGGCGCCGAGGCAGACAATCATGTCCTTGTCTTCCGCCACGTCTGCAAGCCTTGCCGTCAAATCCGCTTCATCTGCAACGGTTTCGGCAACCCTATGTCCGCGTTTGCGCAGTCCGGCGGCAAGGGCTTCGCTGTCCACGCCTTCAATCGGTTCTTCACCGGCTACAAAGACCGGTGTGACATAGACCATATCAGCGTCATTAAACGCTTGCTGGAAATCCTCCATATGATCGCGCAGCCGGGTGAAGCGATGTGGCTGAACCACCGCGATGACGCGGCCCTCTGCGCCTTCGCGAGCTGCGGAAAGCACGGCGCGGATTTCGACCGGGTGATGGCCGTAATCGTCGATGATCGAAACACCGTCCACTTCACCCACTTTGGTAAAGCGCCGTTTCACTCCGCCAAAATGATCAAAGCCGCTGGCAATCTGTTCGTCCGTCATACCCATTTCGAGGCCGACTGCGACCGCTGCAATAGCGTTCTCGACATTGTGACGCCCCGGCATGGGCAGTGTGATACCTTCAATTGTCCGCGTCTCGCCATCACGGTCGCGAACCATAACATCAAAACGATTACCGCCCGGGATTGGAGTGACATTGACACCCTTCACATCGGCCTGCGCGGAAAATCCATAAGTGATCAGCCGCCGGTCGCGAATGCGTGGCAGGATCGCCTGTACTTCGGGATGATCGAGACACAGGATCGCGGCACCATAAAAGGGCACATTTTCGATAAATTCGACAAAGCTATCCTTGATCTTCTCGAAACTGCCATAGTGATCGAGATGTTCGGGATCGATATTGGTAACCACGGCAATTGTGCCATCGAGACGGAGGAAGCTGCCGTCGCTCTCATCCGCTTCGACCACCATCCATTCGCTGTCACCCAGACGTGCGTTGGAGCCATAGCTGTTGATGATGCCGCCATTGATCACGGTCGGGTCGATCCCGCCCGCATCGAGCATCGCCGCGACCATCGAGGTGGTCGTCGTCTTGCCATGGGTGCCCGCAATCGCGATGGTGCGCTTCAGCCGCATCAGTTCAGCCAGCATTTCTGCACGCCGGACCAAAGGGATACGGTCTTCAAGTGCTTTTTCGACTTCGGGATTGCCGCGTTTCACGGCGGTTGATGTAACTACCACAGCCGTACCGACGACATTCTCGCCATTCTGGCCGATCATCACCTTGATGCCCTTGGCGCGCAGCCCTTCGACGATATAGCTTTCGGCTATGTCAGAGCCCTGCACCTGATAGCCAAGATTATGCATGACCTCGGCAATGCCGGACATGCCAATACCGCCAATGCCGACAAAATGGATTGTTCCAATATCTGTACCGACACCCTTCATCGCATGCTTTCTTTCGCGAGATTGTCCTTTGCGAGTGCTGGACCTGGATTGGGAGCCAGCTGGAGTTTTTCCTTCTTCACCTTTAGTGTTTTGGAAAGCGGCGATGTTCCAATGCTTTCAACCAAGTCTGCCAGATCACTCACCGCATCGGGTCGACCGCATTTCCGGGCAAAACGCGCCGCATTTTGCAGCGCATCCGGGCCAAGGGCCATTTTCTGCATCTGCTTGGCCAGTTCTTTCGCAGTGAATTGCGGCTGTGCTATGGATCGCGCACCGCCAGCGGCCACCATTTCGCGGACATTTTGGGTCTGATGGTCATCTGTTGCAATCGGCAGCGGGATAAGGATCGCCGGACGTCCTGCCGTTGTTAGCTCGGCGATGGTCGACGCCCCTGCCCGCCCGATTACCAGATGCGACCAACCAAGGCGCTGCGGCAGGTCTGGCAGATAAGTAGCCAGTTCGGCCGGAATATCATGCTCGGCATATTTTTCGCGGACCCGCTCGATATCCTGCTCGCGGCATTGCTGGGTAACCTGCAGCCGGCGGCGCAGATGCATCGGCAACAGAGCCAGACCATCGGGTACTACGTCCGAAAGAATGGTCGCCCCCTGACTGCCACCGGTGACCAGCACGCGGAAAATGCCTTCCTCCGTCAGCGGCGGATAAGGCTCTTCGCGCAGCGCGATAACCTCTTCACGTACCGGGTTCCCGACCAGATGGACCTTTTCCTCATATTTCGGTTTCAGCTTCAGGATATCGGGATAGGACGTGGCAATCGCATTAACCGAGCGCGCCGCCAACCGATTGACCCGGCCCAGCACAGCATTTTGTTCATGGATGATTGTAGGGATGTTCTTGCGGTTTGCCGCCAACAGCGCCGGAAAGGCCGGATAGCCGCCAAAGCCGATAACGGCGGACGGCTCAAAAGTATCATAAAGCTGCATCGCCATCTTGCGACCCTTCAGGATCGCGCGCGCGCCCGATAGCCAACCGCGCGGGTCTTTGGTGATCCGACCCGCGGGCAGCACATGCACCTGACCGTCATCAACCATGCCGGGAATTTTCTCGCCGCGCTCGTCTGTGATCAGGGCAACACGGTGCCCGCGCTGAACCAGTTCCTTGCCCAATGCATAAGCCGGAATCATGTGGCCGCCTGTACCGCCGGCGGCGAGGACATAATGTTTCGTAAAGCTCATTTGGTCACCATCCCATTTGTGACATAAAGTGAGCGATCTAAATAGGGGTTTCTGCGCGTGAATGCCAGCAACAGTCCGACGCCGAGCGATAGGGCGAGGAACGAAGAGCCGCCATAGCTGATCAGCGGCAAAGTCATGCCCTTGGAAGGAAAGAGCTGCAGGTTCACCGCCATGTTGATCAGTGCCTGCCCACCAAATTGCGCGGTTAGACCGGCGACGGCGAGGATGATAAAATTATCCTCCTCATCCAGCAGGCGCAGGAACACGCGCACAACAATGGCAAGATAGACCAGCGCAATGGCAACGCAGGCGAGCAGCCCGAATTCTTCGCCAATGACGGAGAAAATATAATCGGTATGCGCTTCGGGCAGTTTGAACTTCGCGGTGCCAAGACCTGGGCCTGTGCCTAGCAGGCCGCCACCGGTGAGCGCCTTGTGCGCGAGCATCACCTGATCAAATTCATCGCCCCCGAACAGCCAGGTATTGATCCGCTGGGTCGCCACCGGATAAAGAAAATAGGCCCCGACCAATCCGCCGATCCCGCCCATACTGATCGCCGCAATCAGACGCGCCGAGAGGCCGGAAATCATCATCAACACAAACCAGATGCCGCAGAAAATCAGTGTTTGGCCAAGATTTGGCTGCATCATTAAGAGCAAAGCAATCACCCCGGTTAGCACGAAAGACAGCGATATTACCGGAAGTGAAGGATCCTTGACCCGCAAGGAAAGCAGCCAGGCCAGCGAAACGGCATAAAAGGGTTTGAGAAACTCTCCCGGCTGGACCGTGGCGAAACCATAGCCGATCCAGCGCTGTGCACCGTTAACCGTCTTACCAAAAATCGGAACCAGAAACAGCAGAGCAAAGGCGGCCACCCCCGCGATAATCGCAAAGCGCCGCGCCTGTTCCTTCGGCAGCATTGAAACCACCAGCATGATCGGAATGCCGACAATCACCCAGCCAAGCTGGCGATAGAAATAATAAAGCGGATCAAGCGAAACCGCTGCGGTACTATGCTTCAACGCAGATACCGGCGATGCTGCCGCGACAGCGATCAGGCCAATAGCAATCAACGTCAACATCAACGCCAGCAAAACCCGATCCAGTTCCCAGAACCAGATTGCCAATGGCGAACGGTCGCTGCGCCCCAGACGCGATTCCAGTTGGAAACGTTTCTTTTTCAGGCCTGCCGCAATTTCAGGCAACGGACCTTTAGAGGTTGTTCCATCGGTCATTCTATACTGCCCCCAGCCGCTGTTCCGATTAGATTATTTTCGATGACACTCTCTACCGCGTTGCGGAAACATTCGCCGCGTGCTTCAAAATCCTTGAACTGGTCGAACGAGGCACAGGCCGGTGATAGCAAAACCACTTCCCCCGGTTTGGCATTAGCTGCTGCATGCTGCACTGCGGTCAGGATCATCTCGCAAGGATCAACGGGCATATGCGGGGCAAGCAATTCACCAAACATCGGTCCGGCATCACCAATTGTGTAAGCTTGGACCACGTTACCAAAATAGGGTTCACACTCTTCAAGATTATCGCTCTTGGGCAATCCCCCGACGATCCAGTGGATTTTGGGGTAGGCACCAAGCGCCGGGCCAGTGGAGGCCGGGTTGGTTGCCTTGCTGTCATTCACAAACAAGACGCCGGCCGCCTCAGCCATCCGCTCCATCCGGTGCGGCAAACCTTTGAAACTTGCCAATGCCGGACGCCATTGATGTTCTTTAATGCCCAGCACTTCTGCAGCAACTACTGCGGCGACCGCATTTTCCAAATTATGCGGTCCCTGTAAGGATGGCCAATTTTCCTGTCCTTCCAGAAAGAAGGCACTGCTATCCATAATATTTTTTACCCGGCCTTCAGCACGTATGAGCTGCAAGGCAAGCTGTGTTTTTTCATCTGTGCTGCCGAAAATCGCAACATGGTCTGGGTCCATCATGTCAAACAACCGCACTTTGGCCGCAGCATAGGCATCATAGCTGTCATAGCGATCAAGATGGTCGGGGCTGATATTAAGCAGCATTGCCACATCGCAATCCAGGTTGTGTGTCAGATCAATCTGATAACTGGACAGTTCCAGCACATAGACACCGCCCGCTGCCAGCGGTTCCTGCGACAGGATCGGCAAACCGATATTCCCGCCCATATGGGTCGGCAAGGCCGCACTCTGGATGATATGATGCAACAGCGCCGTGGTCGTGGACTTGCCATTGGTGCCGGTAATCCCAACGACACGATGCGGCGGCAAAGACCGCCGCGCCTGCGCGAACAATTCGATATCTCCGATGATCTGCACGCCGTCATCAGCGGCCTTATCACGGATCGGATGCGTGTTCAGCGGCACTCCAGGGGACACGACAATCGCGTCATAATCACTAAGGTCCGCTTCCATGGGATCAGCGATTATCGCCTTGTCATTCGCCGCTTCGCGTAAATCTTCGCGCGCATCCCAAGCCAATATTCTTGCACCGCTCGCATGCAGTGCATCAAGTGTCGCCATGCCGGATCGCGCCAGGCCCAAAATGGCATAGCTTTTGTTGGCAAAGGCGGACGAACGCATCATCTGAGTTTGAGTGTTGCAAGGCCGGCCAGCGCCAGAACCAGACTGATGATCCAGAAACGGATCACGACTGTGGACTCAGACCAGCCAAGCTGTTCGAAATGGTGATGGATCGGCGCCATGCGGAAAACCCGCTTGCCGGTCCGTTTGAAGAAGAAGACCTGAACGATGACTGAGACCGCCTCAAGCACAAAAAGCCCACCAACAATGGCGAGGACAATCTCATGATGGATCGAAACAGCAATAGCGCCCAATGCGCCGCCGAGAGCGAGGCTCCCGGTATCGCCCATAAACACAGCAGCAGGCGGCGCGTTAAACCAGAGAAAGGCCAGACAGGCGCCTATTATACAGGCACAGAAAATGGCGAGCTCGCCCGCACCCGCTACAAATGGAATACCGAGATATTCTGAGAATACCGCATTGCCCGACATGTATACGAGAATCAAAAAGGTCGCACTCGCAATCGCCACCGGCATCGTCGCCAGCCCATCAAGCCCATCGGTCAGATTCACCGCGTTGCCCGAGCCGACGATGACAAACATGGCAAAGGGGAAATAGAACCACCCAAGATTGACCTGCACATCGTTGAAAAACGGAACATAGAGATTGGTGCCAACCTGTTGGACAATGATCCAGGTTGCAAAACCGGCAACGACAAATTCCATCAATAACCGGACACGCCCGGGAACACCTTTGTGGCTGGCTTTGCTCACTTTGTCGTAGTCATCCATGAAGCCTATCGCTCCAAAACCCAGCGTCACGAAGATGCAGACCCAGACAAAAATATTACTCAGATCCATCCAAAGCAAAGTGGAGATAACCACTGAAAGCAAAATCATGAGGCCGCCCATGGTCGGCGTGCCTGCTTTTTTCAGGTGAGTAATCGGCCCGTCCTCACGGATAGGCTGACCCTTGCCCTGTTTCATCCGCAGCATGTTGATGAATCTTGGTCCAATCAACATGCCAATGAACAGTGCGGTTGCAACCGCTGCGCCTGAGCGGAAACTCAAATAGCGAAAGACATTGAATAGGCCTTCAAATTCAAGCCATTGTGCCAATAAATAAAACATTAGTACTCCCCGCTCACCAAAGCCGATACGACCTTGGAAAGCCCCAGATAATTTGATCCCTTGATAAGAAGGATGTCTTCGTCGCTGATTTCCCCTGCGACTGCAGCCAGCGCTTCCGAAGAACCCGCGACATGAGATATTTTGAGAGTGTGATCAAGTTTTTCCGGCGATAATTGTTCCAGCCGAGCTTGCGTATGAGCCATCTCGTCGCCAACCAGTATGATGGCCTGTGCACCAGAGGCGATAATGTCCTCGGCCAGCGCCTCGTGATAAACCTGCGCCTTGTCTCCCAACTCGCCCATTGCGCCCAGAATGACGATTTTTTTGCCACCACAATTTTCGCGCGCCAACTGCCCCAAAGTGGCTTTCATTGACACGGGATTCGCGTTGTAACTCTCGTCAATCAAAAGCGCTCGCCCACCTTCTTTAAGTTCAATCTGATGACGTCTGCCGCGACCGTCGAGCCCCTGTAGCTCTGCCAGCGCCAGACCCGCCGCCGCCAAATCGCCTCCAACTGCACGCACTGCTGCCAATATGGCGAGCGCATTGGACACCCAGTGCTTGCCCGCCTCTGCAACCGTGAAACACAGGCTGCGATCCCCGTCGCCATCGTCGCGAAAACTGGCCGTTACCAGCGAACCGCCGCCTTGAGCCGGGACGACATCTATAGCGCGCACATCGGCCTGTTCATCAAAGCCAAAAGTCACGATCTTTTTGGTGCAACGAAGGGCAGCTTTGCGAAGCCGCTGAAAATGATCGCTGTCGCGGGGAATGACGGCAGTCCCCTCGTGGGTCAAACCCTGGAGAATTTCGGCCTTGGCATCGGCTATCGCTTCAACACCGGAAAAATGACCGATATGGGCTGGCGCAATCGCGGTGATGATCGCAACATCAGGCCGCACCAGCCGAGTGAGCTGCGACAGTTCACCCGCATGGTTCATACCCATTTCAAAAATTCCATATTGGCATCCCGCCGGCATACGCGACAGGCTCAGCGGAACGCCAACATGGTTATTGTAGCTTTTCACCGACCGATGGGACTTTCCCATGGACGCACGGTTCAAGGCTGCAAAAAGGGCTTCTTTGGTGCCGGTCTTGCCGACCGACCCCGTAACTCCAATAATCTTCGCATCTGTGCGGGCCCGCGATGCGATAGCCAGATCGTTTAGCGCCTTCGTGGTGTCTGGCACCAAGATATGAGGGCCGTCGACCGGCTGGCTGACGACCGCACCTGCTCCGCCAGCCGCATAGATATTATCAACATAAAGATGCCCGTCGCTCTGCTCGCCTTTCAGCGCAAAGAACAGGTCGCCGGGACCAATTTCGCGGGAATCAAAGGCCACGCCGTCGACTTCAAAATCAGCGCTAGCCCGTCCGCCGATCGCTTCGGCAATAGCAGAAGATGTCCACAACGCCGTCATGCGGTCGCCTCCGGTTGCGGTGCGCCATTGCCTTCATTGCTGTCTTCGCGGGCACATTCCCGGGCGACCTCGACATCGTCAAAAGGAATGACGCGATCACCAATGATTTGGCCCTGTTCATGCCCCTTACCTGCTAACAGTATGATATCATCCGCTCCCGCCAGACCAATGGCATGGGCAATGGCCGCACGACGGTCGCCAACTTCCTGAGCACCCGGTGCACCCGCCATGATATCAGCCCGGATGGCGGCGGGATCCTCACCACGCGGATTATCATCGGTCACGATGGCAATGTCGGACAGTTCCGCTGCCACCTTGCCCATTTCAGGCCGTTTTCCTTTGTCTCGATCACCGCCAGCCCCGAAGATCGTAATCAACTTCCCTTTGACATGGGGCCGCAGTGCATCAATTGCGGCACGCAAACCATCAGGCGTGTGAGCGTAATCAACGTAAACAGGCGCACCGATTTTCGTAATGACAGCGCGTTCCAGCCGGCCGCGCACGGGCTGCACCCGCTGGAGATGGTCAATCACATCGTCCAGTGCTCCACCGGTCGACAAAATAACGCCTGCAGCGCACAGCACATTAGCCGCTTGATAGGCACCAATCAGCGGCAGCGATATCCGGTGGGTATTTCCCTGCGCCTTGACCATCAACACCTGGCCCAGCTGGGTTGGCGTGCGTGACAACAGGCGTAGCGATGTACCTTGTTCGCCAACGGTAAAGAGAGACAGTCCGCGATCCATGGCTCGTTTGATAACCGGACCCGACCACTCATCATCCGCCCAGATAACCGCCGTGCCAGCGTCCTGCACTACCTCGTCAAACAGCCGCATCTTGGCTTCGAAATAACTATCCATATCACCATGATAGTCGAGATGATCGCGGCTGAGATTGGTGAACACGCCGACATGCACAGGCAAACCTTCGGTGCGATATTGGGAAAGGCCATGACTGGACGCTTCGAATATCGCATGGCTAACGCCCTCGCGGGCGAGGCCAGACATGTTGGATAGAAAAGTCACGATGTCAGGCGTCGTCAACCCGGTCTTGACCTGTTCATCAGCTGTCGTCACCCCCAGCGTGCCGATCGACGCGCTGTTCAAACCGGCCATACGCCATAACTGACGGGTCATTTCCGCGGTAGATGTCTTGCCATTCGTGCCGGTAACTGCTGCAACATATTGCGGTGTGGGGGTAAAGTAACGGGCCGCAATCAATGCAAAAACACGTCGCGGTTCTTCGGCAGCAATATGGACAGCGCCTTCAACCTCAGCATCAGGATGCGCCACAATGGCTAGCGCACCGGCAGAGACTGCATCTTCGATAAAATCCTCGCCGTTGACCTTGGTGCCTCGAAAGGCCCCGAATATATTTCCCGGCGCAATCTTGCGATGATCAATCGCAAAACCGGTGACATGAGCCTCACCTTCTTCGCTTTCCAATGCCGCGTCATTCAGCCCGGCGATAAGAGCAGATAATTTCATCGCCTATCCTTTCGGCGACCAGAGAAGCGGTGTTAGCTCCGATACATCAACATCGCGGTGTTCATCCGGGACGACGCCCAGCATTGGCCCAATCCGTGGAACGACCTTGCGCACAACAGGCGCGGCCGTCCAGCCGGCGGTCCGTTGGAACCCGGTTTCCGCGTTACCCTTGGGCTCATCCAGCATGGCAATCACAACATAGCGTGGATTGTCCATCGGGAAGGCGGCCGCAAATGTCGAAACAAGTGACGTCTTGTTGTAACCACCATTGGATGGTTTTTCCGCAGACCCCGTCTTGCCGCCAATCCGGTAACCTGGCGCATCGGCCTTGCGGCCCGTTCCATTTGACACGATCATCCGCAGCAACTGCCGCATCCGCGCACTGGTTGCCGCCTTGAACACGCGGCGCCCTTCGGCTTCCTCCCCGGGTTCAACCTTAAGCAATGTCGCCGGCCGCCAGATACCGCCGTTGACCAAGGCAGCATAAGAGCTGGCCAGATGCAGAGGCGTCACTGCGATTCCGTGACCATAGGCCACCGTCATATTGGTTACCCGTCCCCAACGTTGCGGCCAAAGCGGCTTTCCACGCTCCGCCAGCTCGATATGAGGCCGTTCGTCAAAACCGAGCCGCCGGATCATATGCTCCATGCGCTCTTTACCCAGATTGTCAGCCAGCCTTGCGGTGACAATATTGGAACTGTGCACTAACGTTTCCGGCACGTTGAGATAACGGTTTTGGCCATGATCATCCTTGATCGTAAAGCTCGCAACCTTAATCGGCTCTGTAGCATTATAACGCACCGCCAGATCGGTAACTGTTCCGGCATCAAGCGCAGCAGCGACGGTCAGCGGCTTGAAAGTTGATCCCAACTCAAACACGCTCTGCGTAACTTCATTGATCTGGTATTTCATGGTCGCTTTGCGGATTTTGTTCGGATCAAATACGGGCAACGAAGCAAGCGCCATCACTTCACCCGTATGCACATCAAGGATGACACCCGCAGCACCACGCGCTTCATGAGCTGTCATCGCGACCATCAATTCACTTTCCAGTGCCGCCTGAACCCGGCTATCAATCGATAGTGCAGCCGGCTTGCCGCGAAGGGTTTCATCCTTCAATCGGTCATTAAGCGCGCGCTCCATGCCCATCACACCTTCGCTATCGGCATTTACATAACCCAGAACATGGGCTGCCAAATCACGCTGCGGGTAGAGCCGTTCATTCTCTCGTGGAAACTCGATACCAATCTCGCCAAGCGCATGGACCTGCCGCACTTCATTGGGCAAAGCCCGGCGGCGAAGATAAGTCGGCCGAGAACCGTTTAGCTTGGAAAGAAATTCTGCCGCTGTCGTATCAGGAAACAGATCAGCCAGTTGGCGCGCCAGCAACTCCTTGTCGCCCAGCACCCGTTCTGGCACCACGCGGATAGCATAGCCCTTCATCGTGCGGGCCAACGGAACACCATTGCGATCCACAATATCACCGCGCGCCGGAACAAAAGCTGAGCTCGACATGCGTGTTGGCTTGGCATCTTCCAATATACTGAAGCTTATCAACCGCCCGACAACGATCGTGAAAATCGCCAGAAACACCAGCAGCAACACCATCAAGCGAAAGTGGGCGCTGGCTGCTACCTCCTTACTTTTCCCGGAAAACTGCATCTTTCTGCTGCTTGCCAGAAGAGTGGTCATTGAGCGCGGCTCCCCGCTTGTTCGGTATCCGCCCTTGCTGCTAGCTGTTTGATCAACCCGTCGTCGAGCAACTTGTCCTCCATATCAGCGACACGCGCAGTTTTCGTTTCGCGCAATTCAGTCGCTGTGGGCTCTTCTCCGATATTGTCATCTTCCCCGTTTATCGCGACGGGCGACGCATCATTGCTCTCACTATCGCGCACCTTGGCTGATGCCGTTGGAAAGACCGAACCGATTATGCCCGCTGGCGGAACCTTGTCCATGGTGCTGATGACAGCCACTTTAACAGGCTTGCGCAAATCCTTGCCACCCAGATTGGCGAGCGCCCGCTCTCCATCCAGATATTGCGACGCGTTGGGAGACACATAACCATATTCCAGTTTGTTCCAGTGCTCCAGCTGCCGCAAATTGGCGCGCGCACTAAACTCTGTTTCGAGATAGCGGATCTCTTTTTTGACCGACACAATCTTGCTGTCGGTCCGCGCAAGATCACTACGCAAAGTGGCCACGCTGAGAGACAAGGGATAGAGCAGGATCGCGACGAGAAAAACCAGCGCGAGCCACCCGATACCTTCAAGACGTTTCACTGCCAGTTTCATTGCACGCCTCCCGTCTTCGCATGACTTGGCGCATCGGAACGCACCGCTGATCTGAGGGTGGCGGAGCGGGCTCGGGGATTAGAGACCTGCTCCGCCCCGGCCGGACGCACCAGTTTGGCTGGTTTATGAAAGGTGGGTGCCGGCCGTGTTTCGGAAACTTGAGGTAGATGGCGTGAACCAGCGGATTTTTGGCCGCTGCGATCACGCAGGAAATTTTTGACGATACGATCTTCAAGGCTGTGAAAGGTCACGATGGCAAGACGGCCACCTGGTTTCAGCAGTCGCTCTGCGGCGACCAAGCCATCTTCCAGTTCACCAAGCTCGCGATTGATATGGATGCGAATGGCCTGAAAGGTCCGGGTTGCCGGATCTTTCTTGTCGCCAGGCTTTTGACCCAAAGCTTTGCGAACGACACTAGCCAGTTCGGAAGTGCGGGTTAGCGGGCGCGCATTGACTATCGCCTTGGCAATTTTCCGCGAACGCCGTTCTTCGCCATAGCGATAGATGACATCGGCAATTTCTTCTTCGTCCGCTTCGTTCAAAAAGTCTGCAGCGCTGGGGCCGTCTTGCGACATACGCATGTCGAGTGGACCGTCTTTCTGGAAAGAGAATCCACGTTCCGCCTGATCCAGCTGCATTGAAGAGACACCGATATCCAGCGTGACGCCGTCAATATCTTCGCCTTCCAAGACATCCGCCATTTGCGAATAATAGCCATGGTGCAAAATCAGCTGGCCGTCAGAGGCTTCGACCAATGATGCTCCGCCAGCAATGGCATCAGGATCCTGATCAAAGCCATGTACTTTGGCACCAGCAGCAATCATCGCCATGCTATATCCGCCGGCACCGAACGTGCCATCGACATGCGTTTCGCCCGGGGTAATGGCGAGCGCGTCGATGACTTCGTCAAGCAGGACGGGAATATGAGGTTTGGTCTGGGGCATCGCTTCATTCGGGGTCATTTCTTTTTCCCCAATTCGCTGAGATGAAATTCCACCAGACGCTTGTCCACTGGCACGTCGTTAGTTGTGTCGAGCAGCGCCTGTGGCGCCCAAAGGCAAAATGTCTTGCCGATACCGTGAAAGAGGACATTGTCTTTCAGGCCGCCAATCGCTTGCAGCATGGGCGGTAGAACAAAGCGGCCACTCGCGTCGAAGCTGAGTTCCTGCAGGGTCGAGAATTTACGAGCGCCAGCGGCATCGCGGTCATAAGGCTCAGAGCGCGCAATGGCGATTTCTTCTTCCTTGTCGATTTCCGCAAGCATGTCGATTTTGCGGCTGAGGCCAAAACCGACCAGGCAATCCCATTTTTCATGTTTGCCAAGGCACAGAACGCGGCCGTCACTGCTGGCGATCAGGTCTTTACGAAGGAATGCAGGAACGGACAGACGACCTTTGTCGTCTATCGCGGAAATTCCCGATCCTGAATAAGCGTAATTGCCTGACACAGCCTCAATCCCTCAACACTATCGAAAGGCAAATCTTTCCCGTGTGGAGAAGCGCGCAACGAACCACTCCCGAAAAACCAGAATTCCGGACAGGAAAATTACCCCGATAACGGAACAGGGTTAACAGGGGAGAGCTAGGGATGGAAGGGGATTTTACGGGATTTTGCGGGAATTTACGGAGTATTTTCTCTATCTACTTGATTTAATTGACTTTTATTTTACACTCCTTTCGGTAGACGTCACCAAAACTCGGATTAGTTGTTGGAAACACGGCAAATAAATGGACTTCAGAGCAGGTGCGAAGCCAGAATCGAGTCTATTTTTGCAAATCAGCGATCAAACTGTCCGTCAATTCCCGTGCATCGCCCGTGTCTTCCCCGGTCTGATTTGACCATAGAGCATCATTAAGAAAATCAGCGTCAGCGACGATAATCACTGCCCCCTTGCCGACGGAACAGCGTGCCATCACATTGCCGGTGCTGAACGCACAGTCGGCATGACTGTCTTCACGCTCTGCCGCAGCTTTGAAAGTCCCGATACCGACAGTTGAGATCTTGGCACTGGAGAATTCCAGCTCTACGCCGCCCGCTCCTTCGCCATCAGGTGCCAGCAATTCCAAACCCCAGTGCCCCAGTAAAGGAGACAGTAAACCAGACGCCAGTGGTCTGCGATTGTCACCAATGGGAAATTCCGTGTGCCATACCAGCATCGGATCGGTCAGGATAATTGCCTTGCCGCCTGCCCGTACCCAAGCGTCAACTGCGGCGATATCGGCCGGGTCCATCGCCGGCGGCTGGGCCAGCAAGATCAAATCGGCATCTGAATTTTCCAGTCCCGCAAAACTGTCCACCGCACTAATGTCATGGTGCCGCTGCCAATGCGCATAAATCGGAGCCGGAGATGTCTCTCCGGAAACGATGCTCTCCATCGAAGCGCCCGCGCCCCAGACGATCGGCAGACTGGTCATCAACTGAATTTTGGCGGGAGCTGAATTCTCATTCTGCAAATTCGTGGCTGCCGGACTACACTGCGAAAACAGCCCCATGATCACTACAAGAGCCAAGCACAAAGCAGCTTTCCGCACCAATGATTATCGCTCCTGGTCCATAGGCGCTTCCAGTTTGGGGTCTGGCTCCAGATCAGGAACGACCTGTGCCCGGGAACCCGGTACGGTGGGCACTGGCTGGACTACTTCATCTTCCGGCACGGGCGCCGGAGTAATGCCCAATTCCGCCAATGGTTCGGCCGGCGCAGGTGTCGGTACAGGTGCAACTTCCTGAACCATTTCCCTTGACCTATCGGCCGCTTCGGCTTGAATTTCCTCAATTGCGGATTGCTCATCACTGGCGCGCTGTAACACAAAATTGGCGACGCTGACGAGCAAAAGGACAGCCACCAAACCTACAACACCCACCTGGATACGCTGAACGGTATCTTGTCGGTTACCAGTATCTTTTTGTTCCTCAATCATCGTCTTCAAGCCACGGGAAAACCGGCAACCCTTTCTCTCTTAGCCAATCGGCATTGTAGAGCGAGGACAGATAGCGAAAACCGGTATCACACAATATCGTGGCGACCTTGCTACCGGGACCAAGCTCTTTGCCAAGAGCAATAGCACCAGCTACATTAATCCCGGATGAGAGGCCAAGACATAGCCCTTCTTCCTGCAACAGGCGCTCGACCCATTTCATCCCTTCTTCATCACTGATCCGATATTGCATATCAATCGGCGCGTCTTCCAGGTTACCTGTAATCCGTCCCTGACCAATACCTTCTGCAACACTGCTACCCTCGGATTTCAATTCACCGTGAGCATAATAGTTGTACAGGGCCGCGCCATGAGGATCAGCCAATCCGATCTTCACTTTTTCATTCTTGGCTTTCAGCCCCATGCCGACACCAGCGATCGTCCCGCCGGTTCCCGCTGCGCAAACAAAGCCGTCGACCTTGCCATCGAGCTGTTCCCAGATTTCTTCCGCAGTCGTTTCAATATGCGCACGGCGGTTGGCGACATTGTCAAACTGGTTTGCCCAAACCGCGCCTTCTGTTTCTTCGGCCAGACGACGGCTGGTATGAACAAAATGCCCCGGATTGGCATAGGGCGCCGCAGGAACCAGAACCAACCTGGCTCCCAAAGCGCGTAGTGTATCCATTTTTTCCCGGCTTTGCGTCTCCGGCATGACAATGGTGGTCTTGTAACCTTTGGCATTGGCGACTAGCGCAATACCGATCCCGGTATTACCGGCCGTCCCTTCGACAATCATGCCGCCGGGTTTGAGCAACCCGCGTTCCTCGGCATCCTGCACGATGAACAAAGCGGCACGGTCTTTTACCGACGCGCCGGGGTTGGCGAATTCGCATTTGCCGTAGATATCGCATCCTGCCTCCGCGCTGGGGCCGGCAAGATGAACGAGCGGGGTGTTACCGATCAGGTCGAGCGTTTCATTCACTATATTCATGCGACCTTCCATAGTCCGCGTTGTCAATGGCGACAAGCGCGGACAATTTGGCATGGCAAAAGAGGAACTTTACCGAAGCGATGTCTCTAATCAGGTCGCTCGGCCAGCAAGGCACGCACCAATGGCTGCAGATTCTCGTCATAACGGGCGAGCATCACATGCTCTTCGGCAGTCTCGAAATGACTGACCAGTTGTTTGCCATTCCACCAGTGCAATGCAATGGCCGGGGGGTCCGCGACAATCATATTGCGACCATCAGGGTTTTCAGGATCAATCGGTTCCAGGTCAAATGCGACCTGCGGTGCGGTGGACGCGCAAATCGAGAGGCTTGTGCCTTCAAAAGACGTTGAAATATTCCGGTGTAGGTGGCCAGTAATCATACCCTTGATCTGGTCATGCCCTGCGATCGTTTCGGCCAGCACCGACACCCATGGCTCGCGCGGATCGGTATTCATCCATGCAATACCCGATTCCACAGGAGGATGATGCATGATGAGCAAAGTCGGTTTGTCCTGTTTCTCCGCCAGTCTTTCAGACAACCATCGCGCCCGAACTTCGCAAAAGGCGCCCCCGTGACGCCCCTCTTCCAGCGTATCCAAAAACAGCAGACGCAGCGGGCCATCATCAATCTCATATTGGACAAAGCCATCTGCCGAGGGCACATCGGGAAACTGTTTTTGGAATGGTGCCCTCAGGTCATGGTTGCCCAGACACATATAAACAGGAAACGGCAAGTCTGAAAAAGCCTGTTCCAGTCGCATGTAACTATCCTGATCACCGCGATCGACCAAGTCGCCCGTAGCGAGCAGAGCATCAGGTCGCGGCGTCATCTCGCGCAGGACCTTGAGCGCCTGATCGAGGCGCTTGCGGTTAAATTCCGACGGATTATCCGGGTCAAAACCGAGATGGATATCCGTTACCTGCGCCAAGATCATGGGCGCTTCCTCTCTGTTATGTCGCCGCTAACGACTGGCAATCTTCTGCTTTCTTATCTTAACTGTCAGCTTGTCGGAAGGCTTAAGCGCCTCATTATCATTCGCCACCTTGTCGGGCTTTTTCTGTTTGTCCTTCTGCTGTTCCTTGATCAGCCAGGGCGCGCCGTCATCGGCATGGTAATCATGACACATGGCGCAGCTCGATGGAACATCAGAGCTTTTCTGGAACTCACCGCCATGACATTCACGGCAGGTTTTGATGCCGGGCAATAGCAGGTCGCGGGCGTTGTCCGATGTCGTCGCTGCATGGCAGGAGGTGCAATCCTCGTCATTATGCGCTTCATGACTGAACCAGCCTTTATGCATATAGCGATCGGTTTGAGTCACCGGTTTGATACCATAGTCAACCCGTCCGCGCGCCGTCGGCGGCGTCACGCCATGGCAATCGAAACAGGCACCACCGCGTGAAAATACCTGCTGGATCGCCAGATTTGCGCGGCTTGGCCTGAACTGGACAGCACGCGCATAATCGCTTGCCACCCTGTTGTCATTTTCTGCACCCGGACGCCGCCGCTTCATACCACCAAGGTTAATTGGCCTTTGAGGACCTGTGGACCGATAATAAGCGCGCAGGTCAGCGCGCACCATATCGGGCTCGCCATGCCGCAATGTACGCACCGTGCTGCCAATTTCTTCGAAGGCAAGACTGTGGCACATCGCGCAATCTTCCTCCATGTCCACAGGCTCAAATCGAACACCGTTCGAATCCGGCGTATGGCAGTCTGCACAGACCAGCGAATCGCCAAAACCGAATTTCGCCGACAGCCGCCGTCCCATTTGCGCGACCCCGCCGGTTTTTGACATATGCACATCATGCGGGAATTTCAGACCATTATATTCGGTCGGCTTCTCATCGAGTGAAACCCGCCTACGAGGCGGATTTTTGCCGCCAGGCTGGACCAGCAAAGCAGGGCGAAACTGCGGGTGTGAAATCCCGAAGTCCGACGCATTTTCAAGCTCTGTATCGGTCAAACGCCCGTCCATTCCCTCGTGACAATCCGCGCAGAATTTTTGCGCAGTGGGTTCCATAGCACCCGCCCCCTCATGCTCGGTGTGACATTCGACACATCTGCCGGGTGGTTTGTTAAAGGCTGAGGCAAAAGCCGCACCGACTTTTTCAAATCCCTCGGGCTCTCCCATGGCGGTCAGCAGGCGATCTTTCTTGGCATGATCATGCGCATCATCTTCATGGCAGTTGAGACAGGTTTTATCTGTCACCGTCACAAAGGCATCGACGTGGCAGGCCTGACAATCGCCTTCCAGGCTATGATGCGCGTCACTGAGCGCACCGGATGTCCACATCGTGTCAGCATGAAAACCCTCAGGCCGCTCCTCGACGCCGCGGTAAGTGGCCCAGGTATAGATCGGCCAGATCAGGAACGCCGCAAGCATAAGTCCGACAAAGCCCCATGCGCTGATCCGTTTGCCGGGCAGCAGTCCTTTCAGCGTATAAAGCGCGCCCTCTTCCCGCTCTTCTGCGGAATCAGAAAGCGCCTCGACCCGTTTGACGGTCAGGATAATGCCTTCATCGTCTTGGCTGACCGCTATGACATGGCCGCCAAAACCAATTTCAGCGCCCGCGCCGGGATCAATTTTTGCGGACATCTGGTCCCGGCCATCAACCGAGAATTTCTGGCCAGAGATACTTTCAATCTCAATCTGGCCGTCTTCAAGCTGGCGAATGACCGCATGGTCGGGATTGACGGCAAGGTCAGGCAGATGGATCGCATTTGCCGTATTACGGCCGATCCCGATTTCAGCATCCGTGAACGGATTGGAGCGGATAATCTCACGGCCATCGGCGGTGACGGCAATCTGGCGAACGATAAAGGTCATGCTGCTATCTCCCGCCTACCAATAAAAGAAAACGCTGATGATATGCGCCGACAGCGACGCGATCAGGGCGAAGGTCATCGGCACATGGACGAATAGCCAGACCTGGAGCAGGGCTTTCAGCCGAAGATGGCGGCGGACGCGCGCGAGCGTCGCCTCTTTCTTCTCAAGCAGCGCATCAACCTTGTCGAGCGGATCATCTCCGCCCATGCGAGGCTGATAAGCGCGCTCCCGCCGCAAATCAGCCTGCGCAGCGCGGGTAGCACAATTGGGATATTTTCCGGAAACCCGTTTCAGAAAACCGCCACCAAATGGGTCCTGCTCCAGCGATTGCAGCACAAGCGCTGCGTGCTCCACCGACAGCGGTTGAGCCGCTTCATGCAATTGCCGGTCGAGCGAGCGCAGACTTTCAAGCATCTGCGTCTCGGTCATCTCGTCGCGATTGTTGGACAGCGCCTGCGGGATGGTGGCGTAGAAATAGATACCGATAATGCCAGAGATGATCACGATCATCATGAAGGCATAGGCGGCCGTATGTATGTTCCAGCCAAATTGAAAACCGGTATGCAATGTGCCGATGATAATCAGGCTGAGGCCGAGATAGATATGCGCCGAAGTCCAAGCCTTGAGCGACCATTTGCCCGGGGTCATTGCCCTCTTGCGGACACCAAGCATGGTCAGCCACAGGATCAGCCCGGCCCCGATCGTGCCGAGCGTATAGCCATACCAGCTACCGCCATTGTGGCGTGGAGAAACATCGATGAAGAGATAGCTTACGATGCAGACCAACATGATGAACGAAGCAATTTTCAGCCATTTATAGCCGGCATGTTTGAGAAAACCGTCATGCATGGCGACTTTCTTTTTCGAGACGCCGCCGGGAACAGGGACAGAAGCCATTATGCGTCCTCTTGCTCTAGCTTGGCGACAGTGAGGAATTCCTCTGGCGCGACGCGGATCGCGGCACCGGTGGGACAGGCGCGGACACAGGCCGGACCGCCGTTGATACCGGCGCACATATCGCACTTGATCGCTTTCTTGGGTTTCTCGACATCGGGATCGCTATTTTCCGCGGCCCATTGCTTGTCGGGCTCACCGGGCCCCGGCCCGCTGCCGAAGAACAGCCAGCTCAGCAGACCAGGTTTCTTCGGCGGCACCTTGTCCATGCGGATCACGCCATAGGGGCAATAACGCTGGCAATTGCCGCAGCCGATGCAAGTGTCATCGATGAAGACCTCCCCGTCCGGACCGCGGTGGATGGCATCGGGCGGGCAATCGGACATGCAGTGCGGATGCTCGCAGTGGCGACAGCTGGTCGGGACGTGCAGATGCGCGTAGGTCCGGCCCGCTTCGCGATCGAGGCGGGACAAACCTTCATGGCTGTCGGCGCAGGCTTTCTCGCAATTGTCGCAGCCCACGCAGAGATTCTCGTCGATCAAAAGCACGTCGGTTGCTTCGCCGATGCCATTGTCGACGAGGAAATTGGCAACGCCGGAATAATAATCCACTACGCCAGAGAAACTGTCTTTCTTGGCTTCGACAAAGGCGTTGATATCCTGCCGCGAAGCCATTTCCTGCTTGGCTTTGCGCATCAGGTCGGGATGCTTGTCGAGCACCTTCTTGAAGGCATCGCCGTTAATCTTGATGACTTCCGATTTGATCGCTGCCTTTACGGTGGCGGTCCGCATGCCGCCCGCGATAAGAGTCATTTCCCCGACATAGGAACCGGCTGGCAGATAGGACAGGAACACCGGCTTACCGCCAATTTCCTTTTCCACCACCATCGATCCCACGCGAATGACGTAGATGTCATTGCCCTCGCTGCCTTCCTCGATAATCGCTTCGCCTGCCCTGACATTCATAATCTCGCTGCTCTCGACAACCTCCGAGATATCGTCTTTGGTCAGGCCGGAACCAAACATCTGCAGCAACTGGCGTTCCGTGGAGATACGCGTGATTGCGCGCTTTGCAGCTGGCACGGATGCCTGCAGTTTCAGTGCCGCCGTGCGAGAAATTTCGACGACGATCATATCTTCGGCCGCGTTAATGGTGGCACCGCGGCGGCGACCGGAGATCAGGCCGACTTCGCCAAAGATCGATCCTTCTTCGATCGGCACCGTGATCGAAGGATCATTGGGATCAATTTCCACCGCAACCGAACCCTCGGCAATGGCAAACAGGGATGAGCCCGGTTCATTCTTTTCAAAGACCACCTCGCCGTGACGATAGCGGCGCGGCTCGCTGTCGAGCATGAATTCGCGCATCTGCAAGGGTGACAGGTCATTGAGAATTGTGACCTTCTCGCGAAAGAATTCGAGCCATTCATCAACCGACTTGCTACCGGGCAGGCCCGCGAATTTCTTTTCGAGAATTGGCTCATCAGCCGGCTTCAGGTCCTTGTTGCCGTTGATAAATTCAATGACGTCATAGCCCTGGTTCATACAGTGCTTGATCAGCGGATAACCGGCCAGCGCGCCGATGACATAAATGCCCTTCTTCGTGCTTTCGAAAGCCGGGGTCAGCTTGGGATAAGCCTCCCGATCTTCGCTGGTAAATTCAATTCCGCATTCCTCGACAAATTTGCGCGGCGGTGCTGATCCCATGCGTGCAATAATCCGGTCGCACTTGATTGTTTCCTGCCCATCGCGGGTTTCGAGCACCAGCTCACCATCCTTGACTTCCGCAGGGGTCGTCTCGGTGCGGACATCCACCTTGCCCTGCTCTCCTGCTTCCATCAGCAGCTTTACATTGGCCTTTTTCGCACGCGCAAATTCCGGCGAGCGATTGAGGATCGTGACAATATTATTCTGCGCCGCATCGGCCGCGAGACCGAGCGCATTTTCAATCCCCGCATCTCCGGAACCGATGACGGTGATATGCTCGTCATAATATTCGCCGGGATCATCGAGCTGATATTGCACCAGTTTGTTATCCCCGCCCGGGCAGCGCATCAGGTTGGGATTGCCCTGCGTCCCGATCGCCATAACAATCGTCTCGGCCATTACTTTATCACCATTTTTCAACGTGATAGTAAAATTGCCTTCTTCGCCTTCGATCTTTACCGGTTCAGCATTATATTGGACATTGACCGCACAAGCTTCGGTTTGCTTGTCCCAGATTTCCAGGATCGCTTCACGCTTGCCGGCGTCAAAATCCATATCCGAGCGCAGCACCAGCTGGCTCGGCGTCGCCATGACATGTTTGCCTTTTTGATATTTGTAGATGGTGTCAGAAAGGTGGTCGGTCTTTTCCAAGAGCACATGCTTTAGCTTGAGCTGGGCAGCACGGCCAGCAGCACTCATGCCCGCTGGTCCCGATCCCACGATCACCACTCGAAACTTGTCCGCCACGCGCTTCTTCCCCCTTTTGCCCTTCTTGACCCAACGCTCCCTCATGCGTTTTAACGGACCAATGCAGCAACTTTTCCGGCTCTAGCGCGACCCCAAAAGACTTAACTTACCAGCATCTTACCAAAAAGCTTTTGATATGCCAGTGGAAAATATCACAGTTTGAACCGCTTTGGTCACTATCGAAAATCTGAAACAAATTACTTGTCAAAGCGGTACAGTTTACGACAATGCGAAGCGATCAACGGGGTCGCACCAATTGAGAAACGGGTTTTAAATATGAGCGAGCCAGAAGAAACTGCAGCATCCGGCAAGAAATCGGGCGGCAATATAAGCCGTATTGCTCTGATATCAGCCGCGGTCCTGGCCATTGCTGCGGTCGGTGTTCAGGTTTATCGGGGCATGGATACAGAAAGTTCAGGCAGCGACGCAGGCGCTGAAGTCGCGGCTGGCGAAAACCAGACCGCTCCCAGTGTCGATCAAGTCATTGCTGGCCTTGAAAAAAAGCTTCAGGATGATCCCGAGGACGCGGAAAGCTGGCGTATGCTGGGCTGGAGTTACTTCGAAACAGAGAAATATGCCGAATCCGCCACGGCGATGAAACGCGCAACAACGCTTGATCCGGACAATGCCGAATATTGGTCAATGCTGGGTGAGGCGCTAGTCATGTCCAGCGATGGGCAGCAAGTCCCTGGCGATGCCGCAGATGCGTTCAAAAAAGCGCTGGCCATTGATAAGAGCGATCCACGTGCGCGCTATTTCCTGGCGGTACAAAAGGATATTTCCGGCGATCATCGCGGCGCAATTAATGACTGGTTCGCGTTGCTTGAAGACACGCCCGCAGATGCGCCTTACGCAGCAGATATCCGCCGGGTGATCGGGCAAGTTGCCGAAAAGGAAAATATCGACGTGGCCGCGCGGCTCGCAAAGGCTAGGCCAGCGGCGCCTACAGGCGGCATCTCCACCGACGGCCCGCAAGTTGCTACCGCAGCGATCCCCGGCCCCAGCCGCCAGCAAATGCAGGAAGCTGCTGCCTTGCCCGCCGGTCAGCAGGAAGCGATGATCGCGAATATGGTGGATGGTCTGGATCAACGGCTGCAATCCAATCCCAACGATGCAAACGGCTGGATCATGCTGATGCGCAGCCGCATGCAACTGGGTCAAACTGCCAAGGCCAAAAAGGCGCTGGCCGACGGACTAGCCGCGTTCAAGAATGATGGCGCTGAGGCAAAGCGAATAAGGGAAGCGGGAATGGCGTTGGGCGTTGGGAGTTAGGCTTTCTTAGCCAGTGGCGTCCTGCAGAAGATTTCAGCTTTCGCTGGAATGACGTCCGTTTTTGACAAACAATTCCGTTCAGCATCACGATTGCAAAAAAGATCACGCAAAGATACCAAGCCGCCAAGTTGTCCCTCCTCGGCGACTGCGTATCTTCACGTGACCTCCCTCCCGAAACTATAACGCTAGTTCGCCGCTATAGCTTGATACCCAAACCAACACCGACCACGATCGGGTCAAGATTGATCTTCACCCGCTGCTCTCCCGCAGCCGTCGTCCGCAGCGTCGCTGTGGTGTCAACGTCAAGATATTTAACGTCAACATTGAACGTAAATCGATCATTGATGGGAATATCGAAACCAGCCTGCAGCGCATAACCGAAGCTACTTTTCAGGCTCACGTCTGTTTCACCCACCGCCGCTTCCAGCGCATCCGAAGCATTTTCGTTGTAGAACATCGTGTAGTTGATGCCGGCCCCGATATAGGGACGGATCGCTGCATCAGGCGCAAAATGATATTGTGCCGTCAGGGTTGGCGGTAGCACCCAGGTCGATGCCAGACGCCCGATACCGCCGGTCGTTCCCGAAACGCCGCTTGCACTGTGCTTGGTGGTCGCCGCGATCAACTCGAAACCGATATTGTCGGTCGCCATATAGGTAATATCAACTTCCGGTGCGGGACTGTTATCCACGCTCACCTGCTCACCGGGAAAGGCAGGCAAAATCGAACCGCTTTCCTCACTGGGCATTACGTTGATCGCCCGGACGCGGACTATTATGTCACCCTGTTCAGCAAAGGCCGGCACAGAGCTGATAGCCATGCCCGATACCGCTGCCAGCGCCAAAAATTTCACTGTCTTACGCATTGGAAAAATCCTTCTTACTTAGTCCCCAATGGTGGTTAGGGAGAGCCAGAAGGACCTGCATTGATCCATCGCAACGATTGTTTTGACCTAGGTCAATCTTCCTGAGCTTTTAGGTTATTTTGCTGTCCTACAGGTAACCTGCTGTGGCATTGTCGCAGCTGGCTCTTTGACAGTTGAATATATCCTCACAATCCGCATGAGGGGGTGAGACTTGTGTGAACTTTGGAATTTTATTGCACGATGAGACAGCCCAAAGGGGCTTGTGAAGTTTGTAAACTTCGTTGGAATTTAGTGGATTACTCCTCTCCCCTTGAGGGAGAGGAGGGTTGTGCCTAACGAAACAGAGGTTCGCCAAAGCTGCGCAGTTTGCGGCTATGCAAAGTGCCTGCGTCGGCTTCTTGCGCCAACAGGTCAATCGTCCGCAGACCAATGGCCAGATGCTGCCCGACCCGTTCCTGGTAGAAAGCATCTGCCATACCCGGGAGTTTGATTTCCCCGTGGAGAGGCTTGTCCGACGCACAAAGCAAAGTTCCGTAAGGCACACGGTAGCGATAGCCATTGGCCGCCACGGTCGCGGACTCCATGTCGATAGCGATGGCGCGGGACTGGTTCAGACGCTTGGCAATCTGCTCAAAGCGCAGCTCCCAGTTACGGTCGCCTGTGGTAACGACTGTCCCGGTGCGCAAATGCTGTTTGAGCTGCGACTGGTCAATGCCGGTTTCTTCCTGCACCGCCTTGGTCAGTGCGAGTTGCACCTCCGCAATAGTTGGCAATGGAATGCTAGGCGGCAAAACATCATCCAGGACATTGTCATCACGCAGATAAGCGTGAGCGAGAACATAGTCGCCCAGTCGCTGCGTCCGGCGCAGCGCGCCGCAGTGACCGATCATCAGCCAGACGTGCGGGCGCAGGACAGCCAGATGATCGGTGATCGTTTTAGCATTGGACGGGCCGACACCCATGTTGACCAAAGTGACACCGGGGCGGCCATCTTTGCGGACAAGATGATAGGCTGGCATTTGCGGCGGCTTGGCAATTGGCGGACAAGATGGCTTACCATCCGCACCAGTGATACGGTTGCCTGGCTCGACCAGCATTTCCGCTTTGCCAGATTTCACCTCTTCCAGGCCAAATTCGATAAACTCGTCCACGTAGCGCTGATAGTTGGTGAACAATATGAAGGGTTGGAAATATTCAGGATCGGTCGCGCAATAATGGCGGATACGGTGGAGCGAATAGTCCACCCGCTCGGCAGTGAAGAGAGACAGCGCGCTGTCGACATGATCCTGGAAAATCTGTCCACCATCGACGATTTCGTCATTAGTCTTGACCAGATTGGGTGTGTGGAAATGGTTGGGCAACGCATCTTTGCGATCCCGATCGAGCCCGCCAGCAGCATTTTCAATCGCAAAAGCGAGTGGGATTGGTGTGCTGGACAGGCCGACATGGATTTTCGCGGTAAAGATGCGATTGATCCGCTCTAGCTGATCGAGCAGATAGCGCCGATAGAGTTTCGGCTGACTAATCGTCGTGCTGTAACAATTTATGTCGGAAATCCGGCCAGAAGCCAGATTGCTGGTTTCGGTGGCTTGATCGGCTGGAATTTCGACCGAAATCATAGGGTAAACGCCCTGTTCGCGGTCGCCGTCAGACAAATCGCCTTTGGCATAGCGAGCAAAACGCGCGGTGATCAGATCAATTTGTTCTTGGTAGAGTTTTTCGAGAAGAGCGACGGCCTCTGCCGGGCTGTCGCATAGCGCCAAGGATTGGCGTGGGGAAGAAGTTGTCATGTAGTCTCCGTTTACAGTTACAGGCCTGTAGCGGAAAATTGCGGAAAAGGGAAAAACTAAGTGCGGGAAAGTGCAAGAAATTGGGCGGCAGCCAGGAATTCAGCCTGTTTGATCGCCCGGTTTTGGGTCGCAAGATCATCCTTGCCCCATTGCTCTTCCTGCCAAAGTTCTTCGAGATTCATCAGCGGCCAAAGAGCATCCGTGTCATATGCACCTTCGATTAATGCCAAAATTGCAACCAGCGAACCAGCAAGCCCCACCAGCGAAAGCATGGCGGCAAGCGTAAAATCATCCTGCACATCAACCGCTTCAGACAACCGGGCGATGGTTTGCTCAGACTGCGACTTATGCATTATGCCGCGGGTCAGAACAAAACTGATATCATAACGGGTCCGTGCCCAATCGAGCAGCGGGTCCCACTTTTCGGCCTGATGATCAGCCAAGGCCTGCTGGCTATCATCGCCGCGATAATAGAGCATGTCGCTGTCCGAAAAAGCGGCGATGCGTCCAACAATACGCTCCCGTTCGCGGGTGACCTGGTCCAGCGCGCCCTGAGCCAACGCAGTGAGAGGCATTGTCGCGGGGTCAATCTCTTCGCCTTGTACAGCCCATTCTTCCGCAATCGCTTCGGCCAGTTGCGAAGTGGGAAGATGGAGCGGGTTACGCGCCGGGGTTTTAACCGGGCGACCGTCCAGGTGGATTGCAAAACCACCATCGACTGCGACGCTAGCAGCCTGTTTATAGAATTTTTTCATCCGCCGCTTCTTTCTCGGCTTCCTCGGCAACCTGCCGTTTTACGAAAGACCGCACCATCACGAACGGGATCACCCAGGTTTGCGCAAGGCCAATAATCACCAGCACATAGCCGACGGCTGCGGGAATGCTGGCGAGCCGCCCCAGCGCAATGGCGATGCCCAACATCAGTATCGCGATGCCAAGCAAGCGAATGATACTGACCATGAAATGCAGCGTCTTTGCCTGCTTTTCCTTTTCAGGATCCGCGACATAAATCGGATCGTCATATTTTTCGGGCGGCTTGGTCATTGGTTCAGCGTCTCGTATAATTCATCCATGGTCTCGGCCACAATGTGAGCGCCAGCTGTCAGCAATTCATGACTGTCATGATAGCCCCAATCCACACCAATTGGCCGCACTCCAGCGTTAACACCCATTTCCATGTCGAAGCTGGTATCGCCGATCATAGCTGTGGTTTCCGTTGCAGCGCCGGCTTCGGATATCGCAAGCTCCACCATGGCAGGGTGCGGTTTGGAAGGATGCCGGTCGGCGGTCTGTAAGGTTACAAATCGATCCATCAGCCCATGCACTTCCAGAACATGGTTAAGTCCCCGATCGGATTTTCCGGTCGCCACGCCCAGCATCCAGCCATCGCTTTCAAGTCTGTCGATCAATCCGATCAGGCCGTCATAAAGCGGTTCCTGTACTGCACCATTCTCCCGCATCTTGAAAAAGCCGTCGCGGTAAGACTGGGTGACTGCAGCAACCAAGGCATCTTCCTGATCCGGCAATAGCTGACGCACAGCTTCCTGCAGGCTCAAACCAACAATTCGGCGCGTCTTGTGATGGTCCGGTGGGGTCAAGCCGTGCGCCAGGAAGGCCTGATCCATCGAAGCACAGATATTCGCCTGGCTATCGACCATTGTGCCATCGCAATCGAACAGGGCCAGCTTGTTCATGCCACTGCTCATTTTGGACTAAACTCCCGCATCATATGTGCAACAGCCCGGCGACCCAGAGCGTCCAGCGCATCGGCGGCATTATCGCGGGCCACAACAGGTTTATTCTGGCTGAATTTCGCCGTCGGGCGCCAAGCTACGATTTCCATTTCGAAACCGATAATCGCATCAACCATTTTGTTAAATTTACTCTCGTCCATTTTGTCGCGGTGCCATGGCTTCTTGGGTGCCAGTTTTGCCTCATTCTGCTCGGCGAGATCATCCAACAGAGCCACAAGGCCCTCCCGCTCCATCTCGCGAACCGAGCCTTCCAATTCCAACGATAGGTAATTCCAGGTCGGAACCTGATCATCCACGCCGTACCAGTCAGGACTGATATAAGCATCCGGCCCATTGATAACGCATAAAGCGGTCATTCCCGACAGGTGCTTGGTCAAGGCATTGCCGCGTGAGAGATGGAATTGCAGTGCGCCGTCGCCGGTTGAAAAAACCGGCACATGGGCCACGCGCGGTCCATCCGGTGTGGTTGCGAAAATCATGCCGAAGCCGATTTGGGCAATCAGCGCCTCGAGCGCGGCCCGTTCGTCGGCGTCATTATGGTCATTACCCGATTTGGGCCATCGAAACGCGGGATCTGGATGCATTAACGGCCCTTTTGTTTGACTTTGGCCTTGTGCGGCATGTTTTTCTTATGTGTGGCTTTGCCGGCGTTGGGACGGGCTCGTTTGCTAGGTTTTCCGGCTTTCGTCGGCTTGCCATCCGTCTCGCCTCGCCCGCGCCGTTCGCCGCGTTTATCCTTACGGATCTGCTTCGCATGGGCGCGGCCCTGTTTTTTGCGTACGGCCTTACCGCCCGGTTTCTTCTCCTCTAGCGGCAAGTCGCCCAGGCTGAGATCAAGGCCTAGTCCCTCAATCGTCTCGGCAAAATGAGGTGGCAGATCCGCTTTCACATCCAGCTTGTGGCCATCGGGATGATCAATCCGCAGGCGCCGTGCATGCAAGTGCATTTTCCGGCTAATCGAACCGGTAAGAAACGCGTCTTTCCCGCCATATTTTCCGTCTCCCAATATCGGGTGACCAATGGCCGCCATGTGGACGCGCAGCTGATGGGTGCGCCCGGTAAAGGGCTGCAACTCAACCCAGCAGGCACGATTGCCGGCCCGTTCGATGATCCGGTAACGCGACTTTGCTGCTTGACCGTTTTCTTCATCGACATGCATTTTTTCACCGCCGGAACCCGGTTGCTTGGACAGCGGCAAGTCGATCATGCCATCGGCAATCTCCGGCACACCCATGACAATTGCCCAATAGACCTTGCGCGCCGTACGGCCGGAAAATCGTTTGGAGAAAAAGGAAGCAGCACCGGGCGAGCGCGCCAACAGGATCGCACCGCTGGTATCCTTGTCGAGCCGGTGGACCAGCTTGGGCCGGCCCTTTGCATCATATGTGAGCGCATCGAGCAGCCCGTCCAGATGGGTTGTTGTCTTACTACCACCTTGTGTTGCCAGTCCGGGTGGCTTGTTGACCACAATCGCGGCCTTGTCTTTGTGAATAACCAGCTCTTGCGCAAAATCTATCTGGTCCGGCGACAACTCTGTCCGCTGCTTGGCAACTCGGCCTGGTCGTTCAATTTCAGCAGGCGGGACACGGATGACCTGACCTTCATTAATCCGGTCGCCCGGACTGACCCGCTTGCCATCCAGTCGCAATTGACCGGTCCGCGACCAGCGTGACACGACATTGAACGGCACATCTTCCATATGGCGTTTGAACCAACGGTCGAGACGGATATCATCATCATCGGCGGACACGGTAAACTGACGCACATCCAGTACTTTGAGCGCCTGCTTCTGGTCCTTGAGTTTACCCTGACCTTTGGGCTTTTCCTCTTCGGAGCCGCTGTCGGCAGTGGGATCAAAACCGCTCATGCCATTGCCCTCACGGCCATAAGTCCCGCAAAAAGCGCAAGCACCGATCCGGCCACGGATAGCAATGCATAGCCCAGAGCAATGCCCCAATTTCCGCGCTCAATCATATTTAAAACTTCCAAACTAAAAGCCGAAAAGGTCGTAAAACCACCCAGCAAACCGACACCGAGCAGCAACCGCCACGGTTCATCGACAAAATCACTGCGCGCCAGCACTCCAGCCAGCACACCCATTAACAACCCGCCCAATAGATTGGCGATCAACGTGCCATAAGGCAGACCCGTTCCACCCCAATGAAAAACCAGTCGCCCCAGATTATAGCGCGCGGCCGCGCCGACCGCGCCGCCAGCCATGACAAGAAGGGTTGCGTTCATGCTGGCAGCCTTAGTCGGCTTGGACAGAATTTCCAAGCAGATCATGCGTCAACCACAAGCGGATTGCTGTCGCCAGCCCCGGTGGCTCGTCCACATCCAGCCGTTGCACATCAATTTGCGCGACCAAAGCATTAATGGGCAGCGCCCGTTTTTCCGATGCCGAGCGGAGCAGCTCCCAGAACAGAGGCTCCAGGGTGATTGATGTCTGGTGCCCCGCAATTGTGATGCTGCGCTTCACCGGCGGATGAAAAATGTCATCCGGTTCTAAATCCATCCGGCCAATTCTCGGCGCATCAGCGTATCGAGCAGATCAATGCCAATAGCGCTGTCGTTGAGACAAGGGATATAGGCAAAACGCTCACCACCAGCTTCCTCAAAACCTTCCTTGCCGCGGATCGCCAGTTCTTCGCATGTTTCCAGACAGTCACTGGAGAAACCGGGCGCGAAAATCGCAACCTTTTTCTTACCCGCTTTTGCAAGCTCCTCGAGCGTCAGGTCCGTGGCAGGCTCTAACCATTTTGCCGGACCAAAGCGCGACTGGAAAGCGATGGTCAGTTCGCGCCCCATGGCTTCGGACAGCAAGCGCGCTGTTTTCTGACAGTGACAATGATAGGGGTCGCCCAATTCCAATGTCCGCTTCGGCATGCCGTGAAAACTTGCAATTACCGCATCCGGTTCAAAATCGAGCGCAGCCAAGCCAGCTTCTACGCTGGATTTTAAAGCTGCAATATAAGCGGGATCATCATGATATGGTGGCAGTGTGCGGATAGCCGGATGCCAGCGCATCGATTTGACCACATCAAACACCGCATCATGCACACTGGCCGTCGTTGCTCCGCTATATTGCGGATAGAGCGGAGCTATAAGGATGCGATCACAGCCTGCATCCTTCATTGCCTGCAACCGACTTGCAATACCGGGATTGCCATAACGCATGGCCCAATCAACATGGACATCACCACCATATTTCGCAGCCAGCGCCTCTGCTTGACGCCGTGTATATACGGCAAGCGGCGATCCTTCATCCGTCCAAACCAGACCGTAAGCATGGGCCGATTTCTTGGGCCGGGTGTTCAATATGATCCCGCGCAATATCGGCTGCCAGAGGATATCTGGTATCTCGACCACGCGCTTGTCTGATAGAAATTCTTTCAGATAGCGTTTAACTGCCTTTTTGTCTGGCGCATCAGGGGTTCCGAGATTGACCAGCAACAGACCAACTTTTCCGGTGGCAACCGGTGGATGCCCCTCAGGCAAGTTATCAAGAATCTGCATGGTCATGATGCCTCTGAAAAAAGCGGTAGCTGGCGAAAACGAACACCGGTTGCAGAAAATAGCGCGTTGGCAATGGCAGGAGCCACAGCCGGCACACCGATTTCCTCGACGCCTACCGGCACGTCTTCGCTGCGAATAAATTCAACCTGTATGGACGGAACTTCCGATAATCTTGGTAACGCCAGATCGCTCAATCGCCGGGCGCTGGCAATACCGCGATTAAAACGGGTTGACGATCCCAAAGCCATGGCAAGGCCGTAAACAATGCCGCCTTCAATCTGTTGCCTTGCGATTTCAGGGTGAATGATCCGACCCACATCGACTGTGGCAGAAATCCGGCTGACCCGCAGTCCACCTTCCCCGCGACTGGCACTGACAATGACTGCAATATGGCCGCCACGCATAGAATGACAGGCAAGGCCCATGCCACTGCCATCCAGCCCGCCGTCCCAGCCGGCCATAGCGGCCACCCCGGTCAGACAGCGCGCTAGGCGAGGCCGATCCGTCATCATCGGCATCCGGTATGACAATGGCTCGATTCCTGCTTTTGATGCCAGTTCGTCGATGAAGGATTCAACGAAAAAAGCATTGTAGCTATGGGCATTGCTACGCCAGTTACCGGTTGGTGCGCCAATATAGGTCGGGTGATGGTCGAGCGAGAAATTGGCGATATTATATTGCACATCCGCCCCTTCGACCGCTTTTACATCCGCCTCATTGATCGAGGCGCGCATTGCGGCAATATCATCCATGCCGCGCACGATACGTTTGCTTTGTTCCCTCGCTGACGCCGGAGCCGCAACCTTGACCTGCAAGGCTTGTATGCGTCCCGCTTTATCGGTCGCCGCGTCAAGCCGGGCATAGGCGGGTGCACGATAGTGATCGTGCATCATTTCTTCTGCGCGCGACCACATCAGCTGCACCGGGCGACCCATTTTTTCTGCTATAATAGCCACTTGTGCCGCAATTTTACTGTCAAGGTTGCGGCCGAATGAGCCGCCCGCCAGCATTGGATAAAGCGTTACGCGGTCTGTAGCGATGCCGATCGCCTTGGCAGCGGCCTGCACAGCCGAGGCAGGTGCCTGTGTCGCCAGCCAGAGCTCCAGCCGACCATCTTTATAGTCAGCCGCTGCCGTGCGCGTCTCAATCGGCGCGTGCACCGCCGCATCAGCCTGATAACGGGAACGTACCGTCTTATATTCATCAAAAGCCTGCTGTGTCTCCCCGCGACTTGCAAACCGGACGCCCGGCCCATCTTCCAAAGCCTCTTCCAAAGCGACATCCATTTTGTCGCTGTCTGGCAGCAGTCCGGTTGTTTCAAACATCGGGCTCATTTTGTCGAGCGCGTCATTGGCAGCCCACCAGTTTGTTGCAACGGCGGCAATCCATTGATCATGTTCCACCACATCAACCAGACCGATGATCTTGTCGGCCCCCTCACGGTTAAACGACTTGAGGCGCGTCGCTCCAATGGGCCCCTGACGGATGGAGGCAAAGACCATATCGGGCAGTCTCACATCACCCGCAAAATTGGCCGAACCATCAAGTTTTGCCGGCAAATCAAGTCGAGGGATATCTTGACCGACCAGATTGTTGACCGGATCGGAACGCAGCGGTACCGGATCAGGCAAATCCTGTTTGAGCGCGCTGGCGATCAGTTCGCCAAAGCGCATCTTATTATCACCATTGGAGATAAATCCATTTTCAGCGATACAGGTTTCCCATTCGACATCCCATTTTTCCGCCGCCGCCTTGCTGAGCAAAATGCGCGCCGCTGCACCGGCTTCGCGAAAACTGTCGGAATAAGCAGGAACCGAGGAGGAATCAGCCGTTACAATGAAATCATTGCGGGTCGCGATATTTTTGGCGGCCCAGCTTGCCGCTTCTTCCTCAGTTAACTTGGCAGCTCCAGGCGGGAGTAATGTCTCGGCCCATTGCTGAGCCAGGAAGTTGTTGGCGTATAACGGGTTGATCGGCGCCGGTTCGACGGCGATCGTCCGCCAGTCAGCACCCAGTTCATCGGCCAAAATTTGCGGCAAAACCGTGTAGACGCCCTGCCCCATTTCACTTTGAGGTACGACAACAGTGATTTGCCCCTCTTTCGAAATTTTGAGGTAAGCGCCAAAGATTTCTTCATTCTCGGCGGCGCTAATATTGGGCTCATAAGCACGTGGCCAGATGGCCCAGGCGACTATCAGCCCGGCCGCTGTTCCCCCACCGATCAGGAAATTGCGACGCGTAAACACCGCACCGCGCTTTTCCCCTTCGTTCGATTCTGTCCCTGGTTCCTGCTTAACCGCCATCGCCACTCTTCAACAAACCGAGCCGGGGAATTTCTATTTTGGGGCAGCGATCCATAACAACATCAAGTCCCGCTTCTTCAGCGCGTTCAACGGCAGGTCTGTTGATCACGTTGAGCTGCATCCATACGGATTTTGCGCCCACCGCTATGGCTTCATCCACGACGCCGCCCGCCGCATTCGAGTTGCGGAAGATATCGACCATATCGATCGCCCCCTCAATGGCTTCGAGAGACGGCGCAACCTCTACTCCGTGCAATTCCTGACCAGCCAGTCCCGGATTGATTGGCGTGACATCATAGCCCTGGTCGAGAAGAAATTTGAGGATACGATTACTTGCGCGCTCTGGCTTGGCTGATGCGCCGACGAGAGCAATATGTTTGGTTTCGGTCAGTAGACGGGCGATGTCTTCATCAGTTTCCAAAAGCATGGCCGGTCTCTCCCTTCACAGTAAACGACTTATTGTTCATCCAACCATGTCGCGAGCCTTTTGGCAATATCGTGAAAAGCCTTTCCTTGCAGACTGTCAGAATAGGCCGGCGGCGTTCCCCCATCGCTGGATTTGCGAATTTCGATGTCCAGAGGCACCCGGCCCATAAACGCCATGCCCATTGTCTTGGCCGCCGCTTCGGCGCCGCCGGCACCAAAGGGGTCGCTGACTTCACCGCAATGCGGACAAATATAACCCGCCATATTTTCGATCATGCCTATAATCGGTATTTTCGCCTGCTCGAATAGGTCCACCGCACGCACCGCGTCCATCAACGCAAGATCCTGCGGCGTCGAAACAATCAACGCCCCGACTGGTTTGTGGTTTTGCATCATCGACAATTGCACATCTCCTGTGCCCGGCGGCATGTCGACGATCAAAAGCTCGGTATCGCCCCAATGGGCATCAATCAATTGCTCCAGCGCCTTGCCCGCCATCGGGCCGCGCCACGCAATCGCCTGACCGGGCTTGGCGAGATGTCCCATAGACAGCACCGGAATACCATATTCATTCGAAACCGGGATCAGCTGCTTGCCTTCGGCTTCGGGTTTCCGGCCTTCGCAATTCAAAAGACGCGGCTGGGACGGCCCGTAAATATCAGCATCGACCATGCCAACTTTGTGCCCCATTGCTTTCAGCGCAATGGCGAGATTCGTGGACAACGTAGACTTGCCAACTCCGCCTTTGCCACTACCCACAGCGATCAGACGGCGCTGAACTTTTTCAGCCGTCATCACGATGTCGACCTTCTCAACAACATCCAGATCCAATAGCTTGCCTTTAACGGCAATCTCAATCTGTCCGCGCTCGCGAACGTCGAGTCCGCTGACATTTAATACTAGCGAAACGCGCCCTTCTTCCAGGCGAACAGCGCTAAATCTCCCGCTTGCGACCTCTTCAAGGGCCGCCTCGATGTTAGAAATATCGGTCATTTGTTCCGCATAGTTACACTTTTATCCGATTGACACTGTTTTTCTGACACCACGCTACCTATAATGAAATCATGGATAAAAAAATTGACGGGCAAGCGGCCCAAAAAACGTTCTTGGGTTCTATATTGAACATGGCTAGCCCTTGGGGCAATGGCGGAGGAGATGACGGCAAAGGTAGTGGTCCGCGCAATCCGTGGGGTAGTCCTGCGGGCGGATCTTCTGGCGGTGGCGGCAAGGGCGGATCCGCTTCGCTCGAGGAACTTTTCAAAAAAGGCACTGGCGGCGGCTTTAAAGGCGGTATCCCGAAACGGCCGGGCGGTCGTCCTTGGTGGCCGATCATCTTGATCGGTTTCATTATTTTGTGGGCTTTATTGACTTCGATCCACCGGGTGAGCCCGCAGGAGCGGGGCGTGGTGACGTTTTTCGGTTCCTATTCACGGACCATGCAGCCAGGCTTGCATTTCTCACTTCCCGCCCCACTGGAGCAAGTGATGAAACTCGATGTGGAAGAAATTCGTACAATCGACATTCCCACTGGTGAATCGGAAAAGCTGATCCTGACCGGTGACCAGAATATCGTCGACCTCGCCTATTCAGTGCGTTGGAACATCAAGTCGCCGGAACTATTCCTGTTCCAGATTGCCGAACAGGAAGAAACGATCAAGGAAGTCGCTGAATCCGCTATGCGAGCGGCGGTCGCCAATTTCACGCTCGATGATACTATCGGGTCAGAGCGTACCGAGATTGAACAGCAGGTCGAACAGAATATGCAGGCCCTGCTCGATGGTTATGGAGCTGGCGTCGTGATCCGCGGTATCGCAATCAAGAAAGCCGATCCGCCCGCCGCCGTGAACGATGCGTTTAAAGAAGTGTCGGCCGCGCAGCAGACCGCACAGACCTATCTCAACGAAGCGCGCGCCTATGCACAGCAATTGACAGCGCAAGCACAAGGTGAATCGGCTGCCTTTGACAAAGTCTACGAGGAATATCGCCTCGCACCACGCGTGACGCGGCAACGGATGTATTATGAAACGATGGAGCGCGTATTGTCGCAAGTTGACAAGACAATTATCGAGGCGGACGGCGTAACGCCTTATCTGCCACTCCCGGAAATCAAGAAGCGGGCTCAAGCAGCAGCGCCCCAAGTTGTGGAGGCGAAATAGTGAGCAACATTATGAAAAATCCAGTCGCGCTCGGCATCATCGTTTTCGGCTTACTCCTGGTGCTGGTAAACACGCTCATTATCGTACCGGAAACCCGTCAGGGCGTCGTCGTACGCTTTGGTGAACCCGTGCGGATCATCAATCGCTACCAGGACAATACGCCTTTCGGTCAGACCGGCGCAGGACTGCTGCCCAAATTCCCCTTCATCGAACAGGTGGAATGGATCGACAAACGCATTCTCGACGTTGAGATGGAGCAACAACAAGTGCTTTCCACCGACCAGTTGCGCTTGCAGGTCGATGCCTTTGCCCGCTTTCGGATCACCGATCCTTTGCGGATGTTCATCGCTGCCGGCAATGAAGCTCGCGTTGCTGATGAACTGCGTCCGATCCTCGGTTCTGCATTGCGTAACGAGCTCGGCAAACGTCCCTTCGCCGCCCTTCTGAGCCCCGAGCGGGGTCAGGTGATGGACAATATCCGCACCGGCCTGAACCGGGTCGCCCGCCAATATGGAGCGGAAATTGTAGATGTGCGGATCAAACGTGCCGATCTGCCTGATGGAACGCCGCTTGAAAGTGCCTACCAGCGAATGCGGACAGCGCGTGAACAGGAAGCCCGCACAATCAAGGCGCAAGGGGCAAAACAGGCACAGATCATCCGCGCAGAAGCAGATGCGAGTGCCGCCCGGACCTATGCTGAAAGCTTCGGCAAAGATGCAGACTTTTACGATTTCTACCGTGCCATGAAAAGCTACGAAACCACTTTCCGCAGAGGTCAGGAAGGCGATCCCAATTCGTCTTTCGTCCTTTCACCGGACAATGAATATCTCCGCCAGTTCCGCGGCAGGTAAACGACTTTGATGTCCAACCGGGATATCGTGAACGCCTATTACGAGGCGCTCGCCCGGTTGGACGTCGACGCGTTTGAAGCGCTTCATCATCCTGATGTAATCTATAATGTGTCCGGCAACACTATTATCTCCGGCCGCTATGACAGTTTCGAGGCACTGAAAACCATATTACCACTGATTTTTGACGCTCTCGATTTCGAACAGTTTCAGTTTGCTGAAAACTGGAAGATCATGAATGACGGCCCCGATGGCACCACGGCAATCATGGAAGCCAGGGGCGTTGCAAAAAATGGCAAGCGCTATGATCAACGCTATGCCCATATTTTCACTTTCCGCGATGGCAAGATAGCCTCCGTCCACGAATTTTTCGATACACAGCTGGCAAATGAATCGCTGGACTTTATCGGTAAGCCGCCTTGCCAAACCGATGGTGATTTCAGGCTGTGACGGCATTTCATAAGTAGAAATACCGCCAAACCGCAAGCCAACGACTACAATTGTCGTTTTTTCTGCAGAAAGACGAGGTTTTTCGATAAATTGGCTATTTTTGGCTTGCGAATGCCGTTTGTCACACCCAGATATCTGGGACGGGGTCTAAAATCACCTATCTTATAGGCGATCTTAATGATCGACTGTGGTAACATTCAAATTCGGTTCATAAATTTTGCGCCAATAATTTATGTAACTTGAAGGATTTTGGTATCGAATGTTAATGATCGATACCGTCAAATTGAGAGGAATATATTGTGCGTTACGCTTACGGAATTTCAGCAGCTTTGCTTTTGGCGGGAGGAACAGCGGCGTTGACCGGCATCGGGTCCGCCGGTGCTCAAGTCGCTGCCAATGACAGTCAGGTCATGAGAGCCGCTGCGCCGCGCCCAGGCGCGCCGATGAGCTTTGCTGACCTGACCGAACAATTACAGCCGGCCGTTGTCAACATTTCCACCACACAGCGCGTGCGGGTAAGAAATAATCCATTTGCCGGTACGCCATTTGATGGTCTGTTCGGAAACCGCCGAGGCGGAAACAATGGTGGGCAGACCCGCCAGGCCCAATCCCTAGGATCCGGCTTTATCATTTCCGCTGACGGCTATGTAGTCACGAACAACCACGTCGTTGCCCCCGGCAATCGCAACGCGACGATTGAAACAATCACGGTAATCATGCCGGATCGGACAGAATATGAAGCGACCTTGGTAGGTCGGGATGCTGCATCTGATATCGCCGTTCTGAAAATTAATGCGGACAAAGACCTGCCTTTTGTCAAATTTGGCGATAGTCAAGGCGCCCGTGTCGGCGACTGGGTTATTGCGATCGGCAACCCGTTCGGTCTCGGCGGAACAGTAACCACAGGCATTTTGTCGGCCATTCACCGGAACACTGGACAAGGCGGCGCTTATGACCGTTTCCTGCAAACCGATGCATCCATCAACCGTGGTAATAGCGGCGGGCCGATGTTCGATCTGAATGGCAATGTGATCGGTATCAACAATGCCATTATCTCGCCTACCGGCGGCAATGTTGGTATTGGCTTTGCCATCCCTGCAGAGGTAGCAGTTCCGATCGTTAACACCTTGCGCAAAGGTGAAAAAGTTGAACGCGGTTATCTCGGAGTACAAATCAGCCCGCTGACCGAAGATCTGGCCGACTCGCTTGGCCTTCAGAAAAATCGTGGTGAATTTGTCCAGCGTGTTGAGGCCGGCGAAGGCGCTTCCAAGGCTGGCATTCAGGCTGGCGATGTTATTGTGAAGGTGAATGGGCAGGCTGTTACCCCGGATCAGACCCTGTCTTACCTGGTTGCTAACTTGCCTGTCGGCACAAAGGTTCCCATCGAATTGCTGCGGGATGGTAAAACTATAAAGGTCAATGCCACGCTTGGTGAAAGGCCATCGGAAGAAGAATTGGCTGCGAGCAGCTTTGATCCCGATGCCGAGGATCCCATGGGCACGGACGAAGATGGCGCGAGTGCCGAAGCTACCGCTGAAGCGCTTGGACTGTCAGTCGTCGACTTGACCCCTGCCATTGCGCGCCAAATCCGCGTACCTTCATCACAAAAAGGCGTTGTTGTATCGACAGTCGACCCCAACAGTGATGCGGCCAGCAAAGGCATCAGGCGCACCACGGTTATCATCAGTGTAAACCGTCGTCCGGTTAACACCGCATCGGATTTGGACAAAGCGATCAGCGCCGCTAAACGGTCAAACCGTGAAGCTGTATTACTGCAAGTCAGACAAGGCAGCCGTGATCCAAGATTTGTTGGTGTTCGGCTGAATGACGAATAACGAAGGTTCAAAATTGTAACATTACCCAAAGGCCAGCGTATCGCGCTGGCCTTTTTGCTGGGTGATGGATATCCTTCCAACTCAGATATTTGAGGGGATTCGCTATGGCTGGTGCAACAGAGATATTTTTGGGACTAGGTGGCGACGAACGCCAAAGCCTGAACCTCAAACGCGCCAATCGCCATGGTCTTATCGCAGGTGCCACCGGTACCGGTAAAACAGTGACCCTGCAGGGCATGGCTGAAAGCTTCTCCGCCAATGGTGTTCCGGTCTTTGTCGCAGATGTGAAAGGCGATCTGGCCGGCGTCTCAATGGCTGGCTCCTCCACCTTCAAACATGCTGACAAGCTGGAAGGGCGGGCCAAGGAATTGGGCATGGATGACTATACCTATTCCGATAATCCCGCGATTTTCTGGGACCTTTATGGCAAACAGGGTCATCCGATCCGTACGACCATCACCGAAATGGGACCGTTGTTGCTGGCGCGCCTGATGGACCTCAATGACACGCAGGAAGGCGTGCTCAACATTGTCTTTCGTTTTGCGGATGAAGAAGGACTATTGCTGCTCAATCTGGACGACTTGCAGTCCATGCTGGCTTACACCGCCGAAAACGCGAAAGAGCTTTCGGCTAAATATGGCAATGTCAGTAAAGCCAGCGTCGGCGCGATCCAGCGTCAGTTGTTGCAACTTGATAGCCAGGGCGCCGGACAGTTTTTTGGCGAGCCCGCGCTTGAAATTGATGATTTTATCAAATGCGATGATCAAGGCCGGGGCTATATCAATGTGCTTGCCGCCGACCAGTTGATGCGCAGCCCGAAACTCTATGCAACCTTCCTGCTATGGTTGCTCGCGGAACTGTTTGAAACGCTGCCCGAAGTCGGCGATCCGGAAAAACCGAAACTGGTCTTCTTCTTTGACGAAGCGCATCTGCTGTTCCAAGACGCTCCAAAGGCGCTGGAAGACAAGATCGAGCAAGTGGTGCGCCTGATCCGTTCCAAAGGCGTTGGCGTCTATTTCGTCACGCAAAACCCGGTTGATATTCCTGAGGATGTCGCTGGACAGCTTGGCAACCGGGTCCAGCATGCGCTGCGTGCCTTCACGCCGCGCGACAAGAAAGCGATCAAGGCGGCGGCCGATACATTCCGGATCAATCCTGATCTGGATGTTGAGGAAGCGATTACCGAACTGCGCGTCGGTGAAGCGTTGGTGTCGACATTGATGGAAGACGGTGCGCCTTCGATTGTGCAGCGGACATTGATCAAGCCGCCGCGGTCTCGCCTGGGACCGATCACGGCCAAAGAGCGCGCGATCATGCAGTCTATTTCGCCCTATGATGGCAAATATGATGAGGAGATAGACCGGAACAGCGCTGAGGAAATATTGGCGCAAAAAGTCATTGACGCCACCGAAACCGCCAAAGAAGTCGAGGAAAAGGGCGAAGAGGAAGTCCGCAAGCAACCGCGCAAAAGCAAGAGCATGTGGGAAAAAGCGTTTAGTCGCGGCGCGAAAGTCGCGATGGGGTCCGCAGCAGGCATCGCCGCCTCAACCATGCTCGGCAAGAAATCACGCGCCAATCCGATGCGGTCCGGTGTGACGTCGGCGGTCGGTTCGATTGCGACCGATCTGGCCGGACCAGTTGCCGGACGGTTTGTTCGCAATCTGATCGGCGGGTTGATGCGCTAAGCGTTCAATTCAGTCCTTGCCGCCAAAGAAATTGGCGGCAATATCCTTGGCGATTCGCATTGGACGCAAGGTATCGGCATCAACACAACACCAGCTGGATTGTACTTCCGCCAGCACATCTTCGCCCCGACGGATAACCGTGCTGTAAAAAGCGCGCGCGCCGTGGACTTTTTCCAGCAGCACTTCGGCGATCACGTCATCGTCCAAAAAGGCCGGTTTCCGGTAGGTTATCTCATGTTTCAACGCGACCCATAAATGTGTCGCCACCGCCTCTGACGGCGCGATTTTTTCCCAATGGGCGACAACAGCATCCTGCACCCATTTCAGGTAATTGGCATTGTTCACATGGCCCATGAAGTCGATATCATCAGGTTCTATGGCAATGTTGTAGTGATGGGGGATGCTGCTCATGGTGCTAACAATAATGTTAGCGGCGGGCGATTGATAGGGCAAAAGCAAAAAAGCGACATGACGTTGCATTATGATGCCGGATAGCAACGATTTTCTATGATATGTCGTTGGCGGATGAATCGACGGGGAACATGAAAATGGCCATTAAATATATACAGTTCCAATCGGGTTTTGGCGTACCGAACCCGAGCCCCTTTTGCATGAAGGGAGAGATTTTACTGAAGATGGCGGGAGTCGAATATAAGGCCGAAATCATGGACGATCCGCGCAAGGCGCCAAAGGGCAAATTACCTTTCCTGATTGATAATGGCATCGAAGTTGCCGACACAACATTGATTAAACGCCATCTGGAGGACAAATATGGCGCCGATTTTGATGCCGGTCTCACGGAGGAGCAGCGCGCCATTTCCCATGCCATGGCGCGGATGATCGAAGAACGACTGTATTGGGTGACGCTCTACAGCCGATGGATCGACGATCAGAACTGGGCGATCATCAAGGACTTCTGGTTTGGCGGCATGCCGCCGATCATTCGCAATATCGTGCCGATTGTTGCACAAAAACAGGTGAAAAATGGACTGCGGGCCCATGGCATAGGGCGGCATGCAGAGGAGGATATCTATGCCTTTGGCGCGGCCGACCTGGCGGCTTTATCGGCGCAATTGGGTCAAAAACCCTTTATGTTAGGCGACAAGCCGAGCAGTCTCGATGCGATCGCCTATCCAATCATTGCCAACAGCCTGATTGAGGAACTGCCCGGACCGATGCTCGATGCTGCAAAATCACATTCTAACTTTGTTACTTACGTGCAACGTTGCGGCACCTTATGGTTCCCTGATGGTCAACATTGAGGCCCGGTTTTGCCGACTATACCAGCGCCAGTTTGAAATTTTCAAACGCCAAGGGTTGTTCCAGTGCAAAAGTTTGAAACCCTTGTGCGCCTTTGATAGAGGATAGAAATTCATCTACAGCCAATCTGTTAGCTGTATCCAATCCCTGATAACAATCCAGTGCGCGTTGCAGCATCCACAAGCTAAACGGTGGTGCGATCCTCTGAGCCGTCACGTCTTCTACGGTGAAATCTGCCATGCCGACAACGCGGGGTATCTCTGCCCCTTTGTTGGCCTCTGCCCATGCATCAAACATATCGGCGGTGGTTTGCAAAAATGGTATTTGCTCGCCCATCATCCGTTCCAGCACCGGAATCAATGTATCTGGCACCTCGTCTCCCGGCAAGAATTCTCCAGATAAAGGCGCTTTTACATCAACCATGCGTTCAACCCATGCCGCAACCCGCGGCGCCAAGCGTTTCATAATCTCGCCCGATGCCGGATCGCGATAAAGATGCGCATAAAGCGGACCGATTAGACCATAATCCCCAATAGATGGTCGCGATCCCAACAGGTAATTATGTTCCGCAAAATGCCTATCAAGGTCAGCCAATAGCGCTTCATAACTAGCCTCTATGGCGGGTATCGTTGCCGGGTTAATCCCCAAGACCGGACAGAAACCTTTAAAATTGGACCCTACACCTCGCCCGATAACGAGCTGCTCCTCCTTACTCGCATGGGGCGCTGAAGATGCACCAAATTCGCCGTAAACCCACTCTTCATTATAGTTCCAACGATAATGCATCGCCGGGATCACCAGCCATTCATCGCCGAAAGTCTCTAGCAACAATGCGACAAGCCGCTGTTTCGGAGTATCTGGATAAACTGAAGGGCCATCTGCAACGTCTTCAAAATGGTCGATGATACAGGTCGTATCCTGAATGGTCCGGCCATCATCAGTATCCAATACTGGAATTACAGGACGGCCGACTTTCGGGACGATAATATCTTTGTAGACATCACCTGAAGCCAGCACTTCTTCATAGTCTATGCCTTTCCAATCAAGATAGGCACGGGCCTTGCCTGAATAGAGGGATAGCGGCGCCGCATATAATTTGTGAGTCATATCAGCCCCTTCCTCTGTAAGATGCAACGCCCTGATCCGGAATCCAGAGCCCCTTGGGTGGTTCTCCCGACTGCCAAAAAACATCGATCGGAATGCCGCCTCTAGGATACCAGTAACCACCGATACGTAGCCATTTCGGTTTCATTTCAGAGAAAAGTCGCTGACCAATGCCTACTGTGCAGTCTTCATGAAAAGCCGCGTGATTCCGGAATGATCCCAAAAAAAGCTTGAGGGATTTTGATTCGACAATCGTCTTGTCCGGAGCATAATCAATGACCAGATGCGCAAAATCGGGCTGTGCAGTCACCGGACAAAGCGAGGTGAATTCCGGTACCGCAAAGCGTGTGAGATAGAGCTCTCCATCTCGCGGATTTGGGACATAGTCCAAGACCGCTTCTTCGGGAGACGTTGGCAACGCGCTGTCCTGACCCAGGAAACGAGGCTCTACTTCGGGCGTGTCATTATCTGTCATGCAGGTCATCTAATGCACGGGGCGGCTCATGTCATCCCTGCTCGCATATTCATTGATGGTTCAGCGAATGAAGCGGTAAGAATGCGGTTCAGGGTCACGAAGGGCGATGGCAATAAATTTCATGAAACCAATGATGCGCGCAAGATCGCTGGCATTGATGATTGCCGGTGTGCTTGGACTGTCTGCGGTATATGCAGCATCCGCACAAGGTCAGGCCGTACCCCGGTCATTACCGCCGGAGCCGCTGCCCGACCTCCCATCAGTTAGCGACTATTCATTGCCTCCTGGCGACGGTCAGACGCCTGCCAGCAATCAGGCCGAGGGACCGGTGGAAGAGAACGCAGCGCCGCCACAGGCTGCACCAAGTCCCGGCACCATTGCACCAAATGCTCAACCGGTACCCGTCACACCCTTGCCACAGACCGGAACCACTCCGACAAACAGCAATTCAAATCAGTCAACACCGCAGGAAAATGCACGCCCGAGCACGCCAGTCAATTCCGCACCGCCCGTTACATCAGCGCAGCAACCAAACAACAATTCAAATGCCACCCCGACGCCTCGCGCGCCATCCATAAACGAAAATCAACCACAACCCGGTTTCACGACCGATTTACCCGGTCAGCCGCTGCCGTCAGACGCACCGGCTCCGGATATCGCGCCAGAGGCCGCCCCATCCGCAACCCCTCCTGCTAGAGGCTCTGAAGCTAATATCTTCTATTATCTCGCCGGAGGCTTGGCCCTTCTGTTGTTTGGCGGGCTGGGAATATTTTTCTGGCGGCGCAAGGCAGCTATGCCCGTTTACGAAGAGGAAGTTGTTGACGATCTGCAGCCTGAGCCAGCGGCCCAGCTCGTGCTCGCGCCGACACCTCGTAAGCCGGCGCCCAAAATCTATTCACCACCCAATCCAGCGGAACCCGAGAAACCGGCACCAATATCATCGGACGGTTTTATCGTGTCTAGTCTGAGCACTGCTCCCGAACCGGCGCCCGCTGCCACGCCGCCTCCGCCAGCGACCTTAAAACCAACAGGCGGGGCAAAAGAGGCTTCATCCGATTATCTTCGAATAGAGTTTACCGCCAACGGAGCGTCCTCGACGCTGCTGAATGCAGTCCTCAACTATGCAATCACCCTCACCAATATGTCAGAAAAAGATATGCGGGATATTTGCCTATCCGGCCTGATGATGCAGGCAGATTCCGAAATTGCCAGAAATCATGATGAGCAAAAGGGCGAGCTGCTTCATAGGACTCAAAGCCTGCCCGCCGGCGAAACTGCAACCCTCGAGGGAGATATACGCCTGCCGCTCAGCGCCATCCGCCCGATCACATTCAAATCACAGGCGTTGTTTATTCCTCTCGCCCGATTTGTGGTTCAGTATACCGACCATCAAGATGTCGAGAACGAGCAGTCTGCATCGTTTATTGTAGGCCGGGAATATGAGCCGCCGCGGCCGAAAATGGCTCCCTTCAGACTTGATCTTGGACCGCGAAGTTTCAGTCCTGTTGGACAGCGCGCACTGAACACCTGATAGGCAGAAGTTCCACACTTCTGCACCAAAGCACAGACTGCTTTTTAATCGATACTCTGCCAAAAATCCGGCATGTCTAAGAAAACTCTGATCCCTATCCTTGGTGACCAACTGTCCCTTGGTATCTCCTCACTGTCTGATCAAGACCCTGATCAATCCATTCTGTTGATGATGGAAGTTGATGCTGAGACCACTTATGTGAAGCATCACAAAGCAAAGATCGCCTATATTTTCTCGGCAATGCGTCACCATGCTGCCGCTCTGCGCGAACGTGGCTGGATTGTGGACTATGTATCCCTGGACGATCCCGAAAATACTTGCAGTTTTACGGGCGAAGTGGCCCGGGCACTGGAACGACATCCGGTAGAGTCAATCCGCATCACCGAGGCGGGTGAATGGCGGGTGATGGCAATGATAGAAAACTGGCAGGACCAGTTTGACGTTCCGGTTACCATCTGCCCCGATGACCGCTTCATCGCCACCCATGACGAATTTGAAGAATGGGCGGAGGGCAAGAAACAGCTGCGGATGGAGTTTTTCTATCGCGAGATGCGCCGTAAAACAGGACTCTTGCTGGATGACGATGGCAAGCCGGATGGCGGAAAATGGAACTATGACGCCGAAAATCGTAAACCGGTACAAAGCGATTTGATGATGCCGCAACCGATCCGGTTTCAGCCCGACGAAATCACACAAGATGTGCTGGACCTCGTTGCTGAAAAATTTGCTGATCATCCTGGCTCACTCGATCATTTTCACTTTGCTGTAACTCGCGAAGAAGCGATGCGCCAAAGACGCAATTTTCTGGATCATGCATTGGCTCAATTTGGTGATTATCAAGACGCCATGCTGACTGGTGAACCGTTTCTCTGGCACTCTATCCTGTCGCCTTATCTCAACAGCGGCCTACTGGATCCGCTTGAACTCTGTCGAGAGGTCGCAGACCTTTATGCGGATGGCCAAGTACCGCTCAATGCGGCCGAGGGCTTCATTCGTCAGATTATCGGCTGGCGCGAGTATGTCCGCGGCATATATTGGCGCGAGGGACCCGATTATTCTAAGCGCAATTTCCTGGAGGCCCGGCGCCCCCTTCCCGACTTTTACTATACCGGCGATACTGACATGTTGTGTTTGTCAGAAGCGATCGGTCAAACATTGGACCTTGCTTATGCTCATCACATCCAGAGGCTGATGATAACGGGCAATTTCGCATTAATTGCCGGGATTGATCCACACGCAGTTCATGAGTGGTATCTGGAAGTCTATGCCGATGCTTACGAATGGGTAGAACTGCCCAACACACTGGGAATGAGCCAATTTGGCGACGGCGGGATTATTGCTTCGAAACCATATGCCTCGTCCGGCAACTATATCAACAAAATGTCCGATCACTGCGCATCCTGCCGCTATGATGTAAAAAAGCGCGTTGGTGAGAATGCATGTCCATATAATGCTCTTTACTGGGATTTTCTCGCCCGCAACGAGGACAAGCTGAAGGATAATAATCGTTTGGCCATGCCTTATCGCACGTGGAACAAGATGGACGCCGATGCCCGGAAACAGCTTCGCGCCAGTGCCGAAAAGTTTCTGGAACAGTTATAAATCAGTCATTTGCCGAAAAGCCACATAAGCTGTGGATTCCATCTTCAATGCGTTATAGCCTCGACGGCTTGAACACGAATCGATAAACGTTGATATTTCGAAGCAGAGGCAATTTGATCCTCCGCTTGCATAAGGAGCATAAAATGGAATTGCTGGTAACAACCGACTGGCTTGCAAATGAACTGGGCGCATCGGATTTGCGCATTGTTGATGCCACCAAATTCATGCCCGATGCGGGGCGCGATCCTGCTGCTGAATATGAAGCCGGCCATATTCCAGGCGCTGTTTTCATGGACCTCAGCGAACTTACAGATACCAGCAACCCTGTCGAAAACATGTTGCCACCACCGGAAAAATTTGCCAGCCGCATGCAATCACTGGGCCTTGGCGATGGTAGTCGCATCGTTCTTTATGATGACAGTCCTTTGAGAAGCGCTGCTCGTGCGTGGTGGATGCTGACCATATTTGGAGCCCATGAAGTCGCCATATTGGACGGCGGCATTGCCAAATGGAAGGCCGAAGGCCGTCCACTTGAAACCGGTAAGGAGGCGCTTCGCCACCGCCATTTCACAGTCTGGAAAGACGACAAGGACATCCGCACCAAAGCCGACATGCTGGCAAATCTGCACAGCAAGGATGAGCAGGTTATCGACGCGCGCCCTGCGGCGCGTTTCTCTGGTGCAGAAGAAGATCCGCGTCCCGGCATTGTATCCGGCAACATTCCGGGTTCCGTCAACATTCCTCATAGCGAATTTTTCAATGCCGATGGTACCTGGAAAAGCGCGGATGAAATGAAAGCCCTTTTTGACGGCGCAGGCGTTGATCTTGCCAAGCCCGTTGTTACGACCTGTGGTTCCGGCATGACAGCCGCGGTGGTATCCTTTGCTGCTGCGGTGGCCGGCGGCGAAAAAGTCGCACTCTACGATGGCAGTTGGGCTGAATGGGGTGCTGACGCGGATACGCCCAAAGCAACCGCCTGATGTTTTCGGAGGCTATTGGAACAGCAATTGACCGATAGCTCGAAAAATTCAAAAAAGCCGGCAACACAGGCAGTTACCAGCGGCAGGCGCAAGGAATGGACCGAGGCGGTTGTCAATCCGCCCGTCTGGCGCGCCAGCACACATCTCTATGACAGTGTTGCCGATTTAAGAGCAGGCCTCTCATCTAACGCTGACGGTCAGTTTTTCTACGGTCGGCGCGGTTCCCCTACACAATGGTCTCTGGCCGAAGCACTCACCGAAATGGAGCCTGGTGCCGCCGGTACCATGCTCTATCCTTCCGGTGTCGCAGCCATTGCCTGCGCGATGTTGGCAGTCGTCAAGCCTGGAGACGAAGTGCTGCTCACAGACAGCAGCTATGATCCAAGCCGCAGCTATGCCGATGCCTTCCTGAAACGCATGGGTATAACGGCGCGATATTATGATCCGCTGATTGGTGCTGATATTGGCAGCCTTTTCACTGACAAGACAAAAGCGATATTGCTCGAAAGTCCAGGCAGTCTGACTTTTGAAGTACAAGACGTTCCGGCCATCTGCTCGGCAGCAAAAGAAGCTGGCATTACAACTTTGCTGGACAATACATGGGCAACATCCCGTTTTTTCCCGGCCTTGGATAAAGGTGTTGATATATCCATCGTCGCCGCAACCAAATATATCGTGGGCCATAGCGATGTCATGATGGGTGCGGCCACAACTCATGATAAATATTGGACGCGACTTCGGCGCACTGCGCAGCGGTTAGGTCAGGTCGTTTCGCCGGATGATGCCTATCTGGCTGCCCGGGGATTGCGGACTTTGGAAGTCAGGCTGAAACAGCACGAACAATCAGCACTAACCATCGCTCATTGGCTGAAAGAACGGGCCGAAGTCGGGCTGGTATTGCACCCTGCTCTGCCAGATTGCCCGGGACATGAAATCTGGAAGCGCGACTTTGATGGGGCATCAGGGCTGTTTTCCTTCCAGTTGATCGAGGGCGACGAAAAGTCGAGAGCGGCTTTTATAGATTCACTGGCTCTCTTTGGCATTGGATACAGCTGGGGTGGCTTTGAAAGTCTGGCTCTACCCGTTGATCCCGGTAAATATCGTACTGCCACCGAGTGGATGATGACGGGTGCATTGGTGCGACTCCATGTTGGCCTTGAAGATCCCGACGATTTAATCGCCGATCTTGCCAAAGCCTTTGAACACTATAACAATGCCTTATGATGCAACAAATATTCGGTTATCTTGAGTCTCTGGCGCCTGATACACCGCGCAATGTCCAATATATAGAAAGCGGCGTCGCTGCTGGCCTGGTCGTATTCGCGCTGGTTTGCGGCTGGTTCCTCAGCAAATATATAGGTCCCAAGTTGCGACATATCTGGGAAACACGGGCAGGCTATGAAAGCGACCTGGCCGGGCGGCGTATCCGCGATATGACGCGGCGAGCGACGACCTTCATATTATGCGGCTTCTTTCTTGCGATCTGGCAATGGCAGCTCATTCCACAAGTTATTTTTGCTCTGACTATCGCAATTACCATGGGTCTATTCACCAATGACCTGATCCGCGGGGTTCGGATGCCAGACTGGCTTGGCACCGCCATGGGGCTCACCGTCTTTGTCTCGGCCGCCTTGGGCCTTGTGGGGAATATCGACCGCATCACCATCGCGTTGGAGCGAGTTGGCATTGATGTGGGAACCAACCGCATATCACTGCTCGCCGTTGTCACGACCATCATGACAGCAGTCATTCTGCTCGCCGTCGCCCGTGTATTGATGAAGCTTGTCAGCCATGTCATCGGCAATAGCGATCTCGACGGAGCGCAAAAGGTGCTTGGCCAGAAACTGGCGACCGTCGCCATACTGGCCGCCGCTTTCATGCTGGGCCTTGATGTTCTTGGCATTGACCTCACCGCACTGGCGGTCTTTTCAGGTGCATTTGGTCTGGCCATCGGTTTCGGGATGCAGAAGACAATCGGTAACTTGATTGCCGGGATCATCCTGTTGATGGATCGGTCAATCAAACCTGGTGACGTGATCGCCGTTGGTGACAGTTTTGGCTGGGTCAACAAAATCGGTGTCCGCGCGGTGTCTGTGCTTACCCGGGAAGGCAAAGAGCATCTGATTCCCAACGAGAATCTGATGACGCAAGAGGTGGAAAACTGGTCCTATTCGAACAAGAATGTCCGGATCAGCATTCCGGTAGGGGTTTCTTACGATAGCGATATGGATCAGGTCATCGAACTGATGAAGCAGGCCTGCGTGGATGTCCCCCGCGTTCTCAATCATCCAAAACCGGTGGTCTGGATGCTCGAATTTGGCGACAATAGTGTGAACTTTGAAATAAGGTGCTGGATAAAAGATCCGGAATCAGGCGTCGGTAATTTCAAGGCCGCCGTACTCAAAAGGGTCTGGGATCTATTCAAGGAAAATGACGTAGAAATTCCGTTCCCGCAGCGCGATGTGCACATCAGATCGCTTCCGGAGACGGGAGCGGTCCAGATTTCGGCCAAATAGCTGATCTATTTTTGGAGCAGATCCAGGGTCCGGCGTCCGGACATTTGGATTTCCTGCATCAACCTCTGGGCAGCGATATCGACTCGGCCTCGCCCCGCTGAATTCAAGTGTAGCAAAGCCTTCGCCCCTGATTGCGCCATAACGGCCAAATCATCACATCCACGATCAAAACATTTCTGGGTCATCGGCAAGCTATGTCTGTAGGCCGATTCCATGGCTGCAGGGTCAGACAACACCAATGCATGAGAATCCGATTCATTCGTCATATGAGCCACGAGTCCGACAACCGATTCGACAGCCTGCAAGCGTTCAAAGCTGCCGGCAAAGCCGCTGCCACAATTATCTGCTTTTTCTATAGAATCAATTTTCGACATAGCTTTCAGATAGGTTGCCATAGTTAACAAGCCCTAAACAGAGCGGTTTGCGGCCAATCAGTCACATGGTGCCGATTTGCAACACTATCAAAATATGTCATATTTGCTGTCATTTTTCTGTTGTGCGGCGCAGCAATATGATGCAGCTTTTCCTCGCATGTTTTGAGATTGTCTGTCGTTGGCTCTGTTGACGCAATAAAAAGACAACCGGGACAAATTCCAGGAGGGGCGATACGCATCAACCAGAAAGGGATTTTCATGCGCACGTCCACAAAAGCCAAATTTGGCAAAAAAACTAAATCGGGGATCATTGGTCTTTCGGCTATTTTACTAGCAACCGCAGCATCACCTGCCCTCGCTCAAGAAGTTGAAGGCAGCGGAATTACGATTTCCGGAAATGCTGCTCTCACATCTGACTACCGCTTCCGCGGCCTGTCTTTCTCAGACGGCGACATCGCTGTTCAAGGCGGAATTGATGTAGCTCATGAAAGCGGTTTCTACATCGGCACATGGGCTTCTTCCATCGAAGATAGCGCCACTTTTGGCCACACCGAGCTTGACCTCTACGGCGGTTGGTCCGGTGATGTCACGGATGGCCTTACGCTTGACGTTGGGCTGCTCTACTATGTCTATCCAAATGGTGAAGGCGGAGCCGCTGGCCCAAGCGACTATTTTGAACCCTATGCTTCTGTTTCGACTACGCTCGGCCCTGTTGAACTGACATCCGGCCTTGCTTACGCCTGGTCTCAGGACAGCCTCGGAAACAGCGACAATATCTACATCTATACTGGCGTTTCTGGCGGAATTCCAAATACGCCGATCACGCTGAATGCAAATATTGGTATCAATGATGGCTCATTGGGTAACCCTGTTGGCGTCTTTGGTGATGACAATTACATCGATTGGATGCTTGGCGCCGATTGGGCGATTACCGAGAACCTCACTGCAAGCGTCGCTTACACCGATACAGACGCACCATCAGTCAATAACTTCACTGACAGTGCAGTCGTATTTACATTAGGCGTATCCTTCTAAAACCCATTGGGTCTGAATTCACGCTTAGGTTCGTCATAAAAGGCCGCTCTCGGGGGAGAGCGGCCTTTTTTCGACCTATATGGTTCAGCTGGCCGCTACTAGTTTCTGGGTAGCCGCGGCTTGCGGATTACCTATTACAGATTCCATCTCTCCCATCTCGACAATATGCCCCTCGTCAAGCACCGCAATCCGATGGCAGATTCGCCGCGCAGAGGCGATATCATGCGTGATGAGAATGAGGCTGATTTCCTTGCTCCGCTGCAGTTCGGCAAGCAGTTGCAAGATGGATGACCCCACTAACGGATCAAGCGCAGAGGTTGCCTCATCGAGGACCAGCAGTTCGGGACCGGCTATTATGGCCCGGGCTATAGCCACACGTTGCGCCTGACCGCCGGAAAGGCTTGCCGGAGTCCGGTCAAGATACTCTTCGCCCAATCCTACATCACAGAGCGCTTGTAGCACCATCACTTCACGATTCGGACGATTGATATCCGGTCGGAGATTTTGCAGCGGTTCTGCGATGATATCGCGCACTTTCCATTGCGGATCCAGGCTCGCGACCGGGTCCTGAAATACTGGCTGGATCAGCGCACGCATGGCAAGATCGCGGTCGCGACGTCCGGGTAAATGCTCACCCTGCCAGCTGATCACCCCCGATGTAAGCGGGCCAATTCCTGCTATTGCTCTTCCCAAGGTGGATTTGCCGGACCCGGACCCGCCGACAACGGCTAGTGCCTCACCCTTTCTCACGGCTAAAGACGCATCGACAACAGCCTTAATTTTACCGTGTCGCCAACCTGGTTTTGGGAAAATGACACTTACGTCTTTGGACTCGACCAACGAATGTCCAGTCGCGGGAAGGTCAGGCGCCGGTTCATCCAGTCGCGGCGTCGCCGCCATCAGTCGCTTGGTATAATCATCTTGCGGGCGCGTGATCAAATCGACTGTGGCGCCACTTTCCACCACCCTGCCCTCTTCCATAACAATCAGATGATCAGCATGATTCTCTACCGAGGCAAGGTCATGACTGACCAGCAACATCGCAAGCCCCTGCTCTTCGCGTAGTTCATCAAGCAGCGTCATGATCTCTCCGCGCAGGCTGGCGTCAAGCGCGCTGGTCGGTTCGTCAGCGACAAGCAGCTTGGGCTGGTGGGCTATTGCGGCCGCGATCATGACACGCTGACGTTCCCCTCCCGACAACCGATGAGGAAACTGGTCCAGCCGTTCATCCGCTCGTGACAGGCCTACCCGTTCCAGTTTTTGCGCCAGTTCATGCCTGGACAAGGCCGATGGCCCAGCTTGGGCTGCCGCTTCCTTAAGCTGTGCACCGATGGTCAAATGCGGCGTCAAAGCTGTCAATGGCTGCTGAAATACAAAGCCCGTCAAGTGGCTGCGGGCCTTCAGTTTTTGATGCGCGTTCGCCTTCAACAAATCGATGCCGTCCAGCTTGATGGACCCGGCCGCTTCACCCGGTGTCAAACCAAATGGCGTTAGGCAAGAAAGACTTTTTCCCGAACCGGACGCACCGATAATTGCTGTGCATTTACCAGCTTCGACCGAGATATTGACGCCTTCTACCAGCGGCTGGCCATCAATTTGAATGGCCATGTCACGTATCTCATATAGGCTCATGAGAAGATATCTCGCAGGCGTTCGCCCTCAATTGTCAGACAAACCAGAATGATAACCAAAAGGCCGCCGGGTAACAGCAAACCCAAGGGTGTCATATCCATGTCATCGGCGCCTTCCTTGACCAAAATGCCCAGCGATGTCAGCGGCTCTTGCACACCCAAACCCAGGAATGAAAGGAAGCTCTCGACCATAACCACCTGCGGTACGGTAAGCATCAAATAGGCCAGCGCAACGCCGGCGATATTGGGCAAGACATGTTTCAGGATAATGGTACGCGGCGGCGTTCCAGCGGCTTCAGCAGCCAATATGAAAGGCCTCTGTTTTAGCGCCATCACCTGTCCGCGCACCACACGCGCCATGGTCAGCCACTCAACCAGTCCAATACCAATAAAGACCAGCAAAATCGACCGGCCGAAAATCACCATTAGCAGGATCACGATGAACATGAACGGTAGCGCATAGAGCGCATCGACAAAACGCATCATCGCTTCATCAACCTTTCCGCCAACCCAACCCGCAGTTGCACCCCAGGCTATGCCGACGACCAGAGATACCAGAGCAGCCGCTATCGCTACCATTAACGTGACCTGCGTCCCGGCTGCCAGGCGCGCGAGCCGGTCGCGGCCTATCTCATCTGTGCCAAATATATGCGATCCGCTGAAAGCAGGCGCGCGCACGGCCTCCCAGTCAATCTGATCATAGGTCCACGGCAAGATTGCCGGCAGAATCAACGCCAGAGCGATCAGGACCAGAACCACCCATAGCGGCCAATGGACGCGATTTAGCAAACGCCTCATCCGTCCCGCATCCGTGGATCGAGCCAGCCATAAATAAGGTCAGCAAACAGGTTAAACAGGATAATCAGCGCGGCATAGAGCGTCACCACGCCGAGAACCAAAGGATAATCCCGGTTTAGCGCGCCCTGGACAAAATAGCGACCCAGTCCCGGCAGCCCGAAGACAGTTTCCACCACCACGGCGCCAGTGAGCAAACCGGCTGCGGCTGGTCCGAGGTAGCTGGCCACCGGAACGAGCGCCGGACGCAACCCATGTTTGAACAGGATTTTCGTTTCAGGCAGTCCCCGCGCCCTTGCGGTGCGAATATGGTCCTGTTTCAGCACCGTTGCCAAACCCGCTCTGGTCAACTTGGCGATGGCCCCAGAAACCGGGAGCGCCAGAGCAACCACCGGCATGATCAACCAGGACCAGCCGTCCCCTGTGCCCGAGACTGGCAATAATCCTAGCCAGAGTCCGAAAAGCAGAGCCAATGCCGGCCCGGTAACAAAGGTCGGCAATGCGGTTGCAACGGTTGCCAACATCATGATTGTCTTGTCAGCCGCCTTGCCAGCCCGCACCGCTGCAGATAGCCCGGCGGAAATTCCAATCACCAATGCCAGAACTATCGCCAGACCACCGAGAGTCAGTGATATCGGCAATCCCTGCGCCACAAGTTCGGAAACCGTAAAATCGCGATAAACCAGCGACGGTCCGAAATCACCCTGTACAAGCCGGGAAATATAAATCCACGCTTGCTCCCAAAGCGGTTTATCAAGCCCATAGGCGGTTTGTAGGGCAGCCTGTGTCTCTGGAGGCAAAGGTCGCTCGCCGTCAAATGGTCCACCCGGCGCCAGCCGCATCAGGAAAAAGGAAGCCAATATAATCGCAAGCAGCGTCGGGATCGCTGTCATCAACCGTCTTGCGACCAGCGCTAACATCGGGCGTTACAGCTCCATCTGGCCAAAACAGTCGCGCACTTCATTGATGAATAACGTCGGCACTTCCATGGCAGCGAAATGACCGCCTTTGTCCGCTTCGCCCCAATATTGCAGGTTTTTAAACCGCTGTTCTGCCCAACGACGAGAAGGGGCCATAATCTCGTTCGGGAAAATACTGCATCCCGTTGCAAGATCGACAGGCTCGACATTGGGGTTGCCAAAACTCTCCCGATACAGCCTCGCGGAAGAGGCTCCGGCATTGTTGAGCCAATAGAGCATGATATTATCGAGCAAGCGATCACGATCAAAACTATCATCGGGCGTCATCGCGCCATCAGACCAACCCTGAAATTTCTCCAAAACCCATGCCATCTGACCCACGGGGGAGTCAGCTAGACCATAGCCCAGTGTCTGTGGCTTGGTGCGCTGTATCTCAGCATAGCCGCCGCCCTGTGTTTGATATTCCGTGAAGCGCGCAAGCGACGCCTGTTCCTCTGGTGTAGGGTTTTTCAGCACCTCATCTGGCGGTGTCCCGACCACGACGAGGTTGATATGGATACCAGCACAATGGCCGAGATTCTGAACGCCAATGGCAGAAGTCACCAGTGCGCCCCAATCACCGCCCTGCGCAAAATAGCGATCATAGCCCAGCCGCGTCATCAGCACATCCCATGCGCGCGCGATCTTCTCTGCGCCCCATCCGGTTTCGGTGGGTTTGCCGGAAAAACCATATCCGGGCAGCGAAGGAATGACGAGATGATAAGCATCCCCGGCATCACCGCCATGGGCGACTGGATCCGTCAGCGGGCCGATAACGTCCATAAATTCGACAATCGACCCTGGCCAACCATGTGTCATGATCAATGGCCGTGCATTCGCCTCAGGAGAGCGGATATGCATGAAATGAATATCGACCCCGTCAATCTCGGTCATATGATGCGAATACTGGTTTAGTGCCGCTTCACAGCGCCGCCAGTCATAGCTCTCGCGCCAATAGTCGGTAACTTGCTGGACATAAGCCAGCGGTATGCCTTGGGACCAGTCGTCTACCGGTTCTGGATCAGGCCAACGGACGCCTGTCAGCCGAGCTTGCAAATCGTCCAGTGCCGATTGCGGAATATCAACCTGAAAATCCCTGATATCATCGCTCATCGCATCGTCTCCATTTTATCCAGCTTACATCGTAGGCGTCGGCACTTCACCCGAATAATCGTAAAAGCCTTTACCGGTTTTCCGGCCGAGCCAACCAGCTTCGACATATTTCAGCAATAGAGGTGCCGGACGATATTTGGGATCGCCAAAATCGTTTTGCAGCACGCGCAAAATTTCCAGCAACGTATCAAGTCCGATCATATCCGCCAATGTGATAGGCCCCATTGGATGACCAAGGCCCAATTGCACGCCGCGATCTATGTCTTCCATAGAGGCCGTGCCCTCTCCCAGAGCAAAAAATGCTTCATTGAGCATGGGCAGTAATATTCGATTGACCACAAAGCATGGCGAATCTTTGGCCAGAACCGCCTGCTTACCGAGCGCCTTTACATAGTCGTTTGCCATAGCGACACTGTGGTCGCTGGTCGCAAGGCCGCGAATGACCTCGACCAAGCCCATTAACGGTACGGGATTGAAAAAATGCACACCAATGAAACGGGACGGGTCTTTAACCGATTGAGCCAATCGCGTGATGGATATGGACGATGTGTTGGTGGCCATTAGCGACTGATGACCCAAGATTTCGGACGCTGCTCCAAAAATCTGGCGCTTGATATCTTCCCGCTCGGTGGCCGCTTCGATAATGATATCTGCGCTTGCCATCGGATCCAGGGAGCCGATCGTTTCGATCCGGTCCAGAGTAGTTTGCGCGACCTGTTGCTCAATCTTCTCTTTTTCGACCAGTCGCGACAATTGTTTGGCAATTCCCGCCTTGCCCTTTTCGGCTATCTCCTGATTCATATCAGACAAGTAAACATGATAGCCGGCCTGCGCGGAAACCTGCGCAATTCCCGCTCCCATTTGTCCTGATCCAATGATACCGATTGATTTCATTTGCCGTCCTTTTTCCTTATCATAACCGAGCCGTTAATGCTGATGTAACAAGGCACTAGCGATTGTCGAGCAAACTGGCTAGATTGCAAATATGTCCCCTACTATTTCTACCATTGCCCTTATGGCACTTGCGGCGACAACGGCAGCCAGCGACGTGCAGCCGATCCCTAATCCAGGTGAGGTAAAAGTCTTTCAGGATTGGTCGGTGGGCTGTGACAATGGCGGTGATTGTCAAGCAATCTCCTTGGTCGATGATGTCAGCCGCGGTTTTGATGATTGGGGTGGCCCGATTACTATTACCCGCACCGCTGGCGCAGATGATGTTTTAAAAATCCGGGCACTGTTACAAGTCACGGGCATCGGAAGTTATGAACTGGTCGTAGACGGCAGGGTCATAGTCACTGGCCCTATGGCCGAGGACGATTACCCTGTCGAAATTACCGGCGAAGAAGCCAAGAAAGCGGCAACTGCTATCGCTCGCGGCCGAAAACTGGAAATCAGAGCACCAAATGGGGATAGCCTGACGAAGATTTCTTTATCAGGCTCTACCGCCGCGCTGCGCTATATTGATCAGCAACAGAAACGAGTGCGCACATCGACCGCTTTAATATCAAAAGGTCGCCGTACATTCAGGCCCGAAAAAAAAGAAGTTCCAGTTGTAGTCGTTGACCAATGGGCACCCGCGAAACGAATTCCCGCAACAACTGAAATCGTTGATCTGGTGGAGAATTCTCCCTGTAAGGATGAAAGATTTGGTGTCGTCGAGGATCAGATATTTCCTTTGGGTCAGAAAGATGGCCGCTATCGTGCACTCATTTTGATGTCATGTGGTTCTGGTGCCTACAACTTTTCTAGCGCCGCCTATATTGGCGAAATAAAAGGTGATGAGAAAGAAGGTGCCAGTTGGGCATTCCGTCCGGCAACCTATGATCTGCAACCCGCCTGGGGCGGCGAAGATCGCCCACCCTTGCTGGTAAACGCCCATTGGGAAGAAAATCGTCAAATCTTGAGCAGCTTGGCAAAAGGTAGGGGCATTGGCGATTGCGGCAATGCCGAGAGCTTCGTCTGGGATGGCGAGCAATTCCGTTTGATTGAAGCCAGCGGTATGCAGGAATGTCGCGGAGCCTATAAGTGGATCACAACCTGGCGCGCAAAATATCAAAAGGCCGAAGAGCTGGCCCAGCAAATACCGGATACCGAAGAAGCGGTAGAATAGGTTTTATGGCGCATTTTTAAAAGGATGCGCTTCAGCTAGGATCAGTGAGAAATAATCTCTCTCGTCGCTCCATTCACGAACCGGTGACCAGCCGCCTGCACGCAGCATCAAACGCGCATCGCGCAAACCATATTTATGGCTGTTCTCGATATGAATTTTCTGGCTCTTATCCATGTCGAACTGGTTGTCACCAATGGTAAAGTACACATCTGCCTCGGCTTCTAGATAGATTTCAATTCGCGCGTAAAGATCATTCCAGATCGCGATGTGGCGAAACTGGTCTACCGGGATTGTACCAGCCATTTCTCGATTAATTCGGTGCAGTAAGTTTAGCGAAAACTGCGCAGTTACCCCAGCACTATCGTCATAAGCCGCGACCAGAGTGTCTGTATCCTTGATTCGATCAAAGCCGATCAGCAACTGCGATCCTGTACCCAGTGTCTCTCGCATGAAACGAAGCAAATCAATGGAGGTACGCGCAATCATATTACCGATTGTAGAGCCCGGAAAAAAACCTAGTTTGGGCATATTGGTCACTTCGCTCGGTAAGTTTATCCGTCGCATAAAGTCGGCCTCTAGGGGGTAGATGGGGAGTTCAGGAAACTGTGTCTGCAACTGCGCAGCGCTGGTGGCGAGAAACTCGCCGGAAATATCTATCGGGACATAGGCTGCAGGATGGGTAGCACTCAAAAGATGCGGTGTTTTTGTGGAACTGCCGGAACCGAATTCAATAACAGCGCAGTCTGTGCCACTCATCTCTCCGACCTCAGCGCTGTACCGTTCCAGCAAGCTTGTTTCCGTTCGTGCCGGATAATATTCGGGTAGCTCTGTAATCTGTTCAAATAGTTCCGAACCCTGACGGTCATAGAGCCAGCGGGCTGGAATTGCGTAGCTCTGCTCTTGAAAACAGCGCATAACATCTTTTTCAAAGCCCGGGTCTACCCGGCTAACTGTCATATCCATGAGAAAGCCGTCCTTGGCGGCCAGATTTGTCGATCAAAGATCTTTGGCGAGACGAAGGCCGGTAAACTGCCAACGCTGATGGGGGTAAAAGAAATTGCGATAGCTATCGCGGATATGGCCCGGCGGTGTGGCAACACTGCCGCCTTTCAATACAAACTGCCCAGACATGAACTTGCCATTATATTCACCAACTGCGCCCTCTGCGGCTTTAAAACCGGGATAAGGGCGATAAGCACTGCCAGTCCATTCCCAAACGCTACCGGTGCCTGGCAATCCATTATGCGCCGCGACTTCCCACTCGGCTTCAGTTGGAAGCCGGGCATCCGCCCAGCACGCATAGGCATCGGCTTCATAAAGACTGATATGACGAGCAGGCGCGCACAACACGATTTCGCGCCATCCTTGCAAGGTGAATTCTTCCATCACACCATCGCAAGTGCGCCAATGGAGCGGTTTTGTGACCTTTTCTTGCTGTACCCAGGCCCAACCATCGGACAACCAGTAACGATGGTCGGCATAACCACCATCAGCTATAAAATTCTGCCACTCGCCATTTGTAACAGGGCGGTCGGCTATAGCATAAGGGTGCAGCAAGACCTTGTGGCGTGGCCCTTCACAGTCAAAGGAGAAACTTTCCCCATCATTACCTATGAATTGGGCGCCATCCGTACCTTCAATCCAATGTAACGGCGCTTCGATAATCGCCGGGCGCGGCTTCGGTTCCATGAAAGCGGGGCCAAGCGGATTGCGGGAAAACAGGTGCAAAATATCTGTAAGCAACAGTTCCTGATGTTGTTGCTCGTGATGCAGTCCCAGCTCGATCAGATTCAGAAGCTCGTCGGAAAAGCTTTCCATCGCTTCGATCATTGCTTCATCTACATGTGCACGGTAATCAAGCACATCTTCTAACGATGGCCGGGTCAACAGACCTCGATCTGGCCGTGCATGCCGCGCGCCTTCTGCTTCATAATAGCTGTTGAACAAATAAGCATAAGACTCATCAAACACCCGATAGCCGTTTACATGATCACGCAGCAAGAAAGTTTCAAAAAACCAGCTTGTGTGCGCCAGATGCCATTTGGCTGGGGATGCATCGTCCATCGACTGAACGGTTGCATCAGCATCGCTCAAGTCGACGACCAGCGAACTGCTATGTTCACGGACCTTTTGAAAATCTTCTTTCAGAACCGAACGCCGATTGGTTTTTCGGTCGATCTGAGGCGATGTCACGATAGTTTCGGCTTGGCCTGCGATCTTTCCTACTCCATCCGCTTATTGGGCGTACCAAGAACATAGAGCGAACGAGATTAGGGTCAACCGCTTATATTTGCGCCAGCAGGTTGCAAATTTATGCCTTGCGGTGCGTTTACGCGATAAAAGGGCGCAGTTAGCGCGAAGCCCCAGGAATCCACAAGATGTCAGCTTTGCCGCCATTATTCAGCATTCGGCCGAGCACGAAAAGATAATCCGATAGCCGGTTAATGTAGGCCAGAGCCTGCGGATTGATCGCCATAGCCTGTGCAGCGCCTACGGCAGTTCGTTCTGCACGCCGGGCAACGGCGCGCGCCAGATGGATGGATGCGGCAGCCTTGCTGCCCCCCGGTAAAATAAAACTGGTCAGCGGATCAAGATTGTCATTGACCCTATCAATTTCGCTTTCGAGCCTCTCGACCTGCGACGGCGTAACACGAAGGACCATGTCTGATGGCGCAAAATCATCTCCCTCGCCAGCGGGCGTTGCCAGATCAGCCCCAAGATCGAACAGATCGTTTTGAATCACCTTGAGCGACTGCAACAACGCCGCATCACTAACTTCGCAAGTTGCTACACCCAACGCACTATTGAGTTCATCAACGTCACCAATGGCTGCCATGCGTATATCGCTCTTGGCCAAGCGTGATCCATCGACCAGCCCCGTCGTTCCGTCATCGCCCGTTTTCGTGTAGATTTTGTTGAGCTTGACCATAAAGGCTGGTCTTAGCTTTGACCGCCGGCAAGCAACAATAGCAGCGCAACCAATATGACTGCGATTGCCTGATATTTCACCCGAGCGAACATCATTTCATTCTGTTTTTTGTGCGAAGCCGTCACGCCATCAGCATCAACGTCTTCCGGCTCCATATTGACGAAAGCAATCAAACCGCGGACCAAAGCGTAGACAACGGCGCCAGCTGACAACAAGATTAGTAGGATAAGTACATAACTCATATTCTCTGATTACCCCTTTGATAAAGTTATTCCAACCGGGAAAATATTTTTTCGTAATTTATTGGCTATTATATAGCCATCCGTGCCTGCTTCTCGCAATACGGCCAAAGATGCAGAGTCTAGGCTTTTCGACAACTTTACCCCTGTTTCATCAAGCAAAACCGGATGATGGACATAGCTGGGAACGGGTAAATCCAGCAGGGCCTGCAGCAGTCTGTGTATATGGGTCGAGGCAAATAGATCCTCCCCGCGTACGACATGGGTGATCCCGTCGCGCGCATCATCCAATGTCACAGCCAAATGATAGCTGACGGGCGTATCCTTGGGTATCAATACAACGTCTCCCAATGCCACCGGATCAGCAATCTGATCCCCGCGACGCTCGTCATGCCAGCCTATATCGCCAACCAAATCGGTCGCCTTTTTAACATCAAGCCGCCAACTATGCGGCTCCCTTTTAAGTCTTTCGGCAACCTCACCCCTGTCGAGACCCCGACAAGTCCCGGGATAAATCGGGCCATCCGGCCCCTCCTCCAATCCTTCTTCTTCCTGGATAGCGCGCATGGATGATCGCGTGCAAAAACAAGGGTATAGCAATCCCTTTTTTTTCAGGCACTCGGCCGCATCAGCGTAGCTCTCGAGCCGTTGGGACTGGAAAACTGCTTCTCCATCCCAATTGAGACCCAACCATCGCAAATCGGCAAAAATCGCGTCAATAAATTCGGGCTTGCTGCGCCCACCATCAATATCCTCGATCCGTAACAATAGCTGCCCACCCCTCTCGCGTGCATAGTCATGGGCGAAACAGGCGGCATAGGCATGCCCCAAATGCAACAAGCCGTTGGGGCTGGGCGCAAAGCGCACCACAACATCTTGGCCAATATCCCCTCTTGACGTCATAGGGCAGATAATGTTCTTTGCATATCAGTTGTAATGACCATGTCATGTTCTTGCGGATAAAGGGCATGCAGTCAAAGACTAAGGGAGTAGTTAGACTATGTATCATCCCGACCTGTTGCGGCATCCCGAAAGTTGCCCGTCACTGGTGCTGAACGCTGATTATACGCCGCTTTCCTATTATCCATTGAGTCTTTGGCCCTGGCAAACCGCGATCAAGGCGGTTTTCCTGGACCGGGTGAATATCGTTTCAAGCTATGAACGCGAAGTGCATAGCCCTAGCCTCGACATGAAAATCCCGTCGGTCATTGCACTCAAAAACTATGTAAAACCTTCGGAATATCCCGCCTTCACGCGGTTTAACCTGTTTCTGCGCGACAAGTTCATGTGCCAATATTGTGGCAGCCTCGACAATCTGACGTTTGACCATGTCATTCCGCGTCGTCAGAAAGGCCGCACGACCTGGGAAAATGTGGCAACGGCTTGCCTGCCCTGCAACCTGAAAAAAGGCGGCCGGACGCCGAAAGAGGCACATATGCAGCTTTCGAACAGGCCTATCAAACCGACCAATTGGCAGTTACAGGAACATGGCCGCGCCTTCCCGCCTAATTTCCTCCACGATACATGGCATGACTGGCTATACTGGGATATAGAACTGGAGGGATAAATCCCGCAGGAAAACCTTGACCCCGCCTGCGCTGCAGTGCAGCAAAGTTGCATGACCGATACCCTCCCCAAAGATTCATCGGCAACACCGTCATTGGTTGTTCGCCAAAACCCTGACATTAAATATCTTGGCAAATTGCTGGGCGATGTGATCCGTTCCTATGGCGGGGAGGAACTCTACCGCCGCACCGAATATATCCGCTCCACCAGCGTGGATCGGCATCGCGGACTGGCAGATGCGGACGCGATTGATCCGGGTCTGGATGCACTGTCGCTTGATGAAACCACCGCTTTTGTGCGCGGATTCATGCTTTTTTCCCTACTCGCCAATCTTGCTGAAGATCGTCAGGGCGTGGCGGCAGAAGAAGGCGCCAGTGTTGCCGAAGCAGTCAAAAAATTGGCTAATGAAGGTGTGGATGAAAAGGCGATACTTGCACTGCTCGACGAAGCTTTGATTGCTCCCGTGCTGACCGCTCACCCCACAGAGGTGCGGCGCAAGAGCATGATCGATCACAAAGCACGGATCGCAGAGTTGTTGCTGATGAAAGATGCCGGGGCCGACAATACACCCGAGGGCGACGTGCTCGATGAAGCGATCATGCGGCAAATCGCACTGCTTTGGCAGACCCGGCCACTGCGCCGCGAACGCCTGTTTGTGACCGATGAGGTGCAGATCTCGCAAAGCTACATGCGGGATGTTTTTCTTCCTGTGTTACCCAAGCTTTATGGCAAATGGGAAAAGGTGCTGGGCGCCCGCCTTCCCAACTTCCTGAAGCTCGGTAGCTGGATCGGCGGCGACCGCGATGGCAATCCCTTTGTCGACGCCGATGCCATGCGAGAAGCTTTGTCGCGCGCCGCAGAAACGGTTATCGGCTACTATCTCGCGCGCATCCATGCCATGGGCGCGGAGCTCAGCATTTCGACCGAATTGGCAGATGTGCCAGATGAAGTAATCACCCTCGCCGAGGCTAGTGGTGATGATGCGCCAAGTCGCAAGGACGAACCCTATCGCCGTGCGCTGTCCGGCATCTATGCTCGTCTGTCCGCCACTCATCTGAAACTCTGCGGTCATGTTCCCGGGCGCCCTTCACCCATAGTGGCCAAGCCTTATGACAATCCCCAGCAATTGCGCGAGGATCTTGTCACACTTGCTCATGGCCTGCGCTCCGGTGGCAAAGGCGTATTTGCAACATCAGGAGCATTAGGGCGCCTGATCAGAACCGTTGAGCTATTCGGTTTTCACCTCGCTACACTCGACATGCGGCAGAATAGCCGCATTCATGAGCGCGTCATCGCTGAATTGCTGGCCGAAGCCGGCGTTGAGACCGACTATCTCTCACTGGACGAAGACAAGCGCGTTGACATCCTAAGGCAGGAACTCGCAAACAACCGGCCTTTGGTGAGCCCATGGATCAACTATAGCGAAGAGACGGCCAAGGAACTTTCCATTTTACGCGCAGCCGCGGAAGCCCATGATCAATATGGCCCGGAAGTCATTGTCAATTACAACATCAGCAACGGCGAAACCGTATCCGATATTCTAGAAGTTTATGTTCTGCTTATGGAGGCCGGCCTTTACCGGGCATCTGAGGATGAAAAGGCAGCGCCCACCTGCCCCATCATGGCTGTGCCGTTGTTTGAGACTGTAGCCGACCTGGAAAACGCGCCGCAGGTCATGACCGACTTTTTTGCCCTCCCGGAAATGCACGCCCTCACTCGCGCACGTGGTGCACAGGAAGTGATGATCGGCTACTCCGACAGCAACAAGGATGGCGGGTATTTGACCTCTACCTGGAGCCTGTTCAAAGCCAGTCAGGCGCTAACCCCCGTTTTCGAGAATGCTGGCGTGAAGATGCAGCTCTTTCATGGCCGTGGCGGCGCTGTTGGACGTGGCGGCGGCTCAGCCTTTGGCGCGATTAAGGCGCAGCCGAAAGGTACAGTCGATGGTCGCATCCGTATTACCGAACAGGGAGAAGTTATTGCCGCCAAATATGGTACGTTGGGCGTCGCAGAGACCAATCTGGAAGCCATGACTTCGGCGGTCTTGCTCCGCTCGCTGGAACCAGATCCTTCGGACCAAAAAGTCCAAACCGGCTTTGCCGATGCGATGAACGATATCTCGCAGGCCGCCTTCGCCGAATATCGTGATCTGGTTTACGGCAATGACAGTTTCCGAACCTTCTTTCGCCAGATGACACCGCTCACTGAAATTGCGAAACTCAAAATAGGATCGCGCCCCGCCAGTCGAACGAAAAGCGACAAGATAGAGGATTTGCGGGCCATTCCCTGGGTTTTCAGCTGGGCACAAGCCCGCGTGATGCTGCCAGGCTGGTTTGGCGTCGGACAGGCGTTGAATGCCTTTGACGATGTCGAAAAGCTAAAAGACATGGCGCAAAGCTGGCCATTTTTTCAAGCGAGCCTGTCCAATATGGAAATGGTTCTCGCCAAATCTGACATGGGTATCGCGGCACGATACGCTGAACTGGTTGAAGACAAATCCATGCGCGAGGGCTATTTCAATCGCATCCGGTCAAGCTGGGAACAAACCCGTGATATATTGCTGGAAATTACTGACCAGCCTCATTTGCTGGCGAAAAACCCATCCCTGTTCAACAGCATCGAACTGCGCTTGCCCTATATCGAGCCGCTTAACCACCTGCAGATTGAACTCATGAAACGCCTTCGTGCTGGTGAAGATGATCCGCGTATTGGTGAAGGGATACAATTGTCGCTCAATGCTATTGCAACAGCTTTAAGAAATAGCGGTTAGACGGCCATAACTAAAAATTGAGAACCGCGTTTTCCCCGAAGAATCGGGCCTATGTCGGCAAACGAATCTCCACTTTTGGCGCAAAGCGGAAAAGTGAACTCAAACCGCTCCACCCCGCCAAGTTGGCATCAGAAGCTCGCCTAGCGCAACCGCCACCGCCGACTTGGCCTGCAGCCGCGTGCTATCCAATATTGGTAGTGGCGACACCTCGTCCGTAATTAGCAGCGGGATTTCCGTGCAGACAAGTGCGACAGCGTCGCATCCCTTTTGTTTCAGATCACCAATGATCCGAATAAACTCCGCGCGGGTCTCTGGACGGAAATCGCCGAGGCAAAGTTCGTCGAAAATCGCGTTGTGAATGATCTCGCGGTCCTCGGTCGAAGGGATGGAGCGCTCGAGCGATCTGCGAGTCAGTGCGCCCTTGTACACGGGACCTTCCATCGTCCAATTGGTGCCGAGCACGCCAATATTCTGCCGTCCGTCCGCCTCAGCCTCTGCCGCCACGACTTCAGCGATGTGGAGGCCGGGGATAGAGAAATCCGGGCCCGGCTGTTCCAGCGCAATATGCGCGGTATTGTCAGGTAGGATAAAGAAATCCGCCCCCGCCGCGGCCAACCGCTCAGCATCTTCATAGAAAATCTGCCGCAGCGCCGCGAGATCGCCGCGCTCCCAGAGACCCAGCGTCGGTGCCATCGCCCCGCCGCTCATTGTGATCCGCGGATGCTCGTGCGCGCCCATTTTTCGCACGCCCTCCTGCCACACTGTCCGGTAAGACAGTGTCGCGCCTTCCGCGCTGTGGGCCAATATACCGATATGCAGTGGTTCGCTCATTGTGATCGCTCCAATATATGGTTCAAGTCTGAATTCCCGACATAATCACGGTACCGCCCCAAACGGCGCTGGATAGGTCGGCAGATTCATGATCTTCGCCGCCTGCTGCGGCGTTGCAATCGGACGGCCCAACCGCTCCGCCAGTTCCACAACTTCACGCACCAGATCGACATTTTTCGGTGTGCGCAAACCCCCATAGGGTTCGATCCCGACCTGCACATGACCGCCGCGGACGACTGCCGCCTCCGCCAGACCGCAGCCAACGCAATCATCGCCAAAGCTCGAAACCAACCACGGCAGCCCGCTGCCCTCGATCATCTCCAGATAGGCATCGAGCGCGGTCGCTGTCGGCGGCAGGCCGAAGGGTTGATCATCCGCACCAAAATAGAATTTCATGATCCCGCCCGGCGGCAATTTTCCGGCGCGGTGCAACGACATGATGAACTTCACGAATCCCGGTTCAAAGATTGAAATACTCATCCCCAACTTCAGTCGCCGGCACGCTTCGACATAATAATAGCTGTCCTGCATGTCATTGCGATAGATCAGATTGGTCGGCGCAAACGCGCCATCCTCGCCCGGAACCGAGACATTGAAACTGCCCGGATCACACAGGCCCTGCGCGATCAGACCCTCCTGCGCCATCGCCTCGATATGCGCATAGCGCCCTTCGACCGGCACGCCCTCCTTGCCCGGCATGGTCGGGGTGAGAATGGCATCAGGGCGCAGCTTTAGCAGCTTGCGCCACGGCCGGGCATAGTCTTCTGCATCCATCACACCGGTGCCGCCAAAGACCGGATCGCGCGTATGATTATGCACCAGCGCCGCCCCCGCCTCCATACAGGCGACCGCCTGCGCGACAATATCGTCATCCTCGTAAGGAACGTTGGGATTTTGCTCCGGCTTCACCGATCCGTTGAGCGAAACTTCGATGATCAGCGGTGTGTCAGATATCTGGGTCATGACGACACCTTAGCAAATATGAACCGGCTTGGGGAAGCGCGTTCCGTCACCTCTTTCATCCTGCAAACACGCTGTTTTTCCGTCCATTAACAATCTGTTATCCAAAAACTCATATGTCTATTTCCAATTCATCAGGGGAATGGAATGGCGGACGCCGCTTATCAGGACAGCTATACCGGCGCGCCGGACATTTCCGCTATTGATAAGACGGAAGTCTCGCGCAAACTGCTGATCGACGGTCTTGAGCGGCGGATTGCCGGACAGCTGAGCGTAATTATTCCCGTCGGAGTGATCGGATGAATCGCAAGCCTGACCGATAACCGTGTCTTGTGGATATTCCTGGGCCTGCAGATCATTGCGCAATTGGCCATCACCGCCTCATCGCAATGGCTGCGCCGCGCTATCGAGACCGGCAAAAATACCGCGATACGCAAAAATCTGTGGATGATGGCAGAGGCATCGAGCGGCATCATATGGGCAGCAATGATGCTGGATGTCGGGACGCTTATCGGCGGGTCGGATGCGGTGCTGACCACCTGGGTCACGATATTGGTGACGATGGTCGTCTCCATCCTGCTCGCCGCACCGATTGCCGGCATTGCCTTTCCGCTGCTCGGCGGATTTACCGCTGCGGGCGTCGCGGGCATATTGCTGTTCGACAAGGATTTTAGCAGCTTTGCCCAGATGGCGCTCATCTTCATGTGCGTCGCGCTATTCATCATTGCCAAGGCGGTCAATTTGCAGGCGCATAAAAGCTGCCGCGACGGTATCGAGGTGGAACGACTGAGCCAGCGGCTGGCGGAGGAGCTTCGGCGCACGTCCTGGTTGTCGCGGCATGACAGCCTGACCGGCTTGTTAAACCGCTCCGCCCTGCAAGATCATATTGGAGAACTTGGAGACATGCACACGCCGCTGATCCTGCTGGACATCGACCATTTCAAGCAGATCAACGATAGCTATGGCCACGGACAGGGAGACGAAGTGATCGCGGCCGTCAGCGCCTGTATCCGCGAAACACTGGCCGACACAGCGCCCGATGCTTTGGCAGCGCGCTGGGGCGGGGAAGAATTCATTATCGCCTTGCCCGGCTGTGAAACCGGTGCCGATGATATTGCCGAACGATTGTGCGCTGCGGTTGCCAAACTGACGCATCAGGACTGGCCCGCGCGGCTGCGGGTCACCGGCTCGCTGGGCGTAGCGCATGGCCCAGCCAGCGCCTTTTCATCGACATTCAAGAGCGCGGATAGCGCGATGTATGAAGCCAAGGAACAGGGCCGCAACCGCGTTGTCTCCGCGTCAGAAGGCGGCGGAAAAGCGCCTCGCGTACCGCGTGCCGCTTAGCGTATAATCCAGGCCGCCTGCTATCTACGCGGCCTGCTGGGCAATCCGCCCGGTGGTCATATCCTCCAGCGTGATGGTGGTCAGCGTCTCGCCATCCGGTCCGAGAAAATCGGCAAGCCGGCCATCGGGCGCATAGAGATTGAACAGCACCAGCGCGCCATCCGGCCCGCCATGTTCCATATGGACATCGCCCGGATCCTTCGCCGCATAGTCGCCAGCGGCGCGAATGCGCTTCTCCTCGGCCACGCCATTGTCATAGTCAATCACATGCAGCTCCCCCGCCAGCACCGTCGAGGTGGTCGCGCAGACATGGCGGTGGAAATGGCAATAGGCGTTCGGCTCCCAGCGGTAGAGCAGGTCAATATGCCCGCCCGCGCCATCCGCGTCAGGCCGCACGGACAGCACCGCGCCGTGATAGTCGATGGGGTAATCGAAGCGGCTTTCCGCGTCGGTGAAGTGGACCCATTTGAGGGCGGGGTTTTCGAGCAGGTTCATGGCGCATGATGATAATGAAATTTGAAGGCAAAGGCTAGTGGGCGGGAATGGCCGAACCACCGCCGCAATAGGCTCATGGCCAGCGCCCTGTTTTCACAGTTAAAGAGATAGCCATTTCGGCCCTTGACCCATAGCAAGCAGTTGATATTATTTGTCTTAAGGGGAATTTAGAAGGGGGAGTTTTCATGAAACAATTTTTCTTATCAGCATCACTGGCCATCGCCACGGCTACATCCGCAGGCCTCGCACCTGCCGCAATCGCGGCCGAGACAGCGGAAGAAGCCGCAACCGTGATACCGGCACCGCCACCCGGCAAAGGCCAGATCGTATTTTACCGGACCGGCGGCATTGGCGGCATGGCCATGGGCTGCGCGGTGCATGAAAATGGCGAGAAGATAAGCTCGCTCGGCGCTGGCAAATATTTCATGACGGTGCTCGATCCCGGCGAATATAAATTCATGACAAAGAGCGAAACCAAGAAATATCTCAAGCTCACAGTGGCCGCAGACGAGACGGTCTATTCACGCTGCAAGATCAAAATGGGCTTCATGATGGGACGGCCCAAACTTGGCGAAGCGTCAAAGGAAGATTTTGACAAACGCAAACTGAAAATGGTCGATGATGATGACATGGGCCCCCGCGCCCGGCGACTGGACACAGAAGGCGTGTCAGAAGTGCTGGAAGAAACAGCCGCCAACGAAACCTAGATTTCAGGCCGCACCGATCTGCCTTTGGTGCATGGAGCAAGCTGTCGGCGTCATTGCCATCCGCTGCCCATGCACCAAGATCCATATTCATAATGGGCTCACGCGCGGCTAGCTATGCTGCATCGCTATGGAGACCAACATGACATTATCGGCCACCCAAAAGCTCGCGCTTAGCCTGTTACCCTTTGCCCTGATCAGCGCCTGCGCTGGCAAGCCCGGGCCCGTTGGCAACAGCGCGGTGCCAGAGCCCGCCAAGGCGGTGGAACTGGATCGCTATCTCGGCAAATGGTTTGAAATGGCGCGCTATGAAGCGCCGTTTCAAAAAGGCTGCGACGGCGTGACCGCTGATTATTCCTTGCGCGAAGACGGCAAGATAAAGGTCATCAACAGCTGCACCAAAGAAGGCGAGACCACCACCGCCAACGGCAAGGCGAAAATCGTCGAGGGCAGCCGGAATGCGAAGCTGAAAGTCTCTTTCTTCGGCCCCTTTTACGGCGATTACTGGGTGCTGGACCGGGCGGAAGACTATAGCTGGGCAATTGTCGGCGAACCCAGCGGGCGCTACCTGTGGATGCTCACGCGTCAGGCGCAGCCCGAACCGCAAGTGCGCGCCCGGATTGAAGCGCGGGTGAAAGAGTTGGGCTATGACTGGAATTTGGTAAGGGTTACGGATCAGGGTTGAGAGTTGTGCGGGAAAGCGAATTAGTTGGTGCATTCTTCGATTCTATCTTTTTCGCTATTGGCTAAAGTTGTCAACGAGGCCGACCACCTTTGGGTCCCGTTGGCAATCGTTCGCCCATCCCAAGAATGTATTCTGCGCCTTGCAGCCCTTTCGAATGTTGTCCTGCCCAAATTATGTAATAAAGAGCATGTCCTTTCGAATTTCGAATGAGTTTAGGCGTGGCTACACAATCGAATTCTGATCGAAGCATTGTGAGATATAGCTGCAAAAGCCTATCAACAGCATCAGATCTTTTCTCTATGGCCGTTTTTTCAAAAAGATTTGGTTCTTGCTTGTACACTTCCGCATGCCAGTCAAACTCACCAAAGACAGAATTTAACTGCTCAAGCCATTTTTTGGGTATTTCATTGTTGCGCTTTAGAAGGCGATTGATCGCCATATCCAATGGCAAATTTATGATGACTTCAAAAAGTTTAGTCTTTCCAAGAGAAGATACCGAATTCCAAGGCAGGTGAGCGCCAAATGGATCGAGAAAGGCAACTCCTCTATGGGTACCGATTTTGATGTTTTGTTGTAAGAGCCATTCAATTTCAGATTCGCAGTCGTTGGATCGAACGATAACTTTTCGATCGTCCAAATACTGCTCGGATAGTTGTTCCAATTGAGCCACTCGATTGGGATCTTTATCTACGAAAACATATGTGTCGAACGGATTTGGCAAAGCAAGGGCGATTTTTGGAGAGCCGTCAATAAACTCGACCTCTTCCGCTTCGGAATTTTCATCGAATAGATCATAATCAACCGTGTTTTTCCGGTTCTGTTTTCGAACAATTGCTTGGCCACCGCCTGCGAAGCCATCAAAATAGATGGTGCGGAATCTTTTATTATTTTTGAATACTTTAGTGTAAAAATCGAGGTAGCGCTGCAGCGCATCCAGCTTCTCTTTGGCCCAAGGCCCAACTTCTGCTGGTCCATTTTTTGAAGGCATTCGTTAGATGGCAATCTGATTGGAAGAAGGCATACCGTTCCATTCACGACCATCGAGTTCACGACCACCTGATTTTGGTCGATACCCTCCCCATTGCTTGAAGAAAAAGGCAACACCTTGATCTTCACACTGATCTCTCAGATGGCGCACCCATTCTGGTTTCATTTCTCGAGCACGAGGACCACTCTCTCCTCCAACAATAACCCAATCAATTCCTGATAAATCGACTTCACCCAAGGGGCCAATTAGCGGTTCGATTGATAAAAATTTTGTCCCCGCTGGTGACTGTCGAACGTGCTCAATACGACTGGCTGCTTGTCGATCTTCAACAGAAGTTCCACACCAAATATGCTTTGGGCCAGCTTTATCTTTGTAGCGCTTTTGCAGATAGTTTCTCATCAAAGTACTACGTTTTGTAAGCACCTGAAAAACATGCCAATCGGCCGCCTCCATAGTATCAAAAACTCGATCTATGAACTCGCGTGGAACTTCCTTATGAAATAGATCACTCATCGAGTTGACGAAGATCATTCTGGTTTTCTTCCAGCCTAAGGGCGTTTCAATTCGGTCAGGCCGAAGCGTTAGATCAAAGCCATTTTCAAACGGATGATTAGGAACCCCTCGGAAACGTTCTGAAAATCGTTCTGCATAACAGTTGTCGCAACCGCGGCTGATTTTGGTGCAACCCGTAACCGGGTTCCACGTCATATCTGTCCATTCAATTGCAGTTTTCGTCATCGATTCCATCCTTAGAACATTACATGAACAAACAATAGATGCAATATACTGACCTAAACTGTCAATGATCACAGCACAATCTAATCGATATCGTTATGCACTCATTCCCCAGTTCTTCCAACTTATCCCTTGGCAAATAAAGGCGCTAGTCCTTATCCTGACAAACCTTCCAGCCCCTCACAACCCACCCCGAAACTCCGCATAAGCCGCCATCACATCCGCTGCTCCTTCGGTCTGCGGATAATGGCCCAGATGGTCCAGCCGCCACGCGGGAACATCCGGGTTCAGCGCCGCGACCGCGTCGACCAGATGGCCGCCGGAGACCGGGTCCTGGGTGCCGTTTATCAGCACGATCGGGCATGGCGGGTGGGTCAGCTGGGCTTCCCAGCGGGGCCCGTGGGTGCGGCGGTCGGCGATATAGTGGAGCAATTTATGTTGCAGCCGGTTGCCGCCGTTGGTGCAGATGACCGCCCAATAGGCGTCGAGTTCCGCGGCGCCGGGCTGTGTATCCTTGCCGAAAACCTCGCTAAAGCTTTTGCCGAAACGCTCCCGGTTCATCAGGTGCACGAAGAGCCATCCAAAGGGTCCGGTGAGCAGCTTTTGAATGGGCCGCGCGCGATGCTGCGCGGGGAGCAGGCCGCCGTTGAGAAAGGCGCAGCTCAGCAATTGGTGCGCCAGCCTGCCCTCGCCCTGCCGCGCGAGCAGTTCCTGCCCCGGGCTGACGCCATAATCATGGACGAGCAGATGAAAATCCTGACCCAATAAGGTCTCGGCCAGATAGGCCGCGAGATCGCTCTGCTCCTGCAGATTATAAGCATGCCGCTTCGGCTTGTCCGAAAAGCCAAAGCCGAGAAAGTCAAACGCCACCACCCGATAGCGCGCCGTCAGATCCGCCCACATCGGCAGCCAGTCGAGGCTGGAGGTCGGAAAGCCGTGGAGCAGCAACAAGGGCGGCGCGGATGGGTCGCCGCCGGTGCGGACGAAAATCTGGCGGCCCTGCCAGTCGATAAATTGTCCGTCCTTGCGCCATTGCTCTGCGCTTTGCGGGGTGATTGGAGCGGGGTTTTCAATGGTCATGGATGGTGGCTTTCATGGATGGATCCTGAAACAAGTTCAGGATGACGAAAGGGGCTGTGGGCATGCGCAGTCCTGCCACCTTGTCTGCATATTGGCAAATTTACAGATCGGCCAACAGATTGCCCAGCTGGCGGACGCGGGCGCGGACCGAGGCGGCGCTGTCCTTGGCTGCGGCGCGCGCGGCATCCCGGGCGGCATGGCCATATTCCGGGTGCTGGGCAGCGATCCGGCATAGCGCGTCCACCGACCAGGCGCGCAGAAACGGGCGATCATGGTGGAGCAGCGGCGTGAGCCAGCGATCCATGGTTGCTGCGCCGTCGGCGGAGAAGGTGAGATTGGCCGCGCTCTGACAGATATGCAGCTGCGCCTGCCAGTACCGGATTGCCGGGATTTCATCCCATAAGGCTTCGCTCTGCGCGGCGGAAAGCGCCTCCCCGTGTTCGAGCGCCGCCTTGATCAGCCATGTCGCACCGCTCGACACCGCCTCTTGATCATGCGCGGCGAGCGCGATCAGCGCGTCAAGATAGGCGGCTTCATTCCGATATTCCGCCTCGACCTCACCCAAGATGCTGACCGCCCGGCCATCAAAGGCCTGAAGACGAGTGAGCAAGGCGGCGGCAGACAGGGCCATGGGACGGGTTTACTCCGCTGGTTCCAATATCCTCGGCGTGGCGACAAAGGGACGGTTTTCCATAGCACGCAGGCTGTTGGATATCCTCGTCCGATCACTGATCAGACGGACATATTGATAGTCGCACCCTGAAATCGGGTGCGGATATTCGGAGATATCCTGTTGCAACAATGCCCGCGCTTTTTGGAGTTCCTGCCGAGCGGACTCCAACGCCAGTTCATAGGGTTCCTGCATGATGATCTCCTCTATAGTGTCAGCTCATTCTGTCGGTTCTTCTTTACCTTTTGGGTTCCATGCCCAGCATTCCACCTCCACCCGCGCGTCCAGCACCAGTCCAGCAGTCTGGAAAGCAGAACGCGACGGATAGCGGCCGGGTTTGAAATAGCTTTTATAGACGGTGTTAAACGCAGCAAAGTCGGAGATATCTGCGAGCATCACGGTGCATTTGAACAGGGCATCATGATCCAGGCCATATTTGGCGAGCGTGTTGCCAATCCGGTCCATTGTCCGTTTGGTTTCCGGTTCGATACCGCCAGTGACCAGCGCCCGCCCACTTTCATCAATGCCGAGCTGGCCTGACAGATAGATGATATTCCCAACCTGCACGGCTTCGGACAGGGGAAAGGCACCACCATTGTCAAGAAATTCAGGCGGCTTGTCACCGGCCTGTGCTGGTGCGGCGAATAACAGTGCTAATGGGGCGAGAAATTTCATGGTCATTCCGCTGGTTCTTTCCCCTCTGACGTCAGGCGCGCGGTGATCTTGATCTCTACCAACCCGTCGGGCGTATAGAGGCGGTCAACGTCAATTGCGGTCCAGGCCGGAAAAGGCGCTTTCACAAACCGGTTCTTGGCGGCGGCGAGAGGCGGCATCGACTGGTCAATATCGACATGATAAGTGGTGATATCGACCACATCGTTCCAGCTTGACCCGGCGCGCTCCAGAATCGTGCCCAGATAGGTGAAGGTCCGGGCATAGCTTTCCTCGTCGGTCATGCCTTCCGGCGTCGGACCGGCGATGACACCTGACAGATAGACCGTGCCGTTGTGGATGACGGCCTGGGAAAAACCGAACTGCTCCATGAAGGCGCGGCCCTGCTCGCTGTCGGGCATAAGGGTTTGCTTGGGCTCCGCCTGTGCAGCGGAGGTGGCCCCGATCATAGCCATGGCGGCGGTGAGTGATGTCAATAAAGTTTTCATGCGTTTTACTCCGCTGGTTCTTCCACCTCGTCGGCCGGCAGGTAAAGCCGATCGCCCTTTTCCTTATATTTCTCAGCCATTTCGCGCATGCCTTCCTCTGCTGCGGCCTTGCTTGCCGCCGCCGTATCAGCGCCCAGTTTTTCCGAGGCGATAAAGCCTTCGGCGCTCTGGTTTTGCTTGCTGGCAAAGTCGCGGACTTCCTGGCTGATTTTCATGCTGCAGAATTTCGGCCCGCACATGGAACAGAAATGCGCAGTCTTGGCGCCTTCTGCGGGAAGCGTCTGGTCGTGATATTGCATCGCGGTGTCGGGGTCGAGCGACAGGTTAAACTGGTCGCGCCAGCGGAATTCGAAGCGCGCTTTACTGAGCGCATCGTCGCGGACCTGCGCCGCCGGATGGCCTTTGGCAAGATCGGCGGCATGGGCGGCAAGTTTATAGGTGACAACGCCAACTTTCACATCGTCGCGATCAGGCAGGCCGAGATGCTCCTTGGGTGTGACATAACAAAGCATCGCGGTGCCATACCAGCCGATTTGGGCCGCGCCGATGCCGCTGGTAATATGGTCATAGCCGGGCGCGATGTCGGTGGTTAGCGGGCCCAATGTGTAGAACGGGGCCTCGCCGCAGACTTCGAGCTGCTTTTCCATATTCTCCTTGATCTTGTGCATCGGCACATGGCCGGGGCCTTCGATCATCACCTGCACATCGGATTTCCATGCGCGGTGGGTCAGCTCGCCCAGCGTGTAGAGCTCGGAAAACTGGGCTTCGTCATTGGCATCGGCGATCGAGCCGGGGCGCAGGCCATCGCCCAAACTATAGGCAATGTCATAGGCTTTCATGATCTCGGTAATGTCGTCAAAATGCTCGTAGAGGAAGCTTTCCTTGTGATGGGCCAGACACCATTTCGCCATGATCGACCCGCCGCGGCTGACGATGCCGGTGACGCGTTTGGCCGCCATCGGGACATAGGGCAGACGCACGCCGGCATGAATGGTGAAATAATCGACGCCCTGCTCAGCCTGCTCGATCAGCGTGTCGCGGAAAATTTCCCAGGTCAGCTCCTCGGCGACCCCGCCAACTTTTTCGAGCGCCTGGTAAATGGGTACGGTGCCGATGGGCACGGGAGAGTTACGGATGATCCACTCGCGCGTATCGTGGATATTGCGGCCGGTGGAGAGGTCCATCACGGTATCCCCGCCCCAGCGGATCGACCAGACCATCTTGTCAACTTCCGTCGCAACATCGGATGCCACGGCACTATTGCCAATATTCGCGTTGATCTTCACGAGGAAGTTGCGGCCAATCGCCATTGGTTCGGTTTCGGGGTGGTTGATATTGTTGGGAATAATCGCCCTGCCCCGTGCGATTTCGTCCCGCACAAATTCCGGAGTGACATAATCAGGGATCGACGCGCCAAAGCTTTCGCCATCGCGCGTATATTCTTTCAGCCGCTCCCGCCCGAGATTTTCGCGCTCGGCGACATATTCCATTTCCGGAGTGATGATCCCTTTGCGCGCATAGTGCATTTGCGAGACATTCATACCTGCCTTGGCACGCAGAGGCCGTTTCACCACATGCGGAAATTGGGGGACGCCTCCGCTACGATCGGGACCAAGCTGGCCGTTGTCTTCCGGTTTAACTTCGCGGCCATCATAGCTTTCGACATCACCGCGCGCTTCAATCCATTCGCGACGCAGCTGCGGCAGACCTGCGTTGATGTCGATCAGCGCATTGGGATCGGTATAAGGCCCGGACGTGTCATAGACTCTTACTGGCGGCTCGCCGCCTTCAAGATAGATCTCCCGCATCGCCACGCGGATGCCGGAACCGCTATGCGCGGCCACATGCACTTTTTTGGAACCCGCAATCGGGCCAGTGGTTACGCCAATTTCGGTCTTCGCGGGAATGTCTGCCATAGTCTCTACTCCATTGGTCGGAGTGAAGAGGCGGGATTTTTGTCTAACACCGCTCCCTCCCTCCGCCCGGGTTAACGGGATCAGGTTCAACGGGTCGCGGCCTATTCCGCTCTCAACCTGCGTTCACGCACAGGCTCCCCGGGGATGAGTCGCAGGTTAGTGCGCTCATGCCCGAAGGTCCAGTGAAGATTGGTAGGGGTAGCGATAGAAGCTGCGTGACGAAACGCGAATTTCCTACCAACCAGGGACGAAATATTTTGGTGGAACTGCACAGCCCCAATAGAAACCTTGCCCGAAATCCGCGCCAAGCAGGCGTGCCTGCGCCAGATGATGTTTGGTTTCGATCCCTTCGATGACCGACCGTGCTTTGCGGCCGCGACAGAATTCCAGCATTGAAGCGAGTAGCGAAATCGGAATATCGCCGTCATAGCAGGCATTGAAAATATTCTTGTCGATTTTCAGTTCGTCAAACGGGATTTTTGATATCCGGTCGAGATTGGCAAGGCCGGTACCATAATCGTCAATCGAAATACCCAACCCGTGGCCGCGGAGCGAATGGCACACTGCCGCAAGGCGGTCGACATCGACCACACGGGACTCTTCAGTTATTTCGAGCATCAGTTGGCCGGGCCGAATATCTGCATGTTTCAGCCGGCTGATGAGTGCATCGACAAAGCGCCGGTAAGTCATCATGATCGCGCTGCAGTTGAAGGACACGGGAACCGCTCGGCCCCGTTTTGCAAGAGCTGTGGCGAGCTTGATTGATTCATCAACCACGACCAGGGTGGCTTCCACCTCGACTGCGACATCGACCAGATCGGAAAAGATAATGGCGGGGTTCAAAGCACGCCGGGTTTTCACCCGGGTCAGCGCTTCGTAACCGACGATCTTGTCATTATCCAGAGACTGCTTGGACTGAAACTCGACCGAAAGGTTTGGTAACAGCCTGTCCGTTTCGACCAGCGCGCAAACATAGTCGAGATCGTTGACCGCATGGCCGCTGACATCGGCCATGCGTTCGATCAAATTGCACAAGGTCGGGACCGCGTAGGGTTTTTGTAATCGCTGGACGACACTGGCAGCATCAAAGGCCAGCTCATCATCGCTGCTATCCTTTGGGTTCGGCGTCAATATGACCGGCATGGAAGATCGCAGTCCGGAAAACCGGTCAAGCAACTCGCTGCCATTTTCTCTCATAGTTTTGGGATCAATGACCAGAGCGTCCGGCCCGAAAACCAGACTGGCTTCTTCATCCAGTTTGGAAAATACACAAGCGACAGAAATATCATTGGCTTCCAGATCATCTTGCAATGACCTGGAAAGCGCATTTTCTTCTTCAACAATGATGACTTTGGCTGTCGACATCGTTGGAGGCATTGCGGAGGATGTTGTGGAGGACATAGGGGGCACCTTATTAGATTGGGTTTCGCTATAACGGTCCTGAAAATGGGGCCGAGCGAAAGAGTGAAAATTTTAAAATGTAAGGAAAAGCGTTCAGGCTTTTGGGCTTGTCGTACCAAGCCCCTGACCTGATCTAAAAGCCGTTCACATATCCTGATTGAAGCTTTGGTCGCGATATTCCTGTAAGTGGGTGATGCGTAAACCAGACATGCCAGAACGATGGATCGCCTGCTGCCAAGAGATAAGCTCCTCCAGCGACAGATCATAACGTTCACAGGCTTCATCCGTGGTCAACAGCCCGCCATTCACGGCAGCGACGACCTCGGCTTTACGCCTTATCACCCAGCGGGTTGTATCCGCGGGTGGCAAGTCATGTTCGGCGAGCGCTTCCCCAAGCGGGCCGATGACTCTGGTAGCTTTTGGTATCGTAACATGTTTCATATGGAACCTCATTTCTGCCTTTCGGCGTTGCCCTGTTCCTATGCCCGTGCATAAAAATGCTCTGAGGATGTTAAGTGCGTCTAAATTTCTATGGTTAATAAGGATTAACATCTGACGCTTGCGACAGACGGTTCTCTGACGGCGTTAGTTGCCCAAAACATCCGGATTCCAAGATCGATAATCATCGAATTTTCTTACATTTAACCCAATAAAACAAAAGCCTGATTTGAAATCCTCATTCTTTGTGATACTCGGTTGACCCGTTTGACTTTTCGGCATCACCTTTGCGCCACGTCGCCTCTCTTCGTTAACCAAACGGGATTTTGCAGGAGAAAAAAATGTCTGTCATCACCACTGAAAAACATCAGAATGTATTGGTCATCATCTCGAACAATCCGCCGGTCAATGCGCTCGGTGCGGCAGTTCGACAGGGACTTGTCGACGGCATTGAAGAGGCCTTGTCCGACGACGAGATTGAGGCCGTAGTCGTTCGCTGTGACGGACGGACATTTTTTGCCGGTGCGGACATTACGGAGTTTGGCAAGCCTATGCAGGGGCCGAATCTGGGCGAGGCCATTGACCGGTTGGAAGCCAGCAACAAGCCGGTTGTCGCGGCGATCCACGGGACGGCGCTTGGCGGCGGCTGTGAAGTTGCCTTGGCGTGCCATTACCGTGTCGCAGTGCCATCGGCCAAAATGGGCCTTCCCGAGGTAAAACTGGGCCTGATCCCCGGTGCCGCCGGAACGCAGCGCTTGCCGCGGGTGGTTGGCGCAGAGGCGGCTTTGCCTATGGTCGTCATCGGCAATCCGATTTCTGCGAAGAAGGCGCATGCTATCGGCCTGGTCGACCAGATTGTCGGCGAAGACAGTCTGGCAGAAGATGCGATCGCCTTTGCGCGCGAACAGATTGGCAAGGCACCGCCGCGTTCTTCGGAAGGCACCGCCAATGAAGATGGTATCAAAAATCCAGCAATATTTGATGAATTCCGCCAAAAGAACGGCCGTAAAATCCGCGGGTTCGATGCGCCGGAAGCGGGCATTCAGGCCGTTAAGGCCGCGGGTGAGCTGTTTTATACCGATGGTGTCAAGAAAGAGGGCGAGCTTTTCATGAAGCTGATGACCGGCACCCAGTCGGCAGCCATGCGCCATTATTTCTTCGCCGAACGCGCGGCGAACAAGATCGACGGCATTGACCCCAAAATCGAGCTGATCCCGATCAAGAAAGTCGGCATATTGGGCGCCGGAACCATGGGCGGCGGCATTGGCATGAACTTTCTGTCCGCCGGTATTCCCGTGACCATTGTCGAACTGAAAGAAGAAGCGCTGGAACGCGGTGTTGGCGTGATCCGCAAAAATTACGAAAATACAGCGAAACGCGGACGAATGAATGAAGAGCAGGTCGAAGGCGCGATGAGCCTTTTGACGCCGAGCCTGTCCTATGATGACCTCGCCGATTGCGATCTGGTGATCGAAGCGGTGTTCGAGAATATGGATGTCAAAAAGGAGGTCTTCGCCAAGCTCGACGGCATTGTAAAACAGGGCGCGATCCTTGCCAGCAACACCAGCTATCTGAATATTGACGAGATTGCTTCGGTGACCAAGCGGCCTGAATATGTTCTCGGTCTGCACTTTTTCTCGCCGGCCAATATCATGAAATTGCTCGAAATTGTGCGCGGTGAGAAGACAGCGGATGACGTGCTGATGACAGCGATGAAGCTGTCGAAGAAAATCGGCAAGGTCGCGGCAGTCTCTGGCGTTTGTCCCGGCTTTATCGGCAACCGGATGCTCAGCCCGCGTCAGGAGCAAGCGAATATCATGATCATGGAAGGCGCCAATTACTGGGACGTGGATGATGTGTTGTTGGACTTCGGCTTTCCGATGGGGCCGTTCCAGATGTCCGATCTCGCCGGAGTCGACATTGGCTGGCACCGCGATCCCGAACGCATTGAAACATTGCGCGATGCCCTATGTGCCGTCGGTCGCTGGGGACAAAAAGTCGGCAAAGGTTTTTATGACTATAATGAAGCGCGGCAACGCACCCCAGCCGATGAGGTCAAACAGATTATCTCTGAATTCGCTGCCAAAGCGGGCAAAGAGCAGCGCGAAATTTCAAAGGACGAAATCCGCGAGCGCCTGCTTTATCCCATGGTCAACGAGGGCGCGAAAATCCTGGAAGAAGGCATGGCCCAGCGGGCGAGTGATATCGATGTGGTCTGGATCAATGGCTATGGCTGGCCGCTGTATACCGGCGGTCCGATGTTCTGGGCCGATACGGTCGGGCTTGATAACGTGGTTGCGGGCCTGAAAAAGCATGACCTGCCAGTGGCAAAGCTGCTGGAAGAAAAAGCTGCTGCAGGCGGCAAGTTTAACGGATAAGGTCGCTTCTATCGATTAGGAGAATATTATTGTCAGCTGAAGCTATAGATCCGCTGGAAAAGTGGACACCGCCCGCTGGATGGCCCGTACGATCACGCGAAGAGGTAGACGCCTTGTTATGCGCACCGGGCCAGCCGTTTGAAATGGAGATGGTCGATATTGATGGCGTGGAAACCCGCGTCTGGAAAAATGCCCATCCCACACTCGCGGCGATGGCGGAACATGCGCGCGGCCATGGCGATAGCGAATTTCTGATATTTGAGGACGAGCGCGTCACCTATGCCAATTGGTATCGCGCCGTGGCGGCTCTGGCCGCGGAGCTTCAGAAATTCGGCGTGTCGAAAGGCGACCGGGTTTCGCTCGCCATGCGCAATTTGCCGGAATGGCCGGTGATCTTTTTCGCGGCAGCCTCTATCGGGGCGATTGTTGTACCGCTCAACGCCTGGTGGACGGATCAAGAACTCGTCTTTGGCCTCGCAAATTCGGAAACCAGCGTATTGCTCTGCGATGCCGAGCGATGGGACCGGATCTCCCCGCATCTTGGAGAATTGCCGGATCTGAAACATGTCATTGTGGCCCGGAGCCAGAGCGCGTTGGCCGATCCGGCGCGGGCGCTGGAAGAGATTATCGGACGGCCCAATGATTATGGCGATCTTCCGGATCAGGATCTGCCAGCCGTGGACATGGCCCCTGATGATCCGGCAACGATATTCTATACCAGCGGTACAACCGGCCAGCCCAAAGGTGCGCTCGGCACACATCGCAACCTGACCACCAATGCGATTTCGGTGGGCTATTCGGGCGCGGCAGCGGCCTTGCGCCGGGGCAATGAGCTGCCGGAGCCCACGGTTCGGGTTGGCCTGACGGTGGTGCCGATGTTCCATTGCACCGCCTGTTCGGCGATCATGATGCCAACCGTTCACGGCGGCCATAAGATGGTCTTCCTGCATAAGTGGGACACGGTGCGGGCGATGGAGATTATCGAGCGAGAAAAGGTCAATGCCACTGGCGGCGTGCCGTTTATCGCGTGGCAATTGATCGAGCATCCGGATCGCGAGAAATATGATCTGAGTTCGATTGACACGATCAGCTATGGCGGAGCGCCGTCTGCCCCCGAGCTGGCCCGCAAAATCTACGAGGTTTTTGGCGCCCTGCCCGGCAATGGCTGGGGCATGACCGAGACAATGGCGACGGTCACATCGCATAGCGCCGAGGATTATCTCAATCGCCCGACCAGCTGCGGCCCGCCGGTGGCTGCGGCTGACCTGAAAGTCATGAGCGAGGATGGTGCCGACGAAATGCCGATTGGCGAAGTCGGCGAACTTTGGGCGCGCGGGCCGATGGTGGTGAAAGGCTATTGGAACCGGCCGGACGCAACTGCTGAAACATTCGTCAATGGATGGGTCCGCACCGGCGATCTGGCGCGTCTGGACGATGAAGGCTTTTGCCATATTGTCGACCGCGCAAAAGACATGATCATCCGCGGCGGGGAGAATATCTACTCATCCGAGGTAGAAAACGTCCTTTATGATCATCCGGCAGTGATGGATGCAGCTTTGATCGGCATAGAACACAAAACGCTCGGCGAAGAACCTGCGGCGGTCGTGAATCTGGTGCAGGGTCAAACCGCCACTGAAGTCGAATTGCAGGAATGGGTGCGGGCCCGGCTGGCAAATTTCAAAGTGCCGGTAAAGGTGTTGTTCAGCGCCGAAAGCTTGCCGCGCAACGCCAACGGCAAAATACTGAAACGCGATCTGAAGTCGTTGTTCTGACTGTCAGTCGCTTTTCCGCATAATCCGGATCAGGCCTTCCTGCACGGCGGATGCAACCAGCTTGCCATCCTGCGTATACAGCGAACCGCGATTGAGGCCGCGGGTACCGCCGGTCCAATCGCTGTCCATCACGTAGCAAATCCACTGATCCATTCTGAAATCGTCATGGAACCACATCGCATGATCAAGGCTGGTCGAGAATAATCCGGGCGTGGTCCAATGCAATCCGTGCGGAATCATTGACGTAGAAAGCAATCCCATATCGGATGCGAACGCCAGTGTCGCGCGATGTGTAAGCGGATCATCGGGCATCGGTGCCACGGTTTTGAACCATTGATATTGGCGCGCGGGTTCGCTTTTGCCTTCCGGACGAAAGCTTCGCACATCAAAGGGTCGCGGCATGCTCATCCGCTCAATATGCTTGTCCGACACTTGCGGGTTGCGGGCGATTTGCTCCATCATGCTCATGCATTGATCAGGCGGCAGAACATCGGGCATCGGGACCTGATGATGGAGCCCGTCAGCCGGTTTTTGAAAAGACGCCGTCAGGTTGAATATGACCTTGTCATCCTGACGCACAACAACCCGGCGGTTGGAAATGCTGCGTCCGTCAAAATCGCGGTGCACCCGAAAATGCAACGGCTTGGTCTCGTCTCCAGCGCGCAGAAAATAGGAATGAAGCGAATGAATGGTCTTCTCTTCATTAACGGTATGATCCGCCGCGACAATGGCCTGTGCAATTACCTGCCCGCCAAAAATGCGCTCGCGTGCCGTCGACGATAGCGCGGGATAGAGAAACTCATCATCAGCATCTGCGGTGAGCTTAAAAGTACGGAGCAATCCGGCTATCAGCTTCTCCGCAGGCACGGAGGAGCGATTGGCCAAAGCTTCCGAAAGCCGGCGTTCGACTTGTTCGTCCGTTAGTTGATCCAAAACTGCTTCTATTCCTTAAGTGTGCGTGTTGTCTCGAAAGTTCAGGGGTAGATTTCGAACAGGCCTGCTCCGCCCTGACCACCACCAATACACATGGTCACAACGCCCCATTTTGCACCGCGACGACGGCCTTCCTGCAGCAAATGCCCGGCACAGCGCGCGCCGGTCATGCCAAAGGGATGGCCGATCGAAATGGATCCGCCATTGACGTTATATTTTTCCGGATCAATGCCCAGACGATCGCGGCTGTAGAGACACTGGCTCGCAAAGGCTTCATTGAGTTCCCAGATATCAATATCATCGACCGTCAGGCCTTGTCGTTCGAGAAGCTTGGGAACCGCAAAGACAGGACCAATGCCCATTTCATCCGGTTCGCACCCGGCAACGGCCCAGGATACGAAACGGCCCAGCGGTTCCAGCCCGCGCCGTTCGGCTTCTTTGGCTTCCATTAACAATACCGCAGCGGCACCATCGGACAATTGGCTGGCATTGCCGGCAGTGATATATTTGCCTTCACCCATGACCGGCTGCAATTTGGCGAGACCTTCCAGGGTCGTGGTCGGACGATTGCACTCGTCCCGATCAACCGTGTAATCGACAATGCTTTCTTCCTTGGTTTCCTTGTCGACGACTTTCATCTTCGTCTGCATCGGCACGATTTCATCGGCAAAAAGCCCGACTTCTTGAGCCTTGGCCATACGTTGCTGTGATTGCAGGGAATATTCGTCCTGATATTCGCGGCTGACATTGTAACGCTCCGCCACAATATCCGCTGTATCAATCATGGGCATGAAGATATCGGGTGCGATTTTCAGGATTTCGTTATCGATGCTGCCTTCCGGCGCGCGCTGTCCTTGCATTGAAATGCTCTCCACCCCGCCAGCGACAACGCAATCCGCGCCATCACCGCGAATATGGTTTGCAGCCATGGCGATGGCCTGCATCCCTGACGAACAGAAGCGGTTGATCGTGGCACCAGCGGTGGTTTTGGGCAGCCCGGCAAGAAGCGCGGCATTGCGACCGATATTTGGCGCGGCATGGGCGACATTGCCCATCAGGCTGTCGTCGACAAAGTCACTTTCAACGCCCGACTTGGCAACGGCGTGCTTGATGGCATGCGCCGCCATCGTCATCGGCGGTGTGATGTTAAACCCACCCCGCCCGGCTTTGGCGAGCCCGGTACGGGCATAAGATACGACGACTGCTTCACGCATGATAAAATCTCCATTTGATGGTGACGGCCTAAATCGATTTGGGACCTTGTCAAGCCATGGTCAGGGAATCATGGCAGTCGGCCGACCTGCCATCCCATACACCTGTTCAGTTGACCTTGGGCGGCCTGGGGATCAGGACGGGAACCGATTTGCAATATTCGACATATTCCGGATCGTTCCCCCATTTTTTCTGCCCGGCAGCCTCCAGTTTGGGGACGCCGCTGACCCGCATCAGCAAGGTTGCGACAAAAATCGGCGAGATGATCGTTACCCATTGCCAGCCAGACAAAAGCGGCAGCGACATGATGGTTATGCCTGTCCAAAGCAGGATTTCCCCGAAGTAGTTGGGATGTCTCGACCAGGCCCACAGGCCCGAAGAGATAAAGCGCCCCTTGTTTTCCCGGTTGCTACGAAATGTCCTTTTTTGCTGGTCGGCGATCGCTTCAATCGCGAAACCGGCAATCCACAGGCCGATACCGACATAGGCAAAAACATCCAGTGGAAGCCGCGTGGCATTGGTAATGATGGCCAAGGCACTGGCTGCCGTCAGCAGAACCCAAAGCCCCTGCAAAGTCCAAGTTAGAAAAAAACGCGGCGGCGAAATTTTTATCTGGTCAAACCGCTGATCATGACCATCCGCCTTTATCCGCAAGAACAGAAACGATCCCAGTCGAAGCGCCCAGACCGCAACCATCGCGGCCACAATGACAGCACGAATATCCAGCGGCGCTGACAACGCGCATGCGACAACCATGATTGTGAGATAGGTGATGGAACCAGTAAGATCATAGAATTTTTCTGTCTGAGCCATATTGGCAGGGATGAAAGCCAGCCAGTTGATGGCATAGGCCAGGATACCGCACAGCAAAAAAACGGGCATGGCGCCAAATATCATTCCGCCCTGGCTACCCGCAAACGCAACAGCTGCGCCCAGCCCAATAGATATGACAAGACCGATCAGTATTTTTGAGTTCACCGCTAAAACCCCCCTTAAATTCCTACGACAAAGGAACAATTTGTTGTGCCTGAACCTCCGACATTAAACGTGCCGACAGTTTTTGCACCCTCAACCTGATAGTCTCCTGCTTTCCCCGTTACCTGCTTTGCTGCATCAAGCAGCATCCGGACACCTGTCGCGCCAACCGGATGTCCCATTCCGATCAGTCCGCCCGATGGATTGACTGGCAAGCTACCGTCAAAAGCGATCACACCCTCTTCAATCGCTTTCCAGGCTTCGCCGGGTGCAGTGATCCCGAAATGTTCAATCGCCATATATTCGGTCACTGAAAAGCAATCATGGGTTTCGATCGCATCCAGTTGCTCCGGCCCAGCGATGCCAGCACGCCTGTACGCGTCAGTGATGGCTTTTCTTGTCCACGGCAGAACATAGTCATCATTTGCGCTATCGGCCAATTTGGTACGCATCAACATAGGCGCGGTGCTATGGCCCCATCCTTTAATCTGCGGCAGGCTTTCCAACGTTACACCGTGCGCGTCGGCATATTGTTTTGCGCGCTCTTCGGAGGCCAGAATGACTACGGCGGCACCATCGGAAACCTGCCCGCAATCCTGCCTACGCATCCAGCCTTCTATGACCGGATTATACTCATCATCCTGCGTGAAACTTTTATCGCCAAACGTCCAGTCCCGGCTCTGCGCATTGGGATTGCGTCGCGCATTGTCGAAATTGGTCTTGGAAATTTCCATCAGATGTTCATGGCGCAGACCATATCTCTTGTCATATTCTTCGGCGAGATCAGAGAACATGGCGGGCCAGATATATTTGGCGTTCTGCCCTTCTTCCCCGACATAAATGGCCGCGCCTAAATTATCTGCTGCTTGTGCACCGGACACGTTGCGCATCAATTCGACGCCGGCCACACAGGTCAGATCATAACGGCCACTTTCAATGTCTGTCATCGCGCCTAAAATCGCCAGCGATCCGGACGCACAGGCGCCTTCATGACGGGACGCTGGCATGCCAGCAAAATCTCTATGCACATGGCCGAAAAAACCGCCCAACATACCCTGACCGATGAACAATTCTGCTACGAAATTGCCGACATGGCCGACTTCTATATCTTTCGGTTCAAGTTTTGTTTTTTCCAGTGCCTTAAGAACGGATGTCGAGAACAGATCGAACAGGGACATGTGTTCCCGCGTCCAGTTTTGGGCAAAATCGGTTTGATGACCGCCTAGAACATAGATTTTCCGAGACATAATAAACTCCCTTAGCGCAGTTCATCCGCATCTGCCCATACGGCATGTGTGCCACTGCAAATCCTGTGCGGCAATATGATCTGGCATATTGGTCCCGCTTCCAGATTTTTCGCGTCCATTATCACGCATTCCGAACGATCGAGATTCATGTCTGTAATAAAACTGATCAAATAGCCATCATCTTCCGATTTCCCATCTTTGCGTGCAATGAATGGGGCTTCGGAACCATAGCGGCCTGGACCGAATTCATAATGCTGGGTTTCACCGGTTTCCAGATCATGTTTGATCATACCAGTGAACAGGAAATAGCCATCTTCACCAGTTACGCTGTAGACATAGCGATGCTTCTCGCCTGCAACAGCCGGGTTGATTGTACCAAATTCGACAATCTCGTCATCATACAAACGCTCCTCAGCCGTCTCACCAGTTTCCAGATTGAACCGCCAGCGATGCAGATGGGTTTTCAGGGAATGAAGATCGAGATTGGATCCCATGGCTTTATATTCGTCGGGCATAGATTGCAGCGGATCCGGCCGCGGATCTTCCTGAAAATAGCCATCCATGACTAGTTCATGCTCCTCCTCATAGGCATTCATGAAGTGCAGGACGTAGGTTGAATCCGCTTCAAACCATTTTATGTCTTCCGGGTTACCATGGCGCGGAATCACAGCAAATCGTGACTTCATATTCTTGTCAAAGACAGGGATGTAGAAACCATTATCGATTGCAGCCTGCGGCCAGAACATCGGGAAGTCATTCAGTATGGAATAGTTTTTCGAAAAGCACATATCATGCGGCAAACGCGGTGCCGGCAGATCAACAGGAATATAATGTTTCAATTTATTATCTGCGCCGACAACCCCGTAATGCATGTAAGGCGCATGGGTGGAATAGTTGAAAAACATTAGTTCCCCGGTGTTGGGATCCAGTTTGGGATGGGCGGAGATACCATCAATCGGAGCCCAACCTTCGATACCCAGTGTTTCCAATGTCGCCGGGTCTAAACGATAGCCTTCTCCGCATTGCCAGAATGTCGACAATATACTGCCAGCATGAACAACCACATCGGTTGACGAACTGTCCTTGATATGCCCGTGCGCGCCCCAACCGGCTCGTTCCGATTTTTTGGGGTTGCCCATGCAGCCAATCCACAAGGAACGCCCGGCTTCCTGCTCCGCCTCGAAACCACGGGTGCGGATGAAACGGTTTTTATATTCCGCTTTTCCACCTGAAAGCTGCATCATGTGCAGCATCCCGTCACCGTCAAAAGGATGGTACCGGCCTATGGCATCATGCACCGGATTTTCCGTGTTGCGTACATATATACCGTCAATATCTGCTGGGATTTCACCAATAATTTCAAGATCATCACTGTCATGCTCTTCAAAATTAGGTGTCCATGCGCCGTTGAGATAGGGGTGATCGTTTGGCGACAATGTAGTTTTCACTGCGGTAGCTGACTGGGACAATAGATGGGGACTCCATATTTTGGTATGGTTATTAAAGTTACCAATCTAAAGAGCATCTCGCTGCTATCGTCAAGCGATATCCATTCATTTTCAGAAGAGCGGCATCAGTCGTTCAGGCCGACAATGGCGACATCTTGCGGCGCGACACTCTTGTAACAGCTGCCACACGAAATTTCCGGAATCAAATGCCCCCCACAACTGGTGTGAGTCAGGATAACCGGCGGCCCATCTGCGGCACCGTAATATTTATCTCCCCACAGCATCAGCATCATGATCACGGAATAATATTCCAACCCCTTGGTCGTCAGGAAATACTCGTTCCTTAAAGGGTGATGATTATAGGGCCTCGCTTTCAGGACGCCGATTGCGACAAGATTTTTCAGACGATCGGCAACAATGGCCGGCGAAGCGCCGGTATCAGCCTCGATCTCGTCAAAACGCCGTAACGCGGTAAAGATTGCTCGCATGATCAGGGCAGACCAGCGATCTCCTAAAATTTCCACCGAACCTCGCAACAGGGAGGGTTGATCCGACTGAAAGGTCACCTGATTGCGTCTGCGGCTGTAGGATGCGGGCATCAAGCCAACGCCCGGGCCTTCAACGAAAGAAACTTCATGTAGAGCAAAAGCTTTGCCGCATGACTTACAAACCGGAACCGGGTTTAACCGCGACCCGCAGGCTTCATGCTGAAGCTCCAGATTGCGCCGACTATCAGCTGACCCCCATTTTCGCTCCCATACATAAAGCGTCAGGACAGTCGGAAACAGGTCGACCCCTTTCTCGGTCAATCGATATTCCAGATGCTTGGAACCGCTGGCGGCCTGTCCTTTACGAAGCAGGCCGTTTTTGATGAGTCGATGCAAACGATTTGAAAGCAGAGCTTTTTGCAAACCCGTGCGATCCTTAAGCTCCGTGAACCGGGTTGAACCCAACCACATTGATTCCAGAATGAGCAATATAGGCGTATCACCAAGAATTTCCAAAGACCGCCAGATGGAGCATGTCTTGATCATTGGAGATTCAATTTGCTTGACGGAGAGGTTCATAAGGTCCGCAATATATGCGCCGTTTCTGCAAAATAATAGGGCCAGTCTCCGATGACACACGGAACAATATCCGCTTACTTTTCAACAAAGTTAAATGACATTAAAGCATTTGTGGGCAATAGCGTAGCGATTAGTGGGAAACAGCAATCAGGATACGCAAATGCAATCAGCTCTTGTCGGTTATACGGGCTTTGTCGGGGGCAACCTTTTGCGATCGCGATCATTTGATCGGCATTTTAACTCCAAGAACATATCCGAAATTGCAGGCGGCCAATATCATGAAGTGATCTGTGCAGGAGCGCCGTCAGTTATGTGGGCAGCAAACGCCGACCCTGAAGGCGATGCGCGCAATCTTGCTTCCTTGGTAAAGGCTTTGGGCAAAGCAGATATTGGCCGCTTGGTACTCATCTCTACCATTGGGGTCTTCGATGACGTTGCTGCGAAATATACTGAAAGCAGCGCGCAGTTTGAACAGCAGAATGCGTATGGCCGCAATCGGCGGCAATTGGAGGTCCAGCTGACCTCAAGATTCAGTGAAGTACATATAATACGTCTGCCCGCACTGTTCGGACCGGGGCTGAAAAAGAACTTCGTTTTTGACCTGTTGAACCCTGAACCCTCCTTCATAAAACCCGAAAAATTTGATTTACTTCTGAAAGCATTTCCCGATTCCGGAACAATCTTGTTGCAGAAAGCTTATGTTTATGATGCGGACCTGGATATGTGGGCCTATCAGCGATCCGAATATAGGAACACTGCAACTTCCAGAGCATTGATCGAGGCGTTCAAGCAAGAGAATTTCTTGTCAGCTCAATTCACCAACAGTGAGAGCTGCTTTCAATATTATAATCTAGCCAACCTCGCCAAGGATATAAATCTGGTGATTGATAACGGCATTGATGTGCTGAACATATGCTCAGCCCCATTGCAAGCAAGCGAAGTCCATAAGTCTTTGACCGGGCAGGAATTTGAAAATACCGCGCCGCCCCAGGTAAACGAAGATGTCAGGTCAAACCATGGTCCTGTTTTCGGTTCCAATGGACCTTACCTTTACGAGAAGAATGAAATCCTGGATGATTTGAAACTCTTCTATTCTTCGTTCATGGGCAAATAATGAAACTCGCAATTTCCAATATCGCATGGCCGGCCGATCGTCTTGAAGATGCGCTTTCAGTCATGCAGCAGTATGGAGCGCGCGGTCTGGAAATTGCACCCGGCCTGGCCTTTTACGACGAGGATGACCCCTTTGTTCCAGATGATCAGAGCATAAGGAATTTCCTGCTCTTACTCTCAAGATATGGCGTGCTTCCGGTGTCTATGCAGTCGCTGTTATTTGGTGTGGAAGGCGCTCTGCTTTTTGGCAGCGAAGACGAACAAGCACGTTTCAAAGAAGGTCTGGAGGCAGCGATCAGGCTTGCAGAGCGTATCGAAATCTCAAATCTGGTCATGGGCTGCCCCCGAAACAGGACCATCCCTGCAAATCTGGACAATGCGACCGCAATTGCAAATGCCATCGATATTTTTTATGAGCTGGGCGAACATGCCAACCGTGCCGGTGTCAAGCTTGCCTTGGAGCCCAACCCTAAGGAATATGGGACCAATTTTTTGAATACGACCCTGCAAACAATCGAATTTGCCGAACAGGTCAATCATCAGGCCGTCTCCGTAAACTTCGATATCGGAGCGCTGCACATGAATGCCGAGTTAGATGATGCAGACCAATTGTTCGACAAGGCGGCCCATCGAATATCACATGTTCATATAAGCGAACCAAATCTGGAACCGGCACCAAAAGATGTTGATCAGTTTGCCGAAATGGCAGCCGAAATCACCAAGCAAGGTTATAGAGGCTGGTTTTCCATCGAGATGCGTTCTGTGGATGGCACGGGCCTGAATCTGGTGGAAAAATCGCTAACAGACTGTTCCGAAATATTGAACCGGCTGGACAGCCAATGACTGGAATCATGTATCGGGAAGATTTTTTGGTTTCCATCGGTCTCGTTCAAGAAGGCAGTATTGCCGAAGACCTGAAGAAGCTGGAAGCACTATCGAAACAAATCGCCGATCGTTTCCGCTATTCGGAAATAATCTACGCGGTCAGCGAACGTTTTCATTCATCGCTCAGCGCGCAGGCATCTACAATATCCAGAATTCGTAACCTACGCATCATCATCGTCAGCAATGATATCAGCTTTTACAGACGCCGCGTGCTGGTTGCATCTGAAGCGATTGGAGATGTCATAGTCCTGTCATCCTTTCGTGAACTTGATCACATATCGGTTGCGGATATTGCCGAGGAAGTATTTGAGACCGGCGATATCATTCTGACGCGCCGGTCCCGACGCCGCATTGCCATGCCGGTTTTTCACGCGATTTTGAGCGCAGTCTCAAAATACCGGGTCAGTTCACGTGACATGAGAACTATCGGCATTGCCAGAACCGCCTTGGGCAAAATACTTGATGCGCCAACGGCAACAGTCGATCTGGTGTTTGAACCCAAGCAAGGCAATGAAAATTACAAACGCCAGAAAATTGACTATCCAACATCGCTGCAAAGCCGATCCAATATGGCGGACCGGTTCGAACTTGTATCTGAGCTCGTTACAAATTCAGCCCCGAGAATTTTGAGAGGTTTTGCGATTTTCTCGACGATCGTCGTATTTTTGGCCGTGGCCTATGCCATATATGCGTGTGCGGTGTTGTTCATGGTTGAAAATATACAGGATGGCTGGTTCTCCACCGCGATCGTACAGTCCGGATCAGTGGCCTTCATAGCCTTGGCACTGGGACTGCTTTGTCTGGGATTAGCAGGTATTTATGATCGGCTGCGAGGCTCGGACGACGGACTCATCCGTGACGAAATATCCAACACCAGTTTCTTTGACCAAACAACAGATCTTAATGTTGAAGTAGAGCATATCTCTCCCTCAATCGCCGACAAAAGCGCTCAGCAATGACTTACGAAGCCAATGTGCCGCTGGACCAAAGTGATTGGCAGATACCGGATTTTCAAGCGACCATGCTGAAAGATAGGACATCGCGATATGTGATTGTCATTCCGGTTATCAATGAGGGAGAGCGGATACGGTCTCAATTGCGCGATATGGCGCAACAGGGAATTTGCGGCGAAACCGATACTGTGATTGTTGATGGCGGATCGACAGACGGATCGCTAGACCTAGGATTTCTGAAAGAAGTTGATGCGCGCGGCCTGCTGACGAAAACCGGGCCGGGCAAATTGTCCGCGCAGCTGAGATGCGGATATGCATGGGCTCTGGCTGAGGGCTATGAAGGGATCATAACCATAGACGGCAATGGCAAAGACGGGGTGGATGCAATTCCCCGCTTTGCGGAAGCGCTGGACAGCGGCCATGGCTATGCCCAAGCATCAAGATTTATTGCAGGGGGCCAGAGTGAAAACATTCCCTTGTCGCGCTATCTGGCAATAAGGCTGGTTCATGCGCCCTTGCAAAGTCTGGCCGCTAGGCACTGGTTTACAGACACCACACAGGGTTTTCGCGCCTATTCCCGGGATTTTCTGCTCGATCCAGGCACACGCCCCTTTCGAGAGATTTTCACAAAATATGAGTTACTGGCCTATCTAACAGTGCGCGCCAGTCAATTGGGATATTCGGTTACCGAATTACCCACCAGCCGCATCTATCCGGCCAACGAACCTGTCCCCACCAAGATACACGGATTGGCACCATTGTTTGAGATTTTATCTGTTTTAATCAAAGCTTTGCTTGGTGTTTATCACCCCAAATCGAGGTCAAACTGAACAATCATGGCCCAGATGCAAGAGCAAACCGACTATGATGCTATAGTAATCGGCGGTGGTTTTTACGGCTGCTGTCTCGCCCTGTTTCTGGCCAGCAAAAGCGACCGAGTTGCGCTCGTGGAAGCGGGCTCTGATATCATGGGCCGCGCCTCGCGCGTAAATCAGGCCCGCGTCCATACGGGCTTTCATTATCCACGAAGCTTCGTAACAGCACTGCGATCAAAAGCTTTGCAATCGCGCTTTGCGAGAGACTTCCCTGACGCGATCATCGATGATTTTTCGATGATTTATGCGATCGCGCGCAGACGTTCGAAAGTATCAGCCCGACGGTTTCACCGCATGTATTCTGATATGGATGCACCGATTTCAATCGTCAAACCCCAGCAAGCGGCATTGTTTAGTGACGAACTGATCGAACAGGCTTTTCTATGCCAGGAATTCGCTTTTGACTGGACCAAATTAAGGAACCAGTTGCGCAAACGTCTTGACGAAGCCGGTATTGATGTTCTGCTGGATCACCGCGTCGAAAATGTCAGTTCACAGAAGCCGGGTGTAAGAATGCATCTCGCCGGAGAGCGATCCCTTTTGGCGGGGAGTGCTTTCAATGTAACTTATGCCAACATCAACAGTCTGCTGATCAATAGTGGCCTTGTTCCGATTGAATTGAAATATGAACTGGCCGAACTGGCACTGGTCAGACCGCCAGATGAGTTTGCGGATCTCGCAGTGACAATAATGGACGGGCCTTTTTGGTCGTGCATGCCATACCCGTCTGAAAAACTGCATTCACTTACCCACGTTCGGTACACGCCGCATCATAGCTGGACCGACAGTGAAAGCGGTACATCTCCGGATTTGTATTTGCACGACAAACCGAAAGACAGCAGATGGCGGCACATGATAAACGACGCCCAGCGATACATGCCCTGCTTCGAGCAGGCACGCTATGAAAAGTCATTGTTCGATGTAAAAGCGATATTGGTTAAAAATGAGCGGGATGATGGCCGGCCGATTTTGTTTCACCGACATACCGACGCACCTGATCTCATTTCGATTATGGGTGCCAAGATAGACAATATCTACGATTTTTTCGAAATGCTGCCCCAGATTGACCCGAAATGGGAGGGCGCGAACCTTAGTCGACTGTTCCCCTCAAAACAGTCATGACCCGGTATTCCGGCTTTCGATATACTGTTGCCGTTATCATCGGACTTGTTTTCGATCTATCGATAGCAATGGGGCTGCGAACTCAGCTGCAGTTCTCTCTTGAAGCTTCTGCTATCATTGGCTTCTTCTTTGCGGTGGGTCTCAATTATTTGCTTTTCGAATTTTGGGTGTTCGAGGGGCGTATTCCTTCCCTCTCATTGGCACGCGTTGCCAAAACCTATTTCAGCGCAATGGGTGCATTGGCCGCAAGGGTCGCGATCATATATGTTTCAGGTTTTTGGATAGCGGACGGAACACTTCCAGACCTGTTGCGCCTCTTTGCCGCGATCGCTGTGTCCTTCGTGATGAACTTTGCCTTGTTGAAGCTGGTTTTCCGTCCTATGTAGCCTCTCTTTTCGCATTGCTTTAGGGGAGTAATTGCGTTGTTTTCTGCGGCCAGATTTCCAGATAAATTGGCGTTTCAGCGATGAGCGCCAGTCAAAACGACAATCCCGGGTCTGCTGTGTCAGGCAAGGCAAAACAGGATCGTGGCGTGATAGTTGCCGCATTCGCCGGATTTTCAATTCTGGCGATATTGACTTGGTTTGGTTTCTATCCGGGAACCATGTCACCTGATAGCTATGAGCAGTTTGCACAGGCAAAAAGCTTCAACTTTGATGAGCACCATCCGCCAGCCATGGCAGCTCTTTGGGCTCTCCTGCTTCCTGTAAAAAATGGCCCTCAGCCAATGCTTTTTCTGCAGGTCGGGCTATACTTTACCTGCTGGTTCCTTCTGTTCAAAAGATTTTGGACTGACGGTCAGCACAGACTGGCATTGGTGATCGGACTATGTTCCATTGCTCCATTCTGCCTGAATTATGTCGGTGTGATCTGGAAGGACGTCCACAATGCCCTGCCATGGTTCTTCGTGGCAACTATTGCGCTATTTTATCCAACTAAAATAAAGATATATATCGCATTTCTCTTGATCGCACTTTGGTATGGGTGGATGGTTCGCGGCAATGCCGTGCTGGCCGTGCTTCCGTTGATTTTTCTCGTACTCCACAAAAAGGAAAGCAAGTTAATCACGACAACTGGCATTACCCTCATCGTTTTTGTCCTGTTCTTTGTCGGGAAAATGATAGTGCATGATGTCATGTTACAGCCCAGCCACTCCGATCCCTACTCAAGGGCAATGGTCCACGACCTTGCCGGCATCACCCACTATGGCGGCAAGCCCACATTACCGCCATCTCTGGTATCAGATAACCCGAACCTGGAACGTCAACTATCGCATTATCAACCAGGTGATATCAAATCTATCCTGTTCGAAAATCCCGACGGGAATATCCTTTTGCGAAAATCGGATCCAGCCGCGATGACCGACCTGCATTCTGCCTGGCTGGCATCAGTCACCGGCAATCCGGTCGCCTACATCAAACATCGCCTGACCTTCTCTTCGAACTTCATACACCTTTTTTGGAAACGCGGCTATTACCTGCGCGAAATACATTTTTCCGAGGCAGCGAAGGAAGCCGGCGTACCGACGGCATATTCCAAACCGTCAAAAATGATGCAAGGCTGGCCATTATTCTGGGAAAGATGGCCGTTCATGAAGGGCTGGTTTTGGATATTGGGCCTGCTCGGTTTAGGCTTGCTAGGGATCAGATCACGAACCAACACTGACGGTCAAAAAATGCTGGCCCTGTCATTGTCCGGCCTTCTTTATCTGGCGCCCCATTTTATTTTCGGTCAGGCACCCGATTTCCGATATTTTTATTGGTCTATATTTTCAGTGATCCTGGGTGCAATAGTCTTTTTCAGGAAACCCGTCTGATAATTTTGAAACAGAGATAAGCTCTTTTCCGCAATTCATGGTGTCATCGCAATTTATGGCGCTTGCCTAGCTCCAAATCGACAGCATGATTTCACAAAGCTTGTGTTCAAAGCCCAAATTGCGATACCCGTAAAATTGAAGGCAAAGCGATATTATCGAATCAGAATATCAGGCAAAAACCTTCACCATTTCTACATTCGAATGCACAGCCCCGAGAGTTCATCCATTAGTTTCCGAGGACACTGATAACCCATGAATATTCTGCTTGATCACCGTGAAAAAATTCGTGCCCATCATCGCGCTGACGAAGCGGAAATTCTGGAATATCTCACATCAACATTCGGTCCTGATGAAAACACGCGCATCCGTATTCGGGAACGGGCTATACAAGTTGTTCAGGAGGTCAGACGCGCGTCCGGACCGACACTGACTGAGAGCTTTCTGGGCGAATATGGCCTTTCCTCTGATGAAGGTCTGGCGCTAATGACATTAGCGGAAGCCCTGTTGCGTGTTCCAGATAACGAGACGATTGATGACCTGATTGAGGACAAGATCGGGCCCTCCAACTGGCGAGACCATATCGGTCAGTCAGACAGCGCGCTGGTCAATGCATCGACTTATGCACTCACGATGACTCGTAGTGTAATACAGGAACCGGAAAGCCGAGGACCGCTTGAGGCTCTGAGAGGCGCAATTAAGCGGTTGGGCGAGCCTGTGATCCGGGTTGCCGTCCGCCAGGCCATGAAAGAGCTGGGCAATCAATTCGTGCTCGGCGAAGACATGACACTGGCATTGAAGCGGGCTGAAAAATGGAAGGCGAAGGGAGCAACTTATTCCTACGATATGCTCGGTGAGGCGGCGATCACACAGGACGATGCGGATCGTTATTTCAAGGCTTATTCTGACGCGATAACCGAAATAGCGCGCGTCTCGCATTCCGACGATCTGCGTCAAAACCCCGGCCTTTCGATCAAGTTATCCGCCCTTTACCCACGCTATGAGATGAGTCAGCAGAAAAAAGCGGTTCCCGCTCTTGCGGAACGGGTAGGCAAGCTCGCACGTACAGCACGCCACGCGAATATTGGTTTAAATATTGATGCCGAAGAGGCTTATCGGCTCGGCCTGTCCATAGATATGATTGAAATGGTGCTAAGCGATCCACGTCTCGCCGGATGGGACGGTTTTGGCGTTGTGGTGCAGGCGTTTGGCAAGCGGGCGAGCTTCGTCCTTGATTGGCTTTACACACTTGCGGCGCAGCTCGACAGGAAGATCATGGTTCGGCTGGTTAAAGGGGCCTACTGGGACAGCGAGATTAAGCGCGCACAAATGGACGGCGTGCCCGATTTTCCCGTATTCACGACCAAATCAGCAACGGATATCAGCTATATCTGCTGCGCGGCGCAGCTTTTGAAAATGACAGATCGCATTTACCCGCAATTTGCAACACATAACGCGCACAGCGTCGCGGCCATTCTTGAGATGGCCGGCAATAGCAAAGACTACGAGTTTCAGAGGCTGCATGGCATGGGTGAAACATTACATGCTGCATTGCTGCGTAACGAAAAAGTCCGATCACGGATTTACGCTCCGGTAGGAAAGCACCGCGAATTGCTAGCTTATCTGGTTCGGCGCTTGTTGGAAAACGGTGCAAACTCATCCTTTGTAAATCAACTGGCCAATCACGCGGTCCCCGCTGAAATGATTGCCACCGATCCTTTCGAGACTCTGGCAACCGATCAGCAGCAAAATCTGTCAAAGATCGTCAAACCTTCGGACTTATATCAACCAGATCGCGTCAATTCTCGCGGCTGGGATCTGGCCAATCGTATGGACATGAACGAATATGTGTCTGAGCGTGCTCCATTTGCTGAAAAACTCTGGCGAGCCGCGCCGATCACCGTCCGACCTGTCACCAGCGATACAACACGCAAGATATTCAATCCCGCCTTGCGCGAAAACGAGGTGGGAGAAGTAATTGAAGCGGATGTGTCACAAGCCACCAACGCAATAGAAGATGCGCATATCTGGGATGCACCGGTCAATGAACGCGCTGCCGTCTTGCGAAGGGCAGCTGATCTTTTTGAGCAGCATCATGGTGAGATTTTCGCGTTGTTGGCAAGAGAGGCTGGCAAAACACAGTTTGATACGATTGCCGAGTTGCGCGAAGCGGTCGATTTTCTGCGCTACTATGCCAAGGAGGCCGAACAGGCGCCGGAAAAAGAACCGCGCGGAATTATCAGTTGTATTTCGCCATGGAACTTCCCGCTGGCCATTTTCACGGGACAGATTGCCGCGGCGCTGGCGGCTGGCAACGCTGTACTGGCAAAACCGGCTGATCAAACGCCTTTGATTGCTGCTCTGGCTACCAATCTGCTGCACGAAGCGGGGGTGCCTCTTGCGTCCCTGCAATTGCTGCCGGGTGCGGGGGCGACAGTGGGCGCGGCTATTAGCGGTGACAAACGCATTCAGGGCGTATGCTTTACCGGTTCCACTGCAACGGCACAGACCATCAACCGGAACCTCTCTGAAAATGGGGAAGCTGATGCTCTTTTGATCGCAGAGACCGGCGGTCTTAACTGCATGATTGTCGATTCCACGGCGTTGCCGGAACAATCGGTACGCGACATCATCACATCAGCATTTCAGTCAGCCGGGCAACGGTGCTCGGCCTTGCGGGTTTTATATCTGCACAAGGATATTGCCACGCCGTTTCTAAAAATGCTGGACGGTGCAATGGATGCGCTGGAGCTGGAGAATCCGTGGTGGCTGTCCACGGATATCGGACCCGTAATTGACGAGGCGGCTCGCGAGAAAATCACGGCTCATGTCAATAACGCAAAAGAAGAAGGCAGACTAGTGAAGCAATTGGGCTGCCCTGAAGGTGGTTATTTTGTGGGACCGGCAGTGATCAGGATAAATGGCGTCGATGATCTTGACGAAGAGATATTTGGCCCGGTCTTACATGTTGCGACATTTGAAAACGAGGACCTAGAAAACGTCGTCAGTGATATCAATAATCGCGGTTACGGATTGACCTTCGGCCTTCAGACCCGGATCGAACGGCGGATCGACAAACTGAGTTCAGCGATGAAGGTTGGCAATATTTATGTGAATCGCAATCAGGTCGGCGCGGTCGTCGGTTCCCAACCATTTGGTGGAGAAGGTCTGTCAGGCACAGGGCCAAAGGCCGGAGGACCACATTATTTGCCGCGCTTTTTCAGAAGCAACAGCCCGAGAAACTCAATCGTTGCAGGGAAAACTCTGGCGCTGGAAACGGTTCAGACGGCCATCGAAAACCTGCCATCTGTCGATCCCCGACCGCGTGACCATGAAGTGATGCCCGGACCCACCGGGGAGTCCAATGAATTGTTCACTTATGCTCGCGGAACGATATTGTGTCTGGGTCCGTCATCAGCGGACGCGCAGACACAGGCAAAAACGGCGCGTGAGCAAGGGTGTGAAGCGTTGATTGTTACTCCCGAAGCGGTAGGAGAAAATGCGCTGGACGGATTTTTGAGCCGCGAACATCTTGCCCAGCTATCCGGAGTAGATGCAGTCGTATGCTGGAGTGAAGCGGAAGATATTCGGGATATCCGCAAGGCGCTGGCCAGCCGCGACGGTCCCTTGATTCCGCTCATCACCGAAAAGGATTTTTCCAACCACTGTCTCGTCGAGCGGCACGTCTGTATTGATACAACGGCCGCAGGCGGGAATGTGTCCCTGCTTGCGTAGCCAATCTTCTTCGATCGATAGTTGTTGCGCCGGAACCCCTTCAGATATCTGGCAGATATTTCGTGCATAGAGTCGGGCAAACGCGTAGTTGATTTCTGGGATCACAGAACAGGCGGGGATGCAAATGAATTTCGGAGAGATGATTTCGCTCGCAGCCTATTTCGTCCTGATGATGGCTATCGGGCTTTATGCCTGGCGCAAGTCGACCAGCAACGTTTCTGAATATATGCTTGGAGGGCGCAATTTGCATCCGGCCGTCGGTGCACTTTCGGCGGGCGCATCGGATATGAGCGGCTGGATGTTGATGGGACTGCCCGGAGCTATCTATCTGTCAGGGCTCAGTGCTGCATGGATCGCCGTAGGCCTGATCATCGGTGCGTATCTAAACTACCTGCTGGTCGCACCGCGGTTGCGGGTATTTACCGAAATGGCTGATGACGCGATCACCATACCGGACTATTTTGAGAAACGATTTCAGGACAAGTCCCACTCGCTGCGTATCATTTCCTCTTTGGTCATCGTTATATTTTTCACGCTGTACACATCGGCAGGGATTGTCGCGGGCGGCAAGCTGTTCGAGGCTTCATTTGGCTTTGACTACGAGCTGGGACTTTTCATTACCGCTGGCGTGGTCATCGCCTATACTCTTTTCGGCGGATTTCTGGCCGTTAGCCTGACCGATTTTGTGCAAGGTTGCATCATGTTTATGGCACTGGTCATAGTACCGGTTGTCACCCTGCAGGTTCTGGGAGGCTGGAGTCCGACTGAGGTAGCGATAAATTCCGTCAACACAGACGCTTTGACCTGGTTCGAGAGCGCTACAATATTGGGCATCATATCAAGTCTGGCTTGGGGCTTGGGATATTTCGGGCAGCCTCACATCATTGTTCGCTTCATGGCGATCCGATCCCTCAAAGACATTGCCGTGGCCAGATGGATAGGCATGACCTGGATGGTTGTTACCGTCATCGGCGCGGTCCTTGTCGGCCTTTTTGGGCTGGCCTATGTCACGTCTGAAGGTCTGACTCTTGATGATCCGGAAACAATTTTCATTCTGCTCTCGCAGGTTCTTTTCCACCCGCTCGTCTCCGGCTTTCTTTTGGCTGCCATCCTGGCGGCAATCATGAGTACGATCTCTTCACAATTGCTGGTCTCTTCGAGCTCGTTGACCGAAGATTTCTACAAGATATTCATCCGCAAATCGGCATCCCAGAAAGAACTGGTACTTATCGGCCGACTTTCGGTTCTGGCTGTATCGCTGGTAGCAATCGGACTGGCCTTTGACCGTGACAGCAATGTGCTTTCCCTGGTCAGTAATGCCTGGGCCGGATTTGGAGCAGCGTTTGGCCCGATCATATTATTGAGTTTATACTGGAATGGGCTAACACGCGATGGCGCACTTGCCGGAATGGTGGTCGGTGCAGCCACGGTGTTGTTCTGGCTATACGCCCCTTTGACCATTGCTGGTGGTTCCCTGTCCAGCTGGATTTACGAAATTGTCCCCGGGTTCATTCTGGGAATGCTTGCCTCGGTGATTGTCAGCCTGATGGGACGAAAACAAAATCCGGCGGTCGGCAATCTTTTTCTTGAGATGGCTGGCGCAATGAGATCACAGAAGTGACCATTTTCCGCTGAAATCAGCCTTCGCCGGCGTTATGTCACTATGCTGGTAAGAGACGGATCCAAACCGACACCAACTATGTCTCCGACCTTTATTCCTGATGCAGTGGGCACTCTCGCCCGCCAGATCTCTCCGGAAGGGGCATGAACCCCAATTGCCGTCGTGGCGCCAAGGGAATGGGCTTCCATCACGGCAAATCGGCCGTCAGAAGCCTTGCTATCCAGGATCACGCCCTCTGGCCGCACTAACAACGTCGCTTCGACGGCATTGCCTAGGTGATCGGCGTTCACCGTCCCAAAAGGACTGTGCAGAACGCCATCAGAAACAGGACCGGTCCAGATATTAACATCTCCGAGCAAACGAGCCGCAGATAGTGAAACAGGCCGCAGATACACCCCCGAAGGTGTCCCGGACTGAACAATCACGCCGTCAACCATGAGAACCAGTTCATCGGCCATGAAAAGCGCTTCTTCCGCATCATGCGTCACAACAAGGACGGCGGCACCGGATTTCTTCAGTTCGTGCACCGCCATATCCCGCAGTTCCGACCGCAAACGCGCATCAAGACCGGAAAAGGCCTCATCCAGCAGGACGATTTCAGGCTCCGGTGCCAAAGCGCGAGCAAGAGCAACACGTTGTTGTTCTCCGCCAGATAGCGTGTGCGGGTAGGCCCCTGCCTTGTCATCCATTTGCACCGCTGCAAGTCGGGCCATAGCAGTTTCCCGGCGCGAAGAAGCGGAGCCCGACCGCAAACCGAACATGACGTTATCCAGGGCCGTAAGATGTGGAAAAAGCGAAAAGTCCTGGAATACTAAGCCAACGCTCCGCTTTTCTGGCGGAACAATGACACGGCCGTCAGTCAGCCGTCTTCCCGATCCTGCGACCTGTCCTGAATCAACATCCTCAAGTCCCGCCATCACTCGCAACAAAGTCGATTTCCCGGCTCCTGACGGGCCAAGAATTGCGGTAATACATCCCTGCTTCAATTCTATATCGACATTGTCGAGTACGCGTCGTCCCCTATGGGATTTCACCAGTCCCTGACCGGCCATAACAATATCCGTCATGTCGCGGCACTTTCGGTTTGGCGGCGCGATACAAGCCAGCTGACGGTCATCATGATCGGCAGACCGATAGCAACAAGCATCAGCGATGGCAGAGCCGCCTGGGACAATCGCTCGTCCGAAGCATAATGGTGTGCGCTGACAGCCAGCGTTTCAAAATCCAGCGGACGCAAAATCATTGTGGCAGGAAGCTCTTTCATCACTTCCACAAACACCAACAAAGCCGCTGTGGCAATACCGCTGAAGGCCAGTGGAAAATGAATGCGGCCGATAACCGTCCATGGGCTCGCTCCCAGTGACCGGGCCGCTTGATCCATTGACGGTGTGATACGAACCAATGCGCTTTCGCAAGGACCGATAGCAGCCGCCGCAAACCGTGCCTGATAAGCGAACAGCAAGGCAACCAGCCCGCCACCCGCAATCATCGGTGCCGTTGATCCCGAAACCGTATCGAGCAAATTCTGTGACGCGGCGAGCAGCGCTATGACACCAAGCGCTGCAACCGCGCCAGGAACAGCATAGCCGGCGTGGGCCGCACGAACCGAAGCATTTGCAAACCAGCCGCCTGTACGTGCCGCATAGGCCGCCCCTAAACCGAGTATAGCGGCAATGCCCGCAGATAAAGACGCCACCATTATAGTACCCCAAAAAGCATCAGCAGGCGAACGGACGGGCTGAGTCTCTAGCGCCAGCAACAAGAGATGCAGGCCGGGCGCTATCAGGCCGAAAAATACCGGCACTGTACAAGACAAGACTGCAATCACCGCAGCACGCGGCGAGAGTTGGACGCGGTGCTGCGGTTTGTTGCGGCCGCCGGCCTCCGCCACACGGGTACCGCGCCGGGCCAATCGTTCGCCGCCGAAAATCACTAGTGTCACTAGCAGCAGAATCAGAGCCAAGCGGGCCGCAGCCTGTGGATCACCAAAAGAAATCCAGGATCGCAAAATGCCGACGGTAAAGGTTGGAGTGCCCAGGAAATCGACCGTGCCATAATCAGCAAGGGTTTCCATCGCGACCAATGCGGTTCCAGCCATGATCGCGGGGCGGGCGAGCGGCAACGAGACCTTGAAAAAGGCTTTCGACGGGCTCGCCCCCAATGTCCGCGCAGCCTCAAAACTGTGGGTACCGCTATTCTCAAAAGCTTGCCGTGCGAGCAGATAAACATAGGGATAGAAAGATATTGAGAACACAAAACCGGCCCCGAAAAGACCGCTGATAGTGGGTACAAAGCCAGCCGTCGCATCATGAACCGGCCCACCAACAGCGGTCATCGACATCCAGGCATAGCCGGAAACATAACTTGGCATCGCCAATGAAAGGGGCAGCGCAACGACAAATAGTCGCCTGCCTGGGAAACTGTACCGCGACGTCAGCCAAGCTGTCGGCACTCCCAACAGCAAGGTGCCTGAAACAGTAATGATCAGAAGAGCGGCCGAGTTGCGGACATATGTGGAAAGCTGTGTATCAAACAGATGTGCCATATGCGTGCCACCGCCAGACAATCCCAAAGGGATAAGGGCGACGACGGGAAGCGTACATATCAGGGCAGCGAATACCCCTATTGGCGTAGGACTAATCCCACGCCAAATTCTGTCTATATATTGCCCCATATCATCCGTGAGTTAAGATCAAGGCCAGCCAGCCCGATCAAAGAGCTTCTGAGCCTCGGCCTGATTTTCACCCAGTTTGGATAATGCTATCGGATCCTCTTTAAAGTCACCGAGCTTTTCCAGCGCAGCATTCTTATATTCAACAGATGGAACCACCGGATACTCGTTGGTCAATTCTGCGAAAAAACGTTGGGGCTGTTCGGTCATCGCAAATTCGATGAACTGACGAGCCAGTTCTGGATTGGGCGCATTTTTTGCAACACCCGCACCAGACAAGTTGACATGAACACCTGCGTCAGCATTCGGCCAGTAAACCGCCAAATCTTCAACAATATTGTTGTCTTTTTCGTCGTTCATCAGCCGGGCAAAATAATAGTGATTGACCAATGCAATATCGCATTCGCCTGCCGCGACAGCCTTGATCTGATCGGTATCGCCGCCCAGAGGATCGCGCGCAAAGTTACCAGCCACATTGCTCGCCCAATCCTGCGCTTTTTCTTCACCCCAGCGGTCAATTAGCGCTGCCAGCAGCGAGATATTGTAGATATTGCCCGACGAACGTGCACAAACTTTACCTTTGAAAGCAGGGTCCGCAAGCGATTCATAACCGGTCAGTTTTGCTTCATCGACCCGGTCCGGAGCATAGACCAGCACGCGTGCGCGTTTTGCCAGACCATACCAAAGTCCATCAGGGTGGCGCATCCCAGCCGGCACGGCAGCATCCAGCTTTTCAGATGAAAGCGGAGCAAACAGCTGTTCCTGTTCCGCCCGCCAGAGCCTGCCCGCATCAACAGTTACAATGACATCGGCCGGGCTGCGTTCGCCATCGGCTTTCAAGCGTTCCACGAGCAAGTCGCCATCCGCTTCAATCGTGCGTACTTCCACACCGGTTGCTTCTTCAAAGGCGTCATACAACGCATAATCCGAATCATAATGGCGGGACGAAAAGACCACCAGCATCTTTCCGTCAGAAGCGCCAGCACCGCCGGGCGTGCCGTCGCTACATGCCGACAATCCCAGAATTGCTAAGACGAGACCGAAGATACCAAAACGCATGTGTTGTTCCTTGTAAGATAAGATTTGAAACCAAGTCTGGTCCAGTAGTGAACTAAGCTCAGTCGCCATCCGAGATGTCATTAACAGAGTATAAGCCAGTTACTACGCAAAAAAATTGTAAGATTGCATATTATTATCTTTCTCACCCAAGGTCGGTAGTTTCGAGATTGGGTGATAGCATCCTTCTACTTCTGCGCAGTTTGCACAGCGCCCGGCTTTGTTGCATCGGCAATCAGGGTGCGGGCTTTCTGCGTAGCCGCTTTCGCATCCATTTCACCATCAGCGATTTTCGTTCCCATAGACAGCAATTCGCCGCTGATCACTGTACCGGTCTGCGCTTCTTCTTCCACTGTTACACCACGATGAGAGGCAAAGGCCTTGTCCCATGAGGCACGAACCTCAGCCCAATAGCCCTTGGTCTTTGACCAATAGTCATCTGCTGCCTTGACATTATAGTCGTCAAACTTGGTGTACGTATTCAGTACATATTCCTGCACGATGGGCTCGAGCTTGCCTTCAACCATGCCCATTTTGGTATTGTCCTGAAAATGGATCCAGCCACCGGGCATCGGAGAATGTCGGTTGATGGCATAATAACGGTCGTAAACGGGGTCGCGGACCGCATCACGCCGAGCCAGCGGACGCCAGGTCCAGTTGGAACTCCAGCGCCGAACGCCTGCCTCGGTTTCCCACGTTCCGATCCCGGCATAGCGCGGACTATCATCAACCTGATAGACGGTTTGCGACCATTGTCCCTTGCGTTGTTCTGCCGGAACAGGCCGTAGTGACCAGCTATGGCGATCAGAATATACAAGAATATCCTTCGGTTCATATTCCCAGTCCTGACGCCAATGCTTCACGATGAAATCCTTGCCATCACCCATATCGACGACCAGAAGATGCTGCAGAATGATTTTGGTACCGGTATCTTCAATCACCCTCACCACCTCGTTGCCGCCGGAAATTTTGCGCTCGCGAGGTTCATAGTCCTCCCGCCAAGCAGTTGATTCCTGCATATCAAAACGCACTTTGTAGTTTCCGGCCATGGCCAGGATATCAGCACGATCTTGCTCGAATGCTGCCTTCTGCGTCCCTTCAATTTGACTGGTTTCCGGCTGGCTGGCCCATGCTTGAGATGGAGCAAGCGCTAGAGCAAAGAAGCCTGCATAATATCTAATTTTCATGATTGTTCTCCTCGTCTTAAACGCCTCAAAAATTGGCACTAATCGAAATGCTTGCGTTCCGCCCAGGCTGTGTGAACGCGTCGGTAATGTTCGATGACGCGTTCAATCCACGGACATCGCTCCACAGCGCATATTTTTTGTCTGTAATGTTGAATATACCTGCCCGGATCGCAAAGTTTTCGGTGATCCGATAAAAAGCGGTCGCGTCAATAATCGCAGATTCTCTTGGCCGGAAACAGGACTCGCTACACACCCCAACGGTTTCGTCGGCTTCTTTGCGCGCATTATAGGATATAATCATCTCGCCGCCAAACCGGTTACCGGGATCACGATATCCAACGCCGAGTATCGCGTTGAGTGGGTCTATCGTTGACAAAGATATGTCGGCTGCATCAGGCGCTTCTAAGGTGCCATCTGCAAAAGCAATGGAAAAGCGTGCACGAAAACCATTCTCGGCTTCATAAGAAGCGCGAGCTTCAACGCCATAAACATCGACGCTGTTCAGGTTCACAAATTGAAATACTGCTGGATCGGTGGGACTGAACGAACCCGACACCACCTCTTGACTGATAAAGTCATCGTAATTTGCAGAAAAAGCTGTCAGCCCAAGGTTAATGCCATCTGCATTGTAACGAACCCCAGCTTCAAAACTCTCGCTCGTTTCTGGATCAAGGTCAGGATTGGGTAGCGATGTGTAACCAAAGGCCAGATTTTCAAAGAAATTATTGACCTGACTGGGGGTGGGTGCACGAAAACCGCGGGCATAGTTGCCGAACAGGCGCACGTCATCACCCAATTTCCAGACAGCGCCAATTTTCGGCGAAACTTTCGACCCGTCTTGTCCAGTCGGTACAAAACCGGGCAATAGGGAGTCATCTTCAGGATCGAGGTGGTAGAAATCAAACCTCAGAGCAGGATAGAGAGTAAAAACACCATCGCCAAATTCCATTGCGTTACCCACGAAAAAACCGCCCAATGAAAAGTCAGTTACGGGAAAGGCGCGGGATGGAAAGGCTTCACCGAATGGCGGAACGACGCCGTCGCGCAAACCATCCTGACGGGTAATGCTGTAATCACCACCGTAGGTCAGCGTGTGTTTAACAGGGCCAGTTTTAAAGCTGGACCGGAAGTCTGCAGCAACCCCATAAACGCGATTGTTGAACGTATTCAATCGCTCCCGATCCGGGCGCGGCGTTGCCCCGGTCGCTCTCCGGTCCTCGTCCGCGAATTGTACATCCTCACCATCCTGCCAATATGCAGCGACATGGGCATAATCGATGAATCCCGCACCTTCTTCATCGGAATTGTAAGTCCAGTCGAACGACGCCCGCACCCGTTCAGTACTGTCTTCAGCAGTAAGACTATCCACAATCCAGCTCGGCGGCCCGGGAAACAGGAAAACTGGCCCCAAGCCGGAGAGGACATTAGATGAAATCTCCCGCTCCAGATACTCGCCGGTCAATCGGACACGATGGTTGCCGTCATTCCATACAAGCTTGCCTAGAAACGCGTTGGATTCACCATCTTGTGGATTTGGTGTTGTCCTCGCAGAGCCCTCGACGTCGTTCGTGCCCTGATTATCAAGTTCTTTAAAATCACGGCGCGAATAGGCCAGCATCGCAGAAAAGTCTCCCGTCTGTCCGGCAATAGCGACTGTTTCGGAAAACTCCTCGTCCGCCGAACTATATTGCGCGCGTGCGAAGCCCCCGATCACGTTGCCGTCGGCAATAAAGTCAATCGGGTCAGATGTTGTGAAGCTCACAACACCGGACAATCCATCGCTGCCATAGAGCGCTGAGGCCGGACCGCGCAGGATTTCCACTGACTTGATCAGGCCAACATCCGTCGCATTGCCGCGACCAACGCTCTGCGCGCCGAAGCTGAAACCCTGTGGTGAACGGATACCATCCACTTGAATAAGTACCCGGTTACCGCCAATGCCGCGAATGTTGAAATCCTCATTCCCCGCTCGGCCGGTTGAACCCAGGGCTGCTCCAAAGCGAGCCGGAGCACGGCGCACCGAAATGCCGGGCTCAAAACGCACAACGTCGCGAATATCGGTTGCCAGTTCATCGGCCAGGCGCTCTGCATCAATAACCGTTACCGTGGCTGGTGCATCCACCACGGCAACAGGCGCACGGGTTGCTGTAACCGTGATACCCTTTTCATCATCGAACGCATCTCCGGCATCCTCTGCGGCGTGAGCAGCATGTGAAAAGCATAGCGCAAGCATGCTGCATGTCATACCTGGCCGATGCCAGCGCGAACGTATTCTCATAGAGAGCTCCCTCGACTCTTATTGCTAATGCAAATGATTCTCATTCGTCTTTAGAGCTCGTCGTTGAAAACTGTCAAACTAAAAATGATGCAAGTATGGAAACACCGGAAAATCATTCATTCGGTCTAAAAACATGATCGCCGTGCAGGTTTGGAATCCATTCACCTGCTCGCAGTAGAAGCCGATTCAAGAAGGGCCGCCGCAAACATTTGCCGAATTTTCGGTGCTCCAGAATGTGCGAAGCCGTCGCGGCATCATTGCATGATGCCGGCCAGAGATTTGAGATTGGCTCAGATATGAATCATAGCCATCTTGCCGGTTTATAACCAGTGAATTGGAAAGAGTTTTCTGGCCCCAGAGCCAAAGCAATCGCAGTGTCAGCTACTTGATCGGATGAGATAATCGAACGCCGACAATCCTGCTTTGGACCCCTCACCCATCGCGACAACGATCTGCTTATAGGGCGCGGTGGTTGCATCACCCGCTGCAAAAACACCCGGTAGATTCGTCGCGCCGTTTTCATTCACATCAATCTCTCCGTGCTGCGTTAGCGCAAGCGTTTCATTCAGCCATTCACTATTGGGAACCAGCCCAATCTGCACGAAGATGCCATCCAGATTAATGTCATGGCTCTGTCCGGTGTCACGATCAGTATAACGCAGACCAGTTACTTTATCGCCGTCACCCAGAACCTCAGTTGTCTGGGCGGATTTCAAAACATCAACATTCGGCAGACTGGCAAGCTTTGATTGCAACACGGCATCAGCACGCAGGTCGCTATCAAACTCGATCAGTGTCACGTGTTTGACTATCCCCGCCAAATCAATCGCCGCCTCGACGCCACTATTGCCGCCACCGATAACCGCGACATCTTTGCCTTTATACAACGGGCCATCACAATGCGGGCAATAGGCAACACCGCGGTTGCGATATTCGTCTTCTCCAGGCACCCCAATCTGGCGCCAGCGCGCACCGGTGGACAGGATGATGGTCTTTGCCTTCAGCTCAGCACCACTTTCCAGATACAGTTTATGTAACCCATCGCCATTCGCCGCCGCCAGCTTTACGACCCTTTGGGCATCCATAATATCAACGTCATATTCCCGAACATGCTGTTCCAGTTCCGCTGCAAGTTTTGGACCTTTCGTACGTTGCACTGAAATGAAATTTTCAATGCCAAGCGTATCGAGAAGCTGGCCACCAAATCGCTCGGAAACGATACCGGTGCGAATGCCCTTACGTGCGGTATAAATTGCCGCGGCCGAGCCAGCAGGGCCACCACCGACGACGAGAACATCAAACGGATCTTTGACCGAGAGCTTTTCTGCAGCCTTGGCCGACACACCGCTGTCGAGCTTAGCAACAATTTGCGCCAGATCCATGCGCCCAGATCCAAATGGCTCACCGTTCAACAGAATAGTCGGAACCGCCATCACCTTACGTTTTTCGACTTCGTCCTGGAAAAGCGCGCCGTCAATCGCAGTATGACTGATATTCGGGTTAAGTGCCGCCATGATGTTAAGCGCCTGAACCACATCGGGGCAATTCTGGCATGACAACGAAAAGAAAGTCTCGAATTGGAAACGGCCCTCCAAATCACGGACACTGTCCAATAGTTCAGCGTCTTCCTTTGGCGGGTGACCGCCAACATGTAGCAACGCCAATATCAGTGAGGAAAATTCGTGACCAACTGGCAGTCCAGCAAACTCTACCTCTGATTTACCGTCATCGGCAGTTATCAGGAACGAAGGACATCTGCTGCTTGTACCATCAGATCCGGCTTCAACTTTGTCGGACAGCGAAGCGATGGTTTCCAGCAATTCACGCATTTCTGATGATTTTTCGCCATCGTCCAGCGTTGCAACGAGGCTGATCGGGCGCCGCAAGTTCGTCAGATAGGATTTCAATTGCTCAGTGGTGGATTGATCAAGGACGGCCATGGGTTACTCTTGTACTCGAGGGAAAGGGCTTGCCGACGATCTATATAATCGCTGGATAATTGAGGCGGCCAGCGTTCAGCAGGCCGCCACTCTATAGTCATGTTATCTAAGGTCTTTAGATTTTGCCGACCAGTTCGATAGAAGGCGCGAGAGTATTTTCGCCTTCTTCCCACTTGGCTGGGCATACTTCACCGGGGTTGGCACGAACATATTGTGCAGCTTTGATCTTGCGTACCAGTTCTGCGGCGTTGCGTCCGACACCTTCGCAAGTGATTTCCATTACCTGGACGATGCCATCAGGGTCGACAACAAAAGTCGCACGATCGGAAAGCCCCTGACCTTCACGAAGGACACCGAAATTGTTGCTGATCTGGTGGTTCTGATCACCGAGCATATAGAAGTTGATCTTGCCAATAGCATCGGAACTGCCATGCCATGCCTTGTGACTGAAATGGGTATCAGTTGAAACCGCATAGACTTCTACGCCCATGCGCTGCAGTTCTTCATATTGGTCTGCAAGGTCTTCAAGCTCTGTGGGACACACGAACGTGAAGTCGGCAGGGTAAAAGAAAAATACGGCCCATTTCCCTTGCGCATGTTCTTCCGTAACGTTGACGAATTCACCGCGGAAAAATGCTTCGGTGGAGAATGGCAGAATCTTCTTGTTGATAGTTGTCATTTATTTACCTTTTACGCTAAAAAACTGTCGATATTTCTTGCATTCCAGACTCGGAATTCAATTGATTAAGTTATTTAATCGCAGCGCAGATATGTTGCTGGGCCAGATGTTTCAACAGCATAAATTGGTCAGCCCCGATGATTATGATGATCACTGTAATTGGGGCACTCGATTATTCTCATAATCGGCTACATATCGGCGATTTTGCTGGTTCCCAGCATCAAGGTCTATCGTAAGCAGACCGGCATTTTTGCTTTGGTTGGTCGAGCGATGACATCAATCAACACCAATGCTGTTAATCGAAATCAAGATAATCTTCGTCGAAATCACCTGAGTAAGTTTCGTTTGTTACGATAATCCGTCTCTCCAAGTTATCTGAAGCATATTGGAGACGGGAGGGAGTCTGCATGCGGAAGTCAAAAAGTGAATCAGGTGTTTCACGAGGTGGTCAGCAATGAGCCTCACCAACATCGCCCTGAGATATCCTGCAGCCATAGCTGCGGCATTGGCTTTGATAGCGCTGATCGGAATTGTTTCGGCCTTCAGCACGCCGATACAGCTCTTCCCCAATATTGAACGCCCCACCCTGACCGTACAGGCTGGTTGGCGCGCGGCCAGCCCTAAGGAAATAGAGTCTGAAATCACCATTCCGATTGAGGATGAACTGAGGGGCCTTCCTGGCCTGACTAGCGTACAGTCCTGGTCCAACAATGGCAATGTCTGGCTCAATCTTGAATTTGCGCTCGGCACTAATATGGACAAGGCATTTGCCCAGGTTTCGAGCCGTGTACAGCGGGTTCGTAACTGGCCACTCGATGCCGATCGCCCCTCGGTAGGCGGCGCCAATGGCGATCAGGGTGAATCGCTTATATATCTGTTTCTTCAAGCCTTACCGGACAGCAATCTGGACTCGGAAGCGCTTGCGACATTTGCCCGCGATACGATCACGCCCGAACTTGAATCCGTTGAGGGGGTTCAAGGTGTCTCAGTGGAAGCACCAACCGGTGAAAGAATATTGCGCATCCGCTTCGATCCGTGGCGCCTTGCCCAGCTCAATCTGACGATAGAACAGCTTTCCAGCGCCGTCGGAAGGTTCCAGGATGTTGGCGGCGGCACTGTCGACGTGGGTCGGCGGGGCTACGCTTTGCGCTTTGAAGGTAATTTTTCAGCCGAGCAAATTGGCGATCTAACCGTGGCACAGCGCGGATCCACTGTGATACGCATGCGTGACGTGGCTGATATTAACGTTGGTCCTGACAAGGCTTTCGGCGTGACCTATCAAAATGGTAACCCGGCCATCGGGATGCGGGTCGTTCGGCAGCCCGGCAGCAATACCCTCGATGCCATCAATGGTGTTCTGTCCACGGTAGAAACTTTCAACGAAAATGAACTGGCCAGCATGGGCGCGAGGATCGAAAAAAGTTTTGATCCATCGGTCTTCATAAAACGCGCGCTGTCCTTTCTCAGCGGGAACTTGCTGCTTGGCACCTTCCTCGCGATAGGACTCCTTTGGCTCTTCGTTCGTCGCTGGCGCGCAACACTTATCATCGCCGCAACTGTACCGGTCTGTCTCTTAGCGACGCTCGCCGTCATTGGAATGACTGGACGCACAATCAACGTGATCTCGCTCGCCGGCTTGGCTTTTGCAACCGGTATGGTGCTTGATGCCGCCATCGTCGTGATGGAAAATTTCGTCCGCTTGCGCAATCACGGTCGGTCTCCCGGGCAGGCAGCTTTGGAAGCGGTATCACAAGTCTGGCCAGCTCTATTTGCATCGACCGCAACAACCGTAGCAATCTTCATTCCGATCATGTTTATCGAAGATGTCGAAGGCCAGCTATTTGCAGACCTCGCGCTTACCATAGCCATTTCCGTTGTAGCCAGCTTGATCGTTGCCGTCACATTGTTACCTGCCGCAGCCCGCCATTACGGGCAGGTCGATATGGAAGACAATGAACGCCGCTGGGATGGATATGCCGATCGCATATTTGCTTTGATTGACAGCAACAAGAAACGGAAGATCTGGATTCCTTCTTTGATTCTTGCGCCATTGGTCATCTCTTATTTCCTATGGCCACAGACGGATTACTTACCGGACGTAAAACGTGATGCGGTCGATGCCTGGGTTGGCTTGCCCTCGGGCGCTACACTCGAGTCAGCACGAACCGAAATTGCTGAAGAAGTCGTCGAGCGGCTTGATCCTTATTTAAAAGGCGAGAAGCAGCCCGAGCTGCTCAACTATTATCTGTTCGTCAATCCCTGGGGTCTCAATACAGGCATCCGGATCAAGGACCAATCCCGCATTGATGAAATGACCGGCATTGTAAACGGAGAGATATTGGCAGGCTTTCCGGACGTTCAAGCCTTTGCTCAGCAAGGAAGCTTGTTCGGCAATTTCGGCGGCAATGGCTCCATAGAACTCTATCTGCAGTCCGAAAATGATGAAAATTTGCGGGAAGCCGCCTTGGTGGCAACGGATTCCATTCAGGCAGCCATGCCCGGCGGCATGGTCAGGCCTAATCCCGATCCAAATGTGGTTGTGCCGGAACTCCGCCTCACGCCCAATGACCGCCGCATTGCGGAACTCGGTATGACCCGTGATCAGGTCGGCCGCGCCGTCCGGGCTTTGGGCGACGGTCTTTATTTGGGCGAATATGTCTCGGATGGAGAACGGATGCGGGTGATCATGCGCGGGTCGGCAGCCTCCGACCCAGAAGCGATTGAGAGCGCTCCGTTGGTAACGCCAAATGCCGGTACAGTGCCGATGGGCGAAGTGGCAACGCTACTTCGCGGGGTTGGACCGACACAGATCAGCCATGTGGACGGGCGCAAAACAATAACGCTCAACATCAGTCCACCCCAAGGTATGGCGCTTGGCGAAGCTTTGGAGATCATTCAGACAACTGCCGAACCGGCGATCCGTGATGCGCTGCAAAATGATGGCACATTGCGTTACGGCGGCGATGCCGATGCCCTGATTAAGGCGGTAAAATCACTCAGTACCAACTTCATTCTGGCCGCAGCGCTGTTGTTTGTCATCATGGCTTCAGTATTTCGATCTGCGCGGGACGCGGCATTGGTCATTATCGCTTTGCCCCTGGCTACAGTTGGCGGAGTGATCGCGATCCAGATACTCAATCTGTTCAAGCCAACGCCGCTCGATCTTCTTGGTATGATCGGATTTGTAATATTGCTGGGTATCGTGGTGAACAACGCGATCCTGCTTATGGCACAAGCGCGCGAAAACGAGGCCGAAGGTATGGACCGATCAGAGGCCGCTCGAACAGCGCTTCGCTTGCGGCTAAGGCCAATCTTGATGACCACAGGCACGTCCGTCATGGGCATGCTGCCACTGGCCTTGGTGCCCGGACCAGGCAGTGCGATTTATCGCGGCCTGGCGGTTATCATCGTCGGCGGCGTTCTGGTCTCAACCATATTTACGCTCGTGTTGCTTCCTGCGCTTATCCAGTTGGGATCGGCGAAGAAAGATACGCCAAGTAAACCGGACACGCCCGACAAACCCATAAAAACCAACGAACCAAAGCCAGATTTTGGCGGCGGACTAATGCCGGAGCCTGCTGAATGAGTTTTGCGTTACCTGATATGATCCGTGACAATCTTCGCTGGATATCGATTGGTGGTGCGTTGTTGCTGGCCACACTCATCTATTTCCTGTTCTTTGCGTCCAATGCCGCCGAAGGACAAGGTGGTCCCGGTCAAGGCGGGCCGCCGCCGGCTATTGTAACGCTCGCGAAAATCGAAAAACTGGCGCTTACTCCCAATTTCACGGCTCCCGGTGATATCGTTGCCAACCGCGATTCCGTCGTTGCTGCAGAAGTAGCCGGGCGCATACAGACCACGCTCAACATCGGTGCGCGGGTCAGTCGCGGCACAGTAATTGCCGTGATTGATGACCGCTCGGCTCGACTGGCAAGAGATCAGGCCCGTGCGGAAGTTGCTCGTTTGCAATCGGACTTGACCTATCAGAACCGGTTAGTCGGAAGGTTGCAGCAACTGCTGAAAGAAGAAGCAGAGTCGGAAGCGTCTTTGGATGAAGCCATTTCCACGCGCGATCAGACCCGCGCCCGTCTCGCTGCGGCAAAGGTTGCCTTGGAAACGGCGCAGGTCGACCTGGCTCGCACCCGCATCCGCGCCCCCTTTGCCGGTCAGATGGTGGAGCGCCGCATCGAGGTGGGAGAATATGCAACGCCCGGACGGGAAATTGGCCGAATTGTTGGTAGGGAGGGCTCGGAAGCTCGCGTCCGCGTGCCGATTGCGGTCGCAGGATCGCTATCGCCCGGACAAGAAGTCACGATCCTTGCAAATGGTGAACAACGCGCCTCTCGCGTCCGGACCGTTATCGAGACAGGTGACGAAGTTAGTCGGACCCTCGAAGTCCGCGCACCGATGGGAAGCCACAATCTGAAAATGGGTAGTGCCATTTCGATCACCGTGCCAACTGGCGTTGAGCGCGATGTCTTGACTGCACCGCGTGACGCCCTTGTCCTGCGCGACAGTGGTATTTTCGTCTATGTGGTGAACCCCAAAGACAAAACCGCCAAGCGTGTCGACATTCAAGTTGGTGAACCAGCGGGTGACCGGGTCGCGATTTCAGGACAAATTACTGCCGGCGACATGATCGTGGTCCGCGGCGGAGAAAGGCTGCGCGATGGTCAGACCGTGACTTGGGATGATGGCAAGAAATCTGATGCCGAACCAAAGCAGTCCGCAGGATGACCAGCATGACCACGCGCCTATTGCCGATTGCTTTGCTGATAACATTGTCAGCTTGCTCCATTCGCGGCGGACCAGCTCTTGACCTTGATGCTGTGCCGGCGGCGCCTGATGGTTGGGCATCGCGCCCTGAACTGCCGCTGACAGACACCAATAGTCCACAACCCGCAGATTCAGGCAATGGATGGGTAAAACGATTTGGTGACGAGGATCTGGAAAATGCCATCCAGGAGGCATTTGCCAATAACCGAAATTTGCAGTCGGTGTTGGCACAACTTCGTGCTTCCCGAGCCGCCATGCGAGTGGCCCGTGCGGATCTTTTCCCGAGGATAGATTTATCGGGCACCGCTACTGATGCGGAAAATTCCGCCACTGTCTACGATGGTGCCTTAGAGGCAAGCTGGGAAGCCGATATCTGGGGCCGCAATCTGTCCCTCGCCCGCGCGGGCAATGCCGAAGCCAGAGCCGCTGCAGCCGATTTTGCTGCCGCCCGTCAGGCGCTCGCCGCTGCCGTCGCCCAAAGCTGGTATGATCGCAGCGCAGCCCGTATTTCTTTGGATCTCGCAACAAGCGATCTCGAACGCCGTAAGGACACATTGCGAATTACCGATGCCCGCTTTCGCGCCGGCCTTGCCTCGCGTCTTGATTTGCGATTGGCACAGGTCTCAGTTTCGAACAGTGAGGACCGTTTGGAAACCGCTTTGCGCACAGCCAGAAATGCGGCCCGTGCGCTGGAAGTATTGATTGGGCGCTATCCATCTGGTGATGCCACCGGCGCTGCCAGTCTCGTGATGCCTCAACCACTACCAGATGTCACCGCACCAGTAGCAGTCCTGGCCGGTCGTCCAGATTTGATTGCTGCCGAAGCCCGGGTCGACGCAGCAGGCCTTCGCGCAGTAGATGCGAGACATGCGATGTTCCCACAATTGACGCTTCGTTTTGATTCCACCACCCGCAGCGGCAATTTTGGCGACCTGTTTGATCCGGGCACCTATATTAACGCCATTTCTGCGGGCTTGTTACAACCATTGTTCAGAGGCGGCGCTTTGCTGGCCGAGGCAGACCGCCAGGGTGAACTCGCAAAATCAGCATTGTTTGAATATGCGCAGTCAACCTTGACGGCGTTTCAAGAAGTGGAGGACAGGCTCGATGCCGAAGCAACTCTTAAGCGGCAAGTCACCTCAACTGCCACAGCGGCGGAAGAAGCTCGCGCTGCGGTCGGATTGACCCGCAGTCGCTATATTAATGGTCGGTCCACGATATTCGAACTCATCGATGCCCAGACGACTGCCATTGCATCGGAAACCCGCGCAATCGAAACACGCCGTGCCCAGATCGAAAACCGCATCAACCTGCACCTCGCGCTAGGGGACGAACCACTGCCGATAGGCAGTTAAATCTCGCACCATAATATGTCTGATGACATACTTGCCTGTGCAGCATTTGCGTTCCATCGAAGATGTCGAATAGTAGGACTCCCAATCCATTAATCGCGAAAATCTTTATAGCGCTGTTCCTGTCTCCCTGCCTTTGAGCCATATTGGCAGTCCAGCGGTGATTAATGCGACTTCTGATGCGCTTGCAGCGATGCGCTGATTCATCCAACCGGCCTCATCGCGAAATTGCCTACCCAACGGGCTTTGCGGAACCACACCCGATCCGACTTCATTGGACACGAAAATGACCGGCCCCTGGATATCGTCCAATATGCCTATCAATTTATTCAGTTCGCTATCAATATCGACCTCGGCCAGCATCAGGTTACTGAGCCATATCGTCAAGCAATCGACCAATATGGTTGTTCCTGGAGACGATTTTTCAAAAATGACATTGGTGATGTTGATATTTTCCTCAACCGTTTGCCAATTGGGGCCGCGATCCTCTCGATGACGGTTTATGCGATCTGTCATTTCAGCGTCAAAGGCCTCTGCGGTCGCGAGATAGATCAGGCCCCCCGCATTTTCCTCCGCTAACCGCTGCGCAAAACTGCTTTTTCCAGAGCGAGTTCCGCCCAATATCAGGGTGCTTCTGGGAGGCCCGTTGCTGTCAGAAGACATTTTTTCTTGCTCCGTAAATTGAGGATGACTAGAGCGTTCCTGCTACAGGTTCCCGGAGACGGGATCAAAAGGGAATTCGGAAAGGATAAATATCCCCATCCGAAGCTGCCCCCGCAACTGTGATTGGTGAGCGGGCCTGTCAAATCCCACTGGACTTTGTCTGGGAAGGGGACAGGCCAAGCGATGACCCGAGAGCCAGGAGACCTGCCCGTAGCTGTCGTTCTATCATGCGGACGGGGTGTGCCATATGATCGAGGATTTCCTCGCGTAGCGACGATTACCATCGGGCTGCGCATGTGGGAACTCCATAGGCGTCAAATTTGCGTGGCCTTTTTGAATGATTGTCAAAAAGGAATATTCATGCGTTTTCATAGTTTTATGTTATCAACCACTGCATTGGCGGTGTCTTCGCCGGTACTCGCCGAGACGGCAGTAATTACCGAAGATGGTGAGGATATCATCGTTGTAACAGCCTCTCGGTCCGAACAGCCTTTGTCCCAAACCGGCCAGTCCATCTCCGTGATTGACCAAGAGCAGATAGAACGGCTTCAAAGCGTGACGGTAGCAGATATTCTCCGCACTGTGCCGGGCGTTACTTTCAACCGCAATGGCGGCGTCGGTACATCAACGTCGGTCAATATTCGCGGCGCGGATTCCAGCCAGACGGTTGCCTTGATTGATGGGGTCAAACTGAACGATCCATCATCCCCGGGCAGCGGCTTTAATTTTGGCAATTTGCTAACTGGCAATATCGCCCGCATCGAAGTCGTGCGCGGATCACAATCAGTTATCTGGGGCAGCCAAGCAATCGGCGGGGTGATTAACACCATTACACGCGCGCCGACCGATGACATTCGTATCAATGCCCGCGCAGAATATGGCTACCGCGATACCGGCCAAGCTGTAGGGAATATTTCCGGGCGCTTTGGTCCGGTGGCAGCGAGCATCGGTGCCGGCTATTTTCGAACCGATGGCTTTTCAACCTTTAACGAAGAGCGTGGCGGGATCGAACGCGATGGCTATCGCAATTTCGGCGCAAATGGTAAATTTGAAATCACGCTAAGCGACAGCATATCCATTGATCTGCGCGGCTATTATTCAGATGGCCGGACGGACATTGACGGCTTTGCACCGCCGACATTTGCCTTTGGCGACACGCCGGAAACATCAAAAACCGAAGAATTTGTGGGCTACGCCGGGCTAAACATTGCTTTGCTGGACGGCCGCTTTCGCAACCGTTTTGCTTTTGCTTATACCAATACAAAGCGCGACAATTTCAATCTCGCCGTCCAGACATTTGATGCACTGGGCCGAAACGAGCGCTTTGAATATCAAGGCGTGTTCGACATATCCGACATGTTTCAAGCCACGATCGGAGCGGAAAGGGAAGACTCGCGCTTTCGCAGTTCCAGCTTTGGAGCCCCGTTCAGCCGCGCCAATGCAAGCATTGACAGTTTTTACGGCCAGTTGCGGATAATGCCTCTGGACGGACTAACGGCGACGGCGGGCGTCCGCCATGATGATCATAGCAGCTTTGGCGGTGAAACAACTTTTGCGGGCGATATTGTGTATAGCCCCAATGAAGGTTTGACGACTTTCAGAGCCAGCTATGGTGAGGGCTTCAAAGTGCCATCGCTGTTTCAGCTATTCAGTGATTTTGGCAATGACACGCTGCGTCCCGAACGAGCAATAAGCTGGGATGCTGGCATCACGCAGCAGCTAATTGACAGCAGGTTAGAGCTTCGGGCCACTTTGTTTCGGCGCAACAGCAAGGACCTGATCAATTTCATCGGCTGTCCGGTGCAGACGGGTATTTGCACGAACCGGCCTTCTGGCACCTATGACAATGTAGGACGAGCCCGGGCACAAGGTGTTGAACTGGGTATTACCATGCGTCCGACCGATAGTCTGACATTTGCCGCAAACTATACACTGGTCGATGCGAAAAACCGGGACAATGATCTGGTATTAGCACGGCGCCCGAGAAATAGCGTCAACGCCTCGATCGACTATGACTGGGCTTTTGGCCTCAAAACCGGTGCGACGATCAGTCATGTCGGTGCAAGTTTTGATAACACATCCAACAGCCGGGAGTTAGCGGGCTATGTGCTAGTCGATCTGCGAGCCGCTATGCCGATAACCGATAATATCGAGTTTTACGGGCGGATCGAAAATCTGTTTGATGAAGAATATGAAACGATTTTCCGGTTCGGCACACCGGGCCGGTCTGCCTTTGCCGGTGTCCGGTTGAGCTACTGATATGAATGCCCGCTCAGCCGCCGATCCGTTCCGCTTTCATGGCGGACGGTTGGCGGCTGCGGCAGCGCATTTTGATCGCGCACGCCAGCCTTGGGTCGACTTGTCGACCGGGATTAGTCCATGGGCATATCCTATGTCCGGTATTGATCCAGCAATCTGGCACCGCCTGCCGGAACCGGAAGAATTGGAGCAACTGGAGGCAGCGGCGGCAGAGAGTTTCGGCGTGCCTAATGCGGATGAGGTTGTCGCGGTTCCAGGGAGCGATATCGCGATCCGGCTGCTGGGAACGATTTTTTCGGACCGAGCTGCAGCGATGCTGACACCTATTTATTCCGGACACCGAACCACGTGGCCGGATGCCGCGGAAATAACGATGGACGATGCAGCGCACCATGATTTACTCATTCTTGCTAATCCCAATAATCCTGATGGCCGGAAAATTGCACCGGAGCGGCTCAGGGAGTTACCGGGGCAGCTAATTGTTGATGAAGCCTTTGCCGATACCGATCCGGAGATCAGCCTTCTGCATGACCGCGCTGGCGCTATTGTCTTGCGATCCTTCGGCAAGTTTTTTGGGCTACCGGGAATAAGGTTGGGCTTTGTCATTGCCGACCTGCCGGTTGCACATCAACTGAGGCGATTGCTTGGTGACTGGCCAGTTTCCGGTTCGGCGATTGCCATTGGCACCAGTGCTTACCGAGATCAGACATGGCAACATCATCACCGCCAACGAATAAGTCGTGCAGCCAATGCACTAGACCATCTGCTGGAGCAAGCGGGACTGGAGATCGTAGGAGGCACGTCTTTGTTTCGGTTGGCAACACATGACCAAGCATCGGAAATATTTGAACATTTGGGACAGTCGGGCATATTGGTACGACCGTTCGCAACAGATGAGCTGCAATTGCGTTTTGGATTGCCCGCCAGTGACGCTGACCGGGACCGGCTGACAAAGGCCTTGCAGGATTGGAGGCAGAAATAATGACGGAATCAGAAGACAAGTTTGCGAAACATAACGCGCGGATGAAGCGGGTACAGGCGGCGCGCGAAAAAATGCAGGCCCGCCGGACGATCGAACGCGGTTTGTTGATCGTTCACACCGGCAACGGAAAGGGCAAGTCCTCATCCGCTTTCGGCATGGCGATCCGCTCGCTCGGTTGGGGCATGAAGGTGGGGATCGTGCAATATGTGAAGGGAAGCTGGGAAACGGGGGAGAAAAACTTCTTTCAAGCCAATCCTGATCTTCTGACCTTTGAAGTCATGGGAGACGGTTTTACCTGGGATACGCAGGACCGGGAACAGGATATAGCTGCAGCCAAAGCAGCGTGGGAGCGATCAAAGGAACTGATCATGGATCCTGAACATGATTTTATCATTCTCGACGAACTCAATATCGTGCTGCGTGATGACACGCTCGACATCAAGGAAATCGCAGAATTTCTGAAGCAACGCCCGATGGAGAAACATATTTGCATAACCGGTCGCAATGCTAAACCTGAGCTAGTTGAAATGGCGGATCTGGTCACCGAATTTGAAGAGGTGAAACATCCCTTCAAAGCTGGTTTCAAAGCTCAAAAGGGCGTTGAATATTGAGATATGCAACAGCCTTGATCGCCGCGATTGCAGCTCTGCTTTGGCCGACAGCTCTGGTCGAAGCCGAAGTTGTCATGCGCAGTGCGAAAAACAAGATTCCTGCCCACCCGAAACGCATTGTGTCGATTAATCCCTGCGCCGATGCGCTGTTGCTGCAACTTGCCGACAAGGGGCAGATCGCCTCTGTCAGTCACTATTCGCATGACCCCCAGGCAGCATCGGCGCCCTTGCGTCAGACCTTGCGATATCCTGCCACATCAGGAACGGCTGAAGAAATACTGGCAATGCGGCCAGATCTGGTTGTCGCTGGATCTCATGTTGCCATACCCACAGCTATGGCACTGGAACGGTTGAATATTCCCCTCGTCAAACTGGCGATCCCGCAGAGTGTCGCGGAGAGCCGGCAGCAGATTTCCCAACTGTCTGAAATAGTGGGCGCACCGGACAGGGGCAGGCATTTGAACAAAGCCATCTCCGCCGCCTTTGTGAAGGCGAAACCGGCGGATGACAAACTGGTACCCGCATTAATCTGGCGCAGCGGCGGCCTCGTTCCAGGCGATGGCACGCTGCCGGACGAATTGCTGCGTCACACTGGATTTGAGAATGTGAGCAAGAGCTACGGATTGAAGCAATGGGACATTCTGCCACTTGAACATCTGGTGGCGCGACCACCGCAGCTGCTATTCTCCAATGGCGGACAGATGGAGAGCAGCGGGCACCGCGACCGCATGCTTTCCCATCCGGTTTTCAAACGTCTCTCCAACCGGATCACTATTGCGGATTATCCTGCCCGGTTGCTGCACTGCGCTGGCCCAACATTGATTGAAGCGGTGACGACGCTGTCCGAAGCGCGCCGGAAATTGAGGAAGCCTTCATGAGCTGGCTTGATCGCAAAACCTTGTGGCTCAATGGCCTGCTGCTGATAGGTTTGATCGTCACGATGCTGTTGTCGCTTGCCGTCGGCAAAGTCTCGGTCGCGCCATCGGCATGGTTGGGCGATGATCTCAGCGCGTTGATCATTATGGAATTGCGTGTGCCGCGGACAATATTGGGCGCAGCCATCGGCGCGGCACTGGGCATGGCAGGTGCCACGATGCAGGGCTATTTGCGCAATCCCCTGGCGGATCCGGGTGTTTTTGGCGTGTCCGCGAGCTCCGCCCTGGGCGCTGTGACCTCACTCTATTTTGGTTTTGCCATGACGGCCTGGCTGCTTCCTGTTTTTGCCCTGATTGGCGCTGGCATAGGCATGGCTTTGCTGACCTTGCTTGCGGGAAGATCAGGCAGCTTGATCCTGTTCACACTTGCTGGTGTTATTCTGTCCAGCCTCGCAGGCTCTTTGACCTCGTTGATGATCAGCCTGGCACCCACACCCTTTGCAACGACGGAAATTGTCACCTGGCTTATGGGGGCACTAACCGATCGCAGCTGGGATGATGTAAAACTCGCGGTTCCGATCATCGCAATCGGCATGCTGTTTTTGATCGCGACCGGGCGTTCACTGGATGCCCTCACTCTGGGCGAAGATGCCGCCCGATCAATGGGCGTCAACATATTGCATTTACAGTGGTTTGCCGTGATTGGCGTAGGCCTGACCGTCGGCGCATCCGTGGCCGCCGCCGGGATTATCGGTTTTGTCGGCCTCATTGTGCCACATCTCGTAAGGCCTTTTGCCGGACATCGGCCCTCAGCCGTATTGCTCCCCTCTGCCCTTGCCGGTGCACTTTTGCTCGTCGGTGCGGATAGTGCGGTCCGGATTCTGCCCAGCGTAAGCGAATTGCGCCTTGGCATCGCAATGTCTCTGCTCGGCGCGCCGTTCTTCATGGCTTTGCTGTTCAAAATGCGCAGGGAACTGAACTGATGTCGCTGGCTTTCGAAAACACCTCTCTAACATTGCGCAATCGCAAGATACTGGATGACGTCAGTGGTCTGTTCAAGCGTGGACGCGTGACCGTCATACTGGGCGCCAATGGCGCTGGCAAAAGCAGCCTATTGTCCTGTCTGGCGGGTCTCCGGCAACCGCAAACGGGCCGCATAACAGTGGATGATAGGTCGATTCACGAGATGGAGGGTAAAGAGCGTGGACGCTTGATCGGCCTTTTGCCGCAGCGTCCAGATATCCACTGGAATATTGATGTCAAAACGGTTGTCGGGCTTGGTCGACTGCCGCATTCTGGACGCTGGGGAATGAACGCGGCCGATCATGAGGCAGTTGCAAAAGCCATGGAGGCAACAGATTGTACCGGACTGGCAGAACGCAAGGTGCTGCGTCTGTCTGGCGGCGAGCTGGGCCGGGTGTTGTTGGGCCGGGTTCTCGCCGGGGAACCACAATGGTTACTGGCCGACGAGCCGCTGGCGAGCCTTGATCCCGCGCACCAGTTCGATGTTCTGGATAAACTGAAAAATTATGCAGCAGCGGGAAATGGTGTTGTAATTGTTCTACACGACCTGACCCAGGCGGCCCGTTGTGCTGACGATATCATGATCATGAAAGACGGTGCGATACTGGCGGCAGGTTCGCGGGATGAGGTGATTGTTCCTGATATCATGGCCCAGGCCTATGGCGTAGAAGTCCAGATCAGCACCAGCGACAACGGCGAACCCCTGGTCGTTCCTGTACGGCGTTTGAGATGACGGCAGCGGGGATAGCGGATCGGCCGGAACTTTTACTCATCGTCCTCGTGACAGAGGCTCTACTGGGTTATCCGGATGCTCTCCACCGCCGCATCCCCCACCCTGTGGCGTGGGCCGGAAGTTTGATCTCCCGTCTAGAGCATATATGGAACACAGGTAGCGCACCCAAAAGACGTCTGTCCGGTATCTGCACGTTGCTGGTCGTGACAGGATCATCCGCAGGGCTTGGGATCATGCTGGAAACGATGCTGACCGGCTGGTTCGGATGGGCCCTGCTGATACTTATTGCCACCACTGGTCTGGCGCAGCGCAGTCTTTATTGTCATGTACGAAATGTTTTGATGCCGCTCGAACGGCGCGAGATAACGGCCGCACGGCGGGCATTATCAATGATTGTTGGCCGTGATACCGAAAATCTGGGCGAACGCGCCGTCGCATCGGCGGCTACAGAAAGTTTGGCCGAGAGTTTCTGCGATGGCATTGTGGCCCCGGCATTCTGGTTTCTGGTTGCCGGTCTGCCCGGATTGTTCGTGTTTAAGGCCGTGAGCACGGCAGACAGTCAAATTGGTCATCTGGACGAGCGTTATCAATATTTTGGCTGGGCCGCGGCGCGCTGCGATGATGTGATGAATTTCATTCCCGCGCGGATCGCGGGGCTCTTAATCTGTATCGCCGGCATGGGCGGATGGCGGATCATGGTTCGCGATGCGGCCAGGCACTTGTCTCCCAATGCAGGTTGGTCAGAGGCGGCAATGGCCGGCGCTCTGAACGTCCAAATGGGCGGTGGTGCTGCCTATGATGGGGAATGGATAGCCAGAGAGACACTGGGCGACGGCGAGCGACCCGGGCCGGGTGATCTGAAGGCCGCTCTGGCCATCTATATGCGTGCCTGTCTTGCTTTGTGGTTGCTTGTTGGGGGGCTCATATGGGCGCTGTAATGCTGCAGGGAACCGGCAGTGACGTCGGCAAGTCAGTACTGGTTGCCGGGCTTTGCCGCTTATTGACGAATAAAGGAATGACGGTCCGGCCGTTCAAACCGCAGAACATGTCGAACAATGCCGCCGTAACACCCGAAGGCGGCGAGATCGGACGTGCTCAGGCGCTGCAGGCCATCGCCTGCCGAGTGCCTTCGCATGTCGACATGAATCCGGTACTGCTCAAACCGCAATCAGATAAAACGGCACAGGTGGTTGTCCACGGTAAGGTTCATGATACGAGGGATGCCGGTTATTTCCGGGATCAGAAACAGGAATTGCTTGATGCTGTTCTGGCCTCTTATCAGCGATTGTCATCAAAGGCCGATATCGTGCTGGTCGAAGGCGCAGGCAGCCCGGCAGAGATCAACCTGCGTCAGGGAGATATCGCCAATATGGGCTTCGCCCGGGCGGCAGGTGTTCCGGTCGTTCTGATCGGAGACATTGATCGCGGCGGCGTGATTGCATCGCTGGTCGGTACCAAGACCGTAATTGATCCCGCAGATGCCGACATGATCCACGGTTTTCTAGTCAACAAGTTCCGCGGTGACGTAAAGCTGTTTGATGATGGCTATACGGCCATCGCCGAGCGCACTGGCTGGACCGGGCTGGGCGTAATTCCTTGGCTGCCTATGATCCACAAACTGCCGGCGGAAGACGCCGTGGTATTGCAGCAATCGAAACCCGTGGAAGATGGCATTGTTGAGATCGCGGTCCCAATGCTTTCACGCATCGCCAATTTTGACGATTTCGACCCGCTGCGCCTTGAGCTGCAGGTTCGTCTGCGCATGATACCGCCCGGCGAACCGATCCCTGCCAGCGCATCGTTGATCATTATCCCGGGCACAAAGGCAACTATCGCTGATCTGAAATTTCTGCGTGCTCAGGGATGGGATATCGATATTGCCGCCCATGTTCGGCGTGGCGGCTCCGTATTGGGTATTTGCGGCGGATATCAAATCCTGGGCGAAAGCATTTCCGATCCGGAGGGAATTGAGGGGACTGCTGAAACCGTTGCAGGCCTCGGTTTACTTCCGGTTCAAACGACATTGACCGCTGGCAAAACACTAAGCCGCGTCGCGGGAAAGTCGGTCGCCGATGATCAGGATTTTACCGGCTATGAGATTCATGCGGGAGAAACCCGAACCGGCGGCATGGACCCGATGTTACGATTGGCTGACGGAAGGCAGGACGGCGCGGTGAGCAAAGACGGCCGCATATCGGGCTGTTATGTCCATGGGTTGTTTGACACTGCGGCCCAGCGACAGGCATGGCTGGCCCGGCTGGGAGCCGTTTCCAATGGTCTGGAGCAAACAAATATTGCCAATCAGGCGCTGGATGAACTTTCAGAAGCCTTGGAAAAACATGTCAGCATTGACGAGTTGCTCGTCATTGCGGAACGTGCCGCATGACCAATTCCCAACATCCGGTGTTTGACCAACAGTTTCGTGAGCAATTTGACAAGCTGCTGGCTTGGCGCCGCGACGTGCGCCGGTTCGATGACCGCCCCATAGATGCGAATATTGTAGACGACTTGCTGGACCGGGCCTGTCTTGCTCCTTCCGTCGGCAATGCTCAGCCCTGGCGATTTGTATCTGTGCAGACAGGCGCCATCCGGGCATTTGTTGCCGATCATGTTGATGTCGAAAACCGCAAAGCAAAGGATGGATATGACGACGATGAAACACAATCGGAATATCAAAGACTGAAGCTGCACGGATTGCGTGAAGCCCCTGTGCATCTAGCTGTCTTTTGCGACGAAGAGACAAACGATGGCCGCGGTCTTGGGCGTCAGACCATGTCCGAAACTTTGACTTGGTCGGTTGTCATGGCAATCCATAATTTATGGCTGTCTGCCCGCACGCAGAATATCGGATTGGGCTGGATTTCGATTCTGCAACCCGAAGAAATCAACCGCATTCTTGATGTACCGGATGATTGGCGGTTAGTCGCTTATATGTGCCTAGGCTATCCGCAGCGGGAGAGCGACGAGCCGGAGCTGATCACGCTGGGCTGGCAGGATAGAATTGATCGGTCGAAAACGAGATTTGTGCGATGACTGTAACGGCAAAACAGGTGACCGATCACCTTGATGCACTGGCCAAACCGCAAGGTAGTATGGGGCGACTGGAGGCACTGGCAGTCGCGCTGGCGGTTGCGCAACAAAGCCTCCTACCGCGAACCAAGCCCCGGCGCCTGGTCCTGTTTGCCGGCGATCACGGAGTGGTCGAAAGCGGAGTGTCGGCTTGGCCATCGGCGGTCACGACCGCGATGATCGAGACCATATTGGCTAAAAAAGCAACCAGCAGCGCGCTGGCGAACACACAATCGGTGGACTTGCGACTGGTTGATACAGGCAGCATAAACCCAACCACCAATGGCAAAGATTCACCAGCGTTTCGCGATGCACGCGTCGCTGCCGGAACAGCTGATCTGTCAAAGGGTCCGGCAATGACGAAAGATCAATTTCACGCAGCTTGGGATATCGGAAAGGCAGAGGCGCGGCGTACATTGGACGAAGGCTTTGTTCTGCTGATGGCTGGCGAGATGGGGATCGGGAACACGACGCCAGCGGCCTGCCTGACCATGTTGCTGGCGGGCGCTGATGCCAATATCGCAGCGGGGCGCGGTGCCGGTGCAGATGACGCAGTGCTGGTTAAAAAGCGGGATATTGTCGCGGGAGCCGCAGAAAGGTCGCTCGGGTTGCTGACCGATGATCCGGTAGCCGCGATAGCCGGTATTACCGGTTTCGAGATAGCCGCAATCGCGGGATATTATGCACAAGCGGCCGATCAAGGTTCAACAATATTGCTCGACGGTTATGTCACTACTGCAGCGGCCCTTATCGCCGAACGTCTCCAACCCGGGACTTCGAGGCGTATGATCGCGGCGCATCTTTCGGCAGAACCGGGGCATAGAGCAGCTCTTGATCATCTTGATCTGCAGCCTTTGCTCGAATGGGATATGCGTCTTGGCGAAGGGACAGGGGCGCTGACTGCCCTGCCCTTGCTCGACAGTGCTGCGGCCTTGCTAAATGACGTCGCTAAGCTTTCGGATATCATGCCATGACCGACAAGCCGTCTATCAGCTGGTGGATGCCGCCAATGCTGGCCGTGCAGTTTCTGACGCGGATCCCCGTACCGGGACTGAATCGGCTGACTGCGGAACAGGCACGATACGGCCTCACCCGGTCGGTGGCCTGGTTTCCACTGGTGGGCGCTCTGGTCGGTGCACTAACTGCCGCCGTGCTAGTGGGCACCGCCCATATCTGGCCGCGCGTCGTTGCTGTGATCATCGCGCTGCTGTTTGAAGCGCGCCTGACAGGTGCTTTTCACGAAGATGCCGTGGCGGATTTCTGCGACGCTTTCGGTGGCGGTCATGATCGGGAATCAACGTTGCGGATCATGAAAGACAGCCGCATTGGTAGCTATGGCGCTCTTGGACTCATGCTTGCGGTTGGCTTACGTGCTGCGCTTTTAATTGCACTGCCGCAGAACATGGTCATTGTTGCACTCATCGCCTCTGCCTGCTTTGGCCGGTTGCTCGCCGTTATGGTGATGACGCTGGTTGCTCCGGCCAACACCGCCAGTGAAGAAGGACTGGCCAAGGATGTCAGTGCACGCACCGGGTTACGCGACCTGTTTTTGGCTATCATCGTCGCAGCGCCTTTCATCGGTTTTTTTGCCTGGCTCCATGTTTTCGCAGCCATGTTGACCACATTGGGATCAGCTCTTTTCCTGATTTGGTTTCGCGCTCTGTTACTGCGACGACTAGAGGGAACTACGGGAGACTGTCTTGGTTTTGCGGCCTATGCCGGACAATTGATCTTGCTACTCGCCGTACTGGGGTTTCCTGATCTGTGAGCTGGCTGGTTCGGCATCCGCAGGTGGCCCTGCACTGGCAGAACCGTTGCTACGGCGTCAGCGACATGGGTTTGAGCCGCGAAGGCGCTCGCCTCGCCAAGCAGCTTGTTTCCGATCTGGTTGGATTGTCACCGGACGTTATCGTGCATTCCGACATGCGCCGGACCCGACATATCGCGGAACAAGTGGCGAGCAGCCTGTCGATCAAGACGAGTGCCGACAGCCGTTGGCGGGAACGGGATTTTGGTAGCTGGGAAGGCCGCAGCTGGGATGCCATCTATCGCGAAACCGGCAATGCGATGGACGGGATGTTGGACAACCCCGGCGAATTTCGACCAGGAGGTGGAGAAACGACGACGGAACTGGTGGCGCGCGTGCTCTGCGCATGGCGAGACTTGCCGACGGAAAAGACTGTCGCCGTTATCACTCATGGTGGCCCGATTGCAGCCATATTGGCAAACCAGGACAATGCCCCGTTACAATCTTTGCCTGACTATATCCCTGCACTGAATTCAGTCAGCATGGTCTAGGAACCGGGAACGGGTTGGAAAAGTTGGGGTATCTGCTTCGAGACACGAGGTATGCGATGCAGCCGACGGATAACCGGTCTTAAGTGGAAAACGCATTGGGTGATATTGCATAACTACAGCGGCACGTCGCCCTTTGAGTCGGCAATGACCTTGCCATGTTCGGATCACAGCGTATGAACCAGTTCATCCATGCTCACCTCAACCGGTTCTTTGAACTTGAAGAACACACGTGCGCGTTTCTGCGGATTGGTTGCTGCCCATTCCGGTTGTGCAGCCCATACGGCATCAATGGCTTTCTGCATAGCGGTAGCATCGCCAAGGTCTAACTTTCTCTGGACGCCGCTGACTATCGGCATGAGCATCCGGCTAAAAAGTAACGAACAGGCAACGTTGGTTTATGAAGTAGCCATCCAAAACAGCCCTGTCCCCGCCTGCATAGCGCGAGACGTGATTGAGAATCTGGAACCGGTCCTGTGATCACTTGTCGGTTTCGTATTGATGACTCTCTCTGCCTTAACGGTTATACCAGTTTATCAGTGGTATAACCACAAGGTCTGATTGCTTGGGAAACCTCTGTTCCCTGAGCGTTCGGGCGGTGCTTGGGTTTATTGGACCGCTATGCGCTAGTGTCCGCTTTGGGCGCAAAGTCGCCATTGGAAACTACACTTTCTTCCAATCCTCAAGAGCGTCAGGTGCGGCAACAAATACGTCCAAATCACTCACTCAAAAGGTCCTTGATGGATGTAGAGAGGCTTTTGCGACTATAGATGACACCGATCCCGCAAACGGTAACGCCGATCGCAAGCATGGTGCTGACAAGCCAGATTGGATCAGGCTCATAGATCATAGAGAATTGCGATTGATAGATCAGCAAACCGGCGAACCAGGTCCCGGATATCGCACCGATACCGGCGATTAACGAAACAGTTAGCCAATCATAGAGAGCCAGTTTCACGCATGATTTTTTGGTCACGCCCATGCTCATTAAAAGACCGTTTTTTTGCTGGTCTTCGGCTTCAAAGCCTTTCATTGATGCTGCTATTACCAGCGCGGTCATTATTAACACCATGGTTGCGTAGCCAACCACCAGCTTGGTGACCATTGCCAGGGTATCATCAAAACGTTGGGTGAGTTCTTTCAATGGTACCAGCGATAAAGAGGGATGCTTTTGCCAAAGCGAACCAAGTTCGTTCCATGCTGCATCCGGGAGTTCTATGCTTCCCATATAGAAGACGTCAGGCTTGATCGCTTCAATCGCCCGCTCGGGTATCTGGAACCAGAATGTCACCGAACCGCCTCCGGGTTTAAAGGCATGGCTGGCGACCAATTTGAATTGCGTCGCTTTCCCATCGATAATGAAGGTCAACTGATCCCCATAGTTCAGGCTTAAATCCGTCATCACCTCATCTTCAGCAGATATCTGATTCCAGTTCGATTCTTTTTCAGACCACCAATTCCCACCAACCAATTGGTTGTTTGATGGGATGGCATTTGACCAGTGGAGTCGGATCGAGTTTTTAACAGTGGCTAAAGTCTCGCTCGGTGTGGAAATCGCCTCATCAATGGGCAGGCCATTAATTTCAGATAATTTCGCGGCGGCATATGGCCGTAATTGCCGGATTTCACTCTCATTCTCGAGCGCCCAATTCTCAAGCGCAGGCTTATCTTGCGCTTGCAGTTCTGCGACCATCAAATTGCCGTTATTTGCGCGCGTGTAACCCTCCATGGTGGCACCGATATCTTTCATCAACATCAGTGTAAAAAGCAGCAGCAGGCTGCACAGACCCAGCCCAAGTATCTGCGATGATTTACTCAGTATCCGCTGTTTCATGATGAAGAAATTGAAGGACAATAATCCGGGATATCGTCGCCCCCAAAATTCACCTGCCGTTAGAATAATCCAACTCAAAATTGCCATTAGCAAGAGAGCAGCGCCCAGCGCGCCCAGCGTTAATCCTGTCAGTAGAAAGTTGTCTGAATAATATGCGGCGAGCAGCGAGATGCTTGCAAAACCCCAGAATAACCTCAGCAACTGTGCGGACGGGTATTCCACAGCGCGGATCAAGCTAACCAATGATGTGCGACTAAGTTGCCACAACATGGGAATTTGAAAAGCGAGCAATAGTAAAAATATCAGACCTGTAGTCTTGGCAATTGTAGCTGGATGCCAGCCCGACGCTATGCCTGGAAATTGATCGGCGAGTTGGCCGATCAGGAAATATTGCGCAACATAAGCGAGGCCAATTGCGATCATGAAAGAGAGGAGAAAACCCAAAAGCCACTGCAGCAGAGAAAGTCGGAGGCACGCTGCCAGTGTCTGTCCAAAGCTGAGATACACAGCCAAACGTTGCTTTTGTCGTTCCAGATAACGGCGATTGGCCATATCAATTGCGATCGCAGCAAGGAAAAAGAGGATTACCGACGCGAGGCCAAGGAAATTCTCCGTTCGTTGCCAGAATAACGCCAACGGATGACTTCCGCTTGCTTTGGTTAAGAGGGTAAAATCACTGAGTTTTTCAGAAGCCCAACTTTCAATGCTGCCCTGCTGCCCAGATGTTGCGGTTAGCAAATAACGATACAGAGTTTTGCTACTCCTAACATCGTCAATGGAAAGAGATTTACTGTTGATCAGCGCCCGCATGGAAACGGAATGACCTTCCATTAGCCGATCAGGCTCGTGGTATATGATCGCGCTAAAACGGTATGTTTCCTCGCCAATTGCTATCCGGTCACCAATATTTGCATCGATCTTGCTGCTTGCTCTGGGCCCCAACCATATTTCCCCGGGTGGTGGTCCATGTCCGATCGTCTTCTGGATCGTTTGATCTTGAGCCATCCCAATTTTCAGGCTGCCTTGCAGCGGGTAGCTATCATCCGTGATTTTCAGTTGCACCGGAATAGTTTTCCCGCGCAAAGAAATTGCCAGCGGGGTCAACTGTATTTTGGCGAAGTCTGCTGCCTTGTCCGAGAGCAGATTTTCGTCGCTGCTTGATAACGGGCGAGGTCCGGAAACGGAAATATCTGCACCCAGCATATTATTGAGATTGTCATCCAGATACTGCTGCACAGAAGCACCGGTTAGCGACAGAGTGGCGAGGAACAATATCAATGTGATCTGGGTCAGTAACACCAGACGCCCATCACTGGACTTGCTGTCGTTAAGGAAATTATCGAAGGCGAGTGTAATCCAGCTCATTTGATTCTCTCGAGATGCGCTTCGGAAAGCGCGAAAATATTGTCAGCGCGTTCCGCAAGTGCACTACTGTGTGTCACAATGATCAGTGCCGAACCTGTGTCCTTCGCGAAATCAAACATAAGATCCGTAACATCGCTCGAAGTAGCTTCATCAAGGTTTCCGGTCGGCTCATCGGCGAAAATAAAGGCGGGGCTGGAGACAAAAGCTCTGGCAATTGCCACCCGCTGCTGCTCACCACCACTAAGCTGTGTAGGCTTGTGATTGGCACGATCATCTAAGTTGATCTTCTTCAGCCATTTTCTGGCGATATCATATGCTTGTTTGTTGCCGTTCAACCGCAGCGGCAGTGCAATATTTCCGAGCGCATCCAATTCCTGCATGAGGTGAAATTGTTGGAAAACGAAACCTGATCTTTGGCGCAGTTTAACGGGTGACATTTGTTCACCATCGCAAGTAAATGTTATTTCACCCAAACGAGGCAGCTCGAGACCCGCAGCCAGAGACAACAGGCTCGACTTGCCCACGCCCGACGGGCCAACAATGGCGTGCGTGCTTCCACCCGAAAATGTGAGCGACAGTTTGTCAAACAGCGAGATACGGCCATGCGGCGTATCAAAATAATGACCAACGTCTTCTAGTTTTATTTGATGATCCATGCAGTCCTCGGAAGTCCTTGAATTTTTATCGTGAACATTTGGATAGGCTGTCCGGTGTCAAATCGATGTGAAGTGGGTTTTGACAGTTTTTTGACATTGATTTCGTCAAACAAAAAGGCTGGGCGAATAATGCACTGGCTTGTGTTAGTTTGCGCCACGAGATTTGGAGATAGGCACGCTGATGCGAGTTTTGGTAATTGAAGATAATTTGGATATTCAGGCCAATATCGCTGATTTTTTGGAACCCGACTATGTTTTGGATTTCGCCTATAACGGCGATCACGGACTAGAACTGGCACTCGCCAATGACTATGATGTGATTGTCCTCGACCTGATGCTTCCAAGACGTGACGGTATCGATCTCTGCAAGGCCTATAAGAGCGAAGCCAATCTCCAAGCACCAATATTGATGCTGACCGCCCGCGATACATTGGAAGATAAAGAACTCGGATTTGCCGCTGGTGCAGATGATTATCTTACCAAGCCCTTCGCATTGCGAGAATTGAAAATACGGATCGATGCTCTTGCCAAACGTCCGAAAATCAAAAATGCTTCGTCGCTGAATTGCGGTGACTTAGCGTTTGATCCTGCCGACAATATTGTAAGCCTTGGATCATCTTCGAAGCCGCTCAATAATAAAGAGGGAGTCATTTTAAGGCTTCTCATGGAAGCCGCTCCCAATGCAATTTCCAGCGAGACGATTTCCTATCGCATTTGGGGCGAAGAACCGCCAAATTCCGGCGCGCTCAGAACGCATATGTATAATTTACGCAAGATATTGTCATCGCTGAAAACCCGCTGCGAGATCGAAACTGATCGCTCTCGCGGTTATCTCCTCAAAGAAAGATCATCCGATGAATAGACGACCGATAAAAGTAAATGATCTGGTGTTGCGCAATTTTATCACGTCAATCGGCATGTGTTTTGCGATTACGGTGTTTATGGCGGTAATGTTTGGCTTCGATCTTGAAGATCAGATTTTTGAAAATCAGGTTAGCATGAAGGCAGATCAACTTTCCGAATCTGTGCAACCGGAATCTGGAACGAGGCAAACCGTTTCCGGATTGGAAATGGAGTATTTTCAAGGGACCAAGGCGATGCCCGAGTGGCTCGCCAGTCAGATAAAGCCGGATTGGAAAGCGGGGGAATATGAAGTTTTTGGCGGTGAGCACGGGCACTACCACCTAGCCGTGCGCGAAAACGATGGAGTGAAACAATATCTGATATTCAATGCGCGATCCTATGTCCGATCAACAAGTCAGGTTTGGGGTTTTGTGATATTGATAGCTTTTCTGGGCGGGTTGATGCTGCTTGTGTCCATATTCTTCATGCGGCGTATGACCAGAAAGCTGACTATGCCTATCGAAAAAATGGCAGCAGCTGTAACCTCTCACAGCTCGCTCCAACCGGCAACATTGGGTTTAGGAAACGGGCCGGTCGAAATCGATATATTGGCAAAAGCAATCGCCGACAAAGACCGACATATCGAAGATCTGATGCAACGTGAGCGGCAGTTTAACCGGGATGTCAGCCACGAACTGCGCACGCCGCTAGCCGTAGCGGTTGGCGCTACCGAGATCATCGAAAAAGATGGTTATAAAAGCTCTGCCTTTACAAGATTGGAATCAGCGCTCGGCAACATGCGGCTTCTAACTGAGGGAATATTGTGGCTCGCCCGAGAACCGGACAGCACAAGTTGCAATGCCTGGAAAGCAGGCGAATATGCCATTGAAACAAACAAACATCTGTTGCGCAGTGACAAAGTCGAAACCAGTATCTTTGGGAATAGAGATATCGACATGCCGGTCCCCGAAGCCGTCGCTCAGGTTATACTCGGCAACCTGATCCGCAATGCGATCAGCCATACAAGCGAAGGGGCGGTCTCGCTCTCGATATCCGAAAGAAGTTTGAGCGTTAAAGACACTGGCATTGGGTTCGATGAATCACAGAATGACAATTCTGGCTTTGGGATAGGCCTTTCGTTGGTGAAAAGGCTGTCTTCGCATTTTGGTATGAAGATCGCTGTTGCGGCGCGAGAAGAAGGCGGCACCATGGCGACCGTTTCCTGGTAGAACGGCAGCGTCAGACAGGCAGCGACGATCTTTCGCATATTTCCTTGCGTTTTGTTTGACACTGGTTTGACGTTGCCAGCGCTATCAGATCTCCAAACAAGATGGAGATTTCAATGAAAAAAATATTGATAGCAATAATGGTTGCCCTGGTAGTCCCGGCGACATTCTTGGGCAGCGCTGGTGCATTTGCACAAACCAATGTTCAACAGCTTGCTTTGGAGGCACCTGATGGGAACCGGATTACCGGCTTCATTTATCAAAATATAAAGACAGAAAAAGACGCCCCTCTAGCCATATTGATGCACGGCATGACCGGTTCCAGTCTGGGTTGGCTTGCCGATAATCACGGTGCCTATACCGACCTGATCACCAAAGATTTGATCAGCAAGGGATATCGGGTTGTGGCATTGGACGCGCGATCCCATGGCGCCCGAAAAGATGATATGAAACCGCTTGAGCGGCTCAAAAACCTGCGCTCAGGAAAGCCGGGGCCTTATCTGGCAATGATTGAAGGTACTTTGAGCGACTATGATGTATTACTTGCCAAAGTGAACAAAAATTTCGGACCACCCAAACACATATTGGCAGCGGGGTACAGCATGGGCGCGCAAATGGCGGTTCTATTGGCGGCCAGACACAAGGAAGTAACGCATATTGTCACCATGGTGCCGCCTGCAGCGCAAAGTGCAAAGGTTGTTGCGCCCATCACGCATGCCGGCAAGGTGCAGGCCCAATGGCTCTTGATCACCGCAAGCCAAGACCAGTTTGCCAGCCCGGCCGACAATGATGCATTGGAAAAAGCCGGCGGCCAACAACTGACTAGAGTAGAGTTTGATAGCAAACACAGATTGCCGCGTGGCTATGTCGATGCCGTGATCGATTGGATTGCAACCATAGAGCCAAGCAATCAGACAAATTGAGTTCTGCATTAGAACCCACAAGTCCGATTCATACAATGCAATACAGGCAGACTGTTCTAACTATGCCTTTGGAACGATAATTGCGACCCGTCGTTCCAACGCCCCGTTCGACGAACCCCGTCGGCGGGGTTTAGCTTTTCCACCGAAGCAGTCACTGTGCCCTTCCTGTCAAGATAAGATAGAAATTATCAACCTGAAGTCTGATGTCCGCTAAGGGTGCAAAAGCGAACATTGGTTCTGTCACAACGGCTCATTGATCAGTTTATGGAGCGGAAACCGCCATCACATTGTCATCGCCATTCCGGTCAATATACTTGTTATAGGGATCAATACCCACAAATTCTGGTTTCTTGGATGACAATATTTTGATCACCTGCTCCCCGGATTGTATCGGCTTGCGTTCCATTGAAATCACATCCTCTTTGCCAAAAGCTCCCAAACCAGGTCGCGCTGTGAACAGCCCTACCTCGATCTCGTCAGACAGTTTCGCTTTCGTTTCCTTGCCTTGTCCGTCAGCATAGAATTTCTCGGCAGAAACGGTCAGCGTCGTTTCATAACTGCCATTATCCAGCTTACGCATATTCGCTTCATCGACTTTCATGTCGTAAATCGTAATCTTTTCGAGCAAGTCACTCACCAGTTCCCGTTCGGCTTCATTGCGGGCGAGCGATTTGAAGCCATCAACCAGATCGTATGAGTTGGCATATGGCTGACTCTTGAACCGATACCGATCCAGTAGCTCGGCCAGCATCGCGTTGACGCGGTCTTCGCCGAGCCTGTCTTGCAGCAAGTACATAACCACTGCACCTTTGCGGTAGTGTATATAACCCTGATTCTCGACGCGGTTCAGCGGCAATTCTTCGATTGCTTCGCTCCCACGTGCGCTCAGATATCGGTCCAGTTCATATTTCAGGAACCGGCGAATTTTATCCTCACCGTAAATCTGTTTCATCACCATAAGCGCGGAATATTGCGCCATGGTTTCCACCAGCATCGTGCCGCCCTGCTGGTTAGAACTGATCAATTGATGCGCCCAATATTGATGACCAAATTCATGCGCGGTCACATAGGTCACATAGTCGATTTCATCGGGATCGCTGTTATCAGCGATAAAACCAATCCGTTCCGAAAATGGAATGGTTCCGGCAAAGGCCTGCGCAAAGGTTTGGTAGCCGGGAAACTCAATAATCCGCGCATAATCAAATTGATACGGTCCGAAATTTTCCTTGAAATAGGCCAATGATGTAGCCGTCGCATCCAGCATCGTATCGACATTATAGTCATGTGTGGGGTGATAATAGACCGCCATATCCACGCCATCCGCCGTCCGTTCCTTCACAGCATAGTCAGCAGACTGGATTGAGAAAAAACTGAGGATAGGATTTTCGGAAACGAACCGGGCAATACGCCGGTCCCCTTTTACTTCATCCGACACCTTGCTGCCTGGGGCGATTGGCGTCTGATCTTTGCTCGTACTGACAGTGATGTCGGACATCACCCAATCAGCATTGCCGACATAATTTTGTTCCCGTGCAGATTCATCTTCCAGCTTTGGCAAGCGCAATTCGGATGGCAGATCATATTCCCGGCGGGTTTGCCGGTCGTTTAACAAGCCATTGCGGTTCATCCCCAATTGTGGAGCAAATTCGCTGTTGTTTAAAAAAGTCCCGTTTTTAACCAGACGGATGTCATTCCCGCTGGCCTTAAAACCGCGCTGCGATCGTGACGACTTGAAGCTTATGGTCCGCTGCTCATCTATCGCCATCGGCGTATCGAAACGATATATCCGGTATTTAAGCGCCTCGTCATTCATCTCCAGCGTCGCATTCGGAATCTCAACCGCTTCGATCTTCACATCAGCGTCCTGAAAGCGGACATGCAGTACTTCAACCGGAGCTCCGGTATCGTTGACTATCCCGATCAATCCCGCTGCCCTCATGATCCGTTCTTGCGGATATATGTCGACGTCCAATTTGAAATCCGTGAACGATGGCTGCTTCAGCGTTTCATATTTGAGATATTTTTTCTCATATTCCGCCAGCTGTTTTTCCTGATCATCCTGAGTCACATATTGATTCATCACATTTGTGTTTTGGAAGATATACGCGCCGCTGGCCGCTGCGGTCACGGCTGCGCCCGCAATGATCAATCCGGCAACGCTTCTCACACGACTTGGCAATTGACGCAAACGCGGCATCAGGCTGGTTTCGGTACCACGGCGCCACAACAAATGGGCCAGGGTCACCAATATGACGGCAAAAGCGCCCCAGTAGAGGCGTAACCACCATCCGACAGCACCATTTACTTCATTGCCATTAAGATCAGAGAACAGAGGAGTGGGAGCCGCATCTCCATAGAGATAGAGCGGATGTTCAAAGCCAATATTGGCTAGAGTTATCGTGGCCACCAGATAAATAACCATGATGCCCCAACCGACATATTTGTTGGGACTCAGCGCCTGAACAAACACGGCCAGAACGGCGAGAATGATCATGTCGACGCCCCATGGCAGCAGATACCATAGGAAATACTGATCCAAAGCAATGTCTGTGAAGCCGCGCACCAGCTGGATCAGCACCGCCGCGACCACAGAGATAAACAGGGTAGCGAAGAGGACGAGAGACACCGCAATCGTCTTGGGCACCATATAGGCCCAATTGGGCAATGGCGTAGAATCGATAATCTCGTGCATTTTCCGATCACGGTCCCGCCACACCAGTTCCCCTGCGTAGTAGATGGCGATGATGACGGGGATGATGCCGAACGAACCCATCAGGGTCAGCAACAGGGTAAAAGTCAGCGGCCGAGCAGGCGTGCCGTAAATCTCGTTTCCGAACGCCAGAGCACCGCTGGCATTGAACAACCCGATCAAAACCAGCACAACGAAGGCCGGACTTTTGAAAACCTGGGTCATTTCAAAGCGGGTTCGCGACGCCAGCCGGCTCCAGGCTGTTCCGTCCTTGCTGGTCGCTGGCAGATTATCGACGGTCTGCGGTGCAACAGATGCCAGTTTCGCAGCTTTCTTTGCTTGTCGCCGCGCCTTGCGAGCTGAAACGCCGCGATCGGCAAAACTGAACCAGCGATAGGCAAGCGCAAGCGCACAGAAAGAGACACCGATCCAGATCAATCGGTTCCAAACTATTGCCCCCTCAATAGCGGGAAGCAGGTTATTGGATTCAGATGCGGTCCAATAACGAATGACGTTGTTGAGCGTTGCAAAGCCAAATGGATCAGCATAGCCTGTAAATTCGCGCAGCTCAGGCATATTGTCGGTGCTGACATTGAATACAATATAAAGAACCAGCAGCACGACGACGCCCAGATAGCTGTACATCATCGATCGAGTAAGCGTTGCCACCGCAAAGAATATGCAGGACGTCAGGAATATGCCCGGCAGCGCCATCAGGAAATAGGCATAGGCATAATAATGCAGCCGGTTCGGGCCCAATGTTTCCTGGTCAAGCCAGGGCATAAGTGAACCGAACCAAATGGCAAATGGTACGGTCAGGAAGGCTATTCCCGCCGCCATAAAAGCGCCGGTGAAGCGACCAAATAGATAGTCAAATTTCTTCACTCGCGTCGAACGGACCATAGGTCCAAAGCCACTTTCGTCGTCACGCACAATCACATTGGCGACAAAGGCCGTCGTCACGAACATGAAGAATAAAGTCAGGATGAGGTGAATTTGCACGATGGCAACCGGGCTATTGGCATTCACATTGCCGCCACTGCCGATAGAGATACCGTCGACGGTCATCGCTCCAAAAGTGAGCAGGAAAAATAATATAGAAACAACCCAGAAAACCGGGTTTTTGAACTGATAGCTGAGCTCGAAAGCAGCAATCTTGGCGAACATATAGTCTCTCCGATTAAGCTGCTTGAGAAGTATTGGCGGCGTCTCTACGCGTCGCAGCGAGAGTTGAGAAATAGACATCCTCCAACCCTCCTTCGACAGCGACAAATCCGTCACCGGGATTATCCGTCGCCAATATGTGGATGATTGTGGAACCAGCGAACAAACGAGTAGAAATAACCTCATATTTCGCCCGATATTCTTCCAGTTCCTCGCGTTTTATGGTCTTCGACCAGATTGTACCCTTGGTCTTGCTGATAAGATCCAGCGGCGCACCTTCCAGCTGAATACGGCCATTGGCAATTACCGCCATATTGGGACAGAGATCAGCAACATCTTCGACAATATGAGTCGACAGGATGATGACAACATTCTCTCCAATTTCCGCGAGCAGATTCAAAAAACGATTGCGTTCTTCAGGATCAAGGCCGGCAGTTGGTTCATCGACGATGATCAGTTCCGGATTCCCGATCAGCGCCTGCGCAATGCCAAAACGTTGCCGCATACCGCCAGAAAAACCAGCTATAGCTTTCTTGCGGACATCCCACAAATTTGTCTGGTTAAGCAAAGTTTCGACGGTTGCCTTGCGGTCAGCTTTCGATGTCATACCCTTCAAAACCGTCATATGCTCCAGCATGTCATAGGCCGAAACACGCGGATATACTCCAAAATCCTGAGGCAAGTAGCCCAGTCGCTCACGGAGTTGTTCCGGAGATTTCAGAATATCGATATCGCCAAACTGGATGCTCCCGTGTGTTGGTGTTTGCAGCGTCGCAACAGTCCGCATTAAAGTTGATTTGCCAGCTCCATTCGGCCCTAACAAACCGAACATTCCTTTCGGGATGGACAGCGTCACATTGTCTAGCGCCTTTGTTCCATTGGGATAAATATGGGTAACTTCACGCAGTTCTAACATCACCGTCCTCCAAAAACTTCATTTGGTGATATATGTACGTAATACACCAATGGCAAGAGGCTGAAATCAAGATTCTATTCAGACGCAATTCTGGGTTGAGCTTGGTATTGAGCAGATCGAACAGTTCAGATTGATTTGGATGGAGTTTTGATCGTTCCGAGATTAAGTATCTTCACGAATCTGACTTACTTGAAGCGATGTCCGCTTTGGGGATATATCGGTCAGGTCGTGAGAGTTTGCTTTGGGCGCAAAAGCGGATACTAGCGATATGGCATTCGGTTGAATTGCGCTATTCGACGGCGATGGAAGAAACCAAACTCTTGGCCCCCGCGCTCACATATTCACTATCTGCCTTTGGCTCGAGCGATTCCCTGACATCGCGATAATCGGCGGTCCACAGTACGGGCCAATCGGGCAGGAACGTCTTGTGTGAATAATATCCGAGCATGTGCTGGACGCGCGGTGAGAAATCCTGCGCAACTTCCCACGGTATTGTGATGGGATGCGCTTCTTCGGGCGTAAGCTGGGCCAGAATGTAGCTCATCTGAATCCCGAAACGCCATGTATCCGTCGAAATATTGGCGCCCGCACCATGGATGGCTTTACCGGTGTAGAGCAGTGCAGACCCGGCGGGCATGACGGCCTGCACGACATCTTTCTCGTCCGCCTCCGCTGAAAAGTTTTCCCAAAGATGGCTACCAGGGACCACGCGCGTTGCGCCATTTTCTTCGGTGAAGTCTGTAATGGCCAGCATTATACTCAGCGTGCCTTCCGGTCCGTCCTTGCCGAGATCGTGGATCACTGGCCAGTTGCCTACATCGCGATGAAGCATCTGTTCGGTTGAGCCTGGTCCGATGATCATCGCCTGACCGGTATTGAGCCAATAGTCGTTGGCAAAGGCCTTCTCCGCCCATAGATGCAGAAGATCATGATCGATAAGCTTGGCAAAAGACGGTGCCTTGGTCGCAAGACCGGCGAACCGCTTGGTCTGTTCACCGCAGAACATCTGCTTGATGGCTCCGCCCGACATGCCGGGCTCAAACCCGTCGGCATGGGGTTTGAGTTCAGCTACCAGAGTTTCGAGAAGATCGCTTGCGATAAAATTCTCGACGATGATTGCTCCATCTTCATTGATGGCGGCGATGATTTCTGCCGATGGGGCGTTGCTGTCAAAATGTCTGAGTTGGGTTGCCATGTGATCCTCCTAAGTTATGAGCGAAGCACTGAATCAAATATTGGCTTCGAATTTCAAAACGCCAGTATTGCCCAAACGGTCGATCAGTTTTTCGCCAAGTCCTGCCGCTGGCGTCCAAAAGCCGCCTTGCGTTTCGACATTGTCTTTCAACAAACACAAAGCGGCTTGTGAGATCATTTTTGATGTACAGCCATAGCCGGGATCCTGAAACCCGGTGACGCGAACAACGCCGCGCTGTCCGTCACCGTTGACGCCATGAAAGGCGACCGTGAAATGTCCGGCTTCGCGTTCTTCAAGCGAGGGACCGTCACCCGGTTGTGGCGTTTCACCATCCGGGCTCAGCATCGCGCCGGGGTCGGCCATTTGTTGGGCGAGCTTCTCTCCATCTTCTCCCGGACCGGTCATCGTCATTTCGTCATATCGAAAATCCTCACCATAGGCATGGTTTTGCAGATGATTTGACCGATGAACTGTCTTGGTATTGATCGCCGCCATAATGAATGGAGAGGCCCAGCTGTTCAGATCTTCGTCAAATTTCACGGAGTCACCATCCGGCTGCGTGGGACCTTCAAACCCTGGCGCCAGCGCATATGGGCTTTGAATGAGGGCCGCGATATTTTCGTCCTGCGAAGCGGCGCCCATCTCGGCCATGATACTCGCCACCGTGCCGCCCGACGCAACACCCTGTATCGCCTCAACCCGGCCTTTCACCCGTGTAAAAGCCTGCCCAAAATTTTCGCGGCCCTTATTTTGCAGCTGCAATATGCCAAGATCCGATGGGATGGAGTCAAAGCCGGAACTGTTGATTATCCGCGCCCCTGATCTTTTCGCGACCCCATCATATTTGTCGATCATGGCGCGAATCCAGTTGGATTCACCAGCCAGGTCAACATAGTCGGTGCCATTTTCAGCGCAGGCAGCGATTAGCTTTTCTCCATAATGCTGATACGGGCCGGCAGCTGCAATCACGACTTTGGCGCGTTGCGCCAATCCTTGCAAAGCTTCGGCATCGCCCGCATCGGCAACAATTGTTTCTACACTATCAGATAATCCCAGTTCAGTTTTCGTTGCCGCCAGTTTATCAGCATTGCGACCGGCCAGAACAAACTTCGTATCGCCCTGCTTTCCTAGATATTCCGCGATGAGTTTGCCGGTGAATCCGGTTGCGCCAAAAACCGCGATGTCGATGTCTTTTTCTTGGGTCATGATATGTCCTATTTTAGATATGTAGGGATTGATAACTCGTCCCAGGCCAATGGCCGGGGAGCTGCTAGTCTTGTCTGATTGCCGAATTGACACCTGGGATGTCCCAGGCCTCGGCGATTTTGCCATCAACAATACGCCAAACCACTGCCGCATCGGTTTCAAATGATTGTCCATCCAGTGTCATATTGGGAAGTGCATGGACTATGACAAATTCATTGCCGAGAGCATAAGCTTCCTTAAGGCTGACGTTGAATGTTCCGCCTGTAATTTCTGCAAGGTCCTTGAAGAACTGTTTGAAGCCATTCAATCCTTCATAGGTCTTGTTGATTTGCGGCAGATGCTTGTTGAAATAGTGCCATTCAAAATCGTCGGCAAAATGATCCACTGCTTCATCCAGCCGGTCCGGGATGAGCGGCGGAATGGAACTGATCATATCTACACTGGCTCTTTCGTTATTCATTTTAATTTCCTTTCGGGACGTTTGGACTCAACCCAAATCGGGCGAGCACATTGAGCGTGATTTTCTCGATAAATGGATCATGGGCGGCAAGACCGTGGACCCACTCGGTAGTTCCCGCGTTGAACACTTCACCCTTGCCGCATTTGAAGCTGGCCATGACGGCATGGCCGCGCATTAGTTTTGCACGAGCCGTCGGGCTGTCTTCGCCAAATGTAACCTGCGTCAGGATTTCACGATCTTCGAGCGGAATGACTTTGGGGAACGGGCTGCGGTCTGATTCAGCCAGTGTGGCGGGAGTCATGGCGATGATTTCCAGATTCTCGGGAACGCCCAATCCGCCACCGGGTTTAGGCAAGCCATCTTCCCCAAACTGGATAGGGCAACCGTCATTTTCATAACCGATCAGTGGGACATTGCCGCCAATCACATCGCCATAATAAAGATCGGTATCCTCCAACGCCCAGTGCGTGTCATTATAGATGGTATAGGCCGCGCTCCCGCGGGCGGCACACATGGCAATGCGATGATAGCCGCCATAGAGGAAGGAAAGGCCAAGAAAGCGCGCTTCCGGCGCCTCGAACGCCGGATGGGACCATAGATGGGTTGCATCCTTTCGGGTTGACGGATTGGCCCAAAGCGGATCATTTGCTTCGCCCGCCCACTTGTGCGCGACCATGGTCTGGCCATCATCTTCCCAGCGTATTTTCCAATAGCAGGTGTTGCCGGAAAAACTGATGAAGTTACCGCCCTGGTTGACAAAATGTTCTATTCCAAAGCGTTGATTGACTGACCAATATTCGCTGTGTCCAACGACCATCGCAGTGTCGTATCCGACAAGCGCATCGGGATTGGTCTCGAAATCATGATCGGTCAGGAAATCAAGATCGTACCCATTTTCCTCAGCCCATTGGGTAAAGACATGTTCCCATTTTTTCAGGAAACACGCGGCGCCGTCATAGGGTGACGGCTTATGCTCGACCATCCATTCCATATTGCCGGGCATTGGCATCTGGCCAACATCGCGGGGTTCATAATTGATCAGACGCGGCGGTTCGCCCGGCGGCGAAATAAGCCCTTGGGGATAGGGCCGCATGCGGGACAATCGACCAGTCGCACCATCACGCGATTCATCCGGCGTGACTTTGCCCTCCATCAGCGCAATCACATCGGCATAGGCGTTGCTGCCGCCCCAATAATTATAGGCTGCATAAGTATTTGTTGCGAGGATCAAAACGGCTTTTGCTTTGGCTGCCGATACCGCCTTGCGAACGCAGATAAAATGCTGACTCTTCGAACCGTCCGGACCGGACAGGGTCAGGTCATAATATCCGGTTTCCCAATCTTCGCCGATTTCAAAAGTGAAGGTTTCTGGCCATTGGCATCCATTGGTGTCGGCATCTTCGGGAATAGCGTGATGGCCGATATCAATATTGTCAAATTTGGCGACCTGCCTCACCTCGGCACCGATGCGAGAAATCGTCAGGGTGCATGGTGAGGCAGGTGCGCTCGCGCACAAGGTCACTGTCTCTCCCGGGGCAGCGCTTACCTTGTTCGGATAAAACCATGGTCGATCCATTTTTCTTCTCCCAGTCTGATGATTATCGTGTTGCAGCTGGTTGTGACTGATCCCGCAACAATGCGGCCCCCAGCCAGACCGACCAAAGTGGTGACAGCATGACAACGATTGCCAACGCGGCATCGGAAATTTCAGTCTGTCCCAAATGCGAAGCGAAGAACTGGACGGTCCAGATTGAGGCCAGGATACCCGCGCCAATTGCCAGCCCCTTTAATCCGGCGACGTAGAGGAGTTTTGCTAGACCACCCAACCAGATAGCGGCCAAGATTGCCTCCAGCAGCCAGAAGCCCCGCCAGCTGCCACCGATGGTTGCCTCCCAGGCGGCGGCTTGGCCAGGACTAGCAATATCATTGTGAAGAGCCTCAAAAGCGCCAGCCATATGGACCGCGCCGAATGCACCGAGCAGGCAATAGATCAAACCGCAGAGGAAGGCGATGTCCGTCAGGTTTTCGTCGATATGCCGAAGCGCCTTCCATGCATATATGATCAGCGGCAGAAAGATCAGATAGTAGCCGAGAATGTCGGTCCACATTGCGGCGTAAAACAGGTTCGCTTGCTCGCCTGCGAGGCTCATCATCTGCTGTCCATCATGGAAGATCGATACGTCACCGCCTGATGCACTCATAAAAAGAAACTGCGTCAGATAAGCAAAAGGCAGAGAGAGGATGGCCGTGATAGCGGCAAGCTTTCGGCCTGGGATTTCAGAGTTTAGAGAAGACATTATGAGTAATCCTGTCCTGGCGCCAACTAGGCGGCTTGTTTCAATTCTTCATGGTTTGGAAAATCTGAGAGTGCGTGATTAACGCTCCAAAGGGCGCTTTCCATATAGCCACCCGACATATAATCGCCGCAGAACGACAGGCCCTTTCGCTGCTGGGCTGATTTCAGAAAATCGAGTGTCCGCGCATTGTGACCAACGGTTGCTTGTGGAACAGCATTATGGTGGCGCGTTACTGAAAAACCCTCGATGGCATTGTCAACTTTGGGCAAGTATGGCGCGATACCTTTGCGAGCGATGCTAGCCAGTTCTTCATCTGTCTTGTCGATCAGGGCAGCTGATTTTGGATTGAGAATCCAGGCCTGCAATGTCGCTTTTCCAGAAGGTGTATTGTCCGGGCTTTTCTGATGCGTATCGACGCAAAAGCTGACCGAGCCTTCATTTTCGAACGGCAGGAAATAAGTCCAGACATCGTTCTCCAGCGGGCGATCCAGAAATAGTGAAACCAGTATAGCAGGCGGCATTTCGATACCGGAAAGGTAGGCTTTCTCAGTTACCCATTCAGCTGGTACCAGCTCTGCCGCCTTGGTTGCAGGGGCGGCCATGACGACATGGTCGGCATCAACCCGTTCTCCGCTTTCGAGAACAAGGCCAGTGGTTCGGCCATTTTCTTCGACCAGAGATTTGACCGGGCTATTGTAGTGAATGGTCACGCGTTTAGCGAGTTCGGCATGTAGCGTTGCCGTGCCGCCTTTGAGCGAGACATAACCCGTCAGCATCACGATTTTGACGAGGCGAAATATCTGTAGCAGGTTGACTTTGGTGCTGTCTGGCTCGCTTAGCCCGCCGATCAAGCTCATCATGCGGATGATGTGATCCTGGATAAATTTATCCGACGTTGTTTCCAGTGCCAGTTGACTGTCATACGCGGCCATTGACGCATCCGCGGCAAATGTGTGCGAGCGATGTTTCAGCAACATACGCATCAGGTACCAGGCAACTTTCAAATTCCCTGAAATACCGCCTGGATTGATCCAGGGCAGACGCGGGTTCAACAGATAGGATTGATCTTGGCCTTTGCCTGTGAATACCCTGGTCTGACCCTTGATGGTTTTCAACTTTGGCGTCAGCCCTAGTTCGTCAATCAATTTCAAACCAAATTCGTAATTGGTGTGGAAATATTGCGATCCCACATCAGCCCAGTCGTCGGTGCCGGGACGGTTCAACAGGCGCCCGCGTCCTCCGGCTCTTTCTGTCGCTTCATAAATCTCGACCTGATGGCCAAGCTTTCGAAGTTCATGGCTTGCCGCCAATCCAGCGATTCCGGCACCGATAACTGCGACTTTCATTGGTCCTCTCCCAATCTTGGAATTTTAGTATGAAAATGCAGCCGCTGCGCCGGGGCGGATATAACGGGGCGCATCGCGGCCCATCATCTGGCAAACGGCCAATATCGCCTGCTCAATCGATCCAGCGTCTGTGATGTCGATCAGATTGTCGTCATCATCAAAATTCACATTGGCTCCGCTGACCACCATGAAGCCTTCGGCATTTTCTTTGGCGTCTGCCGGAACTGAGAACTGGTGAATGGATCCGCCGGGTTCATAAAGATAGCTGCCGGCTGTCTGCTTATCTTCGGGATATTCCACATAGTTCCAGGTGCCCTTCGTGGTGAAGAAATGCACCGCGCCAGTATGGAAATGGCGTGGCAGTAATGTTCCCGGCGGGAATTTTGCATAAAGAACCCAGGTGCCGTTTTCCGCATCCAGAAACAGTGGCTGCAGAAAATATCCGTCCGTGGGATGCTGAACGCCTTCCTGCTCGTTGATGTTGATGCTCAGCAGATGATCCTGATGATTAATAACTTCCGGTAGTGACATTGTGCAAACCTCCTTGTTTTGATGTTCAAGGGTTTACGCTGGTAAAATTGGAGTCGACAGGTTAGCAGAGGACAATAAAGGATCATTTTCGGACAACGATTTTGCACTTTGACCTGGAAAATTTTGATCGACCGGTTTTGTCTCTTCAGTTGGCAAACTTGATTATCGCTGTGCTGAACGATCTGGGCGTATCGCCAAGCCAGCTTTTTGAGCATCTGGATTTCCATGAGGACAGGCTGGCTCAGCAGGATGAATTTCTAAGTTTCAATCAGATGTTTGCGATGATTGATGCCGGTTTAAAGCTGTCCCCTATACCTTGGCTGGGATTAAAAGTCGGCGATTCCGAGACCGTCGGAACCTGGGGGGCCTTGGGCTATGCGATCATGAGCAGTGCCAATGAGATTGAAGCCGCAGCCATCGGTCCCAAATATTATCAGGCCGCGCCCAGCTTAATGCACAGTTCAACCAGAGTGGAAAACGGCCGACAAGGAATTCAGATGGATCCGATCTATCCGGTCGAACGGCTTATTCCATTTTGCGTCGAAGAAAATATCGTTGGGATAATGCGTGTATCATCAGAATATCTGCAGGAGCCAATGCAGCCGCTTGAAATTGAGCTTAGCTATTCCAAACCGGTTTATGCTCGTAAATATAACCAATATTTCGATTGTCCGATTCACTATGATCGACCACATAATATTGTCTGGACAATGCCGCCCAAAGACCGGCCACTGCGAACCTCTGATTCAGCGAGTGCGGCAATCTGCCTGCAATTGGCCGAGCAACTGGTCTCCCGTCATCGCGGAGAGGATGATTTCCTCCTGCAGGTTCGCCGCGAGCTGCTAAGAAGCCCCGGCAACATGCCCGATATGGAGAAAGTCGCTTCGTCCATGGCGATGAGCTCACGTACGCTCAGAAGGAAGCTTGGCTCTCTAAGCACGTCCTTCCGGAAACTGCAGGACGACGTCAGGAAAAATCTCGCTCTGGACTATCTCGAGAATACGGAGATGAATATGGATCAGATAGCCGCACGGCTTGGTTATACGGAAACCACCAATTTTCGTCGCGCATTCAAACATTGGACAGGATCAATACCCAGTCGTTTTCGCAATTAGAGATGGATTATTGCAGGATGGGGATTCTGGGTGAGCAAATATCATAAACACTGTTCGGCCAAAAGAAGGAGATGTTTATTGGGTGGACGCTCAGGTTATTGAGAAGCTGAGGCCTAAATAATAGACTTTATAGGAACGAGCAGTTTTAGGCCGATGAAAAAAGATTTGTTTTTGGGTTGCTCCATTGAGTGAAGATTGATCGAAAGCGTGGTACTCGACAAGGCCGAGGCCGTCCAATATTCGACTAGACTTCGGTGCCATTTGGAGCATTTGTTTGTGTCGCGATAATCATGGCGACACCCCGCCCGCTTAGCCTAGGACCCACCTAGTTAGAAGCCCATCTGACGAGATGCCAGATCTCGCATGATTTCCTCTGAACCGCCGCCAATCGCCATCACACGAACTTCGCGATAGATGCGTTCGACGCGATGTCCCCGAATGAAGCCTGCACCTCCCAGCATCTGCATCGCTTCACGCGCACAATATTCCATTGTTTCGGTAGCCTGCACTTTTAGCATCGCGAGTTCGGCGACGGGGCTCTCGCCGTTCATGACACGCCATGCGCAATTGTCGAGAAATGTTGTGGTTGCCCAAACACGCTGCGCCATGCTGGCCATTTTGTGCCTTATCACTTGATGATCTGCGAGGCGTTTACCGAATGTCTGGCGTTCCTGCGCCCAGGCGGCGGCGTCTTCAATGCAGGCCCGGGCAAAGGCGGTAGCCTGCGCCGCCATGCCCAGCCGTTCGCCGTTGAAATTGGCCATGATACCGTAAAAGCCTTGATTTTCGTGGCCGATCAGATTGTCGGCGGGGACAAAAACATCATCAAAGTGGATCGTAGCAGTATCGCTGCTCCACCAGCCCATTTTTGGCAATTCGGTCCGGCTAACGCCTTCGCTTTCCAGATCGACAAGCATGAGAGAGATTCCCGCCATACCATCTTCGCCGGTGCGCACGGCAGTGGTCAACCATTTAGAGGTCATCCCGCCGGTGATGAAAGTTTTGGATCCGTTGATCCGCCAGCCATTGCCATCACGCACAGCTTTGGTTTTGAGTTTTGCAACGTCAGAACCCCCTGATGGTTCGGTGATACCCAAACTAATCTGCTTGTCGCCCGAAAGAACTTGCGGAACGATTTCCTGTTGCATCGCTTCGGTTCCCAGCTTCATTACGGGAGGCAAACCGATGCCATGGATCATCAAGGCAGCGGAGATGCCCCCGGCGCCAGCCCGGGACAATTCCTCGCTGGTGATTATTGCATGGAAAGCATCCGTCTCGTCGCCCGCACCGCCAAGCGTTTCCGGATAGTTCATTCCAAGCAATCCGGCTTCGGCCGCCTTTGGATACAGTTCGCGTGTAATGCGTCCGGCGTTTTCCCATTCTTCAATGTGGGGCATGATTTCCCGGTCTACAAAATTGCGGACACTGTCACGCCACAGCGCATGGCTCTCGTCCATCCACGGACAGGGAGGACGGAGTCCATCAAATGAAATTTCTTGTTTTTTTTGCATATGCTTATTCTTTGCCTTTGAACAATTTTAGCGGTGGCAATGCCCATTCACCTGTCAGAATTTTTTCGTCAGGCCAGTAAACCCTGAGCAGCGTTTTGAAATTCCCCTTGGGCGCCGGCACCCAATTCACGTCTACAATATCCGGTTTGCTGTTCGACAGATAGAAATCAAGACTGCCATCGGCATTATATTTCAGCTTATGATTACTACCAAGGGAATAACGGTTCTGATCATTTGCTTCCAGATACCCCTCTTCGTCATAATTTGTGACGGACCAAAAGGCCGATGTTGGTGGCAGGTCACCCGGTTCGAAATGCATTTTGTAAACATTGCTGCCATTCAGTGGCGTCAGGGTCTCATCCAGCTGCGACACCCCGTAAACCGCGTCTTCCACCAAATTGGCACCTAGACCCCACATCGCCCAGTAGGTTCGCCGTTCGAAATCGGTTCCCCAGGTGCCCATGCGTTCCCGGTTGAATATCCATGGTTCGGTCTGACTGGTTCCGTCATAAAAATCTTTGACATATTTCGTTTGTTTGGCCTTTAATCCAGCGCGCAATGTGTCCTGAACAATCGGTGACAGGCCAGCGAATTTACGTGTCCTCGAACGCTGAATACCAGCCTTCTTCAAGATGCGGATCATCGCTACATCTTCCTCGGGAGAAGCATTATTTGCCCACATACCGAAAAAGGAATCGTAAAATTGTTCCGCTGTCATTTGCAGCGAATAGGGCACCGGTTTCCTGACCTGCATCGCCAGATATTCCGGCTGATAGTCTGAATACGGATCGCTTGCACCCTGATGCTGCGCATAGGTCATCAATTTATATTTGTCTTGCAGCTTTCCAGCGGCCACAGCGTCTGGCGGTGAGTCCGCCTGTATCCTGCCGGTGATCCAGACCATGTTGGTCGGGCTGACCACTTTCTCGTAACCTTCCGGAACTTCTCCGCTCCAGTCGCGGTTCACAATGAAGTATTTCTGCGCCTTTTGGCCAGTTGTTCGCGAGCCGAAGCTTTCGAATGTATTGGTCCAGGCATCGAGAAGCGGCATTACATAATAACGATCGCCCATATCCGGGATTTCAAACACCACTGGCCCCTTGCTCAGATCGATCCAACCGACGCTGTAGAGCGTATTGCGATTGCCCAGAACAACAGCCTTGTTTTGCGGCATGGCAAGTCGTTTGAAATGGATAAAATGATTGGGAACCGAGCGCTTTCTGATTGGTACGGTGAACATTAGATCCTGACTGATCTTCATGATTACCTGAGGATAGGCATAGTCAAATATTTGCTGTGCTTCGAGTTCGGATAATGCCGATTGCCTTTCCTCAGTTGCCATCACATCCGATGCGGCAGCACTGGTGCCTAGAGAGAGAAGTTCCAAAGCCAAAGCAGAAACTAGTGACGCGCACAGCTTATTCATGATCCAGTCTCCAACATGGCTGTTTCTTTTTGCTTCGTGCTCACAAGTGGCCAGAATAACTGTTCTGCCACAGTGGTATCAGGCAAGTTCTCAACACCCATTTCTGCGGGGTATTGTCGGGTGATTTTAGCGGTTCCAAATAGCACGTCCCAAAAGAACAGCAGATTTCCGAAATTGCCTTTGTAATTGGTGATCCCATCTGCGGCATGCTTGCCATGATGTGCGCTGTGGGTGGCAGGGGTAGAGATGGTGTGCTCCACAACCCACATGATCGGCGACAACCATTTTACCTTATAGAGCGGTTCATCCCATCGAACATCGCTATGTGCACCGAAGATCACTGCCATTTTGACAATGATATAGCCCGCGTAAACCCAACCGCCGCCAAGATAGATTAGCGCGCCGGAAAACCAAAGGCCGGGCATGAACAAATAATAGAATAGGTTATTGCGATAGACGACCCGGATGGAAAGATACGGGGCGTTGTGATGCGGTCGATGCAGATTGTAGAGCCAAGGCAGTGTGTGGGAAAGCCGATGCCACCAATATTGCGTCATGTCATCAAAGATCAGGAAGAGCGCGAGCACTGCCACTACCGGCCATGCCTCAAGCACATTAGCAGCGCCAGGTGCCAGCCACGCAGCAACTGCAAAGCCTCCGGCCAAAGCAATCGGCTGGCTAATGACCGAAACCGATAACGTGCTGGCAATTTCAACAATCGCATCTGCGCGAGTTTGTCCGGGTTTTCTGAAAAAGCTGGTGAACAGCATTTCCAGCACGGCAAAGCCGATCAAGATGAGCAAAATCACAATAAGTTCCGGTTTCATAACATTCTCTCCACGGTGCGGGTTGCTTCCGTCGTCCTATTAGATAGCCGGATATCTTGATCATGAATGTTAAATATTATACATTTCTAACCATGCTTGATCTTGTTCAACTCAACGCACCGGCTTTCATGGATTTATTGCCGGAAGAAGTGGCTAAAAAGGTCCGCCAGGAATCGACAGTAGTAAAATATACCGATGGGCAGTTCATCCAGAGCCGAGGTGATGCCAATCCGGGAATTTCCATAGTCCGGTCCGGCGCGGCCAATGCAGGGATAATAGGAATTGATGGATCCGTATCGATGACAACGCTTTTGGGTCCGGGACAAAGTTTCGGAGAGTTCACGATTTTTGCTGAGCTACCTCGCACCCATGATGTTTCGGCAACGGGCGAGACAGAAATCTATCAAATGTCGGCAACACGGTTCACTCGTCTCTATGACAGGGAACCAGAGCTTTCGCGTGCTCTACTCAAGACTGCGTTGATACGGTCCCACATATTGCTCGAAATGCTCGATGCCATCAGACGGCTGCCGATCCGCGAGCGGACTGCCAAGATATTGCTATCAATGTCGCATACCGCAGGGAATCCGAATTTGCTGGAGTGTCGCCAGTCGGAACTGGCATATACGCTGGGCGTATCTCGTATTTCGTTGAACCGAGCCCTTAAACAACTCGCTGAGTTGAAGCTAGTCGAGCTTGGCTATGGTGAAATCAAGATACCGGCACCTTCCAAATTGGCGGATTGGGTGGCTTCAAATTGCAATCCTGCACCATTAGCTTCGTAGTCAACGTAATTGACTCAGGTCACTGAGGCCTGGCCATTTGGTTATGTCCGCTCCATCCCGAAAGCTGATCAAAAAGCGCCGAATTCAATGCCCAGATAGAGATAGCATGCCCGAGCACTTTGGGCATGGCACACTCCTTACTTTTTACTCAAATCCCACTTCTCAAAAAATACTGTACCTTCGCCCCCGCGGCGTGGGAGTTCTGTGCTTCTCGGGTAAGTTACAGATCCGGTCCATTTTGGTGGTCGAACCATCGGCATATTCCCAAACTAGCTGCTCGCCATCCATATAGCGACGCACGACGACTGGACCCCACCCAAAGGCATTGAAGTCGAGCTTGCCATCACGCCATTTCATGCTGGCTGAGGTGCGATTGCAATATTCCGTGTCGCCGATGGTGAAGAGTACGGAACCCTCGGTGTCGTTGGAGTTAAATCCACCAGTCTTGTTGGTTCCGGAATCATGGATGATCCCGGCAGTGGTGATGACCGTGCGGTCGCCGCATTGTTCGACCCGTTCAACATGACCGACATGGCCGCCTTCAACGCCAATCCATAGCCCGCGAATATCGTCCGCACCTTCCACAAGAGGTTCAGTGCATTCGGCCAATATAGGAAGCGGGAAATGGTCATAGCCGCAACCCGGCGTGTTTCCCTTGGCTATATCCGCGGCCATTTTTCCGCTGCCGTCCAGTTTTGGCATTTCACAATAGCTGATGGCGCTGCCGTCCCCTGCCAGCGTTTCAGGATCGATGGTGAGCGGCGGCCGCGGCGAGAAAAAGGCGAGCCAGAACAGGAATAGAAACAGCAACAACAATGTACCTGAAACACGCAGGGTCCATTTTTTCATATCCGGTTCCTATTCACTTTAATCTGTGCCTTGTGCGCGCGTAGAGGGCAAATGGAACCACAATCAGCAGCAATAGGATGCCGATCAATATTGCAGGCCCCGCCCGTTCGCGTAGTCCGTTGAGAGCGACCTGCTGCTGTGCGTTGAAGTCTTTTGGAACGGGCAGCACGCCATTTTCTTCCGTGTATCGGATATAGGCACCCAGCATCGCCTGAAAGCGTTCCGGTTCGTTCCTAGACAGATCGCGCGTCTCACCGGGATCGTCCACGATGTTATAGAGATACCATTTCCCATCACCGACCGGGCCGCGGTTGAGGACTATCTTATAGTCGCCCTGAAACAGTGCACTATTGCCGCCTAATTCATAGCCGATGGGTTCATCCTCACCGTAAACGCGCGCGGTTTCTCCGGTGATCAATGGTACCAAACTACGACCAACTATCGGTTCGATTTTGCGACCGGCATATCGTAACGCTCCAAATCTTGGTTGTGGTGCTTCTACGCCCGCAAATTCAAGAATCGTCGGTGCGATATCGGTGGCAAAACTGAAGGCGCTGGTCATCCTTGATTGTGATTGCAGTGCTTCACCGGCAATAATCAACGGCACCCGCATACCACCTTCGCCTGAATAGAATTTGTAATAGGACAAAGGCGAAGCGGCAGCGCTGGCGAAGCTGGGGCCGATGCTGTTGAAGCTGCCTTTCAGACCAAGTGTTTGATAGTCATTTTCATATCCCTGCCGCGCCAGTGCAAAGCGGGTTAGCGCGGTATCCGGGTCCGCCGGTCCACTGGGTTCAGCACCATTGTCGGACGTAAAAACGAAAATCGTATTCTCATATTTGCCTATATCTTTCAGATGCGCGATCAGGCGGCCAATGTGAAAATCCATGGCCTCCACCATCGCCGCATAGACCGCCATGCGTTTGGCCTGATATTTTTTCTGCTTTGGCGTGAGTTTGTCCCAATCCGCAGTGGTTTGCATATCAACCATAGCAATGTTCTTGGGAACCAAGCCAAGTTCCACCGCCCTGTGATAGCGCTGCCGCCTGAGTTCATCCCAGCCGCCGTCATAAGTATCCATATATCGGTCAATAAACTCCTGCGGAGCCTGCACCGGCAAATGCACGGCCTGAAATGGGACATAGGCGAAAAAGGGTTCGCCATCATCCGCGTTGCTGTCGATAAATTCGATCGTCTTGTCGATCAGAAAACGCGAGGAATAGAATTCATCGGGGAGCGTGGTTCGCTTGCCGTCGGCGAACCAGTTGGCCTGTTCATAGATTGGCAGATAGGGTTTTTGCTCCCAGTTATCCGCCCCGGAATCGGCCATGATGAAACTTCGCTCAAATCCGCGAGCACTGGGCAAGAGATCGGGTGTCATTCCGAGATGCCACTTGCCGGCGATATAGGTGTGATAACCCTGATCCTGTAAAAGCGTAGCGATGGTTACAACATTTCGCCCCAAAACACCGCGATAATGAGGGTATTTTGTCTGCTCGGGCGGGAGCATTTCAGGGATATTTGGAACCCCCGCCCGATGACTATCAACACCGGTCAGCAACATTGCGCGCGAGGGCGCGCAGCTGCCTGCGGTATGATAGTTGGAAAAGCGCAGACCTTTGGCCGCCAACGTAGATATGGTCGGTGTATTGATTTCGCTACCATAGGGGGCGGTGTCGGTGAAGCCGAGATCGTCGGCGAGAATGAAAACAATATTGGGCCGGGAAGGTTGGGCGCTGGCAGCGGAGCCAAAAACAGTGAAAAGCACGCTGACCAGAGCTGCATAGAACAGTTTGAAAGTGAGCTTTTTCATTCCGGCCTTTGCGAGTGATCCGCGGTCAGTTTTTTCGCTGCAACAAGCAACAATGTACCGATCACAATTTCTGGAACAATGAATTGCATCATCAAAGAGGCGCCGTGGAAGAGCCAAGCCAGTGTCCTGAATAGGGCGGCGGCAAAAACCAATATCGCCCCTGCGAAAAACCATTCGCGCTTTTTGGTCACCATACCGAGCAGGACAAACAGGCCCATACCGATGAAGAATGCGCCAATATCACCTATCTGAGAGCTGAGGGCAGCGCCGTTAAACAGCGACATATTGAACGTTTCGGCAGCGCCCGACGGAGCAACCGCCCAGCGCAGTCCCGTCACAAGGAAATTGAGGGCAATCAGTCCTGTTAGGACCCAGAGGAGATTGCGGAGCACGTTTTTCATTCTGTAGTTTTCTCCTTTTCCAATGCGGGGGCGGCAGGCAGTTTTGAAATAATCTCCATCATCCTGTGAACAGTGACATGGCCGCTATTCTGGTTCTGACCGGTTACGAAACGTTTTTCGTCATCCACAACAACATGGGTAGCAAACATGTCGCGAAAGGCAGTGCTGCTTTCATAAAGCGCACCCGCTTTGCGCAACTCTGTTTCCGGATGCATCGGGGTCATGCTTATGCCCAGTTCCTTGATCTGTTTATCGCTAACACCGGTCATTTTCCGGTCAGCGATTATCGGTTTGCCTTTCTCATCTTTGGCTTTGATCAAACCCAATGCACCGTGGCAGACGGAGCCGATAATCGGTCTTTTGGCAAAATAGGATTCGCTGATTTTCTCTCCCAGCTTTTCGGAATAGCCAAGATCATAAGCAGCGCCCCAGCCGCCTGCGATAAAAATGGCATCATATTGCGTGAAATCCAGATCATCGATTTTGATACTGTTCTTGATCTTCCCCTGCAGAACCGGGTCTTCGAGATAGCGTCTGTCCTCGGACGTGATAACCATCCGGCCAAGGGTTTGTGGATCAACAGGAATTACGCCGCCCTGGATACTCGCAACATCCACATCCATTCCGGCATCAAGAAAACCATAATAGGGATGGGTGAACTCAGATGCCATAACCCCTGTTGGATCACCCGTCGTTTCTCCTGGTTTGTTCAGCACGCCGTGATTGGTTGCGATAATTAGCGCCTTTTTGCCAAGCAATTTATAGGTCGGTCCCTCATAATCAGGATGCATTCCGAGCGCGTGCACGATGGACGGAGCGGCCATCACCAATATAGCTACTGTCAGGGCCAACAGGCCAAAGATGGTGAGCAGTTTCTTTTTCATGGCGGACCTCATGGTTGGAGATACTCTTGACCGCCATCATCTAATATGACACGATTAGTGTCAATATAATATTTCCTCCCATAATTCCCCCAGTTGACGCTAAACAGTTTCTTCTATGAAAATTCTGGAGATTGAAAAATGCTGAAAACCCTCAAGAGAAATTTTGCATTTGCCAGACGCATTTCCAGTGTTCTACGCAGCATAAAGGATTTGCAGCCGGACTCGCCTGTAACAATGGCCGATGAGTTTGAAGCCACAGTCGATCGTTCGCCGGATACCGCCGTTTTCGTCTTTGAAGGACAAAATTTAACATATCGCGCTTTTGATGAGCGCGCTAATCAGATTGCCAACTGGGCCATTGAGCAAGGCTTTCAATCTGGCGACACCGTTGCGTTGATCATGGAAAATCGCCCGGATTTTGTGGCGACCTGGTTCGGCCTATCGAAAATTGGTGTGATTACTGCGTTGATCAATACCAATCTGGAAGGTGTCGGGCTCAAACATTGCGTGGGCATTGTGAACAGCAAGGCAATTATTGCAGCCGGCGTTCAGGCCGAGCGAGCCGAAGCTATAAAGGATACGCTTGCTGATGACATAGTGATCTGGGACTTTGACGGCAAAACAGGAGAAAACCTTCAAATCCAGCTTGCAAAACACAGCACAGATCGCCCCGATCGCGCAATTCGTTCGCATATTCGCGGTTCGGACACTTGTCTGTATATTTATACATCGGGCACTACCGGTCTGCCGAAAGCGGCAAAAATCTCGCAAATGCGCCTCCGCGGTACATCGCGTACAGCGATTGCGTTAAGCGGAGTTAAAGCCGGAGACCGCGTCTATAATGTTCTCCCGCTCTATCATATTACCGGCGGAGGCATGGGCATTACCGGCCCGCTTTACGTTGGCGCGACCGTTATATTGCGGCGTAAATTTTCCGCCTCGGCTTTTTGGGATGACGCGACCGACAATAGTGCGAGTTTGTTCGTCTATATTGGCGAGCTATGCCGCTATTTGATCAATGCTGATCCGCATCCCAAGGAAACAAGCCATCAACTGCGTGCCGGTTTTGGCAACGGCTTGCGTGGTGACGTATGGCGATCCTTCGTTGATCGGTTCCAGATTTCAACCATGCACGAGATTTATGGCTCAACGGAGGGCAATGTCGCGTTCGTCAATTTTGACGGAAAAATTGGTGCCGTCGGCCAGATGCCCAAATGGATTGAAAAGAAGATGGGCATTGCCTTTGTGAAATTTGATGTCGTCGAAGAACAGCCTATCCGCGACGCAAACGGATTTTGCATCAAGACAGATACTGATGAACCCGGTGAGGCTCTTGGGCGGATTGGGACCAGCGGGCGCGAATCATTCTCGGGTTATCATGAAAAGAAAGCCACTGAATCCAAAATTCTCACCAATGTTTTTGAACCCGGCGACCGCTGGTTTCGGACCGGCGACCTCATGCGCCGTGATGCCGAAGGCTATGTTTATTTTGTTGACCGCATCGGCGACACATTTCGCTGGAAAGGGGAGAATGTAGCAACAAACGAAGTGTGTGATGCCTTATCCAAATATCCAGGCATTGATCTCGCCAATGTTTATGGTGTGGAGGTTCCTGAAACTGAGGGGCGTGCGGGCATGGCGGCCATCACCGCAGGCAAAGGATTTGATATTGGCGGGTTGCGTGAGCATCTGGCGGCGCATCTTCCAGCTTATGCAATACCGCTGTTCATCCGCATTCAGCCGGAAGCAGAGACCACTGGCACGTTTAAGTTCCGCAAGGTTGAGCTGGTGAAGGAAGGCTTTGATATTGATGCAGTGAACGATCCGATTTGGTTCCTTGACCCGGGACAACAGGACTTCATCAAACTCGGTGCCGACCAGCATGACCGCATCAACAATGGTGGCTATCGCTTTTAATCTCCCTCAATCGAAAGAACTGCATCAATGACCAGACCCCATATTCTCTATGGCATGGCAGGATCACTCTACACCGGCAAGGTGCGCGCCTATATGCGGCAGAACCATATCCCGTTTGTAGAGCACAAGGCAGGCGGCAAGCACTTTACCGAGCAGATTGTACCGAAAGTCAATCGCTGGATCATTCCGGTTGTCGAAACCCCGGAGGGGGAATTGATTCAGGACGGCACGGTCATTCTTGATCATTTTGAAGCCAGCGGCGCGAGCAGAAAATCCATCTATCCGAAAACGCCGGTCATGCGCGCTGTGGCACATCTATTTGAGTTGTTTGGTGGTGAGGGCTTACTGCGTCCTGCCATGCACTACCGCTGGAATTTTGATGAGGTAAACCTGCCCTTCCTGCGCGATACATTTCGTGATGTACTGCCCGATGGATTGGGCCCAGAGGGAGAGGCAGCTGCTTTTGACCATGCCAGCGGACGTATGCGGAAGGCGGCGGTGGCCTTCGGTGTAACGCCGGAAACCTACATGATGGTGGAAGAAAGCTATGCTGATTTTCTGGCGCGCTACAATGAGCATTTGCAGCATACTCCGTTCCTGCTCGGCGGTCATCCAACCATAGGTGATTTTGGGTTATTTGGACCACTCTATCCGCATATGGGACGCGATCCTGCGCCGCTTCATCTGATGCAAAGCACTGCCCCGCGCGTATTCCGCTGGACCGAGCGGATGAATATGCCCGAGACTTTTGTCGACGAGGAGGTGGAACGGGTTGGTGGAAGGCAATTTGAGGATGACCAGATCCCGGGCACACTCAAATCCCTAATGGAGTTTGTCTCCGAGGAATACCTCGGTGAAATCACCGCCCATGTGGCATTTGCCAATGATTGGCTCGCTGAACAGACAGAAACCGACCCTGCCAAAATGGGACTGGGTCGCGGCATTGGGATGACCAGCTTTAACTGGCGCGGGCATGAGATTACCACCGCGGTGATGCCCTATCGTTTCTTCCTGCTCCAGCGCCTGACCGATTGGGTGGAAAGGCTGAACAACAGGGATCGGCAAGCCGTCCACGCGCTTTTCACGGAAACCGGACTGGGATCGATCCTTGATCTTAAAACAACCCGCCGCGTGGTACGAAAAAACCATTTGGAAATCTGGGCCGATTAAACTCCCTCCTTAGCTCATGTTGATCGCTTTATCGAACGCTGGCCGCTGGGCGACCCTCTGCACATAGGCTTTCAGGTGCGGCATATCATCGCTGACACAGCCAAGCCGGTTGCTCATAAACGCAGCGTGGCCCAGCATGATATCCGCGCCAGAGAAATCTCCGATTAGGTAATCCTTGCCTTCCAGTGCTTCGTTGACCGGTCCCCATGCTTTGGTCAGCAGTCGTTTTGCTTGCTCGCGCACGGTCTCATCCTGACGGTCTGGCGGTAGCAGCAATGTATGTACGACAATCGTGTTAACTGGAGGCATCACCATGCCTTCGCAATAATGGAACCATTGCAGGTAATAGGGATATTCTTCGGCTTCCACTGCAGGTTTCAGGCCGCCATTCTTGTGACGCTCCAGGATATAGTCCACAATTGCGCCAGATTCGTAAATTGTCACGTCTCCATCTTCGAGCACCGGAATACGACCCAGAGGATGGCGATTGCGATGATCTTCAGACTTAAGATCCTTGGGATGAAATGCCATAGCGTTCAGCTTATAGGGCAGTTCCAGTTCCTCCAGCAGCCAGCTAATCCGGCTGGCGCGGCTATTGGGGGCGAAGTGCAGTTTCAACGTCATGAATTATTTCCCTTGTGAAGCGGCCAATTCTTGCCCTGTTACAATACCATCCCTATTTTTATCCACTCTGCCAAAGGCAGTGTCATAGGCGCCAAAGCGTTTGACCATTGACGCTCGGCCAATGTCGTCGGCAGCATTAGCATCAATAAATATTCGGAATTCTGCTTTTGTGAGCTTACCATCACTGTTGGCATCGGACTGTTTGAAGTTTTGTTGTGCCGCCCTGCGGTCCGCCTCTTTATCCAGAGCCAATGCTGGTGCGGCCAAAAGCGAAATCGAAAGTGCGGTAATAGTTAGAAAGCGCATAGTTTGTCTCCTTGGATTGGGTTTTGACTAAATGGATATCATTATTCCGCGATTGGGTGATACCTTGTTGTCCAGCATCTCACGTCAGATTTGCGATACGTCTTGTGCACCCGAAACGCGCTCGACTTTGATTTGGTCTTCAATCGATTTGGCAACCTTGACCCCGGCCTCTGACCCTCCTTGCCCCACTGACCTTCAGCCGGGAAATATTTCCAATATCCGATCATGTCAGTTTGTTCCTACAGAATTTAAAAATTTAAGGACTTCTCGAGCATATTCGTCCGGTACATCTTCAAGTAGAAAATGCGATCCACCTTTTAGAATGACTGGCTCATAGTCTCGCGTGCCGGGAATTTCCGGTCTTACACTTTCATAGCCATTAGGTGCGATTTGATCCTTGTCCGAAAACAGGTTGAGAAACGGCTTGTCGAAGCTCTTCAACTTTTGCAGCGCATTCCAGTTTTCAACCAATATTGGATTGTCATTCTTCGTTGGCAGCAGCTGCGTAAACTGGCGATTTCCAGTTAGATATTTCTTGTGCGGATAGGGCGCGGCAAACCCGGCCACATCTGCATCGGGCATGTCAGATAATACTAACTTGCGGAGCAACTTCCAATGCTTCCAGTTTTTCTTAAGGCGGATATAGAGCTGGAATCGCCGCAACATCTTGGCGCCCTTTCGTGCCATCTGGGTAATCGGTTCATCGGGATCACGCACCGGAAAGCCTGTATTCGACATTATAACGCTAGCCACGCGATCCTGATGATCGGCAATCGTACGTAGCCCGATAATCCCGCCCCAATCATGCAGAATAAAATGGGCGCCCTTCAGGTCGAGCTTGTTAAACAAGGCTTCTTTCACCCAATTCTCGTGCCGCGCGATTGTATAGTCTTTCATCTTGGTGGGCTTATCCGAACGCCCCATTCCGATAAGATCAATAGAAATGGCACGATAGCCATTTTTAGCCAGCAACGGAATCAGCTTGCGCCACATATAGGACCAAGTCGGATTACCGTGGATCATGACAACCGGGATTCCATCGCGGGGGCCTTCATCGACATAATTCATGTGCAGCACGCCGCCGTCAAAATCATCGACCTCCACATGGTTCGGGTCAAAGGGGTAGTCCGCCAGCCCGTCAAAACACGCATCAGGTGTTCTTAAAAACTCCATTGACGCAGAACTCCGCTAACCAAGCTTCAACAGCAGTTTGCCGTGATTTTTAACCTCAATAATCATGTCAAATACATCTCTTATCTGCATTATTGGCTCGTCAATCATCTGGTTCTTTCTACGAATCGTCAGTTTATATCGGCACTATTAATGCAATAATATATTGGAGGCGATTAAGCAATTGCCTAATGACATATGTAGTGCCATATTATACCGCCATCGATTGATACAAATGCTCGAATCCGGAGGAGTGCAATGCTCAAGAAGTTGATGCTGATATTGGGTGCTCTTGCACTTATCGCGGTCGCTAGTGTTTTTATGTTCCAAAAACAAATTGGACTTTCCCTGTTTGAACGCGGGATTGAAGCGCGAGTGGGCAGAGATAATGTGGAAGGCCTAGCAGACGGCCTGCATGTTGCATTGTGCGGTACGGGATCACCATTGCCCAATCCGGATCGCGCCGGGCCTTGTAATGTCGTGATTGCGGGTGACCAGATATTTGTGGTGGACATCGGTGAAGGCGGCGCTCGCAATCTGAATCTGATGGCCATTCCAGTTACCGATGTGGAGGGCGTATTGCTTACCCATTTCCATTCCGATCATATCGACGGCATGGGGCCGTTGATGCTAGCCTACTGGGTTCAGGGTGCATCGACGGCACCTCTTCCCGTACATGGCCCGACGGGTGTTGAAGCAATTGTGGAAGGCTTCAACGCCGTCTATGCAACCGACAACAGCTACCGCACCGCTCATCATGGCGAGAAGATTGCTCCGTCGACCGGGGGTGGCTCGGAAGCGCGTCCTTTTGAGATGACTGGTAGCTCGGCCGTTATACTAGAAAAAAGCGGTCTCAAAATCACCGCTTTCAAGGTTGATCATGATCCGGTCGCACCCGCTGTCGGTTATCGGTTTGACTACAAAGGTCGTTCTGTCTGCATCAGCGGTGATACAGCCAAATCCGCTAATCTGGAACGCGTCTGCAACGGAGTTGATCTGCTGGTTCATGAAGCGCTGGCCTCACACATGGTCAAGCAGATGACGGCGGTACTGGAGAAGCGCGGGCTGGACAATGCCGCGATCATAACAAAAGACATATTGGACTACCACGCTACACCCGCTGAAGCGGCGGAATCAGCGCAGGCGGCGGGCGTGAAACAGCTGGTACTCAGCCATTTGGTCCCTCCCCTGCCAAGCGCTTATCTCTATCCCGCGTTTCTGGCTGACGCACCAGATAAGTTTGACGGAGAAATTACAGTTGGTGAGGATGGCATGTTGTTCAGCCTGCCAGCAAACAAAACCAATATCGAACAGACACAGCTGAAATAGGAAACAGATATGTACACAATTCACGGCGCATTGGGCTCACCCTATTCGATGAAGATGCGAGCTTTGTTTCGATACCGCCGGATCACTCATGTCTGGAGCCATGGCGCCCATGTCCAGCAGCTGGCGGCGGAGAAAGCGCTCGCACCGGTCATCCCGGTGATCGAATATCCCGATGGCAGTTTTGATAATGATAGCACGCCGGTTCTCTATGACCTGGAACAGCGCCACAAGGAACGCGGAGTTGTGCCGACCGATCCGGCGCACGCATTCATCGCGCATCTTCTGGAGGATTTTGCCGATGAATGGCTGACCAAGGCAATGTTCGGCTATCGCTGGCTGGAGGAAGTGGATCAGGTGCAAATGAGCCGCTGGCTGTCATTTGACGCATTGAAGGGCGGCGGACTGGACAACAGTCAGGGGATGGCCGAGCATTTTCGGGAACGGCAAGTTAGCCGGATGGCGATTGTCGGTTGCACACGCGAAAATTTCCCACTGATCGAGGCCTCCACACGGACCGTCTTGAAGGCGCTGGAAGATCATGTGGTAAACGAGCATTTCCTGTTCGGATCGCGGCCTTCGATGGCGGAGCTGGGCATATATGGTCAACTTTCACAGCTTGGTGTTGATCCCACCGCACAGGAAATGATGCGCGCTGATTATCCTTATGCTTTCCGCTGGCTGCTGCATATCGATGACATGTCGGGAATTGAGGGCCAGTGGGATGCCGCAGATGCGCAGTTCAAGCCGGTGGTCGGCAAATTGCTCGAACAAGTTGGCACGGTCTACGCGCCCTTCCTGCTCGCCAATTCCGCGGCGATGGAGTCAGGCGAAAAAACATTCAGTATTGAGGCAATGGGCAAGCCCTACTCGCAGGGTACGTTCAAATATCAGGTCAAATGCCTAGCCGATTTACGTGCGCGATATGCGGCGCTTGACGCAAATGCGCGTGCCAAGGTTGATCCGATATTGAGCGAGAATAACTGTCTGGAATTCCTGCAGTGATGGAGCGCCTGTTCGAATATGCCGGGCGGCTAGACATTGGCATGTTTAAACCAATTGAAACCATCGAAACGGCACCGGGTCAAACTGGCAATATCATTTTTCCGGTAGTTGCAGTTTTGATGCTGATTATATTATTGATTCCGCGAAAGAAAGTCATCGCGGATTAAAACCCGCCGATCTTGGTTTTGATATTAAGCTGCCCTGCCAGCCCAGCCGTGCGGTGCATCGTGATCTTCTGATATTCCGGCGACATGATCATGGTCCGCATTGCTTCGAGGGAAGGATATTCGGCCAGCGCGACCATATCCCAATTTTCTTCCACTTCTCCAAGCATCAAGCCAGTCACGGGCCCGGCGTAACGCGGCTTCCCACCAACATCGGCGAGACATTTTTCTACAGCCGCGCCGTATATCGCATAGGCCTCCGATCCGCTAAGGTCCGTTTCACGACCATCTGCATATTCCGCCTTATCTTTGAATTTCAGCAGATTGACCATGACGAACGCACCATCTTCGTCGCCGCCGAAAAATTCCTGCATGCGTCCGGGTGAGGGATTGACCTGGTTGACGACTTTCATCGGTGTGCTCCTAAGATTTCATAAAATTGATAATGGCTTCTGACAGCTGTTCGGGCTGGTCTTCCTGAAGAAAATGCCCACCACGTTTTATGGTCACGTGTTCAACGCCTTCTGCGCCGGGAATACGTTCCTTAAACGCGACTTCACCACCTTTGGTCACGGGATCGCTATCGCTAAAAGCAGTCAGTACGGGTTTTTCAAATTTCTCTAATACCTCCCACGCCTTGTCATTGGCATCACGGTCCGGTTGATGGTGCGGCATTAGCGGCACGCAGGACGGGAATTTGCGCGCGCCGGCGATGTAACTATCGTCGGGGAACGGTGCGGTATAGCCATCAAGTACGCTTTCGTCGTCGATGTTCGAGAGCAGTTCAAACACGTCTCTGACCGAAAAATCGGGGCATTCAGCAGCATATTTCACCCAATGCAGAAAAGCGGTCGGCGAGCCTGACTCGAACTGCTTTCTGACGGCGGCGGCATCAGGCACTGGTATAGTCGGATATACATTCCCAAGCATCTCGGACAATTGCGGTGTCACGGCTTTCGATGATGGCAAACCGGTATTGGCGACAACAAGCCGGGCAAAGCGATCCACATTGTCTGCAACAACGCGAAGGCCAATCAACCCGCCCCAGTCCTGACACATCAAAGTAACATCTGAAATATCCATCGTTCGGAACCACTGGTTCATCCAGTTTACATGGTTCTGGTAGGTGTAATCATTGATATGCGTGGGCTTGTCCGATTTGCCAAAACCGATCAGGTCGGGTGCAATTACTCGGAAACCAGCGCCGGTGAGAATCGGGATCATCTTGCGATAAAGATAGGACCATGACGGCTGGCCATGCAGACACAGGATTATCTCGCCATCGCGCGGCCCTTCGTCCAGATGATGCATACGAAGCACCGTGCCGTCAGCGGCGGTGATTTCAGAATAATGCGGTTTAAAATCGTAGCCGGCAAGATTTTCAAAACAGCTATCAGGGGTACGCAAGACTTTCATCGCTAAATTCCTATTTGATTATATTGACACTATATATGCCATATATTTCGAGTCAAATTTATTCAGCTTTGTGGTGCCGGCTTTTCATTGTCTACCAACCGAAATCCGATATGATTGGCGCCCAGCCCTCGCTCCTGAAACTGCCGTGCAGTGGGGCGATAGCGAGCGCAATAATTGGCGGCGCAAAGGAAGGATCCGCCTTTGATTACTTTCACGCCTTCACTGGCATCGGCGCGCGCCCCATCAGCCGAGGTCCACTCCCAGACATTGCCAAGCATATCATATAGCCCGTAACCGTTAGGCTTGAAACAACCCACTGGCGCGCGGGTTTCGAACCCGTCTTCGCCTAGATCCTTGGCTGGGAATGCGCCTTGGTAATAATTCGCTTGTGGCTTTCCATCAGCGTCTTTGGGTTCGGGCCGCGCAGATTCACCACCGTGCGCGGCATATTCCCATTGCTCTTCACTAGGCAGCTCTTTACCCGCCCATTTGGCATAGGCCAGTGCGTCATCATAGGCGACCTGGACAACAGGAACGCGATCTTTGTCAGTGATATTTTCATCAGGCCCCGAAGGATTGCGCCATTGCGCCCCCGTTTCCCAGCGCCACCAGCGCGGATCATCACCGCTTGGCACATTGAAAACGGCGGAACCAGGCTCCAGCATTTCCGACGGCGCGTCTACTATCTTCGGGGGATCGCGTTCGGCTAGCGTCTTGTAGCCCGTTTCCTTCACAAAGGCCGCGAACTCGGCATTGGTTATCTCATGACTATCCATCCAGAAACCATCGATTCGGATTTCACGCGGCGGACCTTCTTCACTGTATCGCGGGTTTTCTCCCATGGTAAAACTGCCGCCAGGAACCCAGATCATCTTGTTGTTGACCAGGCCCCGACACTTGCTGACTTCGACGGCTTCCGTGGAATGATCATCTTCCGCGGTACCGCAACCAACAATCAGAAACGTTACTACCGCTATCCAGCCGCGCATGGCTCAGTCGTCAATCTGCGCCGCAAGGTCGCTGACCATTTGCGACATGGTGGCAATAACCTGCTTGTTGCTGAGTCCTTCATCCTGACGAAAAAGTCGCCAGCTATCAAAACTTGTCGCCAGCAATATCGCGTGACTGCGTTGTTTGTCTTTCTGAACGGATTTGGGCAGAATCCTGTTTAAAGAGTCCTTCTCAAACTTTAGCAATCGCTTGTAGTTTGACATTAACAGTTCCGAGCGAAACCGGACCATTGAGGTCATTATCCGGTGGGTATAAGTGGCGTCATTCACTTTCGCACGGCGCGCGACCAATTCGATCAATTGTTCCTGCCAATCGTTCGACTTATAAGGCGCGGTCAGAAAAGATCTCCATTTTGAGTTCAAAATGCCGTCAATCTCTGCATATAACGAGTCCATGTCGTCAAAATGGCGAAAGACCGACCGCAATCCAACACCCGCGCGTTTCGCGACCCGCGCCGCACTGGGCGATGGATCGCCGGACTCAATCAATTCCATGAAAGCTTTGACGATTTTTGCACGGCTCGCCTGGCTGCGTTGACGGCGCCCATCGGGATGGGGCTTTTCCTGCCCTGTTTGGATCTGTCTCGATGTGGTTTGCTTTGCCATAATCTTCCTTTTGCGTGGGCTCTAGCAATGGTCAGCCGGTGTGCCAAAATATTTATTGGCTCTCATTGTCGATCAGGTTGTATGCGCCGCGCGCCTCCGGATTTCAGCGGCGATCAGCCACAGCCTGTCCTGCCCCCATACAGCCAGATCAGGCTCGCTATCTGGACCGCTTAATTTATAACTCGGGACGCCCCAAAGCCCCAGGCCATCAACCATTTCATCCTGATGACGTTCAACCATTGGCTTCCACTCCTCGCTGCCGAGATGTTTTGAGGCCTCTTTCCAATCTAGACCGGCGGCTTCGACAGCTTGCTTCATACCTTTTGTAGTGTGCAACGGCAGGCCCTCTGAGAAGGCATAATGGAGCAAGGATGACATCAATGCTTCATCCTTGTCCTGTTTCATCGCCCAGGGGAGAAGCGAGTAAGCAAGCCTGGTTGGCTCACCAATCGGTGTCATCACCGGACCAAAATTCACTCCCAGAAATTGCCCTTCGCGCCAGGTATCAAACATGATGTACATGCCCTTGGCGCGGGTCGCAGGTACACCGCGCATAATCATAGGCAGTACAGGCTTGTGATTAAACCGGATATCGCATTCATTTTTCATCGCGATGGTGTGATCATAGATTATTGAAGTGTAAGGCGAATTGAGCGAGGGATAGAAATCGAGTGTCAGCTTGCTCGCATCAACACCGCTGACATCGATATCGGGACGCGGGCAGATGAAGGCTAGTTCTGGTTCTTTGCAAACACCCAGATCGCGCAGCCGTTGCTCAAGATGGAACAAGCGATCGACACCCCAATACCATTCGCCCGCATAATAGAAAGTCGCGCCTGAATAATGCCCCAACTGGTCGAGCCGCGCACTGCCCTTCTCCAAAATTGCGTCCATTGTTGAGCCGTCAGGTCCAATTCGGTTTTCCCCGCTCCACAGCTCTGTGCTTTCATCTAACAATGCGATTACAAATGCTTCATCTGATTTGCTTGACAGCGATAGGGCGCTTCCCATTTGATTGCCGATATTCGGCTGGATCGGCGCTTTTCTAGGAAATTTGAGCCTATAGTGGGGCGCTATCAATTCCGCATCATGCCGTGCCCATGCCGCGAGTTTCTCCGCTTCCGGCTGGTTCTTGCCTCCTGAAGCTCGGATCAGATGCGGCTTGATCACGATATCATATCGCTCCGCAAAGATCGCCAACACCTGTGCCGTCAAATGCGAATAGGGGTCATCCAGCTGGTGGAAATATTCCACCACATGCGGATCGCCGCTGCGCTGACGTTTGCGTTCCGCTTTCTCGCGACGTTTATTGACATTGCGCAGGCCAGTAACGCTATCAAACTGCCGCCGCATCAGGTGCCGTAGCCAGCCCGGCGGATCGACCATCAGAGGGGAATTGGGGTTTTTGTCAGGCTCCAACATCGGTTTCGTACCTCTTGTTCTGTCGCCAGCCGATCAGCTTCCACCCGACAAAACCGAGGATCAGAAAGAACAGTCCCAGCATCAAACGCACCTGTACAAAAGTGATTGTCGGCCGGGTTATAAACACCTCTGTATGCGCCAGCGATGCGCTTTTGAACTTGTTACCCCCGACCATCCGCTCGTCACGGATCATGTCAAGCAAATCTCGCAAGGAACGGTATCGCACCACAGCAACCCGATCGATCCGCTCGCCATATTTGCCCAGCATCAACCCCGCACGCTCGCTAACAAAGACCGGATGTCCGCCACGCTCGAGCAGTAATGGAATGACAATTTCACCATATCGCGTCTCGGCTTCCGCAGCTTTGGCGCCTTTGTTGCGAGTCTCCAGATTGACCGCATAAAATTCTTTGCCGTCATCATTGGGGAGCATGGCCATAAGGTTCCGACTCATGCTGCCTTCGGGCGTGTCTTCAAATTTGACATCATGCAGCTTCTCAATCTGCCCCAGCATCTTTTCGGCTTCGGCCTGCGAGATCGGATCGCCATTGCCGCCATACCATATCCAGAAGCCACCATAGAGCAGCAGCAGTATTGCCCCCCAGATGGTTTTTGCTTTCGACATGACGGCTCTCCTAGTTCGGCCAGTAGATATATTCATCGCCCGCAACGATCTTCTCTGCCCGGGTCTTGTCAATCGCTATCGGGCTTTCCATGCTATAAGCGTAGAGCGGTGGTTTTCGATCCTTCTGATGAGCGGCAAGAAGCTGTTTCAGCTCAGCCAGTTTGGCAGGATTGGCTTTGGCGAGATTCTTCTGCTCCGCCGGATCATCGGCCAGATTGAACAGCCAGCTTTTTTTCTGCCGCCCGTTGATCTGCAGCTTCCAGTCGCCAGCGCGCACCACCTGATAGTAACCGCTTTGCCAGAATATCGCATTATTGGGGCGGGTGATGATTCCCGTTCCGGTAGCGGCGGGCAGCATGTTTTGGCCATCGATAATTACACCTTTGGGCAGTGCCGCGCCACCAGCGGCGGCCAATGTTGGCATGACATCCACATGCGCGACTGGCGTTTCGACCCGGGTACCCGGTTTGATCTTCGCAGGCCATTTGATGAACATCGGTGCCCGGATGCCGCCTTCAAACAGGGTGATCTTCCAGCCGCGATAGGGTGCATTGACTTCAGGCAAGCCGATATAGCCCGCGCCGCCATTATCACTGGAAAACACGATGATGGTGTTGTCCGCTAGACCTTCTTCTTCGAGTTTGCCCATGATCCGGCCTACGCTGCGGTCCAATGCCCGCACCATCGCCGCATAAACCCGCAACCGGTGCGGCTTGATGTCACCAACCGCGTCATAGTCCGCCTTGGTCGCCTGAAGCGGCGTATGCACACCCCAATGAGCGAGGTAGAGGAAGAAGGGTTGATTCTTGTTTGCTTCGATCACTTTCAGCGATTCATCGGTCCACCAATCAGTCAGATAGCCACCGGGCTTGAACCGATCGGCATCGTCAAAACCTTCATTGTGGAAAGAAGCAGCATATTGCATGCCCGCCCACAGGAATTTGTCTATTGGATCGAAGTCCAGTTGTGCTTTGACGCCATCCGGATCATCTTCCTCCAGAAAGAGACCGCTGGCCATCAGCAGGCTTTCATCAAAACCCTGGGCCAGAGGATTCATCTCTGCATTTCTACCAAGATGCCATTTTCCGATATGGGCGGTGTGATAGCCCTGTTTTTTCAGCAGCTCGGCGATGGTAATCTCACTGCCGGGCAGCCCCATATCTTCGTAAGGAACCGCATTGTCAGCCGCTGCGTTATAATCTCCGGGTGGCAGACCGCTGTCCAGTTCGCTGCTGATTGTGTTGATCATACGTCCCATGCCTGGCGGCGTGGGCGTAAACTCATATCCGGTTCGCGTCGGGTAGCGACCGGTCATCAACATGGCGCGTGATGGTGCGCAGGTAGCGTTACCGGCATAAGCCTGATTAAAAATAGCGCCATCGGCGGCCAGCCTGTCAATATTGGGCGTGGGGACACGACCTCCTGCGACACCTCCTCCAAAGGTGGATATGTCATTGATTCCCAGATCATCGGCAAGAATGAAGACAATATTTGGCGGGCGTTTCGTTGGCGTAACAGCAGCCGTTTCTGGCCCTTTTTGCCATTCAACAGGTCGGTTAGGGGCAACTTCCGGATGGGTGAAGTTCTTAATGTAGGCCAGCATGAGACTAGTGCGATTGAGATAACCGACCGTGCCAAGCCCGATCAGGACCGCCATAACTCCCAGCGTTATTTTCTGCCAGCGCTTCATAACCATCTCTACGTTCATTGAATCTATTGGCACTTATAGTGCTATATATGTAAAAGCGTCAAGCGACGATGGAACTTGCAGCCCCGGCATCCTGTGGGAGAGTCTTTGTCCGGGGCGACAAGTGAAGAAGAGGAAGAGCTCCACAACTTGACAAAGCAAAAGACGACCGGTTCCCCAACCGGTCGTCTCGTTTGATCCAACGGGAGGGAAGGATCAAAATTTGCCGCGGGCGGTTACACCAAACATCCGTGGTTCCTGCGGGAAAGCCGAACGAGAGCCGGAACGCAATGTGGTGCTGAAGGTAACACCGCGCGTGACTTCATTGGTTAAGTTAGTGACCCAGAACTCCAAGCCCCATGCATCTTCAACATCACCAATACCGGCACGCAGATTGACCTTGATATTGCCATCCTGAATATCAAATGGCAGCAATGGTGTGTTGCCGAGCGCCGCCGCCGTGGTTGGCGGTGTCGATGGCTGGGTTGACGTCCGGCGATCGCTCTCCATACGGATTTGACCGTTCAGGAAGAACTTCAGGCTATCTCCAATATCATTCTTATATGTCCCTCCCATGATACCGACATATTTTGGAGCATTGGTTAGCGGAGCATTACAAAGGTTTTGCACCCGCAAAGGGTTAGCTGCGGTCGCACAGTCGCTCGGATATTTCGCATCGACAATCGTTAGACCGCCATTGATGGTGAAATGATCGCTGGGACGAATAACTGTTTCAATTTCAACACCAACAGATTCTGCTTTCGGTACGTTGAAGGTCTGGAATTGGGCACCGGTAAATTCAAGCACCTGGAAGTTCGAGAATTCTTCGATAAACGCTGCAACGTTGAGAGTTACTGCATTATCAAGGAATTTGCCTTTGAAACCAATTTCATAAGCATCGACTTCCTCTGAAGCAAAGCGCGGGTCCGCCCCGCCAATGGCAGCTGTGGTATCAAGGTTGAAACCGCCCGATTTATAACCATGCGTAAAGCTGGCATAGACGTTGATCGGCGACGCAAATTCATAAGATACCTTGCCGGTATAAATTAGCTCGTTGTCCTTAAATGTACCGTCGAAAGTCCGTGGCAATGGCAGGAAAGCCGATGCAGCCAGATCAGCAGGAGCCACGAACGGGAAGCAACCGGTGATCAACGCGGTAGGAATTAGCCCGGAAGCTGGAGCCGGAGCTCCAAGAACGCCAGGAATGGGAGGCTGGCCGGGAGCCAACGGACCGCCAAGAACATTATTCACAATGCCCGGGCAAGCTCCCGGATTGGATGCCAGTTGCTCAAAGGCACCATCTTTGGATTCATCAGAATAGCGAAGACCAAGAGTTAATTTCAAGCCTTCGGCAACCTCCAATGTATTATGCGTGAAGATCGACCAGCTCTGGCTACTTTGAGTAAAACGATTGGTTGAACTTGTACCCGCCGGATTGACGCTGCCGGAGAAAAGCGACAGTGGCGTTGGGCCAAATGCGCCGTTGGTGGAAGGTAACAGCAATGCACCAACGAACTGATCCCATTGTGTGCCAAGTTCAGAAGTTGCTACCTGATCGATATCCTCATCAGAATAATAAGCACCGACGAGCCAGTCGAGAGCACCGTCAAAAGCTTCACCCTGAATACGTAACTCGTGAGTCATTGTATCGATATTGGTGCCATTGGGTACTGGACCGGTCGAAAGGCCAACGTTGAACAGATCAAGAGCCGTAAAGTCGGAATCCGAGGTATTACTGGCATTAAATTCGCGATAGGAGCCGATGTAAATAATGTCGGCGCTATCGCTCAGCGGAAATTCAATCTCGCCCGTGATGCCCCATTGATCAATCGCGTTGGTTGGAACGAAGCTTTGAGATGCCACCCGATCGTCCAAGATGGTTTCGGCAGCAGAATTATCAAAACGATTGGAATTGACATTGGGCTGAAAGTTACCACCCGTTGCACCAAGGCCTGCGAGGCCGAAGACACCCCCCGTTTCCAGTGCAGACTGCAGCAATTCAACTGGAGCACAGCAGTTACCATTAATCTCGGAATAATCGCCGATCAAGCGAACTGTGAGACCGCCGTCGCTTTCATAGCCAAGCTGGCCGCGAATCAAAAACTGATCAATCTCGTTGGATCGCCCAACTGTGCCAGTTGAGTCTACAACACGAACAAAACCATCGCGCTTACGATAAGCGCCGGTTACCCGCAGGGCCAATGTGTCTTGAATCAGCGGGGCATTCACAGCACCCTGAACACTGATCAGGTCAAAATTACCGTAGCTTGCATTTACAAAGCCGCCGAACTCATTGAGATCAGGACGTTTCGTGGTGATGTTCAATGCGCCGGCCGATGTATTGCGCCCAAATAAAGTCCCTTGCGGCCCGCGCAAAACTTCGACGCGCTCCACGTCCACAAACTCTGAAAGCGCAACACCCGGACGTGATTGATACGCACCGTCAATAAAGATACCTACTGCAGATTCAAAGCCAATGTTGTTCGAAGTCGTACCAACACCGCGGATACGAAGCACGTTCGTGCCTGCTGTGTTTTGCGCGTTTGAGGTCGAAAAGCTGGCCGAAACCTGCGAAATCTGTGTGACGTTAACAACGCCCTGCCGTTCCAGTTGAACCGGGCTAACCGCAGTCACAGCCAGCGGAATATCCTGCACGTCCTGTGCACGGCGCTGAGCGGTCACGATGATGACACTATCGTCAATTTCTTCTGCAGCACCATCCTGTGCAAAGGCTGGCCTACTCATAGCGGTACTGCACAATGCCACCAAAACGAGTTGCTTTGTAAATTTCATGTTGTTCTCTCCCATATAATATAGCATCTATAGTGCCATTATGTATTGGCATACATAATGTCATCATATGGGGATGTCAACAAGACCCAAGTTACCTAGTCATTGGCTCGCCCTTCAACATAAGAGCAATTATCAATCGCTCGCTAGTATCCGCTTTGCGCCACAATTTCGAACCTTCCAATAGCTTCCGCTTTATCCCGAAAGCGGACGTTAGCTATTGATTTGTTCGGCGATAGTTGATCGCGGAAACCGGCATGTGAGCATAAGCCGTGCTTTGTCAGAGCAATTCGGCGCGGGCGTATGGAGTACGCGCAAATCCATGAGGTAGACATCGCCAACACGACCGGAGAGTTCGACCACCTCCAATACGACGTCTCCAACGCGGCCCGCCGTCTTGTCGAGGTGTACGATAGCGGGGCGATTGGGATCAAAGAGTAACTTGAAATAGTCCTCTTTCCTCAAGTGGCGCTTGAGCTCCTTGGAAGATAGACCAGCGGAATTGTTAAACAAACGATGCGATCCAGCAATCACAAGCGTAGCTCCCCCCTGAGGTTCGACATCATCAAGAAATGTGAAGGCCTGCAACCCTGGAGAGGCTCGTTCACCAAACTTGGGCAAGTCGATATGCCAGGCATCGCTGGGGACTGACCAATCGTCCTCGCTAGGTAGAGTAAACAATATCTGCTGACCCGGCGACAAAGGCGTTACCGGTTGGCCAACCAGCCTCTCAACCAAGGGTGTCAGTCGATCACCGACCAAGTTGGGAAATTTCTCCACTCTATTGAGTCCATTGAGTGCATTCCTAAACGGCTTAGGATAGCCAAAACGGCTCAGAGAGTTAATCCAGCGACCTGCAGTGCACACTCCATGTTTACTCGCAAGGTTCAGGATCATGTCACGCGCAGGCCGCGCATCTTGGTGTGCAATCAATCCCTCAAGCTTAACTAAGCCCCTTTCTTGGAGCTCTAGCGCACAATCATCGAAGTTTTCCATCGTGATCACGGTTTACATCAGGCCCATAGGGTTAGCAATCGGATCAGAAGCGGACGAAAAGCTTTTCGAATTGCGGTGTCCGCTTTTGCGCCCAAAGCGGACATTGGAATGAAACTACACTGATAGGCTATCCGATCAAATTTCACTTAAACTTCCGCGAAAAATCTCGGTGATAAAGACAGAAGGTGAGATCATATCGATTGACCTCTTTTCGGCTTCTCAGCTTTTGCTGTAGCTTTTGAGGAAAAGATCCACAGCACTGTTCACCCGTTTCTTAGCTTTGGGATCCGGTATTTTGGCCTGCGAAATATTGGCGCCAAAGCGGCGTTCGAGATCGGCGAGTCCCTTGATCATGCCCGACAGATGTTCCGCCGCCTGTTCGGTATCGTCAATCTGCAACTCGCCCGCCTCCACCGCTTCGTCCAGCAAGTGAGACAGTGCCTTATGCAGTCGCCGCGGTCCGGCGTCGAGGAATAGCAGCCCGATTTCCGGATTATGCTCCACCTCGACCGCAAGATGCCGTTCAAAACGGACCATCTCATCACGCCATAGGAACGCGACCATTTCCATGCCGAAATGAACCAGCCGCTCCCTTATGCTACCACCTGCCGTGGCTTCGACAGACAGAGCTTTGCGCATCACAGCACATTCATTGCCGACCGCCGCGGCAAACAGGGCTTCCTTGGATTTGAACCGGTTATAGACCGTCACCTTGGAAACACCGGCGCGCGCGGCGATGGATTCGATGCTGGATTGGGCAAAGCCGATATTGAAAAACTCATGGCGCGCCGCGCCCAATATGATCGCACTCTTGGCCGTATCGACCGGACGCCCCAATGCCTTATTGGCCGCAGCGGGCTTGATCGAGGTGGAAGTCTTGCCTGACATTATTGAACGGTTCCGTATAATAAAACGTTGACGTTCATTATGTCTCTTACTACTCCTGCGTTCAACCCCAATCACAAAAGGCCTGATTCGATGACGTGGATTGCCATCAGAATGTTGACCGGAGACCGTCAAAAATTCTTCGGCCTTTTGTTTGGCGTCGCCTTCTCTGCGCTGCTAATCTCGCAGCAGCTCACAATCTTCGTCAATCTGATCGAGCGTGGAGCTACTGCGGTCTACAACATCCCCACGGCCAACATTTGGGTAATGGATCCAGTTAGTCGCACCCCCGACGTCGCATTACCAATGCCATCGACGGCGCTCGACAAGGTCCGCTCCGTCAATGGTGTGGAATGGGCGTCACCGATGCTGCGTTCCGGTGCGACGGTGCGTACGCCAGAGGGTGACCTGGAAGGCGTGACCGTAGTCGGCGTTGACGATGCTACACTGATCGGATTGCCCAAGAAATTTGTAAACGGCAGCCGCGAGGCGCTTTATGAACCTGATGCGGTGATCATCGACAGTGTTGGTGCGGCCAAGCTTTTCCCCGAAGGCTTTGATCCCATTGGGGTGCGCCTCGAACTTAATGACCGGCGCGCAGTTATTCGCGGGATTGTCGATGTGGACCCCAGCTTTACTAGCCAGGTCATTCTCTACACCCGTTACTCCAATGCACTGGCCTTTGTTCCAGGTACACGCAACCGCATGTCTTTTGTACTTGCCAATGCCTCGGAAGGTCTTACCGCCAAACAGGTTGCTACCCGAATAACCGAAGCCACCGGTCTGAAGGCGCGAACCCGCGATGAATTTGCCAGAGACGGCGTTGATTTCATCATCGAAAACACGGGTATTCCCGTCAACTTCGGCATAACCGTCGCATTGGGCTTCATCGTTGGGGTGGCGATTGTCGGCCTGACCTTCAGCCTGTTCATCCGAGACAATATCAAGCAATTTGGCGCGCTCAAGGCGATTGGCGTCACCAACAATAAAATTCGCATGATGGTCGCTGCGCAGGCCTTGCTGGTGGGTCTTGTCGGCTATGGCATAGGAATTTTGTTGGCGGCGATCTTTATCTCTTCTGGCGCTTCTAGCTCGCCCGATTTCAAAGGCTTCTACACGCCTTGGGAGATACCGCTACTGACTGCGGCGGTGGTCATCGCGATGATCCTGATCACCGGCTGGCTTGCCTTGCGCAGCGTTCTGAAAACCGAACCGGCCGAGGTTTTTAGATGACCGAGACGCGCACCGCCATCACCATCAATGGCATTGTCAAAGAATTCAGCGCCGGAAGCCAGATGATCCGGGTGTTGCACGGTATCGATGCGGAAGTCCGGTCAGGTGAGCTAACCTATTTGGTCGGCGAGTCCGGTTCCGGGAAGACGACGATGATCTCGATTATCGCGGGAATACTCTATCCTACCGACGGCTCCGTTTCCGTGTTCGGTCAAGATATCTACAGCCTGTCCGACAATGATCTCGTCCGTTTCCGGCTGTCGAATATCGGTTTTATCTTTCAGCAATATAATCTGATCCCGACATTGACGGCCGCTGAAAACGCCTCTGTTCCGTTGGTCGCTGCCGGTATGAAACGCGATGAAGCGGTGGAACGCGGGCGGGATATGCTCGACAAGCTCAATATTGCTGATCAGGCGGATAAACTACCGCGGCAACTATCGGGCGGGCAGCAACAAAGGGTCGCGATTGCCCGGGCCCTGGTCCACGAGCCGCGACTGGTGGTGTGTGACGAACCGACGGCGGCTCTGGATGCGAAATCGGGCCGGCGGGTTATGGACCTGCTGCGCGAAGTCGCCCTCGCACCCGAACGCACAGTGATTATCGTAACCCATGACAACCGTATTTTCGATCTGGCTGACCGTATCCTGGTCATGGAAGACGGCCGGATCACCCATGATGGCAAAGAGATGCCCGAACATTAATCGCGGCAGCGGCAAGAAAAGCAAAAGGATGATATTGTGTTAGAGACTATTATGAACCGGCTGCGCGGCGTTAGTTTTGTCCGCACCATATTGCCGATATTGGCGGTGATTGCCATTATCATTGCCGCTATCGTGGTGATGAGCGGCCAGCCGGACCGCAGCGAAGAACAACCCGAGATCAGTCCGCCAAAAGCCACAGCCGCCTTTGGTAATCAACCGAGCGTCGCGGGATCCGGTGTTGTAGAACCCTCTAGCGAAGTCATCAATATAGGCACCAGCCTCGCCGGCATAGTTACGAAGGTCTATGTGGCACCGGGAGATCAGGTATCGGCGGGCGATCCGTTATTTCTGATCGATGACCGCGCAATCCGCTCGCAAATCAGCGAGGCCAGTGCCGCGATAGCGCAATCCCGCGCCGCCCGGGAAACGGCGCGGGCCCAGCTCGCCACCGCGCGGCAGCAATCATCGCTGTATAGCAATATCGAAGATCCCCGCGCCGTGTCGCAGCAGGAAGTGATTGATCGCAGCGGCGCCGTCCGAACCGCACAAGCCCAGCTGAGACAAGCCGAAGCCGATATTCGCAGCGCCGAGGCCGCTCGCGCTCGCGCCACGACCGATCTCGGACGGCTTACTGTAAAAGCGCCCATTGCTGCGGAAATATTGTCGGTCAATGTCCGCCCGGGCGAATATGCCAACCCCGGAGGACCGCAAGGCGGTGGTGGTGATCCCTATATGGAAATCGGCAATACCGCACCGCTGCATGTCCGGATCGATATTGACGAAAATGAAATTGGTCGGGTCGAGATGAGCAAAGAAGCGGTGGTTAGTCCGCGCGGACAAGCCAACCAGCGCGTCAAAGCACAATTTGTCCGGGCCGAACCTCTGGTCACACCGAAAACCTCGCTGACCAATTCGGCTACAGAGCGGGTCGATGTGCGGGTCTTGCAACTCATCTATCAAATCCCATCCGATCAGGGCTTTTTTGTCGGCCAGCAAGTGGATGCTTTCGTTCGTGCTAAAAATGGTGCCAGAAATGGCGCGAAAAAGGCGAGTGAAACCAAATGACCCAGTCAATCAGGATCGCTCTCGCTTTGACAACATCTCTCCTGGTGGCGGGATGCTCCACGCTGGGGTCCGGGAAGCCCGACCTCGCTCTGAACCCGGCAAGTGTCGTCCCTCCCACTGCATTTGCGCTGGCATCCGATGTCGTTGCGCAGGACCGTCAGACGCTGGATGATCTGCTTCCCGCCGATGACCCGGCCTTTCGCGCCTTGCGAGACGCCGCCGAAGAGAATGCGCCGACATTGGCCGCTGCTCTGGTGCGGATCGATGCAGCACGCGCGGTGGCAAAAGGCGCTGACGCCAATCGCCTGCCTTCGGTGGATATTGACAGCAGCATTACGCGAACACGCATTAATCCCGATAGTATCGGGGCAAACCTGCCAGCCGGGATTAGTATCGACCGCAATCAGACCAGCTATGGCGCCAATATCACTGCCAATTGGGACGCGGATATTTTTGGCGGCTTGCGCGCCAGTGCGCGGGCGGCCAATATTCGGATCAACGCCGCCACCGCCGATGCGGCTGCGGTTCGGCTTGGCCTGATATCTGCCATAGCCGCCAATGTCGTTGACTGGCGCACCTTGCAGGCCCGCGCGACCGTTCTGGAGGAAGATCTGGCAGCCGCCGAAAATCTGATGCGCCTGACCGACGCTCGAGCCAAAGCCGGGATATCTCCCGGACTGGATGCGGTGCAAGCGCAAAGCCTGATTGCTGATGCTCGATCCCGATTGGCTGCGCTACCCGGCGAACGTGCCATCATTGTCGGGGCGCTGGTAACCCTGACCGGCCAAGATACTGCAACGGTGCTGGACAGCCTGAAAAGCGAAGCCATCCTGTCCGATGTGCCGCAACCGCCGCTGAGCACGCCGTCTGAAATGCTGCGCGCCCGTCCCGATGTCGCCGCTGCGGAAGCCAGACTGGCCGCTGCCGATGCGGACATTGCCGCTGCCGCTGCGCAGCGATTCCCCAAACTTACCCTCTCAGGAGCCATCGGCCTACTCTCCTTCGCGCTAGGTGATCTGTTCAGCGGTGATGCTGTGGTCGGCAGTCTGGGCGCTGGCATTGCCGGGCCGTTACTGGATTTTGGTCGGGTCGGTGCGCAGATTGACCAGAGCAAAGCCAATGCCCGCGAAGCCTTTGCTTCCTACCGCGGGACGGTTTTCACCGCCTTGGGAGAAACTGAAACAGCTTATGGTCAAGTGGCATCGGTAGATGCTGAGGTCACTTCTCTGATCGAGCAGGAAAAGCTTGAACAGGATGCCGAATATCTACTCGGCATTCGCTATCGCAACGGGCTGAGCGATTTTCGCGATGTCCTCAACGCTCGCCGGGTCCTCAACACCACCCGGGCGCAGGTCGCGATGGCCAATGGCCGGGCATCTCGCGCGCGGGTCGCATTGTGGCAGGCGTTAGGCGGCAGTTAAGTAGGCGGTCGGACTCAAAACATTGAATCGGAGCCCGACCAGCAATTCATTGCCTGGACGCGCAGTTCGGTTGCCTATGATTGTCCCTCGCACCTGCAAATCATCACATTTTCGCCGACGTCTCAAACGTTAAATGGATAGTACCTATAATGCTGATGCACCGCACTAAACTTTTTCCAATTATGATGACCTCTCCGAAGACCGGTATGCGGCAAAACTCAGATTTTCTATGTCGTATGGAATATTCTTCAATCCTAGTGTCCACTTTTGCGCTCATCGCGGACATGAATATAGTGCCGAAATTGGTCCGTTGACCTACAATCACAAATCCCGAAGGTTTGGCATTCTCCATCTTGCTTAGTTTGTGCGTGCCACGACCAAGGTCAACCCAGTGCTTTGCGAACGGCTGGCATGGTTCTGCGGCTTACTGATAATTGGGAGCCGTCGACAAGGGTCAGTCGCCCAGTTCCAGTAACATCACGATTCAAAGATTGAACGAAATTGGTGTTGACGAGATAGGAGCGGTGCACGCGAATGAAAATCGTGGGTAAGAGTTCCTCCATTTCAGAAAGCGTGACTGCGTGCAGAATCTCGCGCCCATCGATCAGCACAATTTCCGTGTAACCGCTCGCACCCTTGCAATATTTAATCTGATCTGCAGAAACACGCTCCATCCGACCTGCACTTTTTACGCTGATTTCGGTTGCTTCTTCTCGTTCCCTGGCCTGTTCCAAAGCCAATTCCAGTCTATTTCCACGCGCTTCTTCTATTCTGCGTTCATCCACTTCCCTTGCATAGGCAAAGGCCTGTTCAACAAAAAGAAACAACAAAAGAGAAGCCACGAGGTAAAAGAAGATGGTATCGAGAAAAAGGTGTGGAAACAGAGCGATTGCAGCAACAAACACCAACAATGCACAAAAATATCCGAACGCCCGCCGCTGGCGTTTATAGCTTGCATATCCAGTGACAATTAGACTGGCTGCCAATGGCAACAGCATCGCTGATAAAGTCTTGTCATCAAATCCCGGCATAAAAAAGGCCGCGAGCGCGCTCGCCCCCGTAACACCAATCATCGGCAACAGGATGCCCTTTTGCATGAATGTTGAAAAAACATGGAACGCCACGGTCAATCCGAAACCGGCCGAGAACACCGTAATGGCGAGCAATCGCCAATCATGCACCGGATAGGAATAAGCTATCAGGCCCCTTAAGATTTCTGAAAAGAGCTGTAGCGCTGCAAAGGTGCATATCAGGCTCAGCAGCAAGGATTTCTTCCTTGATAGCCTCATGATTCCGGTAATTCCGAAGTAAATGGCGCCAAGAACGAATAGACCTAGCGTAATTATCGAGGGCCAGTAGTGGCGCAATAGCTGGTCAGAAGCATTCCCCGCCGGACCGACAGCAATCATGTGAATAGGACTTGCCAGATTGATGATACCATGATGGGCAGAAGCCAGAAACACGACAGAGTTGGAGCCTTCTCTGTAGCGGTCTTGGGGAGGGTAGAGTGTTGCGTCCATCAAGCCCGGCTCTTCGGTCGCTGCGTCCATTCCCGGTTGCCCGTTCCGACCTACCAACTTCCCATTTAGGTAGAAAATACTGGCCATCTTGCCGGACACGAACAAGGCCAATGGCTCCCCGGCAGGACCGGTAGTCTCACTGAGCGTAAGATTTGTCGTCACCCAAATCAGCTTTCCTTGCGGATCAATCGCAGATGCTGTGGCCGCGTTACAGCCGGGTGAGGAAAAGTCCGGTATCTGCAGGGGATCAGCACTGGAAGCCGGACAGATTATCACTTCGTCTCGATCAATCCATGTGACCGCCATTGCTGGACTGAAGACCGCCAGTGTCAAGTATAAGAAGCAGAGAGCCGATTTGATCACACGCTTGGACATTTAGTTGCCATAGAAGCTATTGATGCTACCGGGAACGACCGTTTGACAGAAATACACTACCGTTGGCTTTGATTGGCCCGGCCCGGTGCGCTTTGTAGCCTAATATCGGATCATCAAATCACGATTGAGGCCGTTTAAATGAAGTTGACTGCATTATATTTTCCCATCCTCCTGTTATTCTTGCCCGCACCCGTGGCTGCAGATTCTGGATCAGGCAATCTGACTGAACAGGAAAAGGCGATTATTTTCAAAGCTGCATCAGGGGAAACGACCGACGCATTTGAGGGACATTTCACGGTACCGGAAAACCGAGCCAATCCAGACAGCCGGACTTTGACCCTGCGCTATGTTCGGTTTCCAGCGACTGGGAATAAGCCAGGCTCTCCAATTATATATCTTGCTGGCGGTCCCGGTGGATCCGGTATTAGGACCGCCCGCGTTCGTCGCTTTGCCTTGTTCATGGCGATGCGGGAATTTGGCGATGTCATCGCGTTAGATCAGCGAGGAACCGGCGCTTCGACTTACATGACCAAATGCAGTTCTTCTCAGACATCTGGTGGAACAGACCTTGTTTCGGACGAGGATTACCGGAAAAGGCAGGTTGAGGCGTTGAGGGAATGTCTTGCATTCTGGATCGACAAAGGAATCGATGTAAGGGGATATAACACGGTCGAAAATGTCGCTGATCTGCAGGATCTACGTCAGCATCTTGGCGCTTCGCAACTTACGCTCTGGGGCATATCTTACGGATCGCATCTTGCTCTGGCGGCGGCCAAGCAAATGGGAGGTGAAATCGACAAGATCGTCATCGCGAGCGCCGAAGGTCTTGATCAAACCATAAAACTCCCGGCTCGTACCGATCGATATTTTGACCGCGTACAGCAGGCAATTGACCGGCAGCCTAAGGCCAAGACCGAAATACCGGATATCAAGGCCCTGATGCGCCGGGTCCATACCAAGCTCGAACAGGCTCCGGTCATGATTCAGTATCTCGATAAAGAAGGCGTAGAACGAAAATATTTGTGGCAGAGACGGGATATGCAGAGTGCAGCCTCCGGATTGATTTCCGATCCCATGCCGCTGAGCTTGTTGCTGCAGCTCTATCGCGAGGCGGATCAAGGCCAATATGAGCTTTTGCAGAGAATAGCACCTAGAATGCTGGGTCGTGATGATCAGATTGCCTTTTGGCCGATGTCGGTGCTGATGGATATTGCATCAGGAACAGGCGCGGACCGACGTACCCTGATTAGGAGGCAAGCGCGCACCTCCTTACTGGCCACCTATCTCAACCAGCCGATGGAATTGGAGGACGTTGAGTCAGCATTAGTCCTCGGAGAAGATTTTCGAAAGCAGCCGGTATCGGATATACCCCTATTGTTGCTCAGCGGCACACTGGATGGGCGCACGTATATTGAAAGCCAGCACGAAGCGGTCCGGGGATTTGCCAACCGGCAGCAGGTGACTGTAAAGGATGCCGGACACAATCTGTTCATGTCGCCGCCAGAGGTGACCCTGACAATTCAAGAATTCATGCGCGGCAAAAATGTCGATGGCAGAGTCATAATATCAGAACTGCCCGACTTGATGACCGCCGGAAACCGCCTTCTCCAGCAGCGATGAGTCTGTATAGTGAAAACGTTCTTTTTCTGGATAAAGCAGCCATAGCGCTGGTGTATGCTATGGGCGCAAAAGGGGACGTTCACTTTGAGCATAATAGCGGATCCATAATAACTTTTTCGAAGGAATTCTGGTTTATTCATCTTGCCTTGAATTGAGGGTAGGGATTTGCAGCAGTCTTTTGAGAACGCCAACGCATGAGTTGGCCAGTGATATTTTTTGGGATGTTCCTTGGACTGGCGATGCTGGCGGTCATTTATAATGTCAGTCTCTACGTGGCAATGCGCGAGCGCTTTTTAGTTTGGCATAGTGTTAGGCTCATCGCGATGGTTCTGATGTCATTAGTTGGTTCACAGCTTTTTTTGGGGACTTGGCTTGCTGACCCCATCATGCGCAATCGCATCGAACTCTTACTGCTTGATGTCGGCATCGTCGTAACCGGCCCTTTTTTGGTCGCCTATATAGAAGATGGAATGCTCAAACCGCATGTTCGCCGCGCTTTGAATTGGTGCGCGGTGCTGGCAATTATTGTAAGCATCATTCCTCCTTTCCTGCCGGATCAGGCTATTCCGAACGCGCTGCGCCATTTGGCTTTTGTTGTCATCATTATTCTCGTCATATCCGCGCTTGTGCAAGCACTGTGGATGGGCAGTCGGGCTGCACGCTTCCAGCTGGTGGCATGGTCATTGATATTGGTGGTTGGCGGCATCGCATCCTTCCACGAGATTGCGTTCAATGCAGAATGGTCTCTTTGGATGCCTGCGATCCTTGTCGCATTAACGTTTGAAGTTGTTGTTAGTGCAGTAGGCGTTTCGGATCGCTTCATGATTCTCAAGCGCGAGCGCGATGATGCCGTTGCGAGAGAAATCAACATTGCAGAAATTGCAGCGACTGATCCTTTAACCAATTTGCCGAACCGTCGAGGTCTTCAAAAGCGACTTGGTGACTGTAAAGCGCCAGCGCCGGCAGCTGTAGCATTGGTTGATTTGGATCATTTCAAACGTGTAAATGATACTTACGGTCATGATATTGGCGACAAAGTATTGGCGGCGGCGGCGTCTGCCCTTGTTAACGAAAACAGTTTTGCTGCCAGAATTGGCGGCGAAGAATTTGCGCTATTGATATATGGAAACAAACCCATATCAGAGGCGGAATCGGTGCGTCAAAAAATCGCAGATGCAGTGGATCAATGCGTCAATATTGCTTCGTTGAAGGTAACGGCCAGTATGGGTGTTTGTCAGGTATCAGATCGCGCCAGTATCGAAATGGCTATGCAGAAGGCCGATGAAGCTCTTTATGTAGCAAAACAATCGGGGCGGAATCGTATGGTGAGTAGCCGATGCGATGTCGGCAAGGCCTTGGCATACAGAGTGAGACCACTACAAGCCGCGTAGACTTGGTTCTGACGACGAAAATCTGCCAATCATAATAGTCACGAGTTGGTGTTAACAAACTGTGCGGGCCGTATATTTTTTCCAGAAACTACGATCTTGATGTCCGCTTTCGGGATATGGCTGCCATAACGCTAGTGTCCGCTTTGCGCCCCAATTTCAGACATGACTAGCGCGGTCTTCGTTGCCGGAAAGCAGACACAAGAAAGATCACTCGAGACGCCGATAGTTGTGACAAAATTTATGCCCTTCATGTTTAGTGATGAACTTGCTTAAGAACACCTTTTCTTTTCAGTCTCGGTGATTCCAATGATCTTCCTGTCTCCCTTGACAACAAAGGTTTCAAAGAAGGTAAACCATCCTTTGGAGAGATTGTCGCTTGTTGAAAGACGCTGGTTACTTGGTGAGCATTTGTTTCAAGGTAACTACCCACCATTCCAATTGCAGCTTTTGATCAGCACTTCTGGATAAACCGGCACTTCTCCGGAACTCTTCCCCATAAAGAGGGTCGATAGCCAGCCACAAATGTAATGTTGCCAATGCCGCCCGAATCTTGGCCTCGGTTGTGTCTTGTTTGGAATTGATAGCAAGTAGAGCATCCACTACCGGATCTAATAAAGGCGTTCCGCGTTCTTGCCATCCCGATTTGTGAAGGTGGATTGCCAAATCAGCATATCCCTCGCTGTATACATCCCCGATCGCTTCAACAAGCGAGCGAATATCGGGATTTGATCCCGCCCATTGCGTCACAGCTAGATCAACCGCATCGCGGACTTTTTGCGCCCCTGATTTTAGCAACGCCTCAAGTAGACCATCCAAAGACCCGAAATGATGATTGATACCGGCATCCGTCATGGATGCTTCGCGTGCGACAGCCCTCACCTGCACCGAAGCGATGCCGCTTTGTTTCATTATCTGCTCGGCACAGGACAGGATGTGTTCGCGTGCCTCAGAGGGGGTACGGCGAATTCGCTTTTGGGGTCCTTCAGTCATAGCGGAGTGTCTAGGTTATTCACATTGACATATCAATGTAACATCTATACCTTGAGTACTCAATGTAGTGAATGCATACACAAGCTGATCGAACCAAAGGAAAGAAGTAGTGAACCTAGTTAAGAAATTTATCGAACAAGGTCGTGCATTCGAAACGGCCTATAATATGGGTGGGTGGGATCGACTGCGCCCTTACTTTGCAAAAGACATGGTCTATGAGGTCTCTAACATTTCTTTCCACTGCGAAGTAACGGGGGTTGATAATATGCTTGCGGGATTTGAACGAGCGACCGATGGTTTTGACAAGAAATGCGAACGGCAAATAAATGTCGCCGAACATGTCTTTGCGCAAGAAGGTAACAAAGTCCTGTTCCACAGCTTTATAAGGTTTACTCGTGGCGATGCTCCTCCAATCCAATCTGGCTTGTGGGAAATTGCAACTTACGAAAATGACCAGATTACGAGGTTGTTGGACATATATGATCCAGGCTGCGCCCAGGAGTTTGACCAATGGATGGCAAGCTGGGGACAGGGACTGGATCCCCGATATACAGTGTGAAGATGGCCTTATACGAATGAACCATGGTCGTGAGTGTTACGATCATTGAAGGTACGCAAATGCAATCATATGATGGTCGATGTCAATGTGGCGACGCAAAAATCAGGCTTTTCACTCCTCGCCAGATTGTCACTGGAGATTTGCGTACATGCCGCTGTAATTTTTGTTCGAAATTTGACGTTACGTTCTACTCTAACCCGGATTCTTCCATGACAGTGGGCGCAGCTTGCCGTCTAGAGAGGCAATTTCAAGGAGCGGGCATCGCGGCAATGTTGTTTTGTTCAAATTGCGAGGATTTTTTGGGAACCTCTTGCGACTTTGATGGCAAGCAGCTTGGTGCTGCCGTTATCAATCGCTTTGGCAGCCTAAAGAATATGAACGCAGGTGTACACATTAACCCGGCAGGAAAATCAAAAAAAGATAAAATAGAACGCTGGAGATCCATTTGGATGCCGATCATATTTTACGACAGGAGCTCGCGATGATCATTTTTTTCGGAAATGACTTCAGTCCTTTTTCAAGGAAGGTTCGGCTCGCCCTCGAATATAAAGAAATCGACTATCGGTTTCGGGATGGTTTGGCCAAGATCAATCACGAGGCGTTGTTCACAGTCAACCCTCGTCTGGAAGTTCCAACGATCGAACATGACGGTGTTGTCGTTTCACAATCGGTTCATATTGTTGCCTACCTAGACGAAGTTTTCTCAAACAATCTCATTTTTCCGGAACGTCCAGCAGATCGAGCATTGGCAAGGCGAATAGAGCATCTGTTTAGCACCACAATTGATGCAGCTATTGTCAATTGCTCACTTTGGACCTGGGCAAGCCGTAAAGACGATAGGCCCGAGGGACTTTTTGAGGCTGCTCAAAAGGACATTAATGAAGCCTTGCAGGAGCTTGAGGAAATTCTGAAACTGCAAAGGGGAAAGTACATGTTCGGTGTTGAGCCTGGCGTAGTAGAATTTACCATCTGGCCGCATATTTCAGCTCTAAAACCGCTCGGTTTCAAGATTGACGATAATCAGTTTCCCCATGTTCTTAGGTGGATGGACACCATGAAAGAGGGAATTCTCTTTCGCAACGACACAGCAAAAACCGCCGAATTTTTAGCAACGATGACAGATGAGAGTCATGAACGGATAAAAATAGCATGGCGTGGTGATCGAATCGAATGGATGCTAGCCCGTGGTTATCACCAATGGTTGAATCGAGAAATCGAGGCCGAGAGAGTGATTTGGCCTATCTGACCTCCTTCAATTGAAACCCGTTAAATTCTCTTCAGATTTTGCTTTGCGATATCCGACGATGCACAGGAAAAAGATCACGATATTGCCAACAAAATCAAGCGTCATCCAGTTAGAGAACATATTTTCAACGAACAGAAAATAGTAGTTAAAAACGAAGAACGGAACAGAGCCTACCACGCCGAATACCAGAAAAGTGACCGGGCGAAATTGGGAGAGTGCTATAACGGTTCCGCATAAACAAGCCTGGGCACCAAAACAGCCTTTAAGAACGGCGCTTGCATCTGTTCCGATATAGTGATCAGCAGTGAATCCCAAACGTTCCACGGTGGCAGGAAACAAAAGCGCCCACCCGCCAAGTCCCAAAAAGACCGATGCAAGAATTCGTTGTATTCCTAATGCAGTCACTTGATTTCTCCTTCTTGCCAGTTCGTTTTAAAGTTGCTCAGTCTCTCTACAACCTAAACCAGATATCACTCAGTTCAATTTTGCTTGTTGGCGTATCGTTTCCGACTGTTCAAAGCGTAACAATATATCGGCCAGCCTTATGGGAGCATCTCGCGCGATCAAATGGCTGGCAGAATCGACATGTTCTACTTTCAATTGTGGACAGAGTTCCCTTAAACAGCCAACTTCCTCATCCGACATGGGTCCAAACTGTCCGGCGCGCACTAGCAGGACCGGAATCTTGATTTGGGAAGCAGCATTCGAAAGAAGATCTCCTTTGTCCAGAATGTCATCGACCAGAAAAGTCTCCGCCAGATGGGGAACAGTTGAGGACAAGAAGTTCCGAACGCGTTGAGGGTCAGGTGCAGGAACAACATCAACCAGAACCAATCCGCAGACCTTAGACCGCGTTTCGTGACACGCTAAAGCCATTATTGCCGCTAGTCCGCCCAGAGAAGCCCCAACCAAAATCTGAGCCTTGTCTGACAATGTGAGCATCTGACGGACATCGTCTGCAAAGCACTGGATATCTTCTCGTCGTGACCCTGTGCTTTCCCCATGCCCCCTCTGATCAAAAGCTACTGAACCGAGACCTGCACGAGCCAGTCGTGTTTGGATCGGTCGCCAGACCTGTCTGGTTTCCCCGCCAGCATGGAGCAGTAAAAAATTATGATTGAGGCCACTAGTACTGCCAACGAGCGTTACATCATTGGAGGCAATTTCGATATTTTCCATAATTTTACCTTGATTATGCAAGGTAAAATTATGGAAAATAACATTGATGTGTCAAGGTAAATATCTCTTGACGGAAGATCGTCTTGTCTCTGAAGGATTCAAATAAATGGCAATGGGCAATTTAACAGTTCAGACAGAAGATAAAATTGCCATCGCTGCTGATCCCGTCGATGTTTGGAACGTCTCGACTAATATTGAAATTCTGGCAGATTGGTCTCCCAATGTGAAATCCGCGCGTCCCATGACTGATGCTACAATGAATTTGGGAAGAAGTTTGAACTCAATCAACCTGGTCAGCCTGTTGCCATTTGGACTGTGACCCAGTTTGAACCTCCAACAATATTTGCGCGGGAAAAAAGAATGCTGGGGATGAGCATCACAGGCATCCACGAAATTCGATCTTGCAAAATCGGCACGATTAATAGGCTGGTGTTGCAGGCGTCGGGGGTTTCAGCGATTCTACTATCCCCAATTCTCCGTGAAGCTTTTGTCCGAGCCATAAAGAGAGAGAATGAAGGACTAAAAGCTTACTGTGAATCTCACCACCGGATCAACGACTTTGCTAACCAAGACAAGTTGGAAGGTAAACCCTGAGAATGAAAACAATGTCTATTACAGCCACAATGGCGCCCGTCGCCCGAAAAGAGATCATGCTTTTGAGAGACATAAGTGAAGAGACTTTTGTCGACACCTTTCTCGCTCAAAACGAGTCGAAGAATATGAATGCATATGTCGCCAAAGCTTTTTTCACTCCGGCGGATTACCAGCGAATATGATGATCCGAACTCAAAGTTCTTCTTTGCAAGACATGGTTCCGAGATTGTCGGATATTTAAAGGTAAACACAGGCCCTGCACAAACCGAACAGGGAATACCCAACGCGATGGAGATAGAACGAATTTACGTCAGGAAAACATTCCAGGGAAAAGGGATTGGAAGAATTCTAATAAATTTTGCATTGTCAAAAGCGAGTGAGTTGACCGTGCAGCATGTTTGGTTGGGCGTATGGGAGAAGAACACTCGCGCAATTTCATTTTATCTGCGTATGGGCTTTTCAACAATTTGCCACCATAATTTCATGATGGGCGATGACAAGCAACGCGATATTATGATGAAACTCTCGATAGCCGGCTCACTGGATTCACATGATTATTTTTAGCTCAACTGTGTCGATGCTGGCGACGACTTGCCGGGAGAAGAGATGCTTCCGGGGCGCGATCGGAATGGCGGTTTTGACCTTTCGGTCTCAAAAGCATACTGTCCGCTAACGACCCAGAGGTTGACTTCAAGCTAAATTAGCGGTGAATTCCGCGACCAAACTGGCAAAGCCGGCCGGATCTTCCAGTTCGGGGAAATGACCTACATGCCCTAAGGTCACGACCCTGGCTGATCGCGCTAGGCTTTTGGAAGAAGCCTTGTTCGTGTCTGCGTGAGAAGCATCTTGTTCGCCCCAGATCACCAGGGTCGCTTGTTCGGGAACGCCAAAAGGTGCCTTTTCTCCAACCAGATAGTTTTGAAACATGGTTGGCAACGCGAAAGTTGCGCCGCGATCGAACGCGTGGGCCGTACAGGTGCAGAAATGCTCAACTGCCGGTCCTTTAGCCATACTAAGCTCATACCAGACAGGCGCGCGGGGTTTCATCATTCTCGGGAAAATTAGCTGACCCACAAAAGGTGTGGAGATTAGACCCTTGGGGTCGCGCCGCTTCCTCCATTTGAGCTCTTCTTGCCAAGACGGCGCTTGGAGAATGATCAAGCGGCTGCACAGTTCGGTGTAGCGATTGGCGATATCCACCGCCGCATAAGAGGCGCCGCAGGAGAAGGCGAGGATCGATTGTTCTCCTGCGACCGACCGCAGAAATCTCGCGATCACATCGTTCGTCTTCTGGAAGCTGAAACTGTAGGAAGGTTTTGGTACAGAGAACCCGTTCCCAGGCGTTTCGAAGGCGATGATAGTGTATGACGCTGAAAGTGTGGCGATAAGCTCATCATAGACTTCGAGCGTGGCGGGGCCATCGCACAGGAAAACAATGGGAGGCCCCTTGCCTGCCTTACGGTATCGAATGAAGCAGTCATCATCCTCGTAGAAGGCAAGATGATCGCACGATACGGAAGAGGGACCGCAGCGTATGCGTTCGATGCGAGCGCGCCAGTTCCACTTTTCCGTTTGCGCAGCGAGACGGTTCATCATGATAGCCTCTCCCCGCGAGCTAGCCAAACGGCGTAAGAGCGACAGACATCATAACCTGTCCAAACGGGCCGTTTCGATCAAACAGAGTCCCTGAGCCCAGACCGATCCCGTTGGGCATCCATGTCGTGCTCGGTCTAATGCCGATATCGGGACCTTCGGGGAAATGCGTGATTGCAAGCTGAAGATTGACATTGGGATCGGCGAGCTTGGGCTGAGACGGTCGTCCGATCCCGTGCGTCCAGTCGGCAGGACCAAGGATTCGAGCGAGCGGCTTTACACCTTCAACGATATCGTCTGTGTAGCGGAACCAAGCGATGCCGTCCTCGGATCTGCGCGTTTCGAAATTGTCCATCATCCAGGAGTCTCCATGAGGCGCGGAGCGCTTGGGAAGAACTGGAAGGACGCTTGGATCCAGTGGCTGCGGCGCCGGTGGTTCAACCGAACCGATCTCTGTTGGCGTGATAAAGACGACGGAAGCGCGCGCAGAAACCTTGCCATCATCGATGACAGTTCCGGAAAGCACACTGACGCGGCGGCCTTTGCGGATCACCTCGCATGTGGTCAGCAGCGGCCCCGAGCCGGTCGGTCGTAGAAACTCTACCGACACCGAGGCGGGAAAGCCGAGACCTTGTTTCTCAGCCTCCGTTTCCAGCTCATGGACCAATAGTCCAGCGACTGCGCCGCCTTGGAGCCCGTTAAAGGGCCCCATCGCTGATGGCATGCTTTCCCATGCATCATCTTCATGTTTTACAAATGTCGGCATATTATCTAAACTCCGTTGAGGTGACTATCAATATGGGATAACTGGTGAATTGCGTTAGTGAGTTCCCCTCAAGACCAGTGAAGGATATTCATTGATGAGGAAGGTCGACCTCCCTTCCATACCCGCTTTGCAAGCGTTCGAGCGCGCAGCGGCACGCTCTTCCTTTGCTGATGCAGCGCGCGATCTGGGCCGGACGCCTTCTGCTGTTTCGCACGCAATCAAAGACATGGAGCAGCGTCTCGGAGTCACCTTGTTCGAGCGCGTCGGACGAACGGTCAGGGTCACCGAAGCTGGCACAGTCTACCTCAATGCGGTCCAGACTGCGCTTTCAGGCCTCGGCGTGGCGACGCAGCGCCTGACCCGGAGCGAGGATCGCAATGTGATCCGGATCAGCGCGCTTCCTTTCTTTACCAGCGCCATACTCCTACCCACTCTAGGGCAATTCGAGGCGAAGCACCCGAACTATGACCTGCGGATCGAGACCACCAATGCGTACGCTGACGTGTTGAATGGCGACTTCGATATCGCTCTTCGCTTCGGTGAGGAGCATAGCGAGGATCTGGTCTGCAAACCGCTGATTGCGATTTGCGGCCAGCCCATTGCAGCACCAGCCTATCTTCATTCGGCCCCTCCGCTCAATAGGCCTGCTGATTTGCAAAAGCATACGCTGATCCATGTCCGGGCCAATGAGCAGGCATGGGACGAATGGTGTCGCGCACAAGGAAGCGATCAGCTTGAGGCGACCAGAAATCTGACATTTGATTCCATCTTGGGTGCCTTGGACGCGGTGTCAAAAGGACTTGGGATTGCGCTCGGAATGCACCCTTTGATCAACGCCTATCATGGATATGGCCAGGATTTTGTTCCGGTTCTAGTGCCAGCAAAAGACTGGGTGATAAGTTACAACTTTGTCTGCCAGCGGGTTGCGCTTGAGGATCGCAAGATTCAGGCGACGTTGAAATGGCTGGAGCGGTCGCTCGCAGGCATTTCAGAGTGAGAGCCAGCAAAAGACAGGCAATTAGGTTGCTATTCGATAGTCCGCATTTCGGCTGCCAAGGCCAGAAAGCAGACCGACCGCTTCCGGCCAGTGAGTGAAGCAAAATCAAAAAAGCGTTGTGCCATCTACACCCGTAAATCGACCGAAGATGGTCTGGAGCAGGACTTTAACAGTCTGGATGCCCAGCGAGAGGCATGTGCAGCCTATATATTGAGCCAAAGCAGCGAAGGCTGGGAGGCTGTTCCTGAACTTTATGATGATGGCGGCTGGTCCGGCGGCAATATGGATCGCCCTGCCCTCAAGCAGCTGTTGGATGATGTGAAAGCGGGAAGGGTCGATGTCATCGTTGTCTACAAGGTTGATCGGCTGACACGCAGTCTTGCTGACTTTGCCAAGATCGTTGAAATCTTGGATGAGAATGAAGCCAGCTTCGTCAGCGTCACCCAGTCATTCAATACTACGACCAGCATGGGGCGTCTTACACTGACTGTTCTACTATCATTCGCTCAGTTTGAACGTGAAGTCACAGGTGAACGGATCAGGGACAAAGTTGCCGCCTCCAAGAAGAAGGGCTTGTGGATGGGAGGTGGTGTGTCCTTCGGATACGATGTTGTCGATCGCCAGCTAGTGATCAATCAATCCGAAGCAGAAACGGTAAAGCAATTGTTTGAGCGATATGCTCAGGTCAAATCCGTACCCCAACTAGTGGATGAACTGGCCGCTCAAGGCATCAAAACTAGAGAACGGAAATGGAAAACCGGGAAAACTATCGGCGGCATATACTTCAAGACTGGCACGCTGACCCATCTCCTTCAGAATCCTGTCTATATTGGCAAGATGAGACATAAGGATGAGACCTATGAGGGTGTTCACCAATCCATAATCTGGCAAGAGCTGTTTGATCAGGTCCAGTCAATCTTTCACACCAACCGCAAAGACCATGCCCTGGGTAAGAAAAGCCGCAATCCCAGTTTGTTGACTGGCATGATCACGGATCCGGACGGAAAGCCGATGACGCCAGCCCATGCGACCAAGGGATCAAAGCGATATCGTTATTATGTCACCCGAACTCAGCCTGGAGACAAATCGACCATATGGCGGATGCCAGCTGGCGAGATTGAAAGGCTGGTTGTTGATACAATTGCGAGGCATCTGGTGACATGCAGCTTTTCAGGGACAGGTGATGCACGAGCAACGGAAGTCCAGATTAATCTGGATCGCCAAACATCAATCTATCTACCCGCGATGCCTATCGCCAAACAACGCGAATTATTGCTCAACTGTAAAACACACGTTGCTATAAACGCCGGAACAATCAAAATTAAATTCACGCCTCCAAATCAGGATCAACCAATCAATCTTTCGGTCGGAGCTAAACTGGTCAGCAGAGGGTCAGAGGTAAAATTGGCAATTGCACCGGACGATGGATCAATCAAGCGCGAGCCAGATCCAGTATTGCTCAGACTGGTTGCTCATGCATTTGCAGCTCAGGACCTGTTAGTTCGAGGAATCCCTTCACCAATGGTCAATCACTACAAGCAACGGCATTTGCAGCAGCTGGTGAGATTAAGCTTCATGGCCCCTGATATTATCTCTGCGATAGTTGATGGAACACAGCCTCCTGATCTCACAGGACGCAAGATCATGCGTATCAACAAAATCCCACTAGACTGGGCTGGCCAGCGTGAAATGTTGGGGTTCGCTTCAGCTTAAAAATTCCCCAATTCCGCAAGTGCATCTGGACTCCAATATTTGGGCCATCGAGACACTTGGCCATATTGTACCCATATCGCGGTCGCCAAATGGTCTCTGGCGACAACTCCAAAGTCTCGCCACCTGCTAACTAACCGAAAAATAGGGACAAAATCTGTATTTTGCTTACCAAGTGCGAGATCTTGAATTTTAAGAAAAAAAGTGGTGCCCGAAGGCGGATTCGAACCACCGACACAGCGATTTTCAGTCGCTTGCTCTACCAACTGAGCTATTCGGGCAACGGGCGGGATGTTGTTCCCGCCGAATTGGAAGCGTCGCTATAGTCGGGGCTTGCATGGCTTGTCCACCCCAAAAATGGCGGTTTTATTGCACTGGTTCAGGACTCTCCATCACGGCCTGATTCTCCTGCGAAATGATCGGCCAGTTGATCGGGTGAAACCGGCGGTCCCGGGACTTTATACCCCTCGCCCAACCATTGGAGCAAATCGCGATCTTTGCAGCCTGCACTACAGAACGGCGCGAAATCCGCCGACTTCGGCTTGCGGCATACCGGGCATTTTGATACCTTTGCGCCAGCCACTGCCTATCCTTGACCGACCAGGTTCGGAAACACCGCGAAGACAAAAATCAGCAGCACGCCGATCGGCGCCAACCACGCCACCAGGAAACGATAGATTCCGAACAGGGAACCTTCCAGTCCTGTTTCCGCCTCAACCAGCTTCTTGTCCGCACGCCAGCCGATGAATACGGCCGTCAGAAAGGCCGTCGTCGGCAGCAATATTTTGGAAACAAGGTCATCAATCGTATCGAAAATATTCTTTTCTTCGAACATCGGCCAGAAACCAAGCAACCGGACATCACTCCAGACATTGAGAGACAGTGCACAGGCCACGCCGATAAGGAATACAAATCCGCCAAATAGCCAAGCCGTGGTGGCGCGGCTCCATTCAAATCTGCGCATCGCCCAGGCGACCACGCCTTCCAGCAGGGAAATCGAACTGGTCAGGGCAGCAAAAAAGATCAGGACAAAGAATAACAGTCCGACCAAAGAACCGGCTGGCATGGTGTGGAAAGCAATCGGTAGTGATTGGAAAACGAGCGTCGGCCCAGCGGCGGCATCCAAGCCCACTGCAAATACAATAGGGAAGATCATCAAGCCCGCGAGCAGGGCAACGCCGGTATCTGCAAAGGCAATCATACCGGCGGTCGGGGCCAGCCTGGTTTCCTTGGACACGTATCCGCCGTAGGTGATCAGGGCTGCAGACGCGACACTCATCGAGAACAGGGCCTGTCCGAGCGCGTCGTTGATAACGGAGGGTGTCAGTTTGCTGAAATCCGGGGTAAACAGAAAGGCCAGGGCTTTGGCAAATTCACCAGTAAAGGCACCATAAAGCGTGATCAGCACCAACAGAACGAAAAATGTCGGCATCAAATAAGTTGCCGCTTTTTCAATTCCATCCGTGACGCCGCGTGCAACGATCCAGATCGTCAATATCATGAACAGAGTATGCATACCCAGCAGCAGCGGGATATTTCCGAAAAGGTCGGTCATTCTGCCCGGTATGGACTCTGGATTTTCAGATGCGAGCGCGCCGGCAAACGGGTCGCCGGAAAAGAGCGCGCCGAGAAAGTCGCCGCCCATCACCCCGACATAATAGAGCACCCAACCCGCTACGACGCTGTAAAAAGTCAGGATCAGAAAAGCGCTGAGTATTCCAATACCACCGAACACGCCCCAGTTTTTGCTGACATTCGAATCTTCCGCGACTTTGACCACACTATGAAAGGCATCGCTACGTCCATGGCGACCGATCAATATCTCGGAGAGCACCATCGGCAGGCCGATCAAAACAATGCATCCGATGTAGACGAGCACAAAGGCACCGCCGCCATTTTCCCCCGCAAGCGTAGGAAACCGCCAGATGTTGCCGAGGCCGACTGCTGCACCGACCGCCGCGAGCACAAAGGCCCATCTCGACGACCAGCCTTCTCCACCCGGTGCTGCTGATCCTGCCATATCCGAAACTCCCCTAAATACTCTGTGCGCTGTTTAAGCGGCTTGGTTTCTCTTGTGTCTAGCGTCTCATCAACATCGGGCCAAGTGGTTTTCCGGCGAATAAATGCACATGGAGATGTGGCACTTCCTGATGCCCGTCATGTCCGATATTGGCGAGCAGCCTATAGCCCGGCTCGACCATCCCGGCTTCCCGGGCGACATGACCGACACCGCGGACAAAGCCCGCGATTTCCGCCTCACTGGCCTTTGCTGAGAAATCATCCCAACTGACATATTTGCCCTTTGGAATTACCAAAATGTGATGCGGCGCCTGTGGATTGATATCGTGAAAAGCGAGCACATGGTCATCCTCGTAAACCGTCCTGTTGGGTATCTCCCCGCGCAGGATTTTGGCAAAAATATTGTCGTCGTCATAAGGCTCGGTTGCATCAATCGCCATGGATCAATCCTTTCTTGAGGCTTTTTCAGCTATGCCAGACAGGCCTTCGCGGCGCGCCAGTTCGGCCAGCACATCATCAATGGACAAGTCCATATCGGCGAGCAACACCATCAGATGAAATAGCACGTCGGCTGCTTCTCCTGTCATCTCCGCCTTGTCGTCCTGCACCGCTGCGATAACCGCTTCGACCGCTTCCTCGCCCAGCTTTTCAGCCATTTTGGCACGGCCTTTTGCGTGTAGGCTGGCAACATAGCTACTTGCCGGATCAGCATCGCGGCGCTGGCGAATGGTGGCTTCCAGCTTTTGCAAAATATCAGTCATGAGCGCTCGTTTGCGCGAGCAAGGGGACAGGCGTCAAGCCTTTGCAGCATGCCGACGCCGATTATCCAAAAGGAAAGGGCCGTCTAATCCCCCGATGACGGCCCTTTCATGGCGCAGCGAGATCCAGGATCTGCGCGCCAATGGTGACGAACTGTTAAAACCTGTCGCGCCTTTTCCGCGCCGCGTAACGCCCTGCAACAAGGCCGGCAATGCCCAATGCCAGCATGAGTATATTGGATGGTTCCGGAATCTTTATGCCAGCTGATGAAGAACCGTTGGAAGAAGAACTGGTTGATAAAGTATCAGCAGAGCTGGTCAAACTCGTCGATGCCCCATGCTCGCCTTCGCCATCGATATACCCTAACGCTTCCGCGGGGCTGGCGGCCAAGATCATTGCCGCCGCGCCAGCTAATATGATTAGTTTCGTCAATTTCATACTTGCCCCCGGGGTATGGCGGAAAATCAAAAACAGTTGATAGACAAGTTAAGCAAATCTCCTGCCAAAAGCCCGGGATCTGCGGTAGCCAACTGTCTTAGTGGTTAACAGATTTTCGCCTATGCCAAAATTGTAAGTTAAACCGACATTAACCATCGCCGCAATTGTCTCATAATGGGACATGTGCCCAAGCTACATCAGAATCAAAAAGGAGGCTGCGCGGCCTCCTTCCTGAAAGTCTATAGAGCTCGAAACGGTCAGTCCGGTTGCTTGTTCTTGCGTCGCCGCATCAAACGCCCGGCAGCGAGACCGCCAGCACCCAGCCCGAAAAGGATCATGATGCCCGGTTCCGGAACAGGTGTTCCACCGGTCGAACCGCCAGGATGCCCGCCCGTTGATCCGCCATAGCTGGAAGAACTGCTGCTGGACGAGCTGCTGGACGAAGAACTGCTGGAACTTGAAGAACTGCTTGATCCGCCAAAGCTGGATGAGCCACCGGTTGAAGTAGACACGCCGCCGGTGGAGGTTGAAACACCGCCGGTTGAAGTTGATACTCCTCCCGTAGATGTCGAAACCCCGCCTGACGAAGTCGATATCGCACCCGAAGAGGTGGAGGTCGATCCGCCTGTCGATGTGCTGGAGAAATTACCGCTCGAAGTGGATGTCGAGCCACCGGTCGAACCAGAAGTGGTTCCGCCGGTTGAGGTCGACGTTGAACCGCCGCTGGTTGAAGAACCACCAGACGATGTCGAAGTCGATCCGCCAGTGCTGGTCGAGCTGAAACTGCCAGAGCTGCCGCCAAAACCTGATGATCCGCCTTTGCCTCCGCTGGAGCCACCGCGTTTTCCACCCTGCGATTGCGCGTCGCCAGACTGGATCGGATAAATGGCGTGCGCCGGAACGGCTGTTATAGCCAACGCTGATATTGTGCCAATCAATGCTGTACGAGTAATTGTCATCTCATCCCTCACCTGCCCCATCCTCATTATCCGAGCGGGCTTTTCCGTTTCAAACAGACCATTGACTGCGATCAGCAGGCAAATGGTTTAAAAACCGTTAATGCGAAAACGAGATTAATATTTTGTAAAAATAGATGGTTAACAAAGTCTTTTTTCAGACTGTCTCAGTTTGAACCAACTTCAGACTATCTCTTAACTGTTATGGCGAGCCGGCAGCCCTGCAGCACGCAGCGCATTATGCGCTTCGCATATACTGTGCTGTCCAAAATGGAAAATCGAGGCCGCAAGCACGGCATTGGCCCCGCCCTTGATCACGCCTTCGACCATATGATCCAGATTTCCGACCCCGCCGCTAGCCACCACCGGAATGGACACGGCATCGGCAATGGCCCTGGTTAGAGACAGATCATAGCCATCACGTGTGCCATCACGATCCATGGAGGTGACGAGCAACTCCCCTGCCCCCAGCTCCGCCATGCGCACGGCGTGTTCCAGGGCGTCGATGCCGGTTGGCGTACGCCCGCCATGGGTGAAGATTTCCCAGCGTCCTTCGTCAACCTGCCGCGCGTCTATTGAGGCCACCATGCACTGGCTTCCGAAACGGCCCGCGATGTCGCTGACCACTTCGGGCCGCGAAACGGCCGCGCTGTTTACCGCAACCTTGTCGGCCCCGGCCATGAGCAGCGCACGGGCATCATCCGCCGTTCTTACACCGCCCCCCACTGTGACAGGCATGAAACAGACTTCGGCGGTCCGCCGCACCACATCGATAATTGTATCACGATTTTCATGGCTTGCGCCGATATCGAGAAAGCAAAGCTCATCCGCACCCGCGGCGTCATAGGCCCGCGCCTGCTCCACCGGATCACCAGCATCTTTCAGGTCGACAAAATTGACGCCCTTGACGACGCGGCCATCGGCAACGTCGAGACAGGGTATGACGCGGATACGGACGGTCATGTCTATCGGTTCGCCATAGCAATGGCCGTCGCAAGATCCAGCCGCCCGTCGTAGAGCGCCCGGCCGGTAATCACGCCCTCAATACCATCCTGTGTAAACTGGCTGAGCATGTGAACATCATCGAGACCCTTTACCCCGCCGCTGGCGATTACGGGAATATCGACTGAGCGCGCCAAATCGACAGTCGCTTCAATATTGCATCCCGTCAGCATACCATCGCGGCCCACATCCGTGAACAAAAGAGACGCGACACCGGCGTCTTCAAAGCGCCGCGCCATATCTCTTACGCTGACTTCCGACACATCGGCCCAGCCTTCCGTGGCCACCATGCCGTCCCGTGCATCCACAGCAACCACGATGCCGCCTTCATATTCCTTCGCCATATCGCGCACAAATTCCGGGTCTTTCAGCGCCGCCGTGCCAATGACCAACCGCGCCACACCCAGTTCGAACCAACGCTCAACGGTTTCCCGATTTCTGATCCCGCCGCCCAGTTGCACATAGCCGGGGAAGCTGCCGACAATCGCCTCAACCGCCTCGGCGTTACGCGGGGAACCGGCAAAGGCCCCGTCGAGGTCGACAACATGAATATGCCCGGCTCCTGCCTTTGCGAACAGACCCGCCTGTTCCGCGGGATTGTCACCGTAGACGGTGGCGCGATCCATATCACCTTCGGCCAGGCGCACGACTTCGCCGGATTTCAAGTCAATGGCAGGAAAAACAATCATGGTTTCCACTCCAAAAAGCGTTTCAGGAAGGCCAGTCCATAGGCCTGGCTTTTTTCCGGATGAAATTGCACACCGACAATATTGTCGCGGCCTATGGCTGAAACCAGCGTTCTGCCATGAAACGTCGTTGCGAAAATGTCGGCCGCGTCAGCCGCGTCAAAATGGTAGCCGTGAAGATAGTAAGCCTCTCCGGCTTCCAATAAATCATGACCCGCTGTCGGGGTCACATCATTCCAGCCCATATGCGGAATTTTGATGTCCGCAGAAGGCGCTTCGATCGCGTGCACAGTACCGCCGATCCAGCCGAGCCCCTGATGTTCGCCAAATTCTATACCCTTGTCGGCGAGCAATTGCATGCCGACACAGATACCGAGAAATGGCGCGCCCTCTTGCCGGACCCTTTGCTCGAGCGCCGTAATCATCCCATCAATGCCCGCCAAGGCATCGCGACAGGCACCAAAAGCTCCGACACCCGGCAAAACAATACGGTCCGACGCAGCGACTACTTCTGGGTCAGAGGTCACAACAACGCCGGACGCGCCAGTTGCCTTGAGCGCATTATGCACGCTGTGTAAGTTACCGGCGCCGAAATCGATAAGCGCTATGGTTTCAGCCACCAAGCTGGCCTTTGGTCGAAGGAATAGCGTCCCCTTTGCGCGGGTCGCGCTCAACCGCCTGGCGCATCGCCCGGGCAAAGCCTTTGAAGATACTCTCAGCTATATGATGGTTATTTTCACCATAGAGCAGCTCGATATGCAGCGTGATGCCAGCCGCATCGGCAACGCTGTGGAACCAGTGCTTGAACAGCTCGGTATCCATTTCACCCAGCCGTTCCTGCGTAAATCCGGCTTTCCAGACCAGCCAGGGGCGCCCGGAAATATCCAGTGCGACGCGGCTCAATGTCTCGTCCATCGGCGAATAGGTGCTGCCATAGCGCACGATCCCGGCCTTGTCGCCCAGCGCATGACCAATGGCCTGTCCCACCGCAATGGCGCTATCTTCGGTCGTGTGATGCTGATCGACATGCAGGTCGCCTTTGACCCTCAGCGTCAGGTCAATCAGCGAATGGCGCGAGAATTGCTCGATCATATGGTCAAGAAAACCGATGCCGGTCGACACGTCATATTGCCCGGTTCCGTCCAGACTCAACTCGACGAAAATCTCGGTTTCCTTGGTGTTTCGCTCTATGGTCGCTGTTCTCATGGTTGATGCCTATAAAGGCTGGATTTGATCAGGCAAGAATTTCGCTGCAAAATCAGAAATATCACAGTTGACGAAAATTGTGCAAATCCCCTTGACCCTGCCCCGTGTTCGCGCCACCAAGTAGCTATGAATGACAGCGCCCCCGATAGCCTGATTCCTTATGATGAAATTGTGCAGGAAGCTCTGCGCGCTGTCGTCGGACGGGTTTTGGGTGAAGTAGAGACCAACGGTCTGCCCGGCGAACATCATTTTTACATCACTTTCAAGACCCGCGCCCCAGGTGTCGATATACCCGATCATCTGATCGCGAAATTCCCGGATGAAATGACCATAGTGCTGCAAAACCGCTATTGGGACTTGTCGGTCAGCGAAGACCGGTTTGAGGTGGGGCTAAGCTTTAACCAGATCAGCTCCATGCTGCATATCCCGTTCGCTGCGATTACCTCCTTTGTTGATCCTGCCGTCGATTTTGCCCTGCAATTTCAGGTAGATGAAGTCGAAGGTGACCTCGATAGCCATGAACCGGCGCAAAATGACGGGGACCAGGAAACGGTTGAGACAGTCGATGATGGTTCCAACGTTGTAACGGTGGATTTCGGCAAGAAGAAATAGGAATATTACGTCATTCCAGCGCAAGCTGGAATCTCCCCAGGTAGTGCACTCCCTCGATGAGATCCCAGCTTGCGCTGGGATGACGACAGAGGAGGATCATGACCAGCACCCGCACAGAAACCGATAGCATTGGCCCGATTGAAGTTCCGCAGGATGCCTATTGGGGTGCGCAAACCCAGCGCAGTATCGAGAATTTTCCATTCCCCCGTCATGAGCGCATGCCAATCCGCCTGATTCATGCGCTGGCAACCGTCAAAGAGGCCGTAGCACGGGTGAACGGCATTCATGGACTCGACCCGGAAATAGCGGGTGCCATTGCAAAAGCGGCTGAAGAAGTGCGGTCCGGTGCTTTCGATACGCAATTTCCGCTCACTATCTGGCAGACCGGATCGGGCACCCAGACAAATATGAATGTCAACGAGGTCATCGCGGGCATCGCCAATGAAAGCCTGACTGGTGAGCGCGGGGGTAAGGACCCGGTACATCCCAATGATCACGTAAATCGCGGCCAATCGTCCAATGACAGCTTCCCGACCGCAATGCATGTCGCTGCCGCCCGTGCGCTAGAAGTCGAACTGTTTCCAGCACTGGAACAATTGCATGACGCGCTAGCCCAAAAGGCGCAGGATTGGAAAACCATTGTCAAAATCGGCCGGACCCATTTGCAGGATGCGACCCCATTGACGCTGGGGCAAGAATTCTCCGGCTATGCCGCGCAGTTACTGGCTGCCCGCGACCGAATAGAGGCGGTCTTGCCGCGTCTCTATCAACTGGCACAGGGTGGAACTGCTGTGGGTACTGGTCTGAATGCACCAGAAAATTTTGGCGACCATATGGCGCGGGAAATTGCCAAGATTACCGGCCTGAAATTCACCTCGGCCCATAACAAATTTGCCGAACTGGCGGCGCATGATACGATGGTGGAGCTATCGGGTGCGCTGAATGTTCTCGCCGTTTCACTCACCAAAATCGCCAATGATATACGCCTGCTCGGTTCCGGCCCGCGGTCCGGACTTGGCGAACTCAGTCTGCCCGCCAATGAACCGGGCAGCTCAATCATGCCCGGCAAGGTTAATCCGACGCAGTGCGAAATGCTGACCATGGTGGCCGCGCAAATGATCGGGAATCATCAGGCGGTAACGGTTGGCGGCTTACAGGGACATCTGGAACTAAACGTTTTCAAACCTATGATCGGCGCAAACGTCCTGCGATCGATTGAAATCGTATCTATCGGCATGTCGAGCTTTGCCACACGCTGCGTCGATGGACTGGAAGCCAATGAGAAACGCATCGCAGAGCTCGTTGAAAATTCGCTTATGCTGGTCACAGCGCTGGCCCCGGTCATCGGCTATGACAACGCCTCTAAAATCGCAAAACACGCCCATAAAACCGGAATGACATTGCGCGAAGCCGCTCTGGATTTGGGATTAGTCGATCCCGAAACCTATGATGGCTATGTTAAACCCGACAATATGGTGTAAGCCATAGTGATATAACAACAATATCAGACCGGGGCGCAGCGGGGACAATATGGACGATCCAATAGATGAATCACTAAACACTGTGGAGATATTGATCCGGCAGCTATTGAGCATGTGGGAACAGACGGTTTCGCTGCTCCCCAGTCTCGCCATCGCCTTCATTGTCCTGATTCTTACCTGGATCATCGCGCGCTTTGCCACACGCATTGCTGACAAATTGACTGACAAAACCAACATGCGCGGATCGCTTCAGGAGCTGGTCGAGACGATCGTCCGGCTGGCGATCTGGATCGTCGGCCTGATGGCGACCTTGACCATATTGTTACCGGGTCTGACGCCCGCCAGTCTGGTCGCTGGCCTTGGAGTTGGCGCGGTAGCGATTGGCTTTGCCTTTCAGGATATTTTCGAAAATTTCATGGCCGGTATCCTAATCATGATCCGCGAAAAAATGCGGATTGGTGATTATATAGAATGTGAAGGCGTGGAAGGCGTTGTCGAAAGCATAGCGTTGCGTGAAACCCATGTCCGCCGCAACAATAGGGAACTGACCATCATTCCCAATTCGATCCTGTTCAAAAATCCGGTCAAGATCCTGACAGACGATGACAAACGCAGACACGAGATTATCGCAGGCGTATCCTATGACACCGATCTCGACAGGGCGAAGGAGGTCATCCTGAAAGCCGTGCACTCGGCAGAACAGGTTGACAAAAATGCACAAATTGATGTCTTCGCCTGCGAGTTCAATTCCAGCTCGGTTGATTTCAAGGTCCGCTGGTGGTCAGGCTCCAAACCCCGCGCCATGCATGAAAGCCGGGATAATGTAATCCGCGCGATCAAACGCGCACTGGATGAAGCGGGTATCGAAATCCCTTTCCCTTATGTTACACATACGTTCAAGGAACCGGTACCGCTCGCAGGAAAGGAGTAATGCATGTCGCTCATTCGCAACGTCGCCACTGCTATTGTCGGCAATCAAGCGCGCAAACGCAGCAAAGGCAATGGCTTGCTCGGCTTTGGTGTAGGCGTGCTGGCAGCGCGTATCGCGACCCGCTCTCTGCCCGGTGCTTTGCTCGTCGGCGGTGCTATGGTCGCCAAAGCGCTTTATGACCGATCCAGGGAAACAGAAGAAGAGCTTCCTGCATCAGAACAGGTTATCGATATCGAAGGCACACCCGCTCCTACGGAGCCTGCAAAACCGGAAGCCTAGGCCGCGCCCTGCCAGACCTTGATTGCTTCAATCGGGAAGGTCAGCATCAACACGTTGAGCGTGAGATTGTCCCGAATTGCGTAGAGCGCCAGCAGTTCGAAAATCACGGCGACGACAACCGTGGCCATTACCGGCATCCGGCGGGCCGCGATGAAACCCAATGTCATCCAGCCGATATCCGCCATCGAGTTGACAATACTGTCTCCCGCATAGCCAAAAGCAAAAGTCGCCTCACGATAGCGATTGATGATAATCGGTGAGTTTTCAAGGATTTCCCAGAAACCTTCAATGAATATCGCGAGGCACAAAGCCAGACCGAGCCTTGCCGCCTCCGGTCGCTTGCGGAACAACCAATAACCGAGACCATAGAACAGAAAACCATGAATGATATGACTGAACGTGTACCAGTCCGAAAGATGTTGACTGTTTTCCGCCGACTGCACTGCCCCGTGCCACAATTTCACATTGCCACACTCGCAAATCGGTGGGCGGTCCATGCCGAACAATATCACCAGAGTGAGTAAAACCAGACCGCCAGCGGCCAACGCATGGTTGCGTGATATGATCGTCATATGCCCCCTCAAGCTTGCAAGTCTATGCAGCAGCATCGCCAATAAAATGCAAGTCTGATTCAATCCATATTTGTTTAAACAGCTGGCCTCTTAGTTGAATTGCTCACTCTGCCGGTGCGACCTCACATGCGTCGACAGGGGCCGTTTTTAAATTTCTCAGGCCGAGCCAGCCGAACAATATGGCCGTGACCATCAAGGCAAGGTCGATCCCGAACAACACCCCCTGTGCCGATGGATCGGCGACCAGCGCTATGGGCAGATGAATGATAGCGGTAAGAAGTAGCAGCACAGCAATTACTACATATTGGCCGCGAACCGTTGCCATCATCTTTTTCGCAAAATAAGTGATTGCAATAGATACCGCCCATAGAGTGAAAAACAGAATTTCCAGCGAGACAGGAAGACCCGCAACCACTGCGAGGGCGGCACCGGCAAGACCCAGCGACAATCCCGTCGTCATCCCGCGCCAGGCCGCTTCACTTTTTGGTTTTGCCTGCCCCTGCTGTCTCTTGCGCTTGAACCAGATCATCATTCCGGTGCTGGTGATGTAGGTCAGAGCCAACGATAAAATGAAATAGAATATCTTGATCGGATATCCACCGAATGTGCCGTAATGAAGTGGTTGCACCATCCCGAACGCCCTTGCACCGGCGGGACTGCCACTGCCCCCGAACTTTTCCAGAAACTCTCCGGAATTGCGGTAGATATCCGATGTTCGCATCGACAGGATGCCATCTTCATAATAGGCGACAGTGGTGGTTTGACCGCTATCCTTTGGATTACCAGCGATGAGCAACGAGAATTGACGGTCATCGCCTGCAGAATTTGCCAGCATCTTTTCATAGTCGGGCGAGGAGACCATCGGCGCAGCATTTTCAATCGGCTGCGGCCCTTGAATAACCTGAATGGCTGCCTCCTGATCGCCCTCAAAAGCAATCATTGCCAGCGCCGCGACCGTAATTCCCGCAACGCCCAAAAAGGCGCCGGTGAAGGTAATCACAAGATGGAACGGCAAGCCCCAGACGCTGAGCCTGTTATGAATGTCCGTCCACGCAATGCGGGCATTGCGCTTCAGCCGCAGTTTGAACGCATCCTTGAAAATGGTCGGATGGGCAAAAATACCGGACAGGATCAGGGTGAACATAACAACACCCAGCAGACCGACCAGATAGCGGCCCCAAGGGCGTGGAAGATGCAACATTGTATGTAGGTCTTCAATTACATGCGTATAGGGTGCGTCCGCACTGGCCACCAATGCGCCGGTTCGGGGATCCGCTACCCAGTCTGTGCTTATCAGATCCGATTGCTGATCCTCGCGCTCGTTAAGCCGGACAGTGAGATAGGGCTTAAATTCATCTGGTCCGTAGGCAATGATGTTCAGAATTTCATTACCCGGTTTCAATTCTGCTTCGGCATTTTTTGCGGCATTTGCAATGGCGCTATTGGTCGTTTCATAAGACGCGGGAACGTCGGCATTTTCCCACAAAGAAATTTCGGTGACAAACAGGGTCAATGCACCGGAAAGGCTAACGATGTAGATCAGAGCGGCGAAAGCGAGGCCGAGAACAGAGTGAGAGTCGATCATCCGCCTTACAAAGGGGCTGTTGCTTCCTTCGGTTTCATTAGCGACGGATTCCGGTGATGTTGTCATAATAGCAAATATCCCATGCCCGAGGCGGCTGTGATCAGGGCCGGCATGTAAGCGACACGCCAGAGATTTGGATCGACGGTGGCGTGCAATGCACCGGCAGACCAGAATAGCGGCGTAAGCAGGCCGCCAGTGAAAAGGCGGGTAATCTCAATCGCCCACGGCTTTGTTGCCACGAGCAGACTAAGCCCCAGAGCCGCGACAAGATAAAGCGGCCCAGCAGAAAACAGGCGGAGCGCCAAGCGCAGTTTTGATCCGGATGGCGGAGTGGGCATTTTCTTGAGGCGCGCAGGCACCCGTTCGTGACCGACCTGTTTCGTCAGAAAGAATGGAAAAAGGATAAGTGCGTAAGCGGCAACGGAAATGGTCGTCAGTGCCCAGGTCAAGCCGAGTTCAAAACCAAGACCTATCGAGATAAGCCAAATGGAAATCACGAACAGCAGAAGGCCAGCAGCGAGCCATAGTCGTTTGTTCTGATGACCTGCATTCCCCTGCCTCAGAAACCAAATGCTGAGTGACTGAGATGCAATTCCGCCAATAATCCACACGAATCGTCCCCTTTATCGATGCCAATAAAATAGCCGATAAAACTCTGTTGTAAATGATAATGATTCTCATTAGATACACTCCGAAATGCGAACGATTCGCAAAAATAAATATTACAGGGGTTATCCGTGAAGAAAAATTTCGCTCGTTCCGCATCCGGCTTTGCACTCGCCATGCTTCTGACAATGCCCTCCCCGCTTTTGGCAGCGGACAACCAGAGCGCCGCACTTGACAATGTCGAAGATACAGCCGCCGATGAAGTTGACCGCAACATCATTATTGTGACGGCAGAAAAGTTCGGACGGACACTGAAAGAGACCAACACCAGTGTAGCGGTCCTTACGGGCGAAGAACTCGAAGCACGCAGCGTCGATGACCTTTATGATGCCGTGCTGCGGACACCCAATGTCTCCCAAAGCTTTGGTGAAAAAGGCTTTACCATTCGCGGTATTGACCAGCGTCTCGGCGCCGGTGGCGGATTGCTTATCAACACAATTGTTGATGGCGCCTCGCTACCGAATAACCAGTCGACCTTTTTTGGCCCTTATTCGGCATGGGACATCGGCCAGATCGAAATATTGCGCGGACCACAAGGCACGACCCAGGGCCGCAATGCCATTGGCGGCGCAATCATCATCAACTCTGCCGATCCCGATTTAAACGATTTTGGTGCCAAGGCGCGCGGACAATATGCCGAGCTGAACAGCTATCAACTGGCCGGAGCCGTGAACCTGCCGATTGTGCAGGACGTGCTTGCCCTTCGTCTCTCGGTTGATCAGCGTGAAAGCGATGGCTGGGTTTTCAATCCGACGCGCGACGAAGACTATGACAGACGAGAAGCATTCACAGCTCGCGGTAAGTTGCTGTTCCAGCCATTCGACAATTTCAGCGCAAAATATACGCTCAGCTATACCGATAGCACCGGAGGAGAGGATCTTGTGGATTTTGCAACCTTCCCGGATCAACGGATCAACACGTCCAACCTGGATGCGGAAGAAGGGTCCAAGCATCTCATAAACACACTGGAACTGAACTGGTCGCCCATCGATTCCGTTACAATTACATCTCTGTCCACCTATTACGAGCATGACTATGTAAGGATAGAAGATCTTGATAACAGCGCGGCCGACACCGGGGGGCTGGATCGCACACAGGATGACGACAGTTTCGTGCAGGAAATACGTGCTCGCTATGATGATGGCGGCCCTTTGCGGGCCATCATCGGTGGTTATTATGGCACGTTCGATAATTTCGGCGAAGATAGTTTTTTCGTCCCGACCGCTTTTCTGACCCCGCAGCTGCCCCCCGGTTTGATTTTCCAAGACCGGTTTTTCGCGACAGAAGAAGAGAATATCGCTTTTTTTGGTGAAGCCGAATTTGACATTACGGACAGGCTGACGCTGATTGCGGGCGCACGCTATGACGACGAGACCCGTGACTTTTCAGCATTGACCCAATCCACAACCGACAATCCGGTGGTCATTCCTTTTCTTCCGGCAGATGAACTGATCGAAAACAGCACCAGCTACGATGCGTTTCTGCCAAAATTCGGCCTTCGTTACGATATTTCAGATTATGTGACGGCCGGTTTCACCGCGCAAAGAGCATATCGCGCCGGCGGCACCGGTGTTGCGACGGTCAGCGGACAGATAGCGGAGTTCGATCCGGAATATACCTGGAATTATGAAGGTTCACTAAGAGCCTCCACGGCCGATGGCACATTCGCTGTTGATGCCAATATCTTCTACACCGATTGGTCCGATCAGATTGTCAATCAGATTACCGAATTTGGGCGCGCGAATGGAATCCCGCTAGATACTATTCCGGTCAATGCCGGAAATTCGGAACTTTATGGTTTTGAGCTATCTTTGGAAGCCAGGCCGAGCCCGTCACTTACGCTGTTCGGGTCTTTGGGATACGTAAGCACCGAGTTTACTGATTTTGTGACCACATCAGAAGAACTGACCGGCAACCGTTTCAACAACGCCTCGCCTTACAGCGCAAGCGCAGGCTTCAATTGGAGAAACGAAGGCGGATTCCGTGTATCGGGAGACGTCAATCTGCGCGATGGCTTTTTCTCAGTGAGCACCAATGATCCCACCCGCGTGACGTTCGAACCCGTTTTGGACGATGCCGGCGCCGTAATCGGACAACGCGAAACGTGCAGTTTCACACCGTGTAATGACCCGCAAACCAAAGTACCTGCGTCGGTCGTGGTCAATATGAAAGCGGGATATGAGGCAGAAAGCTGGTCGATATTCGCCTTTGCCCGCAACCTTCTTGATGAAGACTATCTTACACAACGTAACGCACCCGGCGGCTTCGGCGGATCAAGCCAGGTACGCACCGGTGAACCGCGCGTTGTGGGTGTTGAATTTAATGTGCGCTTCGGGGGAATCTGATTATCGATCAGTGTCCCTTTTTAGGCAGATATCCTGTTTAGTCTCTGTTGTCGCCCAATCAGCCACGCCAACTTGACTTGTCGCGACGCAGCAAATCTCAGAACTTGTATTTTGCCGACATCTGGACTTTCTGCAAATTGCCCGAAGCGCCATCTTCGATCCGGCGTTTGGCGTACATATATTCGATCCCGATATCGAGCGGTGCAACTGGAGAGTAAACCAGATTGCCGAACACATTCCAGCTTTCATCGGTTACCAGACCTGTCGTCAGCAAGACCGGGTTATCCGCCTTGAAGTAAGACCCGGAGAGTGTAGAGCGCCACTTGTCGTTCCAGAAATGGCGATAGGCAGCAAAACCGGAATAGGTCGCAATCGGAGCCAATGAGCCATCTGCGCGCACGGCCGCGTCATTGACTATGTTAAGCCCGATATAGCGCCCCAGCCCCTCGCCAGCTGTCGCCATGAATTTGAAATCATCACGTTCGCCGACGTTTAACTTGCCGGACAGGCTGACCCCATATCCAAAGCTGCTGTCATTGATCAGACCGAAATCATCCTCGTTAACACGCAGCACACGGCCGATCGCAGCCGCGGTCAGATGACCAAATTCGCCTTTGTGATTATAGCGCACCACCATGTCCGGCAGGCTGTCATCACCGGCGACAATCCGGGCGCCCGTCGGTGTTGTAATCGTGGTTTCGGGCTGTTCGAGAGCGATCTGGAGACCGCCATTTGTATAGCGGATCATTGGCTGCCGGTCGAAAACGGTGCCCGGCGTGGGGCCAATAAAGTCCATCGCTTCCGGCAAGGCGCTGACATCCTGAAAAGTCGACCAGGTTTGGCCGAAGAGCCAGTTATCAAAGGTTATATAGGCCTGCCTTACACGCGGGGCGAAACTGTTGGAAATTCGTTCGTCCCCACCGCTTGTGACCATGAAGTCCAGTTCTATGTGCGATCCGATCTTATGGTCATCGCCCACATCAGTCTCTGTTTTCAGAAAAAAACGGGTCTGGCGTGCGCTAAAGTCCGTGTCAAAACCGGATGCTTCGCCGCCAACCGGGATTGCTCCGGGAATCAGAAAATCTCTTGCGATGCTGCCCGATGGCACCTGGCCGCCGCTGGTCCGCTCCGTAATCACATCCAGCTTCACATAGCCACCATAAGTTACGCGCGTTTTGCCAACATTAAAGCCATTGGCATCATCGGCTTGCTCGGCAACTTTCTGCGTAACCGCGGCCTGCTCAGCAATCTTGCTTTCCACCGCCGTCGTCCGTTCGGCCAGAGCTCTCGTCTCGTCAATGGCTTGCCTTGCCTGCTCGGCCGCAGCGACATCACTGGCAGAGCCGGCCTGTTCCTTCGCGTCCATTCGTTCAATCAGCCCCGTAACCAGAGCCTCCAACCGGTCCAGCCGGGCATCTACATCTTTATTTTGCGCCCATGCAGGAGAAGCACCGAGTATCGTGGCAGATAATAATATCCCTTTGATGACATTCTTTCCAGCTTGCGCCATGATCCATCCTCTCTGTTATTTTGACCGAGAATGTCAGGCGATCAGGGACAAGAAAATTAGCCAATGGTCTATACGACCAATGTCGCATTCAATACGGATAGGTATTTCGAATATAATCGCATGGAAAACCATATAGGCGGGAGGATGATGATGTCAGACAGTTTGGAAGTAGCAAAGGATGGGCCGGAAACCATTGCTTCTCCTCGGCAGGACGCCGAAAGCCATTGTACAGCAGAAGATTATAATCGCATGTACGCCCAGAGTCTTTCTGATCCGGACGCTTTCTGGTCTGGTCAATCCAAACGCCTGGACTGGATGGAGTCTCCTGCGACAATAGCGAACTGGTCTTATGATCCTGTCGATATCAAGTGGTTTGAAGACGGGGTTCTCAACATCTGCCACAATGCGGTGGACCGGCATGTAGCAGCCGGCCGAGGAGATGTAACAGCCTTGATCTTTGAGCCGGATGACCCTGAAGGGGCTGGTCGGACGTTAAGCTATGCCGAACTGCTAGCTGAAGTCATTCGCATGGCCGGCGCGCTCAAAAAACTGGGCGTGAAGAAAGGCGACCGGGTTACAATCTATATGCCGATGATCGTCGAGGGTGCGGTCGCGATGCTGGCCTGCGCGCGCATTGGCGCGATCCATTCGGTCGTGTTTGGCGGCTTCTCTCCCGATGCGCTGGCTGGACGAATTGAAGATTGTCAGAGCAAGTTCGTCGTGTGCGCTGATGCCGGGCTACGCGGCGGCAAGCCGGTACCCCTGAAAAGCAACGTTGATGCCGCACTGGAGAAGGACGGCGCGGATGTAGATGCGGTGCTGGTCATAAATCATACCGGCAGCGATATCGCGATGACCGAGGGCCGCGACCACTGGTATCATGAAGTGGCCGCCGATGTACCATCAGACTGCCCGTGCGAGCCAATGAATGCGGAAGATCCTCTGTTCATCCTCTATACGTCCGGCTCGACCGGCAAACCCAAGGGCGTGCTGCATACGACCGGCGGCTATGCGGTGTGGGTGGCCACTACCTTCCACTATGTCTTTGACTATAAACCAGGCGAGGTCTTCTGGTGCTCAGCAGATATCGGCTGGGTCACAGGACATAGCTATATCGTTTACGGACCGCTGATCAATGGCGCGACCGAGGTCATGTTTGAAGGCGTGCCCAACTATCCCGACCACGGCCGCTTCTGGGAAGTAGTCGCCAAGCATAAGGTCAATATCTTCTATACCGCGCCGACAGCCATCCGCGCGCTGATGCGCGAAGGAGATGCGCCGGTTAAAGCCCACGACCGTTCTTCCATTCGCCTGCTGGGCACAGTGGGCGAACCGATTAACCCGGAAGCCTGGCGCTGGTATTATGATGTGGTGGGCGAAGCCAAATCACCGATTATCGATACCTGGTGGCAAACCGAAACCGGCGGAGTGATGATCACCACTCTGCCCGGCGCCCACGGAATGAAGCCCGGCAGTGCCGGCAAGCCATTCTTCGGCATCCAGCCGCAACTGGTCGACAATGAAGGCGCTGTGCTGGATGGGGCCACAGATGGAAATCTGTGCATTACCGCAAGCTGGCCGGGTCAGGCGCGCAGCGTCTATGGTGACCATGAACGCTTTATCCAGACCTATTTCGCCACCTATAAAGGCAAATATTTCACCGGTGACGGCTGCCGCCGTGATGGTGATGACTATTACTGGATTACTGGCCGGGTCGATGATGTGATCAATGTTTCCGGCCACCGTATGGGCACAGCCGAAGTCGAAAGCGCGCTGGTTTCTCACCCCAAGGTCGCCGAGGCAGCCGTTGTCGGCTATCCGCATGATATCAAGGGTCAGGGCATTTACTGCTATGTCACGCTGAATGCCGGTGAGGAGGCCGATGACGCATTTACCACCGAACTTAGAAACCATGTGCGAACAGAGATCGGTCCCATTGCAACTCCTGACCATCTCCACTTCACCCCGGGCCTTCCCAAGACACGCTCCGGCAAAATCATGCGCCGAATCTTGCGCAAAATAGCGGAAAACGACTTCGGCACACTTGGCGACACCTCAACACTTGCAGATCCGACAGTCGTCGACACACTCATCGACGGAAGGATGAACAGATAGGCTATGGCCCGCATCATTATCGCCGATGACCACCCCCTCTTCAGGGGCGCGCTCTGTCAGGCGGTACTGAAACTATGGCCGCAAGCTGAACTGGTGGAAGCGGAAACCGTGGCCGCGGCCCGTGATGCGGTGAATGCAGAGCCGGCGGACCTGCTGTTGCTTGACCTGCATATGGAAGATAGCGACGGGTTGACCGCCTTGCTGGATTTCCGCCACGATTTTCCCGCGGTTCCGGTGGTAGTGGTGTCGGCCAGTGAAGAAAGCCGCGTTGTCCGCGCTTGCCAAAGTCTGGGAGCATCCGGCTTCATTCCCAAATCCGTCGATCTGGATGTCATGCGTGAAGCGCTCGCCCAAATCAGGGATGGCGATGTCTGGTTTGATGCCGACGTTATCGATAATGAAGACGACGCCATATTGTTCGAGAAGCTGGCCAGCCTCACCCCGGCGCAGCGGCGTATCTTGAACCTGGTCAGCGAGGGCATGCTGAACAAGCAAATCGCCTATCAGATGGAGATTAGCGAGGCGACGGTGAAAGCCCATATCACTGCGATTTTCCGCAAGCTGGATGTGGTCAACCGGACACAGGCCGTGCTCGTCGCCAAACAGCTGGATGTGGAACTACCAGAAGTGAAATCGGTCTGATCTCAGGCCTTTCTTAACAACTGGCTGACGAGTGCGCGGAGCGCTGCTGGCGGGGCGGGCTTGATCAGGCGTTCCACATTCAATGCGTCTGCCGCTTGATTCGTGCGATCAGAATCTTCGGCCGTTACCAAAATGCCCGGCGGGCGCTGTTTCCAATCATCGATCAACTTTTCGAACAATCGGTCGCCGGTCCAACCACCATCCAGCTGATAGTCGAAAATCACCAAGTCAGGCGGATGGGCAAAAGCCTCAAGGGCCTGCTCCGGCCCCAGAGCGGTTTTGATATCACAGCCCCAGCGCTCCAGTAATGCCGATAGCGCGTCGAGCGCATCCTGATCATTGTCGATATAGAGCACGGTCTTGCCGGCAAGTTCCGAAGCGTTCGATTTTCCGCTTTTGACTGGTTTGCCGGAACTGGACTGCGGTTCTACCTGATGGACATGCAGGGAAAATGTGCTGCCTTCGCCAAGTTTGGATTCAACCGCGATGGCGGTTTTCAGCAAAGCGGCAATACGTTGAGAGATAGACAGCCCCAGACCGGCCCCTTCCCGCTTGATATGCGATCCCACTTGCTGAAACTCTTCGAAAATCTTTTCATGTTGCGCTTTTTCGATACCCACCCCCGTATCTGTGACACGAATATCGACAGCATCGACCGCTCCTTTTGCTTCAAGAGAAACGGAGCCGTTTTCAGTGTAGCGCACGGCGTTGGAGACAAGATTCTGAAGAATGCTGAGCAGCAGATTGCGATCCGTTTCAACCCAAAGATCCGTGTCATCTACATACAGTTTCAGCCCTTTTTCCTTTGCCACCCGATTGAATTCCGACCGCAGGTCATCAAATAGCGGGCCAAGAGAGAATCTGGATATTTTCGGTTGCAGACCGCCGCCATCCAGCCTGGATATATCAAGCAGGGCACGGAGCAATCGGTCCGCCATTTCGATCGACCGATCAATATCATGCGCCAGTTTTTTGGCCTTGGGTTGCTGCGCACCGATTTCTTCGTCGAGTGCAGAGGTGAACAATCTGGCGGCGTTCAGGGGCTGCACAAGATCATGGCTGGCCGCCGCCAGAAAGCGGGTTTTGGAACGGGTTGCTTTTTCCAGCGCACTGTTGGCATCGGTCAACTGTTTGGTGCGTTCCTCAACCTTGGCCTCCAACGCCTGTTCTGACCGTCTGTCCGCGGTTATATCGGTATAGCTCGTAACATAACCGCCGGTTGGCGTGGGATTGCCCGATATCCGCAATATCCGGCCATCTGCCTGCTCGCGCTCCTGGGCATGTTTTCGGCCCGCGCGCATATGATCGAGCCGTTTGGCCACCGCCAGAGCAACCTGATCTGGCGCCATGCCATTGCGGCGTAAATTATACCCGATCAGGTCAGATATAGGCCGCCCAATGGTAACCAGATCATTTGGCAGTGAAAACATGTCAACATAGCGGCTGTTCCAGGCAACCAGCTGCATGTCATTGTCCACGACCGCGACACCCTGATCAATATTCTCAATCGCCGTCTGCAGCAATTCACCGCTAAATTGCAGGCGCTGAGAGGTTTCATCAAACATCGCAACCACCTGTTCCAGTGGTATCGGATCGCCCTCCATGGTCGAACCGATAATCGCCCGGGCAGAAGAAGCGCCCAGTACACCGGAAAGCTGTCGTTCGACCATTTCAATCAGACTGTTATCGGCTGGATCCAAATCAGAGTAAGTCCGGCCTATCTGATGCCCCAAATGCTGCATGGCGGTGCGGCTGCGTTCATCGCCAACGAACTGACGGAGTAGCAATCGATAATCCGCAACGCGCATTTTCTCGGGCGGTCGGCTGCCATCTGCAGACCGATATTCCATCGTGACGAAAGCGGCCGACTGCGCCTTGTCGATGATATTCGTTTGGCTGTTGAGCGAGAATATTACGTAAGCGGCAATGTTGAGGGCCAGACTGATAATGACCGCCGATACCAGCCTGTCTTCGGCAATCTGGACAATCGGATTGGCATCCAGATAGGTCGGCACAATCAGCAACGCCAGCCATGCAGCAAAACCCAGTATCAGCCCGGCGATCATCCCGACCCGGTTGCCCTGTTTCCAGAACAGCCCGCCAATCAGTCCGGGCGCAAATTGTGAAACGGCGGCAAAGGAAACGGTACCCAGACCAGCGAGGGTAGAGGCGCTGCTGATCGTGCGGTAATAGAGATAGGCGAAGAACAGCAGTCCAATGATTGTCAGCCGGCGGATCCACAATAATGACTGGCCAAGCGCCGCATGATTGGTTTTGCGGCGATAGAAAAGCGGAACAATCAGGTCATTGGTGATCATGCCTGATAGCGCGACGGTTGTCACAATCACCATGCCGGTCGCGGCCGAAAAACCACCGATAAACACAAATATCGCGAGCCAGTCTGCGCCGGTGCTGAGCGGCAACGCCAGCATCAGCATATCCGGGCTTGTCTGTCCGGTGGACAGGAGTGATGTGCCCGCCACAGTGATCGGGAAAACCACCAGAGCGATCAGAACAAGATAGGCGGGAAATACGTAGCGCATTAAACGATCCGGCCTGTCCTTCTGTGCTTCGACAATAGTCATGTGAAACTGACGCGGCAAACATAGCGCCGCGCAGGCGGATATCAGGGTCAGTACAACAAAACGGTTATCGAACTGATCGGCATGGAAAATCTCCCGGAAACCGCTCACAGCATCCGTTTGCACGGTGTCATTTCCGGCGAGCAGAAACAGCGCAAACAGCGCGACCGCCAACAGGGCCAGCATCTTCACAATCGCCTCGACAGCGATGGTCAAAACCATCCCGCGATTATGCTGCGTCAGATCAATCTGCCGCGCGCCGAATAATATGGAGAATAGCGCCATGATGGCTGCGACGCCGAGGACGACATCGTCAGGATTTACGGCTGCGCCAATATCGGGTGACAGTGCGAACAGGGTCTGGCCGACAGATTTCAGCTGCAGCGCCACATAGGGCAAAAGACCCACGGTCGCGATGATCGTAACCAGCGCGGCCACGGCCCCGCTTTTCCCGTAGCGCGTGGAGAGAAAGTCGGCGATCGATGTGCTGTGATGCGATTTGCCGAGTTGCAACGTCCGCGCGACAATGCCGTAGCCCAGCGTGAATAACAGTATCGGACCGAGATAGATGGGCAAAAAATGCCATCCACTGGACAGGGCCGTGCCGACCGCCCCGTAAAATGTCCAGCTGGTGCAATAGACCGCCAGTGACAGTCCATAAATGCAGGATTTTGAACGCGGTCCAGGAGAGATACGTCCGCCATCGCCCTTTAACGCCAGCCAGAATAGGCCGACGGAGTAAAGCACCGAAACGGCCAGCGCGATCCACAAGATCATAATTCTCTCCTGCGATGCTTAAAGCAAATAAAAAGGGCGACGCCAAGCGCCGCCCTTTTCCTCTCGGGAGGGGAGAATATCACCGGAGAGTATCAATGCGTTGCCGCATCTCCGGCTCCGCGCGGAACGCGGATCGAGTCGATCAGCTTGCGTACTTCTACCGGCGGTGAATCCGTCATCTTCGATACCGCAATCGCAATGGCGAAGTTAATGATCATGCCAATAACACCGATGCCTTCCGGCGAGATGCCAAATAGCCAGTTGGCCGCGATATTGGCGTCCGGTGCGATCAGCTTGAAATAGGCAATATAGCTGAAGGTAAATACCAGTCCGCTGACCATGCCCGCAATCGCGCCTTCCTTGTTCATCGACTTTGAGAAGATGCCCATGAAAATGGCCGGGAACAAAGATGCTGCCGCCAGACCGAAGGCAAAGGCGACCACCTGCGCCACCCATCCCGGAGGATAGATGCCGAGATAGCCGGCCACGATAATCGCCGCTGTCGCTGCGATACGCGCCGCTAACAATTCACCTTTCTCGGTAATTTGTGGACGGAACGTGCTTTTCAGCAGATCATGACTGATCGATGACGAGATCACCAGCAGCAAGCCCGCCGCCGTGGACAGCGCCGCCGCCAGACCGCCAGCGGCAACCAGAGCAATCACCCAGCCGGGCAGATTGGCAATTTCCGGATTGGCCAGCACCATGATGTCGCGATCAACATAGACTTCATTTTCGCTGTCTGGATTGACCGTGTTGGCAATCAACCGCTCGCCACTTGCACCGGTTTCGCCGGTAAACTCGGGGCTTCCGGCGAAGGCATTGCCAGAGCGATATTCCATCTTGCCGTCGCCATTTTTGTCGGTCCAGGCGATCAGGTCGTTGCTCTCCCAGTTTTTGAACCAGGCGGGTGCCTTGGCATATTCTGTCTGGTCAACCGTCTCGATGAAGTTGATCCGGGCAAAAGCGCCAACCGCAGGAGCCGTGGTGTAGAGCAAGGCGATGAAGATCAACGCCCAGCCTGCCGACTTGCGGGCATCCGAAGCCTTGGGCACGGTGAAGAAGCGCACGATCACATGCGGCAACCCTGCCGTACCGACCATCAGCGCCGCGGTAATGCAGAACACGTCGATCATCGATTTGGACCCGTCCGTATAGGCGCCAAAGCCCATATCCTGCAGCACCAGATCCAGTTTCTGCAAGACATATAAGCCCGACCCGTCATTGACCGTGGATCCCAGACCCAGTTGCGGGATGGGATTGCCAGTGACCAAAAAGCTGATGAAAAAGGCGGGAACCATATAGGCAAAGATCAGCACGCAATATTGTGCGACCTGCGTATAGGTAATGCCCTTCATCCCGCCGAGCACGGCATAAAAGAAAACAATGCCCATGCCGATAATCACACCCATGGTGATCGGAACGTCAAGGAAGCGGGAAAAGACGATGCCCACCCCGCGCATCTGCCCGGCAATATAGGTGAAGCTGATAAAAATCAGACAGATCACCGCCACCACCCGCGCTGTTTTGGAATAATAACGTGTGCCAATAAAGTCGGGCACCGTAAACTGGCCGAACTTGCGCAAATAGGGCGCAAGCAAGAGGGCCAGCATCACATAACCACCGGTCCAGCCCATGAGATAGACCGAACCATCATAGCCGGAAAAGGCGATGATACCCGCCATCGAGATAAAGCTTGCCGCCGACATCCAGTCGGCTGCGGTTGCCATGCCGTTGACGACCGGATTGACTCCGCCGCCAGCCACATAAAATTCCTTGGTCGATCCTGCTCGTGACCATATCGCAATCCCGATATAGAGCGAGAAGGACAGGCCGACGAAAATATAGATGAGTGTTTGCGTATCCATGTCAGCCCCCCTCAGTCATCAAGATCATATTTGCGTTCGATCTTTTTCATCTTCCACGTGTAGTAGAAGATGAGCAGAACGAAGACGTAGATGGAGCCCTGTTGGGCGAACCAGAAGCCGAGCGGATAGCCACCCAGCGAAAACTGATCGAGGAAATCGCGGAACAATATTCCCGCGCCAAAGGATACGACAAACCAGATTGCCATTAATGTCCAGAGCAACCGGATATTCTCTGACCAATAAGCCTTCTCATTGGAGTTTGTTTCGGTGTCTGTTTCCGGCCCGCCGGCATTAGTGCTGTCATTCGGCTCCGGGACCGATGGATCATTGTCAGTCATTATATCCTCCCCTTCCTTATTTCCTATCATGACCGGTTTCCGGCCATTCTCAAGAACGCTAGCGGAGATGGGGAATTTTGATAGAGAGACTTTGGTCTAATATGCACGGCCAAGCCATTCAGGCCCGCATAAGCACGTCCTCAACTAGCAGGTTTTCGGTTTGGCGGCGCGCGCATTGGGCAAGAAACAGTTCCGCACAAGCCAAAGCATCGGTCAGCCCATCATGGGCCCGATAGTAGGGCAAACCATATTGCGCCCGCAATTTTCCCAACCGCAGGCCATCTGCCGCCCGGTCTTTGGGAAACCATCTGTCTTCCAATTGCATGGTGCAGATGAAACGCCCGACAAAAGGCACGCCGAAACAGCGCAGGCAAGCGGCATTCAGAAAAGACTGCTCGATAAACGCCGCATGGGCGATAATCGCCGTTCCCTTGAGGTCAGCCAGCAGCGCCAGCAAAACATCTTGCTCCGACTGCCCTTCGGCCGCAGCATCGTCGGTAATCCTATGAATGACCACTGCCGAGCCCTGAAGCTTGCTTTCCGCACGGATACGCAGACGCCGGGCGCTGCTCAACTTTACGGCACACCCCTCAACAGCGACCCATCCCGCCTCGAGCAGCTGGGCGTTTTCCTCCAGCCCGTCGCTTTCAAAATCAAGAGCGATCAGTGGCGCGTCTTCCAGATGCTGGTCGGTTGGCACAAGAGCATCATAATAATCCGCCATCGGGGTCGACCGTGCTGCCTCCTTCGCACGCTCCCATTGCGCGGCAAAGCGCTTCTCCTGAAACCAGTTTTGCCAGCCGAGTTTCACTGAATGTTGCCAGCATATTTGCGGCTGACAATATCCATATGGTCGCGGATCACGCGAAACGCGTCCTTTAGATGCTCTCGTTCAAACCGGGATAACAGCGCGGGGGAGAGATTGTTGGTTGGCGCTGTGCCTTGTCTGATCTGCTCCGATTGATGGCGAAACCGGACACTGCGGATAAACTCGAAAGAGTCGACAATATCCGAAACCGCTTCTTCGCTCAGTTCGTCAAGTTCGGCTGCTTTCTTCAAGCGTTCTTCGCTGTTCACTTCACTCAGTCCCAGTGCCAGCGCATAGACCCGGGCAATGTCGACCACCGGCGCAATAGCCTGATGTTTCAGGTCGAGCACATCGCCCTCTTTCTCGTCATGTTGCAGCAGGAAATTGCGGAAAAAACCAAGTGGAACCTTGGTATGGGCTGCCGCCCTTGCAATGAAAGACAGGAAAATCCTGTTGGCGCTGCTCCAGGCAAAAATCTGTTCACGCAAACTGTCAACCAGCTCCTCCTTGCCCGCCACGCATCTCATGTCGAAGAAGATGGTGGTGTTGAGGACGTTTTCCGGATCCGGCCTGTCAATCCAGTCACGGTAACGCTCTTTCCACACCGCAAGCGGCTGCCGCCATTTGTCATTGGTCGCCATGATATTGCCCGGGCAATAGATATAGCCGGCGCTGTTCAGCCCATCACACAGGAAGGTCGCGAGCCTCTCAAAATAAGCGCCATGCGCCTGTTCATCATAACCATCATCCAGAATGAAACCGTTGTCCTGATCCGATCCGCCAGCCTGCTCCTGTCTAGCAAGCGAGCCAAATACAACCAGCGCATAGGGAACCGGCGGCGGCCCTAACTGCTGCTCCCCCAGTTTCAGCAACTGGCGATGGGTTGCCTCGCCGATATTCGAGACGAACCTTGCGACATGATCGGCATCGACCCCGGACTCAATCAGATGCGCCAATACCGCATCCACGCGCCGGGCCGCGCTTGCAACCGCAGCGGCATCACCGGCAGCCTCAATCTCAGCGACTACTTGCAGGGCATTCATACCAAACCGGTTGAGCAGATCGCTGGAGCTGATCACGCCGACAATTTCATCGGTGTCGTTTACGATCGGCAGATGATGGATATTGTGCTGCGACATGATCAGCATGGCGGACAGCAGATCGTCTTCAAGCGACATCGTGATCGGGTCCTGCGTCATCACGCGGGACACCGGTTCATCAAGCGGTACATCCTGTCCCAGCACGCGGCGGCGCAAATCCTTGTCAGTGATGATCCCCAACAGCCGGCCCTGATCCGTCAGCGGCAAAGTGGAAACATCGGCACGGGTCATCAGCTTGGCAGCTTCGCGGATGCTGTCACCCGGACTGGCTGTAACCACCTCGTTCCGGCGCATAAGGCTGCCGAGCTTTACCGCGATCATGGCCGCTTCACCATGGCTTTGCCCAGATTGCCGCAAACCTTCAACCGCCAGACGCAACCGTTCGGCCTCGTCCTTGGCGAAAAACCCACTAAGCGCTTCATGGTCATCAAGTAATTTCAGAAAGTCCGTTTTGGGCAGCTGGTAAATCAGACTGTCTTCATGAGCGATGACCTGATTGCGCGTGCGTTCGTGATGGAGCAGAGAGGGATAACCGAAGACGCCACCCTCCCCCAGCCGATGATTCAGTTCCGTCCCGCCCAGCCGCAATTCCACTGCCCCTGACCGGACGATGCCGAGCGCGTGATTTTCCTTGTCCGCATCAATAATCATTGCCTCTCGCGGGAAATAGCGGACCTCGACCCTCCGCGCGAGTGCGCTGATAACATCCGCCGAAAGCGCATCAAACGGTGCATGCCGGCCGAGAAATAGAACAACTTCGTCAACTTCCACGGGATCCTCCTCACCTCATTTTGCACGACATGAGCGCAATAAGCTATTGGCCAAAGGTATGACTTGGATCGGAAGCCCGTTTTGGTTGCTATATATCGGAAGCGGGCACTAGATTAATGCTTCAAGCGACCAGGTTATTTCTTCTACAAACCGTTTCAGCCTAGCTGTTTGCCGATTGGCCGGTGCGTAGGCGATGTTGATTTCCAGCTCCGGCGCTCGCCAATCCGGAAGGGCGTTGACAAGGGCACCCGACACCAAATCGTCACGAACCAGCCATTCCGGCATAACCGCTGCGGTCTGGCCGGACAGGATGGATCGACGAATGGCGAATATATTGTTTGTCGTAAATGCAACTGAGGGCTTCAGCGCCTTTTTTGCACCTGCCCGTCCGGTCAGCGGGATATGACCGCCTTCAAATGGTGACAAGGCCGCAAAGGGCAATCGAGCCAACGTTTCGGGCGAATGCGGCGCTCCATTCGCCAGAAGCCGCTGCGAAGCGACAATGATCCGTTTTACCGATTTAACCGGCTTCACGATGAGCGTGTCATCAGGCACCGGCCCGACCTTGATCCACAGGTCACACCCCAGTTCGGAAAATTTGATATTTTCATCTTCCAATATCCAGTCAATATGAACATCTGGAAAGCGGGCCTGAAACGAAGCCGCCGTATCGGCCAATAGCTTTTGCCCCAGCGCGACCGGCGCCACTACACGGATAGGACCCCGCATCACGTGGGCTTCATCCGCAAATGTCTCGACAAGCAACGACCAGCTCGCGAGCTGTTCTCTCGCTTTTTCAAGGCATATTTTCCCCGCGGATGTCAACGCCAGACTATGAGTTGTTCTGATAATCAGCTCTATACCGAGACGGTCCTCGAGAGCCGCGAGCTGCCGGCTTGCCGATGCTTGGGAAAGACCGAGATCTCTCGCAGCTGCACTGATCGAACCGCGTTCGGCGATGCGGATAAATGTCTCCAGCAATGTCAAGCGATCCAAGCTTTTGCTCATACGTATTATGTATAACAGCTAGGCATATTCTCTGTCTACCACATAAGCTGGCCATCCGCCATTACTCCCCTATCGGCCGCTAACGGCCATTTGACAGACAAGAGATAATGATGACAAATTCCACTTCACTCAGTTTTGAACTTGAAGGCCAGTCCACAGTCAACCGACTCGGTTATGGCGCCATGCGCCTGACCGGTCAGCCAAGCAATTTCGGTCCTTATGCGGATTGGGAGGCGGGCAAAGCCTTGCTACGTCACGCTCTCAATTCGGGTGTGAATTTCTTCGACAGTGCGCGTTCCTACGGACCGTTGACGGCGGACCAGATCATCGGTGAAGCACTGGAAGGCAGCAATGCCTTTATCGCCACCAAGGGTGGTGTCGACAAACCTGCTGCAAACAGAATCACGGTCGACGGATCGCGTGACACATTGCTGCGGGAAATTGATGAGGCGCTGGTCAATTTGCGCAGGGACCAGATTGATTTGTTCCAGCTGCACCGCATTGATCCCGATATACCGGTTGAACAGTCAGTCGCCGCTTTGGCCGAAGCGAAATCAGACGGCCGCATCAAGCATATCGGCCTTTCCAATGTCAGTCGCGAAGAGCTGGACCGTGCCCTGGCCGTCGCCCCTATCGCCAGTGTCCAGAACCGGTTCAATATGGCGGAGACCGGGCAGGATGATCTGGTCGACTATACGGCAGACAAGGGCATTGCTTTCATTCCCTATGGACCGCTGGGCGCCAATCCCATGAAACAGGGCGCGAAGCTGGAGCCGCGCGAGGCATTGGCCTGGCTGCTGAAACGCTCGCCCAATATCATTGTCATTCCAGGAACAACGTCGGTTGATCACTTGAATGAAAATATTAGCGCCCTGGACCTGATATGAAAATCCGGACGGGCATCTCTGGCAATACCTTAAGGCAAGGCGGCAAGACCCGCCTTGCCATTCAGACATGGATTGGCGTTTATCCGGTGCTGACCGTAATTGCGTTGATCCTCGAACCGATATTGAGCGACATGGAAATTCCGTTACGGACGCTGGTCATGAGTGTCCTGATGGTGCCGATCATGGTGTTCTGGATCATGCCACTGATTGACAGGGTTGCCCGCAAAGCATGAAGCCCGGCTCTACATCCGAAGCTGGCCGTTCCAGCAAAACCGGCAATCGCGATCTACTTCGGCAAAACCCGCAAAATTTTGCTGTTGGGCCCGCTTTGATCTTCGGTGAGCAAATAAAGATAGCCATCCGGCCCGGTGCGGACATCGCGGAAGCGCGCATTTAGCTCGCCGAACAGCTCCTGCTGCTGCCCGAGCGATCCATCTGCGTTCATCTCGACATGGCGAACATGTTTGAGCGCCAATGCCGACAGGAACAGGTCGCCCTGCCAATCGGGAAAAGCCTCGCCTGAATATTGCGCAAAACCGGAAGGCGCGATGGAGGGCGTGAAATGCACCAGCGGCTGCTCTGTCCCTTCCAGCGCTTCAAATGGCGATACCCGCCCGCCGGAATAGTCAAGCGCATAGGTGACCGTGGGCCAGCCATAATTGGCGCCGCGTTTGATCTCGTTAATCTCGTCGCCGCCAGCAGGGCCATGCTCATTCTCCAGGACACGGCCATCTGCATCGACAATGATGCCTTGCGGATTGCGGTGACCATAGGACCATATTTCAGCCCTTGCGCCCGGCTTGCCGACAAAGGGGTTATCTTCCGGCACCGACCCATCGTCATTGAGGCGAACAATTTTGCCGAAATGATTATCCAGATTTTGCGCCTCTTCGCGGAAATGAAATGCGTCCCCGACCGGCATCAACAACGTGCCATCCGGTTGAAAAGCGATGCGAGCACCATAATGATTGCCCTGTATCCGGGCAGGCGCGGCGGCGAACAGCTGTTTGCCGTTGGCAAGCCTTGGCACAGCACCGTCATCTGCCAGTTCAAACCGCATCAATAGCAGTGTGTTTTCATCATCACCCTGTTTTGCCGCATAGGAAATATAGACAAACCGGTTGGTTTCAAATTGCGGATGCAGAACAACGTCAAACAGACCAGCCTGCATGCCATCGCCGAAATGAACCTTGGGGAATTTGTCGCCAAGATTGAAGTCGTAGACTGTCTGTTGCTTTCCGTCTTTCCCGATATGCAGAAGCTTTCCGGTCCGCTGGGTCACCAGCATGTCACCGTCCGGCAGGAATGCCAGCGACCAGGGATGATCCAGACCATCGGCAACGGTTTCAAACTGGTAATTAACCGGCGCGGTATCTACCCGCCCTGCAAGCTGGCTGGTTTTCTCACCCGATGTCGACGCCCCCTGATTGGAACATGAAGCGACTGCCAGACCCATGGCCACAAGGTAAAGACAATTGCGCATAGAGAAGTCCCCCAAGAGTTGATGACAATCTATCAAATATCATATCGCTTTTGTCCACTGTCTTCATTGGACTTGATCGGGTCATAAAAGCGGCTAGACTTCATGCGCAACGGGAGGAGCTATTCATGGCGACAACAATCAGATTTCTGCTCGGACTGCTTGGCGGCAGCATCGCGGCCTATCTGCTGGCATCCATCCTGAATTCGCAGTTTGTCATGAATGCCCATGGTGTCCCGATCAGCTTTGGCGACCGTTTCAACATGACGATGTTTGATATCTCAAATATGGGGCCATATCTGGTGATCATTCTCGCCGCTTTTCTGATCGCCTTCCTTATCGCCGCAGTTTTGAAACGCTTTTTGCCGAAACTGTCAAACGTCGCCTATCCGATAGCAGGAGCCGCAGCGATAGGTACGGCGCTCGGGCTTATGTATATCACGTTTCAGACTGTTCCCATTAGCGGCGCGCGGTCGACCCTCGGTTTCATCTCGCAAGTTGTTGCAGGCGCATTTGGCGGCTGGGTTTTCGGAAAAATCATTTTGCGCGGCGAGAAAAAACGCTCTTACCGGTGATGATTGCCCTTTGGGCGACGGGATCAAAGCGCACAAAAAGAAAAGCCCCGCCGACTTGAGGAGCCGAGCGGGGCGTTGGAACAGTGGGTCGCATTTGCCGTTCCACGAACGTCTTTAGCGCAACTTACATCATCTGCATTGTACGAAATCGACTCTCCGGCACGATTTGTTCAAAATCGTAATTTGGAAACACTGTACGAAATACCGCCAGATCGCGCTGTGGAAAAACAATAGCATTTGTAGAAAAACAATAGCATTTGTGTACGTCCTGTTTGAGCTGCATATGTATAGATAATATACCGTTCGTCGAAGGAGAGTGTCAGCCATGTTGAAAGGACATTGCAATTGCGGTGCGGTATCTTTCGAAATCGCGATGGACCTCAAAGACATTTATGTCTGCCACTGTTCAATTTGCCGCCGATGGTCGGGAAATAATGGTGTTGCGGTTTCCGTTGTCCCGAAAGACCGGTTCAAATGGTCTTCCGGACAGGAAAAGGTGGCAAGTTGGGACAAACCGGATGCCGATTGGCAGAGCTGGTTTTGTCAAATTTGCGGGTCAGCATTGCCAGGAAATAATGACGACATGAATATGTTTATTCCGGTCGGGCTGCTGTCAGAAGATGCAAAAAACCTGGAAGTTTCTCATCATATATGGGTAGATTCAAAAGCCGCTTGGGACACAATTTGCGACAAGGGCAAACAGCATAAACGAGAATTTCAGGGCTAGTATGTTCGCTTTATATCAAAACCCTGCCTAAACTGCTCAAATGACACCACTCTATGATCAAATCGGTAAAGGCTATGCGCAGCGCCGTCAGCCAGACCCCCGGATTGCCCGGACCATCCATGATGCGCTGGGCAAAGCGCAATCGGTTTTGAATGTCGGGGCCGGAACCGGGTCTTATGAACCAACCGACCGGGTCGTCACGGCGCTGGAGCCTTCCGCCGAAATGATCCGTCAACGCCCACCGGAAGCAGCAAAGGCCTATCAAGGCGTTGCCGAAGATCTCCCTTTTGCGGATCGGCAGTTTGACGCAGCAATGGCTGTCCTGACGGTGCACCACTGGACGGATTTTGACGCCGGATTGCGCGAGATACGCCGCGTTGCCACGGACCGGGTGGTGATACTGACCTTTGATCCGGAATCCGACTATTTCTGGCTCGCGGACTATATACCGGAGATCATTGCTCTCGACCAGCCGATCATGCCGAAGCTTGGCGCCTTTGAAAAGATTCTGGGCGAGATGACGGTCGAGACTGTCGCGATCCCCCACGACTGCTCGGACGGTTTTCTGGGCGCCTATTGGCGGCGACCGCAGGCCTATCTCGATAACGCGGTCCGGTCCGCCATATCGACCTTCGCGAAACTGGATGACGTGACGGAGCCCATGAGACGGCTGGAGGATGATCTGGCCTCCGGCGTCTGGGAAGCAAAATATGGTCATTTGTTGCAGGAAGAATACCTGGATATCGGCTATCGTCTGGTTGTGGCGGATTGTTCGTAACGAGCCAATCCGTGCCGCAATCACGACCTCAACTTCCGGCAATGGTCCTTATGTCCGCTTTATCCCGAAAGCGGACACTATGTTCGGCTTTGATTGACGGCAACAAATGGTCCGGTTGCGGCAAGTCTGCTGTTAGATCGAGCAACGCCGAATGTTGCCATTCCGCTTGTGACCCAGATTGCCGTCGTAGGTCCAACCCGATTCAGGCCACCGAAGCGGCCATATGTTCATACGAGATGAATGAAGATATTCGCATTATTGAAGAGTTCAACGTTGTAGAATAACTCAGCAGATCAGTGGCTCGTTGTAATAGCAGGTTGCCATGCCCATATTGCTTATACGCCGTTGAGCTCCATTGAGCGAAATTCTGTCCGGCATTGTCTCTTCACGATCAAAATTTCATTTGATTGGCTTTCCTGAGACAGGAGAAGTAATCGCCGTGCCCGGAGTCTGACAGCCCGGTATGCGCGATCCTGAAAGGGCAGCAATATGATCGCCTATTTCCTACTCGTGCATCGTTACCCCGCGCAATTCAAACGCCTTTTCAAGGCAATCTATGTGCCGGGCAATGTCTATATAGTTCACGTCGACAAGAGCTCTGGCACCGAACTGGCAGAGGAGCTTTCTGACTTTCTCGCCCCCTATCAAAATGCTGAGATCCTTGTGCCAAAGGACGCGCTCTGGGGCGGCTACAGCCTTGTTGATGCGGAGCTGCGCGGCATGTCCCGCCTTCTCGCAATGGGCGACCAATGGACCCATTATATCAACCTGTCCGGTCAGGACTTCCCGCTTAAGAGCCAAGAATATATCCGGCAGTTCCTTTCCGCAAACCCCGGCAAGCAATTCATTCGCGCTCTGGATCAGCGAAAGACGCGACCGGAAACCCTGAACCGGATCAGCCATCTTTTCGTCGAGGCAGACGGAAGGATAAGCGAAACAGGTGTGGCGCGTCCTTATCTGGCCGACGCTACGCCCTTTATCGGCACCCAGTGGAAGGCGGTAACCCGCAGTTTCTGCGAATTTGTCTGTCATGACCCGAAGGCCGAGCGCTTCAAAGACTTTTATCGCAACAGTTTCATCGCCGATGAGGCCTTTTTCCAAACCGTGATTATGAATAGCGGCGATCAAGGCATGGTAATGAACGATGATCTGCGGATGATCGATTGGGTACCTGATGGCGATATCAAGCTGCGTCCGCGCAACTATGGGGTGAAGGATTTCGGCGATCTGCAACGCAGCACCGATCTTTTTGGACGCAAATTTGATGCTGAAGATGATACCGAGATCCTGACGCTGCTCGAAGGGCATCTTAAGTCGCAAGCAGCGAACTTATATCGGCCAACGGTCCATGTGCCAAACCCGGTTTCTCATTCCCGTGTACCGGAGGTCATTGCCGCTTGAACGAATGAAGATATATTCTTGCCGAGAAAGGACAAAAAGCCATGGCCAAATCACGAAACAGATCAAACCGCGAATTTCGCAAACCCAATACGACCATTCCCGCAGCTCACCTGCCAATGGATGAGACGCAATGCTGAATTTCGTTGAAAAACAAAGCTAGCCATCTTCACTCACTAACATAGCACAAAGAGTTCTTTATCCTGCTAGAATTTTCGCGGCTATCTCTTCAATATTGCCGTCAACAACCAATGGCGATCCTCCGACAATTC